>NZ_BAAGWE010000007.1:0-197710 GCF_054780515.1 Larkinella harenae | reverse complement strand
TCATTACAATTGTAAGCGATTGCATCGATCAATTGGCTTTGTTACTCCACAACAGAAATGGGAGGAAGCCATAGAATACGACTCAACCATTTTGGAAAATCTGTCCAACTAATAAGGGGCTAAGACAATCTCCATAGGGGACACATTTAGTCTTTAACCATGTTCACCCGTAACTTGGAATCTATTGCTCAAATACTTTTGACCCCAAATAAGAATGACCAATCTATACCCAACTTGAAGGCTTTAATTCAGCTATCCTTACTAGCAAACCCTTTCGGGGCACTTACAAGACATTGTTACCGTAAACCCCTTCACTAAAAACTGATTTTGTATATGGCTGCAGGCTGGAAACTTTTACCCCCTTTAAGAGACGATGACCTACCTAGGGCAGATTATGGGGCACTCGTTAGAAAAGACTTCGACATCGTTAATCATAGTTCAGAATTCGAAGTTCTAACCGGCCTTCATTGGACTAAATTATCCCGTCAGGAAGTTTCAAATCTGAGAAGCTTAACTGATTCTACTGAATTGCGGAATCTATTAAGCTCTTATGGTTATGGAATTAGTCGTGGGACTATTATAGACATACATTCCGAAGAAGACCCCAACGATGCAGAATTTGACCTAATGATAAGTTCTAAGGAAGATATACCTCAAGAATTAATGGATGAAATAATGGGTTTTGTAAAGCGATACAGAGTTCAATAATTTGTATTTTTAAGACGCAGATAGCTCACAACGATCTATTATTTATGGCTTTAATCGAATAGCAAAAAATAGTTATACGACAGGACTGGGAGAAGTGAAATTTATCTACATATAACAGGATTATATTTATCTAAAGAGCATCAACTTCGATTTCCAAATGCCCTGATTTCGCTGTTATAGGCTGATAAACAACTGAAAATTGCTTATATGTAAAAGCCCTTGAGAGTTCTTTGTTGACAGCCCCTTCCCGAAGTTTTAATGTGTACGCTGAATCTATAATCATCGGCCCATTTGGAATGTAAACCAAAGCTTTGCCATCTAAATGACCTTTTACACGAACTTTTACGAGTGGATCTATAGATGGAAGAATAGACCTATTTTTTATAATAAAGGTCTGTTTTTGACTAACATCATCAACCGTGAAATCTCGGTCTCTGCAACTGGTTAACACTAAAAGTAGACCTACAACTATGAAGTTCTTTAATCTCATTTTATAAAAAAATCATACTGATGAAAAAGGATTCAAATTTATTATATTTTTCTATAAATGTTGTATAGCCATGAATGTGTTAGTCGAACTTTTTTCGGAATTATAGTGAATTTCAGAGCGTAAGATATTTTAAAGTAGTCTTATAGAGGTAATAGCCTTTCGTAGCTGCCATCAGGGTTAAAAATGATAACTACACTCCCTCCATTGCCCCCTCTAATTCGCGAGGCACCTCTCTTCACCTTTCGATTTGTAAAGGGCACAACGTCGTCGGTCCAGCGTGTTTTGATCACGGGCCGAGTATAAACACGATCACCAATAATTTGCTCTAAGCACTGATTTAAACGGTCCTTATCGCCAACAGTTGGTTTGAGGATAAGTCCATTTGATTCAGCATCGAAAATCAGGATTATGTCTCCATTGAATGAAGCAAATCGGTTAGGTGGATTGTCTTTATAGCCATCATCAATACTGGGTAAGAGCAACCAACAAAGTTTACCTTGTTCATTCTGGTATTCTCGCAACAGAACAATTCCTTTGTCATTTTTCCATTGATTTTGCTCACAATTTTGAATGAAATCAAATAGAATTTGACGCTTTTTGGAGTCAGTATCTAGTTTAACCAGCTTTGCTTCATCACAAGGTGGGGGATATCCCAGCTGAGCAAAAGTATTCAGACTTAAGAGTGCCAAACCTAGTAGTAGGTAGTCCCGAATTATGGTACGTTTCATTCAGAGCAGATTTGTTGTATAGGTGCTTATAGGTTGCTTTCGCCGAGCTGCTACGGCCTACCCCGCCGAGGAATTAAACATCGGGATTCGCGAGGCTCTTACCCTTATCTTTTGCCATTTGTAACTAATTCCCATTAACTTGTATTCTTTAGATAAGCACTTGTATAAATATTCAAAAACTACTACGATTATGCAAGTTCTCAATTATACCGACTTCCGGAAGAACTTCCGGGAAAAATTTGATGGAGTGAAAGAGAACTTAGAAGGCTACTAGTCTTGGCGAATTACCGAAGAACATCGACTCGTTTATTTAGTGACGAAGTAAAAAAAGCCAAATCCTCGTTAAGTGATAGGAATATTGCTTGAGTAGCGAATTGCATCTAAATTACTATATAATAAGCGTTCCTCTTTTGAACCTGTTATCAATCAAAGCTGTCTGGAGGAGTTCGAAAGGATTCTTTCAAAAGTTTTTCACCCAAGCCCCACCTCACCAAGCGTTATCTTGTCTCGCTGATAAAGAATTCCATCTCGCTCATCCGCATCCATCGAAAGTTATCAGGTAAAGTATAAACACCTAATCAATCTCTTTTGAAATGCCCAAATTCTATATTAAAATGTCGAATACGATTCACCGGAAGGTTAAATGACTTCGACTCGATAATGCCGATATAGTCATGGCTCATTGACACTACTTTTCTTGATGCTAAACCAGAACGATTCGCTATCAACAAGTCAGGCCAGAAAGGCGTTAAAAATGGTCCAGCAAAGTATTTTACCTGAAAATTTTTCTGCTTGCTGGCTATCAGATTAATTAGTTTACCCAGCCACCGGAGAATTTACCCATTCGTCGCGTAGCACGCTAATCTTGCGGCTTGGGATTGCCGGTTTAATTGAGGCACGATGCAGTCTCCCTCATAGCCACTGTAGCGACGGCCTGGACTCATTCAGCCAGGTTTATGTGAAGACATAGACAGACATTTTGGGGTTTTCTAGCTCAAAGGGACGGTTACCGAAGAACAAATCGTACCTTGTTTCAAAACCTTGAAGAAGATGGTCGGACGGATGTCCCGAGGAGCTGGACGACGGCTTCACCTTCGGTTTCGTAATGACGTTTACCAGTCTCGCATCCCGAGCACCTACCTGCCTCATTCCTTACGATGAGCCTGCGAAAGAAGGAGTTGTGTCGACGTTGGAGCGGGTAGCGATTTTTGTAGATTTAATAACGCTGTTTTTATATGGTGGCAGACGGACAATGTATTCTGATGCTGGGGTGCTTTGATACAAAGGGCGAGGTATTTGCCTTGCTCCGAGACAGGATTCTGGCGCATGGCGAGCAGGTAATGACGATGGATACAGGCGTTTATGGTACCCAAAGCGCTTTCGATGTCGATTTTGATGCCAATACCGTTGCTTCCGAAGGGGGGTACTACCTGGAGAAACTCCGTGCCGAACGGGATCGTGGCAAGGCGATCGATGTGATGGGGCGTGGTGCAGCGAAGATCGCTGCCCGGCTCATAGCGGATCGAAAAATCAAAGCCGTGATTGGCATGGGTGGGGGGGGCGGTACGTATATCGCGCTCACGGCTATGCAGCAAATCCCGCTGGGCATTCCGAAACTATGCCTGACAACCCTGGCAGCCAAAGACCTTTCCCGGCAGATTGGCGATAAAGATATCACCCTGATTCCTTCCGTTGTGGACGTGGCCGGGATGAACCATATTCTGAAACGGCTGGTGGAACAAGCCGCAGCGGCCATCTGTGCGATGGCCAATGTGACGGCAACGGATAATCCTGCAGTGGCGGGTACCATTGCGATCAGCATGTTTGGTAACACCACCGCCTGCGTCGATAAATGCACGGAATTACTCAAGTGCGAAGGCTATGAAGTGCTTTCGTTCCACGCGACGGGTGTAGGGGGAAAAACCATGGAGGCCCTCATCCGGGAAGGCAGCTTCGACGCTATCCTTGATGTGACGACAACGGAACTGGCCGACGACTTATGCGGGGGCATTTGTAGCGCCGGTCCAAACCGACTTACGGCGGCAACGGACATGAACATTCCACAGGTCGTTGTACCGGGATGTCTGGATATGGTTAATTTTGCGCACCTTGACATGGTGCCGGTTCAGTACCGGGACCGGCAGCTTTATAGCTGGGCACCGGATGTAACCCTGATGCGGACCAATGTGGAGGAAAACCGGATGCTGGGAGAAAAGCTGGCCGAGCGGGTAAGCCGCTCGCAGGCCCCGGCTTCCATTGTCATTCCACTGCGGGGTATATCGCAGGTCGATGCTGATGGGGCGATTTTTTACCAGCCGGAAGCAAATGCCGCTCTGTTCGATGCCATCCGGCAGCACGCGGGTGAACACATCAGGGTAGTTGAAACCGACCTCCATATCAATGATCCGGCCTTTGCCGAAACATTAGTTCGTACCTTGCTTGGCCTTTTACAGAAAAAGAACAGTCATTCCATCAATTAGCGTTACAATACATCATGCCAAACCCATGGACAGGTAAGGGAAATCCTTACACGAAACAGGAAGTTAGAGACCGTTTGAAAAAAAACATTGAAGAGAAAAAAGCAATCGTTGCAGCGGGTGCAGGTACCGGTATTAGTGCGAAATTCATCGAAAAAGGGGGGGCAGACCTGATTATTATCTACAATTCCGGGCGGTTCAGAATGGCGGGACACGGTTCGACGGCGGGTTTAATGGGATACGGCGATGCCAATGCCGTAGCAATGGAAATCGGCGAATTTGAAGTGCTGCCGGTGGTTGAAGAAATACCGGTGATCTGTGGTGTGCACGGTTCCGATCCGCGTCGCCGAATGTGGCATCATTTGCTGAAGGTGAAAGAGATGGGTTTTTCAGGGGTCAACAATTTCCCAACCCATTGCATTGTTGACGGCCATTTCCGGCAGGTGCTGGAAGAAACCGGAATGGGTTTTGATAAAGAAGTTGAAATGATCCGTTTGGCAACGATGATGGATTTGTTTTCAATAGTGTATGTGGCCACACCGGAAGAAGCCCGTAAAATGGCGGAAGTGGGCGCCGATGCCATTGTTGCCCATGTCGGCACGACCGTGGGAGGCTCCATCGGTGTAACGGGAGCGGCTGTTTCGATGGATTATGCCATTGAACGAACCCAGCAAATAGCCGACGCGGGTCGTGAAGTGAATCCCGACATTTTCTTTCTAACCCACGGAGGGCCCGTGAATACGCCCGACGATGTGCGCCATATTCTTGCTCATACCGATGTGCACGGATTTGTGGGGGCGTCGTCGCTGGAACGGATGGGAATCGAGCAATCGCTGACGGACTTGACGCGGGATTTTAAAAGGATTTCTTTAAAATAAAGGGAATGCCGTTCTGCTTTGAAATGTCGGGGTAATTCAACCTTATTTCTCCTATAAAGTGCGCTAAAAACGCTCCAGTAAGTCGCAACTGAAAGTTGACAAAGAGGCCGGGTCGTCGCTACGGTGATTATAAAAAGAGAAAAGTTGGTGCTTTGATAAGGATCAACCTCTAATTCCCGAGCCTACTCTTTCACCGATCCTTCGGCAAAAGAGTAGGCTACCGGTTCACCGGCACGGGTTCATTTCCTTCAAAGCTTACCTGGCAATTAGGCCCATTGAACGTAAACACCCAAGCGAAAGCCTTAGTACCGAATAAAAGCGGCTGGCGATGAATAGCTAACTGGTTTTCTTGCCCCAGAGAATGCTGTCAGCGTTTGTTTTGCGCTGACAGCATTGCCCAACCGAGTGAATCGAGGCTACTTTTGAGTCTCCTCCGGCTCCGGGTATGCGATTTGAGCCAGATCTTTATTGTCGGGAAGCATGGTTAGACCCCGCTTGAGCCATTCCTCACGGGAGGAGTCATCTTTTGAAACCCGTTCATGATACGAAATTAAATACGTAAAGGCCAAAGCGAGATCTTTTTTGTACCGCTGGCGGTCTTCCTCCTTTTCGGCAACCATTGTGATAAACTGTTCAAAATAAAGTTTGGCCTTCCCATTTTGGACGGCTTCTTCAGGCGTATACGCATAATAATTTGCTTTGGCCCGGTACAATACCGTCGGAGCGTAGTCGGGTGCCCCCTGCTGGGCCAGGGCAAGGGCTGAATCAGCTTTTGCGAACCGAAGGGTATCACGTACCAGTTTTCCCAGGCTGTCGCGCTGGAAACCCAGCGTGTAGTTACTCATCCCGTACCGAAATAGATCCTGCATGTCGGCTTTAAATCCGAGGTTGGCCGCCGAATCCAGCGAGGCAACGGCTTTCGGATGCTGCTTGGTTCGGTAATAATACTTGGCAACTTCGCTGTACAGGTTCTCACTGGTATCGCCCGGAGCCGCTTTCTCCAGGTGGGAGACCCCCAGCGAATCGTCTACGGTTGTTTCAGTCGCCAGGTAAGCCTGGCCTAAATACTTATGATCATCCGGCAGGGTCTTTTCCGGTGCTTTTTCCAAAAAGGTAGTGAGGTTTTCGATGGATTTTTGGGGTTCTTGTAAGGATGCGTATGCCCAGCCCTGGATGCGGTAGACAATGGGGTTCTGAGCCAGCAGCGACCGGTTGCTA
Organism: Larkinella harenae; assembly: GCF_054780515.1. NCBI lineage: Bacteria > Pseudomonadati > Bacteroidota > Cytophagia > Cytophagales > Spirosomataceae > Larkinella > Larkinella harenae. The sequence goes on along the minus strand of NZ_BAAGWE010000007.1, from coordinate 191,211 downwards.
TCGATGATAGAGACCGCTTTTTGGTAATTTTTGGCCAGGAAGTGAAACTGTGCGGATCGTAACACGATTTCAGGCCGCCTATCTCCTGCTACCTGCCTGTACTGATCCAGGTAGTTAGCTGCGTTTTTATACTGGTTGACCAGGTAGTACAATTCGGCTAACTGCCGATACGCCGGTGCATAGGAAGGACTGGCTTCAATGGCCTTTTTGTAGTGGTCAACGGCCAGCGTTAGATTACGGCCCTGCCAGTAGATATCCCCAATGCGTTGGTAGACCCTGGCCGGATTCATCCCTAATTCCAGCGCCGTTTCGTAGCGGGTGATAGCCGTACCGGATTCACGGTTCAGGTGATGGGCGTCACCCAGAGCCAGCTGAATCGCGGCATTCTTTTTGTCTCGACTGGCCGCCCGGTTCAAATACGCAATGGCTTTGGTTGCATCGACGGCCTGGGGATAGCGGGGTCTGATCGAGCCACTATCAGGGGTAAGATAACCGGTAAAGGCCTCCCCAATGCGGTACAGAATTTGGGCATTTTTGCCTTTGCTTTTCGCGATGACTTCCGCCAGGATAGGTGTGGCCGCTGCGCTATTTTGCACTACCACATCCGTAATTGCCAAGCCGGTTTTGTTGAGTGGAACACGCTTTTCATCGACGGGCACCCCTTTCTGGAACCAGATCCGGGCCGAATCAGGCTGGCCCGATCGCAGGTAAGCGTAACCGATTTCAAAATAGGTTTGTGAGGATGGATTTTTGGCCGCCTGTTCGCTAAGCATGCGCTTCGCTTCATCAAATCGGCCCATATTCATTAATTCGGTTGCATCCGTGGTAGGAGCTTGCGCCAGAGCGCTGGCGGATAAGCTGGTCAGTAAGTATAGGGTTTTAATGGAGGTTTTCATAGGCTTTTTTAGGAATGACACCCTGCCAACCTGGCAAGGCCTGTCCGCAAGATGAGCCTTAGTTCTAAAAAGGAGCTTAATATTTTCTTAGAATAAGTTTAGAGAATCAAGAAAAAATAACAATTTCAGCATGAATGGCAAGGACAGGATGGTCGTCTTTTCGACCGATCGAGGGTTCGTTGATGCATTCGTGCCGGCCTAAAAGACGTTCAAATCGCTGTACCCATTAAACTTCTCTAAGTATATTCTAAGGCCAGCTTAAGGTGCTATTAAGCTGGCAGATGCACCTTTGTACCGACCGAGATACACCGTCCATTCCTTTTAGCGTAACCATCAGGCGTCACCGCTTACCACAAAATGGGCGTCCATCAGATCGCTGCGTAGTCCCCTAAAGGGTGCCAGGCCCGCTATCCCTGCTTGGACGAGTCGGGCAAAACGAAACGAGTTGGCATCGCTGGAAACCAGGAAGGATCAATACGCCCGTTAGCAGTATGAGCGGGTCAACTGGATGAGTGATGTCCGAAACTTCTTTCGGAACACCGAAAATTTCAACCGAAACCATTCGGGCGCTGCCCCGCTCCATATTACGAAAAGGGGACCGGAAAGGTGTTTACTGGAGCAAAAAGAGCTGTTTTCATGATACAGCTTACTATTTCACATTACCCTCGACCCGTATGAAAAACGCAACGATTCGCCGGATTTTGGTTCCGGTCAACTATAAGAACATGGCTAGAAGCGTGTTGTACTTGGCCTCAGCGATGGCCCGCCGGCATGGGGCCACGCTTTGGCTGCTGCACGTGGTGGATCCCGATCACTTTGCGTTTCCCTCTGGTGAGGGCCTGGCGGTTTCCTTACCGAGGGAGGAAATACTGCACCGTGAAACCCAGCGCCTTACCCAATGGGCAGCCGAAGTTATGACTGGGCTGACCGTTCCCTATGCCGCGAAATGCCGAATTGGCCCGGTCGTCGAGCGGATTTCAGAAGTCTCCCACCAGGTGGAGGCTGATTTGATAATCATGGGGACCCCTAAAGGTTCAGGCCTGTTCCGGTCCCTAATGGGCCCCAAAGCCTACCGCACCCTGAAACAGGCCCCTTGTCCCGTATTAACGGTTCCTGAGTCGGTTCAATCATCAGACTTCAAGCGGATTCTTTTCCCTGTTCGTCCCGTTTTGGGCGTCCTGGACAAATACGATTTAGCCCGAATCATTGCTCAGAAAAACAACGCTCATCTGACCTTGCTGGGCTTACCACATGGGAAAGAACCGCTCAAAAGCGAGTCCGTGCGTATGGCCATGTCGTTGCTCAACCAACGACTGGATGAAGACGCGATTGAAACGAATGGTTTGGTTGCCGAAACGGATTCGGCCGTTCAAACCCTTGTCCGACAGGCTGAAGAATTGGGTGCTGATCTGATTGTCAGCACAGCGGATTTGGACTTCTGGCACTGGGTAACCAGTCCTTTTATCAAACAGCTTATCAGCCGGGCTACCGTTCCGGTGCTGGCAGTGCGGCCCCCTACTTTTAGCGGAAATACCAGCACTCCTTCCCACGGTAGACTGCTTCCCAGCCTGCCTAGCTTTAGGTCGTTTTATCCTTCTTATGAGCCATTGGGTTCGTAAAATGAATAATTAATTCGGGCTTTCCAGGATTGAGTCTATATCAAGCAAGCGCCGGGTGCGTTTTACACCGCATGTCAACTGACTTAGCCAGGAAGCGTCGGCCCTTACTGAACGTTCACACGGGGCTGTTTCATTCCGCCCGTAAAACGCTGACCTTCCTGCCGGATGGGCTTGCCGTTGTTTTTGAACGAATCTGATCTCGGCCCTCATGCCTTCGGTCTGCGGCATTAAATAACAGGAGATTGGGGGAGGGCAACTAATTTAATTTTTTGATCAGTCGGTCCCCGTTTGTACGGGCAAGGTGGCCGTTCTTTTTAGCCCTGAACCGAGCCAAGCCTATTTCAACAAATACCAGGTCCCGGCTACGGGTGCACACCTGGCCATCCCATTTAATCTAACTGCAATGAATAAACAACCCTATATTTCGCAAGTAATCACCTGGGTTCAATCACAGGGTTTTGAAAGCATCAAGGCAAACCTACCCGAAAACGAAGCATTCGAAGCGCCGAGCGGTTACGGCCGTCAACAGGATGATGAAGAATTTGTTCCGGATGTAACGGGCAAACAGTTTCACGAAAAGTCTTATTTTGAAGTCATTCTCAAAACCCATAACGTCAATCGACTCGTCTCCAAACTTAAACTAATGAGTGTCTTGGCCGCTCGAAATGAGGGTCACTTATACCTTATGGCTCCCAAGGGCCATTACCAATTTGCCAAGAAATTAAACAAAGAACATGCTCTTCCGGCTCGACTGGTGCGGCTCCCTTGATGGGAAGTGGTCGTCCCGTTTGCTGGAGGAATCATTCCTGCGGTATAGTCCAAAAAAGTAAGCCAAAGGGCTCAAAAACTCCCTCCCCTAAAGCAGCTGAGCATCAGCTGCTTTTCTTTCGTCTTGAAGGTGCCCGAAAAGAGCGTGATTAGACCAGCAAAAAACACCGTAGCCATCGGGCCTACTTTTTTGCTTTCTGGATGACTTTGTTAAAGTTCGTAAGGGCCGGTCGCTCAGTTCAGGGTAGCACCAATGGTTATTTTTCCTAACTAGGGTACCTGCTGTCCTTTTCAACCCGTAGGCTCATTGGGCCTACCGAAGTCGAGCAGGTAAAACCAACAACAATCATGGGCCTACAAAACCACATTTCTACCCTATCCACCTTCAGAAAAGGGATTATGGTACCCAGTTTGCTCTTCATTCTTTCCGTTACGGTTGTTTCCAGCGTCTTTCCGGGGTTGACGGCTGCCTTTTTGGGCCAAGTTCAGGATTGGATCTTTACCAATTTAAACTGGGTTTACGTTTGGTCAGTGACTTTTTTCGCCTTGTTTTTGGTCGCTCTGGTTTTTAGCAAATATGGCGCGGTTCCGTTAGGCGATACGGATTCGGTCCCGGAGTATTCCTTTTTTTCGTGGATATCAATGCTGTTTGCGGCTGGAATGGGCATTGGTCTGATGTATTTCAGCGTGGCCGAGCCCATTTCCCATTTTTCAGACCCAACCTTTCGGCAGTATGATGCTGTCCAGCGCGCCAAAAATGCCCAGCTGTACACCTTTTTTCATTGGGGAATTCATGCCTGGGCGATTTATGGGGTTGTCGGTTTGTCGTTGGCTTACTTTACCTACCGCTATAAATTACCCCTTTCGCTGCGCAGTTGCTTGTACCCAATTTTAAAAAATAAAATCAACGGCATCGCTGGCGATGCCATCGACACCTTTGCGCTGTGCAGTACGTTTTTTGGCATTACAACCACCCTAGGCTTTGGGGTAGTTCAACTTAACGCGGGGCTGGTGGAAGTAGGCATCATTCCCAGCAAGGGATTCGGGTATCAGGTGGTCATTGTCATCGTAATCATGGTAGTTTCAATTTTGTCGGCTACCTCCGGGGTCAGTAAAGGAATTAAATTTTTGAGCAACCTAAACATCGTAAGTGCGGTTTTATTTATGCTCTTCATCCTTGTTTTGGGGCCAACGGTCTTCTTACTGGGCTCTTTTTCGGAAGGAATCGGCTACTACTTCAATCAGGTCGTGAATCTAACGTTTAACACGTATGCCTATGAACCGGCCAGTCAGCCCTGGTTTTTTAGCTGGACGATTCTGTACTGGGCCTGGTGGATCTCCTGGGCGCCTTATGTGGGCTTGTTTATTGCCGGCATTTCAAAGGGACGCACCATCCGCGAGTTTATCGCTGCCGTCTTGCTGATTCCCACAGTCTTTAATTTTTTTTGGATGACCGTTTTTGGCAATAGCGCCACGTGGTTGGATCGCACGGTGGCCCAGGGGGCTTTAGGCAGGATGGTTGGCCAGGCGGATGAACTGCTATTCCGATTCCTGGATTATTTCCCGGCCGCTGGCGTCACCAGTACCTTGGCTATTTTCATCATCTTTGTCTTTTTTGTCACCTCGGCCGATTCAGGCATTTATGTCATGAATACGATTGGCTCCCATCAGGCCGTTAAATCCCCGAAATGGCAACTCGTGTTTTGGGGTGTCCTGCTGGCCACATTAGCCCTGGTGTTGCTCAACGCCGGGGGATTGCAATCCTTACAAACGATGACCTTGATTACGGCGTTGCCGTTTTCGGTTATTATGCTGCTGTTCTGCTATAGCCTCATTCAGGGATTAATCGTAGACCATCATTACCACAGCCGGGGCTTTTCCCCCGCCACCAGCAATTGGTCGGGGGAACGATGGCAGGAGCGCCTGGAGCGAATTGTATCCCTTAAAACCCAGGGGTACGTGGACCTTTTTATGCAGCAAACCGTTCGTCCGGCACTCGACGAACTAGCCTCGGAATTCAACCGGCGGGGTATTAGCGCTTCGCTAAAAACGGCAGAGAACCCGTCGGAATTGTCGCTCACCATCCACCACGCGTTGATCGATGATTTTACGTATGGCGTTCGCAACCAAGCCAAAACCAACTCTAGTTTTCTGGTCAAGGAAGAAAACGTCCCGGGGGTCATGACAAATCAGTCTTTCGTTCCAACAACGTTTTTTAGCGACAATCGCTTGGGGTACACGATTGAATACTTTACCCAAAAAGAAATTATCGCGGATGTATTGAAGCAATACGAACGATTTTTGGCCTTATCTTCGGAAGTGAACAACGAGATCTTTACGGATATCAGGTTAAAACGCAAAGAGTAAACACGTGTAATCCAGGCTTTAACCTACCTTCAATTAATTCAACCATTTATTCAAAAACGTGAAGACGTTTGATAGGTAAAAAATCTGAAGAACCATTAGGGAGCCTGTTCAGGATGGATAACGCCATCGCGTATCAGCTTTGCCACAATAGGGCGTGCCGAATAATATTCTTTGGTCAACGGATGAGCTGCTGCAGCAGCTTTCCAGAAAGACAAGTTTGATTCTACCGAGCGCATTTCAAAAACGAACTGCGAGAAATCATTGCCTTCCGGAGCGTCGAGGGAAAACAGGTGACCTGAATAGGTTGGTTCAACAAACAGAATGACTTCACTCTGACATTCCTGGGCTCTTTTTTGAACCGTTACGGTGTGGTCTGCTGGCTGAAGCGGATTCAAAGTTAGGGTACACAACTCATAGGAAGAGGGAAAACTACGTATGAATTCTTCAGCATAGCGGTCATTCGCTTGGCGAAGCTTCATCACTACTAAAATCCGTCGGAAAGAAGTCGGCATTGCTTCGGTTTTCACTTTGGAAACAAGCCCTCGTCGGTCGGCACGCAATTTTGAATCGGGGATTGCATTGGATCTCATTACATAACAACCCGATAGGCCTGCCAGCAAAAGTGTCAATAGTGCCTTCATAACTTTTGTGCATTGGTTAAGAGGACTGCGCACTAGGTATTCAGATAACGGATAGGGCACCGTATTGTTATGAACAGCCAGGTGCAACACCAGCGAAGCTGAAATGGCATCCGGCAATAGGGGATTGTGTAAGGCAAAATTACCATAAATCCGTTCAAAACGCTTGTCTATAAAACCCTGATGCGCGGGTCGCTGTCAAGGGTTTTGACCAGTTCAGGCCTAGCCTGAAAAACCTGTTGTGCTGCTTGACTTTGCAGCTCCGCTTTGGGGGACCACCCGTCGATGGCCGCTGGTCCAACGGCTCGCCGGGACAGGCTTTCAGTAGACGATGGTTTTGGTTTCCTCCTACTTAGATCAACTATGCATTACTGCCATAAAAGGCCCAAAAAATGGTATCAGCGTAACACAAAACATTTATTGGCCGAAATCGATTTTGTTATTGACAGAAAATCGATTCTACTGAATGCACCCTACACAAACCGATTTTGATGATGAACTTATCCAGCATCTCCGCCCACATTCCCTCGACCCAACCGCAATGGGTGAAGCGTTTTGCCAAGCTTGGCCTGATGGCCAAAGGAGTTGTTTACTGCCTGGTTGGGATACTAGCGTTTATGGCTGCTTTTGAAATCGGTGGCAGTTCGGAACGCAATCTCAACAAACAGGGAGTTTTTCGATTTATACTGCATCAACCGTTTGGGCAGGTTTTGCTGGCACTGGTGGCCACTGGTTTGGTCTGCTACGCCCTCTGGCGCCTAACGCAGGCTTTTCTCGATACCGAGCGCAAAGGGACCGACGCCAAAGGCATCGGTCGTCGGTTAGGTTATGCCTTCAGCGGGTTATCCTATGGGTTCCTGGCGTATGGTTCTTTCCGCATGGTTCTGGGTAGCCAGGGTAATCAGGGTGGGGACCGTTCGCGCCAAAGTATGGTTGGGGAAATCCTGCAGAAACCGTTTGGTCAATGGGTGGTCGGCCTGATTGGCGTAAGTATCATTGGCATCGGGTTGTACCAAATCTACCGGGCCTGGTCGGGTAAATACCTGAAAAATGTCCAGACTTCTTCCATCAAAACCGAACTAAAGGAGATGATCATCCGGTCGGGAAAAATAGGTTATATCGCGCGGGGCATCGTCTGGGGGCTGATCGGCTACTTATTTATTAAAGCGGCTTTGGAGGCTAATGCCAGCGAAGCCGGAGGCAGTAGCCGTGCTTTTGCCTTTCTGGAGAAGGCCAGCTACGGTTCTTTTCTGCTTGCCGCCGTAGCGCTGGGTTTATTTTGCTACGGAATATTCATGTTTGTACGCGCGCGCTACGAAGTAATCAATACGAGTAGCTAAGTCAACCCGGCGAGCCCGTTCATCGGAGAGGTAAACAAACGTAAACCGCAACCCGGGGATCTGGTGCTATTCGAAGCCCTGGCCTGGCCAAAAGTCTAATGAATCGCGGCCCAGTAGGCGTTCGTTAAAAACTGGTGAATGAAATCCACATTCAACCAATCGGCATTGGTACTTATCACAAGCTGTTGGCTAGGGTTCATGGTCGATGGTTTGGCTACATAAGTAAAAATGGCCTATCAGCAGAGAATGTCCACAAAGGAAATCTAGTTACTTACCTTTATCAAAAAGAAAGCTACCAAGGGCTAACAGCCTCCATTGAACCGCACTCAATCAACTACGTTTATTGGTGATATGTAAGGCGATGAAGTTGGTCTCAGGGCTGCAACCGTTCGATGCCGATGTAGAGCATGACTTCGCCTGGTATTTAGTAATTCATTAAATACAGATGGTGAGCATAGTGTATTAAATTCTCAAAATACGCTTCTAACTGTGCGATTAACGAAGCTTTTTATAGTGCTTTTCGGACGTTTTGTGAGCCATTAATCTTTCTCTCCATTCAACAAATTCTACCCGGAATCTGGACTTTTTAAGACAATAAGTTTGGACTTTTCAAGATAACCCTCGGATGACCCAAACGGTAACTTTGCATCCATAAATTTGACTCAAGATGGAAAGATCAACCACAGTTCTGGTGACCGGAGGTACAGGTGCCGTTGGCGCCTATTGTATACTTCAATTATTGAAAAAAGGATACCTGGTAAAAACAACGCTCCGCTCGATCGACAAAAAAAATGTTTTGATTCAGATGCTCAAAACAGGCGGAATCACCTCGTTTGACAACCTTGCATTTATTCAAACCGATCTGGCGACAGATGCCAACTGGGACCAGGCGATGAGCGGTTGCCACTATGTTTTACACATCGCTTCGCCAACCCACGCTGGTGCGAAGGCATCTGAAGAAGAAATGCTAAGCCCGGCGGTGGAAGGTACGCTCCGGGTCCTAAAAGCAGCCAGAGACGCAGGTGTAAAACGGGTTGTGATGACATCTAGTTTTGGGGCGGTCGGTTTTAGCAATAAAAAACGCAATGCGGAAACAACAGAGGCCGACTGGACTGACCCCAATGAAAAAGGCTTGTCGGCTTACGAAAAATCAAAAGCATTGGCCGAACGAGTGGCCTGGAATTTTATCCAGCAGGAAGGCCGCGGCTTGGAATTAGTAACAATCAATCCCGTGGCGATTTTTGGCCCCTCGCTGGGGGCCAGTAAGTCACCCAGTCTTGGTATACTAACTTTTTTATTGGAAGGTTCTAGGAAAGCGATTCCTAATATTGAGCTTAATGTGGTTGATGTTCGGGATGTTGCGGATTTACACATTCGGGCGATGACTACTCCTGAGGCCAAAGGCCAACGCTTTATTGCCACATCCGATGGTAAAATTTCGATGCCCGAAATAGCGCAGTTACTCAAAAAGAAGGTGCCTGGTGTAGCGCAAAAAGTTCCAACAGGTATTTTGCCCAACTGGATTTTATCCATAGCGGCATTATTCAGTTCACAGGCCAAGCAGTCGGTTGCCTTGCTGACAATAAACCGAAACGTAAGCAACGCTAAGGCGAAACATGTATTAGGTTGGTCGCCCATTGCTACGAAGGAAGAAGCCATTCTGGCGTCAGTGAACAGTATGCTTCAACAGGGGGTGCTCCAATGAGCCATCGTAAAAGGACAAACAGGACTACTTTATTCGTTCTTAGTTCTATAGCATTGGTTATCTTTCTTGTAACGAACCTAGATATGGCGCAACCCTCGTCATTTGCAAAGACTTACCCCGATGAAGTGATTGGTATCTGGGTTAGTGAGGCCCAAGACTCTAAAATGGAAATCTACCGATCCGGAAATACCTATTGTGGGAAATTACTTTCGGGTTGGGGGAATAAGCTGTACGAAAAAGATGGAAAAACGCTCAAAAAAGACACTAAAAATCCAGATTATAAACTACGAAACCGGACCCTTTACAACATGGAATTCATTACAGATCTGACGTATAAAGCGGGTGAATACACGGGTGGCAAATTATACGTTGCCCAAATGGGTCGCCATTTTAGCTGTAAAATGAAATTCAATCAGGGTACCTTAGTGATGCGGGTGTATGCAGGTATCCCTTTGTTGGGAATGACCAAAAAGTGGACTAAAGTCGCTTAAATTCGGACGTGAAACATGACCTCAACTGAATCCAAAGCTCCGTTTAATGAGCCAAAAGTTATTCCGGAGCAATTTGTCCCCGATCACGTTTTCGTTTATATCGAGCAGGGAAGTATACACTGTTATGACGGGAGCAAAAACCAAGTTTTAGGCTCCGGTGAGTCCTATTTGTTTCGCAAAAATCAGTTGATCCGGTACTTCTTAATAAAAGGAAGTGATGGAACCCGGTTCATCCGCTTATGTTTAGAAGAAGCATTTCTGAAAAAATTTCTGGAATCGCATCACCCGCCGGTCCCCAAGTTTAGCGCACCGGATGCTTTTATCAAGATTAAAAAAAACAAGTTAATCCCTGATTTTATTCGTTCGTTAAAGCGCATTTACTACCAAGGTGAAATTGACGAAGCCTTCAGCAAGGTTAAACAGGAAGAGTTACTGATTATTTTATTGCAGCATCAACCTGAGCTGGCTGGGATCCTATTTGATTTTGCGAAACCGGAGAAAATAGACCTGGAAGAATTTATGCTCCGCAACTATAAATTCAATGTGAGCGTAGAAAAATTTGCTTATTTGACGGGGCGTAGCCTATCGGCCTTCAAACGGGATTTCAGCCGACTATTTAATCAAACACCCAGCCGATGGCTGGTACAAAAGCGCTTGCAGGAGGCTTATTTTCTGCTGCATGAAAAGCACAAAAAACCCTCGGAGATCTACCTGGATTTAGGCTTTGAAGCTTTCTCACACTTTTCGTTTGCGTTCAAAAACCAATTTGGGTTGACGCCAACCGAATTAACCGAGAGCGGCAAATACTCCGCCGTTAAAGCCCAAGCTTAAATCCATTATCCAGCTCAGAGAACGCTCATTTAAAGGGTTATTGACACGTGAATTAATCTGTAAAGAAAGCAACAAGGATGAAACAATGATCTAAACAAGTCTTCTCATTTCAACTGAAGTACAAAGTGATGCAACTATAGTGCCCCAGCTATTTTTGCCACTCACTCTTCTATTTACAAGGAAAAGGTAACTCCCAGGGAAGCATTCCAATAGCCTCGACGCATATCTGTCGTTCCATTTTCATGCTCAAATCGATGAACGGTCTGCCACAAGTACAACCCTTCTACAAACACGCCGACTTTAGAAAATGTCGTTCGGATTCCAACTTTGGGAATAAAGCCCAAACTGGTATTTCTTTTTAAAGTGGTTCTACTAGGAATGGCTTTAAATTGATTGATAAATAGCCCCGTTTCCAGGCCTAGATAGGGATTAAATTTTTTCTCAGTCAATTGGTATTCAACTAGTCCGGTTAGGGGGCAGTGGTTCCAAACAACACCAAATCCTGCCACGGGTCTGCCATAGTATTTTTCCGGATCTGGTGAAACCTTATGCTTAAGGTACCGAACCGTTAAACCAACGTTCACTTTGGGATGGATGGTCCGTTTGAGGCTAACGGTTACGCCGTGATCAAACATGTACTTTCCGGCTAGCCCAAGGTTAGTATTATAGCCCATACTAAGTGTCGTTTGAGCGTTACTGGTTGAAGTCTAACTGACCCACATTAAGAGTAAAAGTATCCAGTGTCGAGTATCCAGCCGTATTTCATCCATATCAATGAAGTAAGATGTGTGAAATCTCTTGCCTTTTGTCCAGTTCTTTGTTGTTCTCTTTTGTAATCAGCAAAATGTAGCGTCCTGCCCCAGATCAAAAATCAAAAAATGCTGTAGTTGCTATTGATGAATAAAGGTCACCATCCGAAATTAGTATAAAAAAATTAATCGAATGATGGAAATAACATTTAACGCTTAAGTGATCTAGATGCCGGTGGATTGGCAGGCAGACGGAGTAGTCATCATGACCGTGGTTGGTATTACTTTTTGATATAAAAGACGTCGAAAAAGTTAAATAAGAGTTCTACACTGTTGGTGGGCTGCTCAGAATGGGTTTACTTCCTGGCAGTCGCTGGTGGGGATTTAGGACGTTTTTATCCTATCCTTTTCCGGGCTGGCCGGATGGCTCAGAACAACCAGAATGAGAACCGAACTTGGCAGCAGCTGGATGCTCATTTGCAGTTTATGAACTGGCTCTCGACGAAAAAGCCCTCTAAAAACGCCCTGAAGCAGTATAACCGGCTCAATCCGTCATAGTCAAGTCTGTGGAAATGAGCCGCTCTGATTTTTTAATGGACTTTGAAATTGTTAATGATTGGACCCAGCAAGCTCTCTACAAATGTCAGCTGCAGGCTCACCAGATCGCCTACTCGGCAAGTCGCCACATGAATGAAGCGGGTATCGGTTATGGGCAGATGAACCTCTATGAAGACCATCCCCTGCTTTGGAAATGTGGCCCGTCTCACTATTATACTCTCCATGAAAGAGCCAGAAACGGTATTTACATGTGAACTGAAAAAGAACCAGCCAATGCATTTTTACACGCACCGGCTGGTTCTTTTATTTTTTGTCGACAAACTTCACCCCTGAGAATGAAAAATTTGTCGAGTCAGTTAACGTTTTGTTGTAATATGGTGAGTACATTTTAGCCGAAATGGTTCCAGCCTGGGGATCAATTTCGAGCAGTCGGATGTAGCCCCCGCCATGATCCTGCGACTGATAGTTCTGCAAAAGCTGGTAAATATGGTTTCCTCGCTCACCCAGATCATCGCGCCAGGCCGAGTAAACCACGTGGCCACTCAGCACCAGCAGCACATTGGGGTGTTTGCGGATTAACTGGTCATAAATCTGCGCCGGGCTTAAATCACCATATCCGGCATTCCGGGTGCTGATTTCACCGGTCGGATTCAGATGATAATGGGTCAGCACAATCACGTTATGGTTGGGGTGGTTTTTCAGAACCGTCTGCGCCCAGTCAACCGGGCCCTGTCGGGCGCAGAATTCCAGCGCCAGCACGAGCCAGTTTTTCCCGCCCGCCGAAAAGGTGTACCAGGCATTGTCGCTCTTGTTTTCCTCGTAGCGGCCCCGCTGCATTGGAAACCGGCTCACCGGAAAATAGGTATTGAACTTGCCCGTTTTTCGCAGATTCTGGTTGACGTTGCCCGGTGCGGCACTTCCGGCATTGTGCCGTACGGCCCCGGTATCGTGATTGCCCAGCGTAACGGCGTAGCCGATGCGGGCGCTGTCAAGAACCGTAAAGATTTTGCTGGCCGTCTGCCAGTGCGTCACCGTGTCGAAGTTGACGATATCGCCCACGTGCAGCACAATCGGTATATTGAGCGAATCCTTTTTGTGCACAATCCAGTTCAATTGACTGACAAACATTTCGGGCTTGGCACTAACCTCCTCCTGCGTGTCGGGCAAAACGGGAATGGTAAACTTCTGGCCCCAAACCGTCGTGCTGCCAACCAGGAAGCAAAAGAGCAAGGCACGGTATTTTAAGGTAAATTTCATGAAAATCTGATTAAGTGAAACCGTATGATTACCAACCCGGATTCTGTTTCAGACCGGGATTCAGACCCAGCTCATTGACGGGGAGAGGCCAGAGATAATCCTTGGCGGGATTGAACCGGCGGAACGAAGCCGCCTGCGTAATCACAAACCCATTGGCGTCCAGTTGCACGGGTACCTCCGTACCAAATTCCGCTCTAAAGAAATAATTGCCCATAATGGCTTTCGGCAGTTCGACTTCGGCGGTTTTCCAGCGAATCAGATCCCAGTACCGCAGGTTTTCGAGCGCCAGTTCTACCCGACGTTCGCGCCGGATTTCTTCCCGCATATCCAGCCCGTTAACTTTCACAAACGCATTGTTCAGCTTAGCAATCTGACCCCGCTGCCGAAGGCGGTTGATGGTCAGGTCCAAGTCCGCGTCGGAAATTTCTCCTTTCAGTTCGAATTGCGCTTCGGCATACGTCAGAAGTACTTCGGCATAACGCAGGATCACCCAATCGATCAGGGCTCTACGGGTCTGGAAATCCGTCGCATTAAAATACTTCTTCGGCGCAAAAACGGTTTTGTGGTACTGAAGCTGCGGGGTGAACGTCGCGCCAAGGTTATAGGGATCGCCCTGCTGGAAAACCGTCGCCTTCAGCCGCTCATCCCGATTGGTAAAAACCTCCAGCGAGGTGGTCGGGGCTTTGTACAGGGGCGACTTCGTGATTGGCAAACCGTCTTTCATCAGGTAACTGTCAACGAGGCCCTTCGTCGGGTTGGCTCCGCCGGTATAGAGGTTTTCCGAATAATTATGGTAAAGAACTTGATTGCTGGCGCTGGTGCCATACTGTTTCACGAGAATATTCTCCCGGTTCTGCGGTCCCTCACCGGCGTACTGAAACAGGTCATAATAGCTTGTATACAAATCGTGCTGCTTGCTGTCGATGACCTCCCTGGCCGCCGATGCCGCCAGGTTCAGGTGCTTGGCCGGATCACCGTACTGGTGAAACTTAGACCGGGTTCCTTCAAAAAGGGCCACTCGGGCTTTCAGGGCTAGTGCCGTCGTGCTGGCAATGCGGCCATAACCGGCGGCTCCGAGCTGCGTGGGTGTTTGCAGGTTGGCGGCCGCAAAATCCAGGTCCTGATAAATCTGGTCGATTACCTGCTCACGGGTTGCCGCTGGTTGCGACAGTTCTGGCGCATTTTCGGTCAGGGTTTTCAGAATCAGCGGAACACCCCCGTATTTCTGAACCAGTTGAAAATACGCAAAGGCTCGGAAAAACCGCGCTTCGCCCAGATACCGGTTCAAAATGGTGGGGGTAACGGGCGCGCCGGGGGCTTTCTCCAGCAGGTTGTTGGCCGCCCGGATCAGGAAATAGGGTTGCGAGTAGTCGGTGGCAGTCGAAGGGGGCAGCCGCGTGCCATCACTGATCTGGTTCGACTGTATGCCGTAGGCATTGTCCGACCAGACTTCTTCCAGCGCAAAACCGGGCAGAAACGTATACAGGTAATTGGCAGCGCCTTTCAAATCGTTTTCCGACTTCCAGAAAGATGGGTCACTGATCTGGGTTTCCGGAATACGCTCGACCTCACAGGCCAGCAAACTGAACAAAAATAGAAGATATCCTAATTTTATGCGTTTCATAATGATGCAATGAGAGCGTGTTAAAACGGCTTAGAATGAAATGTTGAGGCCCAGTGCTGCCGTACCAAAGAAGGGATAATCAGCCGCTACGCCATCACGCTGTTCCGGGTCGAAGTAGCCCTTGAACAAGCCCAGTCCCGAAAACGTGAGGATGTCCTGGGCCGAAAAATAGATGCGGGCTCTGGACATTTTTACCTTGCTCAGCAGTGATTGAGGCAGCGAATAGCCCACCTGTAGATTTTTGAGCCGGACGTACTGGGCATTGAGCACCCACCGGTCGGAAGTCAGGAAGTTGTGGGTAGCGTTGGTAAACGGCCGGGGCCAGAAGGCATTCGGATTCTCGGGCGTCCAGAAATCGCGGTGAATAGCCAGGGGCTGGTAAAAGCTGGCAATAAAGGGGTCCAGCGCCTGACGGGTCGGCAGGAAATTACGCTTGCCTACACCCTGAAAGAAAACCGCAAAATCAAATCCTTTCCACTGCATGGTCAGGTTCATACCGAACAGGTAGCGGGGCTGGGTGGTGCCCAGGTAAACCAGATCGCCGTGGTTTTCGGCGCTTCCCGATCCGGCGCTGATGCGTTTATCCCCATCCCGATCGACGTAACGAATGTCGCCGGGTGCGGTCCGGCTGTCCTGAAAGGCCCAGTTTTTGACTTCATCGGCCGTCTGGAAATAACCCGCCGTCTGGTAACCCCAGATCGAATTGAGGGGGTAGCCCTCCAGTGTGCTGACGGTTCCGGGCGAAATGATGCGCCGACCGGCAAAGTTAATCAGTTCGTTCTGGTTGTCGGATACGTTGGCGGCTACGGCAAACGTAAAATCCTTGCCAATGCGGTCGCGGTATTTGAGTTCCGCTTCCCAGCCCCAAGACTTCAGCTCCCCGTTGTTGACCCGGGGTGTATTGACCCCGAAGGTAGACGGTAGCTGCATGGCTGTCAGCATGTTGCGGTTAAATTTGACATAGTAGTCAAGGCTGGCCTGTAGCTTATTCTGAAAAAAGCCCAGATCCATACCGATATCGCTGGTTTCGATGGTTTCCCACGACAGTTGCGAAGATGGAACCGATGTCTGGCCAAAGTAGTTGGTTTTTACTTCCGGTGATCCCAATACCAGGGCTGAATTCCGGCTCAACAGGGCCAGGTAGTCATACAGGCCGATGCCGGAAGCTGCACCCAGCCGCCCCCAGGAACCCCGCAGTTTTAACTCGGAAACGACCGGTACCTGGAACCAGGATTCGCGGTGCAGGTTCCACCCGGCCGACAGAGACGGGAAGGATTTCCGCCGTAGATGCGGGGCCAGCCGGGAGCTTTCATCAGCCCGGAACGTGGCCTCAAGCAGGTATTTGTCGTCAAAATTGTAGTTGAAACGACCGAAATACGACTGAAAGGCGTAAGTGAGTACATCCTGCGAATTGGTTTTCGAGTTTTCATCGCCCAGACCCAGCGCGGGCAGGTCGTTGCTCGACAGAGCCGTTACCCCGGTTGAAATTCGTTCCGTCCGGCTGTCTTCCCACTGGTAGCCCCCCAGCACGTGAAACCGGTGCTTTGTCCCGATTGAAAAGTCATAATCGACCAGGAATTGCAGGTTATTGTTTACGGTCAGGTCATTCGAAACCGTATAGCGGTTGGGGGTGTTGAGGAAGTCTCCGCCCACCGTGCGATACCAGCGTTCAACCGTCCGTTCGAAAAGTTGCCGGTCGCCCCGGCGGTATTGGGCTCCATACACGCCCCTGACTTCCAGTCCTTTGGCTAGATTGGTCACCCGGGCTGTAAAAACGCCGTCGAAGAAATTCCGTTTATAGTTGTTGTAACCCCCGCCGTCCATGATTGCGTAAGCCGTAGCACCGTGCCCGGCCGTATACCGGCCTTCGGGTGTCCGTAACGGATTGACACTCGAATAGCGGTAGATATTGTACAGCAGGGCACCGTTGCCGTTTAAGTTCAGGGGAGCGGCCTCCTGCCGTTGCAGGGTATAGGTAATGCGCGAATCCAGCGAGAGGTGGCGGGTCAACTGCGTTCCCAGGTTTACGCGGACATTGTACCGGTCGTTCTTATCCGGCCCTACCCGGAATACGCCTTGCTTATCATAGTACCCCGCGGAAATCATAAAATTCAGTTTGTCCGTACCGCCCCGCGCAGAAATGTTGTGCGTCTGCATGTACGTGTTTCTGCGGAGCATCTGATCCACAATGCTTTCCGTTCCGAAATACTGGTAGCGGGTCGAGTCGTTCGGATTGACGCGGTGCGTAATCTTGCCTTCCTTCAGGATTGAAATAGTTTCGTCGGAGTATCCGGCGGCTGCTCCGGAGTTGATCCGGGCCATGTTGTTGAAGGTCAGTTCTTCCCAGGTCGGGAGCCGTTCAGGTACGTTCAGCGCCCAGTCGATGCCGGCCATGGACGAAAATTCAAACACTGTTTTGCCCTGTTTCCCTTTTTTGGTGGTGACCAGAATAACCCCGCCCGCAGCCTGAGCACCGTAAATGGCCGCTGCCGCTGCGTCTTTGAGGACACTAATCGTTTCAATATCGGCTGGGTTCAGTGACATTAGCGTCGCCCCCGGAGTGGTTACCCCATCAACAACGAGCAGGGGTGCAACGTTTCCGTTGGCCGACGAGGCTCCCCGCACCTGAATACCAATCCCGCCTTCATCGCCGGGTTGTCCGGTTGTACGCGTGATCGACAGACCAGGCGATAAACCCTGAAGGGCCAGCGCCACGTTGGGGACGGGACGGTTTTCAATATCTTTCGAATCAACGGTCGAGACGGCGCCGGTCATGTTGGCCTTCTTCTGCGTCCCATACCCCACCACAACCACTTCGTCCAGGGCCTGATCGTCGGGGTCCATCGTCAGGTTAATAACCGATTGATTGCCCACCGTAACCTCTTTTTTTAAATAACCGACGAAGCTGAACACGAGCACGGTCTGATCGTTGGGAACCGCCAGCTGAAAGGCTCCGTTCTGATTGGTTGAGGTTCCCCGGGTGGTTCCTTTGATAACCACGCTGACACCCGGTAGTTCATTGCCGCGTTCATCTTTCACAACCCCACTGACGGGTTTGTCTTCAGGGGCGGTTTCACGGGTTGATGAAGGAGTTCGTTCCGATGCCGACGCCGGCAATACCGACTGAGACGGTACTACCAGGGCGTTTTTGAGCGGAGGTTTTGGATAAATCAGGTACGATCGATCCGAAGCTTTTTCAAAGGTCAGGTCCAGCGGCACAAGCAGTTCCGTCAGGAGCGCTTCGATGGGATGGTGTTTCTGATCGAGCGCCCGGCTGTCGACCATTTTCTGATTCAACTGGCGGTAATTATAGTTGAATTCAACCTGGTATCGTTTCGTGATTTCCTTCAGCAGATGCGGTAAGTGCACCCGCGTTGTTTTGCCCGGCTGCTGTTCCGTTGTTTCCGTGAGCCGCTCCAGCCGCGCCAGCTGCTGGGCCCTGGCCGGGGATTCGGGGAGCGTTCCCAGACATAAAGCAAGTAAACTACTACTGAGAAGTAGGTTTTTTTTCATTCGTACGTACTTTTAAGGTGAAACTTCGGTTTTTAGCCGCCTGCTGCTCCTAAACCTTGGCGGGAGCCGGAGCGCAGGCGGCTATGGTTTATTTGATTTGATACGTATTGCCGTGCTTGCTGACTTCAACCTGATAAAGCTTTTCCAGTTTCAGGAAAAACGAGCCGATGGAGTCGGTGGGCACCGAGCCCGCAAAAGTTTCCTGCCTTAACTCGGGCCGGTATTCCAACTCAATACCGTAGGTGTCCTCCATCCAGTCGAATAGCTCGCCAAGGGGTTTGTTTTCCACGTACATGCTGCCACTGTTCCAGGCCGTCGACAGATCGGCCTGAACCGCACTTTTTTCCAGGGCCGGTACGGTCGATGAAACCGCTTTGCGGCTGGTGATCATCTCACCGGGCTTCAGCAGGACATCAGACTGGCGATGCGTCTGGTCGATCACCCGTACTGAACCTGACCGAAGCGTGACACTGACCTGATCCCGGCGGTCGCTCACATTGAAAACCGTACCCAGGACCTCGATATTAAGCTGTTTGGTGGTATGGACGATAAACTTCTGGTGGGTGGCCGTGTGCTGAACCGAGAACAGGGCTTCGCCCGTGAGCCAGGCCTGTCGATGGCCGTCGGGGTCCGTCGCAAACCGCAGCGACGAATTGCCGTTCAGCCACACCACCGATCCTTCTGGCAGTTGAATCCGCTTTTTCTCGCCGTATTGGGTTTGGTAGGAAAACGATTTCGGATCCGTGGGGTCACTTAGCAGCCACCAGGCGGCCAGGGTCAATACTAGCCCGGCTACACTGGCCGCGGCTGCCAGCCACCAGCGGGACCGACCGATGGGTTTTACGGGACGAAAGGCACCGGGCTCCTGCTGCTGAATGCGCCGGACTGCGCCCTCGTACAATCGTTCTTCCAACTGGATGCGCTCGGCCGGGGGCATATCCTCCAGGGCAGCCTGGTCGGTGAGGGCTTTCTGCCACCATTGTTCGAGCTGCTGTATTTCTTCAAAACTGGCGGTTCCGTTTCGGTAACGTTGAATTAGTTGCTGTAAATCAGATCGAGTCATTGGCAAAAGAGTAGTCATAGTGTATGACGGTTTTGCCCGGGACCTCCCTAAACCTAAATGAAAAAAAATCTTGAATTGCTACAAAAAAGTCGGGACGTGGGAAAAAAGGGTATATTATCTATTAGTTAAATCAGACGACAGTAGGATTGGCGGGTAAAGTAGTTTATTAGTTGAGCCTTACCTTTGGCGGGCTACTCATACTGAACTTATTTCTGTTTATGGCTGATCACTATTCGTCAAATTCTGAAGCAGGATGGCTTGCCCGGCTCCGGGAGGGCGATGAGTCGGCCTTTACCGCCATCTATCGGCAGTACTGGTCGTCGATGTATGCCGTAACCTATAATCACGTCAGGGACCGGGCTACGGCGGAAGAGCTGGTACAGGATTTATTCGCGAATCTGTGGATCAAGCGGGCTGACCTCTCAATTCATACGTCGTTGCGGGGCTATCTGTTTACCGCTATCCGGAACCAGATTTACGATTACTTCGACAAACAGACGGTTCGCCAGCGGGTTCATTCTCAATTATATCATACAAAGCAGGAAGCGGTTTACAACACGGAAGAACTGGTAAGCTTCAATGAATTGTCAAACAATTTAAGTATGGCAGTTGAGCGATTGCCTGCTACCGCCCGAAACGTTTTCTTTTTAAGCCGCTATCAATTTTTGTCTACTCGAGAAATTGCCCAGCGGCTGAACCTGTCTCCCAAAACCGTTGAGTATCATTTATCCCAGGCTTTGCGCTTGTTACGTGGACAACTTAAAGACTACATTCTCTTACTGGTATTTACGGTGTGCAATTAACAGGGGTTTTGCCATATGTCCGTCCAAAATTCTTGGCTATTTGACTCAATCAGAAATCAACACCTAACCGGAGCCTTTTAGGGTCAATAAGCCGATTCAAAAATGCATTAAGTGATTAACCATTAAAAGACTTAAAATCAATACAGCTTGGCTGTACATTGTCAGCCGTAAGTGGACCGATACGGCCGGGTTGACGGAGTACACACTAGTGGTCAAAGCGTAAACTGAACGTCGATGGCCGGCCTGCTTTTGAAGGGGGTAATACGAACGTTATCCACTTGTCTTTGCTACGCTGAGCGACCGGCGCTCCATTGATGAGCAGACGGATATTTTTAACCGGGTACGGGAATTTAATAGACAGGGTTTGTGAAGTGTCGCCGGTATACTGGCCGGCCGTTTGTCCATTTTTCATCATATAATCGATCGCACCGTTGCGTACTGATAAACGTTGTCCAAAACCAGCACGCCAAAAGGCCTCAGGGGCTAGCGGTGAAAGTTGGAGCGACCCGTCAAGACCATGTTCGACACCAAATAAAAACCGCTGAACAATCCTGATCAGATTCGCCGGATACTCATTATACTTTTTAGCCCCGTAACCACCTTTGGCATTGTACCGCTCACGCCAGTAGTAGCTACTGTTGCGACCCTCCTGGCTCACCGCCCGAATACTGCTGATCAGCCCTTCTGCGTCACCCATGTTTGCCCTCGCCCATGCTTCCAGATACCACACCCGGCCCATTGCGGCAAGATCCTGGTTATCAGCATAGGTAGTTTCCCAACTTTCGTACGTTTCAGGTTTCGTTGCAATTCCAGTTGGCATGCCGTTGTAGTAGAATCCTTTAGCACTTTTCAGTTGTGGCCACACAACCTTTTTTTGTTTTTCTGATGCAACCCCGGTAGCCAGGGCTGTCCAGTCGACATCGGTGAGGCCATGCCCCTTGACAACTCCTTTTTCGGGATGAATGTATTCGGCATACTGGGTTCCCTGCCAAAATTTTTTTTGAAAGAACGACGCTACACGATCAGCAAGCACACTGTATTTTTGGGTAGCCACAGGGTTGCCAACCATGTTGTTTAGAGCCGCCAATCGCCGGAAGGCGTCCACCACATGCCCTTGGGCAACCCCGTCGAATTCTACCCGCGTAGGACGCTCGATGTAATACCCGGCGCCACCCACCGCGCCTTCATCAGAAATTAGGGAAGCCAGGTAATCGGCCGTTCGGTTTATGGAAGGCAAGTGTTCGTTAAGCCATTGCTTATCAGCGGTGAATCGAAAGATAACATCTGCATTCTGAATGTAGGTAGTTCCCGCCAATGCTCTCAACGGATCCTTCGGTACCCAGTGTTTGTACAAACCGCCATTGGTATCAACTTCAGCCTGGTAATTTTGGGGCCCGATCTTTTGCCCGGCGTTAGCTGGAAGGATGGCCAGGGGTAGTCTACCATCCGGCTTTTGAAAAGACTTCACATAGTCCCAATTTGCTTTTACCGTATTGATCTGTCCTAGCCACAGCAGCGCGTCACTCATCTGATGCCCGTCAAGAGAAGGATAGCTATTGCCATAACCAAAGCCTATTCCGTCGGCACAAACCGAAAAATAGCCCTTGAAAACAGCGGGATTAACCGCTGCCAGAATATTCTGATGAGCGGCCTTATAGTAGGCTTCGGCGATGAGCGGGTCAGGCAGATAAAGGGTATCTTTCGATTGTGCCCTCATCCTTGATGAAACGGAAAAAACAAACAGAATGATTAGTAGGCCCCATTTTGTGTATCTCACTGTGCACATCTGCGTTATGTTTTAATCCGGCAACAAATCTCTCAAGTATTGCTAAAATTTGGACATCCTTTTGAAAGAAGAAAAAAACGCCCAAAGAAGAGTGTCGTGTGGACGGAAAATGAACGATTAAAGTCGATAGTTTTAGAAATTGTCTTATAAATAGGATAAAAATTAAATCGTACTTGAAAGGAATTGAATTAGGAAGGAGATCAGTAAATGGTATACGATTAAAATATTTAATCGTATTGTCCAGGGCTCTCCGCCGAATAAAGTTTATTTATATCCATACCTACGCCGGGCAGTGGGGTCGATCTGGGGATTCGCATGAGGGGTGAGATTCAGATTCGACACGGGCAGCCCCGCTAAATCTACCGCCCATGCCTGCTATTAGCAAAGTCACAAAAAACAGTTAGCCTAATTTAAAACACACTCTTATTTTGATTAAAAATTTTGTTTCAATATTTTGGGGTACGTAACCGAAATCAAAAAATAACAAAAACATACATAATATACGGCGTTTGGTCTAAACAGAGAAAGAAAATTCCCTGTAGGCTCTTTTCGAACTAGTGCATCATGAGTAGCAATCCGGACGTTTTTCAATTCCTCTACTAGGTTAAACGGGTTATGGCAAAATCAATCAAGCAATTGTTCAATCGACGGAGCTTTCTTGGGCTGGCCGGTCTATCAACCTCCTCGTTTGTGATGCCAACTTTTCTGAAAGGCAACCAAGGTGATAGTTCCGTCCCCGTCGCGCAGGAACCTACGCCGGAATACCAGACGTTGCGGGATGGCGAGGCTTTTTTCGATACGAATAAAATTGTGATCTCCGCGTACAAGTCCATGCGGTATTATAGAAAGAAAGAGCTTAGCTATCATTATGATCAGATCCGCATCTACCGCATGGAATGTCCTGATTTTAAATTTGGGATTGATTACAGTGAATATTTCCGAACCCTTGACCACAAAAAAGCAACCTTGATTTTTCAGGGAAAAATGGAGCCTTCGCTGGATAACAAGTTTCGTTATGAAGACAAGGACATCAAATTGGGCACGGTTTACTGCTATTGGATTGGTTCTGCGCTGGGAGTACCGGAAGGCCCCTTGCCGGTGAAGGCTCGGGACCCGGAAATCTGGTGGCCGTACGAAACGGTTCATAAACGGGTCAGCGAGCTCCAAAAGAAGTATCCTGCGCTTGTTCAGGTCAATCAAATTGGGGTAACGACCAATAAAAGATCCTTGGTTAGTCTGAAAGTGGGTCAGGGCAAGCGCTGCATTGCCCTAGTTGGGGCCGTCCATGCGGGCGAAGCCGGTCCCGAAATCATTCTCTATGTGTTGGAAAACCTCCTGGAAAACCACCCTGACTTGCTGAAAAAAGTGTCGGTGGTCGCGATTCCGTCGGCGAATCCGGATATGCGGGAGCGGCAGGTGCAAGGGATTCCCTGGTACCTTCGCCGGAATGCGAATCTGGTGGATATCAACCGGAATTTTCCGGCGAATTGGGGCGACGTAGAGACAACCTACGGGTATTCAACCGATGATCCCCAATCGAATACATACCGTGGGGCCTTTGCGGAGAGCGAAAACGAAACCGTCGCCATCATGCAGTTTATGAAAAGTCACCAACCGGAAGTGATCTTTTCGTACCACTGTTTGGCCAGCATTGCGGGACAAACCTTAGCGGCTTCCAAGGATGGTCTGCAAAGCAAATCCTTTGTCGATCGGAGCAATGCCTATGCCAACACGCTCTGGCAGGGCATGGCTAACCGGGATGCGGCCCAGGAGAAGGTACTTTACCTGTGTACGGCGGGCAGTATGCCGACCTGGAGTTACAAAGAATTAAATACGCCCGCTTTTGATATTGAAGCGCCGTTTGAAGCTGCTGATTTAGCGCAGTGTAAAACCGATCAGACCAACCGGGCGCTCTTAAAAAAGTACCAGGAAATGCATTTGCGCGGCATTACGGCCGTTCTCAAAAGCATACCTTTTTGAATCTATCTTTAAAGTCAGTTCAAAAAGTTGAGTCAACAAGCCAGTATTATCTTTGAATAGGAATACTCAACTTCCATCTTTGGTAACGGTTTGCAGAAACCAACCATTAAACTGTTCGTACTTATAAAAATGTTCCTGAGTAAGTGGAACACCGGACTCGGTTACCTGCTTAAACTGTTCGAATAATCCGGTTTCGATGACCGCTGGATTTTCCGTCAACAGGCGCTTGCCCCTCATCTCCCCCCAGCGATCGTTCCACTGCTTATTGGTCATGAGCCACTCGAAATCAATGATTTCGCCGTGCTGGTTTCGCACGGCTTTGAAGTGCTGCATGATCTGGAGCGAATTATCAAACATCGCCTGGAACAAGCGCTGAGCCTGGGCGACCTCCTGTTCCGATTTTTTCGCTCGTAGATGTTGTTAAAAAGAATAGCGACTTTGTCTTCTTCCGGCTCGTCGATGCGAAAGGCATACACATCATACCAGGCGGGCGGATTCAAGGCTTCAGCTCGATGCTCAAAGCGTTGGGGTTTACCCGTTCGGGCAATTTCGCCGTAGGTATCGAACCAAAAGTGTTCGTGCAGGGGTGCGAGTTCGCGCATCGTTTTGCCGATGGCGTTCTCCAGACCGGTCTGCTTGACGAAGGCCGGATTGGCTTCCAGAAAGCGATAGTCCGTTGCCCTGCCGTCTTCATCGAATAAAACCTGGATGATGCAGAAGCCATCGTCCATCGAATTGAACAGGGTACGGTATTTTTTCTTCCGATTTTTTTAGTGTTTCTTCAGTGCGGGCCCGTTCTACCGCTGCCCAAGTGCGTTCTACCGCATTTTCAAATAGGGCCACTTCACTCGCCGTCCAAGATCGGAGCTGAGTCGATACCGCACCAGCGGCCCAGATCATGGTCTCGCTGCCTTTGCGGAGTGACGCAGCCATGAAGCCCACCGCGCCGCGCCTAACCCGGCGAACGACAGCCGGTCCAGCTCCGTTAAGCGGCATCAGTGCCAACATCGGTATAAACAATGGTACGTTCGAAAATTTCCTGAATGGCAGCCGGAAAGTCCGAACTGCGATAGGAGCCCTGTAGGGGAGGCATGTCCGGTCGCCGGGTCTCATGGGTGACTACCACCAAATCGTCGTCCGGGTTTAAGGTGACCAGATAGACCCGGTCTGCCCCCAGCTGCTGAGCGATGAGTTGCGTCGCTCGATTACCGACAGCCTCGACGCCTACCTCCGCGCGTAAGCTATCGCTCAGCTTCAGAAGGAACAGCTGATCGTCGTCTCCAAATGCTTTAGCCATCGTGCCGGTTAAGAGTGATTTATAGCTAAACTATAAACGAAAAGAAGAGTTATTGACTTCCGGGTAGAAACTATCTCTTTAAATGCCCGAATTATAGATACGCAAATCACTCCTTGTCTCCAGTAGGAGCGTTTTCGTGGGAATTTTAAGGTGCTTAGGGTACTGCGACCTTATAGCGGTCGCATCATGACCACAGCCGATGATGGGCACAGCTCGCTGAACTGCTGGGTGTGCTGAATCGTTAGTGGCACATTCGGTCGAGCTACCGGCTGGAAACCGTGCCGCTCGAAATAGTGCTCGGCCGTTGTGGTAATCAGATACATTTCTTCAAGCCCGCCCGCCCTCGCTTCGTTCAGCAATCGGCCGACTAGGTGTGCGCCGATCTGCTTTCCCTGATGGCGGGGATCGACGGCCACCGAGCGCAGCAAGGCCACCGGGCCGAAGCGATCTAAACCGGCCACCCCAGTCAATGCACCTTGCTCCCTGGCCACCAAAAAGCCGCCCAGGTCAGCCGGTAAGTCGTCGGTCAATAAATCCGCTTGTTGAAGCAGGCTGATAACAAGTTGGCGGTCATCTGGCCGGGCATGTTCAATCTGTAGAGCCATGGTTTAGGTCGTGCTGGAATAGGGTAGATGCTCCTGAATAAAGTTATGGCTAAATTGTTTAATTTGTTCGCGTACCTGGCGAAATGAGGTCAGCGCATCAATTTGCGGATCATGACCAGGGTCGGCAAAGCTTTGATGGAACCGCTGCGCGCTCGATGGGAATATCGGGCATTGCTCGCGGGCATTATCGCAAACGGTGATGACGAAATCGAAGGGTATGCCGGTGTATTCGTCCACATGATTCGAGGTGTGATGCGAAATGTCGATGCCGTCTTCGGCCATTACCTGCACCGCCAGCGGGTTGACCCCTTTCGGATCAACTCCGGCACTGTAGACCTGCGCGCGACTACCGGCAAAGAAGCGCAGATAGCCTTCGGCCAACTGGCTGCGGGCAGAATTGCCTGTGCATAAGACGAGAATGCGTTTCATGGCATTAGTTGCAGCAAGATGGACCGCAGCAAAAAGCAGCTATTTCGGCCGCGTCCGTTGGCTTCTGTGCGTAAACCGTCATGCTGTAAATGCCCCGGGCTGGATGGCCTTTAGCTTGGCGGCGATAATCAGCGATTTCGTCGGCCGTCAGGTAGTTTTGCAACAGCTCATCCGGTAAAGTGATTTCTCGATCTTTCTGAACGACGATGTTTGTAAATCCGGCCTGTTGCACGATCTGCAAATAGGTGTCTTTCTGGATCGCCCCTGACACGCAACCGGCGTACAGCTCGGCATCTTTCATGACGCCTTCCGGTAGCTCGCCTTTCAGCACGATATCGGAAATGCTGAAATGCCCGCCCGGTTTCAAAATTCGGAAGGTTTCGGTAAATGCCTGCCGTTTATTAGGTACTAGGTTCATCACACAGTTACTCACTACCACATTGGCGAGGTTGTCAGGTAAAGGCATATCTTCAATATCGCCGTAAACGAACTCAACATTCGTGAAACCCAAGGCTTTCGCGTTTTTACGGGCGCGGTCGATCATCGCCGGGGTCATATCCAGGCCGATCACCCGGCCCGCTTCGCCGGTTTCCGCGCGAGCGACAAAGCAGTCATTGCCCGCCCCGGAACCCAAATCGACCACGACATCCCCGGCTTTGATCTGGGCAAATTGCGTCGGCAGGCCGCAGCCTAAGCCCAAATCCGCTTCGGCCACGTAGCCGTTCAACCCGTCATAGGCCAAGGCCATGTTGATGGGCACCTCGTTCGAGGGGCCGCAGCAGGAAGTCGGGCCGCAGCCACAACCGGCGGCATTCGGTTGTTCAGCCGGGCCGCGCTCGGCAATAGCGTTGTATTGTTGGCGCACGATCTCTTTGAGTTGTTTGGCAGTTTCCATTTTATCTCCTATTGGTTTATTGTAATATTGCGATTGATTTGGGTAAAAAAAGAGCAAGCCACTTAGCAGCAGTTGGCCGAAACGTATGAATCCAACAACGGGCCGAAAACCTGTCGGGCTTCTTCCCACACGTCGGGATTGATGCAATAACAGACTCGGGGCGGATCGATATTGCCATGCACAATGCCGATGCGCTTTAGCTCCTTCAGATGCTGGGAAACGGTCGGCTGCGCTAAAGGCAGTTCATCGACTATATCGCCACACACGCATTCTTTTTTGGCCAATAACACTTGCAAGATGGCCACTCGCGCCGGATGAGCGAATGCTTTCGCCAGATCAGCGATGCGGTTTTGCTCCTGGGTAAATATTTCGGTTTTGGTAACTCCCATGCCGCAAAGATAGCACAAACTTAATTCATCGTAATATTGCGATAGGATTTTATTTCCTGAAATGCTCATTTTAAGGAATAGATACATGAACGCTTTTTCGTCTTATGCGAGAGCATATTTATGAACATTGCTTCGTCTCAACCAGAAGCGTTTGAAGAGACGATTATTGTTTACTAACTGTCAAATGGCCTGCTACCGCGGTCCATTTAGTAGTGTACGGTCTAACCATTGCTGAATTGCTCGGTCAAGATCCCTACACCATCAAAGGGGAACTTGCAATTGTCAGCTGATTGTTGTATAATTGTCAACTGATCATTGTAACCATGAAAACCAATCAGCACTCAGCCCCTCAGCTAACAGCACTGCGGGCTAAACGACCTGTTCAAATTAAACCCAACGGACTCGATGCACGGCTTAACCAGTTAGCTCAACAACTCGGCGTTACCCTCAAAGAATTAGCGCCCCTGTTGCAGCTCTCGGAAAGTACCCTACACCGATTACGGCGCCAAACTGCCTTGAGCGGACCCACGGCCGAACGCGTCGAGTTACTCCAGCAAGTTATCCAGCATGGCTTGCGGGTGTACGCTGGCGATGAGCAGGCCTTGCAGGACTGGCTGCGCTATCCGCTAGGCGAGTTGGATGGTCGTACACCGCTGCAAACGCTAACGACCATTGCCGGTTTCACCCAAGTCAATGATGTGTTAGGCCGCATTGAGCACGGCATCTTCTACTGACACGCTGCTGGAATTACCCACCTGACTACATGCTGGTTTATCGTTTACTCCAGGCCGCTTATCGTCATGAGTCACTGTCTGGACAAGGAGCGGCCTTGTATGGCGGCCGTTGGAACCCCAAGGGGCTATCGCTGCTGTATACCACTGAATCCCCAGCCTTAAGCTTGCTGGAAGTGCTGGTGCATCTTAATCCTAAACACATACCTCCGTACTACTTAGTCACCATTGAGGTGCCGGACTCAATACGTTCTTTGCAAGAGCAGGACCTGCCCACTGATTGGCGAGCCACGGGTAGTGGCCCGCTGTCCTCTCAAAGCATTCTAGTGGATTGGCTGCAAAGGCCGGACCGCTTAGTCGTCCAGGTGCCCAGTTCAGTGGTACCCATCATGGCTAACTACTTGATCAACCCCCGCCATGAACTGTTTTCGAGTTGTCAAGTCGTCAAGTCAGAAGTCTTCGAGATTGATGCACGGCTGTATGATCCTTCGCGACGCGGACACTAGTTAAGTGAAGGCTAGCCAGTTAAATAGGCATTATTACGAACGTTTCTCTGTCTCAAGACGGAGCGTTTTTGTGAGAATATACAGGCTAACCTAACGTTAGTCTAAAGGTTTCTTACCCATTAAATGGGTAAGCAGGTAGTCAGAGCCTCCATATCCACAGGCTTTACCAAATGTTTCGTTCATAAGAAGATGACTTACACCTAGCAGGAGCCGAATAAGCGGATCGAAATGGTATAAATTACCTTTAGACAATCAGCCACAATGGTCCCTATGACGGAGCGGAACCGCGTCTTTCCTTCATGCCGTGGCCAGCGGGCTTTTTTAGCGATCAATCCACCTTATTAAAAAGCGCTCAAGGCACGATTCTTTGGAATAAGTTGGTTAGCTGGCACTTTCCCCAAATTTAATCTTGTCGATTGTTCAGCGCTTACTCAATTAACCTTCCGAACCACAAGATAGCGAGTTTACCGGCCTCCTCTTTCTCAACAGGTCCAAAACCTCATTTTCTATTCATAAGTTTAACTGCCTTGAAGACAAAAGAGTCTATTAGGTGCAAATCGACGGCTTGACCGATGCGATGGAATCGACCGCTAAACAAACCCCTCAACGACTTGCTGGCCGAGTCTAAACGATGCTGATAGCCTCCGCGATCAGAAGAACCGCGCACAGCCTGCAGGAGAACGACCATTCCGCTGTTTGGCGATAGACAACTGGGCTTGTTTGGACCAACGCGAAAGGTCTGCTAAGCAAGCATACGATGAAATGATGTTGCGCAGCTTGAAGGGAAAACGAATCATCCCGTGTTGACTGGCTTGCCCAAAACACACGATAGGCCCTTCTGAAAACCTAAACGCTTTGCTCTACGAGCGTGGGCGTGGGTGCTTGCGACGGAAATACGTCTTGGTGAATGGTGCGCCTTTGTAGCCTACGCTTCAGGTAGGTGTCTATACACGCCCTTGTTGCTGATGAGACCGTTTTGCTGCTACGGCGCAAGCGTTTAGGCTGGCTTCAACGCGGTATGACAGCTTGAATCAATTCGTTTAATCACCTTTATCGACAGGTAGCTATGTTAGCAATGAACTTTCGCGGACCCCGTCAAATCCGGCTAGACCGGAATCGGGCCGAGCCCGAGATCAAGCATCCCTATGATGCCATTGTCCGGGTCACCCGATCCCTGATTTGCGGTTCAGACCTGCACTTGTACCACGGTCGTGTGCCCGATACTCGGGTGGGCATGACCTTTGGCCATGAGTTTACCGGCGTCGTCGAAGCCATCGGCTCGGGCGTGCAAAAACTCAAAGTGGGAGACCACGTGCTGGTGCCTTTCAACGTGGCCTGCGGCACCTGCCCACATTGCAAGCAGGAACTCTATGGCAACTGCAATGAGTCCAATCCGGAAGCCACCGCCGTTGGGGGCTTTTTTGGCTATGCGCACACCGGCGGTGGCTATGATGGCGGACAGGCCGAATACGTTCGGGTACCCTACGCCGATGTGAGCCCCACTGTAATCCCTGACGGAATCGACCTGGAAAACGCCGTCCTGCTGACCGACGTGGTACCGACAGGCTATCAGGCGGCTGAGCAGGGTGGGATCCAGAAAGGCGATACCGTGGTGGTGTTTGGCGCCGGCCCGGTGGGTCTGATGGCGGCTCGCTTTGCCTGGTTTTTCGGGGCTACCCGCGTCATTGTGATCGACCACGTCGATTACCGCCTGGAGTTTGCCCGCAAGTTTGCCTTCGCCGAGGCTTACAACTTCCAGGAAATGAAAGACCCGGTGTTGTTCCTGAAAAAAGCCACCGATTACTTTGGGGCCGACGTATGTATCGATGCGGTAGGCTGCGATGGCACCGGCAGTTTCCTGCAATCCCTGACCGGTAAAGGACTGCTCCTGCAAGCCGGCGATGCCACGGCCCTGCACTGGGCGATCAACTCGGTCAAAAAAGGCGGTATTGTGTCCATCATCGGCGTATACGGCCCGCCTTGGAACCTGGTACCCGTTGGCAGTCTGATGAACAAAGGGATTACCGTACGGGCCAACCAGGCTTCGGTGAAACGGCTGCTGCCCAAGCTGATTGATCACATCATGAATGGCCGCATCAACCCCAAGGAAATGATCACACATCGCATTCCGCTGGAAGACGTGTCGGATGCGTACCGCATGTTTTCCAGTAAGCTGGACCACATTATCAAACCCTTACTCATTCCGCCACGCGCCCACGCGATTTAACCCCTTGTCTTATGCAAACCGGATTAGAAGATCGAATAGCCGAATTTCAGGACCGAAAGATTGCGGATCGAAACCGGGATACCCGCACCAAAGACATCCCCGGCTGGGGGATGGATGCGGATCCGGAAAATGACCCCACCTACCCGATGAAGCATTGGAACGGGGCGGACCACGAGCGGCTCAATTATGAAAAAGCCCCCCAGCAGCGCATCGACATGGAGGTCCTGCATTCGGTGGAGCGGCCGGGCATCACCCGGGTCTTTGGCACGTCAACCCCGCCTACGGGCCTGAGTGGGGCTATCCGTCGCTATGCGTATCAGTATAGCGAAGCGACCGCTACGCACTGGATGACGCTGATATTGGCCGACCGGGTCAACGCCATTGAGGACAAGCTCGACGACTTAAGACACGGCATTCTTCCTAATCCCTGGATTGAACGGGGTTGGCGAGCGGAATGGAAGCACAACCGCCCTGCTTTTGTCCGCAAGGTCGCGACCACGGCTTTGCTGATCACGGCTGGCTACATGCTGCTGAAACGCAAGAACAAACGGTAATAGGTGTTATCCAGCGGGTCGCCTTAATTGGATCAACCCAGAAGCCGGCGCAAGCTGCACACTTCTGGGTTGATCCGTCTTGACCTGGGTAGCGAATAGGTACCTATTTACGGGTACCCTGTCAATTAAACCGATTCAATCATGAGTACGAGCAGTCAGGAATTGGAACCAGTTTTTTCCGACAATACTTACCAGTTAACCGGCGTGGCGATCACGAAAGACGGTCGTTTGTTTACCTGTTATCCGTTATGGCCCGGACCCCACCAGTACGGTGTGGTCGAAATTTTACCCAATAACCAGGTAAAACCGTATCCGGATGAGGCCTGGAACAGCTGGCAGGAAGGGGACGCTGGAAGGAACACATGGGTCTGTGTGCAGGCCGTGTACGTTGATGAGGAGAACTACCTGTGGGTGGTGGACCCCGCCTGCCCGAACATGGAACAGGTGTATGACGCTAGTTTTAAGCTGGTCAAATTCAATCTGGCGACCGACAGCATCGAAGCCGTGTACCGGTTTGAGGGCGTACTAAGTAACAAAAGCTACATCAACGATGTGCGGGTCGATACCCATAGAAAGGTAGCGTATTTAACGAATTCCAATGAAGGGGGGATTGTGGTGGTCAATCTGGCAACGGGAACCATCCGACAGGTATTGCGCAACCATCCGTCGGTGAAACATGACCCTTCCTTTACCCTGATCGTGGATGGGAAGGAATTTAAAAAGCAAGGGCAACCGGTACACCTTCAATCGGATGGTATTGCTCTAACACCGGATGGCGAGTGGCTGTACTACAAACCGCTCACCGACAATAAACTCTACCGCATCCGAACAGACTATTTGCGGGACGAAGCCTTGCCGGACGATCAACGGGAGGCTGCGGTGGAAGATTTGGGCCGGTTTACGGTTACGGACGGGATGATCTTCGACACCAACGGCAATCTGTACTTGGGCGATTACCAGAACTACAAAATGGTCCGAATAACACCTGAACACAACCTGGAAGACGTCGTAGCCGATGAGAGGCTGATCTGGCCAGATAGTTATTCCATATCGACGGATGGCTATTTGTACATCAGTTGCTCTCAGATCAATAAGCAGCCCGATTACAACGATGGCGAAAACAAACGAACCACCCCGTATGCCATTTACCGCATGAAGTTGCCTGATACCTAAAAGCGGTCTTTTCCCAGCTTGAATCGGAAGAGGCTGGCGAGCGGACTAATCAGACAGGCAAACAAACCTTTTATCTCCCTAAAATTATGGCAAACAAAAAACAGCCCGTGTCGCGTGTACTGGGCATGGGACAGATTGAGCCGGACACCAGCGGTTCCGGTCGAATCAATGTTGACAAGACGGAGCGAATCTGGTCGGCGGCTGGTGGAGCGCTGCTCGCCACGTACGGCCTGCGACGTGGTTCGTTTAGCGGGCTAGTACTGGCCACACTGGGCGGATTCATGGTCTACCGGGGAGCTTCGGGTTATTGCCCCATGAACCAGGCGCTGGGGCGAAATACGGCCGAGCCGAAGGCTGACGATAAGGCGGTGGATTCGATTGAAATCGCCAAAAGCCTGACGGTCAACAAACCGCGCAAAGAGGTGTATGCCTACTGGCGGCAACTGGAGAACCTGCCCCAGTTTATGTTTCATCTGAGCGAAGTTCGCCAACTCGACAACAAACGGTCGCACTGGGTAGCGAAACTCTCGGATGGTCTCCTCGCGAAAACGCTGGGAACGGTGGAGTGGGATGCGGAGATTGTTGAGGAGGCAAAAAACGAACGATTGGTCTGGAAATCAGTTTCCGATGCCCGG
Source organism: Larkinella harenae (assembly GCF_054780515.1). Classification (NCBI taxonomy): domain Bacteria; kingdom Pseudomonadati; phylum Bacteroidota; class Cytophagia; order Cytophagales; family Spirosomataceae; genus Larkinella; species Larkinella harenae. The sequence continues at coordinate 157,782 of NZ_BAAGWE010000007.1, read as the reverse complement.
ATTGACAACGCGGGCGAAGTCCGTTTTGTCGATGCGCCCAATGGCCAGGGTACGGAAGTTCACGCGGTGATCAAGTACCGGCCACCCGCCGGGCAACTGGGTGGTGCGATCATGAAGCTGTTCAACCCGGCTTTTGAGGAGATGATCAAACAGGACCTGCGCCGGTTCAAGCAATTGCTGGAAACCGGCGAAATCACGACCATCGCCGGGCAGCCGTCCGGTCGAAAAAGTGAGCAACAATCCGGCAAAAAACCGGTAGCTGAACACACCAAAATCGACGAAAAACATGAAAGCGCTATGTTATAACGGTGTTGGCGACCTGCGCACAGAGCGGGTTCCCGACCCGACCATCATCAACCCTAAAGATGCGATTCTGCGGGTAATTCTGTCCTCGGTTTGCGGCTCCGACCTGCACCTGCTCAACGGCTACGTGCCAACCATGCGCGAAGGCGACATTATCGGCCATGAGTTTATGGGCGAAGTGATCGAGATCGGCTCCGAGGTGAAGAAGCTGAAAAAAGGCGACCGCGTAGTGGTGTGCTCGATTCTGGGGTGTGGCGAATGTCAATATTGCCAGAGTACACAATGGTCGCTCTGCGATAACTCCAATCCCCACGCCTGGATACCGGAAAAAGCCTACGGTGATTCACCAGCCGGGATTTTCGGGTACTCCCACGCCTTTGGCGGCTATGCCGGCTCCCATGCCGATTACATTCGCGTACCGTATGCCGACCGGGGCTGCTTTGTCATTCCCGAAGGGTTGCCCGACGAAGCCGCTGTATTTGCGTCGGACGCCCTCCCCACGGGTTTTATGGCTGCGGATTTAGCCGACATCCAGCCGGGCAACGTCGTGGCCATATGGGGATGCGGAGGAGTTGGGCAGATGGCCATTCAAAGTGCTTTTCTATTAGGCGCGTCCCGCGTGATTGCCATCGACCGTGAGCCCGACCGGCTGCGAATGGCGAAAGACATCAGCGGAGCCGAAGTGCTGGATTTCTCGAAAGTCGATATTCAGGAAGCGTTGCGGGAGATGACCGGTGGGCGTGGCCCCGACCGCTGCATCGACTGCGTGGGCATGGAAGCGGTCAGCGAAGGACTGGATTATTACTACGACAAAACCAAGCAGTTTGTTCGTCTGGAATCCGACCGGCCGATTGTGCTGCGGGAAGCCATCCTGGCCTGTCGGAAAGGCGGAACCGTTTCGATTATTGGTGTTTATGGCGGCTTGGTCGACAGCATCCCGATGGGGGCGGCCATGAACAAAGCCCTGACTTTCCGAATGGGTCAGCAACACGGGCAGCGGTACATTCCCCGGTTGCTGGAGCATCTGCAAAAAGGGGAGCTGAATTCAGCCTTTATGCTGACGCACAAAATGTCGCTCGATCAGGGCATGGCAGGCTACGATCTGTTCAATAAGAAAGAAACCATGCGGGTCGTTTTTGCTCCGCACTAGTAGATTAAACTCATTTGTATGGCCGGTGTGAATCAGCCATACAAATGAGCCAATTCTAAATCAATGAAGCGGTCTTAGTCATTCCGACGGGTCTGCCCGTGTGGAATGACTAAGCACTTAACTTCTGACTTGTGCGAAAAAAGTTTATATCCTATGCCGAATGAGAAACTCGATTCGCAATCCAACAACCCCTCACCAGCAGTGGTTATCCAAGAAAAGCTACCCACGAAGTGAATTTTCCGTCTGAACATCAGCCGCAGGGCTTCATCCGCGTGCGTGGTGCCCGGCAGCATAATCTTAGAAATATCGATGTAGCCATTCCCCGGGATGCGCTGGTGGTATTTACCGGCATCTCCGGTTCCGGCAAATCCTCCCTGGCGTTCGGCACCCTCTACGCCGAGGCCCAACGCCGGTATCTCGAATCGGTATCCCCCTACGCCCGTCGACTCTTTAACCAGATGGCGGTTCCCGAAGTCGATGCCATCGAGGGCTTACCCCCAGCCGTTGCCCTGCAACAGCAGCGCGGTACGCCAACCACCCGCTCGTCGGTGGGCAGCGTCACTACGCTCAGTAACCTGGTGCGAATGCTGTATTCCCGGGCCGGGGATTATCCTCCGGGTCAGGGGATTCTGTATGCGGAATCCTTTTCGGCCAATACGCCCGAGGGCGCCTGTCCGACCTGTCACGGTCTGGGTAGCATCTACGAAGTTACCGAGGAATCGATGGTTCCTGACCCTTCCCTCACCATTCGGGAGCGGGCGGTGGCGGCCTGGCCGCTAGCCTGGGGTGGCCAGAACCTGCGTGATATTCTGGTGTCGCTGGGCTACGACGTCGACAAGCCCTGGCGGGAGCTTCCCCGAAAACAACGCGATTGGATTTTATTCACCGAGGAGCAGCCCGTTGTCCCGGTGTATCCCGGTTATACCCCCGAGCAAACCCGCCGGGCCATTGAACGCCGGGAGCCTCCCAATTATATGGGTACCTTCAGCAGCGCCCGGCGGCACGTGCTGCATACGTTCGCCAATACCCAAAGTCAGTTAATGAAAAAGCGGGTATCGGCCTTTATGCTCCAAACCCGCTGCCCAACCTGCCACGGAAAACGGTTGCGGCCCGAATCGCTGAGCGTTACCTTTGCAGGACTGGATATCAAGGACCTGTCCGAACTACCCCTTAAGCGCCTGACGACGCTGCTTCAACCCTTTACCGAAAACCCGAAAGAAGTTCAGCCCGAGCGGGCGGAAGTGATTCGCCGGATCACCGCCGATCTGGTAGCCCGCCTACAAGTATTGCTTCAATTGGGGCTGGGGTATTTGTCCCTGGAACGGAGCACGCCCACACTATCGCCGGGTGAACTGCAACGGCTGCGGCTGGCCACGCAGCTGTATTCGAATCTGTTTGGGGTGGTGTACGTGCTGGATGAACCCTCGGCGGGCCTGCACCCCTCCGATACCGAAGCACTGCTTTCTGCGCTGGCGGGCTTAAAACGGGCCGGTAACTCCCTGTTCGTGGTCGAGCATAATCTGGATGTCATCCGGCAGGCCGATTGGCTGGTCGATGTGGGACCGGGCGCTGGTGAGCAAGGCGGTCAGATTCTCTACAGCGGCCCACCGGCGGGTTTGGCCCACATCTCCGCATCACAAACCCGACCCTATTTATTTGTTTCGGAGAAAAACGCTTTAGCGTCCCCCCTTTCTCCTTCGGACTGGCTTCAGTTGGTTGGAGTAAGCCGGAACAACCTACAGGCGCTGGACGTAGCCATCCCCCTGGGCCTGCTGACGGCGGTAACCGGCGTATCAGGCTCGGGCAAGTCCAGCCTGATCAGTCAGGTACTGGTCGAACTCGTCGCGGCTCACCTGGGTCAGTCATTGACCGATGAGGACGAAGCAGATTCGATGGAAGAGGAGCGGCCGGTTACGACGGGTGGTAAAATCACCCATGGTCTGGAACGCATCAAGCGGCTGGTCCGGGTCGATCAGAAGCCCATTGGCCGCACGCCCCGCTCCAACATGGCCACCTACACGGGTCTGTTTGACGCCGTCCGGAAACTGTTTGCCGCCACGCCGATGGCCCGCGAACGGGGCTACGATGCCGGCCAGTTTTCGTTCAACGTGGCCAAAGGTCGCTGCCCCAACTGTCAGGGAGAAGGTTTTGTGATGGTCGAACTCCTGTTTCTGCCCAGCGTTTATAAGCCCTGTCTGGTTTGCCACGGTGCCCGCTACAACGATCAAACCCTGGAGGTCCGTTACCGGGACAAAACGATCGCCGAGGTGCTGGCCCTCACGGTTGACGAAGCGCTCGCTTTTTTTCAGGAAGAGCCAACCGTTTTGCGTTCGCTGACAGCGCTGGGCGAAGTGGGACTAGGGTATTTGCGATTGGGGCAACCCGCTACGGAGCTATCCGGCGGAGAAGCCCAGCGGATCAAGCTGGCGACCGAATTGCAACGCCCCAACAACGGTTCTTCACTGTACATCCTCGATGAACCCACCACCGGTCTGCATCCGGCTGATGCGGACAAGCTACTGGGTCAGCTTCGCAATTTGGTGGCCGGGGGCAATACCGTCATTGTGGTGGAGCATAACATGCGGGTCGTCCGGGCCAGCGATTGGGTCATCGACATGGGACCGGGAGCGGGTGATGAGGGCGGACAGGTGGTGGCTCAGGGGCCTCCTGGGGAAGTGGCTCAACACCCCGGTAGCCGCACTGCGCCGTACTTAAAGCCATATCTGTAGTTACTGGTAATTGGTATAAGGACCGAATAGGCCACGGTGGCTATATTTCATCGATCTGACCGGGTTATAAAAGTGCTTTTAGGTTTGCACAGTGTTTCTGTCTTTATGCTAGCTACTCTTGTCTTACCTGTTGCATTAAACGCCCGTTTTTCCGGTACAGTGCAGCACAATTTCCCCTGGCCATTCACGATTTGAACTACTAGTCTCAAAAACTTATTTCACAAAACAATGTTCCTTTTTCAACATCCCAGGTGAGTTCGCGCGACAGTATCGCAAAGGTCTGGCCAGCATCATACAGAAGGAAATAACTGATAGGGCGGACTTTTGCTTTAAATGCCCCTGGCAGGATTTCACAAATGTTATTTCGAATTTAATGTGATTGGAAAGGGGAGGATGAAACGGACTCCCGATCAAAATTCATAAGCTTTTTGAGCCGTACACACTTATATGAAAACGACGATTCTATTTTGGGTCAACAAGTCAGTTCACAAGTAAACGTTAGTTGAAGTATAAACCGTAGTGATGGTGTAAATATTAATTGTCTCACGAAAAGGAGCATTTTATGAGAATGTTCTCATGTGTATATCCGAGGTTATATAAACGGATTATGGTGGCCTATTCCGGACAGCATTTGTTCGATTTCGGACATTTAACCCATATTAATCTGGGTATATTCCTGATAGTTAACTATTTATATTATTGGCACTCTATTTGTTCAACAAGTGCTAAAGAAATATATTTATTTTTAGCTAGTTTGTGATGAGTCGAACCTATCTGGGGGAGTTTGAAGAGCTAGTCTTACTGGCCGTGGCCCTCCTGCAAGACCAGTCCACCGGGGCCTATGGCGTCACCATTGCCGACGAACTTCAGCAACGTACCCATCGAACCACCTCCGTGACGGGGGTGCATGTGGTCTTGTATCGCCTGGAAGAGAAGGGCCTCGTTAACTCGGAATTGGGTGGCGCTACCCTAGCCCGGGGCGGACGGCGCAAACGCTTATTCATCCTGACGGCCGAAGGCCAGCAAGTACTGCGGGAGATGCGTCAACTCCGGATGGGATTTTGGGAAGCCTTACCCACCCCTTTCTTTTCCTAACCCATGAACAAGTTTTTCTCCGACCCGACACCTCAGCCGCCCCGCTGGGCCGACCGCCTGCTCAGTTGGTTGGCGCCCCCTGATCTGCTGGAAGAGTTGCAGGGAGATCTCCACGAGCAATTTGCCCAGCGAGCCCGCCAGGTGGGTTCCTGGCGAGCCTGTTGTTGGTATGGTTGGGAAGCGCTGAAGGTCATTCGACCCTATTACCTACGGCGTCGAGTGGCCAGCCTGACCAACCGGCAAAAGGAGCCCTGCCCCGAGCGACCGGCTGCCACCCGTCCTTACTTTACCCCTGAACACTTCTCGCCATCTTTAATCAATCCGGATATGATTCGCAGCTACGTTAAAATCGCCTGGCGCAACCTGTGGAAAAACAAACTTTTTTCAGTGGTCAATATCCTGAGCTTATCCCTGAGTATGGCGGTGGGTGTCATTCTTTTTACCGGCCTGAAAGCCACGTTTGATACCGACCATTTTCATCCCCAATTCAATCAAATCGTGCGCATACTCACGCAAGAAACTAAGGAGGGGGAACAAACCCAATGGGCAACTGCTCCATTGCTGTTGGCATCTCAATTGGAAAGCGTCTCTTTTGTAGAAAAAACGGTTAAAGTACGTCTGGCAGGAAAACATAACCTGCAAACCGACAAAGGGGATGTACCGATTGACCTAAAATTTTCAGAACCTTCTTTTTTTGATGTTTTTGGCTTTCGCCTGTTGTCAGGTAATGCACAAAGCCTGGCCACGAATTCCACCACCCTTTTTTTAACCCAAAAAACAGCCCAGAAACTATTTGGTAGCACCCATGTCTTAGGACATACGGTTCAAGTTGAAAAGTTAGGTTCTTTTACCGTTGGGGGAATAATCCAGGACCCACCTTTAGAAACCCATCTACCCATTGAGGCAATGGTATCAATTCGTTCGGCTGAAATGCTGGAAAAAAAAGGCGTAATCAGTGGTATTTCACAAGATTGGGGAAGCTTCAAGAGTTCAGCCATTTATGCCCGTTTAAAATCAGACGGTAATTTAGAGCAACTTCATGCAACGCTCCAGCACTATAATCGGAAATTGGATAAGAGCAATCTCCAATTTTCGGCCCAACCCATCGAAGCTATTACCCCTGGAAAAATCGATCTTAAAAATAACCCCAATGCGGGCACTAGTTGGGAAGACGTAAAAACGCAGCTATTCATCATTCTATCGTTAACCCTTTTAGCGGCTTTCAATTATATCAGTTTGGCATTGGCGCGTGCTTTCTCGCGGGCGCAAGAAGTAGGAGTTCGCAAAACCATAGGCGCAACAAGAGGACAAGTTATCGGTCAATTTTTAACGGAATCGACCCTTGTTGCCCTGTTTGCTTTGTTGTTTACCGTGCCCTGTGTTACCATTTTAGCCCACTATATACCCGATATGGATGATGTGACATTCTCCTGGGATATAGCCTTAGTAATAGGCTTGATAACCTACGCCGTTATCACCGGCTTAGTCGCAGGGGCATTTCCGGCCTGGCTATTGTCAGCGTTTCAGCCGATACAGGTTTTGCGTAAAATGAAGAATATTAAGCTGTTCCGGGGTGTTGCGGTTTACAAAGCGTTGATTGTTGTTCAATTTTCTGTGACCATCCTGTTCATGATATTGGTTGTCATCGTAGCCGACTATGATCGAAAGAACAATGCAATCATCCGCTCAACCGTGCCATCCAATGTTCTGACACTGGATTTGAAAGGTGAAAACTATCAAAACCTGCAAAACGAAATAAATCAGTTAAGTCAGGTAGAAACGACTTTGGCCACTAACTGGTACTATGAACCCATTAAAATGGGTAAAGATTCGGTAACGCTAAACAATAAAACGCTGGAAATAAATTACGTAAGTATTGACCCACGCACCATTGAAACAGAAGGTATCCGCTTACTAGCGGGGCAAAATTTTCCTTCAACTATGCCCCAAAGTACGGAGCAATATGTGTTGGTGAACGAAGCTGCCGCAAAATTATTGGAATCTAAATCGGAGACCCTAGTGGGACAAAATCTCTTGCTGGACTCTGCCTCTGTACAAGTCATTGGCATCATATCCAATGAGCTAATTGGCCAACAACTCCCTTTAATCTATCGGTATTTGCCAAATGAAATAACCACCTTGACCATAAAAATAAAGCCAAGTACTGAAATGAAAGCGACCAGGGCCATTCAATCGGTATGGAAAGACCATTTTCCTGAGAAAACAGCAAATCTTTATAACTTAAAAAAGTATCGTTATTCAGGAGAAATCAATGGAGAAATCAGTGGAGAAATGGAGATTTTCGGAGGCACTGCCCTGATTGTTATGATCATCGCTGCTTTGGGCATTTTAGGCATAGCCAGTTACTCCGTAGAAACGCGCACGAAAGAACTGGGTATAAGAAAAATATTGGGAGCAAACAATATAAAATTGGTGTGGATAGTTACCAAGAATTTTGGTATTCTTATCCTAATTGCCGGCCTTATTGGTGTTCCAGCTGGCTTGTTTTGTGGTGATTTACTACGAAAAGAAATGGGCAGTTATCTTGATTTAGGTCTTATAAATATAAGCATAGCCTTTGGTTTGGTTGCAATAGTCGGGCTTCTGACTGTCCTATCCCAGACCATTCGAGCGGGGCAAATTGAACCGGTAAACGTTTTAAAATCAGAGTAAAAAAGCTAAAACGTCATTGGCAGGTTGGGACGATGGCGAGACAATTACTTCTATTCCGCGACACCATGACGAGACTGTAACGACCGATTACCAGTGGTGAGAAGAAGAACACATATTGCTAACAAAATGGTTCTGCAGTGTAATCGATAAGTGTGTATAGTCAGCTGAAAGTTTACAGATGAGGCTAGGCATAGGTGGTGCGCCACTGCGACGCTATCGCGGGTTGGAGCAGTGCAACGTGAAGAGAGCCTATTAGCTTGCAGATTAGCTAAGACACTAATTCATGGATGTCCGTCGCTTAAAATGCCCGATTTCCTAAGACAGTGCCTCAAGCTTTTCCTTGGCCGTTCTTGGTTTGAACTACCATTCTCAAAAAAAAGCTATCCGCCGGGCCCGCGACGGCGTACCGTTCGCAATTGCGCCCCACTCCCGTCACAAATCTATGCGGCCACCGCGTGGTTCCTATTCAGCCTTGCAGATGAGTTTGAGCTACAATTCCATCTACATTCTTCAGAAGTGAAAACACGTAAAGCTGCCTGTCGCTTTTAACACCCATTCCGGTGTTCACACAGTTTATTATGGTTTCTTTAAATTTGGAAAGGAAATAAAAGGGGGTATGATCAGCATTTCATAGCTTTTTGACCCTACTCTTTTCATGGCGAACAACAGTCCAAACTGGGATCTGCAAGTCAGGTAAAAAAGCCCTTACTTGTCTTCCTAGGAGAGCACTTTTTGAGCGCATCAAAGAGTAACCATTCGCGGTTTACTGGCCCTGAAATAGGGGTGAGATCGAAGAATTTGACTCAACTGTTTTGGTATATCTGTCCAAATACCGAAGGGCTAAATCACCATTGATGGGTGGAAGCAGACTTTGAGCCATCAATGGTGAGGTTTTGATGCGTTTAAACTGTCGGCTATGGGACGGAGTTTGCGTACGATGGACGGCTGATTGCCAAAATCAAGAATCCTTTTTGTTATCGCGTTTGGCCTTTTTGTCGGCTCGTTTCTCCTTCAATGTCTTCGTTGCCTCTTTTTTGACGCTTCCTTTAGTGGGAGCTTTCGGCTGGGCCATGATTTTGGAATTTTAGTTGAAAGGTATCATTTACTAATCGTGATTTGGAACGGGGCGAATTGTAAAGGAAATATCGGTAGAAGCCCTATTTCCCAACTTCTATGAAAACCTAGACATTATTTACACAAAGCATACCTGTCACAATTTGGAGCACTAATCATTACATGAAAATCAGAGCTTTGTTTTCTGCCCACTCAAAAACAGGTATCATGAACTCAATACCGCAATATATTCCTGCTGTAACTTTAGCATTTGTACGCCAATGGGCTCCCCATCAAATACCTCTATTGGTAAGAAGATACGCTCGCCAGCTTCATTAATCAGAAAAGCCAAGAGAAGCACATAGCCATAGGCATGATAGCTATTCAAAACATCCATCTGTACTTCAATCGTAGTATCATGGAGTCGATGGCTCTCCACAGTGCCATTCGGAGCCAGATGGGAATAATGAAGGCACATACAGTTATACAGGAAATTATAACGATCAAACTTTGATTCTTTGATTGTTTGCTGTTGACACCTCTCCTAATTAGAGAACGGCCCAAAAAACCTCTTTTTAAAAATGCATTGTACATGGCCACCACCCTCAGAATCAAGATAGAAGTCCGTTGCAAAACTCCACGAGCACATTGGAAAAACCGCCAGTCGATATTTACTGCTACTCGGCAGCCATGATGTATCCTGGTGACACTCTTCTGGTCGGGATGAAGCTCGGATCCTACTACCATTAGCCATAGCCTATCCAGAGCGCGCTGGTTTGTTGCCCTGTAGAAAGAGTGTCAAAAGAAGTCTCATCCAGTTCCAGTTTTTCCTGAACCCAGGCTTTATTTTTTAAAAGAAATTGATCGTATTCATGCATAACCACTGTTTTAGAGGCTGGGAATCATTACTGATCTTTTAGGGCATTTTTCTCAACAGAGTCCCGTCCACTCGGCCAATGACTTCACGCGTTGTGAAGTCATTAATGGAGAGATAGGCTAAGCAGGGTATGATTCTACTTCACGAACTAACCGCTGGATATGGTGCTTTAAGTAGATCCGTTGATCATCGATGAAAAACGCCAACTCGTCGTCAAAGTCCGTGGTAAAAAAACACCCATTGGCAAAATACCCAGTCCCCTGATTAAAATACCGGTTTAATCGGTCGGCTGGGAGATGATTGGGCAAATCCGCAATATGCTCCGGCAGGCAGGCGCGCAACCAGATCACCAGGGATGTAATATCCTGAACCTTTCCCTTTACTCCAACTGCGTCGGTAAAATCAAGGTGATGACCCCGTTTTTGGGAAAGCATTAACAACTCATCCACATCAATGATTAGTTCGGCAAAAATGATTTTCCAGGAGTCATTTTCATCGGAATCCCGGTGGAAGGCAGCCGACTCCATGAGTTCATGGATCCGATTCAGGCAGTGGTTCATCGGTTCGGTGTTGGCAAACATAACTTTCGGTAGATTTTTGGTTACTGCCCCCACAATCAGGAGGCAGGCAATAGGGTAAGAAAGCCGTCCCCAAACTGACCGGACAGTTGTTTAGGGTAAGCGAACTAAGGTATGGGTGTACGTTAACCTGACTTCACTTAAATCACTGGTCCCAGTGACCGGTGCAGCCGCCGACGGCTGTGGCGTGCAGGCCAGTGGGATGTGACCTTCGGTCGCCAGCACCCCCGAGGTAGGATCCAGACCAATCCAGCCCGCTCCGGGGATGTATACTTCCGCCCAGGCGTGCAAGGCCAAGGTGTTTTCGACGGCGTTGGCCTGTTTCTGGACGGCCGGTTCATCCGCAGCCACCTGAGCCAGATACCCCGACACAAAGCGGGCGGCTAAGCCCAGGTGCCGCAAAATCTGCACCAGCAGCCAGCCCGAATCCCGGCAGGAACCAATCGCCCGTTGCAGGGTTTCTTCGGCGGTTTGTACGCCGGATTGCAGACGTTCGGTGTACGTGATGGCTTGATAAAGCTGTTGGTTGAGACGGATTAGAAAGTCCACCGTATCCCGCTTGGTTTGATCGACCTGCCTTACCCATTGGTCTAGATAGGGTCCCGGCTCTGAATAGTCCAGGTAAGGCGCCAGGTCTTTTTTGAGCTGGGCATTATACTCGAACGGAAAGGTGGCAGCATCGGTATCCACAAAAAAGTCGAAGGGGTTAACCGGTTCCAGCCGGGCCACAACCTGAACCTGAATAGTCATGGTTTGCACGGCATCTGTGAAATCGACCCGGGCGATAAAATTGCCAAAAGGATCCTGTTGCCAGTGCAGCACGTGATTGGCCGGTTCGATCGTCAGCGAATACGATTCAATGGCGGCCCGGCTGTGAGCGGCTGGTTTAAGCCGGATCAGGTGGGACGACAGAAAAACCATTCGGTCATAGTTGTATTGGGTATGGTGGTCTAGGGCGACTCGGATAGCCATTGTGGGTTAAATAAAAACGATTACACTTTTTCGAACACCAGCCGGTAATGGTCCATGATCTGACGCTGAAAACAGATGCGGTTTGGACTCCTCCGAAAAACAGCGATTAAATCCTGAAAGGCCTTGTTGGTCAGTAAGCGGGGTAACAGGGAGACATATAAGGCGTACTTTTTCCACTGAAAGGCCCGGAACCGCTTTCGCCATTGACCAATGGTTTCAATGTAGTCCAACCGTCCACTGCTTTGCGACACCAGCTTGAAATGGGGCCGTGCATTGCGAACCACCTGCTCGAGGCCATCGGGTAGCCATGAACCCGGAAATTGGGCAATCATCAGTGCCATCGCGTAGGAGTCCGAGTCTTTGGGGGCCTGCAGACTGATCTGTTCGAGCGGGACCCTGTTTTTACTGAATACCATCGTTTGCATGTAAAACCGACCCCCTACAGGTAATAACGCATTGACTTTGCGAAAAAAATCGGCATAGACCTCATCCTGCTCACCAGCCTGAAATTGCTGAATCGAACAGAAATGTTCCAGCCCACCGATGCAGGTGACGGCATCGAACAACCCGTAGTCTTCCGGTTTGATCAACCGGCAATCCTTTACTTCCACCCTCAGTCCATTCGCCACACAGGCAGCCGCCTGGGCGAATGACAAGGTTACCCCCCTCCCTTGTACGCTTCGTTCTTTCAGGTAGGTCAGGAACGGTCCCCAGCCGCATCCCATATCCAAGACTTTTGATTCTTTGGTGATGCGCAGGCTTTCGGCGATGAAACGGTGTTTCTGCCGCTGGGCTTGTTCCAGGGTTAGTTCAAAATTACCGTTGTACATCGCACCGCTGTAGTCACCGGTCTGGCCCATGCTCAACCGAAAAATCTGATCAATCGTGGAGTAAGTAAACTCCAAATCCTGTTGATTAGCCATTGTTGTGTAGATTAAGTCCAGACTTACGCGGCCGAAACGTCGCACCGCTGACCTACGCGGCCCGACCCAGATTTTTTAGAAGACGATAGTGAGAATGAATCGCCGAGAAAAAGCTGGAATTTTCCAGGTAAGGAAGATCAAAGTCATGGGCGGTTCGCTTGACAATAGCGGTAATGGCCGGGTAATGAATATGACAGATTTTAGGAAAAAGGTGGTGTTCGATCTGGCGGTTGAGTCCACCACAGAAAAAGGCGGCTACCGCCGAACGGGGGGCAAAGTTGGCTGTTGTTCGCAACTGATGGATCGCCCAGGCTTCCTGAATTCCCACGCCTTCGGTCGGAACCGGAAAGGAGGTACCCTCCACCACGTGGGCTAACTGGAAAACCAGTCCTAAGATAAGACCTTCCACCAGGTGCATGCCGATAAAACCGATCAGCACCTGCCACCAAGAGATGTCTAGTAACAGATAGGGTAGCACCAGAAAGAAAAAATAGTAAACCGCTTTGGTCGCAAACAGCATAATATACTGCCGCCGGGGATGAGTTGAATTATCATGCTGACCAATTTGCCGTTTAAAGAATTTATAATAATCCTTCCGAAACACCCAGGAGAGTGAAGCCAGCGAGTACAAAGCGAAGGCATACCAATGCTGGAAGCGCTGCCAGGACCGTACGGGCTCCTCGGTATCCACGCGAATCAACCCCGGGGCAATTTCGATGTCTTCATCGTGGCCGGGAATATTCGTGTATGTATGATGAACCACGTTGTGTGTAATTTTCCAGACGTAAGGATTGGCTCCCAAGAGATAAAAACTGCTGCCCAGGAGCCGATTGACCCAGGCTTGGGACGAAAAAGCACCGTGCAGGGCATCATGGGAAACATTGAAGCCGATAAAAGCGGCAAAGGCCCCTAATCCAACGGTCAGGGCCAGCATCGTCCAGGGGCCGTATTGGTTGGATAGAATAAGGGTGTACAAAAGTAGATAGCCCCCTAAAAAGAAACCCGCTTTAATCCACATGGACCGATTGGCGTGGGGGGAAAGACTCCTTTCTTTAAAGTAGGCATCGACGCGCCGTCGCACGGTAGCAAAGAAAGCGGATCGTGTCGTATTGGTGAATTTGAGTTGCATAGCGTAACGTCAGTTAAATAAGTGGCCGACTTGCTGCAATTGACGCAGGATGGGTAAAGCCAGTCGGCCTTTTTTAGTAAGGGTATACTCGACCCGGGGTGGAACTTCAGCATACACCGTTCGGGTTAAAACATCCAGGGCCACCAGGGCTTTCAGCTCGCCCGCCAACATTTTCTCACTCATGGCTGGTAACTGCTCACGAAATTGCCGGAAGCGAAACGTGTCTTCCCCGATCAGCAGGATCATCGTCAGTCGCCATTTGCCGGAAATAATGACCAGGGCTTTACTAAGGAGGGTGAAATCCACCGGGGTGGGTACAGTGTTTCGGTTTTTGGGGACCATTGGACGGGTTTTGAGCCATGAACCGACTCGATTCAGATGACCGCCAAACGGCCGTGAAAAAATGTTAAACGTGTTGCGATGCGGCTGACAGGTGAAAAAATAGAATCGTCCGGCGATTGTCGCCAACGGTACTACAAACTAGCTGGGCAGGGAGAAAGGGCGTTAAAAGTGAAGCACCGGTGCGGGCCCTATAGCAGAGGTTACAAACTGACAACGTCGTAAGTAGCTTCCTAAGTTCAAAAAATGAACATTATTTTATATATTAACAAACCCGACTATGGTCATTGATGCAGGAAGACGTAAAGAGGCTGCTGGAATTTAATTCGCTCTGGAGTAATTCGTGATCAGTGCAACAGGGAAAAATTAGTTTTGCGAACAGCTTTATCGAGAAAGGGGTTATTAAACAAGGCTTCCTTTTTTTCGACCAGTACAATTCTTTCTCGCCATGAACCCAGACCAATCCATCACCATTATTTTGTTTGCCGGCTTTAATGAGGTGGCTTTACCAGAGGATGCCCAGCTGGTCGACGTACAGATTGACGGGTATCAAGCGAGTCTGGTGTTTAAAACAAAGAGGGCTTCCGCCAATGTGTACCGTCAATTTTATATTGCCTTTAATTCGGCCCCAACAGATTATACGCAAGGGGTTTTGCGACTCTTAAAGAAGATTGAGTTTTCCGACGGGACCTCAATGGCGATGATCTACGAGGTTTATCCGTATGAAGAAAGCCGATAATTCGAGTTGTTGCCTTCAATTCTTTAAAATACTCAAGTAATAGCAACATAGCCACTTGAGTAAGGTGCCGAGTAGCTAAACGCTACTCGGGCAACTTCATTCCGGAACAGACCTTATCAAGGGGCCGGTATCACCTCCGGCCAGGAGTTTGCCCCAATTCTCATAAACTAATCGGCGAAAGCAACGAAGAGCATCTTCGTATTGGAACTTTGCCAGGGTCTTGGTTACGCACCTGGTGGCGCATATCGTCCCGAATTGGGCAATGAAGGCCCCATGATCCCACCTGAACCCCAGCCAAGCTATAGGAAGCATAGGGCATACCTGCATCCTAACCCTGATTTATCCTTGTATTGCGATCCTGGCATGGTTTTGCTTTAGTCCTATATTCTATCAATGCATCAAGTTTGTACTTATGAAAATTTTTTTGACAGGAATTATTACGGGTGTAGCGATTGAGTACCTAACGGCTCCGCGCTCGGGAAAAGAAAGTCGTTCCCAATTATCGAAAACCATCGATGAACAAACGAAGGGGGTAAAAGACCAATGGGATAAGGCAGTAGCCCAGGAAAAAGAAACCGTGGATAGCCTAAAATCGCAGGCCAATAACTTAGCAAATAAAGATGTGGGCCAGATTGAGCAGGCCGTCAAAATGCAGTAGCAGCTTCCTTGTACTCGACGATATGAAAAGAAACCCTGATCATAACTGACCAGGGTTTTTTATTTTCTTCAGACTACCGGACGCAGTATAGCCAGCTGTTGCTCTACATCTATGGACCAGCCGACGCCAGCTAATTAGTTTACCTCTGCTCTTTTGCACCGACTGAATAGCATTGTCCGGTGGACCTGCTTCTTTTCCTGACGAATTCCGGATTCTGTAACCAAACAATGTAAACGCTTTCCCATGCAACTTCTATTGGCTGCCATAACCGCCCTCTATACAGGAATTGGAAGTTATCACGTGTATAGGGCTCGGCAAGAAAAACCCCATTCCCGAAGTAGACGCTATGCCTATGTATACTCGGCGATGTTTTTCAGCGCGGCCCTATTTTTTGCCCTCATCCTCTTTTACTTTGTTTTTCAGCGCTGAGCCATGTAAGAGTCATTAATCAAGAACTTTTGCGGTTTAAAAACGGATATAAGTGGTCCATTGTCTCACTATTCACCGCCTGTAGAGCCGCAATTCGGTTATAATTATAAAGTGCTGAAATTTAATTAATAAAGCAGGTTGTCAGTAACTACCGGAAGAACAAGCCATTGAAGACGCTCAGGTAACGAGTGAGAATCAGTTGAACCGACGATGAGGCAAGAAACCGTTAAATTTTCCAACCGGAACAAATCCCAATTCTTTTCAGTCCTTCGGGAGCGGGTAGAATTGTATTTCAAGCAGAGGGCCATTTCCAAGCAGGGAGATGCATCTTTAATCGGGAAGGGCATCTTTATGTTAGCCTTACTGCTGCTACCCTACGGCTTGATTGTAAGTAACCAGTTTTCCCCCTGGGCGTGCCTGGGATTTGCGGTTGTCATGGGGCTGGGTACGGCCGGCGTAGGCATGGCCGTCATGCACGATGCGAACCATGGTTCTTTTTCGGACCACCCCTGGGTTAACACCTTGTTTAGTTCAAGCCTGTATTTACTGGGAGGAAATGTGTTAAACTGGAAGGTTCAGCATAATGTGCTTCACCATACCTATACCAATATACATGAGGTTGACGAAGACATTACGGGCAAGTTTTTGCTGCGGTTATCCCGGAGCGACCCCCATATGAAGGTCCATCGCTATCAGCATATTTATGCATTTTTCCTCTACGGGTTAATGACATTATCCTTCCTGGTAAAAGACTTCCGGCAAGCCTATAAATACAATCATCGCACAGGCCACAAGCTGGTCAAGCCATTTTCGAATTACGATATCGGCTTGTTAATCAGTAGCAAACTGATCTATGTGCTGTTCATTGCTATATTGCCACTGGCCATTACGAAACTGACATTTGGGCAGTGGTTAATGGGGTTTTTGGTCATGCACTTCATGGCGGGCCTGGTTTTGAGTACCATTTTTCAACTGGCTCATGTGGTCGAAGGTGTCGAGCAGCCCGCGCCCGACGATAACGGGGTGATTACCAATGCCTGGGCAATTCATCAGCTTCGGACAACGGCCAATTTTTCGAGTCCGCGGCTATTATCCTGGTTTATTGGGGGACTGGATTTTCAGGTTGAACATCACCTTTTCCCCACCATTTCCCATATTCATTACCGCGCGTTGTCTTCGATTGTGCAACGCACGGCCCAGGAGTATTCAATCCCTTACAACCGGAAGGAATCCTTTTCAAAAGCCCTTGTTTCTCACATCCGGATGTTGAAAAGGTTGGGTAATTGTGTGAAAGGATCGATGAGTCTTAATTAAAATCGGATGGAATGGAGCGAACAGGAAAGCGAATACCCCAGAACACCGTGTTTTTGGGGATCAGATGGGTCGGTGTTGTATGGAATCGTGGGCCGATGTAACCGTTGGAAGTTAATTGCTTCTAAAAACCGGGGTGAGTATAGTACGGGAGATATTGCTTTAACGGAAATTGGCCGGGCTCAAAAGTGGGCAGACGATCAATTAGCCCGCCAATAACTTCAATTCCGTTTTTTAGGGCGGTTAATCGGGACCGATTGCCTTTGGTGACACCCGCCCGTGCGAATTACTTTAACTATAAATTCTCCTGCGGGCAACTTAACTGAAAATAAACTGTTCAGTATATATAGCTACCTCTTCAACGGTCCCTCATCCTCACCCTATTGGGTCCACCGTTAATCGGTCCTAGCGCCCTGTCTACCTCCTGCGCTCGTCCGTTGGATGATTTTTGAGTTCCACCAATCGGGTTCTTTTCATCAGGTGATTGATAGGTACGACCCGTTCGATCACGATAACAAATTATGTTCACTTTTTTACCCATTAGCCATGACCTTATTAAGAATTCGATTTAAAATTTACCGCGTTAGCTCTTCACTAATTGCTGGTATTAAGGATCTTTTACACAGAATCTTTCGTCCCGTCATTGATCAGAAACCATCCATTGTTGAAAGATTCGGACCCTTTACAACGGATAGTTTATCCCTGTTTACGCGCCAGCCGGAAGTAAGGCCGTCTATTCCAATGATCGAGCATCGCCGACTTGTTTGTCCGGTATTTGTAAGGCAAGTATCCTCCCCACCGTTTCGACCCTTTCATCGTGAAAGTTAACCTTAATCTGATCGACATTCCTTTCCAGGCAGGAGAACAGGTATGCGTTAAACATCTTTTCATGACTGGAGCGGTAACTACCAAAAAAGTACCATGCTAACCCACCTGCGTTTTTTTGTCTATGACAATTCCGACCGTCACACAGTCCATCATTTGCATGCCGATACGACAATAAGCTCGTTGGCAGGCTTTAGGTACGGGGAGCGATTAAGTATTACGGAACAATTCGAGGGAAGCACTGCGAAAAAGTACGTGGTTGCGGATTAGCCTTTCAGAAAACAACGAATCAGTAATTTGCCCGGTATGGAGCCGACAATCGACGTCTATTTAGTCCCGGAAGAAAAATGGAATGCATTTACGCCTGATTTCTCTTCAATCGCTAACCCCTGGCACGGTCCAACCTTATAACTGGTGAAATGAACGATCGATTCAATCAAACTAACTTTTAATCCATGCCATGAAAACGTTATTAGAGTGGGCAATTGGGGCGCTAACCAGCCGCCATCGTTTACGCAACAATCAGATTTTAGGGGAAATAAATCACGCCGGGCGAAACTCGGTCGAGCTTCTATTCCTGGATAAAGACCAACCGGAACGGGGTGCTGTTGAATTGTTACTGGTTCAGGGTAATTCGGTTCAACAACTGGTGAACGGCAGCTCATCGACTTTTTCCTGTCAGATTTTTACGCTGATGGAACTGACGGGTCGGTCAGACCACTCGAAAAAGCATCACGGCACTCTGCAATTTGCTACAACACAGGAGGTTATTCACTGGCTCGAAACCAGCCGTATTGCCTAACTATAAATCCATCAGTATATGTCTAAAATGACCTCAAAACAGCGTCGGCCAGTAGCGCTTCGACTCCTTTCTTTCGACAAAATGCCCTACCTGGTTCGTGGTATGACCAGCACGATTTTGCACTTGACCCATAAACAGGCCGCTAAACGATCTGATTTAATTACTCAGTTTACACCGATGCTCTCGGAATCGGAGCCTGCGCAACTATGACCCTTCTCTTTGATTATTTATTCACCCAAACGATGAATGGATTTGTCTGCCGGGTTCCAGTCCGAATCACGTGGGCAGGAGTTGTACTTCAGCAAGGAGAGAACACCGATGCACTTGAAGCGGTAGGTATTAACATCTACCAATGGGTTGGCAAAAAGCTGAACGTTTCTTTAAACGCTGGCGTCCACGCCATCACCGGACTTTCAGACTAAATTTTAGCGTAGAACGCCCCCTGGCTTCATCATGGACTTTTAAAATAGGGAGTTGATATGGTCCTATCAATCCGACATGATCAGGACGCAGCCATACCATTTCTGCCTTTTGAACCAAACCATGGATGGGATCCGCCGGATCTGAGGTATTTTCTGGTTTTATAAGCAATCGCTAACCCTGCTATTGGTGATACGAGTTGTCGGCCCCTATGAGCATAGAGTTACGAGTAGCTAGGCCGGTGGCTAAGTCGGGAAAGACCCTCAGGATGAACTTTTCCTGGTAGCTACTTGCCATCAAGACACTTAGTTTTCCAAACAAGTAAAAATACATTGAAAAACTTCCGGCTGCCGGGCTGTTCATGGGGCGAGGTGAATAATTCGTAACCTATGATAGTTGAAAGAACCTTCGTCCTCTTTTATTAACTAAATTTATGCTTCTTAATAATAAAATTTCCATTGCCTTTTTTATCCGCAACATCCGACGGGAAGCTTTTTTTGTTTTTCTGTTTGCAAACCTTATTGTCGTAATCAAGCTGGTTTTCAATCTTTGGTTTCTGATTATTCCTATAGCTATTCCAGTTCTACTCGGTACCTGTATCGCGCTTTTACTGGCCTTCCGCACCAATCAATCCTATGAGCGATGGTGGGAAGCCCGTATCGCCTGGGGGGCTATTACCAACGACAGCCGCAGTTTCATCCGTCAACTTCAAATGTTCGTATCAGGCGAGCCAGACAGAGAAGCCGTTATTCAAACCTTTATTCAGCGGCATTGTGCCTGGTGCTATGCACTGGGTGATAGGCTGCGTGGGCAAGATGCTACCACACGCTTAGAGGAATTTCTAAGTGTGGACGATGCCCGGCGTATTAGTAAAGCAGCTAACATACCAAATGCTTTGCTTCTTGATCATGGTTTGGCCGCTCGTAATCTTTATGATAATGCGCAACTGACAGATTATCAAATGGTTCAACTTAGCATCACAATGAACAACTTAACAGATTCGATGGGTCGGTGCGAACGAATAAAAAACACAGTTTTTCCCCGAACGTATACGTTCAACATGCAGGTATTCATCTACCTTTTTACAGCATTGTTACCTTTTTGCTTCGAAGCCGATCTTTATTTCTTGGATGTGCCGTTGGTTACGCTTATCTCCTGTGCCTTCATTCTAATTGAAAAAAGTGCAATACAGTTACAGGATCCCTTTGAAAATCAGCCTACTGATACCCCGGTAACGACCATTGCTCGTACGATTGAGATTGACCTCAAAAACATGGCTGCCTACGCAGTTATTCCTGAAAAATTGGTTCCTCAGGCCTATTACTCCTGCTGAATATCCAATTCGCCCCACCCCTGGATTAGTAGCTGACCTCATTAGATTATTATTTGTTGAGGAACTACTGTTCACGGACTGGTAAAACTATCGCGAGGGGTAACCAGACTGTCCTCGCTGTCCTATGAGCTTGTTTTGGCGCTAGCGGTGTACAGTAGCGATTTGAGTCGGATCGACGCTCAGACACGGGATATTGCGGTCTGGCGGGTTGGCTGCTGTCATAACCTAACACCCATTCCTTCCGAGAAGATCAATGGGTGCTATGAATCGGGCGTCAATTCATGTTTTCGCATGCCGATGGTTTTTAATAGCCTGATAATCAGTTTGAACTGAGGTGTTAATTCTGTTCCGTTTCAACCTGGAGCTGGTTGAAACGGAACAGAATTTAGTCAGCTTTCTTACTGGCTCAAATGACTTAAAATCGATACGTTATTGGAAGTTAGCCAGGCATGCTTTCCAAAAGCGTTCAAGCTGTTTACCGCTGCTCCAGTGGGAATACAACTCGTTGATGAGTCCGTAACAACCGGTTTTCACTCAGTTTTTATCGTTTAAATTGGAAAGGGGGAGGAAAAAAGCAAATTTGAGCAGTAATTCATACCTTTCTAGCCCTATCACACCTTGATGTAAATAATGAGAAGGTTTCAGGTCAACAATTCTGTTCAGAAGTATATGGATTTTTGCAGGCAAATCGATAGGATGGTTGAAATATCATCGTCTGAGGAAAAGGAGGATTACGTAAGAATGTCCTAAAAATTTGGGTATTTCCGACAGCAGGAATTTTTAGCACAAAAGTTAAATAGAATCCCTAGGATTGAACTTTGCAAAAATGTCAACTTGAAGGCGTTCAGCCCGCTTTTGGCAATACCTCGTTATCTGCCGTCTTTTGTATATTAAGCTTAACATCGCTTATTTTTATACTTATCCTATACTATTTGGATAAAGCCAAATAACCTGCCGGATATTATTTTTCTCCAATAAAAATCACAGGTTTAAGAACCTGTGATTTTCAATTATGGTTGTTTTATGCTAAACTTTGTCCAATCTGTAAGTGTGTGCTTAGCACAACCCTATTCCAAAGATTGATGGTGATTACGGCCATTATAATATCTGCTATTTGGGTTTCGCTAAAAAATTGTAAGGCGTTTGAATAGGTTTCATCTGACAATCCATTTTGGTGGATTAATGTCAATTCTTCCGTTATTGCCAACACTATTTTTTCTTCTTTCGTAAAAATACCCTCAGCTTCTCGCCATGCATTCAATAGAAAAATACGTTGATTTGTTTCGCCACTTTTAATTGCGTCTTGAGTGTGGATGTTGATACAATATGCACAACCATTAATTTGTGAGGCACGGATCTTTATAAGTTCTTTGGTTGTCTTAGATATAGAGGCCTTTGAAAGATAGGTTTCTAAGCCAATCATCGCTTTTAGTGCATTTGGAGCAACTTCCTTAATGTTTAATCGTTTTTGCATTGTGTTATTCTTTTAAAATTGTTCAATGCAAAAATGGAGAATAAGAAAATAGAAAAACTTAAACTGGTTTAAGAAAGAAGCCTCTTTCGGATTTCGCTTAAATATTCGGGAGTAAAACCCAGATGACTGATAATTAGAGATTTCCGGTGACAAAACAGGTCAAAAAACTTAATTTGTCACTATGAAAAAGACGGCTGGTGCTGACGGGTCAGTAACCGAAGGGCATAGAGGTTCTTGGAGAGGGGTTGCCATAAGGGGAGGTGTTGCTCCAGGCCCATGCGGGATAAGCCTTGGGCATCGATTTTGTCATTTTTGGACTTATAGCCTAGACTCTTGAGATAGTGCTTAGCCTTATTGGGCAGCAGAATACTGACGGGTTGATCCTGTTGATGAAGATACCAGGCTACGGCTTCATGATAAACACCGGTGGATTCCATCAGGTAAGTTAGAGGTAAGTCTAGCTTACGGTGGCGAGCCACCCAGTTGACCAAAGCCGAGAAACCTGCGGGCTTATTAACGACTTTGGTGGTGGCTTTGACGGTTACTCGACCTGTGGTGTCGATCACCGAGAGGCAGACTTGAAGGGAATCTTTGCTGATGTCAAGTCCAATACAATAGCGCAGAAAAGTTTGCATCGTCTAAGCAAATAGGAAGTGAAATATACACCTGACTACTTTCCTAACTCTGGCACATCGATGGCAGATAACGGTTTCAAACCGCTTCTATGGGTACTGTCGGAGCTTGTTGAAAGTGACAAGAGTACCAGCGCAGCCAGCGAGTTCAAGATCGGGCTATTCTCCGTCTCAGCCGCGGACCCGAGGTCCTGGTAACCCCTGTCAGGTCTTACTCAAAAATTGCACTTTTTATGACAACCTCAAATCAAAACAAAGATATGAGCCGCGGACGGTCCCGAAAGAATTTGTTAACTTACAACAAGAAGCACCAGAAACTCTACTAATTACCGTTTGAAAATCCGGGAGGACCTCACTTGCTGGGCCGGGTAAACTATTAAACAATTTACCAACCATGGAACCGTCGTAGGGCCTACTACCAAGCTAGTCAATGGGTTTAAAGTCAGTGACCCACGAAATGCTTAAAAGTGGACCGAATTCCGCCATAGTAACCGGCTTCCCTATTAACTTGTAGCACGACCCTTACGCCGAACTACCTACTAAACATGAAAAGAAGAGCATTCGTCAAAAATGCCGCTGGTGCAGTCACCTCAACTCTATCATTCCCTACCTTAATCCCCGCTTCGGCCCTGGGGAAAAACGGATTTGTTAGGCCGTCGGATCGGATCAATCTGGCCTTTATCGGAGCGGGCAACCAGGCCGAAAATGATGTAAAAGGCTTTCTCCCCGACAAGCGGGTACAGGTAACCACCATTTGCGACCTCAACAAGAAAAGCACGGGCTACTGGGACGGACGGGTTGGCGGCCGTGAATACATCATGGAGCTGGTCGATGCCTTTTACAGCAAAGAGAACAACAAATCGTACAAAGCGACCAAAGGCTACCTTGATTTCAGAGATGTCATTGATCGCAAAGACATCGACGCGGTAGCGGTACTGACCCCAGATCATTGGCATTCCATTCCGGTATTGATGGCGGCCCGGGCGGGCAAAGCGATGTACTGTCAGAAACCACTCTCGCTTACCATTTCGGAAGGTCGGGCCATGAGTGATGCCGTCAAGAAATACGGGGTTGTTTTTCAAACCGGTAGCCAGCAGCGATCGGGCCCCGAGTTTCTTCGGGCCTGCGAACTGGTTCGAAATGGCCGAATTGGCAAGCTGGAAAAAGTGGTTTGTGGCTTACCCGGCGGCACACCTGATTTTGGTAAAACCGGCCATTTGACGGCGCCAACTCCGGTTCCGAAGGATTTTGACTACCAGACCTGGCTGGGCCCGGCCCCCGAGGCTCCCTACTGTCCGGCGCGAACCCACGTTAACTTCCGGTGGAATCTGGACTACTCGGGAGGGATGGTAACGGATTGGGGGGCTCATCACCTGGACATCGCCCAATGGGGAATTGGTACGGACCATACCGGCCCGGTGGAAATCCGGAATGCCAAAGCGAAGTGGTCCAACGAGCCGGTCTGGAACACGGCGGTGGAATTCTATTTTGAGTGCCTCTACGAAAACGGCGTTAAACTGATTGTAGGGTCGGATGGATCTCGTGCCCCCCGGGGCATTACGTTTCACGGTTCAGAAGGGACCATTTGGGTATCGAGAGGCAGTTACAAAGTGACGCCCGAAAAAATCGATAGCACGGTCATTGGCGAGCAGGAAATCCACCTGTACAAAAGTGAAAATCACTACCGCAACTTCATCGACTGTGTGATTTCCCGGCAACCGACGGCAGCCCCGGCGGAGATCGGCCACCGGTCGGTCACCCTGGCTCACCTCGGAAACATTGCCTTGCTGCTCAACCAGGATCTGAAATGGAATCCGAAGAAAGAGGAGTTTGCCGCCAATTTCGCTGCCAACCAGTTGCGTTCCCGTGTCATGCGGGAACCCTGGGCCGAGCTGTACCGAAAGTACAAGGTATAATTTGCTGACTCGGCGAAACGGAAACTACGCTGAACCCACCCTTTGATTCCTATCAAAATGAAATTCCTTTTTATCGGCCTGTTGGGCCTTCTTTTTTTCGGTTCGTGGGAAATTGAGGCCCAAAAAAAAGCCGCTTCTCATTCCATGTCCCTGGACAACCTGAGCGAATTTGATCCGACAACGAGCAACTGGAAGCTGGCCCGTGCGGTTCGCTTCAGTCCGTCTACGGGCGAAAACAGCTTTGAACCGGGGAAAGGCATCGTTCTTGATTTACCCGTTAAGCCGGATACGGGGCATTTGTTTACGAAAATGCAACACGGAGACCTTGAACTGGAGTTTGACTTTGCCATCGCCCGGAAGTCGAACTCCGGGGTTTATCTTCAGGGGCGTTACGAGGTTCAGATTTACGACAGTTGGGGCGTTGATGCCCCCGCTTTTTACGATTGCGGGGGCATCTATCAACGCTGGGATGAAAAGCGGGCTTCTAAAAAAGGGTTCGAAGGCAAAGCGCCGGCTCAAAATGCGAGCAAGGCTCCGGGAGCGTGGCAGCATTTCCGGATCGTATTCCGGGCGCCCCGATTCGACAAAAATGGCCAAAAAACGGAAAAAGCACGGTTCGTCCGGGTGGTGCTCAACGACGTGGTAATCCACGAAAACATTGAAGTGACGGGACCTACCCGATCGGCCGCATTCGACGATGAGCGTCCCCTCGGTCCGCTGATGTTCCAGGGCGATCATGGGCCCGTGGCCATCCGAAATATCCGGTTTACTTTGTTATAAGAAAGCAAAACAGGCTATGATTCTCTGCATTTGATTCATCCTGCTGTTGGCTACTCTTTTTTAGAAACCGCCCCACTTCCGGCCTGGATAACCGCCTGATTGACGGCTCTAATGCGGTCTATATTCATTTTCTCCACTGCGCGGTCATATGTTAGCAAACCGTTTACTTCATGCTCCACGTCCGTGGTTTGGGTGTAAATGGCCACACTCAGCCCCCGGTAACGCATCAACTGTTCCACCTGATCGAGTAAAAAAATATAGCGGTCGGTCAGAGCGGATTGAGTGGGTTCGTAGGCGTAGGCGTTGTTTTCTACCGGCCACATGTGCCCGCGTACGAACAGGCCAACGCCACCAAATTCGCCCAGAGAGGCTGCTCGCTTACCGTCTGGTTCCGAAGCTTTGGTAGGCCCTACGTAAATGTGGGTGTCTACAAAATCCCCATTTTTGGGGTCGCCGTACGCTTTTTGATAGGGTGGATTGTTGTTGAAGCCCGAATTCCCATTGACCAGCCGGGAAGGATCGTACTTTTTAACCCAGTCTGTGATGTTTTTCACATCGAAAGCACCCCAGTTTTCATTGAAGGGTACCCAGCAGATCACCGATGGAGAATTATAATACGTATCGATCATCGCCTTGAGTTCTTTTCGGAAAGCCGCCCGGGTTTTCAATGTGTCTTCATCGGGATACCAGATCGCTGGCATGTCCTGCCAAACGAGCAGCCCCAGTTTATCAGCCCAATAATAAAACCGTTGCGGCTCGGTTTTCATGTGCTTGCGGATCAGGTTGTAACCCGCTTTTTTTGTGAACTCGATATCCGATTTTAAAGCATCCTCCGTTGGGGCCGTTAAAATCCCATCGGGCCAGTAACCCTGGTCCAGCAAACCAAGCTGCATCACAAACTGGCCATTGAGCAAAGGCCGAACAACACCATTGACCTTTCCCAGTGCCACATCCCGCATCCCGAAATAGCTCATCACTTCGTCCGATGTTTCTCCTTTCGCTGATTTTAGTGTAATCTTTAAGTCATAAAGGAAGGGCAGATCAGGAGACCACGATTTGGGGTTTGCAATGGGAATGTAGAAAGCGGTTCCGGACGGTCCATCGGCCTTGGCAACCTCCTTTTTCCCTTCGAGAACTACCGCTGTCACGTTGGACCCCGAACTGGCGTTGACTTCAATTTTGAGTTTCTTGCCCGCTAAATCAGGCAATAGTCGGATGCTTTTGATGTATTCTTTCGGGACGGGTTCAAGCCATACGGTTTGCCATATTCCGGAGGTGAACGTGTAATCACCGCGCGGGCCATTTTTTCCCGATGGTGTGCGTCCATCATTGGCATCATAAGCGGCTACGACAACGCTATTTTCCCCTTTGACCAGCAAGGAGGTGATATCGAAGGAAAAGGCATCGTAACCGCCCGAGTGGCTGCCTGCTTTTTGGCCGTTGACAAAAACCGTTGCGTGATAATCCACGGCGTCAAAGTGAAGAAGGATCTGTTTGTCTTTCCAGTCCGCAGGAACCGTAAACGAACGTTGATACCACATATTGATTTCCTGCTTTCGCTTGACGCCCGATAGCACCGATTCCGGACAGTAAGGGACCCGTATCTTTTCGGAATGATTCGAAAAACGCACCGCCGTCGCCGGATTACGGGCGGAAGCGACGGATTTTCCACCCTGATAGTTCCAGGTTCCGTTCAGGCAAAGCCACTGGCTGCGCTGAAGCTGAGGACGTGGATAGTCATTAAGCGGTATTTCGGCAGCCATTGCGGCTTTGGTCCACCGGGTGGGCAACTCTGCCTCTTGGGCATAGCTGGTTGGTGATAAAAAGAAGCCGATCGCCGTAATGAGCGCAGTTAAACCACCAACTAGCGGCTTTCCAACCCGTTGGGTACCCGCGCGGACCGCTGGCTGCCTCGGGTCTACGAGTCCATTTTGCGTAATCGAGCCTGGTCGTTTGGCTGTCATATCGTGTCTTTGGCATGTAAAAAGAAATTCGCTAACTGTTTTTTTCAAATCCTTCATAGGTTGGTTGAACTTTGGGGAAGATTAGGTAGCCTGGGTTGGTCCGGGTTAGTTGGGCAGGCACCTTGGCAAGTTTTGATTTAAAGTTAAGTTATGCTGCTGCTCAAACTGTTCAGGACTGACCTATTCCAGTGATGACCGGGCTGTTCGTCAATGTCATTGAATCAAATAACTTAATCCCGGACCAGGCGAACCGAGAGTCCGACAGCAACATCGACATCCCAGCGGAACGCTTTTTTTAAATTTTGTTTATTGCTACTGGGAGGACCACCATAGTGAAAGTTCCATGCCCAGGCTTTATCGACCGAGTTAGTAAGTGAAGACGTCCAAAAGTTACCGAGAATACCTTGGAACGTATAACTGCCATCAGGTCTTCGAAAGCCTCCTGCAAGCGCATCGAACCCGCTGGTGTTCGTGCCGTTACCCTCTTCATTCCAGCTTTTGACGCTTTTCAACGCTTCACCGGCCATGTCCATACCGCCAAATTGATTCACCAGCGTAGCCCATTCGCTATCGGTTGGTAAATGCCAACCGCTGGGACATGCTTTTTTCGCTGCCTCCCACGTGTACAGCAAGCCCAACTCTTTTCGATTAGTCTCCTTTTCATCATACGCATAGCTGCCTTCAACTTTGTAATTTAGGTTTTGTGCCATCCAGGTAACGGCTTTGCCCGTCGAAGCTTCTTTAAAGCTGATTGTTTTATAGGTTTGGCCGTCTCGCGTATCCGTGAAGGTGCCGATAGATTGGGCAATTCCCACTTGTGTGAAAAACCAACTAGCCAGTATGGTAAAGATGTGTTGTTTCATCCTAATTATGGGGGAGCCTGTTTAGCCGGACAGTCAAGTAAGTAAGTTTTGACTTAAAAGTAAGGAAACTAGTTCGTCTTGCCATAGGGGCGTTACCGCTCAATGGGTTTGTTGCGGCTCAAACAGAGCAGCGACCCTCCTGGCAGCGGCTTTTAATGATTCGGTTTTAAGCCATACCGTTCTGGATAACTGATCTGACCCAAAATGTGCGCCCATTTGTAACAAGAAATCCTAGTTTAGCGTTAGAGCTGCACGGCTAACTTGGTTCTACTCTTGGAGGCTGTGTTAAATTTGATCAAGGTTCAGGCCGTTTTATGATGAGATATATGTTCTTGCTTCTGGTGGTAGTCTGTTTTGCTGCCAGTGCCCAGCCCCAACTATTCCAGAAAGCGTTTAAAGAGGAGTTCAGCAAGCCGTCTTCCCCTTATTTCAGATACGGTTCGACCGGGCAAAATCTTCCGTTTAAGTATGCGCAGGGCATTTCTTCTCCATCGGAACCGAAAAGTAAGATTCTTTCCTTTCAGATTAACCCGGATGAGGCCGCCGGGGCCGGGAAAGGACCCGAAATTATCTCGACTAAGTTCACTCATTTCGGCACGTATTCGGCCCGCATCAAGGTGCCCGCCGTAAGGAGTCTACAGCCCAATGTAGGGGCCGTGGTGGGGTATTTTACCTACCACGTCGATAGTATACCCGGCCTGAGTGAGATTGACATCGAGTGGCTCATTGCTGATCCCACGATTATTTACATTGGTACCTGGACGGGGCAGACTGGCACCTTGCAGCGGATTGGCCGGACGATCAATTTAGCCAAGGGCATCATTTACACGACCGAGCAAAAAATTAATTATGATGGTACACCCACCCCCTTGAAGGGCTTGCAGAACCAGCCCGAAACGCTGCCCCCTTTGCCCGGCTATGATGCCTCATCGCAATTTTATACGTATGGATTCGACTGGTATCCCGACCGCCTTCGGTGGTGGATGCTTCACCCTACGACGGGGGCGAAAATCGTGTTGTGGGATTACCAGGGGTCGACGCTGGGTATTCCCCAAAATGCTTCGCGCTACCGGATGAATTTCTGGCATACGAACAATTGGGCGGTTGAAACAAATCCGCTGTCGACAGAAGCTCCTAACAAACCCTACCAATTGGAAGTGGACTGGATGGAGTATAAACCCTTCAACCGACTTTAAGGGCCGTTCTTTTGATTCCCAAAGTGACTACTGTTTACAGTTGAACCAATAAGGATTTGGCTTTAATTTGGGCAATCATAAATACTAGTTTCCGTTGATATAGAGGTATTTGTCGGTTTTTCGTCGGCAGAAAACGTCGTTGAATGCGTCGTCCTGATGGAAACGAAACCATGCTTGGTAAACTCATACGTCATCGTGGCTTCATCACTTTTCGATACTTGTTGGTTGGTTGGGTTTACCGAATAATTGGTGGACTTAACGACCAGGTAAGTACCAGCACCCGTAAGACCAGGAATCGTGGGGTGGCCCTTGTAATGAGGCATGGCTTCATGTTGAAGGCTTTTGGGGCCATACACTAGCTCGGTATAACTAGTTAATCGTCCCTCAGACCACATTTCTCGTTTCGTCAGGCTACCGTTTGCATTGTAAAAATTATGGAATTGTAATTCAGGCGAGTAAAAAGATATGATCTCATAACCCTGCGCATTGAAATTACTGGTTTTGTCGGTGATTTGGCCAGAAGCATCTGCCGTCTTATAACTTTTCTGAATACCGTTTTCAAACGTACGGATTACTTTTTTTCCATACGAATCAGCCGATGTATACTGGACTAGGTTACCCGCAAGGTCATAGTTATACCGCTGCGTAGTTTGATAGCCTATTCGGCCATCATCAGTTGAACGGGTAACAATCTCTTCTAATTTGCCGTCTCGGTACGAGAATGTTTCTTCTACCGTCGTTAGAGCGGGGTAATTTGGTACGGCTGGTTCCCGGCTATACGATTGCATCCGTTTGGTTAAAAAACCTTGTTGGTCGTA
Source organism: Larkinella harenae (assembly GCF_054780515.1). Classification (NCBI taxonomy): domain Bacteria; kingdom Pseudomonadati; phylum Bacteroidota; class Cytophagia; order Cytophagales; family Spirosomataceae; genus Larkinella; species Larkinella harenae. The sequence goes on along the minus strand of NZ_BAAGWE010000007.1, from coordinate 127,801 downwards.
GGTAAACCGGTACGTGGTCCTTCCAAAGGGGTTGGAAAAGGATGTGTCGCGGGTAAAGGTGCTGGTGAAATTGGTGGATGTTTTGATTATCGTGCCTTCCAGATCCTTGATGTCTGTTTTAACGATCGTACCGGTTAATAGACAAGCTAACGGAGTGAGGGGATCAGGCGTCTTGGTTTTAGGATTGCAACTCAGCGCAACGAATAGAAGCAAGGGATGTACTCATGAATATAAATGCTGGCGATGGGTTTATGGATGTTAACAAGGTTTATGAAGCGGGGAGCAAGGCTATTTTGATCCAGCTAATTTTTGATCAAAGGTAAAGTCTACAATTGTATCGCTTCCGTAGAAAGTAGGGGTGCAATTTAAGATAGTTATTGGTTATAACTTCAGCAGATGTTTAACCGTTGAAAGGATTTGGGAGGATGGAGAGTCCTCTAGGCTACGGTTGTCTAACCTGTCTTTTTACTATTTGCCCTATTTTATTACAACGGTGCACGTGTACGCCTTTCGCTTTTCCAATTTGATTTTACATCCCTGTCTATCGCCACGCTGGCTAGGTGGAAACCGGGGCTGGCCCAGTCGATTTCGCCTAGGCCCACCAAGTAATAATGCGCTGTATCGACCTTTGAAGAATAAAAAAACAGACTACTTTTATACCCTTCAGTATTGAGGATAGTTTAAAATTGATGGATTGGCCGCTGAAATCTACAGAGAGGATACGATGGAGTTAATAGAGCGCTATCAACAACTACGGGCGCGTAGTGAAGCCATTTGCCAAGGGTTGCAGGCAGAAGATTTTGTGGTTCAACCTGTGGCGGATGTCAGTCCACCTAAATGGCATCTGGGTCATACTACCTGGTTCTTTGAAATGTTTGTGCTTTTGCCGCATGCCAAGGGGTATCAGGTATTCAATGAGCAATACAACTTTGTCTTTAACAGTTATTACGAAACGGTTGGGGCCCGGGTGGTGCGCACCGATAGGGGCAATCTCTCCAGGCCATCGGTGGCTGAGGTGATGGCCTACCGGTCCTACGTCGATGTTGCTATGCAGGCGTTTCTGAGTGGTGAGAATCTGATTTCCGACGCTTTATATGCAACAATCGTATTGGGGTTTAACCATGAGGAACAGCATCAGGAACTGCTGATTACCGACATTAAATTCATCCTGGGGACTAATCCGCTTTTGCCCGCTTATCGGACGGACTATACCAAACCCGAAGTCCCCGCCATCAGCGGGGAAGAATGGATTACCCAGCCGGAAGGCGTTTATTCAATAGGAGCTTTGGGTAACGAGTTTTGTTTTGATAATGAACTGGGATATCACAAAGTTTATCTCGCCCCGTATCAGATTCGGAAACAACTTGTGAGCAATGGTGAGTACCTGGCTTTTATGGAGGCTGGGGGCTACCAGGAGTTTCGATACTGGCACGCCGAAGGGTGGGACTGGGTCAAATCGCTGTTGGTCAAAGCCCCCATGTATTGGCTATGCATCGATGGTCAATGGCATCATTATACAGCCAAAGGACTCCAACTCCTGCCCCTTGATCATCCGGTCTGCCACGTGAGTTATTATGAGGCTTGGGCGTATGCCCAGTGGCGAGGACTGCGGTTGCCCACTGAGGCCGAATGGGAGACCGCCCAACATCGGTTCCACTGGGGTTCCCGCTGGGAATGGACGGAAAGCGCTTACCTGCCCTACCCGGGATTCGCCAAAGCCGAGGGGGCCATTGGGGAATACAATGGCAAATTTATGGTTAATCAGATGGTGTTGCGGGGCGCTTCCGAAGCAACTACGCCAGGCCATAGTCGGCCGACCTACCGCAATTTCTTTCATGCTCCTTTGCGCTGGCAATTTACCGGTATCCGGCTGGCGCAGTCATTTTCATCAACGACTTTTTAAGACTAGAATGAATCATACGCTTGTTGACAGTTCCTTTCGGGTTGATGTGCACAATGGGTTATCAGCTTCACCTAAATACCTTCTGTCAAAATACTTTTATGATGCCCGGGGTGATGAACTGTTTCAACAAATTATGCACTGTCCGGAGTATTACCTGACGCGGGCGGAAGCGGAAGTTCTTATGTTTCAAAGTCAGGCAATTCTGGCGCGTTGTAACGCGGAAGCGCATGGGACGCTGGATATCGTTGAATTAGGCGCGGGAGATGGTTCCAAAACGGTTTATTTGTTGAGGGAAGCGCTGAGGATGGCGGAGCGCCAGCGGTATTTTCCCATTGACATTTCTGCCAACATCCTGGCTTACCTGGGTCAGACATTGAGGGCCAAACTGCCCGAACTAGAGGTGAACGAATTGGCAGGGGACTATTTTGCCATGCTGGATCGGATTCAGGTTCTAACTGACCGGCCTAAACTTGTTTTGTTTTTGGGCGCAACCGTGGGAAATATGCTTCCCCACGAAGCCGTCCAGTTTTTTCAGCAGGCAAAGGAATACTTACGCGAAGGTGATTTTCTGTTGGTGGGCTTTGATCTCAAAAAGAACCCTCAGACGATTCTGGAGGCTTATAATGATAAAGGGGGGCTGACCAAAGCCTTTAATCTGAATCTGCTGCACCGCATCAACCGGGAGTTGGGGGCAGATTTTAAACTCCACCAGTTTGAGCATTTTCCGGTTTATGATCCTTTGTCGGGTAGCTGTAAAAGTTATCTGATCAGCCGCAGTTCCCAGCGTGTAACCCTTGATGATGACACGGTGATTCCCTTTGAACGGGACGAACCCATTTATATGGAGGTCTCTCAAAAATACAGCCCAACGGAAATACAGCAGCTGGCTCTTAAGGCCGGTTATGATTCGGTTGATATTTTTTTTGACTGTCGTCATCAATTCGCGGATGTGCTATGGCGCGTTCCGGTTGCGTGAAGATTCATAACCATTGGGGAATGAACCTTATAACCCTTGTTGGTAACCCCATACATTGCAATAAAATTGTTTCTGGTCCTTAGGGTGCAGTGTACGTTTTTACAAACGATGGTTTTCCTTGGAGTAGGAATTTTAAGTTTCTTTTGAGTCTTTGCTGATTGCTACCGGTTTGAAACTAATTTTGTGCAACGGATTTATTCAATTGATCCCACTTGCAGACCACCCTTGGTTTGCATTCATCCTCTAGTCACACCCTCATTATGCCAAAGCATCCTATTCAATCCTTGACTGGTCAACTTAAATCTGCTAACATTACCATGGAGCATGTTGCCAATGAACTAAAGGTTGCCCGAGGTACTTTGCACCAGCGTAAGAAAAATCCTCAGAAATTCACTGTAGAAGAAATTATTGCCATTTCATCCCTTCTCAAGAAAACGCCAACGGCTATTCTCAAGGCCATCCTTCATGACTTGGACTACCCATCCAGCGACACCAAGACAGATCGTGAAACTGACGCAGAGAAGAAGTCATAATTTATTCCAATTTTATTTTTAAGATTGGTTTTAATGTTTTGTACAATGGGTGCTTTACTAATAGCTCGTCTATGATTTGGCTATGTGTTTGACCCGTGATCGAATTAATCATATTCAGTAACCGGTGTGCATCCTTAGAAATTCGCGCGGCATTGATTGGCCCTGCCTGCTGTGATTGCTTTTTTTTGCGTTCCTGAGTGTTACGAGACTCAGGAACGGGCTTATCATGATGACTGCGCCTGATGGTTCCCGATTTCGGTTCACTACCTACTTCCTGTGGACTGGAAATAGGGCTATTAGCGGCCAAGGAAGTTTCCAATGGGTTAGGTTCTGGTAAAGGGTTTATTTCCTTTTCCCCTGCGGGGCCAGTCGGCCTTGCAACTATTGCCGCTTTTTCCCTTGCTCCCTTAGCGATTAAGCCAAATTTTTGTTTTGCCATTCTTGTATGTTATATAGGTTCGGGTACAATTATATCTAATTCATATTTTTGGATGAATTCGTTCAGAAACGGTCCAAATTCTTCCCTGCCTTCCTTCGTTTCCAATAAAGACGTATAGGTATTATAGTGCTCAAAAATCTTTTTGAACTTAACAATATGCGTAAACAGTTCAATTCCGTTGTCCTCGGCGAATGGAGGGACATCTTCATTTTCCGTGATGTTTCGCCATTGGTTATGAAAGCCATATACATATGTCGTAAACCCTTCTTCTTCGCGAATTTTTTTTAAGTCGCGCATGGTGGCCATAAAATGGGCCGCTGACATGGCATCCCCCCGCTGGGCTTTAATGGGAATTAGAAAGCTATCGGCCATGGTTAAAAGACTTAGTATGGCATCATCTTCTAAGCCGGTCATCCGGGGCATGTCTATGAATATAAGGTCGTACTGATCAGCTTCATATGCTTCCTCTATGATTAGCTGGGCTTGAGATGGATTGGCCATTTTTAAATCCCACGGAAACAGGAGGGGTTTGTTCCTGGCAAGTAATCTGAACCGATCATCCTGCCGGATTTCAGCAATGGTACCCTGGTTATCGGCGTCGATAACCAGAATGCGTTGACCTAACTTGCCCAGTGTATTGGCCAACCAGCATGTAGCCGAAGATTTTCCGGCCCCACCCTTCATATTTGCTGCACAAAATATCCTCATCGACTCAATATTTCAAATTTGTAGAATGTTATATAGTTAACTAAATAACAAATATATAACACTACAAAAATAATTAAAGTACAAAACCACATTTATTGCTTAGCAATAATTTTTTTTGTTATTACTTTTATAAATTACTTTATAGTCAAGTTGCTACAAGATTCTCAGGATAGTTCCGAATGGTGTGGATTTTTGAATAATTGCGGTTTCATATCGTTCTTCGCTGAATTGCTGAGCAGTCTACAAATGAGAATAGGGTAGGAGTGAGGGCTTTTTTTCTCCTTCTTAGCAAGAAGGAAGCAAATTTGCTTTGCTAATTTGATCTTTATCAATAGCATAGATATTTAGAAAGGTTATCTTTATGTCATAAACCTTTGTTAACCTTTTATTTATGCAAATAAAAGGTTAACTTTTGCCGTATATTCAACACGTTTATATGGCAGATAAGGTTATAAAGGTGGATGAGGCTGTTTTTGAGCGATTGTCTAACGAAATCATAATTTTGAACGAACTAGCCGGTCAGGAATTTAAAGAGCTATACCGAAAGTCCAGCGAATTTGAAAGAAGGAAGATGCGCAAACCAACCAAGGTTACGCTCAAATTATATGCAGAGACAGCTGTTCAGTACTTCCTCCGAAATCACATAGATCCTCGAACACTTGGGCAAGAGCAGGATGTTTTGACGGAGGTTAGGAAGCTTCGCAATACTATTTTTGCGTTCATGCAAGTACAGCAGCGCACCTATTTAGTTCCCTTTTCGGAGGATGTCTTCAAGCTGAAGAACCAAGTTGATTCTATTGAGGATGTGACCTATGACATGGTCAACCTGATGGAGATTTTTATTGATATGCTGCTGGCAGGTCTGGGCTTGTCGGAGCAGGAACAAAATGACCTGCGCACGAAAGCGGCTGATATGTTTCAGCGTAAAAAAGGACTTCGTAAATCGGCTACTGAATGATTACAAAGGTATTGCCACCCCAAAAAAATCGAGAGATAAACTACGATAACAAGGGAAGCTGTGCCCGCCTGGTCAACTATTTTGAGCATGAGGCAAAAGAGGCCAACGGAAAAGAGACGTTTTACTTTTCGGATGAAATGCATTTTCTTAACCGAGATACGGTTGTCCGGGAAATTGATAATAACGTAAAAGGGTTGAAGGCGGATGATACTAAGTTTGTTTCTTTAGTACTATGCCCGAGCGAGGATGAGCTAAAGCATATTAAAAACGATTTAGATAAGTTAAAAGAATTTACGCGTACCGTGATGGATCACTATGCTAAAAATTTCATCCTCAAAGATGGGCAGCAGTTAAGCGGAAAGGATTTGGTTTGGTACGGAATTGTCCACCAGACGAGGAAATACCGATGGGACGATAAGGATGTGAGGAGCGGTCAAGCAGAAAAAGGAGATTGGAAAGCGGGTTTTCAATCTCATGTTCATGTCATTGTTTCGACCAGAGATCAGGAACAGAAAATTACGTTAAATCCCCACACCAGAAAGACCCGGTTTAACATTATTAATTTTCAAAAAGAGACTGCCAAGGGTTTTCAAAACCAATTCCAATACGATAAAGAAAATAGTTATCATAAGGAGAAACCCCATAGGGAGCGGCGGCATATTGATCAGGTCAGACACTTTGAGAAACGGATTAATGGGATTTCGGATAAATACGGCCTAGAAAGGGAAACGATCAATCAACTGCGTCGTTTGGCTATTGATTCTGGCTATTCTAGCGAGTTTTATACTCGTCTGCGGGCTTATACCAAGCGATTGGATCAAAAGGATGAGTCCACCAATCTGGGTGAATTTTCTAATTTAGCTAAAGTTGTCTCTCGCGACGACCGTGAATTTATTCGGAGTTCGCCTTCAATCCAACGGTCTTCACGTCTCGGGTTAACTGTGTTAACTGTGCTGCGGGGGGCTAGCGATGATCAAGATGATGACCGTGAAATTTTAAAAGATTTGACTTCTAGATACGGGAGAGGGTATATGAGGGGATAAGTACAAGATTGTATGCAAAATATTTCATGAGATTTAGTTTTGTACCCCGTAATCCAATTAAATCAAAAGGAATAATTTGAACAAACTTTCAAAAAGAAAGCATGATTTATGTGGAGTAGCGCCAGTACTTGAGCTGACAATTAACTTTCGGCTGTCGCCTTCAGCACTGACCACTTGAACTGTTGAGATGTAGTCTGGTTCACTGTTCCGCTTTCTGTTTCAGTAGTAAATGGTTCATTTAAAAAGCCGGTCAAAATGCTACATTTTACCGCTTTATTAGCTCGGGATTATTCTTCATGAGGATAAATAACGTACTTCGCATTCAATTTTCAGGGTGTGCTAGCCACACTGCCTACACAATTTCACTTCGTTTGTAAACGACATGGAGCCCATCAGAGAGCAGCAGGAACTGTATCAATATTTGCGGCAATTGGTCGATCCGGATCGATTGGCCGCCAATCGTCATCCAGAATTTGCCCGAGTAGAGGCTTACTGGCATATCGGGCGCATCATTGTTGAAACCGAGCAGCAGGGGGAGGAGCGGGCCGAGTACGGTATTCAACTTATTGAATCGTTGTCCGTTTTTCTGACTGGGGAGTTTGGGAAGGGGTATGGTCATGCCAATTTATGGTGGTTTCGGCAATTTTATATTCACTTTCCAATTCTCCACGCAGTGCGTGGAGAATTCACGGACCTGCGACAAATCCTGCGGACCGAGCTTACCTGGACTCACTACCGCATATTGCTTACCATTGATAACCCGCAGAAACGGCACTTTTACCTGCACACAACCGCCGATGAAGGGTGGTCAACCCGAACGCTGGCGCGGCTGATTAAATCACGGTATTATGAACAGGTAGCCCTGGGGGAGGAGCAATTGACCGCACAACCGGAGCGAATGCTGGGCACTGCCGCTCCAAAATCCAGCCGTAGTCAGGTGGCCCATATCCGCCAACAAATCTTGAGTCAGCCGGGTTGGGCTATGCTCGACCTACGTGGATCCGGCATTTCCGTAGGCATTAGCAAGCCGAGTCTGCTTTTCTACCGGATCGATCAACAACGCTATGTGGGCGTCTGGATTGGAAAACCGTCGGCAGGCCTGCAGGAAAAAATTCGCCAGCAACTCGACGAGTGGCAGCGGCTTCCAGCCGTCCAGGTGGGCAATCCCGCTGTGGGGTTATTGGTGGATGATAAAATGAGCTATAAACTCGTCACCAGTTTGGGTAGCCCATTGCCCAACGCCAGTCAGATCAACGTACTGACGATGAAAACGTAGTTTTTCAATTATAAAAGTGATTTTTTCAAAGCTGGAAGCCAATTTTGGAGCAGGTCCCGGCAGTTGATGACTTTTTCAGCCAGATCCGTACACACATAAAAATAATGATTGGATGCTTCGAAGCCCAACCGACTATCCTGCGCCTGTAGTCCGACCAGCTGTTTGGCGAGTAAAATTTCTTTGTTCAATATTTCCTCCAACGCCACCACCATTTCCTGCGACTCCTTTTTGGATACCCTGCCCGTTTCCAGTTGATCACGAATCTGAATAAATTGCGCCTGGAGCGCGACGCTCGCGTAGTGAATGCCGACGGTTTCGGCAACTCGGCATTCACCCGCCAGCCTTTGTTTTTCCGGGTTGGTAAGCGGTAGCGTCGACGTTTCACTTTTCAGCTCTTTTACCGCCTGAGTAAATCCGAATGCGACTTTTTCAAGCTGACTGATAAAGACATCGATTGGATAAACACTCCGCCAGCTTTTCGTGTCATCATAGCCAAACCCCACCATGCTCGCCTTGTAGCCCGTTGGTTTTGGCCAAAGCAGATTAGCCGGCCCCATTTGTAACGGCGCGTTGTATACGACACCGACATGATAGGGAAACTCCGAAAACGCCCGGCTCATTTGCCGCCATGCTTCCGTCACGGCGGGCCCGGCCATCCCAAATCGTCGCTGAGCTACCCGCTGCATGGCTTCCAATGGCTCCACCCAGGAGCTGCCTCCCATCTCGGCCACTACTTCCAGATTGGGCGAAGGATAACCACCCAATGTCCAGCCAAGCATGAGCCCATTGACGCCGGAAACACGCAGGTTTTTTGCATGGGTTGCTACATTTTCGAGCGCTGGGATGTACGGAACAGCCGCAATTTCCCAAGTGTTGCCAGCCTGAATTTTTGCGATTGTTTTCAGCCCGTGCCGCTTGGCAATTTCCCAATGTCTGGACGCCCGGGGACCGGGTCCGATCGACGAAATGGAATATTCACCCACCTTGCTTTTGACGCCCCCCCGTTCGATGGGCAGTTCCCACTCGCTGACGCTCATCAGGGCGGCAGTTTTGGGTAGCTTCGGTATAATTTCTTCGGCATAGCCTTCCTTCCACCCCCAATCCCAGACAATCAATTGAGGGGTGTTCGACGAATTTTGGGATGCCATGCCCCGGTCAATGCCCGACCAGTAGATCTGATTCAACTCGGCTAGCACCTCGGCTGGGCTGCGCTTTGAACACCGTGGGCATTCGCTCCCCTTGTCATGCGACCAGCAATTGGTATGGTTTTCCGAAGCCGTGATGGAGAAGAAACCGGCCAGGTCGGGTATCCGGTTTACAAGTAGCGCAATCGAATCAGCCAGATACCGTTGAACCTCGGGGTGTGATGTACACAGTGCGGCCTGTTGGCCGATGGTTACACCTTTTAACGCCGGGTATTTGTCGAAAAAAGTGAGGGGTAAAAAGCGGGGTTCATTCAGGTACAAATAAATGCCAATGCCGTGACGACGCGCTTTTTTCACCAGCTTCCCCAAATTTTCCAGCCGTTGTTCCCACTGATCGCTAACGGCAGGGTCCCAGGGAAAGGGGGTAATTTTGGAAAGTACAATGTGCATCCAGGTTCCATCCATGCCCGCAGCCGCCATCTGCTCCAAATAGCCTTCCGGATACGGGTCGATGTCCGGCTCCAGCAAGGGATCGCCAAATAATGCAAAATAAGCATACCCAAACCGGGGCGAAATCTGCGATAAAGCAAGGTTCGACTGCTGGGTGGGTCGTTGGGATAAGTCCCTGACAAACTGAAATAAGGGTTGCTTATGCGTTGGAAAACCGTCCGGAAACTCCTCCCGAATCCACCGGGCAAGCTGTTTTTCGCGGGTTCTGGTTTCGGCCGATTCCTCCACCAACTTGATAGGCTGGCATTCTGGTTTATGGCTCCCCAGCTTAATATAAAAGAAATCATCTTCCTGAAGCGTGAATGTCAGCTTCTCGTCGGTCCAATTCAAAAGGGTCAACAGCTGTTCCCGGGGCAATAGGTGCCAGTTCCTGCGGATGATGGTCAGGTAACTGCGTTTTTGCTGATCCACTGAAACCGGTTGGCTGGCGGGCAGCCCCATAACCGAGGCCAATTTGCGTATTGCTTTCGGAGTTGTCTGCACCACGGCCGCCAGTCGTTCGATGGGTACCAGATTCCAGTTCCGCCAGATAAAAGCGTGCAACGTAGACGGAAAATGGTTGAACGAAACCGGCTGATTCGACGGCCCCGGCGCTGCCGGGTGTGAAGCCCAGGTCGGGCTCCCTAACGCATAAGCAGTTACGAATGAAGCAGCGGCCAGAAATTGTCTTCTTGATAAGGGTACAAGACGGTCAGCCATAGGGATTCGGTTAGGAAATGGAAAAGCTACTACGATGAGCACACACGAGATGCGGCCCAAGCTACTTAAAGCAGCCCAAAAAAACGTATTTCTTTACGTAGTACGGATGCAAGCGCTATACAGACTACTACTAGCTACCAAGATGGTGGAATGCGGGCGGGTTTTATCGTTGAAACCAACCTCCGCCCCGCTGTCCCGTGACTGAAATGACCAGAAGACCGTCCCCTGTTGACGCAGCCTTATTACTGAAGTCCGTTTCGAGGCACACGATTACCGGTGTGAATCAACCAGGCGAGGCTCCAAATGAGAGAAATTCCCTAATTTTAGGTCACTTACTATTCTACAGGCAGGCATGAAGGACAAAGCTTTTTCTAATTCAGAACGATGGGTTGATAATCATTCGCTTTGGCGCGCATTCCAAAGCGGAGACAAAAGCGCCTTTAAGTTCCTTTATAGAAAAGGCATTCAAAGACAGGCCGCTCTGGCGAGGCTTCCCAAACAGCAAAAAGAAGCCATTCACCTCCGGTATGTGTTGACTAATAAACTCTTGACTTTCCTTATTTCGCTTTTCCTCCTGGCTGCGTTAATCCTTCCGGTTGATGCAGCAGGATATCCTGGGTCGGTGGATCCATCCCTTCCCATTACCCCCAATGCTTTTTCGGGGACGGATAGCCAACGAATCCGGCAAGCCATTCGGGCCGCTCGGGGCACGACCAATCTGGTCACCATTCCCCGGCAGAATGGCAACGGAGGAACGATCTGGAAAGTGGATGAAGCCATTCTGTTGCCGAGTGATATGACGGTGATGCTGGACAACTGTACCATCCAACTGTCGGATTCCTGCCGGGATAATATGTTTCGAAGTGATAACGTCGGGATCGGCATCGAAGCGCCGGTCTGGAATCGAAACATTCATCTGGTGGGGGTTGGTCAGGTCGTTTTAAAAGGAGCGGACAACCCCAGAGCGACCGGAGACGGTGCGCGCGCGCTTTCGCTGGATCCGGAAGCCGACCGAAAAAAAGGAAACTGGCGGGTCAGTTACGGCAGTGACGCCGCCCGAGCGGATCGAAAGCAGACCGGAGACTGGCGCAACATTCTGATTTTAATCGCCAAAGTCGATGGGTTTTCCCTCAACAATGTACGCATTGAAAACACCCACGCTTGGGCCGTCAGCTTCGAACGGACGCGGAATGCCGAGCTCAATGGGCTACAACTATATAATCCGGAGCAGATTACCATTCATGGCAAACCAGTAAAGGTGTTCAATCGCGACGGTATTGATCTGCGCCAGGGCTGTAAAAATTTTCGCATCAGTAACATTTCGGGTTTCACGGGGGATGACTTTATCGCCTTATCGAGCCTCAACGTCCGTCCCGCCCTGCTGGATCGGAATGGAACGCTTCACTCGACCATGGTCACCACCAGCGTGTGGGAAGGACCGCAGGATGATACCGAGCAGATTTTCATCACTAACATCAATTGCGAATCCATTTGCCGGGGGATTGCGATTCGGGCCAGCGACAGTGCCAGCATCCACCACGTATACATTGAAGGACTGATTTCGCGCGAAGTGAAGGGCCTCGGCGGGCGGCACAATGCGGTCTTGATTGGGGGAAAAGGGTACGGTCAACTGTCCCAGCCCGGCAAATTGAATAACATCTACGCGATGAATGTCATGGCAACGGGGCACGCTCCGGTCATGCTTGAAGCCCCGGTCGCCGACTGCCATTTCATGAATATTCTGTATTCGGGCGAAGACCCCGCCTGTGTGCACTATGCGATGGACCGGGCGATGATGAAAAATGTCACCGAAACGAACGTGAAAAAGGTGAACAAGTAACAAACATTTTTTTAATGTGGAACGATGGCAGCCGAAAAAGTTACCAGTAAAAAAAGACAGTTATTTACGGACAGCAGTTGTACGATTATGGACAGTATATGATCCGTAATCGTCTCTTTATCAGCGTTTAGTTTTGATGGCACAAAGTATGTGCATTGAAGGTTAAGGCTGCCACTAGCCTGGTACTATGAAAAAGTTTTTGCTTACGCTGTTATTCGTTTCGATATGGGGTCTGTCCACGGCTCAAACCAAGCCAGATACACTAGCGTTGATTGAAAGTATATTTCAGCAATACAAATCAACTGCCCCCGGTTGTCAACTAGCGATCAGTCGCAACGGACAGCTGATTTTTTCCCACGCCTGGGGCTTGGCCGATCTGGAGCACCAGGTTCCCTTAACGACTCAATCGATTATCGAAGCCGGTTCAGTTTCCAAGCAATTTACGGCCGCGGCTATTTTATTGCTGGAGCAACAGGGTAAACTCGCTTTAAGCGATGATGTGCGAAAATACATCCCCGAATTGCCCGACTACAAAACACGGATCACCCTAGGACACTTGATGCACCATACCAGTGGGATCAAGGACTGGGGTAATGTCATGGCGTTATCCGATTGGCCTAGGGGCACCAAAACCTACAGCAACCAAGACGTGCTCGCTATTCTTAGCCGCCAAAAGACGCTGAATCATCAGCCCGGTGAGGAATACCTCTACAGCAATTCCAATTATGTTTTGTTTGCCATTATCGTCGAGCGAGTCAGTGGTCAGAGTCTGGCCGACTTTACCCGTTCGGCTATTTTTGAACCGGCGGGTATGAAGCATACCCAGTGGCGAACGGATCCAAAAAAAATCGTACCCGGTCGCGCCATTGCTTATGGGAAAAATGACAATACGTATTTTAGTGACATGCCCAATGAATCGGTCTATGGCAATGGGGGATTGCTGACTACGGCCGAAGATCTATTGCGGTGGAATACGTATTACGGGAGTGGAAAGTTGGGTGATCCCTCCTTATTAGCCAGGCAACTTAGCACTATGCCACTAAATAACGGTCGAACGAATGCGTATGGAGCTGGTCTGCGAATTGACTCGATTCGTGGCTGGCAAGTGATCATGCATGATGGGGCAACGGCTGGTTACCGGTCTACGCTGGAATATTATCCAGCCCTTGGCTTATCGATTGCCTGGCTGGCTAATACGTCGGAATTCGATGGCAAGCCCGACGGAACCGGTCAGTTACGTAAGCTATTTTTAGTGAATCGATCATCTGAATCAAGGCCTAAAAAACCGGATACCCTAACGGTAGCTACTGAGAAATTAGCCCGGTACACCGGTTGGTATCGAGACCTCCAAACCGGCAGCGAATTAAGCTTAGTGGTCAAAGCGGGGAAGCTGGCTACGAACCAGGGCGAGCAGTTGACCCCCATTGCAGAGAATGAATTTAGGCTTGGATCAGACCGAATAACCATTCAACCCAACCGAAAACAACGGTTACTCTATAAAACGGGTACAAACACGAGAATCTATGAAGCTGCCGAACCGGCACTGGTCAATCAGAAAGCGTTGGAAGCTTATACCGGCGACTACTATTCCGACGAAGTAGATGCCAAATTGAGGATTTACTTACAAAGTGGAAAACTCATTATTCACCGCTATTCGGATGCCACTTACACCTTACTGCCGACGTATAAAGACGCTTTTGCTATTCAAAATTCATCGGTTAAAGTTTACTTTGATCGGGACAAAGGTGGTCGGATTATCAATCTGAAGTTTACCACCCCACGAGTGAGAAACGTAGCCTTTAAAAAGCTTCCCCAAAATGGGAGATCGTGCCTGGGCCGGTTTTGATCGGGACCAAACCGCATAGTCACCTTTGCGCAGAAGGGTAAAGGTGACTATGCAAGCCTAAAAGAAGCGACAGGCCCAGACGGTACTTTTCTCGCATTTGAAAATGAGCGCGCACCTTCATGATGTGTTGACCTTTCTGCAGCCCGCACCACCGGCGTGAAGTGACATCAGAATTAAATTAGCGTTTAATCGGCTATTGGGCCTTTGCACTAATTTCAACTTTTTAGTGATTTTCCTAATTGCAGAAAATAATTTAAGAATTAAATTATCAAAAATTCGATTTGGTATTTCAATGTTTTTATAAGAGGTATCCAAAAATAATTTATACAAGTACTATATAATAATTACTAAAATAGTTAAATATCCTTATTATACATATTGACTATAAGAATTCTTTCTCACTACTCATTTTTTTAATAAAATATAACAATCTACAAATAGGAAAAAACAAACAAAATGTAGATTTCACCTGAAAAATCCTGTATTACTATTAGGTCCGACAATTAAACATTATCGGACCTAATAGGAATTAGACATTATATAAATTATCTATCATTACTCAATAGTTATAAATTGTAACTTACTAGTTATAAACAAAGTAATAATTTAATTTATCAATCAATATGAATATATAATACTATTTTTAAGGTAAAATAAAGTATTATGTTGATAAAAATCTATTAACTCGTATATCATCAGCGTTGCTTTATCAATATGTAGATTACAATGAATGAAAGTTAATAAGACAAAAATTATATTAGTCCTGCTGGACTTTTTTCTCAGTAACACTAAAAGTTAACTTTACTCACAGGCAATAATTTCGGATTTGGCAATAAGAGTACTAGTGGCCATTTAGTACGTTTATACTATTTCTGCAGTGTCAAGCTAATCCGCATAATTTGAAAACCATCGTCAGAGCAATCGCGTTATGTGCCAAAAACAATGGTTTCTTATGCTGTTAGACCGGAAGATCTCTTTTGCCTATATCTTTAAAAAGGTTAGGTTCGATTTGCTCGTTGTCCTACTAATTGGTTTGATCACCAATCTGCTTACCGTATATATTAATGAGCATCTACCCGAAATGCCCTTGACCATACCAACTTTCTTAGGCACGGCTATTTCGATACTGCTCTCGTTTAAAATGAACCAGTCGTACGACCGCTGGTGGGAAGCTCGCAAAGTATGGGGAGCTATTGTGAATGATTCCCGAAGTTTTGTCCTTCAATTACAATCTTTTTTAGACCAGACCGATCCCGAAATCATCCGAAAATTAGCTTATCGTCAAATAGCCTGGTGCTACTCGCTGGGCCAGTCCTTGCGGGGTCTAAATCCGCTGGATGGAATTGAGTCGCTGCTGTCAGGCACGGACTACGCCATCCTGTCAAACCACACCAACAAACCACTGGCCATCCTGCAATTAAACGCCCGCGATATTCGGGAGCTACGGCAACAGAATTCCATTGATGTGTTTCGACACGTCCAGCTTGACAATACCCTGGTGCGCTTTTGCGATTCAATGGGAAAAGCTGAACGAATTAACGGAACCGTATTTCCATCGACCTACCGCCATTTTCTACATTTCCTCATCTATCTTTTCGTGATTACACTTTCAATTTCGCTCAAAAATGTCGAGATGATTTTTGAAATACCGCTCCTGCTTCTCATTGCCGCCGGCTTTTTGCTAATCGAAAAAAGTGCGTTTCATTTGCAGGACCCCTTCCGCAATCGCCCCAGTGACGTCTCCGTCACAGCGATTGCCCGCACAATTGACATCAACATTCGCCAGCTACTGAGTGAAGAAACGGTACCCGAACCGCTACAACCCAATGGATTTTACATTCTCTGATAGACCATCTTATAATATATCGTATAGGCGCAACAATATGGATTCGGTCAGCCTTCGTAATACCGCCAGATGAGTGTTCCAAAGCTCAAGCCCTATACAACTCTGATTATCATCTGAGAAAGCTACGCTTTTGGTTCAATTCCCTTCGATTCATCTCTAAAGCTTATCCCCAGTGAGCGCCCCGGTATCTGTTCTTTGCCGTCAAATTCGGTCGTTTTTCCCGTGGTAAAAACCGTCTGACTATTGTTCAGCATTCTGAAGGGCTTAGGCACCTTTTTCAGCTTATCCTCTACGAGAACCATAGTTTTTCGGCCATCCTGGCTTATATTAGCCCAAAGTACAACAAAAGACACGTTATTTTTAAGGTTATTAACTATTTGAACAGTGACTTCAGTCCAATCTTTCATGACCGGAATCATCGGTCGAAATCCCGGCGAAAATGAATTCCATCAGGCAGTCCACGAGGTCGCCGAAACCATTATTCCCTTCATGGCGGATAAACCGCATTACCAGAAAGCCAAAATTCTGGAGCGGATCGCAGAGCCTGAACGTGTCATTATTTTTCGGGTGCCCTGGATGAATGAGCAGGGCGAAGTGGAAATCAACCGTGGCTACCGGGTTCAGATGAACAGCGCGATTGGGCCTTACAAGGGCGGTCTCCGTTTTCATCCTTCAGTAAACCTGAGCACACTCAAATTCCTGGCCTTTGAACAGATTTTCAAAAATAGCCTGACCCAGCTCCCTATGGGGGGCGGTAAGGGCGGATCCGATTTCGACCCCAAAGGACGTTCCGACCGCGACGTTATGGTTTTCTGCCAAAGTTTTATGACGGAACTGTTCCGCCACATCAGTTCAGACAATGATGTGCCCGCCGGAGACATTGGGGTTGGTGCCCGGGAAATTGGCTTTTTGTTTGGTCAATACAAGCGGCTTAAAAATGAGTTTACCGGCGTCCTGACGGGTAAAGGCGCGAGCTACGGCGGAAGCCTGATTCGTCCGGAGGCAACGGGTTATGGCGTGGTTTACTTCGTGGAGCAAATGCTGAACCAGCAGCGCGACAGTATCAAAGGCAAACGGGTGGTTATTTCCGGTTCCGGAAACGTGGCCCAATACACGCTGGAAAAATGCATCGAGCTGGGTGCAAAGGTGGTAACAGTCTCCGATTCGTCGGGGTATGTTTACGATGAGAACGGGATTGATGCAGCAAAGTTAGCCTATATCATGCAGTTGAAAAACGAAGAGCGGGGTCGCATCAACGCGTACGCCGATAAGTTCGGTTGTGAGTTTGTGGCAGGAAAAACACCGTGGGAGATTCCCTGTGATATCGCTTTGCCGAATGCAACCCAAAACGAACTGAACGGGGATGATGCCCGCTTATTGATCAAAAACGGTTGCATCTGCGTGGCCGAGGGAGCTAATATGCCGTGTACCCCGGAAGCAATTGAGGTATTTGAGAATAACGATATCCTGTATGCGCCCGGAAAGGCGGCCAATGCGGGTGGTGTGGCTGTTTCCGGCCTTGAAATGTCCCAAAATTCACTGCGATTGTCGTGGTCGCGCGCGGAGGTGGACAGAAAACTGCAGGAGATCATGCTGACGATTCATTCGACATGCCTACGCTATGGCCGCAAGCCGGATGGGCGTATGAGCTATATGCAAGGCGCCAATATCGGGGGCTTTGTCCGGGTGGCCGACGCGATGGTGGCGCAGGGATTGGTGTAATTGACACCGTTTGTTAGAACCAGCTTAAAAGCTGGTTCTAACAGAAAATGCGTTACTCACTCTGTTCATCTTTGATCCCTTTGAGCAGGGCATAAATAGCCATTGCGTGGCCTTGACCAAGCGAAAAATCCTCCGCAAGCCATTTCGTAATTTCACCTGCTTTCACATCCGCTTTCAGCAGACCCTCCGTAGTAAATCCTTTTTCCTGGGCGAGTTTGCGGAAATCTTCAGGCCCTTTGCCCGTTTTGGTTTTGATTGTTTTCAGATAACCCTGGAAAGACATAACAAATTAGATTGGTTAAGGTAGATACGATACTGTATTGCCGGATTTTGTTGACAAGAGCAAATTTAGGCGTTTTGTCGTGCGCACACCGGGGTGAGATGCGTCCTTTTTAGGGTGAATCGCGCCAGATTTTTGAGGGTGTGGTTTGGAGTAATTCGTTCAATTGATTCACAGTGCCCCCTTCCTCGTTCAGAAAAATGAACCAGGGATTTCTCCATAGACGCCCGTGCCTGTGTCTACGCAACAGGAATATAAAGACCCTAATGAACAGACTAAAAGTAGGCAATCGGTTATTTCATGGATAGCGTTAATTCAGTGATAGCGGGAATATTGGCGGTATTTTTTCCACTTATGTAGAGCTTTTGCCCATCCGAAAACAGGTTGCCGTAATTCGGAACATTATCCAACAAAATAGGAGCGGTTGCCCAGCTATCCTTGATCAGGTCATAGACATAGATTGATTTACTTTGCAGCAAAAACAAATAATCGCCCAGTACCGCAGAATACACACTCTGGTAAGAAGTTTCCACCTCAACAGGAATATCTTTCAACGCGGTCCAGGTGTTGGTAGCGGTTGAAAAATAAGCCATTTTCTGTTTAGCACCCGCCCCGCCAAGCGCATATATCTTTTCTTTATAGGCGACTAATTCCGTGCTGGTGGTTGCGTAAAGATAATTCGGAACGGTAAACCATCTATCCTGGCTGATCGAGTAATACTTAAACAGCGTACTGGGCGTGCGTCCGCCCACAAAATAAATACTGCCGTTATAATACGTAACCCCTGCTTCTCCAGCATTATCTTTTGCGGTTGTTGGATAACTTATGGTTTGCCAGCTATTCGAGGAGGCCGTGTATTTGGTAGCATCGTTGGCAATAAAAAAAACGTTGGTTCCATCCGAAACCAGCTTACTGGAGTATCCACAACCACACACATTATTGGATTTGGCCAAAGCCGAAGAAAACGTATTCCCTCCAAGGGCATAGCGTACAAAAAACTGCGGCTTTGCCGTATTGGAATAATTGCCGAAATAGATCGAATTACCAACCAAAACCGACTGTATGGGGTAAGGTCCGGCGTCAAAGGTGCTGAGAGGCATACTGAGTTGTTTGGCCGTCAGAACAACATCATTTACCGTTTTTTCAGGCGTTGCGGATTCACCTTCATTTTTTTTACAGCCCCCTACAACAAGTAGTAAAAAGCAGAGAAAGAAAGTCTTCATAGTCTAAAAGTAGTTAGGCATCCTGGTTTTATAGATTAAAACTAATTAGTAAGTGAGGATGCTTTTAGCGTAGAAGTACGGGTTTTAGCCTTAGGCGTAGAACCCGATAAAATACGGAGAGAGAAGTCCTAATCAACCAGCAAAATGAGCCAGGGTCACCTTTTGAACCACCGATACGTCAAGTACATGCACCCCAAAATAATTCCTTGAACCTCGCCAATACGATCGCACGGGCGAGGCTATCTTCAATGAGGAAACGCTTCGGTTTTGTTTTTTTGAATAAACGGTACGTATAAAGTAAGAAATAAGTACGAATAGAAAACACAGTAAATCTGGCAATTCACTAGTTACCTATAAGGTTTTCAGATGATTAAAACAAAAAGATGGTTAATTAAAAGAGATGGTTTATGGTTCAGTTTTAAGCCTCACTCTGGTATATCTAAGCAGGACAACTCGATTTGCTCCAAGTAGGGTGTTAAGCGATCTACCCGTGAAAAAGAACAAATACAGGTGAGCTTACCCGTCTCTTTATCGTGGCACTCCTCCACGAAATATTCATTCAATGAATAGAGGTACCGGACCCGGCACAGGTCCTCCCGAATCGCCAGGGGCACACCCCATAATTTCAAAGCCCCTTCCCGAATAAATAAGGGTTTTGCGTCATATTCTTCCCGTTCGACTTGCATTTGAAAATAAGATTAATGGATACGATGTTCTGGAAAACGGGTTTAAATTTAAGAAAATGTCCAGCAACTTATTATACTATCTTTATAGATGAAATCTAAACACTATGAGGCATTATAAATATGAAAAACCAACTAAATAGTAGTCTACAAACCGTTATAAGATACTTTTGATACGTCAAGGAAAGTACAAACTATAAGGTAAGAATTGGAGAAAAAAGCTCTGTTCTGATTCTTTGAGAAGAATGCTTTTCAAAAATGGAAATCCCAAATGAAACCGTGAGTTTAAATCCTTCAGGAATGTCTTTTATATGAAACAGCTTTGTGAAAGATAAAGTGTATAGATTGACAACTAAAAAAGGCTGATAAGTTATTTATTGGGGCAGCTAAAAGGAAAGTTAATGCAGCTAGAAAACCAAAGCACACCCCTCCAGTTGCCTGGAAAAATGTGCTTTGCTTACTATGTATTGATGATTTATTATATCCTCAATCTTTCAGGACCTGTAGATAATCTTGGTAGGCGCTTTCGATATCAACCTTCTGACCTTTTGATTTACAGTAAATTAATACGCCATAACCAAGCTCAAATTTCTCTCCTTTTTTCACGGCTACGGAACTCTTTTCTCCCTGTTTCATGGCCTCCCTGCCAAATGCATTGGCCGCCATCAACCCGTAATCGCGGGTGTGAAACCAGCTTGGACGGAAGTTTTCGGGATCGGGCATGATCGTGACGCCAACGGTTTTCTCGTCGATTACACCACTGTAATCCACCCATTTCGACGCTTTTCCCCACGTTCCGGCCCCTTCTTTCAACCCCTCGGCGTTGGTAATGTGTCCTTTACCGTACTGAACCGTAAATTTGGTGTTGACGCGCACTCCAAGACCCATTTCCTCCTGATCGCCGAAAGCCAGGTCACTGGTTTCGGAAGAAAAAGTACTGTTGGTCAGCAGCAAGGTACCCGAAGGCCGGATCAGAATGGTATATTTCACTAATTCGGCCAATACCCGATCTTTACCGTCTGCCGTCATGTAATAATTCCGGACGGTAAATGAGCCGCTACCCGGGCCGCCTTTGGGTTGCTCCACAAACATTTCGTGCTCAACGCGCGACTTCAGACGCCAGTAATCATTGCCATTGATATCACCAAAACTGAGCCAAATACCAGGGTGAAAGGTCGCATGGTCCTTCGGATCTCCTTCCTGGGGCGGATTGTTACGGGTAACCTGAATACCGCAGGACGATTTTACGTGCGCGAAATAGGGTCTGCTGATTTTCGGATCTTCATACACGTAGCTTGCAAACGGTTTTCCCCCGATCGTGATGGTCAGCTCTCCGGGTTTTTGTTCGAAAGCAACGGTCGGTTGGGCCGCGGCTTTTTTCGCTTTTTGGGCAAAAAGTGGATTGCAGACAAACAGGGTAAGACAAAGCGTTGCGGTGAAAACAACGGCTAGTGGCCGTGCCAATACGGTTTGGGTTGAATTTTTATTCATGAGCGTAAGAGTTTAGTGAGGGTCATATTCGGATTAACCTTTCCAGGGGAGCTCGTACCCTTTTCGGTAGTCTCTGCCCAGCAGCGCGTTCGCTTTGGCATCGAATCCGGGCGAATTGATTTTGACTTTTACGGGATCATATTGGAGCGAAGAAGCGCCAACGCGCGTGGCAATGTTCGCCAGAAACGCCATATTCGTAGCGATGGCCCCTTTTTCAATGGGCGAATTCAACTTGGCAGGATTGTTCTCCCGAACTGCGGTAAGGAAGTTGGGAACGATCGCTTCCACTTCATTGGGGGATTCTATTTTGATCTGCTCCTTACCTTTGGTGACAATCACCCCAGCACGACCGAATTCCATTTTCCCGTCAGTTCCGTAAGCTACATTGCCATTGTCGTGGCCTTCCAGATTGTACGGTGTCCAAAGGCGCATTTCCCAAATGATCTGGGTGTCGTCGTACTCGAAAATGGTGGTTTGTGTATCGGGGGTCTGGTGGTCGTCGTTGTAAAAATACTGCCCGCCCGCGGAAACAATTCGTTTCGGATACCGGTCACCGAGCGCCCACACGGCAACGTCAATTTGGTGTACGCCATCATTGGCCGCATCGCCATTTCCGTACTCCCAAAACCAGCGCCAGGTGTAATGCCAGCGGTTTTTAGTAAAAGGAACTTTCGGGGCCGGACCAAGCCATAAGTCGTAATTGACACCTGCGGGCACAGGTTCTGCCGGCGCACGGCCGATAGCCTCGCGGTGCTGGTGATCAATGGCTTTGATGGTATGCACCTTTCCAATAATCCCTTTCTGGAGCTGCTTCATGCCCTCCATATGAGCACCGTTGCTGCGTCGTTGCGTGCCGTGCTGGACACATTTATTAAAATGTTTGGCTGCTTTGACCAGCAAGTTGGTCTCCTTGATATTGTGGCTGCACGGTTTCTCAACGTAGACGTGTTTTCCGGCCATCAACCCCCACAAGGCAATCGGCGTGTGCCAGTGGTCAGGCGAGGCAATGGAGATGGAATCAATGGAATTGTCTTTTAGCAGCTCCCTGAAATCGCTGTATTTCTTGATTTTGTCGGCGTTCGGCAGGTCTTTCACTGCTTTTCCCAACTGCTGAGGGTCCACGTCACACAAGGCAACCAGTTCGCAGCCCTTGACCGCTGAAAAGTTTTTGACGTGGTTTCTGCCCATGCCGCCAGTTCCGATGATGGCGTGTCTGATCTGGTCGCTCGGCGGGGTTTGCGCCCACGAACTCCGGGCTATGTACGGCGCAGCAATCATGCCAAGCCCAGTCGATTTGATAAAATTCCGGCGGGTTTGCCCGGAGGGAGTTGGTTGGTTTACCGTGTCTTTCATGTAGTCGGATTTAAGAAATAGTTAATGCGCAATTAATTGAATTGATGATTCCGTGAATAGTCCCAGATCGACGCCGGCCAGGCATAACTGCCCGGTTTCAACGTCAAAAACATCCCTTTTTCTTCTTCTATCTGCATTCTGATCGTTCCCGGACCCAGTTCGTGTGTCGGGTAAAAGCGGGTATACCCCAGTTTTTGGAGGATTGAAAAAGAAGTAGAACCGCCTTCGATCAGCAACTCGTCGACGCTGGTTTGTTTTAAAATGCCTACAGTCACCTCCGCCATGATTTCTCTGATCCGGGTCGGAAGATTGCCCGTGGATACAGCGTGAAAACCGTCGACCGCGATGATTACCGTATCCTTTGCCGCCAGCGCTTCAATAATCTTGGCCTGCCACTCGGCACACAGTTGCTGTTCGTTAGAAACGAATATTTTTTCCGGCATGTAGACCACCGCCTGCCCCGCTTCCTTCGCTGCTCTGACGAGCATCCTGCTTTTTGCAAATGCACTGCCGCACACATACAGTTTTTTTTTACCCAACTGCAGGGAGGCAGGGTGAGTGAGACGACCGTTTTTTAAATTTCTGAGAATCGCGTCAAAAAAGCCGGACCCGCCCGCGGCAACCGTTTTGGCGTCAATTTTTTGGGTCCAAAGATCCAGGTCCCGCACACTCGCCGTATTACCGATGACCAAGCCTTTTTCAGGCAAATCCTCTTCCGTTGACAGGACCGAGGTTTGCGTTTTTTCTCCTATCAAATCCAGCACGCGGGCGGAAGTGCGTTTTTTGACCGACCCATGGGTAAAACTGAACTCATTCAACGGCATGCCGTCGTAGTAGTAAATCCCATTTTCGATTGTTCGTTTTAGAACCGGGTTGGCAGGAATGAGCAACGCACGTTTCTTTTCCGAAACCTGCATTTGCGCCAGCAGTTCCTTACCCACATTGCCCCTCAGAATCGAATCTATTTTTTTGTAAACAAAATCAGGTTGCAGCGTCAGCAGCTTGCGGGTGATGGTTTCGATCACGGTCGAAGCGTCGTCCGGTGTTTGCGACCGCGTATCGGTTGCAATAACCAGGATGTCTGTTTTCACGCCCGCATCCACTTTTGTATCGATTACGACCCGAAAACCGTTCCGTAATCCAACTCCCCCAATTTCGGCGGCCCCGGTAAAATCGTCTGCAATAACCGCTATCATACATTCGGGCCGGACTGAACCTTATTCTCAAAAAGTCGGACGGCATAATCGATTGCCAACAGCATGGCATCGGGACTGGCGATGCCTTTTCCGGCTATTTCCATGGCTGTTCCATGATCCACTGAGGTGCGGATGATCGGCAATCCGAGGGTGATATTAACGCCTTTTACACTATTCATTTTCTGCGTCTTATCATCCCAGGTAAAGCCCACCATTTTGAACGGGATATGCCCCTGGTCGTGGTACATCACCACGCAACCATCGTAGCGCCCGCCGATGGCTTTCGGGAATAGGGTATCACCGGGAATAGGGCCCGTCACCTGGTAACCCCGACTGACCGCTTCCGCTATGGCCGGAATAATCTCTGTTTTTTCTTCCCAACCAAAAATTCCTCCGTCGCCCGCATGGGGGTTTAACCCGGATACCGCTATTCTCGGATTGGGAATCCCCAATTGCAAACAAGCCTGGTGCATGAGTTCAATTGTGTCCATGATACGATCTTTTTTAACCAGGTCACATGCCTGGCGCAACGACACATGCGTCGACACATGGATCACGCGCAAGTCGTTTTCAACCAGCAGCATCGCGTATTTTTTTGTGCCGGTATACTGCGCGTAAATTTCCGTATGCCCCGAAAATGGGTGCCCGGCCAGGTGGATCGACTCCTTGTTGATCGGCCCGGTAACCGTACCGTCAATTTCACCTTTTAAAGCCAGATTGATCGTTTCAACCACCGTTTGAAACGCGACCTCACCCGCCAATGCCGACATTTCTCCTTTCGTAATTTGGTCAAGGTTTGTGTTCTCCAAATCGTACACATCGATTTTCCCGAAAACAAATTCAGCGTCCCGCACCGATTTGACCGCATTTACCTCCAAATCCAGCCCGCAAAAATTGATTGCATCCGCAATAACGCGGGCATCGCCCACAAGCAACGGGCGGCACGTTGTATAAATCGATTCTTGAGCAACTGCCTTTACCGCCACTTCCGGCCCAATACTGGCCGGATCGCCCATGGTAATTCCTAAAATCGGTCTCTGATCCATCCTCTTATTGAATATTGTTTAGCTGATTCAAATCGCCGAAATGCGATAAGGTGAGCTTTTGAATTGATTTCTCTTCCGCTTTGGTCAGTTTGAACAGGGGTGGCAGCATGTCGGACTGACACAATCCATAGCCTGCCATCATCGATTTCAAGGCCGGCAGGGAATAACTCAACGTTCTGTCTTTTTGATAAATCGCCGAAATGCGGTCGGCCTTCTGTTGAGCCAGTACGGCCCTGTGATCGTCCTTTTCGGCGACGGCCGTGCAGAGGGTTTGGTAAAGTTTCGGCGTAAGGTTGGCGGTACTCGGAATAATTCCGTCGGCCCCCAGTTGCAGGGCACGAAGTGATTGCGCGGCCCATCCCGTCAGAAAGGAAAAGTCGGCACGGTTTTTCCACCTTGAAACGGCATTTTCCAGCCGCTCAATACTTCGTTCAGAATCTTTAAAGCCGACAATGTTCGGGTGGGTGCTGAGGACCTCAACCACCTCGAGCGGGATGGATAAATGGGTTGTTCCCGGGATGTTGTAGATAATCAACGGCGCAGGTACCGCATCCGCGAGTTGGGTAAAATAGCGCAGCATCTGGTCGGTATCAGCCGGAAAATAGCTTGCCATCGTCGCAACAAACACCTCCGCGCCCAGATCATAGTAATGCCGCGCGTCTTCGATTGAATCGCTCATCGAATTACCCGAAATACCAGCGTATACCCTACTTTTCCCCGCGGCCGCTTTCACGCTGGTTTCCACCAGTTTCTTTTTCTCAGCCCGCGCAATGGAAGCTGATTCGCCCGTGGTGCCCAGTACAAAAGGGAATGTTCCAAAGTCTGTTATATGGCGCACCAGGCGCTCTGTCGCAGCTACATCAATGGTCATGTCCGCCTTCACGGGGGTCACCATCGGCACCACAACACCGCTACATTTTTTGTTCATATTCGGGTATGGTAAAGGCTGCGGTGTAAATGTTCCGGGCGTCGGACAAGCTGATCGCGCGTGGGTTATTTTTGAGCAGCCGCTGAATAGGCAAGGCGCCGGCGGCCAGCTTGTCGATTGATTCAACGGGGATACCCACCTCCGCCAGGCTCCTGGGCATACCGCAGTTTTGCATCAATTTTTTAACGATCGCAACGCCGGATTGGGCAATGTCCAGTGCCGAACCGGTAACCTGGCTTCCCAACGCCCGGGCGACCGTTGCGTATCGCTCAGGTACTGCTGCCAGGTTAAACTCCATAACGGAAGGCAGCAACAGGGCCACGGAAAGGCCGTGCGAAATATGAAATTCCGTGCTCAGCGGATACGCCAGTGCATGGACAGCCGCCGTATTCACTGGCCCAAGGCACATTCCCCCGTACATACTTCCGAGTGCAACCTGAGCCCGGGCCTCTTCGTCACTTCCATTTAAGTAGGCTCTATACAGGTAGGTACCGATCAGTCTGATGCCTTCCAGTGCGATTAAATCGATCATGGGGTGGGCATACGTATTGGTGTATGCTTCCAGACAATGCACCAGGGCGTCGATCCCCGTGGCCGCAGTGACGGCAGGTGGCACCGTTGTCGTTAGGGCCGGATCCAGGTACGCTGCGTCCGGAACCAGCTCCGGACTGATCACCCCAACTTTATGGCCGTTTGAATTGACAAAAATTGCGTTGGGTGATACTTCACTGCCGGTTCCGGAAGTCGTGGGGATACAGGCCAGATAGACGGTTCTTCTCTGGATAAAACCGTCTACCAACACCTCAGCAATCGCCTGAGTATTGTGCAATTGTGCAGCAACAAGTTTGGCAACATCCATGACGCTCCCTCCCCCAATGCCCGTTATACTATCCGCCCCAAACTCCCGCGCTTCTGCCAACAGCCGGTCCACATCGTCGAACGTGGGTTCTCCGAGGATTGAGATGTTGATGCGCAGCTCCACCCCTGCCCCTCTCAGTGTCGTAAGCAGTTCTGAGAGGGTATTTTCCAGCGTAGGGATTGTGACCAGATACAGTTTTTTGCAGGCCAGCTTGCTGTAGTCTTCCAAAAACTGGTCAAGGCTTCCAGCTCCGAAGGACACCTTCCTGGGATTGAGAATTTGGATTTTATTCATACGCTATATCCGAACTATTCATAAAATGGCCTCATGGGGATCGGCTACGCTTTTCAAGGAAATGTAAACGTTTACATTTATAACAAAAAAACACCTCGTATTGGCTACTTTTTTTGTTTGTAACCGCACGAGCTTCGAACGATCAGATCGGTTTTTAAAACGATACTAACACAAGGGCGATCGGGATCAGCAATTCGCTGATGGAGTAACTCGATGGTGATTCGTCCGATTTCGAAACCCGATTGCCGAACCGCGGTCAGGGGTGGATTGAGCGACATAGCCCAGTACATGTCATCGAAACCAACGATGGCGATTTCCTCCGGAATTTTCAGTCCACGACTGTGAATGGTTTCCAAAGCCCCCAGCGTCAGCAGGTTGTTCGACGTAAAGATTGCACTCGGCGGAACCGGCAAATCCAGCAACTGGGCCGTTAATTCCACCCCACTTTGATGGTCCGAATTGCGGCCGACAATAAGCTCGTTGTCAATCGCTATTCCATACTTGGTAAGGGCAGCCTGGTAGCCCGCAATCCGTTCCGTGGTGGTAGGAATAAAAGCGTTACCAGCTATATGGGCGATCTTACGGTGCCCAACGTTGATCAAGTGTTCAACTGCATCAAACGCGCCCTGAAAGTTATCAACCTTCACCACATCCAGGTCCGTATTGGCCAAGCCTCGATCAATACACACGACGGCGTACCCCTCGTCTACTAATTCTTTCACGTACGCTTGCATTCCCGGAAACGGTGCCACAATGAATGCATCGACAGACTCGGATTTGAGTATTTCAATGTAAAATTTCTGCCGCTCCTCATCCTGCGAAAAGTTGCCAATCACAATCGCAAAATTCTTCGCGTAAGCGTACTGTTCAATCCCCCTGATAATATCCACGTAAAACGGGTTCTGAATATCCGGAATCAGCAAACCAATCAGCTTACTGGCTCCGTGAGTCGCCCGGAGTCGTTGGGCCACCCTATTCGGCCGGTAGCCTAGCTGCTTGATCACCTTTTGCACCCGCAATTCAGTTTCTCCCTTTACGACGGTTTTTGAGTTGATTACCCGCGAAACCGTAGCCGTGGATACACCCGCCTTGTCCGCCACCTCTTTGAGACTTACGCCTTTCTGAACTGCCATCTAAAATAAAAATGTAAACGATTGCAACAATATTACGCGATCGGTTTCAAACATAAAAAGAAAACCGCAGTCTTTGACCAATTTTAGAGAAATCTTCACTAAATCGTTCAATTACCTATTGCTTTTTTTACAAATTTAGACAAAAAATTTTGATTTCAATGTAAACGATTACATTTTTGCAACAGATACAGATCACAGCGTGTCATGACACTAACAATAAATCCGGACCAACCAGGCTGATTATCAATCACCTTTCTTTTCACAGCATTTTTTGCCTGGCAGTAAACAATGCGTTCCCGGCTAATTGTTTCAACTCGTTCTTAATCCATCTTCAATTTAAAGCAACAACCGGAAATAACTAATAGTCAATAGCCTATACCCGAATTCCTTATTCCTAAACCTTATTTCTTCTTACTCCCTGATGCGTCCATCACTTTCTGTACTGGATTATTGTATTATTCTGACTTTTCTCATTGGTACACTTGGCTTCGGCTTCTATTTTGCAAAGGCTCAGAAAACGACCCAGACGTATTTTCTGGCGAAAGGCAAAATTCCTTCCTGGGCACTGGGAATGTCACTGCTGGCGACGCTGATCAGCAGTGTCACATTTCTCGCCTATCCCGGCACAGGCTATTCATCAAACTGGATTTTACTCGTCCAGGGCTTGATGGTCCCGGTGGTGCTGCTAGCGACTATCTGGTTTATTGTACCGCTGTTCAGGAAAGTAATCAACCTGAGTACGTACGAGTATTTTGAACGAAGGTTTGGGGTAGTTGCCCGCTACTACAGTTCGATCGCTTTTGTGCTTAGACAATTTTCCGGCATGGGGACGGTTTTGTTTTTGCTGGCCATCTCGTTGCAAAAGATGTTGACCATCAACACCATGCTGATCATCATCCTGGTAGGCGCGATCATTATTCTGGTCAACTTGCTTGGCGGAATCGAGGCCGTAATCTGGCTGGACGTCTTTCAGGGATTTATGCTTTTTGCGAGCGGGATCATCTGCATCAGCGTGCTCCTGTTTTCCGTCAAAGGCGGTCCCGCGGAGATTTGGCGGGTGGCTTCTGAAAACGGGCGAACCGGCTTTGGTCCGTATGAGTGGAGTCTGACCAATTTAACGTTTATCGTGATGGCTATCAACGGGATGTTCTATGCCATTCAAAAATATGCCACTGATCAAACCGTTGTGCAACGATATTTAACGGCTAAAACCGACAAATCGGCCATTAATGCTTCCCTCCTGGGCATCCTGCTCACGGTCCCGGTCTGGACGCTTTTTATGTTTATCGGTACTGCACTTTTTGTTTTCTATAAACAAAACCCGTTGCCTCCCAATACCCGCGCCGATGCGGTTTTTCCTTATTTTATCATGACCCAACTGCCGGTCGGCGTGGTTGGATTGATTTTATCGGCCATGATTTCTGCGGCCATTTGTAGCCTGAGTGCAGACCTTAACTCGCTGGCAGCCGTGGGTGTGGAAGATTATTACAAAAAATTTAACCCCGGAAAAACGGATAAGCACTAC
This sequence comes from Larkinella harenae, assembly GCF_054780515.1. Lineage (NCBI taxonomy): Bacteria > Pseudomonadati > Bacteroidota > Cytophagia > Cytophagales > Spirosomataceae > Larkinella > Larkinella harenae. The sequence continues at coordinate 98,346 of NZ_BAAGWE010000007.1, read as the reverse complement.
CTCCTTACCTCCAAACTGATCGTTGTCCTGTCCGGGCTCATTTCAATCGCAATTGGAATGCTTTATATCAATGCTGGCGATGAAGGTGTACTCGGCATCGTATTTACCCTCTATGCTATTTTCTCGGGGGGCATTGTAGGAATCTTTCTGCTGGGCTTATTCAGCGAACGGGCCAATAGTCAGGGAATTAACATCGCCATCGTAACCTGTATTGTCTTCACGGGTTACGCTTTCCTGACCTCTACCCCAATCGGCCTGGGTGCCGACAAAAAACTGCTCCTGGACCTGGGTGCCTGGAATTTTTCCCATCATAAGCTCATGCTCGGTGTTTACAGTCACCTGCTCGTCATGGGTGTAGGGTACGTAGCCAGCCTGCCTTTTCCAAAACCCGTGCTCGACAGAACCTTATTGTACAAAGGTTGGCGAGAAGCGAACAGCACTGTGACGTCCTATACCTGATGGCTGCTTTTTGAGCTAATAAGAATAGGCAACCGGAATTCCGCGCATTTAATGAAAAGACAAGGGTCACGAATCGGTGCGACCAAAGGTCGGATTGGCGGGATAAACCGTAGTGAAGCGCACTGAGCATAAAATAGTTACACAATTCGGTCTTCTGCGCAGTACTTTTTGCAGGAATTGCCGTAATGCTTACTAAAATCGGATTCCGTGAAAAACGTTGAGAGAAGAGAATTTGTCAAAATAGGTCTGGCCGGAACTGGCGCGCTCCTGATGGGAATCAACCACAGTCCGGCGGAAGCAAAATCAGTCGTTGTAACGAAAAAGAGCAACATCCTCGACTACGGCGCCGTGGGCGACGGCAAACAACTCAACACGGCGGCCATCCAGAAAGCCATTGACGCCTGTTTCCGGAACGGCGGTGGTCAGGTGAACGTTCCGGCGGGAACGTTTCTAACCGGGTCGGTCGTACTTAAAACGGGCGTGCATTTGCACCTGGAACAAGGGGCGGTTTTGCTCGCCAGCCCGCAGTTTAAAGACTTTCCCAAGCGCACCGTCCGGACACCTGTGCGCTACCAGCGTGACCTCATGCGTTGCCTGATTTACGCGCAGGGAGAAAAAGACATCAGCGTAACCGGGCCGGGTATCCTGGACGGAAACGCCCGGCTGGATGGCAGCGGAGAATTCAAGGAGAAAAACCCGGAAAATCCGCTCCTGATCTGGTTCGACGAATGCGAGAACGTCCTGATCAAAGACGTAGCTTTTCGCCATTCGGTCTGGTGGACGCAGGCGTATACGCGCTGTCACCACGTGCACGTGGATCACATTACCGTCACGGAAAACTACTTCCACAACGCCGATGGCGTCGACATCATCGACACCGATGACTTCGTGGTGGAAAACTGCGACATCAACAGCAACGACGACGGAATCTGCCTGAAAAGCTACACTCCGCCGGGCTGCAACCGGGGCACCATCCGCAAAAACAAGGTCCGCAGCCTGTGCAATGCCATCAAAATGGGCACCGACTCCTCGGGCGGTTTTCGGAATATCCTGATTGAAGACAACGAAATCTGGCAAACCGTCATCTCCGGGCTGGCGCTGCAAATTGTCGACGGCGGAACGATGGAAAACATCACCGTGCGCCGGATTACCATGAACGGCATCGGGACTCCTTTCCACCTGTGTCTGGGCAACCGAAATCGGAAAATGCCGAACTCCCGCTCGATTCAGAACGGGATTATGCGCCAAATCCGAATCAGCGACATCAAAGCCATCGTCCATCAAGCCGAACGGTATAACGACGAAGAACGGAAACGGCACAATTACCCCGTGCATACGTCGTCGATCTGCGGGGTGCCGGGCAATTACATCCAGGAGGTAACGATTGAAAACGTCGACATTGAGATTCGGGGCGGTTTTCCGCCGGCGACGGCCGACGACACCCTTCGCCAGATCCCCGAAGTAGGCAACAAATACCCCGAAAACCGGATGTACGGCACCTTACCTGCGTACGGTTTTTACCTGCGTCACGTCAAAGGAATTCATTTGAATAACATTTCGGTGTCCATCCTGCAGGCAGACGGACGCCCGGCTTTTTTGCTCGATGACGTGCACGATTCGGAATTTGATGAAATCGCCGTCGAAAGCCGTACGCCAACGGCCGTGTTTGCCATGCAGCAAAATTGCAGTGGTGTTTCCCTCCACCAAACGATCCTAAACCATGATAAGTCCTAAGTTTCTGAGCCGTTACCCCCTTACTCCGCCGGCCGATCCCCAAAAGGACCTGAATATCCTTCGGTTCGGTGCGGTGGGCGACGGCCAGCGCATGAACACGGCAGCGCTTCAGCGGGCCATTGATACCTGTTCCAAAAATGGCGGTGGCCGACTGGTCGTGCCTAAAGGCAACTTCCTGACCGGTACATTCTTTTTGAAAAGCAACGTGCATCTGTACCTCGAAGAAGGCGGGGTTATTCTCGGAAGCCCTTACCTGAAAGACTATCCTCCGGTGTATAGCATCACGGACCAACAGCGTAAGAACCCTTTTCAAACGCTCGTTTGCGCTCTGAATCAGTCCACCGTACTGATTTCGGGTCCCGGAACCATCAACGGAAATGCGCAGGTCAACAGCACGGGCGAGTTTCGGGATACGGGCAACAATGATTTGCGACCGTGTCTGTTTCGGTTCGAAAACTGTTCAGACGTTACGATCAGGGAAATTACGTACCGGCAATCGCTGATGTGGACCGCCATTTTTTCCCACTGTCAGCACGTGTGGATTGACAACGTAAAAATCAACGAAAATTATTTTTACAACGCTGACGGCCTGGACATCATCGACTGCGTGGATTTTCTGGTGGAAAACTGCGATATCAACACCGACGACGATGGCATCTGCCTGAAAAGCTCCACGCGGGGGTGCCTGCGTGGGGTGATCCGCAATAACAAAGTGCGCAGCCTGTGCAACGCCATTAAAATGGGTACCGGTTCGGCGGGCGGTTTTCAGAGCATCCTGATTGAAAACAACGAAATCTGGCAAACCGTCATCTCCGGGCTGGCCCTGCAGATTGTCGACGGGGGAGTTATGGACGATATTGTGGTCCGGAAGCTGGTCATGAACGGGGTTGGAACCCCCATCACAATCCGGCTGGGCAACCGGCGAAAAACCGCAACAGGTCAAATGGGCACCCTGCGCAACGTTCATATTCAGGACATTACGGCGACGGTTTCGAAAGCAATCAAGTACAATGAAGCCGAGGAGAAACACCATCCTTACCTGCCCTATACCTCATCGATTTGCGGTATCCCGGGGCATTACATCGAAAATGTGACCATTGAAAACATGGCCATCACCTTGGGCGACGGTTTTCCGGTCGGAACGGCGGAGGACGCCCTGCGGGACATTCCGGAAGTGGCCGAGAAATACCCCGAAAACCGGATGTTCGGCTTGTTACCGGCGTACGGTTTTTACATCCGGCACGCCCGGAACATCACATTGAGAAACATCCACGTTTCCACCAACCAGGAAGACGGTCGCCCGGCGTTTGTACTGGACGATGTGCACACCGCCCAATTCACCGATCTGAAAACTACCAGTCCTAAAACCACGCAACTTCTGTCGGTAAAACCCGGTTGCAGCCAGATTGCCCTCCGGTAAACCGTAAAACCCACCCCTTCCGCATGAAAACCGTTTCCTTGCTTTACCTCGCAGCCTTTTTTGCGTCAACTGGCTGCCTGGCCCAAAAGAAAGATTATCTGTATTACGTCAAAACCCACTGCGACAACCTGATTGACAAGGGGAAAGATCAGTACGGCAAGCAAACTTCACAGATGCTGGCGTCGGTGATCGATACCCGTGACATGAGCATTCCGAAAGACAATGTAACGCCCACGGAAGGAACCCGCCCCTCGGATCGGGCGGTGGGTGGCAGCAATTTCTACCACGATGTTGAACTGGTCAAAGTCTTCAACGAACTGACGGCGGTTACCGGAAATCAGCGGTACAAAACTGCGCTCAATCAGTATGCGCGCGATTTTTTGACGTACGGTCAGAACCCACTCACCGGTTTGCTGGGCTGGGGTGAGCATATTTACTATAATTTTTACGCTGACACGGTGATGGAGGGCTCCGACCCGCTCGGCAAGTACAAGTCCCACGAGTTTCTGGAAAGTACCCCACCCTGGGCGTTTCTCTGGGAAATTGATTCGGCGGCAACCCGCAGAGCCATTGCCGGTGTTCGGTACCATTTTCGGTCGGGCGTAACGCAGAGCTTTTTGTATAACCGGCACGCCAGGTGGCATAAAGCCGACAAAGCCGAGTACCGGGGTCTGGAGCAATACCAGGACGGCGGGCAAGCCTGGATAAAGCATTCAGGGCTTCAGTGTTATTCCTTTACCTTTTTATACGGAAAGACCGGTCATCCGGAATGGAAGCGGTGGAGCGAAGGTACCGGGAATCTGTTTTGGAAATTCCGAAACCCCGAAACCAACCTAACCATCTCCTGCGTCGACGACCCTCGCTCCTCGGGCGTAAATGCATCGCTGCCGGGGGCCTCCCTCCTGGCTTATTACTTGCTCAAGTCGTCGCAGCATCATCCGGATTTTCGGCACATGCGGGAAAAAGCGGAAACCCTGTTGAAAGCCATCGACCACCATTCGTGGGATGAACGGCGGAAGGGATATTGCAGCGAGATTGCGTTGGATGGCACGGTTGCCGACTCCACCCTGATTCCAGTGATTACCACGGGCTACGGGGCCGCCGACATTTCGCTGGTTGGCCGCATTGCGGCTTATTTTTACAAAGTAACCGGCGACCCGGCCTATCGGGAAATGGTCAGAAAAGCCGCTACGCGGGTGGCGGCTCAGCCCTGGCCGGATACGTTTGTCATGAACAGCCTGGCCAGTGCGCTGCAATTTTCCCTGGACGCAGCCGAAGTACTGAATGACAAAACGATGCTACAACACGCCCGGAAACTGGGCGACATTGGCATCCGAAACGTATGGAGCGGTAAGCTGTTTGTGCGCCAACCCCAGGATCCGTTCTACGAATCAAAGCTGGGAGCGAACGAATTCGTTGCCGGCCTGTTGCGGCTGCACCTGATCGAGACGAAGAACCCCGCCCGCGCTTCACTCCTGAACTGGTCGCTATAACCGTTCCTGTGCATTCCTAAGCTGTGGGGTTGCCATACGCGGCATAATGAGCCGTTGGAGAGGGCCCCTGAGCATTCAGCAATCAATTAATAATTTGAAAATATTCTCGTTACACTAGCACAATGTGGCTCCGATACTTTTGTGGCTTTTAAACCATAAAGTAACTGGAATGCAACAATTGTTTACTTTTCCTAAATGGCGCAGCCTGACAATCTTTTTCCTGCTTCTGCTGAGTGGATTTAGTATGCTGGCGCAGTCAACCTCCCTGCGCGGCACGGTCACGGACGAAAAAGGACAGCCGCTGCCCGGCGTCAACGTCCTGATAAAAGGTACATTGACAGGCGCCGTTTCCGATGCTTCGGGCCAGTATTCCCTAACCTCACCCAAGCCACTTAACCCGACTGACCGGCTGATCTTTAGCTTTGTGGGCTTCAAGTCGGTGGAAACGAACATCGGTGCCAGCGGAGTCATAAATCAGCAGCTTTTGCCCGCCGACCAGGTGCTGAACGAGGTAGTCGTGACGGCCCTGGGGATTAAGCGGGAAGAAAAATCACTGGGCTACGCGGCCCAGAGCCTCGGCGAACAGGTCGTGAAAGACGCAAAAACCACCAACTGGGTCAATTCGCTATCGGGCAAAGTGGCCGGTTTGAATATTCAGGGAACCGGAGCGGGTCCGATGGGTTCGGCCCGGATTACGCTGCGGGGCGAATCGTCGCTGAATCTGGATAACAACCAGGCGCTGATTGTGGTCGATGGCGTACCGGTCAGCAGCCGGATCACGGGAACGGGGTACAATTCCCACCTCTCCGCCGACAGCCCAGTGGACTACGGTTCGAGCTTATCCGACCTGAACCCCGACGATATCGAAAACGTAACCGTCCTGAAAGGACCCGGTGCAACCGCCCTCTACGGAAGCAGGGCAGCCGGGGGAGCCCTGATTATCACCACCAAGTCCGGGGCCCGCAAGGATCGCGGCATCGGGGTGACCATTAATTCCAACGTTAGCATCGAACAGGTCAACCGCTGGCCCGACTACCAGTTTGAATACGGCGAAGGACGCACCAGCGAGTACTTTTCTTACCTGGACAGCCCCGACGGACCCAACACGGCCACGACCGTTGCCGCGGGCCGGGCCTGGGGCCCCAAGTTTGCCGGTCAGTCATATTATCAATACAATCCAGCCTCTCCGGACGGCAAACCCACGGAGCGCACCCCCTGGGTTCCGTACAAGGATTACATTTCCGGCTTCTTCCAGACGGGCATTACCTACTCCAACAGCCTGTCGCTGGAAGGGGGCAACGAAAACGGGTCCGCGCGCTTGTCGGTTACCCACATGAAGAACAAATGGATTATCCCGAACACGGGTTTCGAGCGAATCAACGCGGCCCTGTCGGTAAACCAGAAACTATCGGATCGGCTGAAATTGACCGGGAAAGTGAACTACGCCAACAAGCAGAGCGATAACCTCCCGGCTGCCGGTTACAACAATCAGACGCTGATGTATTTTTTGATTCTGGGCACCGCGCCGAACATTCGGCCAGAGTGGTTCAAGCCGTACTGGGTACCTGGTCTGGAGCAGGTGCAGCAGCGGGCGCCGTTCAACCCAACGCCGGATAACCCGTATCTGGGCATGTACGAGATGCTGAACAAGATGAACAAAAATGGGGTCATCGGTAATCTTTCGGCAACCTACCGAATTTCCGACGAGCTGGACTTGCTCGTGCGCTCGGGGATGGACATGGCCTTTGAATTCCGGTCGCAGCAACGCCCTTTCTCCATGACCCGCTATCCCCGGGGGATGTACCGTGAACAGAACGTGTTCAGCTACGAGTCTAACACGGACGTGCTGCTCAGTTACAAGAAAGACCTGACCCCGCTGTTTCACCTGAATGCTTCGGCGGGAGCAAACGCCATGCGGCAAACCTACGATTTTGCGGGTATGTACGCCGATCAGTTGGCCCAACCCGGTATTTACCAGATTTCCAACAGCTTAGATCAGGCCGTGGCTGACCCGCTGAAAACCCGTAAGGCGATCAATAGCGTGTATGCCGCTGCGCAGCTTTCCTGGGATGAAAAAATCTTCGTGGATGTCACGGGTCGCAACGACTGGTCGAGCACGCTGCCCTACGGCAATAATTCTTTTTTCTACCCCTCGGTCAGCACCAGTTTCTTGCTGAACGAATTGGTCCAGCTGCCCCAGGCCATTTCGTTCGCCAAGCTACGGGCTTCCTGGGCGCAGGTGGGCAACGACACGCGTCCGTACCAGACGGCCCGGTATTACGACAAGATTTACGGCAACAGCTTTACCAATTCGTCCACGCTGTTCAACGCCAATCTGAAGCCGGAAATTACGTCGAGCTACGAATTTGGGCTGGATGTACGGGTGCTGAACAATCGTCTGGGGCTGGATGCGGCCTACTACAACAACCGCAGCCGCAACCAGATTCTGGCCATCCCGCTGGACCCGGTTTCGGGATACGCCAACGCGCTGATCAACGCCGGTCTGATCAACAGCCGGGGTCTGGAAATCAAGCTGACCGGCAAGCCCGTTATCCGGAAGTCATTTAGCTGGAACACCACCCTGCTTTGGTCGCGGAACCGCAGCTACGTCCGGGAACTGGCCGAAGGGCTGACCAACCAGGTTATTTACAACCACAACACCAACGTCTCGATCGAAGCCCGCGTAGGTGGATTGATGGGCGATATGTATGGTCGGGGTTTCCAACGCGCCCCGGACGGCCAGATTATTTATTCGTCGGTCGGTCTGCCCGCCCCGCTCGATCCCGAAAACAAAAAATGGGGCAATGCTTTTGCCGACTGGAAAGCCAGCTTATCAAACGAGTTTACCTTCCAGAAAGTCCGCCTTAGCATCCTGCTCGACGGTCAGAAAGGCGGCAGCATGTATTCGCAGACCAACCACAAAAACAATACCCTGGGGAAAACCAAAGTTACGCTACCCGGTCGCGACGAGGGAATCATTGGGCAGGGCGTCGTTAAGCAGCCCGACGGTTCGTTCAAACCCAACACGGTGCGGGTTCCGGCCAGCTCGTACTACGATAATTATTACCAGATTGCCAACGCCGAGACGAATATTTTTGACGCTTCCTTCCTCAAAATTCGGGAGGTTCGGCTGGAGTTTAACCTGCCGGCCAATCTGCTTCGGAAGCTGGCCGTTCGGCAAACGAGCCTGGCCTTTTACGGACGCGACCTGTTCAACTTCACCAAGTTTCCGGGCTTCGATCCTGAAGGAGGCAACCTGAACGGTAGCACCCTGACGCCGGGGGTTGAACTGGCGCAGTTTCCGTCGGCCCGCGTCATGGGCTTGAACCTAACCTTAAAATTGTAATTTCTACGTATGAAACTCCACCATACAATACGTCTCATCGGTTTGCTGGTATTGGGCTCGCTAACGGCCTGCACCGATGGATTTGAGGACCTAAATACCGACCCCAACCGACCCAAAGAAATTACGCCGGGGGTCATGCTGGGCCAGTTGCAATACCGGATCGTGAACAGCACCATCAGTGCGTCCCGGAATTTCACCCACGAACTAATGCAGGTCGACGCCCCCCGCGCCAGTGCGGGCGGGGGCGGGCTGCACCGCTACGTCGTGAATCCCGGCGCGGGGGTCTGGAACAATTTCTATGGCTACCTGACTGATATTGAGGATATTTACAAAATTGCCGACCGGCTCGGAGAGAATAATTACAAAGCCATTGCTTTGGTGTACAAAAGCTGGGCCTATTCCATCCTGACCGATTTATACGGGGATGTGCCCTACTCGCAGGCGATTCAGGCGGAAAGCGGTGTTTTCAAGCCTAGCTTTGATAAGCAGAAGGATATTTACGTGCAGGTGTTGAAGGATCTGGAAACGGCCAACAAACTCTTCGACGAGACGAAGGCGCTGACCTACGCCGGGGACATGGTTTTTAATGCCAACGCGGTTTCGGGTGGCAAAAACCCGGGCTTGCTGAAGTGGAAAAAGTTTGCCAACTCTCTGCGGTTGCGGCTCTTGCTGCGGCTGTCCAAACGGGATGGCGAACTGCCCATCCGGGAGCAGATTACGGCGCTGCTGAACGATCCGACGGGCCAGCCGCTGATGAGCAGTACGGCGGATGATGCTATTTTCCGGTATCCGGGGACATTTCCGTACTACAATCCCTATTACAACGCCCGGCAGGTGGATTGGCGGGATGGCAACTACTTCACGAAGTTTTTCCTGGATAAGCTCAATGCCAATAATGACCCGCGCCGTACGGCCTGGTGTTCGCCGGTTGTCGTGAACGGAACCAACCAGTTTGTCGGGATCGAAAGCGGCTACCCAACCAACCTGGAATATGCCGTTGGCCGTAATTCGAGTTATGCTGACGCCCTGAAAACGCTGCCCCAACTGGGGGTAATGATGCCCTATGCGGAAGTTGAATTCATGAAAGCGGAGCTGGCCCTTAAGGGCTTTCCAACGGGTAAATCGGTCCAGGCGCACTACGAAGCGGGTATTGCCGCGTCGATGACCCAGTGGGGCGTCACCCTGCCGCAAGGCTTTTTGCAACAACCGGGGATTGCCTATAACGCCACGGCCCCGGTCGAGAAGCAGTTGGAGCAGGTGATGTTGCAGAAATATTACGCCTACTTCTTCGTCGATTATCAGGCCTGGTTTGAAAAACGCCGGACGGGCTACCCGGTGCTGCCCCGGGGCGCTGGCATTCCCGCCGAAAACACATTCCCAGTCCGCGTTCCGTACCCGACTTACCTGCAATCGCTTAACCCCGAAGGGCTGGCCACGGCCGTTAAAGCCATGGGCGGAGACGATAGCAACATCCGCGTCTGGTGGGACCGGTAGGTTCTTTATTCATTCCCTACAGCTATGAATACGCTACGAATTCCCTTATATACATTGCTCTTGAGCTGTCTGACGGCAGTTGCATTTAGCCAGCCGGGAGCGGTTAAGCTGCCCGAGCGCGGGCTGTGCGCCCACCGCGGTTGCATAGATACGCACCCCGAAAATACGCTGCCCGCTTTCCGCCGGGCCATTGAGCTGGGGGCCCAGATGATTGAATTTGATGTGCAATTGACCAAAGACGGTCAGCTGGTGATTATGCACGACGAAACCGTGGACCGCACCACCAACGGCCACGGCAAGGTTTCGGAACTGACCCTGGGGGAACTGCGTCAACTGGATGCGGGGGTGCGGAAAGACGCCCAATTCGCGGGAACCCGCATTCCTACCTTCGAAGAAACCCTAGCGATCATGCCCCGAAACGTCTGGCTCAACTGCCACCTGAAAGGCGACGAGGCAGTGGGCAAAGCTGCGGCCGCCCAGCTGGTCCGGTCGGGGCGGTTGCACCAGGCATTTCTGGCTTGCGGGGAAGTCGCTGCGGCTGGTGCCCGGCAGGTTGCTCCAACTGTATTGATCTGTAATTCAGAGAATCGCTACCGGAAAGATACCCGAAAGTATGCCGACGCAACGGTGGCGATGCGGGCCAATTTTATTCAGCTGCTAAGGGCCGATGGCGAAGATCGTACCGAGGTATTGGCCCTGCTGCGCAAAAACGGGATTCGCATTAATTATTTCTACGCCATGCAGCCCGACGAGTTGCCGCAACTGTTTCAGTCCGGCGTTGATTTCGTGCTAGTGAATAATCTGGTCGATTTTCAAGACACGGCTAAACGGTTGGATATTAGTCCAGTTAAGCCGTTGTTTTAACGCTCATTTACGCTTTAAACTCTTGAACCGCAACGGTTCAGATACATACGATGAAAACATTTCCAATTCGGACTTTGCTGTTTGGGCTGTCCGTCTGGCTTCCGCTGGGCTTGCAGGCTCAACCCAAAAGCGGCCCCGACGAGCTGCGCACGCTGGTGGTTATTTTTGATGGTCTTCGGTCCGACTACATCCGGCCGGAAACCATGCCGAATCTGTATGCCTTTCAAAAATTGGGCGTGCACGCGCAACAACATCACAGCGTTTTCCCGACAGTAACCCGGGTGAATACGTCCTCCTACTCCACGGGGAGTTATCCGAAGACCCACGGTATTTTGGGTAACTCGGTCTACTTTCCCGAAGTCAGTGCCAACAAAGCCTTAAATACGGGTGATTACGAGGATCTGTACAAAATTGATCAGGCGACAAAAGGAGCACTGCAAACCACGGTTTCACTGGGCGAGTATTTGCAAACTGCCGGAAAACGGATGATGGTGTTTAGCTCGGGAACGACCGGACAGGCCTTCCTGCAAAACCGCAAACTCGGTGGTGGGGCCATTATCAATCCGGGCTTAATTCTGCCCGAATCCATAAGAGATAGTGTTCAGGCCGCGATCGGCGCGGCTCCGGCTTACGCCACGCCCAATACCGCCCGCCACGTTTGGGTCACTAATGCCCTGCTGCGCTACGGGCTGGTCGCCAACGGTCCCCAGGTCAACTCCATCTGGTATTCGGACCCGGATGGAACCGCGCACGCCAAAGGAGTCGGCGACTCGCTCACCATGCAGGCCATTCGGGGTGTCGATCAGCAGTTTGGCCGTGTTTTGGATTCGCTGAAAGCCAGAAATTTAGTCAAGCAGTTTAACATCATTGTCACCACGGATCACGGATTCGTCACGCACGCCGGAAAGATCAGTTTTTCGGAGCTGCTCATCCAGAAAGGGTTGAAGGCGAGCAAAGAAAGTGAGGATGTCGTTCTGGCAGACGGCGCGATTTACGTAAAGAACCATGACCCCTCCCTGATTCAGAAAATTGTATCTACGCTCCAGGCGGAATCGTGGGTGGGGGCTATTTTTACGAAAGGGGTCAAAGCGGGTGATTTGACGGGTTCAATTCCCGGGACGCTGTCCTTTGAGTCAGTTCATTGGCAACACTTCCAACGGGCCGCTGACATTCTGGTGGATGTCAACTGGAACGACGAGAAAAACAGCGCTGGGTATGCGGGGAAAAGCTTTGCCAGGGGTGTTGCCGGGCACGGTAGCCTGAGTCCCTACGAAGTGCAGATCAGCCTGTTTGCCGCCGGACCTTCATTTAAAAAAGGAACGACCAGCCAACTTCCCAGTTCCATCATTGACATTGCTCCGACGGTGTTGCACCTGCACGGCCTGGCTATACCCAAAAGCATGGATGGGCGAGTCCTGTCGGAGTTGCTTATGGTAGCTCCCCAAAAACCATCATTCAAGCCTAAAACGGAACGCATTGAAACCACCACCTCCTACGGCGGTGGCACTTATACCCTTGTCTTACATCGCACTGCAATGGGCCCTTACCAGTATATCGATTACGCCCAGGTAAGCCGCTCTGTCCAGTAAATTTTACAAATGCTCGGGCCTGGCCCGAGCATTTACTTTAGTAACTATTTCCCCTCGCCAGCATTTGCCCTGGCCGGATTGATACGCTCTACAACGAGCACGCGCGCAGCTACATGCCCATGCAATCCGTTCATAAAGGCATGATTTATCCGCCGGAATCCGTAGCCATTCTGTTGTACGCTGAACATTCCAAACGGGAAGTTTTTGTGGGTTCGCAGGCCAAGCAGTTTGCCGTGGTGGGTACGGTGGTTCCGCAGCTGGTGGATAAGATCATGGATGTCTGGATGTGCATCCAATCAAAAAATCATCTTATTGACCCTTGTGAGCTTGTCAAGATTATGAATTAATTGGTTTATACAACCGGCATATTACCTCCATCGACCACATAGTTTGCCCCCGTGATATACGAAGCTTTCGGCGAAACCAGGAAATAAACCAACTCAGCAGTTTCTTCAGGCTCTGCCATTCTTCCCAAAGGTACACCTCCTACCCGTGCCAGAAGGTTTTGGGTCATTGTTTCAGGACTGATGCCTGCTCCTTCGGCCAAACTATTTATAAAACTAGCCATTGCCTGGGTCTTGTTTAATCCTGGCGAAACGGTGATCACTCTAATTCCCTGAGCAGCAACTTCACTGGCTAGTGTCTTGCTATAGGCGTTCAAAGCTGCCTTTGCTGCACTATAAGCCATTGTTGATTCCCAAATTGGAAACAGACCACTGGTGGAAGAAACGTGAATAATGACACCGCTTTTCTGCGCCAGCATCATAGGCAAGAAAGCGCGGTCCAGTCGCACAGAGGCCAGCAGGTTTACTTGCAAAACTTCTTCCCAGTGTTCATCGGTCAGTACCCGAAACCCTCCAGCCGGAGCTGTGTTGGCCCCCATGTTATTGATCAGAATATCCACTCCGCCAAATCGTTCCGTAACCTCCCGGACCACTTTTGCCACCTCTTTGGGTTTTGAAAGATCGGCTGGCACAAAATGGTGCTTCATGCTCGGAGATTCTGGGTTGTGTCTAGCCACGATAATGACGACGGCGCCAGCTTCCGCTAATCGATTGGCGATGGCTTTTCCTATCCCTTTGGTGCCGCCCGTAACAAGTGCGATCTTTCCCCCAAGATTTTCGTCGACTAATTGCTTATTTTCCATCACTATTTTTTATGTAACGATTGTTTCAAAATTGATTGTTACTTTTGCTAATTCTGAAACACATGTTTCAGAATTAGCAAAAAAAATTTATTGACTAATGTGGGTTATCATGAATTGGGCCAGCCTCGAAATTTTTACGGGGTCTCTGTATAGGATGTACAGTTCATACCATCCTGTGTAAGTACTGATCATGTAATCTGCAAGCAGCGTAGGATCTGTGTCTTTTGCCATTTCACCTTTTTCCACAGCCTCTTTGATCAGCGAGCTCAGAAAAGACTGGGAAAAATCGTTATCGGCTTTTAGGATAGACTTAATGAGGTCATCTTTGGGCGAAACTTCAAAAGCCGTCTTGATTGCCAAACAGCCGTTAGCTCCCTGTATGACTGCGGCAACGACTTCATTAATAAAGTTTGTCAACGCTGCCAGCGGTGAAGCCGAGCTTTCGGCATGCTTTTGCAGCAATTTTCTTCTCTTCGTGGTATAATGATTCAAACAATGCACAAATAATTCGTGCTTGTCGCCAATCGTGTTATACAAACTGCTACTGTTGATGCCCATTGCATCCGTAAGATCTCGCATAGAAGCTCCGTTGTAGCCTTTTTCCCAAAAGACGTGGGTTGCTCTTTCAATTGCTTCCTGCTGATCAAATTCGACTGTTCTAGCCATGGTCTGATAATCTTGGTACAAAGATAGCATTTTCTGAAACGTTTGTTTCAGAAAATGCTATCTTTTTTTATTTGTCTGGTCAATGGGTTATGATGCCTCAATCTGCTGTTCATCATATCAATCCGGCTTGTTGTCTGTAAACACCCGCTCACGAAACGAAAGTGATTTAACTTGAATTGAAGTAATCAGTGTGAACGCAGGCAGATAAGATTTACCTGGATTCGGATAGAAAGTTTCGCCCTCACCCCCTCAGTGGGGAGCAAATTAACTTGTACTGGAAGCAAAATAATTAGGGAGACAGCACTCAAGCCAAGCTGTTTTCTATAGGGCCGATTCAACCTGACTAAAGCAGGCAAAAAGAGGGAGTTCGTATTACTCCCTCTTTTTGCCTGCTTTAGTCAGGCGTTCTTGCTTTTTCCTCCTTTGTTAGACCTTAATTTACGGGGATAGAGTTTTACCCATAACAGCGTGGCGAGGATACTGTTAATAATCATGCAAAGGTGGGTTAGAAACTCAGTCGTTCCCTTATCGAAAGGGGATGTTTTCGAGATTATATAGGCTTCACACAACATCAAGGCAATTAAAAAAACCAGAGCGAAGAGGCAAATCGTATCGATGCGTTTGCGGTGCCTTCGCGCGAGGGTAAGCCAGTCTCGATGGTATAAATCAGCAGTAAAGCCCAATAAAAATTGTGACCCTGCTAGCAGGTAGGGTTGAAAAACGGCCATCAAAGATGGGTGCGATCTAGTAATTAGATAGTGCTGAGAATCGGTAATTATATCAGGATAAGCTGAAACAGGCCCGAAAATAAGTAGACCAGCCTCAAAGCCTAATGTTGAGTGAGCGGCCTGGATGGCCAGGCAGACCGCAATAGCGGGTAGGACTTGCTTAGATTCCATATGGGTTTAGTTTATTTGTTGACCATTGAGAAGGACAAAAATACCAAATCCAAAACTTTTCATAGCGGAATATTAATATTATTTGTAAATTTTATTCAATTAATTCAATAAGTGTCTGGCTGACACAAGTGAATTTAAACATGTATTCAATTGAACTGATAGAAGATTCAATTGAACATATTGCAGAGTTCAATTGAATCTTTTAAATTGTGTATTGAATCCCTTGCACTCTTCTATCTAATGTCTTCAAAAAAGAGCGATTACTCTAAAACAAGCAGCTCATCGGACCCTAAATCAGGAAGAAACCGTAGCAAAGAATCAAAAGAACTTGAACGCCATTTCATCGAAATAATTGAAAAACTAGGGCGTGAGAAGAATGACAGCCTTGACAAATTGGATCTAAAATTAGGCCAGATCATTTCATTCGCCTTATTACAGCAGTTACGATTTCCTGATACCATAGGCCGTGATATGAGTGATGAATCGCGCGTGAAGCATTACAAAATAGCCCTACCGCTACTCCAAAATCTACTGGCAGATAAACCTAATAACCTTGATTCCGATCCGCCTACTGCTACGATACCGTTGACTTCCGGCCAGGAGGTTGCTCCTGAATCAGGGGTAACCCCGAAAACTAAGTTAAATGATAATCGAGGAGAAGAAACGAAGCGGTTAGGTTCTCAATATGAGGACCTGCTCGAAAGCTTACTCCAGAAGCAAAAGTTAAGCCCTGAAAAAATTGCTAAAAAATTAACGGATTTAGGTATTTCAATCTCGGACACTACGCTACTAAGGATTAAAAATTATGATACAACAGGAAGCGACATGTCAGATAGAACCCGCTTGAAATGGCTTAATCGTTTACTACCTCTACTTCATGGATTCGTAGACAACAAATCCGTACGCCTAGGTATCCAAGCCCTTGTTCAAAAGGAAGTTACTGAGATTCATACCTTTCAGGTATCCTATTGGGATTGGCGTAGTGAGCACGGCAAGGGGGATGTTAAAACTGGTCGATTAAAACTGCCATTTCCATTTGAGTCTGATGTGGCCACCCTTGAACTACCGGATAATGCCGACGAATTTACCGGCGAGGTATGGGTAAAATCGTACGGAAATAACAACTACGATCTGAGTGCGCGGTTCTACAACAGTAACAATCCCGATATACTGGTAACGTTTCACATCGATAACAAGGAAAAAATGGATTTACTGGTGGGCGCATTTATGAGCTTTGACAGCAATAACCATAGGCCCATGCACGGCATGTTTTACCTCCAATGGGTCAATTGTAAACCCATCGATGCCAAAGTAGTTGGACGAAAAGCCTTTGAACTTACTGCGATAGATCCCAAGGTTCGGTTGAGCTTATTTCGGCAAACTCATGTACTAAAGTTTAAAAATCAATCTCCCTTACCAAATTATGTTCACGCAACCCTCAAAACGCTGCAGGAAGACCTACTGGGCTATACATTTATAGGTTATTTTATCAATACGAAATATTTGCGTCTGGAAAACTTTCTATTCAGCTTCGACCAGAATGGTCAGGTGCAGATTCGATACCATGGCGTCAGTCAACCCCAAATAGGCCTCTACCGACTTTTTTTTGACAGGATGATTTGGCTTGGTTTGGATTACGATTTTAAGTCCCGCTTGTACCGTTACCGTATGAACTTTCAGCGGCACAAACAAACGGAATGGTATTTGGGTAATATCGGCGGCTCGGATAAAAAAGGTATTCACCAATTTATGAGCAGGGTGGCTATTTTACGGACCAAAAAGGATTGGAATACAACCCCCGTAGAGGTACCTATTGAATTTACCGATCAAGAACGCCCATTGCTTAATGCACTGTACAAGCGGCTACCCATCGTGAAAGAATATCTTTCGGGCGAACTACCATCTGAAATTCCCATGAACGAACTACTATCAGAAACCCCTTATTTGCTGCGTAAAGCGGGCTTATTAACCGAGCCCATTGTACCCGAAGTCGAAACGGCTCGTAATTTCGACGGCGTTAAGGGTAAATTTCTGCTGTATTCACTCTCCCGTAATGCTGGGCTGGAAGACGATGATGATACCTTTGAGATTGTAGAAATGCCGTTAAAAATTGAATCTAATGGCTCCCTGGAATTGAAAGGCAACCAACGTACTTATTTCGGGCAAGCGACTTGGGCCGAGAACAAATTAGTACTTCAATTTAACCAGCGGAAGGATGATGACAGCACTTTCCGGGAACCTGCATTTACAACCTGTTACATAAAAATCACTCCGCTTAATGAGCGAATTACAAAATATTCTGTTGGCACCTCAATCCGTTTTTTAAATACGATGCCCGAAGCCCGGACTGAACTACTTGTCCAGCTTACATCGGAGCCAGATGGAGAACAGACCGAATCGTATAAAACCTATACTTTTTTTACAGAAAAATGGCTCACATTATCCGATAAGGAGGAAGATGGCTCAACTAAAGACTACATCATGAACTATTTTGCGGGCCGCGCAAATAGAATGATCGTCCCCCATGATAGCGGTCATAAAAAACCAACCAAACGGCAGGACTTTTTCCGCCTATTATTTGGTCATGCAGCTAAAGACTGTATGAGAGAGAACCAGGCACAGCAATTTTTTCGCTATTTCTACCAAGCTGTTTGTCACGGGCTTAATCGCGGCATTAAACATTCTGCACCGTTGGACAAGGCACAGAAAGCAGAAATGAAACTGTACGAAACGCTTTGCAATCATTTTAGAAAAGTATATCCAAATCGAAAAGAATGGGGAGGGGCCTTGGAACGAAAAGCGGAGACACTACACCTTTATTTGCATCCTACTGATTCGTCAAACCCTCCAGAAAAAGTGCTTTAGCGGTTATTCATTGTTAATGTTGCCCTCCGATCAACGCCCTATATTCGGGCTTTAAGTGAAGGAAGACCATTGACATTCCTATTAAACAAACCTCTATAGATTATTAAAAGTTATATTGTTCCCTACCAAGATCCTGATAATATCTAAAGCCCCAACGACTCGATCTTGTTTTAGGCACTTTCTTAATATTGTAGAAGCTTCGACAGCCGGGTGAATACATACTGTAGATTAGAGGCAAGGCAAATTTAGTTTTAGATAGGCTATCTTGAGGAGTTCTAATAAGAGTCAGTTTGGTCTGCAATTGTCTGATGACAAGTGAATCCTGATGTAATACTTTCTCAATCGCTTATGATAAAATGGGTTTAGAACTAAACTCAAAAAGGAACCTATTCTCGGCCAGATTAGTCAAACCCGAATTTTCTTACTTTTCGATACAGATGTAATCAGAAAATCAAGGTTCGACCAATCTAAGACCAACGATTATTGATTGGCCAAAAGTAACTCTAGGCTATTGCCCTGGGGTTTTAACCGAAATACGGCTCCGTTGGCCGGTTTTTCAAAGCTCCCCTTTTGGGCTTTGAGGTGATAAGGGTGATTCTCAAACGTATAGCTGACCTGCTTGGCCTGTACCGAAGTGATTGGTGTGGCCATTCCGTCGGCGACGGTCAGGTCCAGGTACCAGTTCGGATCAGATTTGCCTTTGCGTAGCACGGTTAAGGAGCGCTCTTTAATGTCCAGTTCAAAACTGCCCTCACCCACGGGCCACGAAACATGAACCGTGCTTTTGTCGACGTTGGTAAAGGTAGGATTGCCGCCTTTTACCGGTGTTTCTTTTCCGTTTACCCGCGTCATCAGGCGCAAACCGGCCAGGTTCCCCCGCTTGCTCCAGAGATAGCCATCGACCACGGGCAGGGTGAAGAACGAACACTCGTTGGATTGGGCCACCTCCGTGGTGTACTTATCCGCGATCTGCTCGTTAAACAGGTGAATGTCCCGAATGCGCAACGTATTATCTTCCCAAAGGACGTTTAGCCGGTAAAAACGGCTGTTGTACCAGATCGTTTTTTGATCGCTACCGGCGATATCCTTGCTTACCGCGAACGAAGTGGCTGGCGTTACGGGATAGGTTTTTTTGAACCACAAGCCCGACTGTTCCATCGTCTCTACCCGAATTTTTCCTTCTTTCTTTAACTGCGCCATCAGCGGCATTTGCAGTTCAAGCCCTTTCTGCATGGCTTCCCAGGTAAACGAGTTCTCCTGACCCGCCTGGGTGTAATTAAAGTTCAAGGCCGGGTCGTTGGTAAAAGTGGTAAAGAACCACTGAATCCATTCTTCACTACCGCCCGCTTTGGGATAAACGGGTTCTAGGGTGATCACGCCCTGCCGGGCTGAACTGACTCCGGTGTCATATTGCCGGATTGGGTCGCTGCCCAGCAGTCTGAACACGGGTACGGGAAGCTGTTTGGATGCGTTTTGAGCGGGCATGTACGAGTTGATGCGGCTGGGATAATACGCTTGGTTCCAGTATCCGCCCCAGAGGGTATAACCGTCAGTTCCGTACTGATCCTTGCAGTTGGCCGACGCCACGATTTTATACTTATCGTACATATAATTGAGCGAATGGGCATCAATAAACCAGGAGGCAATCGTTCGTGGGTAATAGCCAAAAATAGCTTTAAAATCAGCCATGTAAACGTCGATCAGCTTTTCACGCTCGGCGGGCGTATACCCCGTGGAAAACCCTACGTCGGCATGCCAGTCCCAGGGGTAACGGCCCCGCCATTTGAGACCCGCTTTCTCGACCAGCGGTTGCGGAATTTCCCACCAGCCGCCAATTTCGAACTGGTCTTTCGGCAGTTTTTTCAACAATTGCTGGTAGCGATTATCCATCAGCGCATCGTATTGAAGCAGGAACGTGCCGCCCAACTGGTATTGATTCATCAGCTCGACCTGCTTGACAACGGTTTCATACAGCACCTCCTGGGTTATTTTGGCATCGCGCGGTTCGAGCAACCGAATGAAGTTGACGATGTTCACTATTTTGGGTTCTGATGCGCGCGGGGCATTGTTACGCTGTGCCTGGGCCGTAAAAGCCGAAAACGCGGCTACGAGGATAAATAGAGATCGAAGGATCGTGTTCTTACTCATACGTATTTTTAGTTCAAGCGAATCGGTAAAAAACGGGCAGGAAGCCTCCTGCCCGTTTTTGGGCTTTTACCAGCCCGGATTTTGTTTCAGTTCCTGACCATTGTTGGCGTAAAAGGCAATCTCGCGGGTGGGCAAGGGTTGTAAATAGTCTTTGGCCGGATTAAATTTTCGGTTCCGCTCGGCAATCAGAAACCCGTTGGCGTCTACCCGGTTCAGGTAACTGGGATCGTTGTAGGGCGCCCGCGTAGCCCAGCTTGTGCCGGTTATTTTAATGCCCTTTACATCCTGCGGCATCTCGGTCTCGGCCGTTTTCCACCGGCGCAGATCGTCATACCGGAACCCTTCCAGGCACAGTTCTACCGTACGCTCCCGGCGAATCTCGGTTTGCAGGTTGAGCCGGTTGGTAGTCACAAAGGCATTCGTCAAAGCGGGCATGTTGACCCGGGCGCGAAGCTTGTTGATCGAGAGGTTGATATCCTCGTCGCTGATGCTGCCGTTCCGTTCATAAACGGCTTCCGCGTAATTCAGCAACACTTCGGCGTAGCGAATCAGGTGACGGTCAAAATCAAAGAGGCTGGCACTACCCAAACGCCCCGAGTTGTTGGCAGCCGGATCTTCCGACATGTATTTGTAAAGGATGTAGCCCGTGTTAAAATTCCGTTGGGGCTTGTCGGGCCAGTTCTCCACCTTCGTAACCGGAAAGAAAACGCGGTTGATCAGCGTCCCCGGAATAATCATGGTCATGGTCATGCGGGGGTCGCGGTCTTCAAATTCGGAGGTAAAGGTGGCATAGCCACGAAACACCGAACCGGGAGCGGTAATGGGCAGTCCGTTCTTATCGAGGTACATGTCCACCATTTTACGGGTTGGATTATAACCATCCTGATCGTACATATAGGGAGCATCGTGGCCGAAGATGTTGCGGGCATACCGGCGGTCCAGGATGGATTCCTTCGAATCATCCCCCGCTTCGAGAAACAGGTACCGGTAACTTTGCGCACCGCTACCCGTATACAAGGCGTAGGTACCCGCGTCAATGACCTGACGGGAGGTGGCGATGGCTTGATCGAGGTACTTGTTCGCGCTGGCTTCGCCCCGGAATTTCTGCCAGGTACCCTCAAACAACGCCACGCGGGAAGCCAATGCCAGGGCCGCTCCTTTCGTAATCCGGCCAATGTCGGGCGCGCTTAGGTCGGCCTGTACAGGCAGGTCGGCCTGGGCTTCCTGCAAATCCTTCAGGATCAGGTCGGCGGTTTCGGAGCGGCTGGAACGGGGCGCAAACAGCTCCGCATCGCCGACTTGGAGTACCTTCGTAATCAGGGGCACACCGCCGTAGATTCGTAACAACCGCCAGTAGTACCAGGCTCTGAAAAACTTGGCTTCGGCCACGTATTTTTTGATGTCAGCCTCGGTTTTGCCCGCGCCTTTTTCAATGATATTATTCGCCGAACGGATATTGGTGTAGCTGCTTGTCCACTGCGAAGAGGTTTCGGCGGGCTGCAGATTCCCGTTGCTGACCACGTTGGGCGTATTGAAGGCAATGTCAGACTCGGTATCCTCCGTACCGAAGCCGTTCAATCCGTTGTATAAATTGTTGGCGGCCAGTTTGAAATCATTACCCGTTCGCCAGAAGGTGGCATCGGTAATGGTGTCCTGAGAAACCAGATTCAGCTCATCCTGACAGGAAGTGACACTCATTGTCCCGACTAACGCCAGCGTAAACAGTCTAATAGGGAGCGTGTATTTAATATAATTCCGTTTCATAAGGGTGGGCGGTTTAGAAGCTTACGTTAAGGCCAAGTGAATAAACTTTGTTGAACGGATAGGTGCCTTCGTTGCGGTAGCCATCTTCGGGGTCGAAATTGCCGCCCAAAGTGCCTTTCGAGAAGGTAAATACGTCTTGGCCGCTTAGATAAACCCGGGCTGAAGCTATTTTAAGGCTCTTGGCAACATTAGCCGGTAGATTAAAGCCGACCGTAATCACCTTGAAACGGAGGTAAGCCACATTATGCAGGGTATTGGCCGACGCACGGTAGTTGTAACTGTTGATATCGTCGAATCCCAAATTCCCCGGAATGTATCGTGGGTAAGTGGCATCGGGCCGTTCGGGGCTCCATGTTTTCCCGTAATAATATTCAAGACTTGGCCAGAAGAAGGTGTTGGGCCGGCTGATGTTCCCCTCATAAATGACATCGCGTTTGCCAACACCCTGTAAAAACAAGGCCAGATCGAACGCTTTGTAGCGAACACTGATGTTGGAGGAGAAATTGTACCGGGGCGTCAAATTACCCAGGTAAACCATATCGCCCGCCAACCCTTTGGTCTTATCGCCAAAGGCCGTCAACCGTCCGTCGCCATCCACATCTTTGTACATGACGTCGCCGATGGCCAGCCGGGAAGGTACGCCCTGCAATTGCCGGTAGCTGTCTAGCTGGGCCTGCGTTTTTATAATGCCGTCATAAACGTATCCGAAATACGAGTAGATGGGGTAGCCCTGCCGGACAAAGTTCAATCCCTCGCTGTAGTTATCCGAGTTTTTCAACTCAACGAGTTTATTGTAACTATCACTCAACTGCACGGTCACACTGTAGTTGAAATCACGGATGTTGTCTTTCCAGGTGGCAATGGCCTCAAATCCTTTGGTGATCAGTTTCCCCTGGTTGGAGGAGGGCGGAGTAGCACCGAAAGTGGCCGGAACCGCCACATTGACCAGCATGTCGTTGTTGATCTTGTTGAAATAGTCAAACGAGAAGGTGAGACGCGAGTTGAGCACGGCTACGTCGATGCCTATGTTTCGGTTCTCGACGGTCTCCCAGGTGCGATCCGCCGAGGCAGGACTGGCATTTGCACCAGCTACGCCCGCATTGGGTGAACCCAACGGATAGACACCGCCCACGGTAATTAAAGGAATGTAATCAAACAGGCCCAGGCTGGCAATTTCCTGGTTGCCGGTTCGTCCCCACGACAGGCGCGTTTTCAGCATATCGAATACTTTCGCGTTTTTAATAAAGCGTTCCTCCGACAGATTGTAAGCGACAGCAACCGACGGGAACAGAGCGCTCTGGCGCCGGTCGGGGGCAAATTTGGAGCTACCATCGGCCCGGGCCGTGACATCCACGATCAGTCGGTTCTTGAACGAGTAGCTAGCGCGGCCGAAATACGAGGTCAGGGCCTGGTTGTTGAGCAATCCCGAAAAATTAGCGTAAGCGGCTTTGGTCCGATCGGCCAGATTGAGCGTAAAAATGTCATTGCTGGCAAAGTTATAACCCGTAATGTTCTGCCCTTCGTTTCGGGTTTGCTCCAGCGAAGCCCCACCAGTTAGATCAATGTGGTGGTCAGCACTCAGGTCTTTGTTGTAGTCAAAATAGACCTGATACAGCTTATTCAACCGCTTGGTATTGGCATACGCAGCCGAGTTAGGCGTCTGACGAATGTCCTGCACCCCACCGGCATAATTATAACGGGTTAGGGTTGGCGAGGTGGAATTCGTGTTGTTGTACTCAAACCGCACCGCAGCCTGCCCAGTTACTTTCAAGCCGGGCAAGAGGAGATAATCCAGCTTAAAGTTGGTCGCAAAACGCGACAGATTCCCCTTCGCGGTTCCGCCTTCGGCCAAGTATTGCGCCGGATTTTCATAGCCCTGATACCCATAGAACTGACCAACGGAATTATAAACCGGGGCGTACGGAAACTGGCGGGTCACGTTGGTGAGGGCGCTACCCAGCAAGGTGGGATTTACCGTGGCCTGGTTATCAAAGTTGGTGCGGGTTTCAATGTTCACCTTGCTGCTGGGGCGCAGGTCATAATTCAGGCGCAGATTATAGCGATCCGATTTATTGTCGCCAAACCGCACGATGCCATTATCCCGATTGTAGCCCAGCGAAATAAGGTAGTTGTTGTTCTCCCCGCCACCCGATACCGATAGGTTATGTAACTGCTGCGTCGCATTTTGGTAAATGGCTTTGTTCCAGTCCGTATAACCATAGAAACCGGGATAATTGGTCACGCCATAATTCCAGCCATTTTGGAGGTCGGGTGCCGCATTCGCCCT
The DNA here is from genome assembly GCF_054780515.1 of Larkinella harenae. Lineage (NCBI taxonomy): Bacteria > Pseudomonadati > Bacteroidota > Cytophagia > Cytophagales > Spirosomataceae > Larkinella > Larkinella harenae. Next base: position 74,171 of record NZ_BAAGWE010000007.1, on the reverse strand, counting down.
GATTTTGTCAAATACTTCCGGCGAAAAGCCGTTGAGACCCGCGTTGCGTAGGCCCTCGTTCATAAATTCGGCAAACTGCAACGTGTTTTGCATCTTACGCAGATAGGTCGGCGTCTTGAAACCCACGTTGCCCGTATAGCTAACTTGCGGAATTCCCTTTTTGCCCCGCTTGGTGGTGACAATGATCACGCCATCGGCGGCACGGGCCCCATAAATGGCGGCAGCGGCATCCTTTAGTACGCTGACGTCGGCAATATCGTTGGGATTCAGGGTACTGAAGGTCGTTACATCGCTGGGCACGTTGTCGATTAAGACCAAAGGCGCGTTCCCGTTGACGGACGAATAGCCCCGGACCTGAAAACCGAAGGTCGAACTTCCCGGCTGACCGCTGGCTCGGGTAATCGTCAGTCCCGGAATGGTTCCCTGCAACGCATCGATCGGGTTATTGACCGGCCGGTTTTCGAATACCTCCGACTTGACGGTTGAAATCGCGCCGGTAACTGCCCCCTTGGCCCGGGTTCCATACCCCACCACGACGACCTCGCTTAGGGCCTTGTTATCGTTGACCAACTTCACGTTAATAACCGTTCGGTTGTTCAGGACAATTTCCTGCGAAACATACCCGATGTAAGAGATAACCAGTGTTTCGCTACCGGTCGGCACCGACAGGGAATAGTGTCCATCGGTGCTGGTGGTCGTACCTACATTTGTCCCTTTGATCACCACACTGGCCCCAGGAAGACCGATATCGTTTTCGTCGGTGATACGCCCCTTTACGTTGACAGCCTGGGCCTCCGTATAGGCTAGTTCCGGGTTGTGCGCTTTCTGTTCGGATACCGCTCGGAACAAAATAATCTGCTTGTTTTCGACCTTGTAATCGAGGCCTACCGGCTTCAGAATCAGATTGAGTACCGTGACCAGGGGTTGGTTATAAGCCGTAACGGAGATCTTCTGATCCGCATCGACAACAGACGAACTGTACGTAAACCGCACATTGGCCTGTTTATGCAGTTGTCCTAATACCGCCTTGATCTCAAGGTTATTGGCCTTGATTGTCACTAAGCGATTCAGTACTTCCTGAGCCTCCGTCGGACGGGCTATTCCGAGCGTGGCAAAAAGGCCCGCCAGTACGATCTGATACGTTGATAACTTCATGATGGCAAGCAATAGCCTAAGCAAATGATAGCTCTTTTTCATAAATTTGTATTGTGGTGTTCAATTCGTGAAAAAATGGGACATAACAACCCCGGCATCTTGTAAAAGATGGTGCTCGCAGGCCAACCGGGTGTTCTTTCAGGGCGGTGATGGCTCCAACATCACCGCCTTTTTTGGTGCCTTATCAATGTGGTATGTTTTTTTACATAGGCAGATTAACGTTTACAACCTTTACTGGTAATTTCAATGGAATCATTGGTGATGCGATAGGATGCGCCAATAGCCCTGCAAATGCTGCTGAGCCGTTCGGGCAAAGTTTCTTCGGCAAACGTGGTCGTAATCCGGCAGGTAGCCAGCACTGATTCATCGAAGGTGATGTCTACTTCATAAAGCCGGGACAGGGTACGAAAGACATCAGCCACTTGCTGGTCATCAAATGTGACTTCCGTAGGGCCCACAGCGGGGGCCACCGCCAGTTGACGAGGAATGGGCAGGACCTTGGGACGAGCGCTGAGTGAGCTGGGCGAAAAAATCACCTGTTGGTTGGGAACCAGGGTTATTCCGGTTGGGTCTTGCTGGGCGCTCGGTTTCAATCGATCAAACTCAGCCCGGTTAAAGATTGACACTTTTCCCGTGCGAACCATGACCCGTACGGTGGCGTCTTTGGTAAAAGCCTGTATCCGGAAGCTCGTACCCAGCACTTTGGTGACGACCGTGGTCGTGTAAACCAGAAAGGGTTGCGCGGCATTTTTATGGATGTCGAAAAAAGCCTCACCCACCAGGCGAACAGGGCGGGACGTGCCCGTAAAAGAGACTGGATAGGTCAGCTGACTATGAGGTGACAGCGTGACGACACTCCCGTCGCTCAGCAGCACCGTCATTGGACGGCTCGTCTGGTTTGATTTTTCAATCAAATCCTGCTGCATTTTCTCAACAATACCCTGATTGTGATGAACGGGCTGACTGTACCAGTAAACGCCGATACCCAGGATCAGGACAAATACGGCGGCCCACTTTACCCAGTTTTGCTGCCAGAGCGGTCGGACCAACCCCTTTTCGCTGGCATCATGGGTGGTGTGCAACGACGCATCGGCCCGTTGGATTAAACGGTTAATGTCTTCTTTTAAAACATCAGGGGTCAGGTCATCCCGAAAACGGGTTTGAACCGCTAATACGAGTGTTTGTGCCTGGGCTATTACCGGCTCCTTATGGGGATGTTGCCGAAGCCATGTGTCCCAGAAATTAACCTGCTCCAACTCCTCCAGATCAACCGTAGTACGGTCCCACTCCGGCTGGGCATGATGCATTACCCAAATAACAAACGAAGGCGTAATGGCAAAATCTTCCGGAGTATAGTCAAGATAGGAGTTCATGGGCAAAGCAGAAACGCACGTTTAACTAGCTAAGTCTGCCTTGGCGGGGTGGATAACCAAAAATAGAAAACTATTTTTTTATAATTATTTAACTATCTATTAATCAAAGCATAACTATTTAAAATAAGCAACAACGGTAAGCTCGAATCGTACCAATTGTTTTTCAATTCTTTCAAGGATCGGTACAACAAGTTGGCAACGCTGGGCCGTGACAGATTCATTACTTCGGCGATCTGATCATGATCGAGTTGTTGATAGAATCGGAGATAGATGATCTCCTGCTGTCGTTTCGTGAGCTGGCCAATCTGCCGGTGAAGGTGTCGAATTAGTTCTTGCTGCTGTTCACTGGCAACAATGAATTGTTCGATAGAAGGCTCGTCTTCCGTCCGGAATTCAACGTCAGCCTGGAGCGCGGCCTTGAAGTGTTTGGCGCGAACACTTTCTTTGATCAGCTTATGACGAAATGCTTTCAGTAAGTAGGCCTTCACGAAAACCGTATCGCTCAACTGTGCCCGGCGGTTCCAGAGATCGTAAAACAGCTCCTGAATACAATCACGGATCAATTCGGAATCGGCCGAGAATCGGGTTCCGTAATTATAAAGTAGCCGGTAATAGTGCTCAGAGAGTTGACCAAATGCTGCCGCATCCCCCGCTTTGAAGCGAAGCCATTGATCGAAGGCCGATTGATCGGTAGTTGATTTGGACGAATTCACGGAAACGGTTCCAATTAGCGTAGCGAACAAAAATATTAAAAATTAAGACCAAAGGCAGAATTAGTTGGATAAATTACGGCTTATCGCCGAATCTTAGCAATAAAAACAAACCGGCGGTTGAAAACAGGATGCTGCTGACCCTAGAGCTGATCGATCGCAAAATACGCTATAAGCGGTAGACGGCAAATCATCATCGGCAAGATCACCCTGCCGGAATCATGCCTTCGGAACCGAGCGGCCTTTTCGTAGCAGGCCGTTGGCCCCGCACTCGGTTGATAGAAAGCCTGGGATAGCGTATGGCCTGTGTGAACCCCGAAAACACCCAAGAAGGTGTGCATTGGTGACATGGTACATGGTCCAGCCACAAGTAAAATTACCGGGCGGTGGTCTTTTTAATGGGGCTAATTTCATCACTATGCGTTGCTCATTTTTGAGCGGCTGGCTAACGGCCGTTCTACTTCTGGGATCAATCCTGTCGGCACATGGACAAACAACCGCTGTACTGACCGGCTACGTAACCGATGCCACAACGGGAAAACCCATGCCCTTTGCCCACGTCTATGTTAGTGGATCAACGCGGGGTGCCACTACTGACGAAAAGGGCTATTATTCGTTGGTGGGTATACCATTGGGCACGGTTGAAATAGCGGCTTCGTTTGTGGGTTATCAACCGGCTACGCGAAAAATTCGGTTTGAAAATACAGCTCCGCAAAAAGCCGATTTCCGGCTGCAAGAAAGTGAACAAATGCTGGATGCCGTAACCGTACGGGGCAATCCGAAAAGCTGGGAACGGCACTTGCGTCAGTTTAAAAAACAACTCTTCGGCGAGCCGTTTGGCGGGCAATGCCTACTGGTAAACAGCGATGCGCTCTATTTTAAAGAAGACAAAGATCATCTGTATGCGACGGCAAGCGAACCCTTAATTATTGAAAATCAGGCACTGGGGTATCGACTGATGTATGCCTTGCAACATTTCGATGTTTCAGCATCGGGCAATTTTTATTCGGCGGGTATGGCCCGTTTCGAAGAATTAAAACCCGAGAATGAACGGCAGGCCAACCGTTTCCGGCGGAATCGGCTGATGGCTTATAAAGGATCGATCAGGCACTTGATGGCCAGTCTGATTGACAATACATTCGAACAGGCGGGTTTTATGGTTTATCAGGAAGATGCCACGAAGCCGATTTCCAGCGAAGGCCGGACCATTACGCTGGCCGCTGCGATTAGCGACTACAAGCGGTTGATTCCGATTCAGGTTTCTACGGTCATTCAACCCGGCCGATTAGCGACGGAACGCCGATTGGTTTCGTCCCGGAAACTGATTGTGTTTTATAGGCATGCGTCCTCGGGTTTCTCGCCCTATCCCGATGCGCGTTACGCCTACACCGAAATGAAACTACCCAGCGGTCAGCTCCAAATGGCCGTGAATGGGGTGATTACGATGCCTGAAGGAATGGAAGCGGTAGGATCGATGGGAAATGACCGGCTATCGACCATGTTGCCCGCCGACTGGAAACCCGACGGGAATCAGCAGGAGGCATTGACAAACGAACCGTTGGCTACCCAGGGAAAACTCGCGCTACCCGACACCTGCCTGGGGCGGATCAGGGCGACCTTCAACAAGCAATTCAACTTGCTGGCTCCTACGGTATTTGTACACATCGACAAACCTTTTTACGCCACCGGCGATCGGCTCTGGATGAGCACCTACTTACTTGACGCGACTAGTTACCAGCTAGCCGGTGGCGAAACGGCCCTGCATGTCGACCTGCTTACACCAACCGGGAAACTCGTGGAGCACCAATGGATGCGTATTGTTGATGGACGTGGCAAAGGGAATTTCCGACTGGCTGATACCCTTATGACTGGAACGTATCGTGTACGCGCCTATACGGATGAAGATGACGCCCAGCGACGCCCCGCATTCGAGCGTTCGGTGGCCCTCTATAACCTGGTTCGGACCGACTTATCCATGCCGAATGATTCGGTTCCTCAGCCAGTAGACATTCAGATTCTGCCGGAAGGTGGTCGGTGGATTTCAGGATTGCCAGCACGGCTGGGCGTCAAAATTGTACAGCCTAATGGGCAGGGTCTGGCCATCGCGGGCCGCATTGTTGACGACCTGGGAGCGGAAATAGTTCGTTTCAAGACCAATCCGGAGGGGATGACCAGCGTGTCGTTGGAACCAAAACCGCAACGGACTTACTACGCCGACGTCGTGTATAATAACCAGCCGCAACACGTTCCATTGCCTAAACCCGAAACACAAGGGCTGCTGCTTTCCGCCGATGCCATCAGCGACACCACCCATCTGGCGTTGACCATCAGGAGCGCTAACCGGACCGGTATCGATTCTGTATATATTCTTATTCAACAACACGGCCGGGTAGTCGATGGGCGCAAAATTCTCCTGCAAAATGGAGTGGCGAAGATCAGCTTGCCCATGATGAGTTGGTTACCGGGGCTGGCACAAATCACCCTTTACGATGCCCTGGCCAAGCCGCAAGCCGAGCGATTGGTTTTTGTACCCGAATTCATGGCAGCGGTCCGTGTGAGATTGAGTTTCAACAAAAACCGCTATCAGCCCCGCGAGCAGGTCATCGTAAGCGTCAATTTGACCGATAACGGAGCACCGGCGTCAGCCGCTTTGTCGGCTTCGATCACCGATGCCAGCAAAGTGCCTGATGATACCGCCGAGGCTTCGTTGCCAGCACACTTGTTATTAACGGGAGAGTTGAGGGGACGGATCGAAAACCCTAACCAATACATCGTGAATCACTCGACCGAAACCCGTAAAGCGCTGGACGACCTTTTGCTGACCCAGGGCTGGCGACGGGTCCGCGGCACACCCACAACAGATTCGCTCGGAGGTGTATCGCTCTGGGGTCGTATCCTGAATGCAAAAAATCAACCCATACCCGGTGCAAAACTCACCGTGGTGTCGACCGGATCCGGGAAATCGTTCGTCAAATCAGCAGCCGCTGACGAACGGGGGCGCTTTCGGCTGGCGGGTATGGCCATTGCCGATACGGTGCAACTGATGACCCAATTCGCGGACCGTCAGTCAAAAAAAATCCTTCCTAAAGAAGCCTTTCTGGTTCAGGAACGACCCGGCATAGGATGGGAATCGAGTAAACTTACCCGTTCGCCAAACTGGTCGGCATTACGCGCCCAACTGGAAGCGGTCCGAATTCGACAGGAATCAAACGCCAATTTTTACCGCGACAATACGGCAAAAGTGCTGAGCGAAGTTACGGTTCGAACGCGTAAAATCGAGGGTAGACCCGAGGATATTCAACAGCGTAGTTTACACCAAGAGGCTGATGCGGTTCTGGTGGTCGATGAGAGATCACCAACCTACGCAAATCTCTACGAAATGATTCAGGGACGCTTGACGGGCGTGACAGTTACCCGCGAAGGGGCTGCGCAGGCGCGTAGCTACAAGGTATTTGTGCGGGGTGTGGGTAGTTTCAAAAGTGGGATGCAGCCCTTGTATTTACTGGATGGGGTTCCCATTCAGGACCCTGACGGAACCGCTTTGATGAACTTCAATTCAAGCGATATCGAGCGGATTGAATTACTTAAAAATTCGGGCAAGGCGGGCATATACGGGGTTCGGGGTGGAAATGGCGTTATTGCTTTTTATACCAAGAGCAAACGTTCGATGCAGGGCAGTGCAAAACCAAAATCGGATATGACGCCGATTCAATTTATTGGCTACCCGGCGGTACAGCGCGAATTCTATGTACCACGCTATGATACGGAAACAACCACCGGCACCAGTGCTGGTCCCGTCGATTACCGGGATGTCTTGTACTGGAAACCCATCATGCAAACCGATAGCCAGGGCCATAGCCAGCTCCGTTTTCCGCTTTCAGATGCCGTACAGACGTTGCGCGTGGTGATTCAGGGCGTTACGACTGATGGACGTCCGGTGCTGGGCGTTCAGTTGGTCCGGGTCCAATGAAATAATCTATAACCTGTCCTCGTCAGAACTTGTCGGATGGCTAGTAGCCCGTTGCATTTTGCGGGCCTGAGGGTCGTTGAGCAGGATCTCAAAATTTCTGGTTGCGAAAAGCGGGCTCCTTGCGCAACATGGAATGCAAAAAGCTCCAGCAATAAACCAGGTGTCCCTCATACCCGGCGGGATTGCCCTGCCAGTCAAACACTTCTGCCCCGGACCCCATTTTATCCACAAAACCGTTCTGAAAACCACCCCCGTTGGGAAAAGCCCCGTCCTTTTGCCGCTGAAGCATCGCGTCAAGAATTCTATCGGCTTGCTTGGTCATTCCGACCGTGTAGAGGGCATCAAGCAGGTAAGACGTGTTGATTACACAGCAACCTCCATTCAGGAATTGTTGGAATTCGGAATGATGTTCCATCTCCGAAGGTGGAACGGGACGCAGGCAAACCGGCACCCCCAAATCAAATCGATTAAATCCCGTTGCCTCCAGTGCACGCCAATACTTCTGGAGCATTTTTTTGCCTTTTTCTTCATCGATCAGTCCAGCTGTAATGGCCAGACTTGTCGGTATATCAGAATGAATGTCGTGAAGTTCTCCATCCCGGCTCCTCCACCACCCCAGCCATTCGGTCTCCGAATTGTAGAAGGTGCTAAGAAAAGCGGATTTTAATTTTTTCCCTTGCCGAACATACGTCTCGGCTTGTTTAGGTCGGCCCACCTTTTTTTCAAGGTCAGCAAGGTTATTCAAAGCCCGGTAAGCCAGAATATTTATATACGCATTTTTATGCCCGGATGCGTAGCAATCCCAGGCCATATCAGGGTTGCGCGGGGGGCGAGACCCTTTGTTTCCACTCTGTTTTGATTCGATTATGCCATCACCGTCAATGTCATTATCTGTCATAAATTGTGCTACCAATTCTAACTCTTTCAGGCGCCGTTTCAGCCAATTCGTGTCCCCTGTGGCTTTGACATAGGACCATGCACCGATGATAAGGGATGGATTACCGTCCATGACCATTTGGTGTTGGGAAGGTCGATACGATTTATCGGTCGGGTCAGGATCCCCCTGGTCCTCTTTTCGAGCGGGCTTACCGCCGGCCGTATACCCGATCAACCCGTAATCCGTCATTTTCTGATCCAAAAAATACTCAATCGATCGGCGCAGAATGGGGGGCATCGTCACGCCGGGGGCCAGCTCTGGCATGAAAAGGGTTGCCTCCCCCAGCAAATACAGCAAGCTACTGACCGGGTCACTGAGCGCGTTGTTAGACCAGACCCCAATGGCTTCTTTGCCTCCCCCAGAGGCTCCACAACTCTGATGGATCAGGTTGAACCAGCCCCGTCGGGCCGCAGCCCATCGTTTTTTATCCGTGAATCCTGACGGCATAGGCAATACCGCCGGCACGAATGTCAAATCAGTAGCCGACTTTTTAGTTGGGACCGGTACATTAATTTTTATTCGTATTGACCCTTCACGCCTGTTGCCTTCGGTATACCCGGTGACTGCCTGGCTTTGGGGACTCGTGAGGAGCAGTTGCCCCATGTCGGGGGCGCTTACAATAACCGGCAATTGAAAGTTGCCTTTGTTGGTCCAGTTGCTGCTGATAATGGAGGTAATCGTTTTCCTGGGGTTAAGCGGAAATACCAGTTCCATTTTGTCTACCTGGTCAGATAGGTCATCGTTACTCGCCACCTGCATGCGCAGTTCGCCTTTTCTGGCTGCGATTTCCCAGGTTACCTCTTTATTCTCCGGCAAGGAGAATTTGTAGTGAATGGTTTGTGGATCAATCATTTTTGATTTCACATCCACGACCAGGAGCTGGTTTTCCTTACTGAGGGTTAACACAACGGGTGACTTCAGCAAGTTAATGGTGTCACGTCCGGTTCCCTCCGTATCCCATCCCAGCCTGGTTAGTTTCGCAGAATCCCTGCTCGCTTCCATTTTCAATTGCAAGGAAGGAGAAGAACTGGAAAGTTCAGTAGTTTGGGGGGATTGCCCGGCCCAAAAGATCAATACCGCAGCGCAAACCATAAGGAGGCTGAAAATGGTCTTCCAAGGTAACCGTTTATCGATTCCAGCCTGTTGAATTACATTTTTTAGCGTCATCACTGCCTTATTAATTCGTTTATGTACCACGTAAAAAACCACCGTACCGAGGAACGGCTTTAAGAAAATGGCCTGGTCGAGTCAACCGCACGCCCAGCCGACTCACCTTTTTGCTGGCGATCCTGCTTCTGTTCTACCATCCTGAAGCCAGTACGTCGGCGATGTGCATTGTTTTCAGGGTGTACTCATGGCGTCGGATATAGCCATCCAGTTGCATTAGGCACGAAAGGTCGGTTGAAATGATGTAGTCAGCTCCGACGGCCGAAGCGTTGGCTACTTTTTGTTCCGCCATACTGGTTGAAATAGCTTCATGCTTCACCGAAAAAGTCCCCCCAAACCCGCAGCAGACCTCACAATCATCGGTTTCGATGAGCTGTAAATCTTTCACCTGTTTCAGCAGCGTCCGGGGCGGCTCTTTTATTCCGCATTCCCGCAGGGCTCCGCAGGCATCATGGTAAACCGCCCGGCCGGGAAGGACGGCACCCAGGTCAGCGCACTGCATCACATCGGTAAGAAATTCTGAAAGCTCGTAGAGGTTCGTTTGAAGCGGTTGGGGGCCAGACAGGATCCGGTCGTGGTAATTACGCACAAAGCCGGTGCATGATCCCCCGGGGGCGACGGTGTAAGCCCCGCTGTCGAAATGAGAATGAAAGGTGGCGGCAACGGTTGCACATTCGCCGTGATACCCGGCGTTGAACGCTGGCTGACCGCAACAGGTCTGCGCTGGATTGTAGTGGACTTCGCAGCCGCATTTTTCCAACACTTTTACCATGTTCCACGCGGTTTCGGGAAACAACTGATCGACAAAACAAGGAATGAATAATTGTACTTGCATATCTTGGTTTACGAACGGATCGTCCGGTCGAGATGAACAAACCCACCGTCGACATGGATAAGCTGCCCGGTGGTATGGCTTGATTTTTCAGAAAGGAGGAATGCAACCATCGCAGCAATTTCGTCCGGAGTCGTCATGCGATTCCCCAACGGAATCAACGATTCAATGGCGGCTCGTTTTCCCTCTGGATCGGCAAACGTACGGATCCATTTTTCATACAGCGGTGTCCAGCAGTCGGCGACAATCAGGGCGTTAACGCGGATGCCATACCGAAGGAGTTCTACCGCCCATTCTCTCGTCAGGGCATTACGCCCCCCGTTGGATGCGGCATAAGCAGACGTGCCGCCCTGGCCGGTTTCGGCCGTCCGGGAGCCGATGTTGACAATGGCTCCTTGGGAAGCAATCAGAGCGGGCAATGAAAAATGGGCCATCAGGTAGTAGTGCACGAGGTTGCGGTGCAGGCTTTCCATAAATTGGTCGTAGCTCCCGTTCTCGAGGCTGACTCCGTCGTTGACACCGGCATTGTTAACCAGTCCGTCGATGCGCCCGAACTGGCCAAGCACCGTTTCCACCGCTTTCCGGTTTTCTTCCGGACGCGTGAGCTCAGCAGTGACCTGAAAGGACGCTTTTCCGGCTTTTTCCAATTCCGACACCAGTTGTCGGTTGTCTTCTTTATTCCGCCCGACCACCACCGGGATGGCACCTTCTTCCGCGAGGAGCCGGACGATGCCTTCCCCAATTCCTTTCGCTCCGCCCGTAACGATGATGATTTTCTTTTCCAGTCCGAGATTCATGCTGCTATAAATGAAATGAATAGTCGAGTTGAGCCAACGATGCGTTGCTGCCCAAAAAAAGATATACCTGGGTTGGGCCGTGAACCCCCTTGACCAGGGTTTTCTCAATATCCCCCGTCCGGCTCGGTCCGGAGGCAAAGAAAATGGCCGACGGCAGTCCTTCCCGGTATTTAGCGTGCAGCTCCCCAATCCCGTCCCCGATGTCGTCAACGAGCTGATCGATGGAGGCCACCACGATATGAACCGGCGCATAAACCGTGAGCGCCCGGCCATAATCCTGCGCCGTACTTAACACGATGGTACCGGTGCGTGCGATCAGGCACTCGCAGCCCGTAATAACCGCTTCAGCCGAATCAGAAGCGGTGTTGGCTATCCAGGGAAGCGCTTGCAACCCCAGGTCAAAGGGAAAGGACGCTTTGCTGGCGTACAGGTTCTTCCAGCCGTTTTGCTCCTTTATTTCCCTAAGCTTTTGGTGCAGGATTGGGGTGCTGCCGAACAATTCAAGTTTGCCGTCGAGTGCAGCAAACTCGGCGGCAAACCTTTCCAGCCGGGTTCCTTTTTCCTTTCTGAAAAAATCCCGGACTGGAATTTCCGGATTCAGCGAGTCGGAGGGGTTTCTCAAGGCTTGCGCAATCTTTTCCAATATGTTTTTCCTGGCGGAAGAATGGTCCATTGATCAGGTAGTTTCCGGCTAGTGCCTGGTTGGGTGGGCTACGACTTTTTCTCCTTCCATTGTTTGCTAAACGACTTCCCGGAAAAGATCGGCAGCTTCCGGCGGGGGCCCCACCCGCCGGAAAACAGTGTTTCCATAATTACATTTTTAACACGCCCGCCCACCGCGTCAAGCAGTCGCCGGTTGTTCATCAAGACTTTCCATCCTTTCCAGGCGGTTTTTTCCAAAGAGCTGGTATGGTGATCACGCACGGCACGGTGTCGGTTGTGCAAAAGAAGCTGGTGAAGGCTGATCTTGACCGGACACACGTCGGTGCAGGCTCCACATAACGAAGACGCATAGCTCAGGTGTTTGTTCTCGCTTATTCCTCGCAGGTACGGGGTGATGACGGAGCCGATGGGTCCGCTGTAGGTACTGCGGTAGGTATGGCCTCCAATCGATTTATAAACCGGACACACATTCAGACAGGCTCCGCAGCGGATGCACTGCAAGCTCTCCCGAGCTACCGGGTCGGCCAGAATAGTTGTCCGGCCATTGTCCAGCAGAATGACATACATTTCCTCCGGGCCGTCCACTTCTCCTTTTTTTCGCGGGCCGGTAAAGATCGAATTGTAAACCGTCACTTTTTGTCCCGACCCATGCGTGGCCAGCAGCGGCCAAAAGAGGCCCAAATCGTTTACCGACGGCAGCACTTTCTCAATGCCCGTTAGGACAATATGCGTCTTGGGAAAGCTGGTTGTCAGCCGGGCATTTCCTTCATTTTCAGTGATCGCAATGCCACCGATATCGGCCAGAATGAAGTTAGCTCCGGTAATCCCAATCTCCGCTTCCCGAAATTTCAACCGCAGTTTTTCCCGCGCAGCGAGCGTTAGTTCTTCCGGACTTAATCCCGGGGGGACGCCCATTTTCTCATGAAACAAGTGGGCGACTTCTGCTCTGGTTTTGTGCAGGGAAGGCGCCACGATATGGTACGGAGGCTCATCCGCCAGTTGTTGGATGTATTCGCCAAGGTCGGTTTCGATCACCTCAATGCCGCGAGCGGCCAGAAAGGGATTGAGATGAATCTCCTCCGTAACCATCGATTTACTTTTTACGGCGAGGGAAGCGCGCTTTTGGGCGCAGATCGCACCGATCGCATCGAGTGCCTGCTGTGCGTTTTCCGCCCAGATTACCTTTCCTCCCGCCCGGGTAAAACGGGCCTCAAACGCCAGCAGATACTGATCCAGGTGGGCTAGGGCTTCCGATTTGATGCGGGCGGCCTGCCTTTTCGCGTTTTCCAGGTCGGCAAATTGCTCGGTCCCTTTTCGGAAAGCCTCATCCGATTGCTTCAGCACCCGATTGATAATCGCCCGGTGCTCCAGATCCGCAGCTTTTGCCTTGCTTTCTGTGTGAAAAATCTTTTCGCGGGAGGTCATATCCAAACCTTTTTTCAGTTAAAAATCAAATAGAGGCCGGCCATGATGGTTAGAAGAATGCCGGACAGAACCTTGTAGTTGCCAATCCCTTTCCAGCCAGGCTGGCGTAGCGGGTCCAGCGGGGAACTCCAGTACAGCAGGCTGCTCTCGGCTGTGTGCCGAACGGGAAAAACAAACGAGAGGACAACCTGGAGAAGAACACTAATGCCGAAGAGGTAAAAGGCTGTCATCATGAAGGGAATTTGTCCTAAAAAAGACAGCGGAAATAGCTTTCCGACGGTGAATACCGCTACCCCCAGGAACGAACCGGCCCAGAGGGTATACTGGGCCGATTGGGCCGATGCTTTTTTCCAGAAAACACCCAGCAAAAATACGCAGGTGATGGGGGGAGCTATGTGCGCAATTACGTCGTTAAGCCCCATGAAAAGGCTCTCATACAGGCTGAGCAGGGGAAGCATGGCGATGGAAATCCCCAGCGAAACCACAGCCGCAATCCGGCCAGTGGCGACGAGCGCCTGGTCCGGGATGTCCGGGCGGGAGCGTTTGACCAGATCAAAACTGATCAACGTAGAAATGGAGTTCAAAGCCCCCGATACCTGGCTCATCAGCCCGGAAAGCAGCGCTGCGACGACCAACCCGGAGAGGCCGACCGGCAGGAGTTCCGTGATCATCAGGGTGTAAATTCCTTTGCTGTTAACCAATTTTTCTCCCGCAACCGGGTACGTGGTGATGGACGACAGGTTCAGCTGCCCTTTTGCTGCGAGCGCGTAGGCCATCAGGCCCGGCAACACAAATAGAAAGACCGGCAGAACTTTAATGAAGCCACAAAACAAAGCCCCGGTTTGGGCGTGGTGACGGTCTTTGGCTCCCAGAGCACGTTGCACGATGGTCTGGTCGGCACACCAGTACCAGATGCCCAGCACCGGGTATCCCAGAAAGACCGCATACCAGGGAATCCCGCCAGGGTCCCCGGAAGGTCTCAGCATTGACAGTTTATCCAGATTGCCGGTCCGGGTCAGCGTATCCGTGAACTCCGTCCACCCCCCCAGTTTATGCCAGGCCGCGACGGTAATGACGAGCGCGCCGGCGACCAGGACGACCGTTTGAACCGACTCCGTCACAACCACGGCTTTCAGCCCACCGATCACCGTATAGATGGTGACCAGAACCGATAGGACCGACACGCTGAGGTACATGTTGATGCCGAGCAGGGTTTCCAGCACGATACCGCCCGCCAATAGCGAAAAGGCAATATGGACGATCATGGCCGACAGGATGGAAATAACCGTCAGCCAGTCGCGACAGGCGCGGTTGTAGCGTTTCTCCAGGAAATCCGGGAGGGTGGCGACCCCCGACCGGATGTAGAAAGGAATGAAAAAAACCGCCAGCAGGATGAGGGTGAAAGCGGCCATCCATTCGAAATTGCCGGACAGCAAGCCAGTGTCGAAGCCGGACTGCGCCAGGCTCACCAGGTGAATGCACGAGATATTGGTGGCAAACAGCGCCAGGCCAATGGTCGGCCAGCGGAGCGATTTGCCAGCCAGGAAGTAGTCGGTGGAGCCAAGGGTTTCCGTCCGGCGCCCGCGGCCTTTCAAGCCCGCCCGAAGCCCGATGCAAACCATTACCACTATGTAAAGAAGGCAAATCGCAAGATCAATCGGATTGAGCACGAGGATGGTAGGGATAGTGGGGGTTTAGGAATAGGTAGCTATTGGTACGGGTGCACCTCGACAATGGCGTGAACAGAAACCGGCGGAACGTTGATTCGCACATATCCTTTCTCGTAGCGGAAAGGCAGTGGTTTGCCCTCGGGTTGCAGTCGAACGGAACGGGGTGCTGACGAAAGACGCAGACTAACTTCTAGGGGGGGCGTGGCCGGTAGTTCCTCGTACCGCATGACGGTTTTATTAGCGTGGTCGCCCCCGACATTAACCAGGTGTACCAGTTGGGCCTTTCTTTTTTTACTCCAGACAACATGAACCTTCTCCGATCCTTCTACCTTCAGATCGCGTTTCGGCAACATTCGGTCTACCACACAGGAAACCAGCCGGTTAAGAATAGGACTTTTATACTGCCGATACGCGGAGGAGAGATCCAGATACACCGCTGCCAAAGCGCCTTTTCCCAGTTGATGCACAGTCGCTACCGGGTAGTGGGTGCTGTAGCGAAAATCACTCTGGGCGTAAATCAAGCCCTCCCTCTCGGAGGAATCCTTCGAAAGGACCTTCTGCCATCGGGTTTTTAATCCGGTGATACCACCGGCTTTTTCACTGCCCGCATTCAACAGCATCAGGCTGTCGCGCCCTTCAAACTGCACCGGAAGCCAGGACGCAAACGTTTGGGATGCAGCCGCACCGATGATCAGCAACCGCCCTCCCGACTTTACATATTTTTTGAGCCTTTCGAGCAACTTCTCGTCAAACTGTTCCCATTCTGGCACGACGATCAGGGCGTATTGTTCCATTTTTTTGTCCAACTGGTGATCCATCAGAATCTCAACACTATAGCGGTTGTCCAGCAAAAGGGAGGTAATTCCTTCCAGGTGTGACGACCAGCCATATACGCCGTTATTTTTTTCCTGCCAGCCTTTCAGGGAATACCAAATCCCCACCTGCGGGACAATTTCCGCATCCTGGCAAAAAGGTTGCCGCTGCCGGCAATAGGCGGCCAGCCGGGCCATTGCTTCGGTGTCTGTCTTTCGGAACGAAGCATCCCGGTTCTGCTGAAGATATACCTGGAAGCCCCCACCCATCGCGATGACCTGGGCTGCTTCCTGTTGCAGTTGAACCAGCGACTTCGGGCTATGGATGCCGCCCATAAAGTCAATCGGAAAAAAACTCCAGGCCATCAGATCCCAGGGGCGTCCCTGGAGAGCGAGGCAGCGCGCCTGAAACGCGCTGTTGTATACGCAGTTTCCGGCTGAAACATCACCGGATAAGAAATCAACCTGCGTATCCACGGGTACCGGCATCATCGAAGAATAAGCCCAATTGCTGGCCACCTGAAAGCCGGGTGCGTGCCGGTGCAGGGTGTCCACATACGCTTTCAGGTAGGCATGGTACGCCTGCCGGTTATGGTTCAGCCACCGCCGGTAGCCACGATCGGACGGTTTCCGGGGTACGGCAGCCAGTCTCGTTTCGGCCAGAAACGCCTGCGTATTCTTCGTTGAATAATCCAGCCCCGTCGACCAACAATCCCCGTCAATCCATACACCGTCAATGGCATATTCATCGATCAGCTCTTTCAATTGCGGGATCATCAGCTCACGGACATAGTCACTCTCCAGAGAAACTTTGGTCGAGTCGGTGGTACCATCTGCATTTTTACGGCCCCATTCGGGATGTTCTTTTAGGGCTTTTTGATCCCAAATACTTGAGTAATGTACATACAAGGGAATCCCTTTCGCCTTGGTGATGGCCCTCCAGGTCCGCAACGGATCACTCAAAAAACTGTTGGCACTGTATCCAACCTGCGTTGGGTAACTGGAATACCCCGGATGCCCTTTGCTGTCTACCTGGATAAAGTCCGGGCGAGTCCGACGCAAGAATTCCGACAGCAGAACGGTATCCTTATTTTTTCCCAATTCCATATCGGCGGCCGTCGCGTGAAAATCGAAATGAAAACCGAAGAAGCGCTCCGAGCGTTTCGCATACCGGTGGCCCTGGGCCACTGAATTCCCGACGTAGGCAAGAAATAGCCCCACGATCAGAAGACTTGCTTTAGACATCATCGCGTTCTTTTCAGTCGGTGTGAAAAACTTCCTCCATTTCCGCCCAGATTTTCTGTTGAACCGCGGCTTCCGGTAGAGGGACCTGGCAGGGGGCCGTTTCGCGCCACCAGCGTAGAGTTACTGAGTCGGCCGCTATTCGCTTCATGTCTTCCTGGTGGTTGTTTCCCACATACTCGTAATAACTAAACAGGTAGGGTTTCCCGGCAATTTCGTGCAGGTAGATCGAGTAATTCCGGATGTTGCATTCGTTTATTTTCTTCAGTACCCCCGGCCAAGTGTCGGCATGCAGTTGCTTGTAGTAAGCCACTTTTTCCGGGTGTAAGCCGGTGACGGCCCCAAAGCGTTGCAAAGGTTGAGCGGAATTCTTTCCCAGCGGGTCTGTCTGGCAGGTCGCCAGCAACAGAATAGCCCCAAGGAGTTTGGTGGTGTGTAGCAGGTAAAGCATCGCTCTTTTCCGTTTGTTAAAGCCCATATACCGTGATCTGCTTTAAGGGAATGTCAGGTCGGCTGGTGGTGGCACTGAATCTCAAGCGACCGGCTTCCAGGGTGTCTATCGGCTGAATCCGTTTTCTTCCGATGGTGCTCCCGCTCGCCACCGTCCTCCACTGACCGTTGGCCCAGGCTTCGAGTTTGTAAGTACTGATGTGTTGTCCTTTGGCAATATCTTCCTCGATCTCCAACCAGCCGAGTTTTGTTTTTTTGCTTAAATCGATGACGGTTTCCTCCGCGGAACTGACTAACTCCAGCTTTTTCACCGTTTTGGAAAACATAGCTTCGATATTCCTGCCAAAATCGGCCAGTCGCTGGCGCTCGGCCGCGACAATTACTCCGCTGGTATCGGGCGTCATGTTGATCAACAGATTGGCCCCCCGGCCGATGGATTCCAGGTAGACTTTGGTCAGAAAATCGACACTTCGTAGGGTTTTGTCCGAGTCTGGATACCAGAACCATTTATTACGGGTGTGAATGTTTGCTTCGGCCGGAAGCCATCCTGCATTTTCGGGTCCCACCCAGTTTTCTCTCCAGGCTCCTGGGGCAACCGTGTTCCATAATGGGTAGGTGGCCCAGCCCTGCTCACTTCCGGACCATCGTACATCCGGCTTCGTGCTGCCGAACACCACCGCCTGCGGTTGTAGATTCCGTACCATGGTTCTGATGGCGTCTCCGTAGCCAGTTCCGTTTCGCTCCATCGTTTTGCCGTTCATGACATCCCATCCAAACGGATCGTAGGCACCGTCAAACCAGACGTAATCAATTGCGCCGTAGTTGCTGAGCAGTTCGTGCAGTTGGGCAATAAACTTGGTAAAATAGGTGGCGACATCGCCAACGATCTTCCGTTTTTCCACGGGGTCCGGTGTACTCGTGCAGTTTTCATGTTTGTCCCCCCCCGATATATACAAGCCGGGCTTAACCCCGTATTTCCGGCAGGCTGCCACAAATTCGGCCACCACATCCCCCTGGCCATTTTTCCAGGGCGAATTTTTGACTGAATAGTCCGTGGTTGCCGTGGGCCACAGGCAAAATCCATTATGATGTTTCGCGGTAAGTACGACGTGTTTCGCCCCGAAAGAAACGGCGGTTTTGATCCATTGCTCGGCATCCAGCTGGGTAGGATTGAAAACCCGGGCATCGGGTACGATCATCATGTTCGAACCCGTGTAGGTAGCGGGACCGAAGTGAATAAACGCACCCAGCTGGCGTTGCTGGAATTCTAGCTGTTGCCGTGACGGTATCAGCGGGGCGTTGGAACGGGTTTTCCCTTCCTGCCTGGCCGGTTGGTCGGGTGCAATCAGGACGGGCGTCCAGTTTCCTTCGTGTTTCGGTGTTTTTTCGGCCACCGAGGGTTTCGTAAAAAAGTGCTCAAAAAGCTGCCTGGGTGTTCCCGCGTAGGTGGCCCACTGCAAGTCTCCGGCGGTGCTCTGATCGCTGCCCGTGAAATACAAAATGGTTTGGCCGCGGTGATAACACAATTCGACGTCGGAAGCATTGCTTTCAGGAATTCCGGGGGGGAGCAGCGGGAGGTTACGAATGGATGGATCGAACGTGATGAAGGGTCGGCTGGCGGGTGCATCTTCCCAGGTAACGAGGTTTTTTGAACGGGTGATTCGGGTTTCGTATCCTTTTTTGAGGTCTTCCAGGTACAAGGTATAATACCAACCGCCTTCGTAGTAAAGCGCGGGGCCGCCAACGTATTTTTCCTTCCCATAGATCGCTCCCGGAATTTCTTTCCAGTTGATCAGGTCATCCGATTCCACATACCGAAACGTAAAGGGTTTCCAGGCCGGATCGTTGGTTTCGTAGAGCAGGACAAACCGGTCTTTCCCCCGGCACACGGCCGTATTGAAAAAGAATTCTTTGGCGTGTGCTTTCAGCACGGTCACGGGTTTCGTCCAGTTTTTGAGATCGGCGGAACTGGTCATGGAGATCTCCGTCATGCGTCGCCAGGGTTTTCCTTCGCCGTAGCTGCCAGCAAATACGTAGACCCGGTTGTCATGTACCAGCACCGTTCCGAAACCGTGATTTTTTAAGGGAACCGATACAACCTGACCGGACTGAAGATCGCGTATTCGTACCTCGTCTTCGTGAAAGTAGTCCCCCGGTTTGGCGCCTTTTACGTCCCAGAAACGTTGATTGTTTTCCAGAAGGTACAACTGATCCTGGAATACAAAAGGCGACGTTTCGACCAGGGGCGATCCGATGCGTCCCTGCTTGACGATGGGGTTGGTCCAGGTATCCTGCGCGAAAACGACACAGTTGGTGACCGCCCAGATCAAGAGGATATAGGCAGTTGCCAGCCCCTTTTTGGTATTCATTGTCATTTTACGGTACATAAGCTCTTGGATTAGTGTTGAAATACGGTCGGTACGCGGCCTGGTTACAATACGGTGGATTGGCCTTTTTAGGCACTGCACCCGGCGATTTTTCTCCGATTCAGGGTGCTAGTATCCCGCATTCTGTTTCAGTAAGGGATTGTTATCGAGTTCGCCCTGCGGAAAAGGGAACCGGTAGTGCTTTTGTTCGAATACCAGCCGAACACCACCGGGGTTAACTAAGGTGGGAAGTTTCTGGTGGGCAATTCCCCAGCGTTTGATATCGAAGTACCGGTGGCCCTCCAGGGCAAGTTCTACCCGGCGCTCGTGCCGGATAAAGTCGCGGAGTGTTTCTTTGGTAGTATACCGGCTCCGGTTGACGGGAGGCATATTGACGCCTGGTCTTGCGCGTATTTTATTCAAGGCATCGTAGATGCTGGCATCTGGCCCATCCGCTTCATTTTTGGCTTCAGCATACATCAGTAACACATCGGCATACCGCATGAAAACCATGTCCTGGTCCGAATCCGTCTTGGCGTAACTGAAGGGAGCATGCGAAAAATCGGCGTACTTCCGCATCACATAGCCGGTTTGCCCCGGATGCTGTGGTTCCGGCCAAGCCTCTTCGGCGACCCGGCGCATGTTCAGCACCAGCCGGGGGTCCCGGTTTGCGAACGGTTTTTCAGGACGGTAAAGCGGGGATTCGGTTATTTTCAGGCCATCGGTGCATTCAAACTCATCCACCAGATCCTGGTAAGGATTGATGCAGCCGTACCATCCAAGCTGGACATCCATGCTTTCGGTAAACGCGGTTGGGTTCGTGGGGCTGAGGTATTGGGTGGAAAAGATGATCTCCGGGTTAGTGCCCTGCGTGGCGGTCAGAAAGATGCCGAGGTAGTTATCAGCGAGGCCAAATTTTCCGGACTGGATGGTCTGCAGGGCGTAAGAGGCTGCTTCAGACCACTTTTGTTCATACAGCAGTATCCGGGCTTTGAGGGCAGTGGCGCTGCCTTTGACGGCGTGGCCTTTGTAGACGGCATCCGGCAGGGCATTGATGGCTGCATCCAGATCCTCATGAATGAACGCCAGCACCTCGGCTTTCGGACTTTTGGCAACTTTAGCCGCATCCGCATTCCCAGGGGATTCCCGGTAAAGAATAACATCCCCAAAAAAATCGACAAGGTGAAAATACATCAGCGCGCGGAGGAATCGGGCTTCCGCTTTATACATGGATTTTTTAGCTTCATCCAGGGAGACCTTGTCGATATTCGCCAGGAAGTAGTTGCAGTTGGCAATCCCGCGGTAAGTGGAATAATAGGCCATATTGACAGCTCCGCCAGAGGTAGCACTCGTGACACCGAGGGTCATGGCCGGGATGTTGTAGTAGGACCATTCGGCAAAGGCGTTATCGGAAAGGCAGTCCAGCCAGACACGCTGGTAGCCCAGAAAATCCGCCTGAAGACTTCGGTAGCAGCCAGCTAATCCCATTTTTACGTCGTCTTCGGTTCGCCAGAAAGTGCCACTTGATATTTGGTCGAGCGGGTGACGGTCCAGGAAAGTGTCCGTGCACGATGCCGAGGTGAAGAGCAAGGCCATCAACACGGATATCCGTATTTTTATGATAGATTTCATGGTTAATCTCTTTGGCTGCTTAAAATTTTACATCGAGTCCAACATTCAGAATTCGGACCTGGGGGAATTGCGCGAAGCGCCCCCAACCGGCGGTAGGGCTGCCGGATCGGGACAAGGTTTCCGGATCGGCTCCTTCAAATCGAGTGAAGGTAAGTAGGTTGTCTCCGGATGCGTACACCGTAATTCCTTTGGACCACAGCTTGTCGGTAATCTTTTTGGGCAGCACGTACGAAAGATTTATGTTTTTCAGACGGAGGTACGAGGCATCCTGCAAGTAGTAGGTAGATGGGTAGGCAGAAACTCCTCCATAGGTCCAGGATTCGTAAATGGCCGGTACGGTGTTGCTCGGGTTGGTAGGCGTCCAGGCATCTCGGAACTTGGTCGTTGGCGGTGTTCCCTGGAGAAAGGGATCCACGCCCCAGCCGTTGAGCGGTATTTTATTGCCTTGGGTTCCCTGGAAAAAGACACTGAGGGCAAAACCCTTCCAGGAAGCGTTCATGCCAAACGAATAGGTAAAATCGGGAAACACGCCTTTGATCGTTTTGCGATCCTCCGCATTCACAATTCCATCTCCATTTTGATCCTTGATTTTTAGATCTCCGGGCCTGGGCGGAAAAAAGGGCTGTTTGGGCGACGAGTCAATTTCTTCCTGACTCTGGAAAATTCCGATCCACTCGTACATGTAATACGATCCGTAGGGCAAACCCACTTCATTCACTCCCTTAACCGGTACCCGAATCTTCAGGAGCTTGTTTCGGAAGGTACTGAAAAGGAAGTAGCCGCCGTAGCTGAAATCGCCTACCTTATTCTGATGACGTACCTGGGCTTCCCAGCCAATATTCTGGAGCATACCATCGTTGGTTACAGGCCCACTTAAACCGAGGCTGCCGGGGACCGGTTGCGTGGTGAGAATATCGAAGGTATTCTTCCGAAACCAGTCCAACGTTACCCCAAGCTTCCCTTTGGCCACTTCCATGTCCAACCCCACATTAATGACCCGAGTCGACTCCCACCGGATATTTTTGTCGGTCAGCCGGGTCAGCAGCGTCGCAGGCTGAAGGGTCGATCCATACGGGTATTCGGAAAGATTCAGGATATCCTGGTAGGGATATAGACCTATTTCCTGGTTGCCGAGTGTGCCAAGCGAGGCACGCAGTTTCAGATCATCCAGCCATTTTACATGATCCTCCAAAAATGATTCTTTGGAGATTCTCCAGCCTGTCGATACAGAAGGAAAGGCACCCCAGCGGTGTTTCTGGGCAATCCGGGAGCTTCCATCGTAACGAAGGTTCCCCTCAAGGAGGTACTTGCCCTTGTAGTTGTAGTTAACCCGACCGAAGAATGACCGTAAGGCCCATTCCGATGAGGTACCCGAAAGACTCTGGCCTGTGGGGGAGCCGGCGTTGATTTCGGCCAGGGAAGGGGTTGGAAAGGTCTGTCTGGCGCCCTGCAGGAATTGCGTCTTAAACGACTGTTGCTCATAGCCCGCCAAAGCCTGGAGGTTGTGCGATGCCCCCAGCGATGTTTCATAGGTAAGCGTTGAGAAAACCGAAGGCAGGACATTCTGGGTATACCGATCCGTTACGCCCCCACTTTTTCCACCGTCATCCACATACGGAAAGTCGGCAGCTCCCGCTGGCTTGATAAACGCATACTGCGGTACCACCTGCTGATGACTTTTATACGTCTCGGCATTGAAGTTGAAACCTCCCTTGATCTGCCACTGGAGGCCCTCCAACAACTGAATATCTGCGTACCCCTGGGCATTCACGGCGTGCGAGTTAGTATGCTGATAGTTGCCGGGATGAAAATCTGTTTCCGGGCTGCGGTTGTGCCCTTCCCCAGCGTACGCGTAGCGGGCAACCCGTCCACTTCCGTCCGGCAGGAAAGGCGTATAATTGGGAGCCCCCTGGTAAACCAGCAACACCACATCGCTGTTGATGCTTCTTGGCTCCGCAATCCGCTTTTTTACCATGTTGACAATGGTTCCGATTCTTACTCTTTTGTTGATCTGGGAGTTCAGGTTCAGGATGGCGTTGTAGCGTTTGTAGTTGAAGGACGGGAGAATACCGTCCTGATCGAGATGCCCCAGCGAAATGCTGTAATTGGTGCGGTCATTTCCGCCGGAAAAACGGAGATTGTGATTAATAACCGTTGCCGGATTGAAATAATGGTCTGTCCAGTTGAAGTTGGGGTACTGCGCCGGATTGTCGGGTTTTTTATAGGCATCGATCTCCTGCTGGGTATACAGCGGACGAAGGCCAACCCGTTCTTTGGCCGCATTGAACATTGTCATGTATTCAACCGAGTTATCTATAAAATCCGGGAGTCGGGTAGCCGCATGGGAGCCTACATCGACCCGGTATTCCAGCAGAGGAGTACCTTTTTTGCCACTTTTGGTCGTCACCAGGATAACACCGTTTGCCGCACGGGAGCCATAAATGGCCGCTGATGCTGCATCTTTCAGAACCGATACACTTTCGATGTCGTTCGGGTTCAAATTACCAATGGAGCCGACAAGACCATCTACCAACACCAGCGGACTGGAAGATGCGCCGAACGAGCCCAGCCCCCGAATCTGAAACTGAGGGTCATCTCTGCCCGGTGAACCCGTAGGCTGGATCACCTGCAGACCGGTCACTCGCCCCTGCAACAGATTCGCGGCATTGGTAGCAGGGCGTTCCGTGAGGGTGTTGCCAGCCACGGTGGCTACGGAGCCGGTGAGGTTTACTTTTTTTTGGGTTCCGTACCCGACAACCACCACTTCGTCCAGGGCTTTGGCGTCGGGCTGCAGAACCACATCAATCGTAGCCCTATTTGCAACGGTTATTTGCTGGGTGCCATACCCAACAAAGGAAAACGTGAGGACGCCCTCCGAATTGGGTAGATTGATACGGTATTTTCCGTCCGCATTCGTCACCTGCCCCACAGCACTTCCTTTTACTATAATGTTGACGCCCGGAAGCATCTCTCCGCTCTCGTCACTAACCTGCCCCGTCACGGTATGCTGAGCCAGCAAGCCGCCCGGCAGCAAGCCGGTTAGCATAAAGAGCCAAAGCTTCAGTGTCTTGAATTTAAGTAAAGATCCCGGCATAAGCTGTTTCGTTTGGTAGTGTATAGTTGACTAAAACCACTAAAAATCAGGACGAAACAAAACTATACCGCTAAACACACTGACACTCTCCCTTTTTTAGCCTATTTCGGCACTTTTTAATCCAATTGTATGAATAACGAGCATTTTTACGCCGTTTCTGGTAATATTTTGATACAACAAGTAGATTCAGAGCACTTTTGAGTTTGTTTGAGGTAAGAATAATGCCTGTAAACCACCGTGAAGCCCCTTCTGATTGATCTGGACTATACGTTGACCGATACGTTTCTTGTCAAGGAGCTTAATGTTCCTTACTTTGTCAATACGCATCACTTTCATAAAGACTATGAAATCGTCTTTGTCAAAGAAAGCACGGGGAAGCGCATTGTCGGCGATCATGTGGAAGCTTTCAGTGAGGGGGATATTGTATTGGTGGGACCGGATTTGCCGCATGCCTGGTTCAATGACAAAGAATATTACGAGGGGCGCGGGAATCTGCTGGCCCGGTCGGTGGTCGTCTATCTAAAGAAAGCCTGGCTTGAAAAGGAACTCTTGCGTTTTCCGCAGACTGCGCGGCTCAAAAACCTGCTGGATAATGCGTACCGAGGGATAAAGTTCGTGGGCGAATCCCAGCGTCTGATCGGGCAGATTGCGTCGCGGATTTACGCGGCCGAAGGGCTGCAAAAGAGTGTCGATCTGCTAGCCATCTTATGCCATATGTCGGAAAGCAGGGATTATCAGTTGCTGGCGACAGCTAACTACCTTACGAACCATAACGAGCATGAAACCGCCCGGCTCAACCAGGTTTATGAATATGTAATGCGCAATTTTTCTTCTCAAATCACGCTCGGAGCTGCTGCGAATGTCGCTAATATGACGGCTAATGCTTTCAGCAGGTATTTCAAAAAACAGACACAGAAAAATTTCTCCCACTTCGTCAATGAAATCCGCGTAGGTCACGCCTGCAGGCTGCTGCAAAAGAAGGACCTTAATATAGCCCAGGTGTGTTATGAGTCCGGATTTCAGAGTGTTACCAACTTTAACAAGTTTTTCAGGCGACTAACCGGAAAGAGTCCGCTGGAATACCGGAAACAGATTTTCCGTGAAATTACCATGTTTTGAGGAGAGCGGCCTGGGTTCGTGACCAAACGGCCTATCTCCATAATAGTAGAAGCGTACGTCAAACATTGAAAATTGGACCTGCCATGCAACTATTAATAACATCAAAAACTTGCTGAGGGGCACACGATGAGCCACTATCTGCTTTTTTGACGACCATTGCCGACCCGTTCAAGGGTGAAAAAAGAAGCGTTTTCAAGATTGAACGGGCCAGTGACAATAACTGATTTTTGATTCTCGTTTATCTTCCGAATAGCCCGCTTTTTTCCTTTCCTCAATGAAATCGCTCTCCTTTTTACTCACCATTTGCGGATTCTTTACCCTATCCGTAAATGCCCAAACCGCCAAAAAAAGCAAACCCGGATTTGTATTCTCCGGCCAACTTTCAAACGCAGGGGGTAAAAAAATTTACCTCTACGAACGGGCTTTTTATAAAAAGAATAACCGTGTCGACTCCACACTGGCCGATCCATCTGGTAGATTTGTTTTTCGCGGAATGGTGAGTGAGCCGACCTACTACATGCTGCAGACCAGTGCCAATTCCCAAGTTATTGGTTTTTACCTCGAAAACCGGTCGATGCATATGGATGGTCATGCCGACTCGCTGTATGCGGCAAGGATAACGGGGTCACCCGAAGAAACGATCCGGCAGCACTATGACCAGGTTTATCGCAGATTCGATACCAATGGCCTTGAGGAAAAGGAAAATCAAGCCAAGAGCCGGGGCGATACGGCTGCGGTGCGGGGGTTAAAGAGTCAATTGGAGCAACTGCTCCGCCTGCAAAAGCAGGCTCAAGTAGACCTCATGAAGCAGTATCCGTTAGCGGCTGCCTCCGTTAATCAGGTCTCCGGGTATATAGCCAGCCGTCAGGCGACCGATCTGGCCGTAGCCGACTCCCTTTTACGAATCTACGAAGCGTCCCCTATTGCCAACTCGGGACAAGTAAAGTTCTTCAGAAAAGACTGGCTTATCGCTCAGAAAACCGCCATTGGAGCACGGGCTATCGACTTCGTCCAACCGGATACAGCGGGTCGGCCCGTCAGCTTATCCTCCTTCAAAGGGCGTTATGTATTGGTTGATTTCTGGGCCAGCTGGTGCGGCCCCTGTCGGCAAGAAAGCCCTTTTCTTGTGAAAGCTTATGAGGCATTTTCCCAGAAGAACTTTACCATTCTTTCTGTTTCCTTAGACAAAAACCGATCGAATTGGCTGAAAGCCATTGCGGACGACCAGCTGAACTGGAGCCACGTGAGTGATTTGAAATTCTGGCAGAATGAAGCCGCAAAACGCTATGCGATCAGTAGCATTCCCTTCAATATGCGATCAGTAGCATTCCCTTCAATATGCTATTAGACCCGGAAGGGAAAATTCTGGCCCTGAACGTACGAGGGGACGGTTTGTATGAATTTCTGAAAGCTACTTTACCCTAGCTTTCCGTCAATGCACCCAGAAGTCCCTTTTTCGGTAAGATCCTACCAGCTCGTATTCTATTGAAACACCCTACCCCCTCCTGCAATGCCGCCAGACAACCCCGCGTTTTCAGGAGTCAACACAAGGAGCGTCATTCGTTGCGTTACGGCGGGGCTCATTAACGAACTGTATCTCTACGGTTGATTTCCGCTTGAATGTTCTTCAAATCTTGGGAATTTCTGTAACCAATCAGAAAAGAGAAGATGAGCAAAATAACAGGGAGGATAAAACTTTTCTGGGTAGCAGCATAAACCGCAATGCCAACTAACATACCGATGAACACAGCCGTTGTGGTTTTCTGTGATTTTATTTTTTTCTCTTCAGACACCAGTTCATCGAGTGGCATTTTAGAGTAATCTTTACTTGAAAACATATAATGGTTAGGTTAACAAAAATCTGAACTTATGGACTCGTCCCTGCGCTCAACGTTGTCTTGGCGGTTTTTAAGGCCGGGCGCCTACCCTACTGGTCCACTTCGTCAGTCGCCGGCCAACTCTAGCGGTTAACCTGTCAACGGGGATTTTCTGATGAGTCAAAGACCTGAACTGTCGGGACCTTTAGCCTGGAAGTTAACCGAGCACTCCTCCTTTTCTCCTTTTCCTGCTTGTCGATGGCATCCAACGCAGCATGGCGCCCAATTTTACGGATTTCTTGCTGAGTATAGGAGGTTCGCTCACCTACATTCCTTTTTTTCAACTCACTGGGCCAATCTGACCCCTACAACAAAGAAATCTCTTTTTGTTATAGAATGACAATTTTAAGTATATTATTTCCTGTGCACATTGCTTTTCTGAAACTGCACGTTGAAACGATTCCGTTGGGTTTGGCTGACTCATGTTCCCAAAACATTATCGAACCCACTGGTGGCTAACTGGTATATTTACTGACGAGTACGTTTGACGCCCTTGCATTCATCTGATCTGATGCGAAGAATGAAAAGAAACGAAAGCATTGATTTCATGCGCGGCCTGGTGATGATCATCATGGCATTGGACCATGTGCGGGATTTGCTGCATGTTACCTCACTTACCCAGTCGCCAACCGACCTGAACACAACCACGGCAGCGTTATTCTTTACCAGGTGGGTCACCTATTTGTGCGCACCGACCTTTGTATTTCTTTCCGGCACCGCAGCCTTCCTATCGCTGAAAAGCAAAGAAAATCGTTCTGCTTCACGCGCTTTTTTATTGACCCGCGGGCTATGGTTAATTGTACTGGAATTCACCGTGGTCAATTTCGGCATTTGGTTTGACCTTACATTCGATTTTCTGATTTTTGAGGTAATCGCAGCGATCGGCTTTGGATTCATTATGCTTGGCCTACTCGTGAGCCTGCCCGCCCGGACTTTGGGAATAATCGGCATCACCATTCTGGTTGTTCACAATGCCATTCCATTTGCTTCCGGTGCGGACACTTCATTGCCAGTAAAATTACTATCCTCCCTCTGGACTCCCGGCGCATTTCCGTATGGTGAAAACAAGCTGTTCTTCGTAGGCTATCCACCCATTCCGTGGCTGGGTATTATGCTGGTTGGTTTTGGGATGGGCTCTTATTTTACCCGTTCCGAAGAACAGCAACGGAGTATCTTTTTTAAGTCGGGCTTACTAGCCATAGGGGCGTTTATCGTCCTGAGGACAGTCAACCTTTATGGCGATCCTGCTAAATGGTCGGTTCAAAAAAACACCTTATTCACTGGTCTCTCCTTCTTCAATGTTACTAAATACCCGCCTTCTTTGCTGTTTTGTCTCCTTTTTCTGGGAATCATGTTACTGATACTCGCCCTGGTTCAAGGTGCCAAAAACAAGTGGACTGCTTTCGTCTGCGTGTACGGAAAAGTCCCCCTGTTTTATTTCCTGGTGCACTGGTATATCATTCACCCGCTGGTATTTCTGATGGTTTTCCTGCAAGGTTTTAAGGCTTCCGATCTGGTATTTGGCACCAATTTCGGCAGGCCAAAAACAGGGAGTGGTATGGAGTTATGGCTAGTCTATCTGGTTTGGGCTGGCCTTGTACTATTCATGTATCCGCTTTGCACGTGGTATGGACGCTATAAGGAACGACACAGAGAAAAGAAGTGGCTCAGGTACATTTAAGCCGTTGCCAGCGTTGCGATTAGCTCCGCAGAACGATGGTTGCGAGACTTCATTAAAAATTGTCAAGGTTTGGCGTGACCGTGCGCGTATTTGTGAAAAATGAAAACCGTATGGCACCGATATAGACCTACTTTGCCGGCCACAGGCGCGGATCGAGCAACAACGGTTTTTCTTCGATGATCTGGATGGATGCAAACGCCGGATGCGCCGGGTGAAGCAGGTAATTGATCCCATCAGGCAGCACCGAGGAAGGCACCCCTAACGCCAGCACATCCGGTTTGGCCAGCCACTCCGCTAAAATGAACTGACTCTGGGCGTACGAATTTTCGTTCCAGTACGCTGGTAAGTCCCGGAGTTTCAGCATCCGCTGACTGTGATCAGGGATTTCCAAACGAAACAGTTGATAAACGGGCAGTTCCTGATACGGTACCTGCGGCATGTGCACCAGAATCTCCAGCAATGCCAGCGCCGGATGCTCCGCCGTGTAAAGAATTCCAATGCCGGGGGGATTCCAACGACCACCGTTTAAGCGGGTCCCCATAACGTCCAGCGGGCGGTCGGCGTATTTTGACCGGACAACGCGGTAAACTACTGACATCGTTCACCCAAAAATGCCGTGGTCAATGCGGCCCAACACCCGATCCACCAGCGTATATCCGGTCACCGTGTCCAGCGTTTGCAGGGGCGTCTGGTGGTCCAGTTCCCGCAGGGGCGAACGCAACCAGTGTAAAACCGTCGGGGGGCGCCCTTCAAACGTATCCAGCGCGTGCCGCAGCAGGTTCTCCAGCAGGAGCAACCGTTCGGAAGCATCCTGATTGATGAGCTGATCGTCTTTCAGCCGGTGCAGGTATGAGGCTGACAAACCCAAGGCAACCGCCAGTTCCTTGTCGGTCAGGCCAACCAAGGCGGCCACTCGGTCAGCTTCATTTCGTTGAACGCCTTTCCGACTGCGCGTGATAATTTCTTCTTCGCTCAGTAACGGACGGGAATCAAAGGCGGAAAATGAGGCATCGAGTGCGATGGTCATAGGCGTGAACTTTTACACTAAGATAAGTCTATTTATTCACTTTTACAAATCCGTACAAACGGTTTGGCGAATGCGGTTCTGCTGTACAAATGGCAGTCCTAAATTGATGCCACCCCAGCGCATGGGCCATCGGGTTAGGTGATGGCCTCGTATCCCGACCACCGTGAAAGGATGCAAATCATCAAGACAAAGTCGGTTTTCAGAACTATGATAGCCATTTTACGCCCAGCTACCCCGGAAGTAAATTGTAAAGGTGGCACCTTGACCCGTTGGCTTTGAGCCGCAATAGCGCCCCCGTGGTTAGCTGCCACGCACGACTAATTACAAAACAAACTACCCGTACCAGTCTGAAACAACTGAAAGATCCGGTCCAGATACGGCTTATCACCTGAAACTTTCCAGTTCGGCATTCCGTTCTTCCAACACCTTTTTTAGGGCTTCCAGTGCCTTATTTTTTCGGCGCAGTTCCAATAAGTTGACAACTTGCCTGCCCAGGATTTTTAGCGATGCGAGTTGGCGCTGAGTCAATTCTTTAGGTTCATTGTCGATAACACAGAGTGAACCCAGCGGGTAGCCATCTTCATTAACTAAGGGCACGCCCGCATAAAAGATTACATGGGGTTCTCCTTCCACCAGCGGGTTCCCAGTAAAGCGTTCATCAATTCTAGAATCAGGAACAATTAGCGTTTCATACGGATTCAGAATACCATGTGTACAAAAGGCGAACTCACGGGGAGTTTCTCGTATATCGAGCCCACGATTTGATTTAAACCATTGTCTTTTGTCGTCAATCAGACTAATGAGTGAAATCGGCGTTTGGCAGATTTCAGAAGCCAGCATAGTAAGGTCATCGTAATCCTCTTCGGGTAAGGAGTCTAGAATATCGTAGCTTCTCAAGGCATCCAGTCGCTTCGATTCCTCGGGATGAACAGATGGGTTTTGCATGTTTCAAGGTTGCTGATTAATAAACATACAAAAAATATTGCTTCATGTACTGTACTTCGTGGATGAAGGAGTACTCAAACCTAATCTCGCCAAAGGCTCTTTTCATAGTTAGTGTTGGACTTTTAGCAAGGAACTCGTTATTAAAGGCAAACCATACCCAGCTTAGTCTCATCCGGCCGTTGCCTACCCAGACAGGTTCATAAATCAACTCCATGTATGTATCAACTCAGCCCTTCTTATCTTCTGGTTATCAGGCAAATAACACTCTTTATATGAATTGGGTAGCATTTAATGGGATTTACCAGATTGTATAAACTTAGAGTGGCCGTTTCAAATCCAGCATAGCGCCCTGGTATATAGGTTAGACAAGCCCTATCCCGATGAGCGCTTCTGACGATATTCAGGCAGCGGCCTTCCGTCCAGCTGTTCTTCCTTTTCAGCATCTGACTTGCTGAACACGCCCGCGATTTTTTGTACTGTATCGCTAGCCAAAATACCCACCACGGTATTAACAACGGATACACCAAAAGCCGTTTTCGGATACGCTAACCGGGGTACGCCAGGCGGTAGCTTTTGGACCGACTCAACGTAAGGACGCATGATGGTTTCATAGCTCGCAAAACCATCCGTATGGTGTTCATGGCTACTCAACTCGCCCGCCAGAATGTAAGCACCCACGAAAGCTAGCGTAGTGCCTTTACCTGTAATTGGAGCGGGACAATAAGCAGCATCTCCCACCATCGCAAAGCGGCCCGATGACCAACGGGGAGCCTGGATCTGGCCAACACCGTCAAAGTAGATGTCGTCACTTTTTTCGACCTCTTCTGCCAAACGAGGAGCTTCCCAACCAGCTCCGTCCAGTCGGGCAAGTAAAATAGCCTTCTTTCCTGCTTTATCCAACTTTTCATACTCATTCTGAGGTAGCAAAAAATTGATGGAAGCCCGGGTCGTTCCCTCGTTGTCGGGTCTTAGCAGCAACATCCTGGAATCATCAGCTGTATACCAGCGGGCCCAATTCGTATCCGTTTCTGTCCTGGCAATTGTCAAATAAGCGGTACACAAGCCCAGATACCTGAAAACAGGCTCCTCTCCAAACATCAACTCCCTCGTCTTAGAGCGGATCCCATCAGCTGCGATTACTAAATCGTATTCCTCGATATGACCACTGGCAAATGTAACAGTAGCCCGATCCGCATCCTGCTCCAACTGGCTGATCTGATCATCAAATCGATAGGATACATTCTGCCGAGTTAGTTCGTAAAGGATGTTGACCAGATCACCTCGAACAATCTCTAACTCCTGGGTCAAACCCGCAGTACTTTCTTTGGGAAATGAAGCGGTTACCTGGTTGTTTTTGTCTACCCACTGCGTCCCCATCTCACCGGTATTAGCTGCTCTTATTTGGTCCTCAATACGCATCAGCCGGGCGATTTTGCGAGCAGGGCCGTTGACATCAATGTTTTGGCCCCCTAGTCGAAGTGCTGCTGCCCGTTCAACAACGGAAACCTCAAAGCCGTATTGATGCAACCAGTGCGCCAAGACTGGGCCCGCAATGCTGGCGCCAGCAATGAGAACTTTCCGTTTTTGCTTTTTCATTCTTTACCTTTGGTTTGCCTTGGAGGTCGTTTTATGAATTGAATTAAATCCGGAGGATACTTAGCGGATTACTGGAGAAAAAACAACGAAATCGTAGTTTTGTTCGAAAACAACTACGAAATTGAAAAGTATGGATAAAAAATCAGCCGTACCGATTTTAATTGAGTGGGAGCGATTCATCGAGGAGAACCCCCAGGGTGACGTAAAGGAGTTTGCTAGCTGGCTCTTAACAAACACCGATCCATTACGAAAGACCCCTATTTGGCTGGAATCTGAGCCATTAATGAAATCAGGAATGCGCCTGTCGGAGGCTTTTCAGGAGAATGACGATTTTCTGGCGTGGTTTTTTATGGGTCGTCTGATCCGATACGTTAAATTTTATACAAAGTCCATGCTCAGCCAACACGGTTTGAGTGGGCCCGACGAATTTTTGTTTCTCTCGCTCATCAACGAGATGGATCAGCCCACGAAAAAAGAGGTATGTGTGGCAAACGCCACCGAGGTAACTACGGGTATGGATATCTTACGCCGGTTGACCAGGCAAGGGCTGATCACTGAATTTCCCGATGAGCGGGATGGTCGCTCAAAGCGACTGAGGTTAACCGAGAAAGGTCAGGAAGCGGTTCAGGAGATAGCCTTGAGCTTGGCTCGGCTTCAACCGAGTACGCTGGCTGATCTGGAACCTTCCGAGCGAAAGCACCTGCTACAGACGTTACACTATTTGAACAATTACCATTTTCAATTCTATAAGCCATAAATCATCAATCAAGCTGGGCACTATCAGCTCTGGAACATTTAATTTGGTGGGAGTATGATGTAGTTACTTTTTTACAATCCAGCTTTTAGCGGCTTCTACGGCTGGATCGATTGTTCCAGTCGAGGCTTCCTTAATTTCCTCATCGGGTACCAGGCCATTGAAATAGGTTTTCCCGGTCCGATCCTGGCCTACCCCCTCAGCCAGGAAGAGCATAGCTCCGTCGGACAACTCGTAATTAGCATTGCTGGTGGTGAAACCGGCGGAACGTTGGCCAAAGGTACGTACGTTAGGCAGACCCTGAAACGAAATAGCCGTGTTTTCACCACTGCTTCCAGTGCCAGGGCCAATGAGTACCGCCACCCGAGCTCCCGGTTGACGTAAACGATAGGGAGAGGGTACGCGCGTGCCTGTTTTTTTAACGTATGATTTACCATGACGGTAGCCCCAGGGTATCCTGCGTTTTCCGACCAAGAAATAGCCCAACGTTCCTTCCCCGGTTAATGGGCCAAGGCCGGCAATCATGGGAAACATATTCCCACCCCCATTTTGACGCAGATCTACAATCCAACCCCGTACCGTATGCGCCGAATCAAGCTTACCAATCAGCCTTTGAAGCTGACTGGCAAAAGCCATTTCACGTCCAGCGTTGATGGCCGAAAACGGTGGAATGAAAAGGTAAGCCACACCATCACCAACGTAGCCTGCCTGGGGTTGAAGGTCTCCGCGCTCGGCCGACGCGTTGGCTTTCATGGCCTGCACGGCTTGGGGCCTCATAAAAAAACTGTGATTATCCCCGTATTTTCGTAACTGATTCAGGAAGTAGTCCAGTATCGGGTAAGTTTCGGCCACGGTCTGCATGCCCTGGGCATACGTCAATAGGTCTGATTCTGTCTGGGGCCAGGGAATGGAATCTCGAACCAGAGCGTGTTTCTTCACCAGGGATATGACTTTTGCCAGGTAGGACCTGACCGGAGCCGAAGACGAACGGCCCCCGGCAGTCCCCGTTTCAAAACGCAGATCGTCGAACCACACACGACCAGCGCCATTCAGATAGGCCCCAAAAGTAAACCGATTAATTTGCGATGAGGTGGGTAATACCAAGTCAAGCGCCTGCCACTCGACTGTCGGCTGAAGCACCAGCTGTTGGTTGGAGTGCGCAAAGCCTTTGTGGGTAGCGCCCTGCCAGGAGTTCCACCACACTCCTACCCCTGCGGGATTGTCGGTTTTGATAAAACCCCGCAGGTGCACCAGCGTAGGGTTGCTTAGTTGTACTGTACAGGTCTGGCTAAATCCAGCCGTACCGGTGGGAGTTGGGACCAGGTTGGTAATAAGCAGCGAGTACCGCCCACTTTTGGCCACGGTACTGTCGATAGTAACGGTGAAGCCCACATTTTGATCCACACTCCAGCTCTGTGGCAGAAAACGGTTGGTGTCCTGGGGCACCTCAAATCCGGCATTTTGAATACTTTGCCCCAAGGCCAGGGTACTGAACAGCAGCAGAGGTAGGAGCAGCTTCATTTAGGTAGAAGGTTAAACTGTCAAATCAGACGAATGATACGTAAAAGGCCTGATTGCACCTGTATAGTACTTAGGCAACGGTAAGCATTTGTCAAACAAGTAATTACAAATTTTCTCTTTAATTGATGTCCTTTTTTCCAGCGCTAAAACTAGCCAAAGGCAGTTGCAAGGTACCTGGAAGCATAGCATTGCGCTCCGTAGCGCCAACCGTGTATGCAATAGTAAACCCTCGAATAACGTGGTCAGTCAGAGAAAAAAATGTATCCTCCGGGCGGTTAGCATGTGTTCCGGAAAACAACCGAAAAAGAGCAAAACCATAGCGCCTAACCAATGCATGGAGTAACTCCGTGTACCTGCTACCCCTAGAGGGGCCATCGCGGCTCAACAACTAGTGTTCAGAACACTTTGCCTTTCTTTTTATCCCCATTTATTACTGAAATACAATCTGTTTGTACCGCTGTCTGCGACTCCTTTGCCATAGATTTGTCTCAACGAAATACCTTCCAACGTTCTAGAACTAGCTCAGCCAGTTGAAGCTACACCGGAGATTGACCGAGGGTAAATCCAATGGAATAAGATGCATTCATTTCATTTAAAAGTTATCATTTATGAAAACGTCAATCGGTATCGCTGCTGAAAAACGGGAAGTAGTGGCGCATCAATTAGCCAAGTTACTGGCTGATGAGTTCGTCCTTTATACCAAAACATTGAACGCGCACTGGAATCTGGAAGGCATTGACTTTCATTCGGTTCACCTTTTTTTCGAAGACCTCTATACGCAGTCGGCCCAGATTGTCGATGAGGTAGCCGAGCGCATCCGGCAATTGGGGCACTATGCACCTGCCACGTTGAAAAATTTTCTCCAACTTACTCACCTAACGGAACAGGACGAGGATGGCAACAACAGCCGCAGTTTGATTAAAAAACTGCTTAGTGACCATGAAAGTATAATTGCTTTCATCCGGAGTAATATCAATGAGTTTGCCGAGGCCCACCGAGATGCTGGCACGAGTGATTACATTACCGGCTTAATGGAAAAACACGAAAAAATTGCCTGGATGTTGCGAGCACACCTTAATTAGATAGGTAAATCCAGCGCATTAGAACAAAATAACCGACCTTATCCATACAATGCCTAATGGTATATAAGCTAAATACGCTTGAATAAAATCAGATTGGTAACGATTTCACCAGTACACTTTCAGAAGCACCTCTTGCGCTAACCTATCCCAACGCTTAACTAACTCCAAAATTTAGCTCCAGATTTATTGGATTCTCCAATAAATCTGGAGCTAAACCCCAAAACTAGAAACGCATAAAAACTTGATCTTCAAGCTTTTACCCAAGACACTTATCTAGACAAGGCTTGTTTTAAAGCTGGCATTTTATTGGCAAAGTAGTTTCTAGCGGTTGATAGTCATTCCTTCAGCTAGAACACTTTCCAATATGAAACGCAGCCTCCTCCATGAACTTCTGACGGTTCAACTCCTTGAAACAAGCCAATGGCCTTACCCAATTCACAACCATAATCATTTCGAATTAATCCTGATTCGAGAAGGCAGTGGGCGGCATATTATCAATGGCAATCAATTCACTTACCAAACCGGGGATGTGTTCTTTTTGGGGCCCTCAGACAGTCATTATTTTGTGGTTGACAAGCGGTCTTGTTTTTGCACGCTCTCTTTCACAGAGCTGTATTTTAACGGATTAATGAAACCTGGAACAGACAGTTGGCAACAAATTAAGGAACGAGCGCATGGGGAAAGTAAGCCACTCGTGGGTAGCATTATAACAAACTCCATAGAGCAAAGAAATATAAACACCCTTGTCGAGATGGTTTTAACGGAACAAAACAATTTCCGGCAACTGGATGCTAACCAAATTGTGGAGACCCTGATGAAAACGATTTTGAGTCTGGTTGATCGTCAACTCACACAACATCAAGGGCTGAGTTTACCGAACGCTGGTGCCTCTTCGCTCATGCAACGAATTGGCGTGTACATCTGCCAGCATATCACCATGCCCGACCGTTTGCGGATGGAGAAAATGGCCGATGTATTTAATTATTCACAAAGTCACCTATGCGCTTTATTTAAACAGCAGGCAGGTGAATCCATCAACCAGTACATCATCCGGTATAAGCTACAGCTCGTTGAAGCCCGGTTACGGCTGAGTACAATGAGTATCTCACAGATAGCGGATGAATTTAGATTTACGGATATATGCCACCTGAACAAGCTCTTCAAACGGTATTACCAAACCACCCCCACTGAATACCGACGACGCTTCACGTCCTTAACCGTGTAAAAAAACCGATCTATATCCACCGTTTAATAGGCTTCTTACCAATTAACTAACTTATGAGGTGGTATTACGGCTCACCAACTGAGTCGGCCTCCTTATTACCTGAGACACCAACTTTTTCTACAGAAAATGTCAGGCTGATCTGTACCCCCTCCAACTGGTTGATTTGCAATTGCCCACCAAGTTGTTTACTAAGTCCCCGGATCAGGCTCATGCCCAACGTGTGACTCCGGTCTGGGTTTAAATCAGGGGGAAAACCCACACCATTATCGCCGATGCTAAGTCGGTACGTTTGGTTACCTATGCTTTCTAACTCAACGTAAATGCTACCTTTCTGATCGGGAGAAAAGGCGTATTTTAGCGAATTGGTAATGACCTCGTTGAGAATAAGACCCAGTGGAACCGCTAAAATAACGTCCAGGTTTATGGGTGCCAGCGCCATTCGTTTGCTGACGGAATGCTGCCGATCAAATGTAACCAGTAGATAATCAACAATTTCATCAATGTACTCATCCATTGAAATCATTGATAACCGGTCCGATTGGTAGAGTTTTTGATGAATCATGGCCATTACCTGAACCCGGCTTTGGCTCTCCCGAATGGCTGAAAGAGCCGCCTTGTCCTTTAAAAAAATGCTCTGCGAACGCAGTAAGCTGCTGATTATTTGCAGGTTATTTTTCACCCGGTGGTGGATTTCCTTAAGCATCCACTCTTTTTCTTCTAACAACCCCTCTTTCTCTACGAGCAGGTTGTCTTTTTCATGCAGTAGCCCTTCTTTCTCGTCCAGAATATGTTGCAGGTCTTCGTTTTTTTGATGGATTTCAAGTTGTTTAGTTTCCAGGAGTTTGTTACTGCGCTGTTGTAACCGGTATTGCTTGTAGCTCACACCCAGCAAACTTGTCAGTAATACGGCACCGACAATCATGGCATTTCGGGCAGTGTTGGCCCGTTTGAGTGCCGATTGCTGAAGCTCACTTTGTTTGGTGAGCAGCGCAATATTCTGCTCCTTTGCACGCGTATCATATTGAATCTGCAATTGGGAAATCTGTTTACTTTTCGCTTCGTTAAAAAGAGAGTCGTTGAAGGTCTTGTACAGCTGAAGATGATGGATTGCCGATAGATAATTGCCCTGCGCAGAATCCACCTTGAATAGCATAAAATGAATATCGCGTAGCGCCGACAAAGCTGTCTTTTGGGGAAGAATAGTCAACGCTTTTGTTAGGTAGTACCCTGCTTCCTTGTATTTCTGATGCTTGACGTAAAACGCCCCCATATCCTGACGGATTTGCAGTGACTGTTCAAAATCAAGGTTATTTTTTTCGTAGCGTTGAAGCGCTTCCCGATAATAGTGCTCAGCCAGCGCGTAATTTTGTAGTGCATCGTAGCAATAAGCAAAATTCTGGGCTACGCAGGCTTTTTGAATAAGCGTATTCGTTGGAATTTCCGAAACGAGATGTTTCAGAAACAGAAGCGCTTCCTGGTTTTTTTGCTGGGCAATCAGGTCTTTGGCTAGTACACCGGCAGTGTTATACAGGGCGAAATTAGGCAGGCGCTCCTGACGCCAGGCTACAAGCGATTTTTTGAACCATTCAATGCTTTTTGGGTGATTACCAGCCGCTTCATAAACTTGCGCCAGATCGCCGTAAAAAGCTGCCGCCGAAGCCGTGTCAGCCGTTTTTTTCATGCTTTCCAGGCATAATAGCGAGTACCTTAGTCCATCATTTAAATTTCCTTTTAACCGCCCAATAATTGACAATAAATTGTACGTATAGTGGAGTTTGGGATACCGCATTACTTTATACCGACGCAACACGTTCAACAACTCCGACTCGGCCTCCACCAGCTTACCTTCGTATAAATGGGTAACGGCAATTTCCTTCAGGGCATGGACTTCTTCCACCGGTTTGTGCAGTTCGCGGTACATAGCGGCCACCCGCCGGAAGGTTGTCAGGACACTGGTGGAGTCGGGGGCAAAATTACGCAGCCAGAGGCCAAGACGGTACCGCGCGATGGCTTCACCTTCTTTGTCGCCCGACTGCTGGCAATCTGCAATCAATGTAGCAAATCTCGATCGTCCATTGACCGTGTTACCACCTTCCAGATCAGCCACAATCAGCAAACTTTCTGTCTCGTGCTGCCGGGTAATCAAACGCAGCGAAGTGCTCAGCTCTTTTGCCTCCGTAAGATACATCCGGCTACTGTCCAGATCACGCTTGGACTCGCCAGGTTTGTAAATATGAAACTTGCCCAACTCCAGTAAAATAAAAATCTTTTTATCGTCGGGCCTACTGGTTTGCAGGTCTTCGAGTAGGCGGTTCACCTGCTGCCGGTTTATGTTTTGCGCGCCAGCCATCTGAACAGACAACCACAAAACTAATAGCATACTGATTTCTTGATAACCGAAAGACCTCAGCCACTTCTTCAACAGTTTATGAAAATCACCCATACCAAATGCATGCTTTATATTGCATAGTAGGCAGTAGTATTTAGAGAAATAAAGGCCATTCCGTTCTAAATCGCGACCAATTAGTAATGGCTGAACAGGCAATTAGGATAAAGTATAGTTTGCGAAGGTTTGCGTAACCTATCCGTACTGGAAAAAATCCTGAAGGCCAGTGTTTAAAGGGTATATATCAATTTGCCTGGCGATCAACGTATCGGCATTGCCCTATTTCTACTCACGCGACTTTACACGGTTTACCTTCGCTCCGTACCTTTTAATATCCCCCATCAATATTTTGGTGCTGGTGCCCCTTGTCAACCACTACAGCTTTTGCCTCAACGAGGATCGGTTGAAGGAGCTGGCGGTTGAACGGCAAGCATTTTTCGAATACCCAGTTTTTCCATTCGATACTCAAGCGTTGTTGGTTTTAAGTTCAATAATTCTGCCGCCCCGCCACTTCCACGAATACGGCCATTGGTTTGTTTCAGAATCGCCAGAATGTAGTTCCGCTCCGTCTCTTGCTGAATCTGTTTTACATCCTGCAAATCCCTGGGTGACGAAATATCGGGTTGGGCATTTTCTCTAAAACTGCTATCTGATGGAAGAATTGAGTGCCGGTTGATGGAGAACAGGTTGTTGATTAGCGGGCGACCCAACGTGAGCGGGGACTGACCATCGTTGATGATCACAGCCTGTTCGATGACGTTCTCTAATTCACGGATGTTTCCTGGCCAGCTGTAATGGATTAGCTCATTGAGGGCCTTTTCGCTCATTCCTCGAAAGGGTTTACCAAGCTTACGGGCAGCCCGTTGGGCAAAAAATTGGGCCAGAAGCGGTATATCCTCCGGCCGTTCTCGTAATGCCGGCAATGTAATGGGAAACATGGCCAGGCGAAAATACAAATCCATTCGAAAACGCCCTTCGGTGACTTCTTTTTCAAGATGTCGATTCGTTGCGGCAATAATCCGAACATCGGTTTTGATAAGGTTTTTACCACCGACTCGTTCAATCTCTTTCTCTTGCAGTACGCGTAAGAGTTTCGCCTGTAATTCGAGGGGCAACTCTCCGATTTCATCCAGGAAGATCGTGCCGCCATGCGCTACTTCAAATTTACCAATCCGCTTATCGAAGGCACCCGTGAAAGCTCCTTTCTCATGACCAAAGAGTTCGGATTCAATAAGGGTTGCTGGTAGCGTCGCACAGTTAATTTTTACCAAAATTTTGTTTTTCCGGGCTGACAAATTATGAAGTGCCCGGGCAATAAGTTCTTTTCCAGTACCACTTTCGCCCAGTATGAGAACGGTCGTATCGGTATTTGCTACCTGCGTAACCTGGTCAAAAACCCGTAGCAGGCGTTGACTCCGGCCAATGATCTCTTCAAAATTGGCCAACGTTTTCACCTCCTCCTGAAGGTAAGTATTCTCTCGTTGTAACTGCTCACTCAACCGGGCAACTTCCTCAAACGCCAGGGCCCGCTCCAGCATTAATATCAGAGGTTGTTCCAGCCGTTCCAGTAGAGTAAGATGCCGGGAGAGGTACGCGTCGGGCCGGCGACTCAAAAAATTCAGGTAGAATGTATCCATTGACCCTACATTCAGTGGCATCAGTAAGGCCGATTCGAGCCGAAACGTTTTGGCCAGAATCCCCCCCAAGGGATTGGATTTACAATAGCTAGTGAAGGTATCCGCATTGTAACGTGTAGGACCATCTGGTCCATTGCCCCATTCAACGAGGAGAGGTAGATCGACGGGCGTTTTGGTCATTTGCCGGATATCAGCCAGGCTAATGGTTTGGTACTCTTCAAAACCAACGCGGTAATAATTAAACCACTGGACTACGTCTTTCTTTCGGTATTGAATGGATAAAAAATCGAACGGAACCTGGGTCTGAAGAATTGTTGCGGCATTCAGCAGCTTTTGCTCCCAACTCTCCGCAGCCGACAGGGCATCTGTCAGCGCAATCTGAAGGGATTTCTCTTCCCGGAGTTTCACCTCTATACTGTGCGCTTGTCGATATCGACTGATTTCCAGGACAGTTAGAATATCTTTTTCCCGAAACGGTTTAACAATATAGCCAAGGGGCTGAGTGGCTTTTACGGCATCCAGCACACGCTTGTTGTCGTTGGCCGATATGTAAATAAAAGGAATGTTGAGTTCTTCCAGTTGCCGGGCCAGATCAATACCGTTTTCCCTTCCCTTCAGGTAAATATCGAGCAATACAATATCAGGCTTATCGTGCTCAATAAGTGCTAAGGCTTCCTTCACGGAGTCGGCAACACCAATAACCGTATAGCCTGCCCCATTCAGTATAAGTTGCAGATCATTGGCGATAATGTATTCATCCTCAACGATTAAAATTTTGCAGTCTGAGTTCGAAGAAAGAGCGTTCAATACGGGTTGCATTGTCCTGACTTGAGATTAACAATAGCATACGCAGGCCATCTTTTCAGCTGTTTACAAGAATTATTCCATTCCTACTGAATTCCCACTTGGTAACAGACAAGCTTCTGTCCATGATTAGAAGCCCAAAATACCTCTAAATTGCTCACTTATCGAATAGAAGGACTATTATACCTTTACCCTACATCACGTATACTCCTTGGTCCCCTGCCTTTGCCTACGGAAAATTAAGACAATTCCAGTTTTTTTGGAGAACTCCAAATTAATAAAAACAACCAAGTAATCTGCAAACAGGTACCAAAGCCTATCAGGAATTGATAGCGAAGCATTTAATCTGATGAATTGAATTAACCTGCGAAAAGCTATTTGGCTCGACGGCTGGCACTCACCTTGATTGGAATAATAGCAAGGCTATTTCCTTTCCTAATTTTATGGCTAACCCAAAGCAAACCATTGAAGCTATTTATGGTGTTTTTTCGGACAACAACATCAGCCGGCTATTGCCCATGCTGGATGAGAACATGGTGCTTTATCATTCTTCATACGAATCTACAAGTATTGAATTCCACGGAATAAGCGGTTTTCTATCCATCATGTCAGGGCTTTATACCATCTGTGAAAACCTTTCGGTGAATTCGCTCGTCTATTTCAGGCCGGACAACGACGAGTTGCAGGGTTCCATCATAACAACGGGTTATTTTGAGGGTATACTTACCATCGATAAAAAGCCTGCGGTTTTGCCGTTTATGCATTTTTGGCAAGTAAAAGCTGAACGAGTTACTGAATTAAGAGCTTTTTGCTGGGACTCTGCCGAATTACAACATCGACTGGGGCCTGATTTTCGTGCTCGAACTGGCTGATCGTTCCGCAACCAATTGACCCCAATAAGTCGAGATAATGGCATGTCCAAGGCTTTAATCCTGTCTTTTTACTGGAAAAACAGCGGTTTGTACCGGTTTCATCTGCCCTTCGCCAAGTAGGTTTGTATCGACTGATACAGAGATGTTTAAACAAGTC
Organism: Larkinella harenae; assembly: GCF_054780515.1. Classification (NCBI taxonomy): domain Bacteria; kingdom Pseudomonadati; phylum Bacteroidota; class Cytophagia; order Cytophagales; family Spirosomataceae; genus Larkinella; species Larkinella harenae. The sequence continues at coordinate 31,193 of NZ_BAAGWE010000007.1, read as the reverse complement.
AACTCATTGAGTATATGCGCTGGCAACTTCCGTTGAACTCATTCATGAGTAGAAGGATAATGGCTCTGCTAACGACGAATATTTATCTATCATTTCTCCACCTTTAATTCCAAAAACATGAGCAAGATCAAAGTAAGTGACGGTACCGAGATTTATTATAAAGATTGGGGAACTGGTCAACCCCTTGTTTTTCATCATGGTTGGCCTTTATCCAGCGACGACTGGGATGCGCAACTACAGTTTTTCGTGAGTAAAGGGTTTCGTGTTATCGCCCATGATCGCCGAGGGCATGGCCGGTCATCACAGACTTCCGAGGGTCACAACATGGATACCTATGTTGCCGATGTGGCCGAGCTCATGGAATTTCTTGACATAAAAGACTCGATTCACATTGGTCACTCAACGGGGGGGGGCGAAGTGATTCGTTACGTAGCCAGACATGGACAGGGACGGGTAAGTAAAGCCGTGCTGATCAGTGCCGTAACACCACTGATGGTACAAACCGAAACGAATCCAGACGGAATTCCAATGTCAGTATTCGATGAAATACGGGAAGGCACGGCTACCCATCGCCCCCAATATTTTCAGGATTTCACGCTTCCTTTTTATGGCTTTAATCGGGAAGGAGCCAAGGTATCACAAGGCATCCGGGACAATTGGTGGCGTCAAGGCATGATGGGGAGCATAAAAGCCCATCATGATGGCATCAAGGCATTTTCGGAAACGGATTTTACGGATGATCTAAAGAGTGTGGATGTGCCTGTTCTGGTTTTGCATGGCGAAGACGACCAGATTGTTCCTTTCGCTTTGACCGCAGTGAAAGCGGTGAAATTATTGAAAAATGGGAAACTGATTTCATATCCGGGCTTTCCACATGGAATGCCCACAACTGAAGCGGCTACCATTAACGCCGATCTGCTGGCTTTTATTCATTCGTAAGCTAAGCTTACTAGTCTTTCGTCCAGAGAAAAACAGCCAGGAACTAGTTCCTGGCTGCTCTAAAACCGCAAATTACCCCCCGTTTTGAACGTCGTCATTACGGATGCCTCTTTTATTCTTCTTGATCGCTTCTTTCAGCTTTCCAAATTTATAATTGAGGCTGATGTTGAAGGAACGGAAATAATCTCTTCGGATATCGAGCTGGTTAAAATTGGGACCAAAGGTTTCACGGCGCGCGTTTCTGAATTTGGTAAACGGATTGTTGAAAGCTGCCGAAAGCGATAATTTGTCGTTAAACACATCTTTGCTCAGACTAAACGAAGAGCTAACCATTGAATTGGTGGTACCCTGAATGTTGATATTCGGGCCAACCATCGTCAGGTTCCCATTCACCCGCCAGCCGGAAGTCAGCTTGTAGCCGGTTGCTATATTGGCCTGGTACATCAGCCCCTGGTTAGAAACCGCCTGGCCATTCACCACACCGGAAACTCTACCATGCGCTGCCCGTGAGTTCAAACTTAAATTCCATTTTTTGGTCAGGGGATAATTTAAATTTAGCATCAGCATAAATAACCGCGCCCGTCCCGTATTACCAAAGGTTGCCCTGGTAATATTGGTCTGTGGATCAAAAACGGCAACCGGCATGATCATGTCCCGAAAATTGGTATACCCCAATCCGACGTTCACAGAACCTTTTTTCGACTTGTTAAAGCCGAGCTGAAAATCGTGAACAAAGGCGGGGCGTAACGCCGGATTTCCAGTACGCTCAAAATTGGGGTTTGATCGGTCAACAAACGGATTGAGTTGGTAAATACCCGGCCGCTGAATACGCTGGGTGTAGCCAAAATTGAAACCGGCATTGTTTTTCAATTTGCGATTGATAGCCAGCGATGGAATTACATTGAAATAGTTCTGATCGACTTTGGAATCCGTGGAGATGAAATCCGCCTTTACAACCGTCTGCTCGATCCTGGCCCCCGCTTTCACCCCCCACTTCTTGAATGTATACTGGTACGTATTGTAAGCCCCGAAGACGTTCTGCGTATTGGTAAAACGATTGCTTCTGGTCAGATCCGGATCGAAGGTGTTCGTTTCTGGATCAAACGATTCAAATCGAAAATCGCTCCGGTTATCCCGCAAGATGACTTTCAGTCCCGCTTCAATGTTGATTTTTTTGACTGGATACACATAATCCACCTGGGCTGTTTGCTCCGAGAATTGCTGATCATTGAATTGACGGTAATCGGGTAGCGCAAAATTGATCTGTTCGGTAAAATCTACATATCCTTTTTGGTCATTGTTGTAGCCAAAATACCGGTAAGAGAACGTCAGAAGCCGGTTTTTGTCTACGCTGGAACCTCGCTGGTAATTGAAAGCTGCATCCATCCCCCGGCCATTGTCCCGACTCCTGTTATCGACTCGGTATTGTTCCCAAGGTTCAGCGTTGGCAGTGAGCCGGGAATTTTGAAATGCAAACCCGTTGCCCTTGCTGCCATTGATATTGAACTGCGCACTAAGCAGATTGAGTGTGTCAATTTCATAGCTGATTTCGTACCCCAAATAACCACTGTAATTGCCTGATCGGGTGCTACCGTTTTGGGTAAGACTGGCCGGGTTGGGGCCACTGGCTACGCGCTCAGACCATGTTCGGATATCCGGTGTTCGATACTGGTTTCCTCCAGTCATGACGGTCATTCCAAGTTTACCGAATTTGGCCGAAACCGTGCCGCCTACACCAGGTCCCCCTACCGGAAAACGCTCACTGACGTTGATGGTACCGTTGTAGCCATTATCGATTGTTTTGTGGGTAATAATGTTGATAATGCCCGCCAGCCCCTCCGCATCATATTTTGCGGGTGGCGTAGTGATCACTTCAATCCGCTCAATGGACGAAGCAGGCATACTCCGAAGTACATCGCGGTAATTTCGTTCCATCATGCTTGACGGTTTGCCGTTAATCAGGATTCTAAAGTCCGAATTCCCTTTGAGGTAAAGATTATTATCGGCGTCTAAAGACAGCAGCGGCACTTTCCGCATCATTTCCAGGGCGTTAAAAACTTTATTTTCAGGATCGGCCTGCATGTCGTAGGTAATTCGATCCACTTCCTGTTTCACAATCGGTTTGATCGCTGTCACCTTGATTTCCTTTAACCCAACCACCGCCGGAGCCATTTCGATTCGACCGAGGTCAACTGCGAATTTGGCCGTATCCGACAAATCTACCCGAATCGTTTTCTGCTTGTAACCGACGCCCACCGCGACAAGCATGTACGTACCTGGTTTTAACCGATCAAGTACAAACGATCCATCCGTTTTGGTAAAATCCACCTTGACGGCAGCCTGCTGCTCCGTGAGCAAATTGATCGTAATGTAATCCATCACTTTTTTGTCGACCGAATCGACAACAATGCCCGTGACCCTGCCCAGTATTGGCGATTGAGCCAAAGACTGTACGCAAAGGAGGCCAAAAACCAGCATGGCAACCGGAGTAATGAGTAGAGATTTCATCATCATTTATAGAGTTGACCGATAAAAAAAGGCATAAGAATCCTGTTAAGAGATCGCGTCTCTTTTAAAAAATATCCTTGATATAGAACCTGTTACGGAGTTACACTTGCATAGAGCAGCCGTATGATTGAAGAAACTAAGGTATAATAAGGTACTTTGCGATGCAAGGTACTATAACAAAATAAGCTCCCTTTTTGATGAGCGGTTATCTATCTGGACGGATGGAGGGGAAACAAAATGATAAATCAGTCTGCGGTGTTCTCTTTTTCTTTCTGCAGCTTTCGTTCCATGATAAAGTTTAAAATCAAACTTAAACCACCCATCAGAAAAATCATGGACCAATACCCTACTCCTTCATTAAAACCGTACTGGTGCACCAGTATATTTCCAAGCAAAATACCCGCACCTATTCCCATCAAAAGCATCCCAAATTTGAGCGTGGAATAGGAACTAGGCTCTTTACCCGTTAGAATCGAAGCGGGGATATTTCGTTCGATCATGGCCATACGTTCCCGGTGCCGTGTCATGGCCAGAACATAAACAACTCCGAAAACACCAGCAACAATTCCGATAATGACCAGCGCCTTGTCCATTTCAACGTCGTTTAATGATTTATTTTTGCCCATGAGACAACGACGATGGCACTCCGGTTACAGTATTTTCAAAAAAAATAATTCAAAATAAAAACTCACAAACTTGTAACCAGACCAGGCGATATGCAGTCTCACCGGCGAAGTAACTAATAGCCATGCAAAGTTTGGAAGATCAGGTCTATATTGATCGGGTAAAAAGCGGTGACCTGACTGCCTATGCGTTTTTGGTGGACAAATACAAAAACATGGCCTACACCATCGCTCTCCGGATACTTACTGATCCGTATGAGGCTGAGGACCTGGCCCAGGAAAGTTTTGTAAAAGCGTATCTGCAAATCAGCAGTTTTCAAAACAAATCCAAATTTTCAACCTGGCTCTACACCATTGTTTACCGCTCGGCTGTTTCTAAATTGAAAATCAGCCATCGAAAATTTCTAGCGCTGGATGAACAGTTTTTGGAAAACGAGACGGCAACGTTGCCGACCGATCCACTGATCACGTCCGAACGGGAACAATATGTCAAAGAGGCCATAAAAAAGTTGCCCAAACTTGAATCACTCGTGATTACCTTGTTTTACTTTGAGGAAAATTCCGTTGAAGAAATTGAGGCCATCACGGGCCTTTCCAAATCGAACATTAAGGTAAAACTTTTTAGGGCCCGGAAAACGCTGGAGAAAGAATTGCACTTCTTATTGTGAAAGCATATGGCAAAGCAGGAAAGCAAAGAAGAGACTTTACGACAGTTACTCATTCAGGCAGGTGTGGAAAGTGCGGGTGTTGAGTTCACATCCCAGGTTATAAAGGCGATACAGGCCGAAGAAACGGCTCACGAAACCGTTAAAAATTTAGTAGGCAATCACCTGTTGGAAACAACTTCGCCTGGTTTCGAGGCAGGCGTATTTGCAAAAATTCAACCCGCAAAACCTGCAAAACCGATCCTGCCCAACGCATTTTGGTACGGGCTCGCTGCCTTCGTTACCCTGTGTCTTTTAATCGGCTTGCAATCGACAGCCAGCCCGATGCCATTGCTCACTCAGCTTCTTAACCTGATCCCGCTACCCAGTGCCAGCACACAACGTATTCTAAAAATTCTTGCTTTCGCAGTGATGAGTTTTTCAAGCCTCTTACTCCTGGATCATTTCCTGCGACAAAAGCATTTGACCCTACCTCGACAAGCTTGAGATGGTCTGTAAGAATTGAGTGTTGGACTATCAATGGAAATCGGCACCGTCCACGCCCTTGTCAATTTTCTGTGAGCGTTTCTCGTTTCCGTCCACCTGCCGGAAGAATGATGCGGAACGGTGATCAACAGCGTCCCGAAGAAGGTAAAAAAGAAACCTGCCTGTTCGGACACAGAGCCTTTACAGACAGGTTTACGCTAATGGAGTTCGCGGGTTCTGATTACCATGTCAGATGCGGCCGTGACCACAGATGAGCACCGTAGGGAGAGTACGTATCTTCTTGTTAGGGTAAAAAAAGCATCCAGCCGTTGAACGTAGTGCGGCCTTTAAAAAGAGCCAACCGATTCAGTTATCCACTTTCCTGAAAATAATTGCGTCAACAAGAACCTGGCCAACGGACCCTTCGCTTAGTATGTCGATATAGCCATCCATACCCTCCCAGAAACTGAATTTTCCAATGAAGAGCGATTCGGTTGGTTTCACCCAAATTTCTTCGTCTCCCTTTCTGGAATGAACCTTCACTTTAAATCTCGGAACGGGATTTAGACCATTGTCGACAGGGTACTTTTTAGAACCCAGCGTTGCTCTCCGTTGGGGGTCAAAAGGTGTTTCTTCCGCGAAAAATAACTCGTATGTACCCGCTGCCAGGTCAGGCCGAAATCGAACAAACTCCCCTGGTGTGGCCCGGCCGCCATTGGTAAGATACCCCCCCCCGAAGCCTTTTTCTGTCCATCTTTTGAATTGGGGAGCAACCCAGAAGTAGGGAGTGCTGTAAAACCGGTTCTCACGCACGTCCGCATTATCAACGATCTCCTGATTAAGATTTCGGGTTTCGCTGTGGGCCGGTGGGTAAGTCGGGATGGCTAGCTCAACTCTAAAAGATTGAACGGTATTGTAGCCGCCCTTCCCCTCAACCCGTACATGAGCGGTGTAGACCCCGGAACGCAATCCACTCGCATCAACCGAGGCCTTTATCTTCTGGTCATTGCCCTGCCCTTCCAGGTGCAGGCGAAGCCACCCTTGTCCATGAACATAGTTAATTTTAGGAGCGCTCAGTTTTCCGAGCACACCCTTTCCGGTATTGACCAGCGTAACGGTTTTCGGATTGGGCTGCGGCCTGCTGTTCCGGGCCAGAAAGTGCAGGGTATTGGGAATAAGCTTTCGGTCGGGAGCGTACACATCCATGACGTGGGCCGGTCGAATCCGGAATGACGGTTCCTCCTGGCACGCCAATGCGAAAGAAGGAGCTTGCTGACTGACCCCGCCAATCGTGATATGCTGCGTAAAGCTGCTTCGAACAACGCCGTCATCGACCAGGAGCGTGACCGGATAAACTCCCGGATTCCCGAAAACATGCTTAGGATTCTTTTCATTGGAAACACCTCCATCACCAAATGTCCAGTAATAGGACAAAGCCCGGCCAGCATGCTGATTGATGTTCCGTGACTTTTCCCCAAAAAACGACAGTTGCTCCCCTGTTTTTCCTGGGCGAAGTGGGCTGATGATCGCCTTGGTTTCACCGGCCCGGTGCCGGTTATCTTCAAACGTCTGCCACAATAGAATCCAAGGGTCAAGCAAGATATCCGCAGCATTGTCGCCCGTTTTTACCCGAAAAACAAAATGGGAATGGGCGTGACTACCGATATGGACCCCCGACCCATCGGCGTAGTGGACACCCGGCCCGATGGGCGTATGTTCCGGTATCCGGAGATTTAACAAATGGTGATTCTGGATGCTCCATGTATCGCCATTGTCCCAGGTATGGACTCCTCTCCACCGGTTGTTGTTATCTCCCTTTTCTAAACTATTGGTAAAATAATGGTCATCGATCGGGAAGGGCGTAAAGTGCGGAGTACCTGGCCGATTATTTACATCCAGGCCACCGTGCAGTTCAAATCCGTTGTACGCCCCCATCCAGCAGTCATCGGCGTTGTAGCTATCCGAAATCCGCAGGTAGTTTTCAGTACTGGGGTACATTGGGTAGAGGGTTGATGGGCATATCCGTGTCGTCATATCGGTCACGGCAAACCGGGCCTGCTTTTTAGGAACGGATTCACTACTCTTTCCACCGTGTTCGTCCTTGATAATCTGCCCGATGGTATTCACTCCGTCAAACCAAATACGCATACCATTTATTACATACGGCTCATAAAAGCTTTCCTGTGACCCTACATAGCGCTCCATTGTCATCAACTGGCCGTCGATCAACACCTGGCAGGTAAAATGGTAGAGGGTAGCCCCTCCGGGCTGATCTTCTTTGAGTTTACCCAAATTGGTTATGATAACCGCTGACGAGACATCCTTCAAGATCAGTGTCCGCGTTTCGCCATTTTGAAGTCTGAACTTCAACGTGTCCTCCTTGTTCATCTCGAGGGGTGTAAGCGTAGCCTTGGCCTTCCGATAGATGGTTTCTCCCCGAGCAGATGCCCCGAAAAACAGAAAAAAAACAAGGGCTGAACAAAACACGCTCAACGGCGGGATAAAAGGGTATGGTCTAGTAGGCTTCATCGTTAAATCGTTATCCTCTTCCTATTTGTTGACTTGGGTAGGCTCGAAAAGGCCCGGCAGGGGATTCGGCGCGTTAGCATTCGAATTGATTTCGTTTTGCCCATAAAAAAACCGTTCCGGTAGCCGGTTGCCGGTTGCTGGAGTAAGCTTTATGCCAATGCCCTCTTTCCGGGTTCTTCTGACGTCATTAAAGCCAACCAGCTGGCAAAAAAAAGTAACGTAGCGCTCTTCCAGTATTTCTTCCAGAAGCGCCCTTGTTTTGTCCAGTTGGCCTGGATTAGCCATGCCGCCCGGCGCGAAATCAGATTCGGTGTAAGCCGTGTAGTTGAACGCATATTTTGCCCGGTAGCTAGGGTCGATGTACCCTCCCGAGTTCATATACCCCCGAAAGCTGTTCAGGTGCCTAAGCGACAAAGCGAAATCGGATTTACGGGCCGCGGCTTCCGCCAGAATCAGCAGATTTTCTTCGTAGGTCACCATCGAAGAAGAGGCATTCATCGCGATAATTCCGTTGAAGGCATCCCCACGGGCTACGGACAGGTAATTGGGTTCGATCTCCCCCGTAATACCCCGGGTTCCCAGATTGACAAAGTAAAAATTGAAGCGTGCCGTTTCATCGGTTTTAGCATTCCCCCGGTAGCTTTTCGCGGTCGGATCAAGAATTGTTGTCAGATAGGCATTCCGGGAATTTACGTCGCCGGCCCGATCTTCCACGTTATGGGCATAATACCGGTTGCGGGTACCAGCAGTTGCCGTATGAGGAGTGAGCAACGATCCTGACGGATTAGCGATTCCTTTTGTGGCTTCATCATACGCTTTCTCATATTCCCTGGTCTCCATATACAGCCTCGCTTTCAGCGTGTGGGCAACAGCAATCCATTTCACCGGGTCACCATTGAAGAAAATATCGGATTTGTTGGTCACTGCACCTTTTCCCGATTCGAGCGCCACAATCCCCTCATCCAGCAGTTTTTGAACACCAGCATAGACATTGGGCTGCGGGTCGAAAACAGGGTTGGGAAACTGTTGCGGATTGCCAAACTGGGAAAATGGAATATCGCCATAAAGCGCTGCGGCACTCCCCATGACATACGCTTGCACCACGCGGGAAATACCGATGCCCCGCTGGTTGTCGACCTCGGCGTATTTGCTGATCGCTTTTTCCAGCTGAATGTAAGTTTGGTTGTAGATAAAGGTCCAGGCATCTTCGGTTTCCACCGCCGTATACTGGTAATTCTGGTAGTTCAGATATTGCCTCTGTATGCCAGTCATATAGCCAGACCACATGTTGGCAATGATGGCGATCCTGGACCCGTTGAAGTTAACTGAGGCCACCTGCGCGCCGGTAAGCATCATGTCCGCCGGAGCATCCGTGACATTATTCGGATCAACGTTCATGTCCTTTACAAAATTGGAGCAAGAAGTTGCAAAGACAAGAACCGTTGGTATGATAAAATGGAGTAGTCTTTTCATGAGAATAACTAATTAATAGTTAATGAGTACAGAAAACAGGTAGGATCTTGTCCCGGGGTTATCAAAATAATCCAGCCCCCTGCCCAGCGAAACCTGCGTATGATTGGAATCCGGGTCTACACCGCGCACCCCAGTCCACAGAAAAAGATTTCGGCCCGATAGCCTGAATTCTACGGATTGTAGCCTGGTTGCTCTGCGGAAAGCTTCAGACTGTACAGTGTAGCCCAAGGATACCTCCCTCAACCTGGTCCAGCTTCCATCCACCACAAACTGTTCCTTGAGTCCACTAAAGCCTCCACCCAGCGTCGTGTAATACGATTCGTCCAACAGCACCTCACCGGCTCCGAGGTCCGCGATATTCCCTCTGACTGTCGTTCCGGCCGGAATCACATTTCCTCTGAAGTTTTTCAGATCCTTGGTCAGCGTCACTTCCTTACCAACATCTTCATGCGTGCCGTGTGAATACATGACACCCCGGGTTCCTTCGAAAAAATCACCGCCCTGGAACGTTTCAAACAGCAGCCCGAGCGAAAAAGATTTGTACGAAAGATTGGCACCGAACCCGCCCCGCCAATCGGGATTGGGATCACCGATTTTAGCATTGGCCGCATTGACGGTGGGAAAGCCGTTCGCATCAAATACCTTGTTACCCTGATCATCACGGGCATAATGCCCCCCCATAAACACGCCAACCGGCTGTCCTTCGAGCGCGTTTATAGTCATAAAGCCGCTTATTCCGCCGACTTGTACAGCGGTGGCACCGGCAAGATTCGTCACGAGGCTACGATTTCTGTTCAGGTTCAAATTGAGCGAAAGCTTAAGATCATTGCGCCTGAATACATCATAATTTAAATCGATATCCACGCCCTTGTTCTGCAAGGTCCCGGCGTTCTGATAAGAGCTGGTAAAACCCGTCGAATTGGGTACGGGCACAGACAGGAGCAAATCGGTTGTCTTGTTTTTGTAGTAGGTAACTTCGGTTCGTAATCTGTTCCCGAAAAACCGCAGGTCGGCTCCTACTTCATATTCTGTTTTTCTTTCCGGCCTCAGCTGATCGTTGCCAAATGCTGCGCTTTGCAGGTAGGAGCCGTTTCCGTAAAGCGAATTACCAGGCACGAACAGGGTTGCTGTCCGGTACGGTGCCGGCTGCACCCCAACCACGCCATACGAAGCTCTCAGCTTTCCGAAAGACAGCCAAGTAGCCTTTTCAAACAATTTCAGTTTTGAAAATTGCCAGGCTACATCGCCGGAGGGGTAGTAAAACGTGTTGTCCGAAGCTTCGCCAAAAGTTGACGCAGCTTCGCCGGCGAAAGAAAAATTAAAGAAAACAGCATCATAAACCGATAATCCAAGCACGGAGTAGGCCCTGGCACTTCTGATGTGCGTTTTGTAGTTGTTCGGATTTCGGTTGATCGTTTGGGCATTTGAAAAATTCCACGGCCCATCGGCAATCAGGAAATCCGTCATTTCTCCCCCCAGGTCGGCATACTTCCGGTCATTCATATTAAATCCGGCAATCAGGTTCGCCGAGAAATTAGGGCTAAAATCATACGCATACCTCCCGATCAGGTCATAATTGAGCTGGTTTTCAAGGATGGTCAGCTCGCTATACCTACCATTTAGATTTACGCCGTCTGCCGCAGCCGAATTAACGGGGAAATAGGTTTGGCGCACGTCCGAAGCGTTATCAATCCCGAACCGGTTAATGATATCAAACCCTTTTACCGGTGTGATCGTCAACTCAGCGCTGCCAATAAACCGGTTGACCGAATTCGGATTTTTTTGCTCGATCATCGTCCACAGTGGATTGTTGTACACCGGGTTGGAACTGTTTCCCAGGTAGTTTCGGTACGACCGTTGCCGGTTGATAATCGGGGCTGCATTCGGGGAGCTGTAATAGCTGCCTTTGTAGTCGGTTATATCAAAATCGGGCGTCATCCGGTAGTAGCCCAAGAGCATACCCGCCGTGTTGTTGGATCGTTGCACGCGTTCCGACCGGATCATCGCATAAGAAGCATGGGTGGAGAGCTTGATGATATCATGAAGCTTACTTTCAATGTTCAGCCGGATCGTGCTCCTCCGGTAATCGCTGTTATGCCTGAAAACGCCTTTCTGGTACACATCACTGAGACTGAACATGTAATTTGAATTGGCCCCTCCACCACTCAGGTTCAGACTGTTATCAACAGCATACCCGTTTCTGAAAACGGCATTGAACTGCTCATTGGCAAAAATATCGCGGGAGTTTTTCTTGATGATGGGATAATACCTGGTGCCCGTCGCATACCCCTCGAAGAACTCCCCGGCTGTATTGACCTCATCGGCCCCACCTGCTCTGGCTTCAATTTTGTCGCCCCAGGCATTGCCAGAGGCTGGGTTGAACTTGCCCTGATCACCCTGACCAAATGCAGTTTGTCTTTTGTGGTAACGGTTTATTTCATCCAGTGAATAGCTCGTTTTGAACGAAATCTTCATTTTATCATTAAAGGAGCCGTTTTTCGTGGTAATCACGATCACCCCGTTTGCCGCCCTGGATCCCCAGAGGGCAGCCGCCGAAGCGCCCTTCAATACCTGAATGGAAGCGATATCATCCGGGTTGATATCATTGACACGCGATTGCTGAACGACACCACGAATATTCGTGCCGCCATGAACCGAGCTGTTTATGGGCACGCCGTCTACGATATAGAGCGGCTGTGATGACCCGGACAAGGTGCTGGCTCCCCTGATCTGGACAAAAGACCCTCCTCCGGGATCACTACCCGACGATCGGCCGATAAACACCCCGGAGGCCTTGCCGGCCATTTTGTTGAGCAGGCTGGTTTCTCCGGAGGCAGCGATGCTTTTATCCGTTATTTTTGAGCTGGCAGAGCCTTGCTTATCAGCTGCTTCTTTAAACCCAAGCGCAGTGACTACGACTGCATCCAGCATTTTGGTATCCGACTCTAACACAATAGTAAAAGTAGTCTGATCCCCAATGGGTATCTCCTTATTGACGTAACCGATGTAGGAGAATTTGAGCGTCACGTTTTCTTCCGGTACCATGATCTCAAAAGCCCCTTCGGTATTCGTAATGGTACCGCGCTGGGTTCCTTTCAGGACCACACTGACGCCCGGGAGCACCTGTCCGCCTTCGTCTTTTACGGTACCTCGGATCGTTCTTTCTTTTCGGAGATGAAAGCCATCCTGCGCTTCGATCGGTGCGGCCTCATCGCGCTTCGACTGGCGTGAAACCTTTTGCAGGATAATCTGCTTACCTTCCAATTTGTACCGGATGTCCGCTTTGATCAGCAGCTCATCCAGCACACCCGAAAGGGGTTGCTGATACGCGGTGATTGTCACCTTTTGGTGAGGAGGTATCAGGTTTGCGCTGTAGGTAAAATGTACCCCCGCCAGCTTTTGAATCTGGTTAAGTACACTGCGTAGTGCTTCGTTCTCTGCCTGGATGGATATTTTCTGATTTAATGCATTTTGAGCGTCTGCCGTCTTGGCAAGGCTCACTCCTGCAAAGAGAAAAATCAGCAAGAATTGGTGTATCGATATTTTCATAATTCTACCTACCAGCCAAAGCATTTGTCTGTGTTTTTCCATAATTTTGATCGTTTTGTCGGAAACTTGAATCGAGTTGAAGGCAAAAAAATCCCGTTCATCTTTGTATAAAGATGTCAATGCGTAGGAGCATACGAGTTTACGGGAAGGGTTGGTGGTGGCTCAAACACCACCAACCCATTTGAAAAAGGAATAAGAGAGATTTATTGCATAGGCATTGATCAGGTTGGGTTAAAAGGCTATTGACAAGGTTTTTTCTATTTATCAGGGGTAAATGCCGAACATCCGCTTCCAGAAATAACAACCCCTCCCCTCATGGGTGTGTAAGTGGCATCAATGGCCTGGCAGATGCTATTGATTCGCTCAAGGAGCGTTTCTCCCCTGAACGAAGTGATGATGCGACAATTGGCAAAAACAGTTTCGTCGAATTCGATTTCAATTCCGTAAATGCTTTCCAGCTCTTTGAATACATCAGTTACCGGGGTGTCTACAAACGTCTGCTCCCGGGCATCGGTTTGTTGACTCCCTCTTTCCAGATCCTTCAAAGCTGCTTTTTCCAGTTGAAGATTTACCCGGTTGAAAACAACCTGCTCGCGTGCGGTGAGCACAATACCCGAACCGGATGGGCTTTTTGCCGTTTTAGGAAGGTCGAATTCACTGGACCGGTGAACGGCTACTTTGCCACTTTGTACACCAACCTTAACGAGGTCATCTTTCGGAAAAGCCGTCACCCGGAAACGTGTTCCCAATACCCGGGTCACCGTTTCACCAGCGTACACCAGGAAAGGTTTGGACCGGGGTGTGACTTCAAAAAAAGCATCCCCAACCAGGGTTACTTTCCGGCTTTCTCCGGTAAATTTTTCAGGAAAATTCAGACTACTTCCTGGAAATAGCGTCACAACACTGCTATCACTTAGCACTAGCGTCTGGTGATGTTGTGTGTTATTATGTTTGGCAACCAGCGCATGGGAAACGGGGGAGGTTGGTCTGGAGTCGTTCCTGCGGTAGAGTGATTTCCAGGCTTCATCAGAGCTCCACCAAAGCAAGCCAAAGCAGGCAACCAGCACTGCCGCAACCCGCCACCAATAGCTGATTCGCAACGGTTTTACCTTTTTGGGAGTTGATTCTGATTCATTCAGTTTACCCACAAGCTGTTCAACCCTGTGCAGAACTTGTTCGTGCGGAAGTTGCGTATGATACCGTTGATGCAGGGTGATTACCATAATCCGCGCCTTTTCGTAGCGTTCCCGATGGTCAGGAGCAATCGCCACCCACGATTCCCAGAATACGTTTGATTCAGGATCGGGGTTGAGGATAGAATTCCGGAAGTAAGGGTCCCGGACTAAATCTTCAATCGTGAAAGCGCTATAATCGTGCATGGAGGCAGTGGGTAGTTAACCGATGAGTCATCTCTTCGAAATAACCCATGGCAACTATACCCTCAAGTTCATGCTTATAGTCTGTTTTGCGCCAGTACATACCCAAAAAAAGTCAAGTTTTTTTTGGGCACACCACCGCTATTCATAAAAAATTGACACACAAAAGGTTATCTCCCGGAGAGATTGAGAAAGGCCGCAATAAACAGGACAATGGTCCAGCTTTCTTTTATTTTCTTTAGCGTGCGGTGAAGCAGGTTGGCCACACTTTGTCGGGTCAGCCCCATCACATGAGATATTTCATCGAATTCGAGCCCCTGGTAAAACCGAAGGTATACGATTTCCCGCTGGCGCTTGGTAAGCGTATTTAAAACAGAATTCAGTTGCCTGATCTGAGCGGTTTCCTCTTCCTTTAAGACAATGTGTGATTCAATTGAAATATCAGCGCCAACCTCAAAAGGCACGTCACGGGGTTCTTTAAAACGCTTTAAGCGGATACTTTCTTTGAAAATTTTGTTCCGCAGAGCCTTAAGCAGGTACGTTTTAACAAAATCCGTTCTGGACAAAAAGGCACGGCGCTCCCATAATTCAAGAAACAGCTCCTGAATACAGTCCGAGATGAACTCATCATCTCGGTTCAGATTGAGCCCATAATTGTAAAGTAACTGGTAATAGTGCAGTGCAAGCTTTCCGAAGGCTTCCTGGTCGCCAGCCCTGAACTTGTCCCACAACAACTCGTGCGAAACCTGGTGAGACAGGTTGGAAGTATCGTTCAACAACTCATGAATAGGGTTTTGCTTTTCAAGATCAGGTTAGCCATGCAATATTAACCATTCATTTTCTATTTCTTTTTTAGGGATCAGTAATTTAACTTGTAATTAAGCCTGCCTTTTTTTATAAAAAAGGCAGGCCGTGCTTTAGGGTTATCTTACAAAAGTGGCCTGTGCCCCGATCAATGCGGTCGTGATTCGGGCTTCAGGATAGAAGCTCATTATCAGCGGGATGTAGATAGATTGTAGACTCGCGTTCAGACCTGTCTGGGTACCTGGTGGCAAATAGGGAAGATTAGTGGGTTTTACAGCCGGAGCTGAGGCCAATGGCCATCACAGTTCGTAGCTGATCAGGGGGTAGTAGCTAACTGACCTTAGCCCTAATCTGGCAAAATATCCAGCTTTTTGGGCTAAGGCCATCAGACTAAATGCAGCACTTTGTAGTGGGGTTTCGTAGATGAAAGTATCTGTACCTACCTCAATGATCAGCGATTGCGCTCAATACGTCGAAGGAAGGTTGAAGATAGGAACGTTCGGGTTTGAACCGGGGTTGACGTTTCTGGAGTAACTCTTTGGCAAATTGAATAAACCGGTACGCATCAGCGAAAGTAGAGATATAGCCAAATGAGATGCGGACGGCTCCCCGGCGTTTACCAATCGTATTAATCAAATCAAAGTAGTCTTTAGCACCCTCTTTGCTAAAGTACTTTTTCAATTCGTCTTCTTCCAGAGCGTGGTTGGTTTCATCGACTCCCGGGTTGCAGAAACAACCGGTTCGTAAGGAAATGTTCCGGGCATTGGCTAACGTCTCGATCTGGGTGAAATCGTACATGTATCCTGCCTCGTCAAAGAAATTCATAGCAATCGTGCCACCCCGCTTGTGGGTATCCTGCGGACCATAGACCTTAATCAGGGGCTGACCATTCGGATGCTGAAGCGCATGGAGTTGCTGGAGCGTCCAACCGGTCAGGCAGGCGATTCGTTTTCGTATGCTATCGATGCCCACCGATTTGATGTGTCGCAAACCGGTTTCGATGGCCGGAATCGCCAGATAGTTGATGGTACCATCTTCAAACCTAGCGTGATTTTTGTCGTAATAAAATCCATCACCCTGCACGGACACAATGGTAATGGTGCCGCCGGCAAACCAGGGTCTTTGTAACTTCTCAAACGCCTTTCGCCGGACGAGCAAACACCCCAGTCCCGTCGGATACCCAATAATTTTGTAGAAGGAAAGGGATACAAAGTCGGGCTGGTGCTGACTTAGGTCCAGCTTGTCGGCTGGTGCAAAGGCGGCCGCATCGAGCAACACATCCCAGCCTTGCTGCTGGGCAATCGTGATCCACTCCAGATCATGCTTGACACCGGACACATTCGATTGAGCCGGGAATGCAAAGAGTTTGTTTTGGCCGGCAACCGGCTGGGCCAGGTTATCCATCAGCTCATCTTTGTTGATCCTAAGGTCAACTTTTTGAATTGGACTGTAGGTAAAGGAGGCTCCCTTTTTCCGGGCAAACTCCCGGATCCCATTGACCGAGTTATGATTATCAAAGGTGAGCAACAGCTGATCGCCGGTTTGAAAGGGATAAGACTCCCCCAGTAATTTCAGCGCACCGCTGGCGTTCTGCGTGAAAATACAGACGTATTCTTCCCGATTGGTATTCAGGTAGTGCAATACATAATCTCTGGCTGATTCTGTAACGGCCGTGGAGTAATTTGAGGTGGGATTCGAGGAATGTGGATTGCCGAATACCTGTTGCTTCAATTGTTGGGAGTGCTGGTCAACCTGCTGTTGGGTGTACAGTCCCGCGCCGGTAAAATCCAGGTAGATGTGTCCATGCTCGTCAAGTCTTGCAAATTCCCGGTCTCGTAAGGCGTCTAAATGAGTGGTACTTTTAAAAGCCGGGTAGGCACTCAAAAAGTCGGCATACGCATTGACAAAAGCATCATCAGCACGTTTTTTTTTGCTCTTGAAGAAGGCATCTAACAGTGTTTTCATGGAGAGAATCAAATAAGGTTAACAGGTAGGATTGCCCCCTTCAATGGTTTAGAACGGGGCAGGAAATTGTCAATTGAAAATTTCGGTGTTGGCTTTACTTTTTAGCCATTAACGGTTTGGCTTACCTGGCTGGCATATTGGCTTAACCACGCGTTTCCCAGCGAGACAGTAAAACCTTTGTCAAGCAGGTTGCGCCGTAAAAAACCACGGGTGACTGGAGAAATAGAATGCAGTGGGCGATGGCGGCTAACCTGACTTTCTTTACAAAGGGTTCGCCTTATTCGTTTAATGATCAACATAAGACTTCGTTCGGAATAGACATTCTGGTTGTGGCAAAGGTCTAATCCAAAAAAAGCCGGTACTTGTAAAAAATCGTTTTTTATGGGAAGCGTTTAAAACTTTCGGGCGACTCCCCCGTGAAGAGTTTAAAGTCTTTGCTAAAATGAGCCTGATCGAAAAAATTATTCTCAAAGCAAAGGTCCATCAGTGACTTGGGACCGTTCAACTGATTCAGAACGGCATTGAACCGTACAATAGAAGCAAATTTTTTGGGGGTTGTACCGACCAACTTTCGAAATCGTTTTTCGAAAGGGCTTTGGCTAATCATCAATTGTTGATTGAGCTGGTGGATTCGGATGGCTCCTTTGGACTGATGAATGAGCCTAACGGCTTCCATAATGAGCTTATCCTCCGGCTTATCGTTTAACTGGGACAGCAGAAAGTGCTCAATAACCGTGATGCGTTGCGGATCGGTTAGCGCAGCCGCTAATTTTTCTTGGGTATCGCGGACTGTTTGCCGATCAAAAAGATCTTCAAGGGGCACACTTAAATTGAACAGCTCATTGGCTGGACATGCCGAAAAGTGCGCCAGCCCCAATTCGGTGAAATAGACCAAAATGGTCCCAATATGTGCCGAATTAGAAAACAGCTTAACTTGATTGGCAATGCCCGAAATACCGGCAGTAGCTAAATTATCTTCAAAACCCGTCTTCCCGGTTTTCAACTTTCCGCCATACTGAAAACCAATCACCAGGCTGGTAGAGGGAAACACTTTGTAAACACTTTCCTGCGTTTGTTCAGAAATGACAAAATGGCTGATGAATGGCTTCAGCCGATCAATGGGAATAACTTTGTCAAAGCGCATGGGAAGCTCAATTCGTATAGGTAAAGATACTACTTCAGCTTATATTGTACTACTGCCCGTTTTCAAGACCAGAATTCAGCTTTTGACGATGAAAAGCTATGCTCCGTTTTCTGGAGCCTGGCAGCTTGGTAACGACTGCTGAGCTAAGCCTTCTATTGCTTCGTCGCCCAGGGCGGCCTGGGGATGTACAAGATTGGAAAAACCGTTTGTCGGGGAAGAGACCATCCGGCGGTAAACTAAAATGTCCCATACCGGCCGCAGAGACGGGCATGGGACGATTAAAAATAGACGCGATCCTTGACGCTTTCACCAAGGGCACGTTGCCGGTTCGGGAAAATACTCCTCGCTGAAGAATTTTCCGGTTGGCCCATCTTGATCGATCATAGCATATTTCGTAATCCGTTTCCCGGCCTGTTCCACGGTGCTACTCCCTTGAAATCCTGTAAAATCAGTCTGGGTATACCCTGGACATACGGCATTGACTTTAAAGGAAGTATCCCGAAGTTCATACGCCAGATTGATCGTGTACATATTCAGGGCTGCCTTTGAAGACTGATACACAACATACCTGGGGGGATAAGCGCTATTGCTAAGATCGGCAGCTAAGTTTAGCGAAGCCATAGACGTGCTTACATTGACAATACGGGGTTCGGGCGACTCCTTTAATAAATCATAAAATGCCTGTGTAACCCTCGCCACACCAAATAAATTGGTGTCAAACACGGCTTTAAACTGATCAATGCTCGAGCCGAGCGCTGATTGTTCCAGATCGCCCGAAATACCGGCGTTATTGATGAGAACATCCAGGATTGGCGTTTTAGAACCAATCAATTCCCGAGCAGATTGGATCGATTTCTCATCGGTGACATCTAACTGGATGGCTTCAATATGGCGGAGGCCCACAGCGTTCAGTTCTTCAATCAATGATCGACCGCGATCCAGAGAGCGACTGCCCAGATAAACGTAAAATCCATTTTTGGAGAGTTGTTTGGCTACCTCAAGGCCGATGCCCCTGGTGGCGCCTGTAACGAATGCTGACTTCATCTTAATCAACTTTTTTAACGTGATCAAGCAAAAGTAAGCAGCAAGAAACCGGTGCAGCTGGACAAATCGCCTTAATCTGAGGACTAATCCCGCAAGCCTGTCGAAAATTCTCTGACACTCTTGCCCGTTCTTTTTTTGAAGAGTCGTGAAAAATAACTGGGGTCATTGAATCCCAGGTCATACGCGAGTTCCTTCACCGAAACGGTGGAATACCGAAGCTGGCGCTGGGCTTCCTGGATGACCCGGTTAGTAATCCACTCTTTGGGTGAAACGCCGGAAGACGCCTTGACAACCGTGTAAAGGCTGCTGGTGGTCATTCCCAGCTTACTGGCAATAGCGTCCACACTTGGCTGCTCCGTCAGGTCGTTTTCTACGGCAAGCTTGAATTCGATATACTTTGCATTCTTTGGATTTAACCAGGTATCCTGATTTTTACCCTCGAAGTAGGCGCTGTTGAATTCGGTGAGCAAGGTGTTTAAATGCGCCAGGATAATGTCCGCATGGATGCGCTTCCCGGAAGAGTGAAGCAGATGAAACAAGAGGGAAAAAATTGCCTTCACTCGCTTTTTAGCATCAGGATCAAACGTCATGACGTTTGAATGAAATGGATTGAGTAGAAAAGGGTAAGCGTGTGGAAGCATCGTTAGGGTGCGCTCATCGAATCCTATCTTGTAGTGCTGGTTCTTTTTTTTGGGAGTTTGATTAGAAAAAATCTGATTGGGTAATCCAAACACCACCTGACCATCAGTGATCGTTACTTCTTCCAGGTCTGTCTTAAAGGTTTCCGACCCGTGATCCATAAACACAAAATAGTAATAAGATAGCTTGTGGGGTTGAAGTAGCTTGTCGAGAGCATCTCCTGGAAGTTCGATCAAACAGTTTTCATTCACCGTAATCGCTACTTTATCATGGTGCTTAATCTGGTCAAGCAATCCTTTCGTTTCTTGCACGTCCGTTCGTCTGTTTTTGGGGGATAAACAGTAAAAAATGTTTTATCGTGCCCGAGACGAAAGAACAATAAAAACCCCGGTGGAATTGGGCGCTAGCGGATGCCTTGTTACAAAAACCGTAGCGAAGATTTTTCATCGCGCTCTGTCTTTATTGCTTAAATTCAGTCATTTTAAACGGCTCCCAATTTACGCCAATTTTTGAATTTTGTGCCTCAAGCTTTAAGCAGGAGGTCCTGAAGGTTCTCCTGGCAAATACGCCGACGGTTTTTCAGGTTGGTCAGTTGTTTTCTGTGCGCTTGCAGGGTATCAAGAACACAAAAGGCCGACTGAAAATAAGTACTTTGCTCCATTTTCGAAATGGCCGTTTGCAAGGTTAAAATCTCACTGCGGAGCCTGGTAATGGATTCTTCCTCATGCTGCTTTTCCATCATAACTTTCTCTTTCCTTTATCCTGCTCAATTAGCTAGCGGACCGGGTATTCGGCCCAGCAATGGACCCACTAGCACCACCCATTCAGAGGGCTGGCTTACCCGAACTTTCTAGGCCAGGTTGGTGGTAAAAAACAGTCTGTATGGTGTTCTTTTAAAATTCCACAATGAAACCGAGGGTCGGTGTCACGAAGGGATCGGCATTCTTTAGCACCGCGGGAAGTCCGTTTTGGCCGTCAGATTGCAACGGTTTTCCATCCGTAGTGAGGTATCCGGATCCATCGGGGGCGCGGCTCAATACAAACTCAGGATAGCCGGGCGTGGGCAGCACCAAAGCGTTCTGCACATCGAAGAACAGATCGATGGTCTTGTTTCGGAAGTTCCACTTTTTGTCAATCCGAAAATCGAACTGGTTTAAGGCAGGTAACCGAAGTGTGTTTACCCGACTGAAGTCCAGTACACCCTCACCCAATGTCAAAAAGTTGCGCTGCGATTGCGCCAGGTCGAAGGGTGTGTAGGGAGCCCCACCTGCATAGCGGTATTTCAATCCCATCTCCCATCCTCGCCGGAATTTGCGCCCCAGCAGGCCCGAAAACAGGTGCCGGTTGTCCCAGGCGGACGGCCGCAATTTTCCATCAAGACCAGAAAACTCCGAGCGTACATAGGTGTAGGAGGCCACCACAAAGAGATTTTTGACTAACTTTTGCTGAAAAAACACTTCCATGCCATAAGCGCGGCCCCGGCCCGTGCTCGTGACGGCCTCATTACCAATGGCGTTGAAGTTATTGCCCAGATTAGCCAGTGAGATGCCATCCCGCACTGATACAGGATAGCGGCTATACTGTTTGTAAAATCCTTCTACCGTCAAGCGAGTCGTGGTTTTCGGCAGGAATTCAACCCCGGTTACAAAGTGATTGGAAGCAATGTAATCGACGTTTCGATTAACCAGTTGGCCTACCTCATTGCGAAAGCCCAACACCGTGTAAGTGGGTATTTTAAAATAGCGCCCCACGGAAGCATTCAGGTTCCAGCGCTCATTGAGGGCGTAGCTCAAAGATAAGCGGGGTGAAAGCGTTCGCCATACGTTCAACCCCTTGTCCGTAAAGGTGTTTCCGTCAGACCGTACCCCCGCCGACACGCCCAGTCGATTGCTCAGAAACGAGCGACTCACCTGTCCAAACAGCCCAAAGCGGGCAAAACCAATGGCCGAAACGGATTGCAGCTGCAAAGCGGGTGTTAAAACGGTGCCCAGTGAATCACGTACCTCATTACGAAGCCGGGCCTGGAAATCATTGGTAAACTGTACATACTGGGTTACGAACCCAAATGCGTAACGCCAACCGTTGATGAACTGATTGACATCCAGGCGTAGCTTGTTTTCCGTTTCCCGGGAACGGGTTCGCAGCACCCGGGCCGATTCATCACCGGTGCGTCCATCTTCGAACCGGTCGAGGGCGTTGTCAAAGGCGTTGCGGCTTAAAGCAATATTGAGATACCCGTTTGACAACAGCCGCCGGAGATTCAGCCCACCGGTGTAATTCCACTGGTTGATCAAGGGACTCCGCCGGATAACAAATTCCTTGTCGGGCGTTGTCTGGCGGGGCACGCCGAAGCGGAACTCATCAATGGCCCCTACACCAATGGCTGTCAGAGTCGTTTTCTTGTCCAGACGGTGCGTAATTTTGGTCTGGAAATCCCAATAATTGGGCCGAATGGGTAGATCGAGTAGCTGAAAGAAGTACTGAAGATACGACCGCCGGGCGGAAGCCAGAAAAGTAGTATTGCGGGCCAGGGGTCCTTCGGCTGTCAAGGCCGCTTCCGTGCCGCTGAGCCGGAAATTTCCCTGCAGGCGGTTCGGATTTCCTTCCCGCTGCCGAAACTGAAAAACCGATGCCAGCGCGTTGTCGTACCGGGCATCAAAACTGCTCGAAGACAGCGTGACATCTTCGATAAAGGAGACGTTGAGAATGCCTTGTGGGCCACCCGTGCCACCTTGGGTCTGGAAATGGTTAATCACCGGAATCTCAATACCATCGAGATAAAACACATTTTCGTTGGGCGCTCCACCCCGAATAATGATGTCATTGCGCAGCCCACCCACCGAGCCGCCTACGCCAGGTAAGGTCTGAATGACTTTGGAAATGTCAAAATTCCCCCCCGGGTTGGTCTTGATCTCCTCTGTCGTCAGCCGCTGAATGGAATTTGGCGTACTGATTGTCGAAACAGCCGCCGTTGCACGGTTGGTCGTGACAACCACTTCCCCTAGCTGCTTGCTTTCTTCATCTAGCTCAAAATTGATTTCGTTGGCGTTCCCCGACGAGACAACGATATTAAACTTTTGCGCTGGTTGATAGCCAACGTAGGTAGCTCGAAGGTTGTAACTACCCACGGGCAAAGCGAGTTGAAAGCGACCATCGGTGTCGGAAGTGGTGCCCATCGGCTGACCCGTTGGCTGGGTAGCGTTGTCGACCTGCACCGTTACTCCCACGAGCAATTCTTGGGTGCTACGATCCCGAATACGACCATTAATGACCCCGGTCGACGGGGATTGGGAGAAGGTCAAAAAGGGGAAGTAAACTAGTATAACAATGCAGAATCGTAAAAACCTCATTTCAAATAGTGTAATTTTGCACTAATAACACTAAAAAAAGAAATAGGTTATACAATAATGTACTATTTTTTTTCTTGTATGTGTTCTAACAGTGTGTCGAGGGATTCGTTGCGCTCACTGAGAAAGATGGGATTGTGAAAGTGATGTAGCTTGCTCAACAGGTAGACCAGGTGATGTTTTTCCGTAAGTGTCAGGTTACCGCCTACCAGTGTCGCAACCTGACTCATCCTCGGCATAAGGGCAAACATCACCTCCCGCCCCCGATCGGTTAGTTTCAACCGCTTTGAACGGCGGTCGTCGGGATCATCAAACTGTTCTATCAACCCATGAGCCAGCAACCGCCGAAGAACCTCGGTGCCCATGGTTTTTTCGTGAATATTACGCTCGATTAGTTCTGTTTTGGTGGGCAAATTTTCATTTTTCAGCAGTATCACCAGATAAGTAAAGTCGTCCAGCGTCGTAAGGGGCGAATCCTCAATGACTTTTTTGCTGTACAACCGGGTGTAGCGGTACAGATACGAGACCATTATGCCAATGAGGGTATCGGGTGATACGGCTCCCTTAGCATCACCCTCCAGGGAAGGATTAGGTCTTGATGCGGTTTCGTTCAACAACCAGGCGGCAAAGCTGGCTACCGTTTGTTGCTCGGGATCGGTTATATCCTGCTCAAACGACTCGGCATAGTTGAGTAGCTGCCTTAGTAATTGATAGTTCATAGTGGTATGGCCTGGGGCAAACCAGTCTGCCCGCATTGTTTGGTGCTTTACAAATATAGTATGTTCTTGTACCAGTTCGGATAAGGTGCTGGGATTAGCCGATGAAGGTTTATATGCGTTGTAGGAAATCGGACCCGTTGCCTACAAACCACTTATTTCCTTTGGATTTACCGTTTACTAACCAAAATTTCCGGTACAATACCTTTCAAAAAGTCCATCCACTCAATAATCCCGTATGCATGGTAGCCCGAAGAACAGGGATTTTTGATGTGGCCCTCCAGCCCAGTTGTAGGACGTTGAGTTGGGAGCAATCATTTGGTGGATGAACGTATCATAACCCTCGGACTGTGGTGAATGTGAAGCCTATCCCCAGGTTACTGTGTGGCTTTCTGGGCATTTTTAATGATAAGATTGGTTAGCTGACCCGTTACCTGCTCAGGCAGATCGTGTCCCATGCCATCAATCAATTGAAAAACCGCTCCTGGTACCGTATCTGCAATATCTCGACCAGCTTCAACCACCACAATTGGGTCTGCACTACCATGAATGACCAGGGTAGGAACGTTGATGGTCTTAAGTTTGTCCTGCCGACCCGCATAGAAGCCCGCCAGGGAAACGGCACCGTGCCGATGTAAAGCATCTGGATAGTATGATCGTTGAACCGCCTGCAATACCCGCTCCCGGGCCTGGGATTCCGTTACGGGATATGTGGGTCCCGACAGGATTTTCATCGACTGTATCTCCCGATTAATGTAAGCCACTGTATCAGAAGCAGGCCCGGGGGGCGGTATTTGACTGACAAGGTCCGTCTTGGCCACCAACGGAAACGTTGGTTTACCTCCACCGGCCATGATACTGGTCAGCGACAATGTATGTCCCGGGTGGTTGTAGGCAACCCGCTGGGCAATCATGCCGCCCATAGACACCCCAACGATATGTGCTTTTTTTATACCCAATGCCTTCAGCAAACCCACGGCGTCGGTGGCCATGTCATCGAGGGTGTACGGCAAGGGAGGGGTTTTCTGTTCTGCCAGTGCTTTTCCAATAGCCGCAAAATCGGGTAGACCAGCCTGATGAAACTTGGTGGACAGGCCAACATCCCGGTTATCAAACCGAATAACCCGGTAACCCCGGTCAACCAACTGCTGACAAAAATCAACAGGCCAGAATGTCAGTTGGGAATTCGTGCCGGCAATCAACAGAATCGTTGGCGCTTTGCGCGGTCCCTGGCTTTCGTACGCAATCCTGACGGTTCCTACGTGTACTTCCCCTTTTTCTATTTTGGTAGTATTTGGACCTGAACTCCGGCACCCCGTCATGAAACCAATGATCAGCGTAAGGCAGGTAAGGTATTGAACGCTCATTTTCATAACTATATAGGAATGAACTGCTGCTGTACGAGCACGCAGTGGTTGTCTACAAAAGTTGTAATTGATAATCGTTAGACTGATCGGTTGGCTTAAAAACGGATTGTCCCTTTGGCAATCGGTTAGCCGCCTTCACTTTCCGAATTGATTGGCAAATGTATTGAGTCCGTTTTGGCCAAAATAGAATAAATCCGACATCATGGTTTTTTACAAAAAGTGGTTCAATTTACCAGCACGAAGGAAGAGCTGTCCCTTCCCAATGTTTCTTTTGCAATGAACTGTTTGGGGGTAAAACCCGAGAACTCTTTGAACTCCCGAATGAAGTGTGAGTGATCGGAATAGCCAAGGTCACAAACGATGTCCAGACTATCGACCACCATCCCCTTTAAACGGTGCAATGCCTGCTCAAACCGAGTCAGTCGCAAGTAGGTTTTAGGCGAAACACCCACAGACCGTTTGAATAACCGTTCTAACTGCCGCTCCGAAACGCTGTGCTGTTTAAGAAGCTGTTGCACCGACCAGTACTGTTCCATCGGAGCGTGCCACAGGCTCTGCTGAACTAGCGCGTTTACAGTGACCTGCTTATTGAGCTTTTCTATTAAATAGTGCGAAAGAATGACGACTCGCTCGTAATGATTGGCGGCTATGTTTAACCTATCATTTAAGTTTGTCGGATGCAAATCACACAAATCGGGTAACTCATTAACCAGCTCATGGGCGTCAATACGAAAAAGCGAATGCAAAGCATGAGGGTAAAAACTTACGCCAACGTGCGCATATTGTCCTCCAACTGTATATGTCGTCTTCTGAATATCAATCCCACTGAGGTATGTGGCCGGGAGCGCCTGTCCAGATTCCGTTTTGATGGGGGCAAAATTCTCAATATCCTGATAAATCAACCTGGGGTACCGATCCGCAAAACTTTCAATGGCCACCTCCTGATGATGGCTATTCAGTTCGTAAATCCAGAAATACCTTACGTGGCGTTGAAGAACAGCAGGAGGAGCTAGTACGTGGTATCCCATGCAACCGGTGCATTTAAAAATCGAAATGACTTGTAACCTTAATTATTTCTAAAGTGATCGTAAACGGTTGAATAACCTGCTGTTTCAATGCAATTAGTCCGGAAGCAAGTTAGTGATTGAACATAAATAATAGAAGGAGCGCTCGCGATATATCATCCCCTTAACCAGCACATATTGCACTAACGGTTTTAAAATTAGTGGTAATTCCAACTCGTTGAATTCGCTTGCTCAAGCAGGATTATGACAACGGTTTTCCAGCCATCAGCGGCCTGATTTGTTACAGCATGGTTGTTTTAAAGATTGACAACGGATAGTTACCAGTTCAAATGATGGTTTATTCATTTCTGTTGCGTAGGGCGGATGGTGTGACCCCTGTATATTTCTTGAATTGCTTACAAAAATGACTTTCATCCGTATAGCCAAATTCATCCGCAATCTGAGCCAGGGTCAAAGGACTATACAGTAAACGGGCCTCAATAAGCTTGATTTTGTGTTTGATGATATACTGCTTCAAGGATTCGCCGGTCTGTTTTTTAAAAAAGATGCTGATGTAGGCCGGTGCATAATGAAATGCATCCGCCAGGCTTTCAACACGTAGTTTTTGAGGCTGGTAAATGTGTTGACGAATATAGAGAAGAATGGCCTCTACCGAATGATGCAATAGGGGTCTGGTCGCTGTCTGATCAAACAGATTTCGAGCCAGAATCATCAGGATACTCCGCATCAGGCTGTCTCGAATAATGACGAATTGAGGTGACTGATGTCGTTCATATTCTGCCTCTAATACCATCAGCAGGGCGTGCAGTTTCTGCTTCTCCCGGTTGTCCAGCACAATAGAGCCACGACTCTGTGACGAAGTGGTCAACAGGGTTTTGATAATCGGCTGCCAGGTGCTGTCTTTTTCTTCAATGGAATGGTTGTAGATCGATTCATTGAAACGAATGAAGCAAAACTCGGTCAGTTCCTCAATAGCAAATTCATGGAAATCCTGTGGTCCTAAAAGAAACACATCGCCCTCGGTATAGGAAAATGCATTGCCGTTGATGTGATGAATGCCCCGGCCTTTGAGGATAAAAATGATTTCGAAGTAGGTGTGGGTATGGACCGCATGCATCCAGTTTGTTGCTTCGAAATGGTAGATATTAAAAGGAGTATGGAGGATGTACCGTTTCATGCGCTCGCTAAAGCTATAAATCTACCAATAAAGAATGGATTTTTACAACTCGATCCATTATCTCCCCACTTAGCTTTGTCCTTGTATTGTAGGTTATCTAAAGCAATCCATGAAATACGCTCTTCTAATATTGACCGGTTTTTTAGGGATCACGTTGTTTTTCTCATTTTCGGCCCACAATGAATCCGACGAATGGGTTTCCTTACTGGACCCGAACCTAACCCAGTGGGAATCTTATCTCAGCTACGCCCACAAATCCGACTATAATGGAAAGATACCAACGGATGCATCGGGCAAACCGATTCCCCCGATAGGGTATAACAAAGACGAAACGCATGTTTTTTCCGTCTTAAAAGACCCCAGCGGCCCCGTCTTACGGATCAGCGGTGAGCAGTACGGGTGCTTGTTCACCCGGAAGTCCTACGAAAATTACCATCTCATGCTCGAAGTGAAGTGGGGAGAGAAAAAACATGAGCCTAGAAAAAGCAAATTGCGCGATTCAGGCATTCTCTATCATTCCATTGGCGAAGCGGGTGTTGAATATTGGCGATCCTGGATGCTTTCGCAGGAATTTCAGATCATGGAAGGGCATATGGGTGATTTCTGGTGCCAGGCTAACTCCGCCATCGATATCCGTTCTTTTCCTTCTGAGGGCATTATGAACCGGGTAGCGGATGAAAAACAACCCTTCGCCCCATTCAAGGGAAGCGGTGATTACTACTGCGTCCGGTCCGCCAATTTCGAAAGTCCAGCGGGTGAATGGACCAAACTAGAGCTGATTTGCTTTGAAGGAAAAAGCCTCCATCTGGTCAATGGACACGTAGTGATGGTTCTGAAAGACTCCCGTTATATCAAGCCCGATGGCCAGGAAGTTGCCATGAGGCAGGGTAAAATCCAGTTACAGAGTGAAGCGGCTGAAGTTTTTTACCGAAACATTCGCATCAAGCCTCTGAGCGCTATGCCAAAAGCGTATGCGGGCTTGTTTTGATGCCCGCATCCATTCATAAATTTACACGAACTCGCTGAGCCTGTTCAGGGAAATCCGCCATGTTACCCGTTTTACCCGTTTAAGCCTCTTCATTGATTTTCGCGAGCAACAAACAGACTGCGAATGAATTCGGAAAAGCTAACTGTAAATAGATAGAGACTAGGATTCTATCATATATAGCCGTATCGATGGCAGACTCAATAAGTTGAGCAGGACCAAAGCCATCAGTCCATCAATGGCCTGGTATAAAATGCGGTAGCCGATCAGCCATACAATTGCCCCCGTCCACAGGAGTAATAACACCCCTAAACCTACAGAGGCCGCCCAAGCCCAATGATAGCCACACCCTTTTAATACCTGCTCGGCCATAGGCGATTTTAGTTTGACCCATAAGCAATAAGCCAGGTAAAAGGGAGCCAGTCCAAACATGGACACAATAAACAGACCGGGGCCCAAGAAACTTCCCCCGGGCAAATCGGTTAAAATAGAGGAAGATACGCCAAGTGTCCTTCCACTTGGATCCAGAATCAATTGGCCTCCACCCTGTATACCACCCACACCAAGTACCACCAGAAGCACAATTAAGAGATAAAAAGCAGCCGGTCGGGCGGCTTTCACCTTGAAAATGGGCGCGTTTATCATTGTGCATTTTTTATTGCAAGTAAACAAACGGGCGGTGAATAGGTTCGAACTTTTTAACTTTTCACGGAGCGTTTTTTTGATGACACCCACCACCTGGGCTAAATAAATTATCTTTTCAATACGCTGGATAAGTCCCTTGATATCAATCAAAGAAGTGCATTCCGACCGTTGAACGAAGCGTGGGGCAAGTGAGTGTATTTCGAAGTTATGACTAGCATTGATTTTATTACTATGCTAACTCAAGCCTTTATATTCATTCCGGTCACTGCCATGCTGGGTAAGTGTCCAGTTAATTTTATTAGCGAATTCACTACGAGTTATTCATGCCAGCCGATCCATGGAACGGGTGGCAGGTTTAATCCGTGACGGGTTCGGCAGGTATGCGTCAGCCAGTGGCTATCAAATAGGCCTGAACGTAGGCATACTGTCCGGCAAAACTACATTACCCCAACGGCAATGCATGAAGTTTCGTTTATCTTGTATTAAAGAGCGTTTTCTTGAGAATAATTGAAGGACCATTTCGCAAAAACTTAATGCTACACAAGCCTAATTTCTGGCGGTCATTCTTACTTTAGACGGTCTACTTCTTCCGGGTCCGTGTCTCGTTTATTCGTTAAAACAACCTTTGATCGGCCAAACGTGTAGTTAAAGGTGATTCGCCAAGTCCGGCTCTGCCACTTTCTTAGCGTCTCCTGTTGGACCGATCCATAGTAATAACTAGCCTTATATCGGTCGCTGTAAAAAAGATCGTTTCCATTTAAGGCAATAAAGCCTTTTCCTTTAGCAATCACTTTTTTTAGCCCCACCGAGACGGTACCCAATGAATAGAGTTGCGACAGTTCATACAAACTAGGAGAATCATATTTAGCCAGTAACGAGGCAGACCAGCCCTTTTTGAATTGCCAGTCGGAACTGACTTGAGCAGTCCAGCTCCACTGTCCTTGCTGAGTCGGTACGACAATGTGATTATATAAAGCGGCTAGATCGGTGCTGACAGACCAACTCTTGGCCAGTTGCAAGGCTTGCCCGGTGGCGATGTACCAGGTTTGGAGTCGGCCAATACTCTGGGGGCGGGATTGGTTAACTTGCCGCAGCGAATCATAAGCCAATACATCCAGCGTCGCGTCCTTCATCTGGATGAAGTTGACCGTCAAGAGCCGGGTATTTTTGAGCAGATAATTAAGCTCTCCAATATGAGCTAGAGCCGGATTGAGTGCTGGATTGCCGGCCACCTCATTGTAGGCATCCGTATAGTACGTGAAGGGGTTTAGATTCATATACACGGGCCGGATGAGACTTCTCCGGTAGGAAAATGTCACTTGATGAGCCCCCAATTGGGTCGTTAGCGAAGCCGATGGAAAAACATACCCATACTGACGATTGACCACCTGACGCGTGGGATCAAAGCCCACCGTATGTTCATAGCGCAATCCCGTTTTTAGGTCTACCCGTTTGAAGGGTTTGTGAATGGACACATAGGCGGCCTGAATCCGCTCGCGATACGTGAACGCATTCGAATACCCCGGTAAAGGAGGCTGATTGAGGCCTAGCAGCGAATCCAGACTCACCAAACTAGCGTTGGTGACATAGCTAGCTTTGACGCCCGCTTCCAGCAGGGCAAACCTTGTTTTTTGGGTCCAATCGACTTTAAGCGCACGGACGGCGGATGACCGAAATTGATCTTGGCTCGAATCAAATTTAGAATCGGGCGCTCCGCTGGCAACATAGGTGTTGCTAAACTCATCCTGTTGGCTTGCTTCATGGCGGTAATAGTCTCCATCGATGGACAAGCTGTAGCTAAGCGTATCCAACGTCCAGACATAAAACAAGTGCAGAGCCTGGCTCTTGGCTTGCGCCTGGTTAGCGCGCTGCAAGTGAACCCGTAACGGGTTAGCGCCACCGATCTGAGCTAATTGACCATCCGTTAGACCGCTCGTCCATCGGTGCATGCCCTTACCATCCAGGCCAATTACGTGCTTGGGTGCGAACTGGTGGCTGACGCCCAGCATACCCGTCAGATCCGTTGGCTTAATGAATTGACGGCTTTCTTGATGAAAGCGACTGCCCGCTGCTTGTCGGGCCTGTCTTAGCCCCTTAAATAGTTGGAGACAAAATCTAAAAAGGATTTGTCACTAACTTTAAGGAAATGAAGAAAGAAAAACGAGTTTTTACTCCCGAACACCGGGAATCAATCCTGAAAGAAGCCGC
>NZ_BAAGWE010000006.1:0-380801 GCF_054780515.1 Larkinella harenae | reverse complement strand
AATCTAAGATCCCCTCGGGTAACAGAAAACGGACTAAGGCTTGATAAGACTCTTGCAAGGAACTCAAAATTGATTCTGCGCAAAAAAACTACTTTTTTCCACGCCCCCCAAATTCCCCGACTGATCCTAGAAAAGTTTGGAAGTAGTTAAAAATAAAGCGCTATAAGTGAATGACTTATAGCGCTTTATTTGTTTTTAGGTGTGTCCACGGAGGGATTCGAACCCTCACACCAGTACGGCACCACCCCCTCAAGATGGCGTGTCTACCAATTCCACCACATGGACATCTTGTGATTTTGTGGATGCAAAAGTAGAGGTTTGATGAATAAAAACCAAGACCCGATTTTTATATTCTCTAAAAAATGATGGTCCTATGAGTATGTACAAGCCAACTTCCCCTTTTTTGAGCAGAACGCAACGGCTATTCTGTCGTTCGTTCATCATAGGTTAGCACAGAACCTGGCTCTTCTCCTGACAGAGGAGCCAGTGTTTTTTAGAACCTGGCTAAATTAATAAAAAGACCGCCGATGCTTTGGTTAGTCTTTTTCGCCCGCTCTAGTATGGTACATTTTGAATTTATGCTTCCCAAAGGCCCTTTTCTCATAGTGGGTGGTGCGCTCCTGTGACCGAGCCACCATTAGTGTACACCATCAGGTTAATACTGGGATACCAGATACAAAATTTTACCGGAACAGGATCGTCTGGGCGGATTAGGGATATTGACACCCCCTACCCGCTCTCCGGGGCGGCTGCGGCTATTACTTCCGAAGTTTTGATAAATTAATTGACCTGAACTGGCCAGACCCGCCCCTCCCTCACAAAGTCATGAAGGACTTCACTCTTTAACTCCTGAGTCATAAGTCCCCAGCGAAGTTGCGGTATTTCTTCGGGTTCTAATAGCCTCCAGGATGTCTGATATTTTGAGCGAAAATAGAAGTGGGAATGGATTCTAATGAACTCTACAGTTCCAGATACAGCATGAAGATCGATGGCAAACTGAAGGTGTGGCATGTAAAAAGGTAGAGATTTATAGGGCTTTGACGGACAAAAACCCCATAAGTCACCCCCTATTTTGTCGATGAAGGAGTTGATTCAATTAAATAGATGATTCTCAAGGTTGTTTATTTTCACGGCTCCTCTCCGTCTGTTAATTCTCCAGTTTAAAACTGCCCGTTGAGTCGGTGTGCCGGAGATTCTGCGGTTGGCTGCTGGATCAACGCACGCATACCGCTCATTGTTTTCAACAGAAATTTTGATTATTGGCGTAAAAGACGAGGGATTCAGGATAAGATGGAGAGATCAACCCAAGCAGTCATGAAGGAGGCTGTGCAACGTTTGGTTAACCTTATTTCAGAAATTCTTTAGACTAGCTTGGCACCCTATGCGTTATTATAAAACTGGTCAGGATCAATCCGTCCTGACCAGTACCGTTCTCTCTATCATTGATTACCGTCCCCATTTGGGGACGGTAAAAGTCTTTGTTAGACGGTACTCCTACGCTCAAGTCACATTTTGCACCCAAGTTGCCGTAACCATCGAGATCTATGTTCCACTTTATTAGTGGGGTCTTGAAACCTTTGCTCTGGATTTCAGCTTGTCGATCTGATCAAGTCTTTCCAAATTATCCAACCATATTACAAGTACCTGATCACCAATTGACTGCCGATCATTAATCGTGTGAAGGTGCGCCATTTCCATAAGGCTAAACTTAGCCGAAAGAAGTTGTTCTGAAACTTGGTATTTATGGGTCATAGTAAAAAAAAATCTATATTGATAAAGACTGGTCAGGTTCATACCGCCCTGACCAGTTCGAGTTTACTCTAATCGTGTTATACTCTCTGAATAGAATTCAGAAATTACACCACGATAGGACGGTAAGATTTCCTCAAAGTCACCCCTCATCCTGAAATTTAACTGATTATCCCAGTTCGGGTAGATTTCTGTGTATCCAATAGCTCCTTAAAATCACGGATTTGCGGGCAAAAAAGACACTTTTTTAGTAAAAATCGGGGCACCGCCCAAAAATCATGGTTTTTCGGCCCCTACTCCACTCCTCTGCGAAGCCAGTCTTTTTTAGTATCTTGTCCCCGCATCATCCCGGCGTCGGGATCAACTCATTTAACAGATTAACCTATGTACTCACGTCGAAATTTTCTACAACAACTCGGCGCACTGACAGCGGCATCGCTAACGCTTCCCGTGCTAGCAGAAACCGCAGCGAAAAAACCGTTCTTCGAAATTTCACTGGCCGAATGGTCGTTACACAAAGCGTTGTTTAACGAAAAAAAGATCACCAACCTCGATTTTCCGGCCTTAGCCAAAGATGAATTTGGCATCTCAATTGTCGAATACGTCAATCAATTTTTCAAGGATAAAGCCCAGGATGCCACGTACCTGAAAGAACTGATGATGCGTTGTAAAGACAACGGCGTCCGTAATCATCTGATTATGATCGATGGCGAGGGCTACCTAGGTGAAACCGATGCAGCCAAACGCAACGAAGCCGTAGAAAAACACAAACCGTGGGTTGAATGCGCCAAAACACTAGGCTGTAAAACCATTCGGGTAAATGCCTTTGGTAAAGGAACCGAAGAAGAGGTAGCCAAAGCCGCTGTGGAAGGACTCGGTAAATTGGGTGAGTTTGCCAAAACCATGAACATCAACGTCATCGTTGAAAACCACGGCAGTTACTCCTCCAATGGCCAGTGGCTGACGGGAGTCATGAAACAGGTCAACATGAAAAACGTCGGCATTCTGCCCGATTTTGGCAACTTCTGCATCAAACGCAGCGATGGTTCAGAATGGGGCGGTAAGTGCGTCGAAGAGTACGACCGCTACAAGGGCGTAGCCGAAATGATGCCGTTTGCCAAGGGAGTCAGTGCCAAAGCACATGATTTTGACGCCAACGGAAACTGCACCGATACCGATTACATGCGCATGATGAAAATCGTCAAAGACAGCGGGTTCAAAGGCATCGTCGGTATCGAATACGAAGGCTCCAACCTGAGCGAATACGAGGGCATTAAAAAAACCAAAGCCCTACTGGATCGCGTAGGAACAATAGTTTGATTTTTCAATTAAAAATAGAAGAGTTAAAACGTAAAAATACCGCTTCGCCAAATCAATGCGTCAGCTACTTTTACGTTTTAACTCTTCACGTTTATTTTAACTCAAAGTGCTGCCGTGGGCTCACTGACGTGGCGGAGAAATTCCTGACGCTTGGCGTCGTCTTCCTTGAATTTACCGCTGTAATGTACTGTAACCGTTGAACTGTTCACATCCTGCACACCACGCATCGACACACACAGGTGTCGGGCATCGATGACTACGGCCACATCTTCCGTCTGCAACACGTCTTTCAACTCATTGGCAATCTGCTCCGTCAAGCGCTCCTGAACCTGTGGGCGCTTGGCAAAATACTGCACAATCCGGTTCAGCTTTGACAAACCAATTACTTTCCCACTGGAAATATAAGCCACGTGGGCACGACCGATAATCGGCACAAAGTGGTGTTCGCAGTGAGACTGCACCGTAATGTTTTTCTCGACCAGCATTTCGTTGTACTGGTATTTGTTGTCAAACAGAGCCGCCTTCGGTTTTTTGGCCGTATCAAGTCCGCTGAATATTTCCTGTACGTACATCTTGGCTACGCGCCGGGGCGTTCCTTTCAGACTGTCGTCGGTCAGATCAAGGCCGAGAATGTTCATAATCTCGCGGAAATGCTTTTCGATCAATTCCACTTTCGTATCATCACTCAGGTCAAACGCATCGGCCCGCAACGGAGTTTCTACGGACGTGGCCATGTGCTCATCCCCCACCTCATCGACCGTCAGGTCGGTCAGCAGGTCATAATTGAGGGGATGGCCGTTAGACCGGGTATTCGACGAAGTTCCGTTCGGTTTCATAGAGTCTAATTTTCAAATCCAATGATGAATCAAGCTGGCTACGCAGCGAATCGTAAATAACTACAGCAATATGTTCGGCAGTGGGATTCAGATTTTTAAATTCTTCCGTGTCCAGATTCAGGTTCTTGTGATCAAACCGATCCGTCACCTGGGATTTGATCAGATCACTCAACACTTTCATGTCCATCACATAACCACTTGCAGGATCGATTTCCCCGGTCACCTGAACAACAAGCTCATAGTTGTGGCCGTGGTAGTGCGGATTGTTACACTTGCCAAAAAACCGCTGGTTCTCCTCGTCCGACCACGCCGGATTGTGGAGACGATGAGCCGCATTGAAGTGTTCTTTGCGGAACACCGCTACCCGTTTTTTGTCCATTCTGTCAGCACCGGTGGTCCGGTTTTACGATTGATTTTAAAATCTCGACCAAAATGTCGTCAGAAAGGTTGTCTGCAACACATTTAAGCCGTCAAGCGGTGAGATAACCCGCTTTCAGGAGAAATTTTAGTGAGTTCTGATCCGTTAACAAGCCGGTTTAGGTTTTGGTTCAACACCTGAGTTATTCAGGGTCTCGGTGTTGCGAGCCATTAAACGGCATGTTCCTGTAAATGAACCTGTTAAGCTTGCCTTCATTCTTAAAATACCGGTTTCCTTTTTTTCTACTCAATAGTCCGAATCCATCGAAATCAGTATGTTCAATAATTGGCGGGTCAAAACCGTCTTGGCTGTGTATGAAGTATTCGGAACAATTCTTTGTGCTACCAATATTTTACGTTTTTTTTACAAATCAGACGCTTTGAAACCGGTCAGATTTTGCAAAGCAACCTAAATCCAGAACACTCTTGAAAACAACCCGACGATATTTCCTGCGATCTGCAGCCGCTACGGTTTCGACCGCTCCCCTTTTCCCAGCGGTTTTGACGGGAAAACCGGCCCAGGAACGCAAAGTCCGCCTGGCATTTATTGGCGTCGGCGGGCGTGGGCGTAGCCATGTGGAGCAATCCCTGTACCGCAACGATGTCGCTATAACGGCCATTTGCGACATTGATCCGGAAGCAATCAAAGAAACCAAAGCGATGATCAGCAAAGCCGGGCGCACCGAACCGACAGTTTTCGGGAAAAATGACGAAGATTTCCTGAACATGCTGAAGCGCGACGACATCGACGGCGTGGTGATTGCCACTCCCTGGGAATGGCACGTGCCGATGGCCGTGGCTACCATGAAAGCTGGCAAGTACGCGGGCGTCGAGGTGTCGGCCACAGTCACCCTGAAAGAGTCCTGGGACTTGATCGAAGCCTCGGAGAAGAGTGGCATGCCGTGCATGATTCTGGAAAATGTTTGCTACCGCCGGGATGTGATGGCCGTGTTGAATATGATCCGGCAGGGAATGTTTGGGGAGATGCTCTACGCTCACTGTGGCTACCAGCACGATCTGCGCAACATCAAATTCAACGACGGCACGGTGAAACAGGGCGTGGGTGCCGAGTTTGGAGCGAAAGGCTATTCTGAAGCCCGCTGGCGTACCCAGCACTCGGTGGACCGCAACGGTGATCTGTACCCAACGCACGGATTGGGACCCGTGGCCCACTGGCTGGACATCAACCGTGGAAACCGGTTTACCTACCTGACCTCAATGGCCACCAAACCGCGTGGCTTGCACAACTACATTGTTGACAAGGGCGGACCAAATCACCCCAATGCGAAGGTTAATTTCAAACTCGGTGATGTGGTGACCACGATGGTGCAGTGTGCCAACGGCGAAAACATCGTCATCATGCACGACACCAACTCGCCCCGCCCCTATTCGCTCGGTTTTCGGGCGCAGGGCACAAAGGGCATCTGGATGGACGACGGCAAAACGATTTACCTGGAAGGAGCCAGCCCCAAACCGCACCAGTGGGAACCGTTCAGTTCTTATCAGGAAAAATACGATCACCCCATCTGGAAAAGTCATGCCCAGGCGGCCGAAAAAGCGGGGCATGGCGGTATTGATTTCTTCGTGATGCGGGCCTTCATCGAATCCGTCAAACGCAAAGTTCCCCCACCGATTGATGTGTATGATGCCGCCGTTTGGAGCGCCATCAGTCCGCTTTCGGAAGAATCCATTGCCAAAGGCAGCAAACCGATTGAAATTCCGGATTTTACGCGCGGCAAGTGGAAAACCAATAAGCCTATTTTTGCTTTAAACGACGACTATTAGTAGGAGGGTTTTCCGATCGCCCGAATAAAATTCGCAGATAATAAAATTTTTTAAAATATATTGTCCATTCATAGGCTGATAGCCTACCATCGTTTTATTTTCAACTTAAAAAAAATGACCCCCACTGCAACCCAAAATTCTACTAAAAACTACTTTGGTCCATTGCTCATAATTGGTGTATTGTTTTCCATTTTCGGATTCACCACCTGGGTTAATGGTGTGCTCATCGCTTTTTTTAAACAGTCTTTCCAACTCAGCACGGTTGGGTCGAACTTAGTAGCTTTTGCTTTTTTTATTTCCTATACACTAATGGCCATTCCTTCAGCATGGTTACTTAGAAAAACAGGTTTTAAAAATGGCATGTCACTGGGATTGGTGGTAATGGCTCTAGGTACGATCCTTTTCATTCCCGCAGCCAAAGCGGTTTCTTACCCATCTTTTCTAGCCGGTTTGTTCCTGATCGGTATTGGTTTGACAGTTTTGCAGACCGCTTCGAACCCTTACGTCACAATTCTAGGTCCGCGCGAAAGTGCCGCCCAACGAATCAGCATCATGGGTGTTGCCAATAAACTAGCGGGCATTTTTAGCCAGTTTATCTTCGGAGGTATCTTGTTAACGGGTGGAAATGCCCTTTCTGCCTCACAATCGCTGGAAAAACTAGTAACTCCCTACTTAATTTTAACGTGCGTTCTGCTTGCATTTGCTCTGCTAATTCGGTTTTCTACTCTGCCCGAAGTTTCGGAAGAGCAGGATGAGGACCCGACCGCAGCCGTTAAAGCCACAACAACCGATAGCATCTGGCAACACGCCAATCTGGTATTGGGTGTGCTGGCCATCTTCTGTTACGTGGGTGTAGAAGTTATTTCGGGCGATACCATCATCAACTACGGAGTCGCGCTGGGTTTCTCAAACGATGAAGCAAAATATTTTACGGCTTACACGCTCTACGGAATGTTAGCGGGTTATATTTTGTGTATCATCCTGATTCCGCGCTTTCTCTCCCAGCAAAAAGCCCTGATGCTGGGTACGGTTCTCGGCCTGATTTTGACAGTAGGAGCCTTGGTGACGGACGGTTTTACGTCGGTTTTGTGCATTGCCTTACTGGGCTTTGCCATCGCTCCCGTCTGGGGGGCACTATGGCCGCTGTCACTCAACCGGCTGGGCCGATTTACCAAATTGGGTTCTGCCTTGCTCATCATGGGGATTTCCGGCGGAGCACTGCTGCCGCTGCTGCACGGTTACCTGACCGATACCGTTAGCCCTAAAATGGCGTATGCCATGATTTTGCCCCTGTTGGGTTACATTTTGTATTACGCCGTGGTAGGCAGTAAAAAAACAAACTGGTAATGACTCCCATTAGTGTTTCCACCCCCGGCCGAATCTGTTTATTCGGTGAGCACCTGGATTACCTGGGATTGCCCGTCATCGCTGCGGCTATCAACCGGCGGATTCGGATCACTGGTTCTCACCGGACTGATCAGAAGGTCATCATCAACCTTCCGGACATTAACGAACGAGAGGAATTTGATTTGTCGGGCTCATCGCTGATTTATACCAAACCGCGCGATTATTTCCGGAGCAGCTACAATGTTCTGGTGCGGCACGGCTACCAGTTTTCAAAAGGAGTTGAATGTGAAGTACGCGGCAACATTCCAATCAATTCCGGCACCTCGAGTTCTTCCGCGCTGGTGGCGTCGTGGTTGCACTTTTTGATGCGTATGAGCGATCGCCCCCGGCTGCTCAGCCGTCAGGAGATTGGTAACCTGGCCAACGAAGCTGA
Organism: Larkinella harenae; assembly: GCF_054780515.1. NCBI lineage: Bacteria > Pseudomonadati > Bacteroidota > Cytophagia > Cytophagales > Spirosomataceae > Larkinella > Larkinella harenae. The sequence continues at coordinate 372,914 of NZ_BAAGWE010000006.1, read as the reverse complement.
AACTCGTGAGTTTGGCGAACCGGGCGGAATGATGGACCACTATTCCACGGCCATCGGCGACGTGATTTACCTGGAATCGCAACCCGAAATCGAGATTGAAGAACTCCGCCCCAAACTGGGTGCCTTCGTGCTTGGCGACTCGCTGGAGCCCAAAGACACGCTCACGATTTTGGGCCGGCTGCGCAACGGGGTGACCGAAATCCTCAAAAAGATCCAGCAGGTCAACCCGGAATTCTCGTTGCACACTACCGATGTACTCGAACTGGCCGATTACCGTCCGTACCTGTCCGGTGGCGAAAATACTCTCCTGGAGGGGACGGTTTCTAACCGGGATTTACTCCGTGAAGCGCGTCAGGTGCTCGAATCCGCCGATCTGGATCACATCCTGCTGGGCAATTTGCTCAACCGCCATCACGCCAATCTGCGGGATGCTCAACGCATTTCGACGCCCAAAATCGACCGGATGCTCGAAGCCGCGTTGAATGCGGGGGCCCTCGGCGGCAAAATCAACGGTTCGGGCGGGGGGGGCTGTATGTTTGCTTACGCACCCGGGCACGCGGGAGCCGTTGCCGAAGCCATTGAACGCCAGGGCGGCACGGCTTACATTATCCGGGTTGACGAAGGGACCAAAGTAGAAGAATAGACAACCAACTGATTTTCAACGCTGTTACAACCAGGTCAATCCATAGTAAAAATGAACATTTTCCGCTAAAAAAGGGTTCTATTCCATAGCAAAGCGAAGAAAACGACCTGGTTTCGTTACCTTTGTATTCTCTTCCGCACTTGCTTTTTAGCTATGCTTGACCTGGTTACACCGTCACCTATACCATCCGCCGACAAATCGGCCCCCTATTGCAATTCGCTCACCGGCTACTCCCGTCGTCAAACCGTTACCGTTCCCATCGGCGATGTGCCATTAGGCTCCGATTACCCCATTCGGGTCCAATCGATGACCACCATCGATACCATGAACACCACCGGTTCGGTAGAGCAGTCAATCAAAATGATCGAAGCGGGTTGCGAATACATCCGGATCACGGCGCCGAGCGTGAAAGAAGCGCAGAATCTGGAAAACATTCGCAAGGAATTGCGAGCCCGCGGCTACACGACGCCCCTGGTGGCCGATATTCACTTTACCCCCAATGCCGCCGAACTGGCCGCCCGGATTGTCGAGAAAGTCCGGATTAATCCCGGCAATTACGCCGACCGGAAACGGTTTGAAGTCATTGAATACACCGATGCATCGTATGCCGCCGAACTGGAACGGATTCGTGCCAAATTTTTGCCCCTTGTTCGAATCTGCAAGGAATACGGCACGGCTATGCGCATCGGCACCAACCACGGTTCGCTTTCCGACCGGATTTTGAGTCGGTATGGCGATACGCCCGTCGGCATGGTCGAGTCAGCACTTGAATTTCTGCGCATTTGCGAAGACGAAAACTATTATAATATTGTCCTGTCGATGAAGTCCAGTAACCCGCAGGTGATGGTTGAAGCCTACCGCCTGCTCGTGCATCGACTGGATGCGGAAGGACTGAAACCGTACCCGCTGCATTTGGGCGTGACGGAAGCGGGCGAAGCCGAAGACGGCCGGATCAAATCAGCCGTGGGCATTGGCACACTGCTGGAAGACGGTTTGGGTGATACGGTTCGCGTTTCATTGACCGAAGATCCCGAACTGGAAGCACCCGTTGCCAAAGCACTGATCGACCGCTATACCCACCGGAGCGACCACGCTCCCATTCCACCAATCAACCATTATCCCATTGATCCCTTTCAGTACACGCGCCGGAAAACGCACGAGGTGGCCAATTTCGGAGGAATCAATGTGCCCCGGGTTGTGGCAGATTATGCCCGGATACCGGTAACAGAACACGAACAGCTCCGCCCCATCGGTCACTTTTACCTGCCCGTTCCCGATAAATGGCGAATGAACGACCTGGGTGCCGATTATATTTACACCGGTGCCCAACCCGCTTCGTTTATGTTGCCGAACGGTTTGAAAGAGATTCTGGATTATACCGTTTGGGTTTCGGCGGGCGATCCGGCTCATCAGTTTCCGTTGCTAAACACGGCTACCTACCTGTCGTTGCGTCAGGAATCGGCAAAGCTCCATCCGATTCTCAACTTTGTCGAAACCCGATTGAATGACTGGTCCGACGCTCTGGCGGATGCGCTGCGGCAGGATCGGAACATCGTGCTGGTGGTCCGAACCGACAACGAACACGCCATGGCCGAAATCCGGCGGTTGTACGTTGAGCTACTGAATCATGCCATTACCAGCCCGGTGATTAACTTGCGAAGCTTCCCCGACAACCAAGGCGATGGCTTACAGCTGTATGCCGCTACCGACCTCGGTGGTTTGCTGGTCGATGGGTTGGGAGACGGCGTCTGGCTGGCGACGAATCGGCTCCCCAATCTGTTGCCGGACGAACAGCTGGCTACCGCGAATCGGTACAATTCCATCGCGTTCGGAGTTTTACAGGCCGCCCGCACCCGCATGTCCAAAACCGAGTACATTTCCTGCCCGTCCTGCGGTCGAACCTTGTTCGATTTGCAGGAAACCACCGCTATGATTCGCAAACGCACCGATCATTTGAAGGGAGTTAAAATTGGCATCATGGGGTGTATCGTCAACGGTCCGGGCGAAATGGCCGATGCGGATTACGGGTATGTGGGAATCGGAAAAGATAAAATTTCGTTATACCGAGGTCAGCAGGTGATCAAAAAATCCGTTCATGCCGACTCCGCAGTCGACGAGCTGATTGAACTCATCAAAGAAGATGGCCGCTGGAACGAACCCGAATCCATTGAATAATTAAAAGTTAAAAATTAAGAGTTAAAGTAGATGGCCTGTCTTAAAGCTAATTATTACTTTTTCTTTTTAATTTTTTAACTATTAACTTCTAACTCCTTATGTCTCGCATTGGTGATTATTTCAAGTTGGGCGAAGCCTTTCAGTACTTTTTTCGGGTGTTTCAGAAGCCGGACCCCAGCCGCCCGACCAACGCTAACATCCGCATGATGCACGGAATCAACCGGATTTCGATCATCATGTTCCTGATCTGTCTCATTGTCATGATCGTACGAGCCATTCTTCGATGAACATTGAATCCTTGCGGACCTACTGTCTAAGCAAAACCGGAGCGACTGAATCATTCCCATTTGGTGAAGAAACCCTCGTTTTTAAAGTCGGCGGAAAAATTTTCGCCCTGACCTCTCTGGACAGCAACCCGTTGTCGGTGAATTTGAAATGCGATCCGGAACGGGCGGTGGAGCTTCGGGAACAACACGATGCCGTTCGCCCGGGTTACCACATGAATAAAACGCACTGGAATACCGTTATTATCAACGGATCGGTTCGGGAAAGTGACCTGAAAAGCTGGATCGATCATTCGTACGATCTTATTGTGAAAAGCCTGCCTAAGTCCGTTCGGCAGGAACTTGCTCAATAGGATTTGAGTTGCACAAATACCGCAAAAACCGTATTTTCGGTAGACTAGTGAATACCTCAGCGTATGGAAGTTGCTCTGTTAGGATTGTTCTTCTTTTTGTTTCTTTTCATCCGGTATTTCGTGGTGGATCACGAAACCCCGGCGGAAAAAGATCGTCGCCGTTTTCTGGAAGGGATTCAGTTTGTTCAGCAGCATCGCTACGACGAAGCTTTTCGCTTTTTTGACGAAGCCGTTCAGCAAAACCCCAAGTCGTCCATTGCCTTTGCGTACCGCGCCAAATGCCACCTTCGCAACGAAAATATCTATTCCGCTTTATTTGACCTGACTTGCGCCCTCAGCCTGGACAATACGGTTGCCGAGTCGTATTTGGACAAAGGCATTGCCCTGTATCAGCTAAACCGGTTTCAGGAAGCATTCAACGAATTCGACAAAGCCGTCTGGTATTTTCGGGGCCAGCAGCCCGATGCCATGCGGTGGCGGGCACTGGCGGGCATCCAACTCGATCGGTACAACCAGGCACGGGCTGACCTGATCCGGGCCATCGAACTGGGCGACGAGAATTCTGCCTACTTACTGAAGCAGCCGCCTTTTTCCAACGTTATTTTCTCGTAACGGCTTCGGTTATTTGAGCTGATTGATTTGCAGCATATTCCGCTTGGTATCCATTTTTGCGGTTTTGGCTAATTCCAGCGACTTTTGGGCCGCTTTTAATCCGTCATTCGTTTTACCGCCCCGTCGGTACACTTCCGCCAGTTCAAAATACAGATCGGCCTGCTCGGCGGACGACTTCGCCTGCGAAATTGCCTTATTCGCCCACCGCGCTACCGTTGGCGCATCGGCGGCATCCTGACTTTTGCGATTGAATAACCGAATCACGTACAGATACTCCGGCGACGAAAACTGGCTCTGGGCAATGTGCTCATCCATGCGCGAAGCCGCCTTGTTGTTTTGCCCGGCCCGGAAATAAGCATTCACCTCGGGCAACAACGTGCGGTTATTCGCCACGCGGCCATCAATTCCGATCTGCTGCAACTGGTTGCGAATGGCAATGATTTTGGTTGCCGGATACTGATTGCCACGGCTGCTGTAGAGCGATGACATCAGAATATTTTCCGCTACGGTTTTAACCGATTCCGCCCCGTATTGCTTGACATAAGGATCCAGGTGACCGATCATGTACTGAAAAAGGGGATTATCCACGTCCAGAATCAGCTTTTGCAGCACCAGCCAGTTCGTCTGATTCGTGTAGCTATTGGCGGGTTGTTGGGCCACGTACTGATTCATGGCCTTGATGTTGGTGGCCGTATCGCGGGTGACGCGCGCGTACATGCCGTAATCGATCAGGAAATTCGGGGACCGTTCGCCTTCATCATACCGTTTCTCCATCGCCGACGAGCGAGCCGAAGGGTTCAAGGCAACGGTGCCGTGGCGAATAACTTCCTCCGTGGAGTTGTTGCTCATGGCCATGTGAATCAATTTCCCCTGCGCATCGAAATACAGGAATAACGGCAACGAAGGCACAAACAAATGATGCTTGTCCAGAAAGGCAACGGTTTCTTTCGACCCAATATCGACTTTGGTGTTGATGAAGCGGCTGTTGTAAAATTTGCCCACATTCTTATTGGCAAATGTGGGAACAAAACTCTGACATACGTGGCAGGTGGCGGAGTAAACCTCAATAAATACGGGCTTTCTCGCGGTTTTTGCCGCAGCAAAAACCGTATTGATAGACCCAGTCCGAAACTGTACGCCTTGTCCTGCTGCCGAACCGACCGACAGCCAAACAAGCATAATTAGTGCACTTAAAGTCTTCATCAGCGGGTGGGTTAAATGCTTACGGTTTTCTGCCGCCAGCAAGTCACGCATACTCCTTAACTGGATGCGTTGCTACTGAAAACAGAAAACCGTAAACGTAATTCTATAAACCGTTAGGATTGCTGCTGTTGTGAGCGGTATTCTTCCTCCACTTTTTTACTCAAATTACGGCAGAGGTTATCAATTTCGTCGGCCATCGGCTGGTCACCCGTCGCCGTGACGATGGTATCGGCCAGGCTGCCAAGCACTTCAATACAAAACCGCTTCATATCGGTAACCGCCATGTCTTTCGTCCATAAATTCAGCCGAAGCGTACCCTGGTTGTAATGATCCCACACCGAAACCACTACCGCTTTCGTATCGCTCAAGCCTTCATTGGGATTATCGGTGGCATTCCAGAAGATTTTTTCCGGAATATTCTGATTGTCTAATTCTACCGTAAAATTGATTTCTGATTTTTTCATCGCTTTCGATACAACACATTAAAAACTCCGCTCACCCATCGGCACCGTTCGGCTACGGCGCCAATTTCGGCGGAGTTCTACGACTTCAAAGGTAAACATTTGTAGCCCGGTTTTCAATGGAAGCCCTGTGATTCGGTCCAAAAACCGTCTTCGCCTGTCCTTTATTGCTGACTAAACACTTTTTTCAGCAAATCATTCACCCGGGCCGCCGGATTTTCGCGGATGCGCGCTTCTTCCTGCTCAACCAGCAAAAAAATGCCGTCGGTTGCTTTGGTAGCCGCGTAGCGTGTCAAATCCGGATCCAGTTTCTGGGTTGCAATAGGCAATCTATTGTATGTCCGCACCAGGTCGCCGTAATAGCGGGTCGCGTTATTTTTCTTCAATGTGCTATCGATGACCGGCGTAAAGGCCGCCATCAACTGGTCGGAAGTGGTACGCTTCAGGTACTGAGTGGCGGCATTTTTATCTCCTTTCAAAATCCCGACGGCATCCTGAATCGTCATGGAAGTCAGGGCATTGAGAAAAATGGGCTTGGCTTTTTTGGCCGCATCTTCCGCCGATCGGTTGAGCGACAGGATGAATTGATCGACCTGTTTGCCCATCCCAATTTTACGCAAAGCCGACTCCAGTTTCTGGGCCTCGGGCGGCATCAGGATTTTGATCAGGGCATTTTTAAAATAGCCGTCCGTCGCCGACGCCTGATCAGTTCCTTTGTTGATTCCGATCCGCAGGGCTTCCTTTAAACCGTTGGCAATCTCATTACTCGATAGCGATCCGCTGGAAGCCGACTCACCAACCTTCTCCAGAATTTGTCCGAAAATAGTTTTCCTCTTCGGTTGCGTTGAATCCGACTGGGCCATGAGGGTTCCCGAAAATGCGGTAAACATCAGTCCCAGAACAAGCGTTTTCTTCATGATTATTTCAGGTTGATACTAGTGATGAAACATTCGCAGGCTAACCCGCAACAATTGACAAACCGTTTTTTTACGTACTTTTGAGCCGAAAGCATCGGTCTATTGTTGTTCCGTCGACCTACCTATATGGTATAAGACAAGAATTCAGGCCAAAAGTATTAGGCCGATTGCAAAAAAATGTAGATTCTTTTCCATGAAACCCATCCTGGCCGAAGTTATAACGATAGGCGACGAAATACTGTTTGGACAGATTACTGATACAAATACCCAGTGGATCTGTGCCGAATTGACCAAAATCGGCATTCGGACGGTTCGAAAGTCGTCAGTGGGCGACCAGCGGGAGGCTATTCTGGAAATTCTGGCCGAAGCAACCCAGCGGGCCGATCTGGTGATTCTGACCGGCGGGTTAGGCCCTACCAAGGATGATATAACGAAAGTCACGCTGTGTGACTATTTCAACACCAGCCTTCAGCGTAATCCGGAAGCGCTGGCGGTTGTCCAATCGTTTTTTGATCGTCGGGGACGCCCCATGACGGAAATCAACGCCCGTCAGGCCGATCTCCCCCTCAATTGTAACTACATCCCCAATGACTGGGGAACAGCACCGGGCATGTGGTTTCACGAGAACGACACCGTGTATGTTTCGCTGCCGGGCGTTCCGTTCGAAATGAAAAACCTGATGCAGTACCGGATTATTCCGATGTTGCAAACCCATTTTGCCACCCCGTCCATTGTTCACAAAATGATTCGGACGGTTGGCATTGGTGAATCCTTTCTGGCTGAACGGATTGCAGACTGGGAGGACAACCTTCCCAGCCACATCAAACTGGCCTATTTACCCAATTTTGGTCAGGTTCGGTTGCGGTTGACGGGCACCGGCGACGATACGTTGCGTTTGCGGGACGAACTCGATCAACAGGTGGCAGCCGTTCTTCCGCTGATTGAACAGCACGTTTTCGGGTACGATGACGACGAACTGGAGATGAAGGTTGCGCAGCTCTTATCCGAAAAAAGCTGGATGATGGCAACAGCGGAGAGTTGTACGGGCGGTTTTGTTGCCAGTCAGATCACAAAATACTCAGGCTCATCGGCTTATTTCGTGGGCAGCGTTGTCGCCTACAGCAACACCGTTAAGGTCAGCCAATTGGGCGTAACCCCCGAAACCCTCGCCCAGTTTGGGGCCGTTAGTGAGCAAACCGCCCGGGAAATGGCGGAAGGTGTTCGTACCCGGCTGGGAGCCCACGTTGGCCTGGCAACCACGGGCATTGCCGGGCCGAACGGCGGTACCCCCGAAAAACCGGTCGGCACCATCTGGATTGCCTGTTCCACCGAAAAACAAACCGTAGCCCGTTTACTGAAACTCGGGCCTTTTCGGGAACAGAATATCCAGGCTACCACTGTTTACGCATTAAATCTGCTCCGGCAAGTGTTGCTGGATGAACAATAAACTACCTACTCAATGACACTCGTTGACATGGTTATGCCCAAAATGGGCGAAAGCATTATCGAATGTACGGTGATTTCCTGGCTCAAAGGGCCAGGCGACCGCATCGAAGCCGACGATTCAATTCTGGAAGTAGCGACGGACAAAGTCGATACAGAAGTACCGGCATCGCATTCGGGTATTTTGAAAGAAGTACTGGTAAAAGAAGGGGATGTGGTGTCTATTGGTAGCCCCGTAGCCCGCATTGAAGTGGAACAGGACGAAACCGTATCGGCAACCCCTCCGGAAGAGCTCCCCGTGGGCGAAACCCCGGAACAGGACGTGGCCAGTGTGGCGGCTCAACTGGAAGCCGATGTATCGCAGCTTTCCGCTCGAAATCAGGATTTTCCGGAACAATCCGCCCCAGCGAATAATGAAGCCAGCACGGGTAACCGCTTTTACTCTCCGTTGGTATCCAGCATCATCAAAACCGAGGGCATTTCGGAAGAGGAACTGGCCACCATTGTCGGCACCGGCGCCGAACAACGGGTAACAAAAACCGATATTCTGGCGTACCTGGAAAAACGCAAGGAGCAGCCTGCGGCTCCGGCACCAGCCCCGGCGTCGGAAGCGGCTCCGTCTCTTCCCAAAGCCACATCGACCAATGGGCAGAGCGATATTATTCAGATGGACCGCATGCGCAAGATGATCGCCGAGCGGATGGTGGAATCGAAGCGGATTGCCCCCCACGTTTCGTCCTTTGTCGAAACCGACATGACGGTGATTGCCCAGTGGCGCGAACGGAACAAGAAAGCCTTTCAGCAGCAATACGGCGAAAACATCACGTATACCCCGCTGCTCATCGAAGCCGTTGTCAAGGCCATTCGCGATTTCCCGATGATCAACGTGTCGGTAGATGGGGACAAAATTATTGTCAAAAAACCGATCAACATCGGAATGGCCGTCGCCTTGCCGAGCGGCAATCTCATCGTGCCCGTCATTCACGATGCCGATCAGTATAATCTAGTCGGATTAACCAAAAAAGTAAATGACCTGAGCCGGCGCGCCCGCGAGAATAAACTGACGGCTGATGATCTGGCCAATGGCACCTACACGATTTCCAACATTGGTATGTTTGGAAACATCATGGGTACGCCCATCATTGTGCAGCCCCAGGTGGCCATCATGGCGTTTGGAACCATTGAGAAAAAACCGGCAGTGATTGAAACTCCGCAGGGTGACTTGATCGGTATCCGGCAAAAAATGTTCATTTCGCACAGCTATGACCACCGCGTCGTGGATGGTTCGCTGGGCGGGCAGTTTGTCAAACGTGTTTCTGATTACCTGGAACGGTTTGATCCGGATCGCAAACTGGTTTAAAAACCGTCGAGTCAGCGTTTCAGGAATCCGTTTACACAATTCATGGGAAGAAACAGCCAGCTTGTGGTGAATTCACTACGAATTCAGGGTAGGATGATGTAGCTTGAGAGCGTTTTTATAAAATTTCTCACTACAATGATCGCTAAACAAACACTTGCCGGACTTCTTTTTGCATTTCTCTCTTTTTCTTCGGCCTTTGCACAGACCAATGCCCGGGTTGAAAAAATACAGGGCATCGAAACGTACGTGATGTGCGAACCGCTGCGCGCTTACGAAACTGCGTTTGAAATTGCCACCGGCGCCAAAGCGGCCTCTTTGCTGACCGGCGGAGTTGTCAATGAAGGGGTTTCCGATAAGGTCTCCCAATTTGTTCGGCGGGCCAGCAAAGAGGCCAAGTCGAAAAATCAGGAATTTGATGCGGTTGTCATTTCCGGATCAAAAACCGCCGTTGCCATAAAATTTAAAGGCAATGAAGACAAAGGACTCGCCAAGGTGCGGAAAATCGACGGTTTGGCGGTCTACGTGATGAATGAGCCCGTCAACGATTACGAAACCGTGGTGGATGCTTCCGGTGGGGTGAAAGCGAAATCCTACTTTACCAGTGGGCTGGTCAACAACTCGATTGAAGAAGACATTCAGCAATTTGTCCGGCGCGTGAAAAAAGAAGCCGAGGAAGCCAAGAAACCAATTGACGCCGTTGTATATTCAAGCGGAAAAAGAGCTATTGGTGTAAAATTTAAAGAATGAAACCTCGCATTGCCATTGACATGGATGACGTGCTGGCGGATACCGTCGGCAAGTTTATTGCCATCTACCGCCGTGATTTCGACACAACCGCCCTCCCCGACGTTTTTCGGGAAAACTCCTTTCACGAGCTTTTGGAAAAAGACGTGTCCCAACGCTTGTCCGACTACGTTCACCAACCGGGTTTCTTTACCGATATCGAAGTGATGCCCGGTGCGCCGGAAATTACCCGGGCATTGTCCGAAAAATACGACCTCTTCGTTACGTCGGCGGCCATGGAATTTCGCAATTCACTGGCGGAGAAGTACGACTGGCTGGATCGCTACTTTCCGCATATTCACTGGAAAAACCGGGTTTTCTGCGGAGATAAGAGCATCATCCGGGCCGACGTAATGATCGACGATATGCCTTACAACCTCGTTAGCTTTGAAGGCAAAGGCCTGTTGTTCGACGCACCGCACAACCGCGACAATGAAATGTTCCAACGGGTGTTCTCCTGGGAAGAGGTTGCTAAAGTACTGTTGTAAAAAAATAGAAGGCACCAAAAAATCCCGCCAGTCAGACTGGCGGGATTTTTTGGTATTGTTTAAACCCGTTGTTAAGCGGAGATCTTTTCATTCTTTTCAACCAGCCGTTCGTGGCCCGTCTCAAATTCAGCGCTGGTTGCTTTGACAGGACGCATTTTAATGATCCCCAGCGCCGACAGCAACTTGATAACCGGATAAGTCGGGTCCATTTCCCACCATTTAGCTCCGAAATTTGCGGCATTCGGGCGTTTGTGGTGATTGTTCTGGAACAGCTCGCCCATCATCAGCCAGTCAATGAACAGGGAGTTTTTCGATTTATCGTGATTGTCAAAATTCGAGTATCCGTATTTGTGACCACTCCAGTTGACGATAGCACCGTGGATAGGCCCCATCAGGAAATGAATGGGCAGCAGGAAGAAGAACGCCCAGTGCATATCCAGGTAAATAAACGCAAAAATGTAAAACAGCGAATAAACCGTTCCCCAAGCAGCCCGCGAAATCCAGGAATCACCAATTTTTTCGATGGTCTCCCAAACGGGGTAGTTACGATCGAATTTGGCTTCAACCGGACGGGTACGGTTCAGCACGGCATTATAAATATCTTTTGTTTTCCACATCATCGTGAAGACGTTCTTGGTGTGATGCGGAGAGTGCGGGTCTTTAGGCGTGTCACTGAAGGCGTGGTGCATCCGGTGCAATACAGCATAAGCCCGGGGGCTCAGGTACGACGACCCCTGCGATACATACGTCAGGAAATAGAAAAACCGTTCCCAAACCTTGCTCATCGTGAACATTTTGTGAGCGGAATAACGGTGCAGGAAAAATGTCTGGCAGAAGAGAGACAGATACCAGTGAAAAACAAAGGCAATAAGGACTATTACCACAGGCTTAATTTTGTTAAAGGTGAATGGCTAAAAACCAACTTCAGTACAATTCGATTATACAAATCTAACTAATAAAGCGGATAGTTAACCGAAAAAGTCAAAATATTTATTTTTTCTAAAATGCGGTGGTTGAATACTGCAACAGGTTGGCTCCCATGCGTAATGCCTGCTGCCGCGCTTCTTCCGGGTCATTATAAACAGATTGATCCTCCCATCCGTTCCCCAAATCGCACTCGTAACTGTAAAAACAGATTAATCGTCCCTCCCAGATTAATCCAAAACCCTGCGGGGCTTTGCCGTCGTGTTCATGCACCTTAGGCAACCCGCTGGTGAAATTAAATTTCTGGTGATAAACCGGGTGGTTGTAGGGCAATTCGATGAATGTGAGTTCCGGAAATACCTTTTTCATCTCCCGGCGAATAAACTTGTCCAGGCCGTAATTATCGTCGATGTGCAGAAAACCGCCGGACATCAAATACCGGCGCATGTTCTGGGCTTCGGCATCCGAAAAAACAACGTTTCCGTGGCCGGTCATGTGTACGAACGGATACGAGAACAGTTCTGGACTTCCCACTTCCACGATATCTTCCTCGGGAAAGATGTTCATGCGCAGGTTTGCATTGCAAAACTTGATGAGGTTAGGCAATGAGGTCTTGTTGGCGTACCAGTCTCCCCCTCCGTTGTACTTCAGCTTCGCGATCTTGTACGAATACTGGGCACACACCGCCGACGCTGTCAGGATCACTAGTACCAAACCGGCCAAGGCCGTTCCGAAAGCCCGTTTTACTATCATGTAGTCGTATTGATTAGATGGATGGTATGGCAAGCCGCCAAGGCTGCAGTTTCCGTCCGCAGCCGCGTTTTCCCTAAGGTAACCATTTTAAACCCATTTTCCAGGGCCTGGGCGATTTCCTGAGCGGAAAAATCGCCTTCCGGTCCAACTAATACCAAAACCGTACCACCCTTTTCGGCCGTTTTAAACAGGGAGCCGACGGGTTCGTTTTCGGGCAGATGAGCGATGAAACGCTGGTCTGATCCGATCGTCAGAACCGCCTTAAAATCCAGCAACGCGTCAATCCGGGGCATGAACAATTGCAGCGATTGTTTCATGGCCGCAACGGCAATTTTTTCCAGCCGATCCGTTTTTAACTGCCGCCGTTCGGAATGCTGGCCCACAAAAAAGCTTAGGCGATCAACGCCCAGCTCAACGGCTTTCTCCACCAGCCACTCGATACGATCGGCGTTTTTGGTAGGAGCCACGGCCAGTTGAATCCGGTATGGGCGGGGTTCTGCCGTCACGGTTTCAACAATCCGAAACTGGCAACGACGCGGGTCGGCGGTTTCAATGACGCTGCTGTACCGATGACCGTTACCGTCGGTTACTTCAATAACGGCCCCTTTTCCCAGCCGTAGCGTTTTGACGCAATGCCGGGATTCTTCTTCACTTAAAAATGGATTTGCTTCCGCTTCGGGCTGATAAAATAGATGCATATTCGGCCCGGTATTCTATTCTTCCGCTTCTCCGTTGGTAAACGAATACATCGTCTTATCGAGTTTCAACGATTGGTTGTTGAACTTTTCAATAAATTCTTCGATGACTTCGTCGGTAATTTCCTCCACATTCAAACAAACGTCCAGACTGATTCCGTATTCGAATCCCAGGTCGGTTTCAATGTGCTCCTGCACTTTTACGGCTTCCGTTTCTTCAATTTCTTCAATCAATTCCGTCAGGAACAGCTCGATTTCCTCTTCCAGTTCCGGATCGATCCGGTAATCCGGCTTCCGGTCTTCTACCGGAATATATTCAGGAAACGATTTTTTCACTTTCTCCATGGCCATTTCATACACCAGACTGCTGTGGTGCAGCCGCAGCGTATAAATGATGGCGTCATAGATCACTTCCGCACCTTTATGCTGCCCAACAAACTGAACGTGAACACACTCCCCCGAATTCAACACCTCCAGGTCGTCATCCTCATCCTCCACGTAGATAAATGAGCTTCCTTCCTGTTTGCATTCGTCTTTAAGGTGTTGAATCGTTTCCGGCTCATATCCTTCGTTTTTGTACGCGCTCATCTGAGTAGTAATTAAGTTTGTGTGCTAGTTTCTCCGGCAAAACTACGAACCGGCCCACGATTTTCAACACCATAAGCCGCCAGAGTGTTTATTTTACAACCGTTCGGCGGTTATTTCAAATTGCTGGTAATGGCGGACAATCGTTTGCACGGAAAAGTCCACCGCCGTCGGAATCGTTGCTAAATTCGTTCCCATCAGCTGATCTTCCGGCCGACGAATATTGGGCATACGGCCCTGACTGTCCATCGCCGTCAGGGTCATTACCGGGATCTTCCGGCGAACGAACCAGACACTGTCGAAATCAGCGGTATGCCAGCGACCGGGCGTTACGATTCCCTGGAACGGTTTTTCGCTCAGCAACTGTTCCGCGGTGTTCATGAGCGAATTGCTGTATTCAATAACTTCCACGGTTCCGGTATGTTTGATCAGGCGCAACGACCCGTTGCCCAGGGTATCCAGATTTAAAACAACGGTACGGTCCTTAGGCCAGGAGGCCTGGTGCTGATTCAGGTAGTTTCGGGACCCGATCATCCCGGCTTCCTTGGCACCCGTCAGGACCAGTTCAATTTCCAGCCCCGGCAAATAAAGCTGGTGCAGCCGTTCCGCAATAGCCAGGGCGGCTGCAACCCCGGTTGCATTATCACTGGCGCCGTTGGAATAACCGTATAGCCAATAGCCCAGCGTTGCCAGTATGGCCTGAAGCACGAAATAAGCAATCAGCCCGTAGCGAATCCAGGGGAGCCACAGACTCTCCAGCCCCAGTTGTTCGGTCACTAAAACCAGCCCGGAAACCAGCCCGAGCACCAGCGTAATCACCAGAGACGTATGAAACGACAGCAACCCGTCGGTGCGGTACATCAACGAAATCGGCGCTGAGTCGTAATGCGCCATCAAAATAGCTTTCATCACTGGTTTATCCGGATCACCGGCGTACCCAAAACCGTTCTCCCGCCAGCGCCCAATGATGTTGTGTGAAGTGGTTTGTGGTGGCAATTGGGTTACGGGCGAGTACCGCCCGTTGAAATACAACCAGGCCAGCACCACCCACCCCCACCCCCACAGTACGGCAAACCACCCCAGCCAGGGTACCGTAAGCAAGCCCAGAATGAGCCCTCCAACCAGCCAGTAGATGGTTGACACGTTGGTTGGCGGGGTACGAAACGGCTCAATTTGCACCTCCGCCTTTAATTCCTGCAACGTCGCCTTGAGTAGTCTGATAGCCGCAGCCTCCTGAACCGTAGCCGCCCCCCGATGAGGCAGGCGACTCAGTTCACGAATAAACGACTCAACAGTGAATGGCATTCTTGTTTGATTAATGACGTATACTTTTCCGGCACAATCCGGTTGGACAGATTATCCATTTCCCTCTATGGCAAGGTACAGAAACACCTTCTATAAACAAACTCAATCCCTGAAGTCCCCCAAAAACGAACGACTTTTAAAGCTTATTTTCCACTTGTTGCCGGGCAAATACGCAATGCATTAGCCATGATTAGCCCGAAAGTATTCTCTACCTTTGTCAACGGTTTTGCGAAGCCGTACGTGGATTTTACGCCAACCTATACGATCACCGTTATCACACAGGCAACACCGTTTCGGTCGCCCGTGAACGACGTTCGTACAACCCGTGTTCATCCGGAATACAGCCCGCACAATGCCTTAAGCAAGCGCAAGTTTTCATGAAAATCCTTTTAGTTGAAGACGAGGAACGGTTAGCATCTTTCATCCGTAAAGGGATTCTGGCCGAGGGTTACGAAGTTGACGTAGCCTACGATGGCAGTTCGGGGCTCGCTCTGTTTAGTCAGGGCACGTACGACCTTGTCATTCTGGACATTAATCTGCCCCAGATCAACGGTTTTGAGTTGTGTCGGCTGATTCGGTCCGACAACGAGGCCGTTCCGGTGCTGATGCTCACTGCGCTGGATAGCCTGGCCGATAAGTCGGATGGCTTCGACGCGGGAGCGGACGATTACCTGGTCAAGCCCTTTGAATACCAGGAGTTGCTGCTGCGGCTAAAAGCGTTGATGCGCCGGCGGGGAACCAAGCAAAGGCAGCTGCTGCGCCTGGCCGACCTGGAACTTAACCTGGACACGAAAACCGTTACGCGGGCCGGAAAACGCATTGACCTCACCACCCGTGAGTACGCCCTGATGGAATACCTGATGCTGAATAAAGGAAAGGCCATTTCACGGGTTGACATCAGTGAGCGGGTCTGGAACCTGAAACACGACAATAACACCAATATTATTGATGTTTATATCGGTTATTTGCGGAAGAAAATCGACCGGGATTTTTCGCCCAAGCTGCTGCATACCCTGGTTGGAATGGGCTATATCCTCCGCGAGGGCTGACCTGTCTTCCAGACGCTACAAACCGTAAAATTCTGGTTATAGCTTGCTTTTCCATGCTGATTCGAAATCGCCTGACCATTATTTTTACCCTGCTGGCCACCACCATTCAGATCACCCTCTCGTTGCTGGTCTGGTATTTTTATTCGCTGTACCGGCAGGAAGAATTTTACAGCCGACTCGAAGGGAAAGCCCGGGTAACGGGTCGGGTGCTGATTGCCCGGCGCCACTTGCACGACGACTTCTTTAAAAACATGGTGCGCACCGACTTGCTCTCCATTGTGGAAGAGCAAATCAGCATCTACGACAGCCGCCATCACCTCGTTTTTGCCAACCGGACTTTACAGGAAGCCGATTATTACCGGGATAAAATACCGCTCGTTTCCACCAACGCGCCGTATGAGTTTAGGGGCGGTCACCTCGAATCCATCGGAATTCGGTTTGAGGATCGGGGGCAGCTCTTTTACATTTTCGCATCCGGCTACGATCGGATTGGTTTTGCTAAATTAGGATCATTGCAACAAATTCTGCTGCTGGCCAATCTGCTCGGTTTTACGCTCATCGTACTGGCGGGCTGGTATTTTTCCGGGCGGGTGCTGAAGCCCATTTCCCAAATCGTAGACGATGTAGGCCAGATTACCGCCGTCGATCTGCACAAACGGGTTAACGAAGGCAACCGGCGCGATGAACTCGCCCAACTGGCCATGACATTCAACCAGATGCTTTATCGACTGGAAGATGCCTTTATCTCCCAACGAAGTTTTGTGGCCCACGCTTCTCACGAATTACGCACCCCACTGACCAACACGCTGGGAACGCTCGAAACATCCCTGCGGTACGATCAGAATCCGGCCGATTGGCGCAGCAGCATGGAAATCGCCATCGACGAACTGAAAAAAGTGATTGCGCTGACCAACGGTTTGCTGGGCTTGGCCAAGGTTTCGGGCGGTAATGTGGCCCTGACGACAGTACAGGTAGACGATTGCCTGCTCACGGCCATTGAGCAGGTTCAAACCAAGTACCCGGACCGTGCCCTGCCGCTCCAGTTTATCACGGGCGAAGACGAATCGTTTACGGTAAAGGGAAACGCTACGTTACTGACCACGGCCTTCCTGAACGTGCTGGATAATGCTTGTAAATATTCCAGTAAAACCATTTCTGTACAATTGCAATTGACCAATGGGCAAATCACAGTCCGGGTTGTCGATCAGGGCATTGGCATTTCCGAAGCCGATGCCGCCCACATCCTCGATCCGCTTTACCGGGGCAAAAACGTCGGTTTTGTCCCCGGCTACGGTATTGGTCTTCCCGTTACGCATAAAATCATCGATTTGCATCAGGGCACCATTCAAATTTCATCCACAGTCGACCAGGGAACGTCGGTCACCATCACCTTACCGCAGTGGTCCTGACGGTTTTGCGGTTACCTGGATTTGGGGCTGTAGAGCCGGGAAAATTGGCCACACAAAACAATAAATATAATTTTTTTACGAAAGAGTTACTATCACCCTCAAGTCACTATTGCCAAAATCACCGTTAATCTCCTCTTTTATGACACTGTGTATTTATGCCGCTTGTCATCAGCCAACCAGCGTATTAAACTTTTCCAATATCTTTTAATTCACTTCTCACTTTGTTTTAATATCCGGGTGCTTGCTTTGTGGCAAAGCAATTTGATTCATGCCTATGCAACGCCGGAGCTTCCCCTCTATTCTACTGTACGGTTTTGGGTTGGCACTGGCCATTTCACTCGTATTTAACGGATTTCTGTTGCGTGAGCAAACCCGTCGGCAAAACCTGGAAGAATACGGACTTGGCAACACCATTGATCCGGTAGAACATGTCCTTTGCCAACAGCAACTTCTGGATTGCATGCGGGCTAACCAGCAGAAAGACAGTCTGATCCGCCGGTTGACTCAATCACCCAACGCCCCACCCCGCCGGCATAAAGGCTAAAAACCGTACGCGGTCTAAAAGCCAGGTTGCCCATTGATTCGGCCCGGTTCACCATCCATTAAGCGTACTGCCGAAATCTGCTTGAGGAGACGTATTTATCTGGCTTCAAGCCGCTTTTATAAAAAATTATCCAAACAAAATCCGTACTAAAAAACAATGAGAACCATTCTCATGCTGACCAGCTTGTTTGCCTGTTTGTTCCTGACAAGCTGTACAAACCACGAAGAAGAAAAGGAAGAGGAAACCGAATTTATGGTGACCAGTCCGTTGCAGAAAGATACCCTGATCACCCGCGACTACGTGAGTCAAATTCGCTCCATCAGTCACATTGAGATGCGCGCGCTGGAGAAAGGTTACCTCCAGAAGATTTTTGTCGATGAAGGGCAATTTGTCAAGAAAGGACAGCTCATGTTTCAAATCATGCCCCTGCTTTATCAGGCCGAGCAGCAAAAAGCGCAGGCCGAAGCCAATTTTGCCGAAATCGAATACAAAAACACTAAGTCACTGGCCGACAGCAATGTGGTTTCCAAGAACGAGCTGGCTCTAGCAAAGGCCAAATTTGACAAGGCAAAAGCGGAACTGTCGCTGGCGCAGGTGCATTTGGGCTTCACCGAAATACGGGCTCCCTTCGATGGCATTATGGACCGCTTTCAGGTGCGATTGGGAAGCTTGGTCGATGAAGGCGATTTGCTGACTACGTTGTCTGACAACAGCAAAATGTGGGTCTATTTTAATGTTCCGGAAGCTGAGTATCTGGAGTATAAAACCCATGCCCAACAGGACAACCTCAAGCACGTTAACCTGCTCATGGCCAATCAGCAGGTATTTGGCTATCCTGGCGTCGTAGAAACCATCGAAGCCGATTTCAACAACGAAACCGGTAACATTGCGTTCCGGGCTACCTTCCCAAATCCCAAAGGGTTGCTCCGGCACGGCGAAACCGGTAACATCCAGATGACGCTACCGCTGAAAAATGCCATGATCATTCCGCAGAAAGCCACGTTTGAAGTACTGGAAAAGAAATACGTGTATGTGGTCGACAATGACAATAAGATTCGATCCCGGGAAGTCACTATCGCAGCGGAAATGCCCCACATTTTTGTGGTCAGTTCGGGTCTGAAAAAAGATGACAAAATCCTGCTGGAAGGTTTACGGCAAGTCAAGGAGAACGAAGAAATTCATTACAAGTTCGAAAAACCAGCGTCGGTCATTGCTCATTTAGGTCTGTATGCCGAATAAGTTGATCCGCTAACCATCAGACGGCCCACGCCGAGCCCCAAACGATATGTTCAATAAATTCATTCGCAGACCTGTATTCGCCATTGTAATATCGGTCATGATAGTCTTTATCGGTATACTGGCTATCAAGAAGTTACCCATTTCCCAATTTCCGGACATTGCCCCCACAACCGTCAATATCTTCATTGCGTATCCGGGCGCCAGTGCCGATGTGTTGGTTAAATCCACGCTGATTACGCTGGAGCAGGCCATCAACGGGGTTCAGGATATGCGGTATATCGCTACCGACGCCACCAGCGCCGGTGAAGCAACCCTCCGGATTATTTTCGAACCGGGTACGGACCCAAACGATGCCGTAATCCGGGTGAAAACCCGGGTGGACCAGGTGATGCCGCTTCTGCCCGAACTCGTTCAGCGTGAAGGAGTTATTATTACGCCGATTCAGCCCAGTATGCTGATGTACGTCAACTTGTATTCCAAGGACAAGAGCATTGACGAAAAATTCCTGTTCAACTACGCAACCGTTAAAATGATCCCTGAAATTCAGCGGACCAAAGGGGTCGCCCGGGCGCAAATTCTGGGTAGCCGACGGTATGCCATGCGCGTTTGGCTCAACCCCGACCGGATGCGGGCCTACAAAATTTCCACCGAGGAAGTGATGAAGGCACTGGGAGAGCAAAGTATCATTGGTCGGCCCGGCCGGATTGGTCAAAGTTCCGGTATCGCGGCCCAGTCCCTGGAATACGTACTCACCTACAAAGGCCGGTATAGCGAGCCGAAAGAGTACGAAGACATCATCATTCGGGCCAATGCCGAAGGGGAAAGCATCCACCTCAAAGACATCGCCAAAGTAGAACTAGGCAGTGAATTCTTCGATATTTATTCCAACCTGGATGGGCAGGCTTCGGCCGCCATTGTGTTGCGGCAAAACTACGGCAGCAACGCCAGCGATGTTATTGCGGAGGTAAAAACGAAGCTCGAAGAAATGAAGGCTTCTTTCCCTCCGGGTGTGGATTACAAAATTAGCTATGACGTGTCACAATTTCTGGATGCGTCGATCGAGCAGGTTATTCACACGTTGCGGGATGCCTTTATTCTGGTAGCCTTGGTGGTGTTCATCTTCCTCGGTGACTGGCGTTCGACCCTGATCCCGATCCTGGCGGTGCCGGTGTCGCTGATTGGGGCATTTTTTGTTATTCAGGCGTTTGGGCTGTCCATCAACCTGATTACCTTGTTTGCTCTCGTGCTGGCCATCGGTATTGTGGTCGATGACGCCATTGTGGTGGTGGAAGCCGTGCACGCCAAAATGGAAGAAGAACCGCATTTGTCCCCTTACAGCGCCGTTAAAAAGGTGCTGGGCGAAATCAGCGGAGCCATCATTGCCATCACAGCCGTCATGGTATCGGTTTTCCTGCCCATTTCATTTATGTCGGGACCAGTCGGTACGTTCTACCGGCAGTTTTCCATCACGATGGCCAGTTCCATTGTCATTTCGGCCCTGATCGCCCTGACGCTCACCCCCGTCTTGTGTGCCATGCTGCTGAAAAACCATCACGGGCACGCCCAACATGGACACACCCGGAAAAAGAACCTGCTGACGCGGGCACTTGACAGCTTCAACCGGGGTTTCGACAGCCTGACCGGACGGTACGTTGGGTTGCTGAAACTAATCGTCAACCGCCGAGTTCTTACGTGGGTTATCCTGGCCGCTTTCTGCGCTGGCATCGTCTACGAAAATCAAATTTTACCGGCTGGGTTTATTCCAAACGAAGACCAGAGTACGATTTATGCCATCATTCAGACGCCCCCAGGCTCTACACTGGAAAAAACCAACGAGGTGTCGCAGCGGCTTCAGAAGATTTGCGAAGAAGTTCCGGGCATTGAATCGGTCTCTTCCCTGGCCGGTTACGAGATCATGACTGAAGGGCGGGGTTCCAACGCCGGTACGTGTCTGATTAACCTGAAGCCGTGGTCGGAGCGCGATCATAACGTGAAGGAAATCATGGAAGAACTGGAGGTGAAATCAAAGGGGCTTGGCGCTACGGTCGAATTCTTTGAACCACCGGCCATCCCGGGATTTGGTACATCCGGCGGTTTTTCCATGCGTCTGCTGGATAAAAACACCGACACGGACTACAGCGAATTTGACAAGATTAACAAAGAATTTCTGGATAACCTGGCCAAACGGAAAGAGCTCACGGGTTTGTTTACCTTCTTTGCCGCGAATTATCCGCAGTACGAACTGGAAATTGATAACAAACTGGCCATGCAAAAAGGCGTGTCGATCGGAAAAGCGATGGACAACCTCAACATCATGATTGGCAGTACCTACGAGCAAGGGTTTATCAAGTTCAACCAGTTTTTCAAGGTGTACGTCCAGTCTGATCCCAGTTTCCGACGGCTGCCGTCCGATTTGTTGAAACTATTTGTTAAAAACGATGCGGGCGAAATGGTCCCCTACTCGTCGTTCATGACGTTGAAAAAAGGTCAGGGGCCCAACGAGATCACCCGGTTCAATTTGTACAATTCAGCGGCCATTCAGGGGCTTCCGGCGAAGGGCTACACCACGGCTGAAGCTATTCAGGCCATTCGGGAGGTGGCCGCCAAGACACTGCCCAAAGGATACGACATTGCGTTTGAAGGACTTTCTTACGACGAATCCATCCGCGGAAATGAGTCTTTGTACGTTTTCCTGATCGTGGTGGCCTTTGTCTACATGGTGTTGGCTGCCCAGTACGAAAGCTTCATCATTCCCCTGGCCGTCTTGTTCTCACTGCCGGTCGGAATCTTTGGTTCATTCCTGGTGCTCAAGCTCATGGGCTTGGAGAACAACATCTACGCCCAAATTGGCCTCATCATGCTGGTGGGTCTGTTGGGAAAAAATGCCGTGCTGATTGTTGAATTTGCCGTTCAGAAGCGCCAGCAAGGTGCCACCATTCTGGCCGCAGCCATTGAAGGTGCCCAGGTTCGTTTCCGCCCAATTCTGATGACGTCCTTCGCTTTTGTGGCCGGATTGATTCCGTTGATTGTTGCGAAGGGTGCCGGTGCTATCGGAAACCGAACCATTGGCGGATCCGCCCTGGGTGGCATGCTGTTCGGAACCATTTTTGGCGTCGTGATCATCCCCGGATTATACTACATCTTTGGCAACCTGGCCGATGGCCGCAAGCTGATAAAAGGCGAAGAAGAAGATTCGTTGACCGAAGAATTTGTCCATACCGTAGATGTTTTTCCGCAACCTGAAGAAAGTGAAATCAATGAAAAATAAACGAATCGGGCATTGCCTGGGGACGATGACGCTCATTGCCCTCATCAATACCGCTTGCCAAACGCCGGCTTTAGTTACCCGCACCGAAAACAAAACCGTTCCTGCGAGTTACAACAACGTACAGGACTCAACCAACACGGCGAAGGTTCGGTGGAAGGATTTTTTTACGGACCCCTACCTGACTGACCTGATCGATCTGGCGTTGAAAAACAACCAGGAACTGAATATCACCTTGCAGGAGATTGAAATTTCCCGGAACGAAATCAAAGCCCGGCAGGGGGAATATTTGCCCTTTGTGAGCATTGGCGGGGGAGCCGGCATCGAAAAAACGCCCCGGTATACGCGCCTGGGAGCCGTTGAGGCAACGACTGAAATTAAACCCAAAAAAGAAATGCCAGACCCGTTGCCCGATTTTCGGATCGGGGCGTTTGCCCGCTGGGAAGTGGATATCTGGCACAAACTGCGCAACGCAAAGAAAGCGGCTATATCCCGGTACCTGGCTTCCGTAGAAGGCAAAAACTTCATGACAACCAATCTGATTGCCGAAATCGCTAATTCGTACTACGAATTACTGGCCCTCGACAACCAGCTAGCAATCGTTCGGCAGAACATTGACATTCAGAGCAATGCGCTGAGAATTGTGAGAATGGAGAAGGAAGCGACGCGGGTGACGGAACTGGCCGTCCGCCGGTTTCAGGCCCAGGTTCTGAACACCCAGAATCTGCAGTACGATATCCAGCAAAAGATTGTTGAAACCGAAAACCGGATCAACTTCCTGGTGGGCCGGTATCCGCAGCCGGTGCAACGAAACACCCAGGACTTCGAAAAACTGGTGCCAACCGCCATCCAGGCCGGTCTACCGTCGCAATTACTGGAAAACCGTCCGGATGTTCGCCGGGCAGAGCATGATCTGGTTGCTGCGAAACTGGATGTGCAGGTGGCCAAAGCTAACTTTTACCCTTCCCTGGGTATTTCCGCCGGAATCGGCACGCAGGCGTTTAATCCCATTTACCTGGCCACGTTGCCCGAATCCCTGCTGGCTTCGCTGGTGGGTGACCTGGCTGGACCCGTCGTGAATAAAAACGCGATAAAGGCCGCGTATGTTAGTGCCAATGCCCGGCAGATCCAGGCAGTATACAATTACGAGCGGACACTGCTGAACGCTTACGTCGAAGTGGCCAACCAGCTCTCCAAAATTAGCAACCTGGAGAAAAGTTACGAGGTAAAAACCAATGAAGTTCAGGCACTCACCGAGTCGATCACGATTTCAAACCGTCTCTTTAGCTCCGCCCGGGCCGACTACATGGAAGTTCTGCTGACTCAACGGGACGCCCTGGAATCCCGTTTTGACCTGATTGAGACTAAAATGCAGCAATTGAATGCCCGGGTCAGCATCTACCGGGCCCTGGGCGGTGGCTGGAACTAACTGCTTATCTGTGAGTTACCGATGTTACGTTGTCAGTTCAGAGGGCATTGCCCTCTGAACTTTTTTGTGAGGAACCGTCTACATTGACGGGCTATACAGCTATGACCTTTACTGAAACCGCTGCGCTCAAAGTGGTCAAACATGGAGTCAACACCTACGTATCGCGCATCTGATCCGCCACAATCAGTCAGCTTATGACCTCTTCTGAAAACAAAAATGGCCCATTTCCAAACGGATAGGGCCATTCTGACGATATGGTTGGAAAAATATGTATTATTTTACAAACAACATTTCACGGTATTTTACCAGTGGCCAGTCTTCGTCGTCGATAATCAACTCAAGTTTGTCCACTTCATAACGGATCACATCGAAGTAATCCTTTACATCCGTAGCGTAAATTTTGGCGATTTCGGCGGTTGTTGGCAGCGCGTTGGCCTTCTTCCGGGTTTCGGTCATCTCTTCAACTCCCTTCTTGATGGCAATAACCCGCGAAGAGATTTCAGAGATAATTCCTTTGATCGGTTCAGCTTCGGCGGTCATGCCCAGGTCTACCAGTGCTTTCGCCGTTTCGGCCAGCTTGTTTAGGTATTTCAGAGCCGTTGAAACGATGTGGTTCATGGCCAGATCACCAATGACCCGCGACTCGATCTGTACTTTCTTGATGTATTTCTCCAGCTCGATTTCGTAGCGGGATTCAGCCTCCGAATGATTCAGAACACCCGTGCGCTCAAACAGTTCCAGCGACTCTGGACGCAGGTAAACACCCAGTGCTTCCGGTGAGGATTTGATGTTCGACAAACCGCGCTTAGCGGCTTCT
The DNA here is from genome assembly GCF_054780515.1 of Larkinella harenae. Taxonomy (NCBI): domain Bacteria; kingdom Pseudomonadati; phylum Bacteroidota; class Cytophagia; order Cytophagales; family Spirosomataceae; genus Larkinella; species Larkinella harenae. The sequence goes on along the minus strand of NZ_BAAGWE010000006.1, from coordinate 348,178 downwards.
TCAACCCACTCATCGGAATAACCGTTGCCTTCGAACAGGATACGTTTTGAATCAGCGTAATAGGCTTTCAGAATGTCAACAATAGCCAGTTCTTTTTTCTCACCGTTGGCCAGACGGGCATCCAGATCAGCTTTGAATTTGGTCAGCTGATCAGCGACGATGGCATTCAAAACCGTCATGGTCGATGCGGAGTTGGCACCACCACCCACGGCCCGGAATTCAAATTTGTTTCCGGTGAAGGCAAACGGCGAGGTACGGTTCCGGTCGGTGTTATCCCGCAGCAGTGAAGGAATCCGGTTGATTCCCAGTTTGTAATAAACGTTATCACCTTTGTTGACGATGACCTCTGATTTCGTTTCGAGATCTTCCAACGCTTTCGTCAGTGACTCACCCAGGAAGACCGAAACGATTGCCGGAGGAGCTTCGTTGGCACCCAGACGGTATTCGTTACCGGCCGAAGCGATGCTGGCCCGCAGCAGATCGGCATGGTCGTGCACGGCTTTCACCACGTTGACCAGGAACGTCAGAAACCGCAGGCTTTCTTTGGGTTTTGAGCTGGGTGCCAACAGGTTAACGCCGGTATTGGTACCCAATGACCAGTTGTTGTGCTTTCCGCTACCGTTGATACCCGCGAACGGTTTTTCGTGGAACAGAATTTTGAGGTTGTGCTTCTCGGCTACTTTCTCCATCAAATCCATCAACAGGGCGTTGTGATCGATGGCCAGGTTGACTTCTTCAAAGGTCGGAGCCACTTCGAACTGGCCCGGTGCCACCTCGTTATGACGGGTCCGAACCGGCATTCCCAGTTTCATGGCTTCGAATTCGAAATCCACCATGAACGCATTGACCCGCGGAGGAATCGAGCCGAAATAGTGGTCTTCCAATTGCTGACCACGGGCGGGTGAGTGTCCGAAAACCGTACGACCGGACATTACCAAGTCAGGGCGAGCGTAGAACAGCGCCTTGTCAACCACAAAATACTCCTGCTCAGCTCCGAGCGTTGGGGTTACTTTGGAGACATTCCGATCAAAATACTGGCAAACCGCCGTCGCTGCCTTATCAACCGCCGATAGCGCTTTCAGCAACGGTGTTTTATAATCAAGCGCTTCACCCGTGTACGAAATGAAGACCGAAGGAATACAAAGCGTTTTTCCACCGGCACCGTTGTCCATCAGGAACGCCGGTGAGCTAGGATCCCATCCCGTGTAGCCGCGCGCTTCAAATGTATTTCGCAGACCACCATTGGGGAATGAAGAAGCATCTGGCTCCTGCTGAACCAGGGCACTTCCTTTAAATTTCTCGATGGCTTTTCCTTCCATCGTTACATCAAAAAATGCGTCGTGTTTTTCGGCCGTATCGCCCGTCAATGGCTGGAACCAGTGCGTGTAGTGCGTTGCTCCTTTCGCAAGTGCCCACGATTTCATGGCATTCGCAACCTCGTCGGCAATATCACGGTCAATTTTACCGCCGGTTTCGATGGCCTGCGTAATTTTTATATACGCTTCCGGCGACAGCAGGGAGCGCATAACTTCGTTGTTGAATGTGTAGGAGCCATAGTATTCCGTTACACGTTCCGATGGAGGGGACACAGCCAAAGCTTGCCGGCTTTGTGCAATTTCGAGAGCTTTAAACCGAAAGTTAGACATATTAGGTAAGAGGTGGTTTTTGGATTAAAAACACCCAAAAATACTGATATCATATTGTTATTTCCAAAAAACTGCATGCATTTTAACCCGATTTTCATAAAAAAATATAAAAAACAGCAAAAACTAGTTTTAACGTAACCAAAAACCATCATCTAGAAAAAGGTCTATTTTACGCTCATATTATACTCTAGAGACAACAAATTGCACCTATCCAAGGCAAATAATATAAGCTTACTTGTAATATTTTGATTAACAGATACTTAACTAAAGTCTTTCTATGCTCACCAAAACAGAGGAATTTATAGAGAGTAAGGTGCGATCAAAATACCGTTTCTTTGATTACTTCGCCCTGGTGAATGGCTCTAACAGGATGTACTTTCGGGAACATTTCTGGTTTGACAAACCAGCCACCCACCGATCCCCGGCAGAATATTGGACCGAGCACCCTACCAAGCGAGAAGGATTATTCTGAACAGGGGCCGGGTTAATTTTAATTGTCCAAAGCGCCCGGACTCAATTTGTTGCGGCTGTCCGGGATAGTTTTCGTAAATTTGCCACCCATGAAAAAGGTTGCCTTTTATACACTCGGCTGCAAACTAAATTTCTCCGAAACCTCCACACTGGCCCGGCTGCTGGAGCAAAAGGGGTACGAACGCGTTGAATTCAATCAAAGACCCGATATTTTCATCATTAATACCTGCTCCGTTACGGACAACGCCGACAAGAAATGCCGGAAGATTGTTCGGGAAGCGCAGCACATCAACCCCGACGGTTATGTGGCCATTCTGGGTTGTTATGCCCAGCTCAAGCCGGAGGAAATTGCCTCCATTCCGGGGGTCGATGCCGTTTTGGGAGCTTCCGAAAAGTTTCGGCTAGCCGAATTGCTCGACGGTTTTGTAAAAGAACCTACCGGAAAAGCACGGGTTTTCAATTCGCCCATCAACGAAGCGCTGGCGTATCACGCGTCGTATTCGCTCAACGACCGCACCCGCACCTTCCTGAAAGTGCAGGATGGCTGTGATTATCCCTGTGCCTATTGCACCATTCCACTGGCGCGCGGCAGCAGCCGGAGCGATACGATTGCCAACGTGGTTCGGGCCGCGCACGAAATTGCGAGTCGTAACGTGAAGGAAATTGTGCTGACGGGCGTCAACATCGGCGATTTCGGCCTACACCCCAACGCCGATTCGGCCGGACAGCGCCAGGAAACCTTTCTAGAGTTGATCCAGGCACTGGACGAAGTAGACGGCATTGAGCGGTTTCGTATCTCTTCGATTGAGCCCAATTTGCTGACCGACGACATCATTGGCTTTGTGGCCCAGTCCAAACGGTTTGTGCCGCATTTTCACGTTCCCCTGCAATCGGGTTCCAATGTGGTGCTGGGGTTGATGCGACGCCGGTACCGGCGTGAATTGTACACCGAGCGCGTGGGCAAAATCAAGGAGCTCATGCCACATGCCTGCATTGGCGTGGATGTTATTGTTGGCCATCCCGGCGAAACCGAAGACGCTTTTCGGGAAACTTACCACTTCCTGAACGAGCTTCCCATTTCATACTTACACGTTTTTACGTATTCGGAGCGCCCCAACACCCAGGCGCTGGCAATCAAACCGGTTGTGCCGTCCGCCCAACGGGCCGAGCGATCCAAAATGCTGCATATCCTCTCGGAAAAGAAAAAACGGTTTTTCTACGAGCAGCAGGTGGGGCAACCGGCGACGGTTTTATTCGAAGAAGATGTAGAAAATGGTCAGATGCTGGGCTTCACCGAAAACTACGTTCGGGTCACTGCCCAGTATGATCCACTACTGATCAACGAAACAAAACGGGTTTTACTCACCGGTTTGAATACCGCCGGGCTAATGGAAGTAAGTGAGTTTGAAACCGAACTTCAGCCCCTGGCTTTTCATTAAGGCCAACGACTTTCTGTTTCAGAACGATTCCTATAAAACCCCTGATGGGCGCTGTCGCCCATCAGGGGTTTTGTTTTGAACCAAAAAAGAAGGTATCCGTCAAAGACAGATACCTTCGTCGAGTACAACAAAACCACAGGCAACCCCTGTGGCTCTGTCATTATATCTTAAGACTAAGCGTCTACCAGGAATTCGTCGTGCTGGCTGATATCCAGACCCACTTTTTCATCTTCTTCGCTAACACGCAGCGGCAGAATGGCATTCGTAACGATCAACAGCAGGTAAGAAGCTGCGAAAGCGAAAACCGATACAATCACCAGGGCCATCATGTGCGTGAAAAACAGTTTGGTTTCGCCAAAGGCCAACCCTTCGTCAACCACACCGGCATTGATACCTTTCGAAGCAAACACGCCCGTCATTACCATACCAACCATACCACCTACACCGTGGCAGGGGAATACGTCCAGCGTATCGTCCAACGTTGACTTGGTGCGCAGGTGAGCCACAACGTTACTGACCATAGAAGCAATCGTACCAATAAAGATGGAAGACGGGATCGTTACAAAACCGGCGGCTGGCGTAATGGCCACCAGACCAACCACTGCACCGATGGCAAAACCCAGACCCGATACTTTTTTACCTTTGGCGGCATCGAACAATACCCAGCTCAAACCGGCAGCGGCAGCAGCCGTGTTTGTGGTTGCGAAAGCAGAAGCAGCCAGCGGAGACGCGCCAACGGCCGAGCCCGCATTAAATCCGAACCAGCCAAACCACAGCAGACCCGTTCCTAACAGCACAAACGGAATGTTAGCGGGTGGGAAGTAGTTTGATTCAACGTGTGATTTACGGCGTTTCAGGTAGATGGCTCCGGCCAGTGCAGCCCAACCAGCTGACATGTGTACAACCGTACCACCAGCAAAGTCCAGTACCCCTAATTTAAACAGGAATCCATCTGGATGCCAGGTCATGTGGGCCAGCGGAGTATAAACAACCAGGCTGAACAGGACCATGAACAGGACATACGATTTGAAGTTGATCCGCTCTGCCATCGAGCCCGTTACCAGCGCCGGCGTGATCATCGCGAACTTCAACTGGAAGAAAGCGAACACAACCAGGGGAACCGTTGCTGCCAACGGCCAGGGTTTGCCATCGAGTACGCCGTTGAACATGAAGAACGTCGCAGGATTTCCAATAAAACCACCAATGTCATCGCCAAAAGCCAGGCTGAAGCCAACAACAATCCAGAGGATGCTGATAACGCCCATGGCAATAAAGCTTTGCAGCATGGTTGAAATGACGTTTTTGTTGTTTACCATCCCCCCGTAGAAATAAGCCAGACCCGGCGTCATTAATAAGACAAGGGCCGCCGAAACAAGCATCCAGGCCGTGTCACCTGTATCGATTCCTTCGGTGACAATGGTGGTTGGAACAGACGGAAAGACAACACCTAATACGCTGACAAACAGCAATAGGGCAAATGGTAAGTAAGACGGTTTTTGCATTGTACCAGAACGGTTTAGTTGTACATTAAGTCAAGATTGGCCTTTTCAGACCAGTGTGGGGTTGCGTATTAAAATTTGTAAATGAAGGCGAGACCGAGGGTCGACTGCGAAGACTTGGTAAAGTTGCCGTCGCTGTCTTCGAACTGTTGGGCTTCGGCACCTGCGCCTGCCGGTTTGGCATAGCTATCAAGCCGGAATTCAGGTTTGATCAGCAGGCTACCGTCGGCAGCCGTGATGTTACCCGTAATGGTGATTGAGTTTACACTCGTTCCCATTCCCAGTGAATTGCGGAGCGCCCGGGCTCCATCGGAGTTGTCAAAATATTCGTAGCGTCCGCCCAGGCCAAATTTGCTCGTGATGGCGTAGTTGGTGTACAAGGCAACGCCCGCCCAGGATGAGGTTCCGGCTTTAACCGGCGCATAACCTTGAAAATCTGCCTTTTGCGACCCAATTGCGGCATTCAGACCCACGAAGAATTTTTCGGTGATCTGGTAGGTGGTTGCCAGGTCAAAGACCGCGTAGGAACCTTTTACTTTTTTACCCAGGCTATCCGGATTCGCTTCGTTGCTAACAATACCGTTCAGGTAAACACTCCAGCCGGATGCCGGAGCGAAGAACAACTGTCCGATGATTCCTTTCGATTTGTTATTGTCCTGCCAACCGTCCACGTTGTTGACAACTCCCAGCATCAACGAAGCTTTATCGCTGAACGCGTACGTACCTTTGATACCGGTATGGTAAAACGGGCCGTTGTTGAACAGGTTCGAGAGCGAGTAGTTGTAATTGACCGGCGCATCAATGACTTCATATCCGATGTGCGTACCGAATTGCCCAACCATGATCGAAAACTTGTCCGACGTTTTCCAATTGATGTAAGCCTGTTTGATAGCTGCCATCGACGTTCCTTTTCCTTCTCCCAACGGCCCGATTGCGTTGGCATAATTTCCAAGGTCAGCATTCGGCCCAAACGTTAAGTCCAGAACCGCATCCACTTTATCCGTGCTGTACCCAATCTTTGTTTGAATCAACCCCAGCGAAATCTGCCCGGCCCGCTGATCGAATACCCGGGCTGTTCCGGCAACTCCCAAATTTGAACGTGATAACGGATTGTTCAAATTGCCGCTGTAAAATGCATCTATATACCCTGAAAATGTGAATTTACCTTTGTTTTCGGCTCCCAACTCAGGTGTAGCGCTGGCAACAACCTCCTGGGGTTGAGAAGAGGTAGCGTCCTGCGCTTTAGACAATAAAGTTGAAAGCGAACAACATACCAGCAATAGAGCTTTTTTCATAATTTTCTTTGGTTTGTTCGTAACTTAAGGGACAATTGAATTGTATCACAAATATTAGAACCGAATATATTATTTGCAAATGTTTGGCAAAATTTTATCCATTTTTCCACAATTATGAACCATAATTCTCAACAATAGCTCATTTAGAAACCTATTTTATCAGTTTTAACAACATTATTCTGAATTTTACCATATTCTGCAATTAATGAATAGTATAAAATTTTATATTCATTACCTCCACGCTATACATTCAATTATATCTAAAAAAAATACCATAAATTTCATCGTATCTATTTTTTAGAGGGCAAAAAAAAATCCCGGGCCTACGGTCCGGGATTTTTTTGTAGTATTTCAGTGTCGGTTACACCGCTTCAGCGTGCAACCAGGCTTTCTTTGCCAGTAAGGTTTCCTCATCTTCAACGACGTCGGGATCGGGTACACAACAATCAACAGGACACACAGCTGCACACTGCGGCTCTTCGTGGAAACCCACGCATTCCGTACATTTATCTGAAACGATATAATAGAATTCGTCGGACACCGGGGTTTGCGGATCTTTCCCGTTGACTACCGTACCATCACCAAAATCGACAACATCCAATTCGGTTCCTCCGCTCCAGGTCCATTCAACACCGCCTTCGTAGATAGCTGTGTTGGGGCATTCGGGCTCGCAGGCTCCACAATTGATGCACTCATCTGTGATCATGATTGCCATTTGCAGGTAGAAATTTAGTGGTTCGTGTCATAACCAGGTTTTATCAGCTGGTTATACCGTACGAAACAAGTGCTTGATAGTTTGAAACGATAATTAGACAACAAATATAATTATTTAAAGGTTGGTGACAAACTATAATTTATTTTTGCCGGTTCATTAGTCATATCTATTAGCCCAGTTATTATGAATTTAACGGATCGAATTGCCGCGTTTGTTCAGTTAGGGAATTTCCTAAAAAACCCCGAAAATAAGGCGGAATTGCAGGAAATAGCCCAAAAAGCCTACTATAAAAACCATTGGTTCACACCAGAAAACGTTCTTGGATCGCTCACGGCGATTGCCGACGAGTACCTGAATGAAGAAAAGTTATCGGCATGGATAAAAGGTTATAACGTGCTTCCGACAGAAGCTAAAAGCGTGGGCGTTGTTATGGCGGGCAACATTCCGGCCGTCGGCTTTCACGACTTACTAGCTGTGCTGATCAGTGGACACCGGCTCTTGGCCAAATTAAGCACCCCAGATTTTGTATTAATCCATTATTTAATACAAAAAATCACCGAAATCAACCCCGAATTTGGCCCTTTCATTCAAATTAGCGAACGTCTGAACCAGGCTGATGCCTACATTGCAACGGGAAGCTCCAATTCGGCCCGGTATTTTGAATACTACTTTTCCCGAAAACCGCACATTATTCGCCGAAACCGCTCGTCGGTCGCTATCCTCACGGGCCGGGAAACCACCGATGAATTGGAGGCCCTGGGTCACGATGCGTTGGATTACTTCGGACTCGGCTGCCGCAATGTGTCTACCTTGTTCGTGCCCGAACACTACGATTTCGTTCCCTTCCTGCATTTGCTGGAAGCCCAGGCTCCCCAGTTTATCAGCCATCACAAGTACAACAACAATTACGATTACAACAAATCCATCTATCTGGTCAACGGCGTACCGCACCTGGATAACGGTTTTCTGTTGCTAACCGAAAACGAAGGGCTGGTTTCACCGATTTCGACCCTGTACTTTCAACGGTATGCGGACTTGGATGAGCTGGAGGAAAAGCTGGGAAAGATTTCCGAAAAAATTCAGTGTATCGCGGCTAAAGATGGCTTTTTCCCGAACAGCGTTGGCCTGGGAAAAACCCAGACACCTGGTCTGAGCGACTATGCCGATGGCATCGATACAATGGCGTTTCTAACCTCGCTTTGAGCGTTTTTTGGCAACGGCCTACTGAAACACCCGAACATAATCAATTTCCATTCGCTGGGGCCAGATGGACTCGTCAACCCCTTGCTGGCCGCCCCAGTTCCCGCCAACGGCAACGTTTAGAATAAGGTAAAAAGGCTGGTCCAGCGGCCATTGTTCGTAGCTATTTCCGGTTTCCTGTTTGGTAATGGTAAAATACCGCTCGTTATCAATCAGGAAATCGATTTTTTCAGCCGACCAGTCGACGGAGTACGTGTGGAAGTTCTGGGTAACGTCCGGCAACTTTTTAATGCCCGTTTTCTGGGTATTGATCGTATGATTGTAAGCCTGCGTGTGAATGGTGCCGTGAATCTGCCCTTCGTTATACCCCACGTGTTCCATGATGTCAATCTCTCCATCGAGCGGCCATTTTAACGGTTTTTTAGCGCTCAACATCCAGATGGCCGGCCAAGTACCGCGCCCTTTGGGCAATTTAGCCCGCACATCGATCCGGCCATATTTCCATTCGGCCGTGCCCTGGGTTGTCAGTTTAGCCGAGGTGTATGAGCGATTTTCGTGGTTCTCCTTCCGGGCTTCGATGATGAGCACCCCGTTCTCAACGCGCGCATTTTCGGCCCGTGGGCCCAGATAATACTGAAGTTCGTTGTTGCCAAAACCGCTTCCTCCCACGTCGTATTTCCATTTCGTGGCATCGGGCAAACCGGGTTTGTCAAATTCGTCGGACCACACCAGCTTGCGTTCGGCCACTGGCGGAACTGGCCCAGCCATTTTGCAAGCCAACAAAACCGCCAGGGTCAAGAGCGTAAATACGGTTTTCATGATTAGTATTACAGTTGATTTAGATTTAGACCTGCGCTGCTCTACCCTCCAAACGCCCAGATCAAAAACCGGGGCATCACCTGACCCCAGGTTTCCGGATCGTGTCGTCCGCCCTCTACTTCGACATACGTTACATCCTGTCCCCAACGCAACCCTTTCCGTTCCATTTCGGCAATCAGATCGAGGGTATCGGCAATGGAGTCGATGATTCCGTCGTTGTCGCGGTCGTCGGTTTCGTCCTGCGTTCCGGTCTGAAACCAGAATTTCGACGCATTCGGCACCGGTGTGGCCCGAACTTGAGCGTGCATGATCCGGTCAGAATCCGCATAACCGTCATTCAGGCCACGCTGCCGCCACCAGAACGATCCGGAAAAAACGCCCGCTTTCCGAAACAACTCCGGATGATTCCAGACCAGATCGAACGCCGATAAACCGCCGAGCGAAAACCCGGCAAAAACAGCGTGCTCTGGCTCCGTACTCACCCGGTACTGCTTCTGCAGATACGGCAGTAGTTCATGAATGACAAAATCGGTATACGCCCCTGCTTTGGCACCCCGGTGCAGGTAATCGGCTTGAGCCGCCACGCCGTATTCCTGAATCCGGTCGCCGGCATGAATCGCCACCAGCACAAACGGGCGAACGGCCTGTCGGGCATACACTGATTCCAAAACGCCGACCATTTGGAGTCGTTCCAGATCCTGGCCGTCGTTGAGGTACAGCACTGGCAAGGGCTCGGACATCGACTCGTATTCATTCGGCAACACAATATCCAGCCGGATCGATCGATTCAAATACACCGACAGCAATCCCGTATCGATCCGATGCTTAACTCCGGTTTCCGGCCTATCGTTTACATTCAAACCATCCATTCTCTCTAGTTTACTCCTTGAGCATAGTACGGCACTTGCCGAAATATGTTCATAATCTATTTGAATTAATTAGCCAAAATTACAAACAGTTTTCCTGGGAATTCGTAAATATGGTTATCTTTCCTGCCAGATCATCAACAAAACAACGAACGATATTTTGCGGGAAGATTACAGAAAATGGTATTCGCACCACCTCGGTCGCGACATAGAAATGTTGGTTTACGGCGACTGGGGCTATCCAGTCCTGTTGTTTCCCACCAGCATGGGCCGGTATTACGAAGCGAAGGATTTCAAATTAACCGAATCCGTCCGCTGGTTCATTGAAAATCGGAGGATCAAGCTATTCTGCATCGACAGTATTGATCGGGACAGTTGGTATGCCACCCATTTGCATCCCTCCATTCGGATTCAAAACCACATCTGGTACGACCGGATGGTCAACGAGGAACTGATCCCCGCCATCCAGCACGAATGCCGTGTGGATAAAATTGCGGTGGCCGGGTGCAGTTTCGGCGGTTTTCAGGCCCTCAATTTTGCGTTTCGTCACCCGGAGCGGGTTGCTTACCTCTGGTCAATGGGCGCAAAATTCGATATCAAACCGTTCATGGACGGCTATTACGACGACAACGTCTATTTTAACAACCCGCCCGATTACCTGCCCAACGCCCACAATGATCATTTCTACCAGATGAAAATTGTGTTGGGGACTTCGGAATATGATTTCTGCAAACCGGAGAATTACCGGATGTCGGACATCCTCAACCGGAAGGGAATCCAGCACTGGCTCGACGTGCGGCCCTGGGGTGAACACGACTGGCCGGTTTGGCGGGAGATGTTTCCGCATTACTTGTCAACGGTATCACTATGACTCCATCGAATCAATACGGTTACGAGGCCCTGCATCAGCCTTTCACCGAATCGCTCGAACAACTGCGGGCATACCTCACCGAATTGCCGGAACGGTTGGGGCGGTTTTCGGAAGAAGAGCTTACCGCCCACGCGCCGGGCAAATGGTCGCGGAAACAGATTTTGGGTCATTTAATTGACTCGGCGCTCAACAACCTGAAACGATTTACGGATGCGCAATTTGCGCCATCGCCCTTCATGGTTCAGCGGTACGACCAGAATCAGTCGGTACGTTACAACCGGTATCAGGAGTTACCGATCAAACACCTGCTACTGTATTGGCGATCAATCAATCAACAGATTGTTTACGTCACCGAAGCGATTTCTTCCGATGCGCTACAAAAACCAGTGCTGCCGCCCGACGCAGTCGAGACCGTGCCTTTGTCGTGGCTTATCATCGATTACGTGGCGCACCTGAACCATCATTTTAAACAATTTGCATTCAAATAACATTATCCACTCGATCATTAACTCCAACTCTGCGCTTCCGCATTGGCATTTGGTATGAAGAAAATTGGCATTCTTTTCGGACAGGAAAACTCGTTTCCGCAAGCGTTTGTGGACCGGGTAAACAGTAAAAAAGAAAGTGGCATTGTCGCCGAATTTGTGTCCATCAACAAAGTCGTTCAGGGCGAAGCGACCGATTACGCCGTTATTATTGACCGTATTTCGCAGGATGTTCCCTTCTACCGGTCTTACCTGAAAAACGCGGCCCTGACGGGTACCGCCGTCATCAACAATCCGTTCTGGTGGAGCGCCGACGAGAAATTTTTTAACAACTGCCTGGCCACCCAATTGAATGTTCCCGTTCCAAAAACGGTTTTACTGCCGTCCAAAGAACGGCCCGACGATACCAACGAAAACTCGTTCCGGAACCTGAAAATGATGGATTGGGATTCGATTTTTCAATACATCGGTTTTCCGGCTTACATGAAACCGCATTCCGGGGGCGGCTGGAAAAGCGTTTATAAGGTGTACGATGCCAACGATCTCTGGCATAAGTTTGCCGAAACCGGTCAGCTCGTGATGCTCCTTCAGGAAGAGATCGTGTTCGATGATTATTTCCGTTGTTATTGCATCGGTGGAAGCGACGTCCGGATCATGCCCTACGAACCGCGCAACCCGCACCACCTCCGCTACGCCACCGAACCGAAAACTTCCGGCGAAGCGTACAAGAAACTAATGACGACCATCGAAGAATACGTCATTACCCTCAATCAGGCACTCGGGTACGACTTCAATACCGTTGAGTTTGCGGTTCGCGACGGCATTCCGTACGCTATTGACTTCTGCAACCCGGCACCGGATGCCGATATTTATTCGGTTGGTCAGGAAAATTTCGAATGGGTGGTGGAAACGGCGGCCAACCTGGCCATCAACCGCGCCAAGTCTCACCAACCGGGTGGTGACAATCTGACCTGGGGAACCTACGTCCGGCGTTCCTCCCAGGCCCAGCTCGCCCTGCCCAATACGGCAGAACAGCCCGTCACGTCGATTACGGACAAGAAAAGGGTAAAAGAGAAAACCGTGGCCGAAAAACCGAAGAAGAAAGCCGGGGAGTCCGACAAAAAGGGCGGTAAGAAAGAAAAGAAAGATAAATAAGCTCAGTCTGGATCTGATCATTTAAACCAGAAAACACCTTTAAATCAACGCCATTTTTAAACCTGACAGGCCTTGAAGACCTGTCAGGCTTGGATTCAGCTCAACCTTCCTTACCACACATCAATCAAACCAACCTCATTACTTTAGTCAAGCGTATATTTAGCCAAGCCCTGATTCATGCCCGTTTTCACGCTAGGAATTGAAGAAGAATTTCAGACCATCGACCCCGTAACGCGGGAATTGCGGTCGCACATGTCGAAGATTGTGGAAGGTGGACAAATTGTGCTACACGAACGGGTCAAAGCCGAGATGCACCAGGCCGTGGTAGAAGTGGGAACCAACATCTGCACGAACATCCACGAAGCCCGCGAAGAGGTAACCTACCTGCGCAAGATGATTCTCGATCTGGCCACCAACCAGAATCTGAAAATTGCGGCCGCGGGCACTCACCCCATTTCCGACTGGCAGGATCAGCTCATCACCGACAATGAGCGGTATGACAAACTCATCGACGAAATGCGCGATGTGGCCCGTTCAAACCTTATTTTCGGGCTGCACGTACACGTAGGCATTGAAAACCGGAACGAAGGCTTGCACATCATGAACGCGGTGCGGTATTTTCTGCCCCATGTCTATGCCCTTTCCACCAATTCACCGTTCTGGTGCGGACGAAATACGGGGTTCAAGTCCTACCGCTCTAAGGTATTCGACAAATTTCCGCGCACAGGCATTCCCGATTACTTTGCGTCGGCAGCCGAGTACGATGATTACATCAATTTGCTCGTCAAAACGAATTGCATCGACAACGGCAAAAAAATCTGGTGGGACATTCGGCTTCACCCGTTTTTCAACACCATTGAATTCCGGATCTGCGATGTACCAATGCGCGTGGATGAAACGGTTTGCTTAGCGGCTGTCATGCAGGCGCTGGTCGCCAAAATTTATAAACTCCACAAGCAAAACCTCAATTTTCGGCCGTATCGAAAAATTTTGATCAACGAAAATAAATGGCGGGCCGCCCGCTACGGAATCGAGGGCAAGCTCATCGATTTTGGCAAACAAGAGGAGGTTCCCTACTTCACGCTGGCGCAGGAATTGCTCGAATTTATCGACGATGTGGTCGACGAACTCGGTAGCCGCAAAGAAATTGAATACGTCAAAACGATCCTCGAAATGGGCACCGGAGCCGACCGCCAGCTGGCGGTTTTTCGCCAGACCAATGACCTGAAGCGAGTCGTGGATTACATTGTGGAGGAAACTTCTCACGGTTTGTTGTAGTTATCTTTACCGACGATTGATCGTCTTCTTACCGTAAATTGTGGCTTTGAACTTACCCAATGGAATCAATGAAAGTGGCTGTTCTGGACATGTATAACCATGTTCCGAACGAGGGAATGCGCTGTATTCTGCAAATTATCCGGAATATGAGCGATCAGATGGAGGTGGCCTTAACGCATACGATTTATGACGTGCGGGGTAAAAACGAAGTGCCCGGCCTGGAATACGATGTTTACATTTCAACCGGCGGTCCGGGGAGTCCGCTTCCGAGTGACGAACCCTGGGAGGCTCCGTATTTTGCGCTGATTGATCAGCTGTTTGCGCACAATCGGACCAACGAAAGCAAAAAATACCTGTTTTTGATCTGTCATTCGTTTCAGCTGGTCTCCCGGCATTTGGGCATCGGCACCATCAGCAAACGCAAGTCGAACTCGTTCGGCATCTTTCCGATGCATAAAACCGATGACGGCCTGACCGAACCGCTGTTTCAGGGCCTGCCCGATCCTTTTTTTGCGGTCGACTCGCGGGACTATCAACTGACCGAACCTAACTGGGACCGGATCAACGAACTGGATGTAAAGCTGTTGTGCCTTGAAAAAATCCGACCACACGTTCCGCTGGACCGGGCTATTATGGCAATCCGTTTCACCGACGAAATTTTCGGTACCCAGTTCCACCCGGAAGCCGACGGCGAAGGCATGTTGCGGTATTTCATGACCGATGAAAAAAAGTCCCAAATCATTGAGAACCATGGCCTGGACAAATACAACGACATGGTCGCCTACCTACAGGACCCGCAGAAAATTACGCTGACGGAGTCGGAAGTGATTCCGGGTTTCCTGCGGCAATCCAGTTTGATTAACCTTTAAACGACGAAACCGTTCGGGAATTCCCGAACGGTTTCGTTTTCATCCCATGATTCAACCCATTCGTCAGGCCTACAACATGGCATTCAGCCCGGATCGTTACCGGGCTTTTTTGGATCAGATTGAACACGACTTTCCCAGGCAGCTGGATTTTCGCGTTGCCGAAACCCCGGTTTTTGTTCCCAAAGGGTTAAAACATCACATTCTGGAGGCTTGTGATTCCATCATTGACACCCTGACGCGGGAAGATTTTAAAGAATTATCCGAAGCCGCCATTCCGCCCGGTCAGCGTGTCCCCAACGAAAACGATCATACGTCCTTTCTGGCCATCGACTTCGCTATCTGTAAGGACAAAGAAGGCGAGCTAACCCCACAACTCATTGAACTGCAAGGTTTTCCTTCTCTGTTTGGCTTTCAGTCGTACCTGGCCCAAAACTTTCGCACCCATTTTTCAATTCCCGACGGTTTTAGCCACCTGTTCAACATGGATACGGACGAAACCTACCGCCAACATCTCCACCGGCTGCTGGTCGGGCTTGACCCCATCGAACAGGTAATTCTGCTGGAAATCTTTCCGGAAAAACAAAAAACCCGGATCGACTTTGCCGTTACGCGCGATATGCTGGGCATTGAACCAGTCTGTCTGACCCGGATTAAGAAAGAGGATCGGAAGCTGTATTATGAAAAAAACGGCGAACGCTACCACATCAAAAGAATCTATAACCGCCTGATATTTGATGAATTACAAAACATCCCCGAATTACAGACCGATTTTTCGCTGACCGACGATGTAGATGTCGAATGGATTGGGCACCCCAACTGGTTCTTTCGAATCAGTAAACACACGCTTCCGTTGTTAGACAGCCCGTATGTTCCGAAGAGTTTTTACCTGAATACCATCGAAACGTATCCCGACGATTTGGAAAACTACGTTTTAAAACCGTTGTTTTCTTTTGCCGGAAGCGGGGTCAGGTTATCCGTTACCAAAGATGAACTGGATGCCATCCCCGATAAAGAGAATTATCTTTTGCAGCGCAAAGTACAGTACGAACCGGTGATACAGGCTCCGGACGGTTTGGTGAAGTGCGAGATTCGGATGCTGTACATCTGGCACGAAAAAGACCCGCGCCCAACGTTATTAACTAATCTGGCGCGGCTCAGTCGCGGGGAGATGATTGGGGTCCGGTTCAACAAGGATTTCGACTGGGTTGGCGGAACCGTTTGTTTTTTTGAAGAATAGAGAAAACAGGTCAGGAGAGACAGGAGCGTTTTTTGCTCGACTCTATATACTCTTGTTTAGTTCTCCTGCCTATTCTTTATTTGCCAATTCTGACTTGATAGCTTAGGTACGGCAGTGGACTCGTCCGAATCAAGCCTTTGTTACTAAAGATGGGGAACAAAATAGCCGTATCGAAGGCATGACGGTGTCGGTTGAATCGAAAACCGGCCGATGACAAGCCCGTCAGGTACGTGTAAGACGGTTCGAGGGCCTCTCCCACCAGGATGTTGTTTTGGCTGATAAAAGTCAGATCGGGCGTCATTTTCCGCACGTACCCAATCGTTACAACCCCCGATGACGCAAAACCGTGCCCGGAAAAGGTGGCCCCGGCTCCGACAGTCATGTTTCGCTCAGCATTGCCAATCGTCACAATGCCCTGCGCCAAGCCCAGGCGCGTTAGTAGCCGCTCGTTCAGCCGAACGCCAACGTATTGAACGTGCAGGGCAATGTGGGATCGGGAGGTTAGTTTAGTGCCCAGTTTGGTGGAAACCGTATGAAAATTCTGCGGGCTCAGGGTTTGAAAGGTGCCACCCACGCTCCAGTGTTTGGTGATACCAATGTCCAGACGGCTAAACAGAACGTAGCTATTTTGAAAATAAAGGCTCTTTTTTTCGGGCATGTAACCCGTCGGCATGAAATACAGCCGGAATGGAAAACCGTTTGGGAAGTCGGGACCGCTCCGCAGGGTGCCACCCACCAGGTCGGCCCGGACAATATCGTTTTCGGCCAGCAACTGATCGCCGTCTTTTTTCGTGCGAATCAGGTACGAAGCGCTGTCCCGCCGAACGAACTGACCGCGCAGGGTGGTGCCGTTTTTAAGGACAAAATCGTACGTGCCGGGAATGTGCGTCCGGCCGGGTTCGTAGTACACATCCTGCGCCCAACCGCTCGTTGAAAGCACCAGAAACCCCAGAAGAACAGACAGGTAAAGTAACTTCATAGGCACCAGATTAGTAACTACGAAAGTTAATAAAGTTCAATGTTTCGCCCAAGAATCCAAACCGTGTATTTTTGTACCGGCTAATAAGTATTTCATTGACGACCAACCCATTCATAACGCATCGGCAACTTTTTTTCCAGCATGTTGCCCAGACTTCCGATTTTCCACTGGCCCTCGAAATTGAGCGCGCGGAAGGCATTTATCTCTATGATCAGCAAAAACCGTATATCGATCTGATTTCGGGCATTGGGGTCAGCAACGTGGGCCACCGGCATCCGCGTGTTCTGGCCGCTATTCAGGAGCAGTTGGATAAATACCTGCATCTGATGGTGTACGGCGAATACGTGCAGTCACCCCAGGCACAACTGGCGCATGCGCTGGCTCAAACCCTGCCGGAATCACTAACGAACGTTTATTTTACCAATTCCGGCACCGAAGCCATCGAAGGAACCATGAAGCTGGCCAAACGGTTTACGGGCCGTACGGAGCTTATTTCGTGCCTGAACGCGTACCACGGTGCCACTCAGGGCGCGCTCTCGCTGTCGGGAAGCGAAAATTTCAAGCGGAGCTTTCGGCCCTTGCTTCCCGATACCCGGCACATTCAGCACGGAAACTGGCAACACCTTTCCCAGATTACGCACCGCACGGCGGCCGTGATCATGGAAGTCGTGCAGGGCGAAGCCGGAGTTCGGGTGCCCGAAGCAGCCTATTTACAAGCTGTTCGACAACGGTGTACAGAAGTCGGTGCGCTGCTGGTTTTTGACGAAATTCAGACGGGATTCGGACGCACCGGCACGTTCTGGGCGTTTGAAGGTTTTGGCGTAATACCCGATGTGGTGGTTTGTGCCAAGGGAATGGGGGGCGGCATGCCGATTGGAGCTTTTATCAGCTCGGCGGAAATCATGGGCGTTTTCAAAACCAATCCCATCCTGGGCCATATTACCACCTTTGGCGGCCACCCCGTTAGTGCTGCGGCATCACTCGCTACCCTGCGCGTTGTTCAGGATGAACAACTCCCGGCACAAGCCGAACGAAAAGGCCAACTGTTCCGGCAATTGCTGGTGCATCCGGCTATCAAAGAAATCCGTGGGAAAGGATTGATGCTGGCGGCCGAGTTTGAATCGTTCGAGGTGCTAAAACCGATCATTGACCGGGCCATTGCCGGTCAACCACTTGGGGTAATCACGGACTGGTTTTTGTTCTGCGACAACTCCATGCGTATTGCTCCCCCGCTGGTGATCACCGACGAACAGATCCGGGAAGCATGTGCGGTTATTCTACATTCGCTCTAAATGCGAGGAGCAACCCTGCCAGGTTTTCAAAACCTGGCAGGGTTTTGCCTGTATATCAGGAGACTTGTTTGACCGAACGGACCGGCGAACCGTTACGCACTTCTTCCGTTGCCGTCGTCATGATTTGATCGCCTTCTTTGACCTCGCCAAAAATTTCAATGGTATCACCTTCTTCCAGCCCGGTCTGCACGGGAATCCACTCGGCTTTCTGATTAATGACCTTCACGATAAAAATGCCCGTTGATGAATTGATAACCGCCGATTTGGGCACAACGAAGGTTGTATTCTTGGTAGGCAGCGGGATGGTTACTTCGGCCACCATGCCCGGCAACAATTTCCGATCAGCGTTCATAACGTCGATTTCCGTGCGCTCCGAACGTAAGCGCTTGTCCAGCGCCCCAGCCAGACGCGTCACTTTACCACTGAATTTTTTATCCGGGAAGGCCTTTACGGTAAAGGTTACTTCGTCCTTCGGATTGACATAGCCTGTATACGCTTCCGGAACCGAAACTACCAACCGGAGCCGGCGCTGTTCTGCCAACACAAACAACGGCAGTTCTGACCCTTTGCCCGTGGGCCCAATGTACGCCCCCGTGCTCACATTCCGCAAACTGATGATCCCGCTAAAGGGCGCCCTGATTTCCAAATATTTACGCATATCGGCAACTTCCCGATACGAAGCTTTGGCGGCTGCCAACTGCGCAAAATCCGATTCTTTCTTTGCCAGGGCCTGCTCCAGCATCGACTGAGCTACCGTTCCCGGCGTCTTGGCAGCATCTACATACCGATCGTAATTCGATTTACTGGCGATGTACAAGGCTTCCTGCGACTTGAGTTTCGACTCCGCTGCGGCCAGCTGAGCGTTCAATTCAGGCGCTTCGGCCAGCGCCAGCAGTTGACCCTGTTTTACCTCCGAACCCACATCGGCATGAATGGATTTGACGAAACCGCTCACTTTGGCGTACATATCCACGTCCCGAAATGCCAGCAGTTCACCAGGAATTTTCAGATTGGACGACAGTTTTCCTTTCCGAAGTGTAAATACTTCGGTCGGTTCGGGCTCCTCCGCCACTGTTACTTTATCAGCCTTGCTGTCGGATGAGTGACAACCCTGCAACACGCTCACCACCAGCATGCCAGAGCAAACCGCAACGATGGGGGACATAACGCTATTAATTAGCCGTTTCATAAACGCCAGGAATATAATGTTTACTTTCTTTATCTTCAGGATCAAGCGATACCGATTGGACTGACGCGCTGCCCTGTACCCAGGCAAACACGAGCGGTAAAATGTGCAGGGCGGCAAAGGTCGACGCAATCAGCCCGCCAATAACGGCCCGGCCCAGAGGAGCCGTCTGCGAACCGCCTTCGCCAAGCCCCAGCGCCATCGGCATCATCCCAACCACCATGGCCACACTGGTCATCAGAATGGGTCTTAAACGCAACGACGCAGACTCCTTCGCGGCCAGCAAGGCATTGTGGTTTTTCATCCGCAGCTGCTCCGCATTGGTTACCAACAGCACGGCATTGGATATCGACACCCCCACCGACATAATCATACCCATGTAAGATTGCAGGTTTAGCGTCGAGCCCGTCAGCAGCAGCAAAGCCAGCGAACCTGCCAAAACCGCCGGAACCGTACACAAAACAATAAATGATACCTTAAACGACTGAAAATTAGCCGCCAGCATCAGAAAAATCACGATAATCGCCGTCAACAGACCCGTTTGCAAACTGTCCAGCGTTTCGGTCAATACCTGCGTCAGACCGCGGGTTTCGACGGTCAGACCACGCGGCAACTCACCCAGTTCGGCGATGGCATTGTTCACGTCCCTGGTGGCGGTCCCTAAATCCATGTCGTTGAGGTTGGCCGTAACCGATAAGACAGGAACTGCTCCAATGTTATCGTTTTCACCGTACGTTCGCTCCGTCTTGATTGTTGCCACATCACTCAACACCGGTCGGTTGGTGTTTGGTAACACCGGTATTTCACCAATATCGCTCACACTTTTCATCTGGTTTTCCGGAACCTGCACCTGCACGCTGTACATCTGCGCACTTTTCGGATCAATCCAGACACTTTTTTCGGTTAACCGGGATGAGGAGGTCGAAGCCGTCAACGAACGGGAAATGGCCGAAATATCCGTTCCCAGCTGAGCCGCCCGAACCCGGTCGATATCAATGGAAATGGCCGGGTAATTAATGGCCGATCCAATCTGAATATCCCGCAGGTACGAAATCTCCTTCAGCTTGGCGATAACTTTGTTGGCGTATACTTCGTTCTGTTTTTTATCCTTCCCGATCACCTTTACTTCGATGGGCGTCGGTGAACCCTGGCTCAGAATCTTGTCGGTCAGTTCCAGGGGCTCAAACGATAATTTTACGTCCGGCAGGGCCGCTTTCATTTTAGCGCGATATTGATCCTTCAATTGGTCCAGATCAATGTCAAAACCATGCTTTAAACTCACCTGCAAAACGCCTTCATGGGGGCCGGCCATGAACAGATAAATCGGGCTGGTTGAAAACTGGGAACCGTGCATTCCCACCATAGCCGAGGTAATTTCCACATTTTCCTTGCCCACCAGATCGTGCAGAACGTCTAGCGCGCGCAGCATGGTTTTTTCCGTTTTCTCCAGCCGCGTTCCATCCGGGGCGCGCAACCGGACCTGAAACTGCCCACCACTGACGCGTGGAAGCACATCCCGTCCGATGATGGTAATAAAGAACGCTGTAAATCCAAACGCCACCACAAAATACCCCAGCGTAACGAGCTTTTTGTGCGGCAACGTCCATTCTATAAAACGCACGAACTTGAGTCGAAACCGCTCGAATACCCCAATCTTACCGTCCTGATTTAAATCGGCCTGATTAGCCAGCTGGCTCTTTCCTTTCAGGATGGTTCCTTCGGGTAAACCGTCGCCGTTGCTATGACCGTTATGATGAATTTTAACGCCGTTTTTGCCCGCTATTGTATCAATTTTATGATCATGACTTTTCATTAACCAGTTAGCCAGAACCGGTACCAGGGTTTGCGCCATGACGTAAGATGTAATCATGGAGAAGCCGATGGCCAGTGACAACGGATAAAACAACGCTCCGGGAATGCCCTTCATCGTAAAGGCCGGCGCAAAAACCGCCAGAATACAGAACAGAATCAGGAGTTTTGAGAACGCAATTTCCTTACAGGCGTCCCAAATAGCCAGCGCTTTGGGTTTACCCATATCCAAATGCTGGTGTATATTCTCAATAGTCACCGTCGATTCATCCACCAGAATTCCGATCGCCAGCGACAACCCACTCAGGGTCATAATATTGATGGTCTGCCCAAACAGCGATAGAAATAATACGCCCGAGATAATACAGATCGGTATGGTAATGATCACGATCAGGGCTCCGCGCGGGTCGCCCAGAAACAGCAGAACCATCAAACCCGTTAAGATAGCCCCGATGATTCCTTCCTCAATCAGGCTTTCCACCGAATTGATTACATAAACGGACTGATCGAACTCATACGATAGTTTAACATCTTCGGGCAATTGAGCCTGAAAGGTCGGCAATTGTTTTTTCAGATTCTGTACTACTTCCCAGGTTGAGGCATCGGCGGATTTGGTAATGGGCAAGTACACCGAACGGCGTCCGTTGACCAGTACATAGCCCGATGTAATGTCCGCGCCATCTTCGACCCGGGCTACATCGCGCAGGTATATATTCTGAACCGCACCAGTATAAATAGGAATATTTTCAAAATCCTTGACATTTTTAATCGTCGTGTTGGCCGGTGTGAAGTAGTTCAAATCCCCTACCCGCACGTTACCAGCCGGGGTTGCCTGGTTGTTCACCCGCAAAGCCGCCACCAGCTGATCGGGGGTTAGGTTGTGCGAGCGCAGCAATTCAGGATCCGCCCGGATAACGATGGTTCGCGAGTTTCCGCCGAACGGCGCCGGAGCCACCAACCCCGGAATGGCACTGAACCGGGCCCGTACATACACGTTGGCCATATCCTGCAATTCGTTGTTCGTCCGGATCGGACTGCTCAAAACCAGCTGACCAACGGGCAGGGTCGACGCGTCAAACCGCAGAATAAACGGCGGTTGTGATCCGGGCGGAAAAATAGCCTGAGCCCGGTTGGTATACGACGACACTTCGGCAGCGGCCTGGGCCATATTTGTTCCTTCGTAGAAGGAAAGCTTGATCAGCGTCAACCCTTGTATATTCTTGGTTTCTATGCTTTTAACCCCCGACACATAAAGCAACAGGTTAACGTACTGTTTCCCAAAAAAGGATTCCATCTGGTTCGGAGTGAACCCGCCGTAGGGGTGGGAAATGTAGATGACGGGAAGGTCCAGATTAGGAAAAATGTCAATTTTGATCGAGCGGACGGCACCAACGCCAAAATAAAACAATCCCGCCACCAACACCAGAACAGTAATGGGTTTGCGTAAGGCTGAACGGATTAAATCCATAGTGTGATAACCTGTTTTTAAAATGAGTTAAGGCAGCGCATCAAGGAGAGTACTATTGAATCTGGCCCGTAATCTTAGCCGCCCAATACCATGCTTTTTTGGGATCGCGATCGACCACGCTTTGCAGCAGGGAGGTATGCATAGTCTGCTTGCTGAGCAGGGTCTCCGTCGTGATGAAAACTTCCATGAATGACTTCTTCATTTTGTCGGCGATGATTTTATACAAATCAACCAGCACATCGTTTTGGGAGGCCATTGCCAGCCGGATATGAAACTGAATATCGGCTTCAATGCAGTCTTCCGGCTGGTTCTGCAAGGCGGCATCATGCCGCTTCTGCAAAAAAACCGTCATTAAATCAATGTCTTCCTGGGTGCGGTTAAGGGCGGCTTTTTCGGCAATTTTCAGTTCCAGCAACTGCCTCACTTCGTTCACGTCCGCACCTTCTGCCCGTTGCAGACACTGGTGCAACGGTTCTACGTTGTTGGGTGGCAACTGTACAAAGGTGCCCAGGCCCTGCTGGACGCGCACCAACCCCTTGTTGGTCAGAATCCGAACAGCCTCCCGAACCGTCGATCGCCCGACCCCAAACTGCTGCATCAACTCAGGCTCCGAAGGCAGTTTTTCCCCTACTTTATAGTGGTTCATCGTGATTTGCTCCTGCAACTTGTTGACAACCGCGTCGGCCAGACTTTCGCGTTTAATGGGTATGTTTTCTGTAGTCATCATATCATCTGATGAGTAAAGATACAAATTCCCCTGCTGAATACTCTTGCATTCAGAAAAATAATATTTTTTTAATTCCAGCGCCCACTAAATAGAATAATACGAAACCAATATTGTACTTTTCTAGAAATTAAACTCCAGCTAATCCGGTTTTCTGTCCAACCGATCTTGCTAACGTTGGACTTATTCGGCCCTATAGCGGCTTGTCCGCTTCCCTTTCTGAATGTGTCAGTCTAGCGGGATGAAAGGAAAAATCGATTGGGGCACTACGGTTTCTTTTCGTATCTTGACTTCCTTTTCAAACCGGGTCCCGGATCGTAAACCAAGGACGTTTTTTTGTTTACCATTTGCTACTGTATGCCCACCATTGTTAACGAAAGACTCCAGCTTGCTCACGACTTTATTCTGCATACCAATCGCCATGTTTTTCTGACGGGAAAAGCGGGCACGGGTAAAACGACTTTTCTGCACCAGGTCAAGCAACAATCCTCCAAACGGCTGGCCGTGGTAGCGCCAACCGGCATTGCGGCCATCAATGCGGGGGGCGTTACCATTCACTCGCTGTTTCAATTGCCATTTGGGCCCCTGCCACCAGGGGCACTAGGCCGGGAAAACCGAAAATTTACCCGCGAAAAAATCAAGTTGTTCCGAACCCTGGATCTGCTCATCATTGATGAAATCAGTATGGTACGCGCCGACGTGCTCGACGGCATTGACGACGTGCTGCGTCGCTTCCGGCACCGCCCCGAACCGTTCGGTGGTGTTCAGCTACTCCTCATTGGCGACATGCAACAGCTGCCGCCGGTCATTCGGAATGAAGATTGGGATTTGCTGAAACCGTATTACGAAACCGGTTATTTTTTCGGTAGCCAGGCCTTGCAGAAAATACCGTATATCGCCATTGAACTACAACACATTTACCGCCAGGCTGATCAACGGTTTATCGACATTCTAAACAGCGTGCGGGAAAAACGGGTGACCATCTCGCAGCTCAATGAGCTAAATCAGCGGCACATTCCCGATTTCACTCCCAACGATGCGGAAGGCTACATCACCCTCTCGACGCATAATCAGGCCGCTCAGCACATCAACAGTCAGAAGCTGGAGTCGCTTCCACAACCCCTGCATACGTTCGATGCTACCATTGAGGGTGAGTTTCCGGCCCACGCCTTTCCAACCGAAGCCAGCCTTGAGCTGAAAATCGGCGCGCAGGTGATGTTTGTCAAAAATGATGTTTCGCGCGAGAAACTGTTTTATAACGGAAAAATCGGGCAGATTACGGACATCGACGACGATGTTATCTACGTCAAATGCCCATCCGATCCCGAACCGCTGGCCATCACGCCGTTGGAATGGCTCAATATCCGGTATACGCTCGACCCGGCAACGCACGAAATTCGGGAGGAACCCATTGGCAAATTTGTTCAGTACCCCTTAAAGCTGGCCTGGGCCATTACGATTCACAAAAGCCAAGGGTTGACCTTTGAAAAGGCTATCATTGACGCGGCTGCGGCCTTTGCCCACGGACAGGTTTATGTAGCCCTCAGCCGGTGCAAAACGCTCGACGGTTTGGTATTGCGGGAGCCGATTCCGTCGCACAGCATCAAAACCGAACTGTTGCTCGAAGAATTTCACGAGCAGGTCCAGCAACAAACTCCCGATAACCAGGAGCTGTGGCGCTCCAAACAAACAAACCAGGAGCAACTGATGCTGGATTTGTTTTCGTTGGACCGCATCGATTACCTGTTTACCAAATGCCTGCGGCTCATTTCCGAACATTCGGTCAGTCTGGACGAAGGGCTGGCTTCGGGTTTCCAGCAACTGCAAACGGTATTTCGGGAGAAAGCCCGAAACGTGGCCGTTCGATTTGCCCAACAGGTGCAATCCTTATTTACTGAAAACCAGCTTCCGGAAGAAAACCAGCCTTTGCAGGAACGGATCAAGAAAGCGGCTCAGTACTTCAACGTCTTGTTTTTCAGCGAACTTATACAACCCCTGGAAGGCCTTCCCACGGATTCTGACAACAAGCAGGTACGCGATGTCCTGCATGAATCGTTGGACGAACTGAGCAAAGAACTGTTCATCAAACTTCAGTGTCTGGAAAACAGCCTGAACGGTTTTGAAACGCTGGAATACCTTAAAGCCCGCAATCACGCAGAACTGACGTTTCAATCCACCCGCAAAAAGGATCGCCGTAAAAGCGATAGCGACACCGAATCCGGCTCTAAATCAGGCACCAGTCTGTACAAAGCCCTGACCAAATGGCGCGACGATCTGGCCGGAGAGAATGACCTGGCCGGTTACATGGTTTTGCCCCGAAAAACTATTCTGGAATTGACCCGCGTCCGGCCCACCACGCTGGATGAGCTCATCACAGTTAAGGGTTTCGGAAAAATGAAAGTAAAAATGATCGGGGAAGAAGTTTTGTCGATAATCCGCACGTATTCAAACGCGGCCGCTGACTGACGGAACATCAGTTAGCTTGCGCCAATTCACCCGGATGATACGTCTTTCCGATGTGTTGCCGCACGTCCTCGGGATAAAACCAGACCGTCTTGAACTTCCCTTCGCAGAATAGGGCGGCCTGATCGTCAAAATGCGGAGAATTTGGATCACTGCTATGTCCGCCATTTACTACGGTACGGGCTTTCACCTTCTTTCCAAATTCAACCACGGCTACAAAACTGTTACCGACATAACCGTATCGCTTCTTCGTTCCGGGATACGTCCGGGCACCAAAAGCTGCCAGTGTTCCCCAGGCCGACGGGGTAAAGCCAACCGCCAGGCTCGGTTTCTGGTCGTCAAACGTTTCCTGGATTTTGCCGGTTAGGCGCTGAAACCGGTTGAGTTCACCCCAGGCAATTTTCCAGGTACCAAAGTCTTTTGTCAACTCATCCAGCACGTCGGCCAGGGCTTTTACTTTTTCTTGCGGACTGGTCTTCTCCACCGTAAAAGCGGTAAAGCTCAGGTAATCAAATCGCTGGCCTTTGGAAAAACGCGAACGGGCCAGCCGCTGAATCCGTTCTCCCCAATGAATGGCCAGCGTGGTTGCCACTGAATGCGTACCGTAGGTTTTATCCCAACTCCGCAATATATCAACCGCTTCTCCCACGGTTTTCGATGGCTCAGTAACAGCATCAAACGCGCTGAGCAAAGCAGGGATCAACGCATCGAAACCGGGCAGACGCGGGTCGTAAGCCGCAGCGATGAGGGTATCAAGCGTAAAAACGGTTTTCTCACGCAACACCCGCACGGCATTAATGCCCCGGTAATTTTCACCATCCGGTGCCATGTAGGCCGGATACTGACTTTGTACTGGGCTATCAGCCCCCGAGGCCGTAAACGGCGTCGAATTACAGTTCTGAATCCACCCCACCGCCGGATTTTTGACCTGCACAATGTCATCAATGTCGTGTAACCCCTTCCAATCGGTTTCGGGATCGCTGCCATCAACGGGCTGATTCCAGTCAAACTTCGGATTCCGTTTCGGAATAAAATTCCCATGCCAGTACGCTATCGTGCCGTTTCGATCGGCATAAACCGTGTTGTTGGTTGCGTTGCCGTTTAATTTCATCACTTTTTTATACCGCTCGTAATTTGTTGCCTTGGTGCGCTGGTATGACTGGGCAAGTGCATTCAGCGGATCATTCATCATGCTCAGCGTGATCCATTTTTCGCCCAACTGCCCCACAACGGGGCCATGATGAGTGCGATAAATCGTGAATTCCTGGTGCTGAATCCCGTTTGCGGTTTTATAAGGAAGCTTTATAATTTCGGTTTGTACGGGTTTCCACACATCACCGTGTTTGTAGAAGTACTTGCCATTCCTTTTTTCAACCGTTTCCAGGTATTCGTCCACCGAGTCGGCATCACCGGAGGTATGCATCCAGCCACAGTTTTCGTTAAACCCCTGATAGACAAAAAATTGCCCCCAAGTTACCGCCCCGTAGGCATTAAGTCCTTTTTTGCTCACCATATGCACCTCCGACCGAAAGTAAAACGAGGTGTGCGGGTTGATGAGCAAGAGCGCGTTTTTGGTTGCGCTTTTCGAGGGGGCTATTGCAAAACCATTCGATCCCGTTGGTTCACGTTCGTGTTTCTCAAAGTCAAACCGTTGCGACGACCACGCCGAATGGGTATAAAATGCTTTGATTCGGTCGGTATTGACCACACTAATATTCCCCCCGATGCTACCTTCACTGAACATCAACGGCATCCAGGGTTGAAAGCGGGTCAGTAAGCGCGGTTTTACGCGGGGGTGGGTATGCAGGTAATAATTGGTTCCGTCGGCAAAGGCTTCCAGCAATTCTTTCATCCAGCCCGGCGATTTCTGATAAAGCGCAACGGCCTGCGTCGTATCCATGAAAAGTCGCGCCCGCAAATCGTGGTACAAAGCCGCTTCGCCGTCTACCTCGGCCATTCGTCCAATCGCGTCCAGGTAGTTTTCTTCCACCCGCGCAAAATCATCCTCACACTGCGTGTACAACAGCCCAAAAACAACGTCGGCATCGGTCTTTCCGTAAATATGCGGAATATCCCAGGTGTCCCGGATAATGGTGATGGATTGGGCGCGTTTCTGCCAGCGAGCCACTTCAGCGGGCGAAAACGATTGCCCACTCGCCGTCAGTACGCAGAGTAAGGGAATCAGCAGGAAAAATTGTTTCATCGTTTAGGTCATATTCGGTGTATGGAAAGATAGACCAAAAGACGAAACCGGACAAGCTTCGGCAGCCACTTTGTCACTGCAACGGCTGGAAAACGAAAAGCCGGGCCCAGGGCCCGGCTTGTATTCGTAAAGGTCACATCCACTGGTGTACGGTTTTAGTTCAGCAGAAAAAAAACCGTACCGAATATCAATTTACAGTTGAGCGACTAATTTTTGTTCCAGAACAGCTTTGGGAACGGCACCAATTACCTTGTCAACCATTTTGCCGTTTTTAAACACCATCAGCGTCGGAATGCTCCGGATACCAAATTGGGCCGGAACCTGCGCGTTCATATCCACGTCCATTTTAGCAACAACAGCTTTGCCTTCGTATTCGCCGGCCAGTTGTTCCACAACGGGTCCAATCATTTTACAAGGCCCACACCATTCAGCCCAGAAATCCACTAAGACAGGTTTATCAGAGTTGATTACATCTGCGAAGGTAGCGTCGGTTATTTCAATCGCTTTTGCCATGATTTGTATCTCTATTTTTATTCGTTTTAACTCTTATGTACGTACAATGTTTTGCATTTGAAAAAAGTTCACGCACCCTTTTCATTCCCTTCCGCAATTGCACATCCGGCCTACTGCGACCAGTCATTCTCCTTTCATCCAATGCCTTAGCCGTATATCATTATCCTTGCAAAACAAAGTAGCTTGTTTTGCCCAGTAATTAATTCAATGTTTATCTTTGAAAAGTAACATTAACTGACAAATACTGTATGAAAAAGTTTCTCTTACTTCCGTTCTTAACGCTGGCCGTGGCTACCAGCTTTGGCCAATGTGACAAAAACGTTACACTGGCGGTGTCCAAAACCGAATACCTCGACCGCAACGGCACCGTTCAGCGGACGGTCGATGAAAACAGCACCATTGAAATCAGTTCGTCCGAAATTACCATCATTCCTGGTGGAAACGCGGATCAGAAAATGACTGGTAAAGTTCAATCCAATACTTGCTCCTGGACAATTCCGTACAAAGAGGGGAAGTCGGTCATGAAAGCTCGCTTCGTCGATCCCGGTGGCAATCAACAAAATACAACCTTAACACTTGAAGGGGCAGCAGGCAAAATAACGTTTCTGATGGAAGTAGACGAAATGCCCGACCGGAGAATCCGGGTTAACGTCGATTCATTTGAAGAAAAGAAATAAACCTGAATTCGAAAGGCGGCTGATCAGCCGCCTTTCGAATTTTAATTCAACCGGTAGCCTACGCCATCCATGGCATCCAGCGCTTTCAGCAACTCATTTACCGGCGTAATTTTGAAAGGCCGTGATAACATACTCACTTCCACCCGATCTTCTTCGTCCATAACGCGCAGCACCAGATTACACGAACCTGGATACTCTTTGACCAAATCGGTAATCTTGGCAACAAACTCGTTATTAATCAGCTTCAAATCCAACTGCACGCAAAGCTCTTTGCTGTATTTCGTCCGCACTTCCGTGAGTAACTGAATGAAATTCGGGCGGAATTCGAAAGCATCCGAGTTCCAGCGGTTTTGGAGTTTACCCTTGACGTGCAGAAACAAGCCTTCCTCGATGTAATTGCCCAGCCGGACAAAATCTTCCCCGAACAAACTCATCTCAACCGAACCATTGTAATCCTCCAGCTTAAAAATAACGAACGGGTTACCGTTTTTCGATTGCCGAAGCTGCTTACTCGACACAATTCCACCAACGGTAACCTCTTTGCCCTGGTTCGACTCGTCGAACAACTTGTCGACCGTACAGGTACAGAAGCTCTCCAGTTCGATCCGGAATTCATCCAGCGGGTGACCGGAGATGTAGAAACCGACCACTTCTTTTTCAAATTTAAGCTTCTCAATTTCACTCCAAGGCTGAACATTCGGCGCTTTCGGACGTGGGATGTCAGGTTCGCCACCCGCCCCCCCAAACAGCGATTGCTGGGCTGCTGACTTTTCGGCGTGGTAATTGTTGGCGTATCGCGTCAGTTTTTCGATAAAGGTTCCGTTTTCGCCGGCTGGCACATCGAAATACTGCGCCCGATGCATATCGGCCAGGTTGTCGAATGCCCCGGCATAGGCCAGCGACTCCAGCGTTTTTTTGTTGACCGTGCGCAGGTTGATCCGGATCACGAAATCAAAAATATCCTTGAACGGGCCGCCTTTTTTGCGTTCCTCAATGATCGACTCCACAGCGGCATCACCCGTTCCTTTAATGGCACCGAGTCCAAACCGGATTTCGCCTTTCTGATTGACCCCAAAAAACCGTTCCGATTCGTTCACATCCGGCCCCAGCACCGGAATACCGATGGCCTTACATTCCTCCAGGAAGAACGTAATCTTTTCGATGTTACCCAAACAGCTCGTCAAGACGGCCGCCATGTATTCCGACTTGTAGTGCGTTTTCAGAAAAGCCGTCTGATAGGCTACAAACGCATAGCAAGTCGAGTGCGATTTATTGAAGGCGTACGAAGCAAAGGCCTCCCAGTCGGTCCAGACTTTCTCGCAGGTTTTGATGTTCAGTTTGTTGGCCGCGCAACCGTCGATGAATTTTCCCTTCATCTTGTCGAGCGTCGCCCGGTCTTTTTTCCCCATCGCCTTCCGCAAGACGTCGGCATCGCCCTTGGTAAAACCGGCCAGCTTCTGCGACAGCAGCATGATCTGCTCCTGGTAGACGTTAATCCCGTAGGTATCAGCGAGATACTCCTCCATTTCTGGCAAATCGTACTTCACTTCTTCGCGACCGTGTTTCCGGTTGATAAATGTCGGAATATAGGCAATCGGACCAGGACGGTAGAGCGCGTTCATGGCAATCAGGTCCTCAAAGCGGTCGGGCTTGAGGTCCTTCATGTACTTTTTCATTCCGTCGGATTCGAACTGGAAGATCGCGTTTGTTTCCCCCCGCTGGAAGAGTTCGTACGTCGCTGTGTCATCCAGCGGAATATCGTCAATATCGGTTTCGACGCCGTTGATCAGGAATCCACCGTAATTTTGTCGGACCAGCCGCAGGCATTCTTTGATGATGGTCAGGTTTCGCAACCCCAGAAAGTCCATCTTGATTACCCCCGCATCCTCAATCACCCGGCCCTCGTACTGCGTGATAATCAGATCTGATTCTTTCGAAGTCGATACCGGGACGATGTTTGATAGGTCTTCCGGGGCGATGATGATCCCGGCCGCGTGAATCCCCGTGTTCCGGATGTTGCCCTCCAGCTTCCGGGCCTGTTTCAGTACCTTCGCCTGCAAATCGTTTCCGGCTTCGATCTGCCGCATCCGCTTCACGTTCTCGACTTCCTCGGGCTGAATCATCATCCCCAGCGTATCAATCGAATCCTCAAAAATCTTTTTGAGGGTCATGTTGTACGTCGGCTTGTCGGGCACGAGCTTCGCCAGGGCGTTCGATTCCGGCAGCGGCAATTCCATCACACGAGCCACGTCTTTAATGGCCGATTTAGCCGCCATTGTACCGTACGTGACGATTTGGGCCACCTGCTGCTTACCGTATTTTTTCACCACGTAATCGATCACCTTCTGACGGCCTTCGTCGTCAAAGTCCGTATCAATATCGGGCATCGATTTCCGGTCGGGATTCAAAAACCGCTCAAACAGCAAATTGTATTTAATCGGGTCGATGTTCGTAATACCGATGCAGTAAGCCACCGCCGAGCCAGCCGCCGAGCCCCGGCCCGGCCCCACCATCACGCCCAGATCGCGCCCGGCCTTGATGAAGTCGGAAACGATCAGGAAGTACCCCGCGAAACCCATCTGCCGAATAACGCCCAGCTCAAACCGCAGCCGTTCGTCAGCTTCCGGCGTCAGAATCTTGTAGCGCTGCTTGGCTCCTTCAAAGGTCAGAAATTCGAGGTAATCGTCCTGAGAGGCAAACCCATCGGGAATGACGAAGTTTGGCAAAAGAATGTCACGCTTCAGTTTCAGCGTTTCAACCTTGTCGACAATCTCGTTGGTGTTGTCAATTGCTTCCGGCAAATCGCTGAAAAGCGTTGACATTTCCTGCGTATTTTTGAAATAGAACTGATCGCTGAAAAACGCAAATCGGGTTCCCTTTTTAAAACCTTCTTCGTCGTTAAATTCTTTCTCAGAAGGCGTACTCAGTTTTTCGTTGGTATTAACACACAGCAGGATATCGTGCGCTACCCAGTCTTCCCGATCCACGTAGTGGGAGTCGTTGGAAGCAATGATCTTTACATTGTATTTGCGGGCAAACCGTACCAGCACCTCATTCACCTTGATCTGGTCGGGAATTTCGTGGCGTTGCAATTCAACGTAGTAATCCTCGCCGAAGCGATCCAGCCACCACTGAAATTCTTTTTCTCCCGCTTCCTCTCCCTTTTTCAGAATGGTTTTCGGCACCGAGGCTCCAATGCAGCAGGTCGAGGCAATCAGCCCTTCCTTGTGCTTATCGATCAGTTCCTTCGTAATACGGGGGTACTTGCCATACAGCCCTTCCATGTATCCCAGCGAGCAAAGCTTGATCAGGTTTTTGTAGCCCGTAGGATTTTTTGCCAGCAGCAACTGGTGGTACCGAATGTCTTTCTGTTCCTTGGTAAACTGCTTTTTGGTGT
This sequence comes from Larkinella harenae, assembly GCF_054780515.1. Classification (NCBI taxonomy): domain Bacteria; kingdom Pseudomonadati; phylum Bacteroidota; class Cytophagia; order Cytophagales; family Spirosomataceae; genus Larkinella; species Larkinella harenae. The sequence goes on along the minus strand of NZ_BAAGWE010000006.1, from coordinate 315,622 downwards.
GATCTTCTACCACGTAAAACTCGCAGCCTACCACCGGCTTGATGCCTTGCTTGGCGGCTTCGGCGACAAACTCAAACACCCCGAACATATTCCCGTGGTCAGTAATGGCCACGGCGGGCATGTTATCGGCTTTAGCCTTCTTGATCAGCTTCTTGATCTCGGCCTGTCCATCGAGCAGCGAGTATTGGGTATGGCAATGAAGGTGGGAAAATTGCATTAGTCCTTGATTTCGGGAAGAATTACTAAGCTAAAAATACGACTTTCCTGCGAGTCAATCAGGGGTATTCAATAAATAAATAATGCTTAACCTGATTGTCAAGCATTTATAGCAAGGGGGTATTTCAAACCGTACAGATCTTGAAGACCGGCAACGTTTTGACCGTTTTACTTCCTTCTCTTCTTCGCCTTCACCCATTCCTGTTGGAACGTAAGCATCACCGATTCATGCTCCGACACCGGATAATTGACCAGCATATGCCGGGCTTCGTGGCTCATGGGCAGGTAAACGAGCCCCCGCACAGACTCACCGGGTTGAAGTGTCGTAGGCTTCATGGACAATTCTTTCCAGCGGTACGTTTCGTAGTCATACCGCTCCATTCGGTTGGCAAACGTTCCGTGGTCAATGATGCGCTTGGCCTGGATGGCCGCATAAATGTTGTTGTGCGTTATCCGGTTTTGCATCCAGCGCTCCGGACGGTGGTTGTTCCGGTTCGACGAGCTTGCGACGTCGCTGGCAATGGCCGCAACCAGCAAAACCGTGTTCAATACTTTGGCGGTCTTTAGGCGCTTGACTTCGCGCTCTTGATTGTAAGCGGTGCGATCAGCCTCCCGAACAGGATCCGCTGCGGCAAACATGAGCGGTTTTTGGGGCGATTGAGTAATGACAAAAACCGTTTGCTGGTCATTATCCAAAGCCGTGTATTCAAAATCGGCGGGATTGACGGTAAAAGAATGATCCGTCTTGTTTTTGACTTCAATATCCAGCGCAACGTATTGCAGATCCAGCCGCTCAAAAGAGGCCACAACGGTAATACCTTCTTTTTCTGCTTTTGTCGTCGGTCGTCCTTCGATTTGGGCTATGTCGCCGGATACGGGGGTGAACTGATACACTTTGGTCGCACAACCGCTCAAGCCACTCAGCGCCAGAAGGCAAACCCACCCGATAAGTATGTATCTTTTCGTCTTCATACCGTCCTTCGTTTGTTAAACCGAAGATACAGTTCTCTTTACCTAAAATCAATGGACTTTGTGACGAACGAACCAGAACTTCGATAAACCGTCAGGAAAGCAGATTCTGAACGGCCAGCCAGACGTTCCAACCGCCAAAAAGCATTGATACGGCCACCACCAAAAGCATCGCCAGATTTTGCCATCGCGAATTGCGGTATCCGTCCGGAATGAGTTTGGGGTCATTGATGGTCAGAAACAGAAAAACCGTCGCTACCGGTAGCAGAATTCCGTTGATTGCCTGGACTACCACAATAATCGTTACCGGATTGTAGTCTGACAAGCCGACCAGCAACCCAATTCCCAGCACCGACAGCCAGACGAGCCGGTAACGCCAGGTAGTAGCCGTCCACCCCAACAACCCGCGAGCGGTCACTGCGGCCGCCAGCGGGGCCGTCAGCGACGAAGCAAAACCGGCGGCAAACAAGCCAAAAGCAAAGAGGCTTCCGCCCCAACTACCCACCCGCTCACTCAACACATTGGCCATGTTCTCAAACGAAAAGCCGCCCGTTACGAGCAAACCCGCCAACAGCAACACGACCGAAATCAATCCGCCCAGCAATACAGCGATCCAGATGCCCAGCCGCATTTCGCTCAGCGTCTGGCCTGAGGTAATTCCCGATCCAAAAAACAGGTTATAAGGCACGATAGTTGTCCCGATCAGGCTGTTGATGAGCAGCAATGACCCCGACGGGAACGAAGGAATCACCAACGATTTTACGACCTCGCCCGACGAAACGGGGGTTCCCATGGCCACGTAAACAAAGGCCCCTCCCATCGCAAAAACAACGATTCCCAGAAAATTGGCAATCCATTGCGTTGACCCAATCGCCAACAGCACCAGGCACACCAGCCCCACGCCAACCGTCCATCCTTTAACCGACCAGCCCGTCAGCAGCGCCAGGCCTGAAACGGCCCCCAAAATGTTACCCGCCTGATAAGCGGCACACCCCAGCCAAATTGCAAAAAACAGCAGCGCGGGAATGGCCTTGCCTCGATCCCGGTTAGCCAGGGCAATCGTTTGCCCCAAGTCCCGACCAGTAGCAATGGTAATGCGCGAAGCGGCTTCCTGGAGCCAAACCGTACCGAGCGTTGCAAAGGTGAGCACCCACAGCAGACTCAAGCCGTATTGAGCACCCGCCATCGTGCAGGCAGTTACTGATCCGGGACCGATGAAAGCCGCCGAAATAACCGACCAGAAGAGAATACTTCCCAGACCGGAACGAAGAGAAAGCGTTTTGATAAGTGACGAATTAAGCGTTAAGAATTGAAGGTTAAAATAGCCGTTATTTCCCAAACTTTTTACTCATCACGCCGAATTCTTAACCCCATAGCCCCCTCCGCCCGGTGTTTCAATTCGGATCCGCTCGCCCGGCCGCATGGCCCGCGTAAAAATTCCGGGCAGCGGTTTTTCATCACCATTGCCATCAATGAGTGTTTGTTGTCCCGGTTTTCCGGATTCTCCGCCCTGCAAACCGTAAGGTGCTTCCACCCGGTGTTGACTTAGTAAGGTTACCTGAACCGGTTCTAAAAATTCAACTTCCCGGACAATGCCATCGCCACCGCGCCATTCGCCAGCCCCGCCCGAATCTTCACGAATCGAAAACTGATGCAAGCGAACGGGATACCGCCGTTCCAGTTCTTCCGGATCGGTGAGCCTGGTGTTTGTCATGTGCTGATGCACCGCCGAACGACCCGCAAAACCCGGACCGGCCCCGGCCCCACCCCCGATGGTTTCGTAATAACCAAACGGTTTTCCGGTCTCTACCGGTTTTCCAAACAGGAAGTTGTTCATTGTTCCCTGACTGCAAGCCGATAATTCCAGCGCCTTCAGTAAGGTATCGACCAGTCGTTGACTGACTTCCGTATTGCCACCCACCACCGCCGGGCATTCTGTCGGATCATCCGAAAACGCCGGGTTCAGAAAACTTTCCGGCAGCTGAATTGAAACCGCCTTCATCAATCCTTCGTTCAGGGGAATATCCTGATCAACCGCGCGCGGTCCGACCGAACGCGGCCCGACCGAGCGCGGCTCGCACCAGAGTCGTAAAACGTACAATACTGCGCTGTAAAGAATGGACAGATTAGCGTTCAGGTTGCGCGGGTGAACCGGAGATGTTCCGGTAAAATCCAATGTAATTTGCCCGTTGCGAACGGCTATCGCCACTTGAATCCGGTGGCCGTCATCCAGTGTCTCCCGGGCCGAAAACGTTTGGCCGTCGTAGTCACGCAAAAGAGGCTGTAACGCGTTGGCGGCTGCCTGCTGGAGCCGCTGCATGTATTGATGCACGGTAGGCAAACCATGCCGCCGAACCAGTTCCTGCAACGCGAGCTCGCCCGAACGCAGGGAAGCCAGCGCGGCTTCGATATCAGCCCGGTTTTCGATCAGCGCGCGGGTCGGATACGGTGCTTCCGTAAACCGTTTTTGCACGTCTTCCCATAAAAACCGGCCTCCTTTTACCAGGTATTGGGGTTCAAGCACGACACCTTCTTCCACCAGTCGTGTGGCATCCGGTGGCATCGAACCGGGCACTTTTCCGCCAATCTCGGCGTGATGCGCCCGGTTCACCACGTATCCGATCCGTTCATTCTGGTCCGTAAAAACGCCGGCCATCAACGTAATATCCGGCAGGTGCGAACCCCCGTATTTCGGATGGTTCGTTATAATTACATCACCCGGGCCCAGGGTGAGTTTTTCCAGCACCAGGCGGGTGCAAATCCCCAAACTACCTAAATGCACCGGAATATGGGGGGCATTGACCAACAATTCAGCCTTTTCGTTGAGCAGTGCACAGGAAAAATCCAGTCGTTCTTTCACATTAACGGAAAAAGCCGTCCGCTGGAGCTGCGCGCCCATTTCCTCCGCAATCGCCGTAAACCGCCGGGCAAACAACTCGGTCTGGGCCGCTTCCAGTAACGGTGCTTCCCGGTTTTCCGGTTCTCCCGAAAAACGAGCCGTGGCATTCCGGCCCGGTCCAATCGTGATTTCCCAACCGCTTTTCAAAAAGCAGGATGAAGTGGCATTCAACAACAAGGCCGGACCGCCGAAAAAAGCGCCTTCTTCCAGCTTTTCCCAGGTATACGCAGGGATGCCATTAACGAAAAAAGACGGTTCGGCCCTCCGCTCCGAAACCACATCTAACGAAATTAGTTCCGATTGTTTTTCACTGCCAACCACCACCCGCATGCTTTCCACTTCAATCAGGCGGTTGCTCGGGAAATGGCCGTATAGCTGCACATACCGCTTCTGAAATGCTACATCCAGCCGGTCTGAATAAGGTATTTCAACCGTACTTTCCTGCCCCTGTAACCGCAAATACAGCAAAATCTGCCGCACTTCCGCCTTTACCTGGTCACCGGCATCCTTTTGTAAAGCTTCGGTAGCCTTTTCAATCAATTCGTCGATGCTGTTTTGCAGCCTGGGAGCAAAGTCCGACAGCGGCTGCAGAATTTGTTGGGATGCCAATCGTTCAATCCGGGCTTGTCCCATACCATATGCACTGAGTAATCCGCCATCAAAAGGCAAAATGAGGGTTGTAATGCCAAGAAGTTCGGCCACCGAGCAGCCATGTAGTCCGCCCGCGCCCCCAAATACCAACAGAGCATAATCTTTGGGGTCAAAACCACGCGCCACGGATATTTTGCGAATAGCACCGGCCATCGTTTCGTTGGCAATCCGCTCGAAGCCCATCAACAGACTTTCTGCATCGACAGCCTCGTTGGTCTGTTGCTCCACCTGTTGACAAACGGCCTGTAGAGCCACCCTGGCCTGCTCAGTATCGACCGGAATGCCAAACAGGGCGGGGTGCAGACGACCGAGTAACAGATTCACATCCGTAATGGTGAGTGGCCCGCCCGCCCCGTAACAGGCAGGTCCGGGAAATGCCCCCGCACTCTGGGGGCCAACCCGCAACTGATGCCCGTCGTACCAACAAACCGATCCACCGCCCGCAGCCACGGTTTCTACGGCCAGCGAAGGTGACTGTAACTCAAACGCACCCACTCGGGTGGTAAACTGATAGTCGACCCGCCCATCGAAGCGGGCCACATCCGTGCTCGTTCCGCCCATATCGAGCGTTAAGGTTCGGGAAATTGAGCTACGCCGGGCAATTTCCCCGGCCCCGATGACGCCCCCCGCCGGCCCACTTAGCAAACTATCTTTCGGCTGAAACAACTCCGCCCTGACCAAGCCTCCTCCACTGGTCATGATCCGGACCGCGTTTCCTTCTAATTGGTTGGTGAGATTAGTCAGGTAAGATTGTAAAACGGGCGACAGATAAGCATCCACCACGGTGGTTTGCGTCCGGGAAACGTAGTGAATTGCCGATGATATTTCGTGCGAGAGCGTCACCCGAAAACCCGCTTGCCGCAAGGCATCGCCCACTTGTTGTTCATGCGCCGGATTTTTGTACGCATTGAGCAACGATACGGCCACCACCTCCGGCTGTGTGGCACGCAATTGTTCGATGAGATGAGTCACCGCCCGATCCGACAGGGGCCGAACCAATTGTCCATCAGCCGCCATCCGTTCGTCCAGTTCCCAAACGGTTTCGTAGACAATTTCCGGGTCTGGAATCGCCAGTTCAAAAAGACGAGGCCGCTGTTGAGTACCAATTTTGAGCAGATCTTTAAACCCCTCCGTGACGACCAGCGCCACCCGGCCCCCTTTTCGTTCCAGGAGGGCATTGGTTCCTTTCGTCGTTCCCAGGCGCATTTCCAGGGTTGGGAAAGGCTGATCTAACGGTGTTAGACACAATAACCGCGTGGCCAGAACCGGCGCTTCTTCACCCGTTGACAGCTCAACAGTCGCTTGACTTATTACATGTATCTCCCCATCCAGCAACAAATTACCTAAAGTATCCAACTGCAAAACCGTTGCCGTCTCTCCGGTTTCCAGAACCCGCAGCCGATATCCTTGAAAAATTGGCGCTTTGAGCCAGGATGCTTCCAACCGAAGTGATGGTTCCGCAACCAATGTTCCGCGAAGGCAGCTACTGCTGAGGACTTTGGTGCGGAGCAGGCTACCGGCCGGATCAATGGCCATACCATCCGTAAACGTTCCGCCCGTATCAATCCAGATTTGCCACATGCCGTTCATACCGCTCCGAACCGGGTCCGGGCGGCTTTAAATTTTATCCGTAAAAACGAAAATTGTTAAACCGTACGGCTATTGGCCGACCGAAATCATATTGGCAAATAATCGGTAAGCCCCCGGAACGCCCGCGGGTAATTCGCGGAAGAAAACCAGCCCGGTGTACATGAAGTGTCCTTTTCCGTACTTGGTGTAAATCAGGCTTCCTTCTTTGGCGGCTTCGTTGGTGTCATGAGCGGAGAAAATGGGTTCGTACGCTTTGTCCCAATCCTGCGCAAAATAAAGACCACGCTCCTGAATCCAGCCGTTAAAATCCTGCTCCGTAATTTTGTTGGGCGAATTCAACAGCGGATGTTGAGGGTTCAGAAACGTCATTTTAGCGTCTTCTTCCGTAACCCGCTCCCGGCCAATCGTAAAAGGATACGGGCCAATCTGATCAACTTTTAACCCGTTTTGGATGAACGAACCGCCGGGGGTAACGTACTGGACAATCATCCGCCCTCCGTTTTTGACGTATTCCATCAATCGGGGTTGGTAATACCGCAGCCAGTCTTCCGTATTGTAGGCCCGCACACCCGTCACAATGGCATCATACCGGGACAAATCACCGTTCATTTCGCGGGGTCCGAGTAGGGTGACCTGGCAACCGATCTGCTGCAAAGCCGCGGGGACCAGGTCGCCAGCTCCGGTAATGTAGCCAATCTGCTTGCTGGTTACCTTGATATCCAGCTTCACCAGTTTGGCAGCGGCAGCCGGAAAAACCGTCTGGGTCGGAATGTGTTTATACGCTACGAGCCGCAGGCTGCTGGCGTAGTCCGCTTTCTTGGCCGAACTCACAGTAACCATCGCCCGTAATTTCCCTTCACTGTAGGTTGCCGATGGAAAAACCCGGAACGTCACCCGCGACTCCTGCGCTTTCCCCTTGAATTCAAACGGTACCTGCGCTGGCTCCACCCGCCAGCCCGCCGGAACTTCCAGGTTCAGGGTGCCGGAAACCGCAGCCCGGCCTGACCGCAGTACCACATCAACGGTTTTGGGGGTATCATCGGCGAACACATAAACGCCCTCGGCCAGATTGACCATCACTGCCGGTTGAATAACAAAGGGGCGGTAAATTTCGCCATCAACCGGATCCGTCGATTTGTAGACCCACGGGCGACTAAACGTAAATTTCTCCCCGCCAATCTCAAACGTGAATAGGGAAGTAAAAGCGGGCGGATTTTCGGGAAGCCCAATCAGTGTCTGATTCGTGACCTGAAACAGTCCTTTTTCGACCGGTTTTTCCAACCAGTAAGGCTGTGAGATCGGCTGGTTGGTCGGAATAGTAATCGCACTCGTAAAGGCAGTGACATCGTTGGGTTTTAGCGCCAGATTGATAGCGGTATCTTTTTTTAGGGCTGGTACTTGCACCCCAATCAGCCGTACTGGCACATCGCTCCGATTGACCACATTGCTGGTCACCTGCAATCGCTCGCCGGGGGCAGCTGCGTAGTCATGCGGATTGGTTTCAAACCATAATCCCATGCATTGCTGAATCAGGTTTTCAACTTCCTGCCGCTTGGCTTTTACGTAGACATTGGCCGTATCCAGTTGATTCAACGCCTTGTAAGTTTGTACCAGAATCGGCACGGAAGCAGACGGTTTTTCGGGCTTAAACGCGGTAATAGCCTGATTGATCAGCTGTTGCACTTTCGCACCGCCCGGAACCCTTTTCCAACTCAGGTCAATGCCATTGAAGGGGTCGGTTGACGCCGGTGCTCCACCTTTTAGCAGCAGATAATCGATTTTAACCCCGCGATTGGCGGGAACCCCAAAACCCTGGCTTTTGTGCTGGCTCCGGCTCTCGGCGGCAATTTCACCGTAAGATTTCCCCAGTAAAGGGTTATACAAACCTGTCTCTACCGCAATTACGCCCGGCTCGTCCGGTTTTTTGTTGCTCATAAACGCACCCGGAATAAAGACATTCCAAAAAATGCGCTTGGGCTGCCACGGTTTCACCCATTTGAGTTGCTCCGGGTATTTGGTCGGATCGTTGGCAATTTTAAAGGCCTCTTCGGCCAAGTATGCCGACGCGCTATGATGACCATGTCCGGCCCGGCTGTCGGGTGGAAAACGGGTAATGATCACATCCGGCCGGTATTTCCGAATGGTCCAGACGACATCGCCCAGGACCTGCTCCTGCCCCCAGGTTTTAACGGCTTCTTCGGTTGATTTGGAAAACCCGAAATCATACGCCCGACTAAAAAACTGTTCGGGTCCGTCGATGCGCCGGGCCGCCAGCAATTCCTGCGTGCGGATAATGCCGATGTATTCGCCCTGTTCCGAGCCGATCAGGTTCTGGCCGCCATCGCCCCGGGTCAGGGCCAGGTATCCCGTGCGCAAAAGCCGTTCGTTGGCCAGGTAAGCCAGCATTTGGGTGTTCTCATCGTCGGGGTGAGCGGCTACGTACAAAACCGTACCCACCACATTGAGTTTCTTGAGGCCCTGTAAAATGGTCCCGGCAGCAGCGGTTTTATTCTGGCTATAAGCTAGTTGTGACGCAAATACAACAAAGGCAATTGAGAAAATAAGAAAAAAACGGAATGGATATCGGTTCATCATCGACAGGAAGCGTTCACGTGGTCAGCAAAAATAGTCAGCCCGGGCTAACCATCTGCTTCTTAAACACCTGCATTTTGAATTAAATCCCGTTTTTTTTTGCTCCATAGGAAAAGCAACAATTTTTCCCTAAAATTTATCAAAAGCTCTTGCTTCATTTTCAAATGCTACTAATCCGATTATATTTGCCTCTTTCCATAAACAACCCTTTTACTCCTTCAGCATGAATTTCAGTATTTACCTTGTTCCCATTCTGGGTCTGATTGGCCTGGTGGTGATGTATGCCAAATTTATGTGGGTTTCGCGTCAGGAGGCTGGCAACGAGCGGATGCAGGAAATTGCGTCGTATATCGCCGACGGTGCCATTGCTTTCCTTAAAGCCGAATGGCGCATTTTAATTGTTTTCGGTATTGTGGTGGCTGCGCTGCTCAGCTTTGCCGGAACGCTGGTTGAAAACTCCGACTGGCCGATCGGAATTGCCTTTGCCATTGGCGCTTTTACCTCAGCACTGGCGGGTTATATCGGCATGAAAATCGCCACCAAAGCGAACGTTCGCACCGCTCAGGCCGGACGAACCAGCCTGATGCGCGCCCTGAACGTTTCCTTCACCGGTGGTTCGGTGATGGGAATCGGCGTTGCCAGTCTGGCAGTGATCGGTTTGAGTGTGTTGTTCATTCTTTTTCATTCCATTTATGTGGGAGCTGGCGGGGACGTCAACGGTATTCCGATGGAAAAGACCCTGGAGGTGCTGGCGGGTTTCTCGCTGGGTGCAGAGTCCATTGCCTTATTTGCCCGGGTTGGTGGCGGTATTTATACCAAAGCTGCCGACGTAGGGGCCGATCTTGTGGGGAAAGTTGAAGCCGGGATTCCGGAAGACGATCCGCGCAACCCCGCCACAATTGCCGACAACGTGGGTGATAACGTCGGTGACGTTGCCGGGATGGGTGCCGACTTATTCGGTTCCTACGTGGCCACCATTCTGGCCACCATGGTGCTTGGCCGCGAGATCCGCATTCCAGAAGCCGACAACATTCTGGGACACGCCCCAATTGTGTTACCGATGTTGATTGCGGGCCTGGGACTCATTTTCTCCATTGTCTCTACGTATTTTGTTCGGGTGAAAGACGATAACGGCAATGTTCAGGGTGCGCTGAATATGGGCAACTGGGCCTCCATCATCCTGACCGTCATTGCTTCGTATTTTCTGGTAAATGCCATTTTGCCCGCTGGAGAACTCGAAATCCGGGGCGTTGAATTTACGCGGCTGGATGTATTTTACGCCATTTTCACCGGCTTGGTCGTCGGCGCTTTGATGTCGATTATTACGGAATATTATACCGCTATGGGCCGCCGTCCGGTTATGACCATCGTGCGCCAGTCGTCCACGGGACACGCCACCAACATCATTGGCGGACTTTCCGTCGGAATGGAATCAACGGTGTTACCGATCCTTACCCTGGCCGCCGGTATTTTTATTTCTTACAAATTTGCGGGTCTGTACGGGGTGGCTATTTCGGCCGCAGGTATGATGGCCACCACCGCCATGCAGCTCGCTATCGACGCCTTCGGTCCCATTGCCGATAATGCAGGTGGTATTGCCGAAATGAGCGAACTGCCCGAAGAAGTTCGGGGCCGTACGGATATTCTGGATGCCGTTGGTAACACGACGGCGGCTACGGGCAAAGGATTTGCCATTGCGTCGGCAGCCCTGACTTCGCTGGCGCTGCTGGCGGCTTTCGTCGGTGTATCGGGCATTACCGGCATCGATATTTACAAAGCCGACGTGCTGTCCGGGTTGTTCGTCGGGGGCATGATTCCGTTTATTTTCTCATCGCTGGCCATTGCCGCTGTAGGCCGTGCGGCCATGAAAATGGTGGAAGAAGTTCGGCGTCAGTTCCGCGAGATCCCGGGCATTCTGGAAGGAACCGGCAAACCGGAGTACGAAAAATGCGTAGCCATTTCAACCCAGGCTTCCATTCGCGAAATGATTTTGCCGGGTGCCATTGCTCTTATATCTCCCGTGATTGTGGGCTTTTTGTTCGGCCCCGAAGTGCTGGGCGGTTTTCTGGCCGGAGTGACAGTTTCGGGGGTGTTGATGGGTATTTTCCAGAGTAATGCCGGAGGAGCCTGGGATAACGCCAAGAAATCGTTTGAAAAGGGGGTCGATATCAACGGACAGATTTATTACAAAAAATCGGAACCACACAAAGCGTCGGTCACTGGTGATACCGTTGGCGATCCGTTCAAAGATACCTCCGGCCCTTCGATGAACATCCTGATCAAGTTGATGTCCATTGTGTCACTGGTCATTGCACCGTACATTGCCATCCACTCGCACCAAGCTACGGGATACGCCCAGGAAGGCGTGGTAGCCGAGGGCACCACAGAGGGAGTTGAGCTGGAAAAATCGACCGCAGCCGACAACGAAGTGGTTTACACCCCCAATCTGGGTGCTTTCCAGGCCGTCAAATTAACCAATGGCGTTGACCTGACCCTGCCCGAACGTGGAGTAGAAAACAAGCTTTTGGGCTTCATTCAGGATGATCAGAAAGCCGTTGACAAAGAAACCTGGTTTGATTTTGACCGGCTGACGTTCGAAACCGGCAGTGCGACCCTGGTATCGTCCTCGCAGGAGCAGCTGCGAAACATCGCCGAAATTCTGAAAGCTTACCCCAATGTCAGCGTCAAACTGGGCGGTTATACGGATAATACTGGCGATGCCACTTCGAATCAGAAACTTTCGGAAAACCGGGCGGCATCTGTCAAAAAAGAACTGGTTACCCTCGGTATTGCAGAAAACCGCCTGACGGCAGAAGGCTACGGTCAGGAACACCCGGTGGCTTCGAACGATTCCGAAGAGGGCCGTGCTCAAAACCGCCGAATTTCAATTCGGGTGACGAAGAAGTAACGGTTTATTACGGTTCAGCCCACTGTAAACCGTAACGATAACGCTGATTAAACAGAAAGGCCAACCCAAAATGGGTTGGCCTTTCTGTTTAATCTATTAGTTGTTAAACCGCAATTAAGCCGCGGTTTTGCCCCGCATAGAGCGCGGAATTTCGATGCTGGCGATTGGCAGCAGAGGTCCGTCCAGAATCTCTACTCCTTCCAGTTTCACAGCACCCACTTTAATGGTTTTACCCAGATCCAGATCGGCCACGTTCACATCCACATAATCAGGGATGCGATCTACGGCACCACGCAGTTTCAATTTGCGCATTTTCTGGATCAGTTTTCCCCCTTTTTGGACACCGGGAGCTGTTCCGACAAAACGGATGGGCACTTCAACTTTAATATCTTTTCCTTCCACAATTTCCAGAAAATCTGCGTGCAGCAACTGGTCATTGACCGGGTGGAATTGCGTATCCTGCAGAATAGCAACGTATTCGTCGCCTTCAATATTCAGAGTCACTTCGTACGCTTCAGGCGACGTCAGCAACTGGCGGAACAGAATCGTGGGTGCATAGAAATGAACCTGCGATTTGCCACCATACAGTACACCGGGTACATATCCTTCGGCACGAAGCGTTTTCGACTCCGTTTTACCGAGATTCGCTCTGTTATACCCTACAATCTCGTGTTTTTTCATTTTGTTAGAAATTTAGCTGTTTGAAGAGAGATAAAAGTCTCTTTACTCCCTCTAGTATTTTATAAACAATGAACTAATAGATTCATGATCACGAATGCGGCCAATGGCTTTGGCGAACAGGTCGGCCACCGTCAGCACGCGTACTTTGGAATTGTGCTGGCGCATGGGCAATGTATCGGATACCACCAGCTCTTCCAGCACAGAATTGGCAATATTTTCGTGCGCCTTGCCCGACATAACAGCGTGAGTACAAATGGCCCGCACCGATTTCGCTCCTTTCTCCAGAATGATCTCGGCCGCTTTGCATAATGTACCGCCCGTATCAACCAGGTCATCAATCAAGACGACGTTGGCCCCTTCCACATCCCCGATCACCTGCATCGAGGCTATCTCGTTGGCGCGCTTGCGGTGTTTGTCGCACAGCACGATATCGGCGTTGAAATGCTTGGCAAAGGCACGGGCCCGCGCAGCTCCGCCCACATCCGGTGAAGCAATCAGCAGATTGTCCAGGTTCAGACTCTGAATGTACGGCACAAATACCGACGCACCTTCGAGGTGATCAACCGGAAAGTCAAAGAAGCCCTGAATCTGACCCGCGTGCAGGTCGATGGTCATCAGCCGATCTGCCCCGGCAGCCGCCAGCATGTTGGCAACCAGCTTCGCAGCAATGGCCACGCGCGGTTTGTCTTTCCGATCCTGCCGGGCGTAGCCGAAATACGGGATGACCACCGTGACGTAGTGCGCCGATGCCCGACGAGCTGCGTCAACCATGAGCAGCAGTTCCATCAAGTTATCGGCGGGCGGGTTGGTGGAATGAATCAGAAAAACATCACAGCCACGAACCGATTCTTCATAGCTCGGCGATAACTCACCATCACTAAACTTGCGAAGCGTATAACCGCCCAAATCTTTGCCGTATTGACGGGCAATCTTCTCTGCCAGGTAATTTGATTGACTACCTGAAAAAATCTTAACCGTATTAAGGGATGCCATGCGGTGCCGAAAATTTCCGCAAAAATACAAATATTGTTCGACTCTTGGGGCGAGTCGCTCAAAGTTTTCTTTTAGCGATGGGGTTATCAACCTATTGCCACATTTAATTAAATAATAGTGCTATTCAGCCCGGTTTTTCGGCAAAAAAAACCGTCCGGTCAACCGCTGGTGCAGCCCAGCACAGGCTACTGCCATGATTACCCCAATCCCGGCCCCGGCCAAAATGTCCAGCGGATAATGTGCCCCAACGTATATCCGGCTGTAGGAAACCACAAAAGCCCACCCAAACACCCATTTGACGCTCGGAAAGCGTTTGCCCACCAGCAGCCACAACGCCATAGCCAGCGCAAAGGTGTTGGCGGCATGGGAAGACGCGAACCCGTAAGTTCCTCCACACTCCAGCACCGGATAAATCAACTTCTGAAGGGCAGGCTCGTGGCAAGGTCGCAACCGCAGCGTCAACGGTTTCAAAACAGCAGACGCCATCTGATCGCTCAGCACCACACCCAGGATCAGGGTCAATACCAACCCAATAGCCTGTTTGCGATACTGAAAACCCAGCCAACCGATGAGCACGATGTAGCACGGTATCCACGTATTCCGCCTGGTTGCCCCCACCATCACGGGGTCCAGCCAGGGCACGTGTAAACCGTTGAGCCACAGAAACAGCTCGGTATCAAGTTGATTAAGGGTCTCCAAATTTGAATGACTGAATGATAGAATGAGTAAAAAAGGATCATAGAGCACGCTTCATAGTATTACGGCAACTAATCACCACACCGGTGGCCCGGGCATTCGATCATTCATAATTAATTATAGCCTAATTTCTGTCGAACGCGTTGGATAGTTCTGGAAGCGACGGCCCGGGCTTTTTCTTCGCCTATCCGGAGTTCTTTTTCCAGTTCATCACGGTTTTCCATGTAAAACGAAAACCGTTCGCGGGGCTGGGCAAATTGATCGATAATGAGCTCATACAGTTCTTTTTTTGCGTGGCCGTAGCCGTAGCCGCCGTTCAGGTAATTCTGGCGCATGGTTGCCACTTGCTCGTCGCTGGCCAGCAAGGCGTACAACTTGAACGTAATATCCGTGTCCGGATTCTTCGGTTCTTCCAGGGGTGTTGAGTCCGAAACGATTTTCTTGATGACTTTGTACAACTCGTTGGCGGGCAGAAAAATGTCGATGTAGTTGTTGTACGACTTGCTCATCTTTTGCCCGTCGATTCCCGGAATGGTCATGATCCGTTCATCAACCCGGTATTCGGGCAAAACAAAAAGCTCTTCCCCGGTTTGATAGTTAACCGCACTGGCCATATCACGCGTCATCTCAATGTGCTGAATCTGGTCTTTACCCACCGGCACAATGTTGGCGTCGTAGAGCAAAATATCAGCCGCCATCAGACAGGGATAGGTAAACAATCCCGCATTAACATCCGCCAGCCGTTCAGACTTATCTTTGAACGAATGCGCATTCGACAACATCGGAAACGGCGTAAAGCAGTTCAGATACCAGGCCAATTCCGTGTGCTCAGGCACCTGCGATTGCCGCCAGAACGTATTCTTAGTTGTATCCAGTCCAAATGCCAGCCAGGCCGACGCCACCGCCCGGATGTACTCCCGACGTACTTCTCCATCCTTGATGGTGGTCAGCGAATGCAGATCGGCAATGAAGAAAAAAGACTCATTTTCGGGCTCGTTCGATAAGTGGATAGCGGGCTTGATAGCACCCAGAATATTACCTAAATGCGGACGTCCGCTGCTTTGAATACCGGTGAGAATGCGAGACATGACTTTTTGAATGAGTGAATGAAGGAATGAACGAAAGAGTAAATGCCCCAGCAATTCGAATTTTCTGCGGAGCTAGTTGCTCTTTCGCTTATTCCTTCTTTCGCAATTGTTCTTCGTGCAAACTTCGCTATTTCTGGTTAGCTTTGGAACTGTATGAAGACGAAAAAAGCTCCGAGTTCACAACTTACCGTTCAAACGCTTGACTTTCTGCGTGATCTCGTCCAGAATAACAACCGCGAGTGGTTTCAGGCCAATCGCGCCCGCTACGATGCCGCCAAAGCCGAATTTGAAAGTTTTGTTGGCCAACTGCTGCAAGGGATCGAGGCATTTCAACCGCTCCCCAATACAGCCGTGAAAGATTGCATCTTCCGGATCAATCGTGACATTCGGTTTTCCAAAGATAAAGCGCCTTACAAAAAACATCTTTCAGCGGCTGTCGGGCCGGGCGGGCGGCACTCGGGTCGCATCGATTTCTATTTTCACCTTCAACCGGATAACGAATCGTTTCTGGGCGCGGGCATGTGGCAACCCACGCCGGCGCATTTGGCCAAATTTCGGCAGGAGGTCGATTACAACGTCGACGAACTCAAGTCCATCATCGAAGTGCCTGCATTCAAAGCGTATTTTCCGGAAATCGCCGGCGAAACCATGAAAACCGCGCCCAAAGGCTACACCGCCGATCACCCTGAAATTGCCTTGCTCCGCCGGAAAGAACTATTTTTCATTCACCGGTATACCGACAAGGAAGTGCTTAAACCGGGTTTTGCCAGCGAACTCGTCAACGGTTGCCGACTGATAAAACCGTATATCGATTACCTCAATTATTTATTCTACGACGAACAGGATGAGCCAGTGGCCCTGTAAACGGGAATTAAAAGGAAACGGGTTCGTGTTACTCAAATGAACCTTTTAATTAAACTGTTATGGCTAAAATTGCGTTGCATGGCTTCGGACGGATCGGACGACAATTTCTGCGGATTGGTCTGAGCAAAAACCTTTTTGTTCCCGTTTCCATTTCCGACATCCGGGATGAAGACACCCTGGCGGCTTTGTTTGCCGTTGATACCAACTACGGCCGGTGGCACGAACCGGTGTCGGGGAGCGAAGGGAAACTCACCATCGGGGAACGGGAAATTCCGTACATTAACTCGGCGAAAGAAATTCCGGACTGGGCCGCGCTGGGCGTCGACCTGGTGGTAGACTGCACGGGCCGGGCCACGGTTCGGGCGGGTGCCCAGGCCCACCTCGACCGGGGAGCCAAATACGTTCTGATCAGCGCACCGAGTAAAAGCCTGGACGACTGCGATGCCGTTCTGCTTAAAGGAATTAACCTCGACACATTCGATCCAGCCAACCACCACATTGTCAGCATGGGCAGCTGTACGACCAACGCACTGGCCGCTCCCATTAAGGTAATTCTGGAAAACTTCGGTATTCAATACGGCCTGTTTTCGACGGTTCACTCGTATACGAATACCCAGTCACTCACCGACCAGCCGATGAAAGACCGGCGCGATTCGTGGGCGGCTACCGAAAACATCATTCCTTCCTCATCAGGAGCAGCCCGGGCGCTCCAATTTATCTGGAAAGACCTTAAAATCACCGGGAAAGCGTACCGCGTGCCAACCCGTACGGGCAGCATTGCCGAGCTGAACCTCATCACGGAAAAAGATTGCACGGTGGAAGAAGTAAACAATGCATTCCGCAAAGCCGCGGCAGAAGGACCGTTAAAAGGGGTGATGGACGTGCTGGAAGGCGAATGGGCCTCCTCCCGTATCGTGGCCGACCCGCACACGTCCTTGATGGATTTGCCATTGACCACCAAGCAAGGCAACCTGCTGTCGATTGCGTCCTGGTACGACAATGAGTGGGGCTTCTCAACCCGCCTGGCGGAAGTAGCCGCGTACCTGGCCGAACGAATATGATCGCTATTTCAGGAACAGAGCATCCTGTTCCTGTGTCAAAACCGTAGCGAAAGCACTTTCGCTACGGTTTTTTTATTCCTTAATATTCCAGTCCAACCGGCAGGGATTTGGCTTGATTGATAAAATCAGTGATTTGATCCAGGGTCGGTGGACGCTGGGTAAGCAACCGAACCTGGTTAATTTCGTTGATTTTGGCGTGCAGGTTTTCGGGCGATCGGCGGGATAGCTCCCGAACCGTATCCACACCGGCTTCTTCCAGCAAATCGCTGTAAACGCCCCCAATACCATTGATACGGTTCAGGTCGGCCCGGTTTGCAAGATCCAGAATGATACTGGTTTCTACCCCAATCGTGGAAGCCAGTTGTTTGCGGGCCGCTGCGGTTTTGGTAGCTTCCAGCAAGGCATCGCTGTTCGTCAACCCTTGCGCTTTTAAAGCCTCAATTACCTGGCTGGTAGTACCCTTTAATTCTTGAATGGAAACACTCATAGTTTTCAGTTAATTTTAGGAATAAAATGATTTAAAATGGCACAACAGGCAAATTTGGTAGTTTGCCTGTTGTGTAAGGCTGTGTAGTTGAGACGATTGTTGGCCCGGATGGTAACGAAGATTCAGCAGTAAATTAGGTTCACTCTGCATGAGAGTCGATAGGCAATCTGTACGAAACAAGCTTGAAGCAATCCTGACATTCGCTACCTTGGCTATAGGGTTGAGTTGTCAACAGGCCGAAGAATTACCGGCTACGCTAGCACTTCCCCTGACTATCCAGGAAGGCTATGGCCCGTACAAACCGGGCTTTGGGATTCTCAGCGCCGAAACCGGCGACTATCCGAAAGGAACTGCGTCGGGCACCAGCAGCCAACCCGTAAAAGACATTCCCGAACACTGGACCAATCGGGTCAAATCCCGCGTTGTTATGAATACTGAACAGTTTATGTACCAGAATTACTGCGCCGGCAAGATCGACACGAACTGGTATTGGGGGCTGGTCAAAGAGGAAGGCTGGTCGACTAATGCGTCAACCTTGTCGAAGAAACCTATCAAGTGTTCTGTGTACGTTATTCGGGGTTTTGATTCGCAAGCCGGAAAATGGGCGGTATTGGTCGATACGAACAACAACCTTGATGTCAGCGATGAAACCATTATTTACCCCGAACCCCAGGACATAAAAGGCAATAATTTTGATTACTACAACCCGGTGTATGTTACGTACGAAGTGTTCCAGCAGGGCCAGGTCGTAACAAGACAGGTTCCAATGGTTGTTAAAACCATGATGGGAGATTTCGTTTACAATTTTCCGCAGCACGCAAAGGCCGTGTTCAAGAACGGCGCTAAAAAGTACGAACGATTGGTAAGCTCCGCTGGATTTACCAGCCTGGATTATGAATCAGCTGGCCCCAAATTATCTCAGACTCTACGGACAAGCTGACGCAGATTTATTCCATTAACGCCCTGCCGACGACGGTTCTGCTTGCTCCCGACGGAACCATTATTGCCCGAGGGCTACGCGTCAAAGAGCTGGCCGCCAAACTAAAAGTACTAGGTTTGCTACGAGATTTCACTCATAACCGCTCTTCGGCTTCCCGCAGCAAAAAGTAAAAAGCTAAGATATGAATCAGCTGAATACTGACCGCCGTCCACTCTTCCCGCAACGCTGACCCAAAAATAAGAGCCGACATGGTTATCCCGCCTAGCAAACCGCCCCACAGCAAAAACCGTCCACCCACCAGCACTAGAAGCCCGATGACCAGTTCTACAAACGGCAAGGCCAGAGCAAAACCCCGTACCAAGAAATCGGGTAAAATAGTGGTTGAAAAATCGCCGACCATTTTATCGGCAAACTTGGTCAGCTTCGGAATTCGGACCAATCCGTGCATGGCCAGATCGACGCCCAGCCCCAGGCGCAAAATTAAAAAAGCATATTGACTGTAATTTCGACCAAAACTTCCTCTTGCCATCGTGAATAGGATTAGGTGTAGGAGAACAGGCATCGGCGGGCAGCCACCCGCCGATGAACACAACGGTTATTACCATTTTACAGCCAGCCGCACACCACCTGTCAGGTTTCGGCGCGGAGCCGCATTGTAGAACCGTCCGCCAAAAGCATTCAGGTCATAGCCCAAACTGTAGGTTTGGTCCAGCAGGTTATCACCGCTGACGTAGGCATCCACCATCCAGCGTTTTGCAACGTTTTTCCGGAACCCGACCGTGGCGTTCAACAGACGGGCAATATCAGCCTGAACGGTATTGGCATCATCCAACGGAAATTTGTCGATGTACTGGTGCGTCAGGTGGGCGTAGACCCCCAGCCGGGTTTCGGCATCAAAGCCCGTGACAATCGTGATTGGCGGCACGCCCGTAACGCGGTTGCCCGACACATCAACGGCTCCCTGCTGGTAATTCTGAAACCGGTAGTTCGTCAAAGTCGCATTATTCCAGACCCGGACGGTTTTCCAGAACCCGGCTGGTTTCGGAACTACCAGGTTATAAGCCAATTGCGTCTCTAAGCCTTTTTGATTGGTTGCTCCGGCATTGATGAAATATTCGGCCCCGCTTTCCACCGACCGCCGGACGATGGTTTGCCGCAGGCGGAACTGGTACACGGCCACTTCAAACTGAAAACGGTCCAGCTGCCCCCGAACGGCGGCTTCCAGGTTGGTCCCCTGCTCCGGCTCCAGCGTTGGATTGAACGTTCCTTCCGACGGGCGCACTTCCTGAATCGTTGGCGACGAATACCCCGTACTGACGCTCGCAAAAACCGAAATATCCTCTCCTATTTTTTTCAACAAGGCCACGCGGGGCAACCAAACCGGCTCAAAACCGCGGGGCTGGGCAATGATCGGGACCTGCGAAAACCGGGTGAACCGGTACGCAACCTCATTGCGGCTTAATCCCGCCGTAGCAATGATTCCCCACGGCAGCGATGCTTCCAATTGCGCAAAAATGACGGACTGCGAAGCCCGAAGTTCGTCGTCGGCCTGCAGGGTATCCGGCTGTCCTCCCCGGTTGCCGTAGTTGCGATCAACGGTAAAGTTCTGCTGCCACTCGCCCCCGAAAACCAGTTGTGTCGGCACACCTTCTTCGATCATCTGCCAGCGAGTCACCGTGCGAGCCCCAAACCCCTGATCAACCCGCCGTTCGTAATTGGAAATGAACGGGTTGGAAAAATCGGTCAATGATCCAAAGATTACCGTTGTATTTTGAATGCGGTCACTCCAGCGGTATTGATGGGAGAAGCCCAGGTAGCCGGTTTTCTGGTAGATCCCCGCCTGTTGGCCAACGCTACCGGGCGTAACCCGCGTGGCCGGACGCGCTTGACGGGGGTTTTGCTGAAATTGGGCCGCCGTCAACCCGCCGGGTGTTTGGTAAACCAGGTCGGAATACAACCCCATCACCGAAACCGTCTGCTTGGGATTAACGGCAAACGTCCCGTTCAGGCTGAGGTTGTCGCGGTACATCCGGCTGTGTTCCCGGTAGCCGCCCGACTGCAAATGGCCGTAATTCAGGGAAATCGCTGCGTTATTCTTTCCGGTCTGAACCGAGTAGTTCTGGCCCGACAAACCATAGGCCCCCATCAGCGCACTCACTTCGGCCCGGTTGGACGACTCGCCGGTAGACGAACCCGCTCCGCTGAACAAAACCGTTCCGCCCGTTCCGGCCCCATACAAGCTTCCGGCGGGGCCTTTGATCACCTCAACCCGGCTGATCGACCGCACATCCAGCCCATTCAGATAGGTGTTTCCGCCCGCATCGGTCAGCGGGAGTTCGTTCCAGTAAATCTTCACATTCCGGACCCCGAACGGCGAGCGAATCAGACTGCCCCGGATCGAGAGCCGGTAACTGCCGGGCGAGCGCTCGTCCATCCGCACGCCCGGCAACGTATTGAACGCCGGTACCATCGTGGGCACCCCAAACCGCTGGGTCAATTCTCGGGCGGAAAGCACATTAACCGATGCCGCCGTTTCAACCAGCGGCCGGTTGGTTTCGTACCCACGCACGGTTACCTCCGACAGCTGGACCGTATCCGATTCCAGGCGCGAGGATTGCGGTTGCTGGGCAAAGAGGGAAAAAGGCAAAAACAAAAAAGCGTAACCGTATTTATTCATGTTGATAACGATTTCCGGGATTTCCCGTAAAACTAATGGCTCAAAATAAAATTTGTCGCATTTATCGTTTACTAACCTCAATTCAACCTCAAAAGTCGTCGTTTCAATCAAATCTGTATTGAGCCAACGGTTAAATACCTCTTATTTTACAAAAATTAAAATAGCAAAGTAAGTGACTACGTTGGAAAGACCGAATGACCGTTGGTTACGATGGCTGGGCATCCCGCTGATCGTGCTGGTGGTGAATTTGATTTACCTGAAAGACTTCCAGTACAACCCCACCCTGTATTTTGGCTGGGTGTTTATTGGCATGGCTTACGTAACGCTGGCGTGGGAGGGCTCCGTTCGCTGGGTGTACCACGTTCGAAAGCATTTTCCCGACGCCCGGCAGGCTTTCCGGCGCATCGTTATCACGTTCATTGGTTATTTCGGGCTCGCCATCATCTGCCAGTCGTTGTTTGTTTTTCTGACCGGCCTGAGCGGTATGGCAATTATTCCCATCACGTCGCACGTTTATCAGGCTTACATTGGCATTGGTATTTTTTGTTCCCTGGTGCTAGGCACCACTTACGAAATCATCTACTATCTCCAGCAATACCGCCAGGCCGTCGCTGAAGCGGAAGCCGTGCACAAATCCCGCATTCAGGGCCAGTTTGACAGCCTCAAGAGTCAGGTCAATCCGCATTTTCTGTTCAATAGCCTCAACTCGCTATCGGCCCTGATCTCGGAAGACAAGCAGCAGGCCAACCAATTTCTGGAAGAAATGTCGAGTGTGTACCGCTACCTGCTTCAATCGAATGAACGCAAACTGGTAACGCTGCAAACCGAGGTCGAGTTTATTAAATCCTTTTTTTACTTACTAAAAGCGCGGTATGGCCCCGGCATCGACCTCCATTACGACCTTGACTCCTGTTTGATGGATTGCTATTTGCCGCCGTTCAGCTTGCAAACCCTGATCGAGAACGCCATCCGCCACAACGTGATTCTGGCCGACCGTCCGCTGACTATTCTCATCCAGGCAGATCTTCTGGAAAGAAGCACCGAAACCGTATCGCTGCAGGTTTCCAACAACATTCAGCGCAAAAATCTGCAGGTTAACAAATCGCCCGGAGGCTTGCGAAGTCTCACCGAACGATTTACCCTTTTGCGACTGCCCCATCCGGTCATTACGGATGATGGACGCCAGTTTGTTGTGCGGATACCGCTGGTGGTTAAAGGTGCTGATTTTTTAATACATTTACCTTAAATCTCCAACCAATGTGGTGCTGACCCTAAACCGCTACACCCAAAAAGACACCTGGATTGCCCTGGGCATTTTGCCCGCCTATTATTTATTCCTGAACTATTTCCTGATTGGGAAAGCTTATTTTCAGCGCCTGGACCTTTTTTTGCTGGGCACGGTTCTTCTCTTTGTTCTCTGGACACCCATATTCTTTCTGCACGCGCTTCCCGCGGTTTACCTCCGCCGACGTTTCCCGCATATCCGCCAAACCTGGATGCGGCTTTTCATCGCGCTCGGTATTCATATCGTCATCTCGTCCGTCTTTATCGCTTTCCTGTTTTATTTCTACGATTGGATTCAGTTTCCGGCGTATACGTTCAGTGCCGACCGCCTTTTCTGGGCCATTCTGATTGGTATTCTCGGCAACCTGATTACCAACATCATCCACGAAAGCGTTTATACGTTTGAAAAGTGGTCTCAAACCATCAACGAAACCGAAAAGTTGAAGAAAGCCAACTTGCAGAGTCAGCTGGACAGTCTGAAACAGCAGGTAAACCCTCATTTTTTGTTCAACAGCCTCAACACCTTATCATCGCTGATCGATGAGGATACCGACAAAGCCGAGATTTTTATCGATGAATTATCGAGCGTTTACCGATATTTGCTGCAAACGAATGAGAACGCCCTCACCACCCTGCGGGATGAGCTGACGTTCATCGACTCGTATTTTCATTTGCTGAAAACCCGTTACGGAAATGGGATCAGCTTGCAGGTCCGGGTATCCGACGGCTTTAAAGATGCCCAAATCCCTCCCCTGACGCTGCAAATGCTGGTCGAAAACGCGGTGAAACACAACATGATTCTGGCCGATCAACCGCTGCAGATTCGGATTGAAACCACAGAAGTTGGGCGGCTGATTGTGTCGAACAACGTCCAGCTCAAAAATGTCCGGGCTATTTCCAACGGGGTTGGGCTGGCCAACATTGCCACCAAATACCAACTGCTCGGCCAAAACGGACTGGGCATTGAAAGTACCGATACCTACTTTTGTGTCACCCTGCCCCTGATGAATCATGGCAATTGATGGCAACGTATGACGACTTTTAACGATACCCGTCTTCGGCTGGTTGGCCCCGTGGTATTGTTCATCTTCGGTGCGCTGTTTTTCCGGGTCAAAATGCTGTTGAGCTACTCCTCCGTCGAACTGGCCCGGTATATTGTCGTGGGGCTCACGGCTGGTTACATTGGCTGGAACCTGACCCGTTGGCTCGTGCGGTTGATTCAGCGCCGGTACCCAACCCTAAACCACACCCGTCGGCGGCTGACGTTGCTGTTGCTGGCGTTTCCTTTTCTGGTCAATATCGGTTACTTCACCCGGCATTTGGGCCACACCCTCATCTTTCCGCATCCGGGTCAAGAAACGTTTCACTGGGATCTTGACTTCTTCATCAACTACCTCGAAACCGTTGGTATTCAGATATTTTACCACATTCTATACTACGGCATCTACGAAGGATTCTATATTTTCGTACAGTGGCAAAAAACGAACGTTGAGAAAGAAGCCCTGCTCCGAACGCAGTGGCAAGGGCGGTTTGAAGTACTGAAAAACCAGGTCAATCCGCACTTTCTGTTCAATTCGCTGAATACGCTGTCGTCGCTCATTTCCGAAAATACCCAGCGGGCGGAGAATTTCGTTGACGACATGGCTACCGTTTATCGCTACCTCCTGCAAAGTAATGACCGCGACCTGACCACGTTGCGGAGAGAACTGGAGTTTATCGATTCGTATTACCAGTTACTAAAAACCCGCTACGGTTCCGCCCTCTCCTTGCAGGTCACGGTTGATGATGCCGATAAGGAAACCCAGCTTCCGCCCCTGACGCTGCAAATGCTGGTCGAAAACGCGGTGAAACACAATATGATGCTGGCCGAACAACCGCTGACGATTGTCATTGAGACGGTGGACGGTTTTCTCCGGGTGCAAAATACCTTACAGCGTAAAAACATTCGGGTGGAGTCCAACCACGTCGGTTTATCAAACATTGCCTCGAAATACAAATTGCTGGCGCAACCGACGCCCACCATCGAAGAAAGAGACGGTTTTTTCGTTGTACAACTGCCCCTGATCCAGGCCAAAACGAGCGTGTAATTACGCGCAACGGTTCACCTGTTTGCAGTACCGTTTCGCTCATTTATTTTGCGGTTTCAACAATCCCGAATTTGGAAAAAACGAGACGAACCTGCTATTTAGGAGTAGATTCAAAAAGTAGAATTAAAACGCGCCCAATCTGAAAATCACACTGTGGTATGGATGTACTGGTAATTGAGGATGAAGAACTGGCTGTCCGAAAATTGACGAAGCTTTTACAGGACGTCGACAATTCCATCCGGATCGTGGGAACGGCCGCCAGTGTGCGTGCGTCGGTGCAGTGGCTACAGAATAACGCGTCGCCGGACCTGATCCTGATGGACATTGAACTGGCTGATGGTCAAAGCTTTGAAATATTTGAACAAACCGCCGTTGAGTCGCCGGTGATTTTTACAACCTCGTACGATGAATACGCACTGCGGGCTTTCAAGGTCAACAGCATCGACTATTTGCTGAAACCCATCAAGCGGCACGAGCTGGAAGCGAGTCTGGAAAAACACCGAAAACTGCACAATCCGTCCGACCCCGAAAGCGGAGGCCGGATGGCCATTGATGCACTCGTCCAGCAACTCCGTCAGCAAATCCAGCCCACCGAATACCGGAAACGGTTTCTGGTCAAGCACCTGTCTCAGTGGATGCCCATCGAAGTAGTCGATATTGCTTATTTCTACTCGGAGGAGGGCGTTAGTCTGTTCCGGACGCGGAGCAACCAGAAGTTTTCGGTGGATTACACCCTCGATGAACTGGAAGCCATGCTCGATCCCATTCAGTTTTTCCGCGCCAATCGCCAGTTCATTGTCGACATCAACAGCGTTCTGCAGATTCACCCGTATTTCAACAATAAACTGAAACTGACGCTCAAACCGTCGCCCGAAGACGAAGTGCTGGTCAGCCGCGAACGCGCCACGGAATTCAAGAAATGGATGGGAAAATAATCGGCCGCGTTACACCAGCCGTTTGGGCAGTTCGATCAGTGGATTGGGCGTTTCTTCCAGCAGTTGCTTCACCCGGATCAGGTCGTTGCGGAATTGCCGCTGCAATTGGTGAATGAGCAACGGAGCCATCAGTCGTTGCCAACCTTTCAGTTCCAGACTCATTTCGTAGGTGACCCGGGTTTCCTTATTGACTTTCTCAAACAACCGTTGTTCCCAGAGTTCAACCGGACTGTTTACGGTTTCGTGGGCCGTTCGACGATTGGGGGCTGCGGCTGTGACTTCTGCCAGCAGGGTCATTTCCTGATCAAAAAGCCGGACGACCTGCTCCAGTTTCATGCCCGACCGCGCCAGGCCGGGCACGTTCTGGCGCAGCCTAAACAGGTTACTACGCCAAAGCATATCGTACTCATAACATCCCAGCAACCCGTAGACTTCCGTTAACGGCAATCGAATCAATTCGGCATGTCGAACGGTAATCATGTCCAGCGGTTTAATGACTTGCGTAATACTCAGCGATAAAATCCTCGGCTTCCGGGAGTGTTTCAAACAAGCGGGTTGGAATGATGGGGTTACTTTTTTCAAACAAAGCTTCGGAGGAAAGCTTTGAAAACAAATCCGGTGAAAGAATACTGATGTTATAACGGACACCGGCTTCAAAAGCCCGGGGAAAGTAATCATTGATGATCCAGTCAATGGCGCCGGACCACGCCACGTCGAACTCCTTGGTATCGTGAACGTGAAACACGCAGCCCCGCTCCTGCCCAACGGTCAGCTGCCACTCCAGCATGTTTAAGGTAGCCTGCATCAATTCTTCATCAGTGCAGAAACCAATCCATTTCATCAGCAGGTAATTCTTTTCGGGTTCCTCGCTTAAAATGGCGTAGACGAATCCTTCTTCGTTTTTTACTCTGACTAGTTCATTCACGGTTTTTCCTACCTGGGGTGATCGGGATTGGCCCAAACGGCCAATTCCTGCGCACGATACGAATCCTATTCCACAAATATACTTCAAACCCCGATACCCGACCGGTAGCGGATCAGCGTTTCGGGCGTAATTCCCAAATAGCTGGCGACAAACTCCGGCGGAATCCGGTTGAGCACTTTTGGGTGTTCGGCCAGCAACCGCCGGTACCGATCTTCGGGGGCGTCTTTCAGCAACGAGGCTTCCCGGCGTTCGACCCGGGTCAGCTGATCCTGCAACAGCAGGGTAGCAAACCGTTGCCAGATCGGATACGTACGGCAAAGTTGAATAACGTCATCGTAATCCATTTCCAGCAGGTGCGTCTCTTCCAGCGTTGCCACGTTTACATTCGACGGTTTTTGGGTAAAAAAACCGACAAATGAACCCAGCAGCGAGTTTTCAAACACAAACTCCTTCGAAACTTCCCAGCCGTCAATTTCATAAAACAGCCGACCACACCCTTTTTCGATGAAGGCGATGGTAGAACATAGCTCGCCCGCCCGAACATACACCTCGTTGGGCGCTAAAACCCGGGGGCGAATAATGCTTTCCAGAGCGGCTTTTTCTTCAGCAGTGGGCTTGGTAACGCGTTCAATATTGAACAGGACACGCTGCATACGGATACAATCTTTTCAATTTGAAGCTAAAATGCGGAAAACATCACGGAAAAACAAACCCGAGGAAGCCCGGTCATTATTGATACGAAAGCAGTGTTGAACCCCTTCCGCTGGTTTTCAAAAATCTACGTTGTACAGCGTCTCCAACTGCCGCTCATTCATGCTGGACGGCAGCAGCCGAAACAAACCGTTCCGCAATGTTGCCAGCAACGGGTTTTGGGTTTGCGCCAGCTGACCGATCCGGCGCGAATTTTCAATAATTCCACGCGTTCGTTTCAGGCGACGTTTTTCAAATCGTTTAAACGCTTCTTCCGCAGGTTGATCCATCGCCAGCTCATCGGCCAGAACAACCGCGTCTTCAATGGCCTGACAAGCTCCTTGCCCCATGTTTGGGGTGGTTGCGTGGGCGGCATCACCCAACAGCACCACCTTCTCAAAAGCGTAGTTCGACAACGGCTTGAGGTCGCTGATATCATTCCAGAGCAGTTGATCGTCTAGCGTACGGGAAAGGATTTCGGAAATGGGGGCATGATAGCTTCCGAACCGCTGCACCAGATCCCGGACCTTCAACGCGCGGCATCGCGGGTCATTCGCGGGGGCATTGACGGTAGCAAACCAGTAAATTTTGTGATCCGCCAAGGGCACAATTCCAACCCGTCCGCGTATCCCCCAGGTCTCGGTAGCTTCTTTCAGGGCTAACCCCGTGCTATCAACAACCGAACGCCAGGCCGTGTAGCCCGCGTAACGCGGTTGCGAATCGGGCACCAACTGCTGCCGAATGGCAGAATTAATTCCGTCGGCCACGATCAGGTAATCGCTCTGGTGCAACGTACCATCGTCAAACCGGACAATCACCCCATCACGCCCCTGATCGAAGGAAACGGCGCGTTTTCCCAGCACCAGCGGATTCCCGACCAGCTGACTCAGCAACGCCTGGTGGAGTGCGGACCGGTGAATGGTGAAATTATCCGTACCGTACTTCCGGCTAACCGCCCGGCTATCGGTACGGGTAATCTGCCGGCCTTTTTCATCCAGAATCACGAAAGCGTCGAGCACCCGACCTGCCGGAAGAACCTGGTTCGCAATGCCCAGTTTTTGAAATGCCCTGACGGCGTTGGCCGCCAGCGCCAGCCCGGCTCCAACGGGTTTAATGGCCGGAGCTCCTTCAAAAATTGTGGCCCGAATACCGGCTTTGCGCAGCGCGATGGCCGTCGTTAATCCGGCGATTCCTCCTCCTATGATTGTAAAACGGTGTAGATTTTTCATCGTTCCTATTGAGCATTGCCCTTCGCCTTTCTAGTTATGCGTACAGAACCGTGCTTAGGCAACGCTTTTGGTGTTGGTTGCCCAAAATTGGCCCCGGTGACCAACCAATGCTATTTCAACTTCAATGAAACGGAAAAAGCCCGATGTGAAGCGGTTGTCTTATCGGATCAAAGGAAGCGTAACAATGAACTCGTCGTCGGTTTCTTGAACGCTGGGTGTCTGCTGGTTCAGCATTTTGTATTTCGTCAGGATGTTGAGCAGGCCTTTTTTGGTCGATTTTACCCGGTCTTTGGGCTTACGCTGCAAATTATTCCGCACCACCAGCCAGCCCGGCTCCGTGGCCGAAATATGAATTTTCAGGGGGTGTTCGCTGGACACAACATTGTGTTTGACGGCATTCTCAATCAGCAGCTGCAAGGTCAATGGCGGTAGCTGGCTGTTCATCCACCCATTCGTTACCTCAACGATCAGCCGGATTCCCCGGCCATACCGGGTTTCCAACAAATGAAAGTAAGATTGGATAAACTGCAACTCCCGGCTGAGTGTTGTCAATTCATAATCATTGGTTTGCAGAATATACCGGTATACACTCGCCATTTCATCGACAAACTGCTCCGCTCTGTCCGGTTCATCGGCAATCAGCGACGACAGTGAATTCAGGGAGTTGAACAAAAAGTGGGGGTTTAGCTGCGACTGCAATGCCCGCATCTGAATTTCAGACATTTCCTGCCGAAGTTGCTGTACGGACAGTTCCACTTCCAGTTGTTTGCGTTGGTGTTTTTCCTGCTGCCGGGCCATGCGCTGTTCCAGCACCGCCGATTTAATGGCCGCCTTGCGCTGCCGGTAGCCCAAACCAAGAGAAAAGCAGACCAGTTCGAGTATAATGCCCACCTGCATGGCCGTTATGGGTGAATGCCAGAAGGAAGCATTTTCGCTTACTTCTGTGTTCACAATGGTCAAAACCATGGAGGTAAGCGCACCAACCAGCAAACAGCCAGAGCCGACCACGAAATAGCGGGCAACAAGGTGATTCAGCCCCAGGATTTTATAGATCCCCACCAGCGCCACCACCGCCATCCAGAGCCGCATGCCGGTATGGGTTAGTCCGTACGCTCGCGGGTACCAGTCTTCCGTGACGTAGCAGATGATGAACTGAAAAACGCAAAAAAGCAAGATGCTTGCCTGCGTGTATTGAAACAGCCGAAATAAGCCAGGTAGCCGGTTTTTCAGACCAATAAACGCGTCGGCAAACAGAAAATAGACAAAGTAAGCCAGCATTGGTGCGCAGGCCAGTATAAAATGCCAATCGTTATCCGTGAGTGCCAGCAAGACCTGGACCTCATCAATCCGAATGGAAAAATAAGCCAGCCAGGCCAGCATATACAGTGTGTACAACCCATAAATACGCTCCCGGTACGTCACCCATTGAACAACGTTCAGCAGCAGAATAGACAAAACCATTCCGGTGAACATGGGTTGCCAGACATCAAAACTCATTGGTTATGCAATAGTGGTGCGCGTAAACGAAACAAACTTACCAATTCTGCCGAAAAACCGGCTGGTTGCCCTCATTACTTTCCGGAAAGTACCTTTCTCAAAAAAGAAAAAGCCCTTAAAACACAACGGTTTTAAGGGCTTTACAGTATTCAAACGTCGTGAACGTCGTACCGCTTACGCGTTTTGTTTTTGCTTGATCAGGTTCAGGGCCGATCCGGCTTTAAACCACTCGATCTGCGTTTCGTTGTACGTATGATTCACCTGGAATTCTTCGCTCGTTCCGTCGCTGTGATTCAGACGAATCGTCAACTGGCCGTTCGGGCTAAAGTCCGTCAAACCCAGGATATCGATTGTATCGTCTTCGCGGATATCGTCGTAATCATCCGGATCAGCGAACGTCAGCGCGAGCATTCCCTGTTTTTTCAGGTTGGTTTCGTGAATCCGGGCAAATGATTTTACCAGGATGGCGCGAACGCCCAGGAAGCGCGGTTCCATGGCCGCATGTTCGCGGGAAGAACCTTCGCCGTAGTTTTCGTCACCCACCACAATTGAACCGATTCCGGCGGCTTTGTAAGCCCGCTGCGTAGCCGGCACTTCGCCAAACTCGCCCGTCAACTGATTTTTCACGGTGTTGGTCTTCTCGTTGTAGTAATTGACCGCGCCGATCAGCATGTTGTTGGAAATATTATCCAGGTGACCCCGGTATTTCAACCACGGCCCGGCCATTGAAATATGGTCGGTTGTACACTTGCCTTTCGCCTTGATCAACAGTTTCAACCCCGTTAGGTCGGTACCTTCCCAGGCCGGGAATGACTCGAGCAGTTGCAAACGATCCGACGTTGGGCTCACCTCTACCTTCACCTGGCTACCGTCTTCGGCTGGTGCCTGGTAACCCGCATCTTCCACGGCAAAACCGTTAACGGGCAACTCGATCCCCGCCGGTTCGTCCAGCATCACTTCTTCACCCGTTTCGCTCGTCAGTTTATCCGTCATCGGGTTAAACGTCAGGCTTCCTGCAATCGCCATCGCCGTCACCAGTTCCGGCGAAGCAACGAATGCGTGCGTGGTAGCCAGACCGTCGTTGCGTTTCGCAAAGTTCCGGTTGAACGAGGTAATGATGGAGTTTTTACGGTTCGGATCATCGATGTGCCGCGCCCACTGACCAATACAGGGTCCACAGGCATTCGCCAGCACTACGCCACCGATTTTCTCGAAGGTGTCCAGCAAACCGTCGCGCTCGGTCGTATACCGAACCAGTTCTGACCCCGGTGTTACTGTATATTCCGAATGTGTTTTCAGGTTTTTAGAGATCGCCTGCTGCGCTACCGAAGCAGCCCGCGTCAGGTCTTCGTAGGAAGAGTTGGTACAGGAACCAATCAGACCTACATCTAGTTTTTCGGGCCAGCCGTTTTCTTTGACGGCCTGCGCAAATTTCGACAGCGGCCACGCCAGGTCCGGCGTGTAAGGACCGTTGATGTGTGGTTCCAGCTCCGACAGGTTGATTTCGATTACCTGGTCGTAATGGGCCGATGGATCGGCGTACACCTCATCGTCTGAGCGCAGGTGTTGACGGACGGCGTTGGCCGCTTCCGCTACATCTGCCCGCTCGGTTCCCCGCAGGTAATCCGCCATTTTGTCGTCGTAGGCGAAAATTGAAGTGGTCGCTCCAATTTCAGCCCCCATGTTACAGATGGTTGCTTTACCGGTTGCCGACAAGCTATCGGCACCTTCGCCGAAGTATTCAACGATACAGCCCGTACCACCTTTCACGGTCAGGATACCAGCTACACGCAGAATAATGTCTTTGGCCGATGCCCAACCCGATAATTTACCGGTCAGTTTTACACCGATCAGTTTCGGCATCTTGAGTTCCCAGGGCAATCCGGCCATCACATCGCAGGCATCAGCTCCACCAACCCCGATGGCAATCATTCCCAGCCCACCCGCGTTCGGAGTGTGCGAATCCGTACCGATCATCAAACCACCCGGAAAGGCGTAGTTTTCGAGCACGACCTGGTGAATGATCCCCGCACCCGGTTTCCAGAAACCGATACCGTATTTATCAGAAATAGACGACAGGAAAGCGTATACTTCCCGGTTTTTGTTATTGGCGTTTTCCAAATCCTGGACAGCCCCTACCTCCGCCTGAATCAGGTGATCGCAGTGTACGGTTGACGGCACAGCGACTTGTGGACGACCGGCCTGCATGAACTGCAACAGCGCCATTTGAGCCGTAGCGTCCTGCATCGCAACGCGGTCGGGCGCAAAATCAACGTAATCTTTGCCCCGGTTATACGCCTTTTGGGCGATACCAGCACTCAAGTGAGCATACAATATTTTCTCCGACAAGGTCAGGGGATGACCCACCACTTGCCGGGCTGCTTCGACACGTTCGCCAAAACCGTCGTATACGCGCTGAATCATGTCAAAATCAAAAGCCATAGATCAGGAGGAATTAAGCTGTGAATAGTATTATGTATCTAAATAGACAACATCAGTTACCGGAAAATGAGTTTCCCAATAAGCGTGTCAAAATTAGAGGATTTTCATTCTAAAATAAAACGGACAGTTATTTTCCCGATAATTTGGAAACATTTTGAATATTCTAAAGTCGATTTTGGGAATAGTATCGGGCAAAAAATGAATTTTACTCGTTACAACACCTGGCGCTCGGTGGCTAGTACAGGCTTTTCCCCGATCCGGACACAAACAAATTGTATTTCAGAATACAGTAGATCGCTTTAAAACCGTCGCGCCAGCCAATTTTTTTCCCTTCCTGATACGTACGTCCATAATACGATATTCCTACTTCGTAAATCCGAATGTTCGGAATACGCGCAATTTTGGCCGTCACTTCGGGTTCAAAGCCAAAGCGTTTTTCCTGCAACTTGATCCCCTTAATCACTTCACTGCGGAACACCTTAAAGCAGGTTTCCATATCCGTCAGGTTCAAATCCGTCAGCATATTTGATAACAGGGTCAGAAATCGATTGCCAACCATATGCCAGAAATACAATACCCGATGCGGCCGTCCGCCCATAAAACGGGAACCGTATACTACATCGGCCCGACCAGCCAACAGGGGCTGCAACAGAGAGGTATATTCTTCAGGGTCATACTCCAGATCGGCATCCTGAATGATAAGGAATTGGCCACGCGCCTGCTGAATTCCCCTATGAAGTGCTTCACCCTTCCCCTGATTGACGGGCAATTGAAGATAGTAAACGGGAACATGCCTGTTTTCCTCCTTATACCGTTGGACCACATTTGCTGTCTGGTCAACCGACCCATCATCGATCACTATAATTTCGCGGCTCAACTGATCGGGAAGGCTTACATTGGCCACCCGATCCAACACGGCACCAATAGTTTTTTCTTCATTATATACCGGAACGATGATCGATAAGAGCATAATTTTGAATACGATCTTAACTTGCCTGCGTTGGCACAGTGGATTAGCATGAATACAGATTACTTTGTCTGGTGTAGTGAACTGCGAAAACCGTCCGCCACTGTGGCTCCGCGCAATTCAAGGTCGGGATAGAAATAGGGCGAGCAGGGTCGTTCCTGATCATAACAGCTCTGCACCAACGGTCCGTGCGTGGGAATTAGCACCGTCAACCCGCTTCGGGTACGGTTTTGATTGAACATCTGCCCTTCACTCCCCCGATTTCGGTAACTCAATGGCTGAGGCAGCACCAACCGCTTCTGTAGCGGAAATTTCTCTTTCCAAAGATAAGTATAACCGTAGTAACCAAACAGGATGCAAAGGAGCATAACCAGAATGCCGTTGCTCCACGGCATAAGTTTCCAGGAAGTGGTTTTCGGAGGAGCAAACGGCAGTAAGGGTAAAAAAGCCGACATCCAGATATAAGCGTAACCGAAGCGAAATTCGGGAGCCGACAAAAACCAGAATAGAAAACCAATCAGCGCAACCAGGTACGGCAGCGAATAAGGCAAAAACCGCTGTCGACGAGCCGGTTGCCTCAAATGGGAGATAACAATCAGTGGGGAAAGCACCGCCAGCAGCCAGGTAGGTTTGTTGAGGAAATAATATTCTTTATGCTGCCACCAGGCCGGAATCCATTCCCAGGCTGGTGTTTGCAGAAGACTCCGATCAAAATACGGCTCCAGGATTCGGAATTTAGCCCAGAAAGCAACAAAGTCCTTCTCAAAACGGACCCGCTCAACAGGGATTTTCCAGTCAAACGAAAAAAGATCGAGGTCTGGATACGGATACAACAGGTAACCCGAAAGAATCGTGGTCCGAACCAGCCAGGGCACCACCATTACGAAGCCAAAGCCGCCTAGCATAAGCCAGTAGCGACTACCCAGTTGTTGCCAAACCCGCCTGCCCAGCGGTAGTAAACAGAGTGCAATTGGAATGGTTGCCAATTTAACCGTCACACACAGACAAATCAGCATGAACAACAGAACGTGTCGGAGGGAAAAAAACGGTTTGAGATCCAACCAAATCATAAAAACGGTTATTGGTAACAGCGTTGCCCAAAGATCCGGTGTGGGCGAGAAAACCTGACGTATGTGGTAAAATAGAAGCAATACCAGAAGAATCAAAGCCAAAAACCGAGGAGATGATGCCACCCGCATTTGCCCTAGCAACCGCCAGCAAACTACCAGATACACAAACCCGTTCAGCGGAAATAGCGTTTGCCCAACAACATCCGTCAACCCGAATACCGCCGAGGTTACGAAAAAACTGGAATTGAACGCCAGCCTTCCGTGCAGATTTCCCAAACCAGGTATGACCCTGAAGCGCTCGTACCAGCGAATGGAAGGCAAATGGTAGAGTCCACTGTCGACGTTAGCGGGCTCCAGCGTCGAATACACCACCACCACCGTAACAATCAGCCAGAAAACCGGAATTTGTTGCTGTTGACCGGAAAACCGCCGAATGTAGGTTCCCATCAGGGAGGACGACCGGATAGCCACCAGGGCCGCACCGGCCAACCAGATCAATGCCAGGTAGTAGTTCGCCGGACAAAAAATCGAAGCCAATTGCACCAGCAGGACCAGCCAGCAAAGACCTACTAAAATAAGGTCACTCCCTTTGACCGGTTCGGAAGCATCAATGAGCCGCCATTGAATAAGAAACTTGTAAAACAATAAACCATAGGCCAGGCAGCCAGACGCCAGCACAACCCACATCATCAAAAGTATCATTGTATTGAAGCAATGGATCAAAAACAATTGGAATGAGGTAGTTCCGACCAGTTTCCCGGCTCACCATTAGGCATTTATGGGTTCATAATACAGAAAGTTTCTTTTACGTCATAAATTATTTCACTTCGTGCTCAAACTGGGCATTCTATCGCTGCTGGCGGATGCTATATTTCCGCAGAAAAAATACCTAACCTACGCTGACTCAGGAGGGATTTTAGCAAAAATCAATAAATTGAGGTCCCTTCATTATTACCTATTTTTTCGGAACGATTACCCCCTCAAAACCGTTAATACAATGATAATATCACCCACCGAACCATCTTTTCCAGCTACGGTATTTGTAAGTATTATGTCTTTTGCTTCTATATTTGGCACGAGACGTGAGAGCCGATATCGGCACATTTTTAACTTTCAACCTGAATTCATATGTCAAAAAACCTGGTTATCGTGGAATCACCCGCGAAGGCGAGGACCATTGAAGGGTATCTGGGTAAAGATTTCGTCGTGAAATCGAGCTATGGTCACGTCCGGGACTTGCCAAAAGATGATATGGCCATTGACATCCCGAATGGCTTTCGTCCGGTTTACGAGGTTTCTCCTGATAAACGACAGGTTATCAGCGAATTGAAAAAATTGGCCAAGGAAGCGGAAGAAATCTGGCTGGCCACGGACGACGATCGCGAAGGAGAAGCCATTTCGTGGCACCTGAAAGAGGCTCTGGGTCTGAAAGACAACACCAAACGGATTGTTTTTCACGAAATCACCAAGAAAGCCATCCAGAACGCCATCCAGTCGCCCCGCCAGATCGATATCGATCTGGTGAATGCTCAGCAGGCCCGTCGCGTTCTCGACCGGCTGGTCGGTTTTGAGTTATCGCCGGTTTTGTGGAAAAAAATTAAATCGGGCAGTTCGATGGCCCTATCGGCCGGACGGGTCCAATCGGTAGCAGTGCGGCTCATTGTGGAACGCGAACGGGAAGTGGATGGCCACAACACAAAATCCAGCTACAAAGTAACGGCACAGTTCATCGTCGACAACGGGAAAGTGCTGAACGCCGAATTGCCGAAAAACTTCGCCACTCTCGAAGATGCCCGTGCTTTTCTGGAAAAATGCCGGACGGCCATCTTCACGATCAAAAATCTGGAAACCAAACCCGCGAAAAAATCACCGGCACCGCCTTTTACGACCTCTACCTTACAACAGGAAGCTTCCCGCAAACTGTCGTTTTCGGTTTCTCAAACCATGACGCTGGCTCAGAAACTGTACGAAAGTGGTAAGATTTCGTACATGCGGACTGACTCGACGAATCTGTCGCAGGAAGCCATTGACAAAGCCAAGTACTCGATCACTACCGAATTTGGCGAAAAATACGTCCATACCCGTCAATACAAAACCAAGTCAGAATCAGCGCAGGAAGCGCACGAAGCCATTCGGCCCACCGACTTTTCGGTAAAAGCCGCCGGTAGCGATCGCAACGAGCAACGGCTCTACGACCTGATCTGGAAACGGTCGATTGCGTCTCAAATGGCGGATGCACAACTGGAGCGAACCACCGCTACCATCGGTATTTCCACCACGCCGGAGGAGCTGATTGCGCAGGGTGAAGTTATCAAATTCGACGGTTTTTTGAAGGTATACATGGAATCGACCGACGATGAAGATGAGGAAAGCAAAGGCATGCTGCCGCCGTTGGCGATTGGGCAAACGCTGAACCTGGACCAGATGAAAGCCACCCAAAAGTTCAGTCGCCCCGCCCCGCGTTATACGGAAGCGAGTCTGGTCAAGAAGCTGGAAGAAATGGGCATTGGCCGACCGTCAACTTACGCTCCTACTATTTCGACCATCATTAAGCGACAGTACGTCGTCAAAGAGGACCGTCCTGGCAAAGAGCGGGAGTTTAAAGAGCTGACCCTGAAAAAAGGGGAAATTCAGGAGAAAACCGGTAAGGAAAACTACGGCTCGGAGAAAGCGAAACTCTTTCCGACCAATATGGGACTGGTGGTCAACGACTTTCTGGTGGAATATTTTGAAGGCATTGTCGATTATAAGTTTACGGCGAATGTTGAGAAAGAATTCGATGAAATTGCCAGCGGAAAAATGGGCTGGCAGGACATGATCCAGAATTTTTACGGCGATTTTCACCGCAATGTAGAAACCGTTCAGGGAGCCGCCCTGACCGGGGCCAAACCAGGGAGCCGCGATCTGGGCCTCGATCCGCGTTCGGGCAAAAAAGTGTCCGCCCGGCTTGGCCGGTACGGAGCTTACGTGCAGATCGGCGAAGCCACGGACGAAGAGAAACCGTTGTTTGCCAATTTGAAAAAGGAGCAGCTGATTGAGTCTATTACGCTCGAAGAAGCGCTTGATCTGTTCTCTCTGCCGCGTGAGGTTGGTTTCTTTGAGGACAAGCCCATGATCATCGGCATTGGTAAATTTGGCCCGTACGTCAAACACGATGACAAATATGTTTCATTGACCAAAGAAGATGATCCATATACGGTTTCGGCCGAAAGAGCCATCGAGCTGATTCAGCAGAAACGGGCGGAGAACATCAGTGAATCCATTGGTGAGTTTGAAGGCAAGCTGGTTACCACCGGTAAAGGTCGTTTCGGACCGTACGTCAAGCACGACGACAAATACATTTCGCTGCCCAAAGGCGAAACCCCGGCGGGGCTGACGCTGGCCCGGGCCATCGAGTTGATTCAGCAGAAACGGCAGACGGAGAGCAATAAATACATCAAGGAGTTTCCCGAAAATCCGTCGGTCAAAGTGGTCAACGGTATGTATGGTCCGTATATTTCCATTGGCAAGCGAAACGTCAAAATTCCGAAGGATGTTGAACCGGCTTCTCTGACGCTAGAAGACTGCCTGAAACTGGCGGGCGATACGGGAACCGAAGAAAAGCCCAAAGCCAAAAAAGCAGCGACCAAAGCACCCGCTTCCCGGCCCGCAGCAGCCAAGAAAACCGTTGCCAAAAAGAAGTAACCGTTTAGTTCGTCGTTTAAAACCGTTTATACATAAAAACCACCCGTCGACGGCGGGTGGTTTTTCTACGCTAGATCCCTATGAAAAAAATTGTCGTTCTGTCGGGAGCGGGCATCAGCGCCGAAAGTGGGTTACGGACCTTCCGGGATTCCAACGGTTTGTGGGAAAACTACCGCGTTGAAGAGGTGGCCACGCCCGAAGCCTGGGCCCGGAACCCGGATCTGGTGCTGGAATTTTATAACCAGCGTCGTAAACAGGCACTCGACGCCCGACCCAATGCCGGGCATTTGGCGCTGAAACACCTGGAACGGTATTTTGACGTAACGATCATTACCCAGAACGTCGACAACCTGCACGAAAAAGCCGGATCGTCGAAGGTGGTTCATCTGCACGGCGAGTTATTCAAGTCGCGCAGCACACGCGACGAGAATCTGGTGTACGACATTTCCGGCTGGGAATTGAAACGGGGAGATCGTTGCGAAAAGGGGTCGCAATTACGGCCCCACATTGTCTGGTTTGGTGAGGCCGTTCCGATGATGGACACCGCCGTTGAAATTGTGTACCAGGCCGAAATTCTGATTATTGTAGGCACATCAATGGCCGTGTACCCCGCAGCGGGGCTGATTGATTTTGCGCGTCCGGGCACCCCGATCTACGTCGTTGATCCCGCAGTACCGGATATACGTCCGCGTAAAAACCTGACGTTCATTCCGGAGCCAGCCACGACGGGATTGTCGCGGCTGGCGGACCAACTGATTTCATCTAATGCAACGGGCGGGCTTTAATCATCCCGCCTTTTACATCGGCAATACTGTGCTCGATCAGAAAAGCTTTTTCATCTACCTCTCCGATTTTATCTTTTAAACGAGTGATTTCCAGACGAGTTACAACGGCATACAGGATATTCACGTCGTTTTCCCGCATCCCCCGCTTGCCAAATCCTTTTTCTCCTTTCAAAACCGTTACGCCACGTCCTAGTTCTTCCGTGATTAGCTGACGAATATCTTCGTGCCGATCCGACACGATCATGACTGCAATGTATTCCTCAATACCGTGAATAATAAAGTCGACGGTTTTGGAAGCCGCCAGATACGTCAACATCGCATACAGTGCGGTTTCCATGTTGATGAAAATAGCAGCCGATCCAAAAATCAGAACGTTGATGATCATGATCACATCCCCTACCGACAAAAACGACCGGCGGCTAATGTAAATGGCCAGTACCTCCGTTCCGTCGAGCACACCGCCACCCCGCATGGCCAGCCCAATACCAGCTCCCAGGAAAAACCCGCCAAAAACGGCAATCAGCAGCTTATCGGTGGTGACCATAGGGTACGGAATAAAGGCCAGACAGAGCGCCAGTAATCCAATTCCTACGGCGGTTTTAAGCGCGAATGCCCAAGAAACCTGTCGGAAACCCATCCAGATGAAGGGGATGTTTACAATAACGACCAAAATAGCCAGGTCAATGCCGGTTTTTAATTGTAACAACAGCGAAATACCGATCACCCCGCCGTCCAGAAAACCGTTGGGTAATAAGAATCCCTTTAGCCCCATTCCGGCGCACAGCACCCCCAGAATGATTAAAAAAACTTCTTTCGTCTCCCGAAAAACGGCAGAATTCTTAGCTCTTTGTATGCGTTTCTTTACCATAGTGTGAAAATCATTAAGTATATAGTTATCCAATCCAGCCAACTTGACGGATTGGAATCAATGCAGAAATAGCAGACGGTGAGTCGTTAATCGACCCACGCCCAATAGGAACGAACCTTCCTTTGGGAATATCTCCAAAGGAATCAGCAGGTTGTTACGGTAAGCTGATCAGGAAGCCAGGTCAAGGGGCGTTGATTGCAATGTGGTGCCCAAAAATACGGCGGAAGTACGAGAAGAAGTAAAACGGTATGCGGTAGGGTTGAAGCAACTTGGCACGTTTCATCAACACCCAAACCGTGGGGATAATCGCAAAAAAATAAAGCGGAATCTGGTGCGAAACCGTCGGGGCCACGATGGCTTCGTTAACGAATGAATCCGTTAAATCATCTGAAAGATGCTCCGTGTTGTCATAAGCCGACGGGGTATCGATAGTGGCTACCTTCAGGACCAGCGCCTGATCTGAACGAACGGACGACCCAGCCCATAAGCCAAGCACCCATCCCATCAGCAGGAGGTTGATCCATAAAAATATCAATCGATAAAACTTCATTAATAAAACGTTTTCAGAGCAAATCAGGTAGGCCTACAATGCGGTTTTTACAAGTATACTAAATTTTATGGTAAAAAACCAGCCTGAATTAGAATATGGTCTAAAATCGAGGTATTTCGTCTGAACAAATCCGCTACCTTTGCTTTTTTATCGAAATTGAGCATGCAACTTCTCGACGGAAAACTCCTCTCCCAACAAATCAAGCAGGAACTGGCGGCTGAGGTCGCCCAAATCAAAGCACAAGACGGCAAGATTCCGCACCTGGTCGCCATTCTGGTTGGAACAGCAGGACGCAGTGAAACCTACGTTGCCAGCAAAATGAAAAGCTGCGAAGAAGTCGGCATGACCTCCACGCTCATCCGTTTTGACGATTCAGTGACTGAAGAAGAACTGATTCAGGCGGTCCAGGATGTCAACAACAACCCGGACATGGACGGTTTGATTGTGCAGCTGCCCCTGCCCGCCCATATTTCGGCCGATAAAGTGATGGAAACCATTGATCCGGCCAAGGATGTCGACGGTTTTCATCCTATCAATATTGGCCGAATGGCCAAAGGGTTACCCGCCTACATTTCCGCCACTCCACAGGGTATTCTGGAAATGCTTAAACGCTACGATATCGAAACTGCCGGAAAGCATTGCGTCGTGGTAGGGCGAAGCCAGATTGTGGGCTTGCCGATGAGTATTCTGATGCAGCGCAACACCAATCCCGGCAATTGCACGGTGACACTGACCCATAGCCGGACCCAAAATCTGCCCGAAATCTGCCGCTCGGCCGACATTTTGATTGCCGCCTTAGGTCGCCCCGAATTTATCACCGCGGAGATGGTCAAAGAAGGAGCCGTGGTGATTGATGTTGGTCTGGAACGCGTAGCCGACTCCACGAAGAAAAGCGGCTTTGCGCTGAAAGGTGACGTCAAATTTGACGAAGTGGCTCCCAAAACGAGTTTCATCACGCCGGTGCCGGGTGGCGTTGGCCTGATGACCATCTGCTCCCTGATGCAAAACACGCTGAAAGCGGCCCGGAAAGAAGTGTATAACTAAGCCCGGAGCTTAGCCGGTAAGGGCAGGATACCATACCCTTACCGGCCATCAAAACCCGAGTCCGATCACCAATGGCTGCACGAGCGGTTGGCGAGTCTGGAAATTATAAAGCGTCCGAACCCCTACTTCAAAGGGTGTACGAAGCCGCATCACATTAAAGACAAACGACACATCCAGCCCCGCCGTGTGGTATTGATCAAACTGTACCCACGACTGTCCATTGACCCGCACCTCCCTTTCTCCCTGCGCGAAATCGTAAAACCCGGCCGCTTTCACCCGCTGAATGTACAGCCATCGCCCAAGCGTCCAGTGCGGATTAAGCAGCGGCAAACGGTATTCGGCACTGCCCACCATCAATTGATTGTAGCTGATGTAGGGCTGCCCACGCGGAAAAAAAACCGTTGGAGCAAACCGGTAATTTCCCGCCATCTGCTGCTGATAGCCCGCCCGCAGCTGTAGCGAATGGTGTTTGCCCAAGCCCGGAAAAAACAAACTGCCTTGTACGCCCCAGACCTCGCCGTTCAAACGACCGCCAAAGGGAGTGGTCCGCCAGACTGCCGAAACCGCCTGCCCCCAACGCGGCCCGACATCCCGTTTGCTTTGTTTCAAAGTCCGGGAATACGCGAACCCGTAGGATAGGTAATGAAGTGCCCCCGATCGGCCTATTTCCGTAATGGGTCGAACGGGCAAATCGTACCCGGTCACCTGTTGGAAACCGTAGTAGGCCGACAGCAATGCACTTTGCAGGTATTTTGAACGGGTCAGCTGCAACGGGACCCGGAAGCCCGCCGTCAGCTGATTGTAATTCCAGGAATCACTCCGTAACGAATCAAGCGGCCCTTGTTGATCAATATAAACGGACGTCGAACGCTTACCCCGTTGAAAACTGACATCCAAAATGGGAAACAGTCCCTGGTAACTAAGATTACCGAAATAGTTGATAGTGCGTTCGGTTTGATCGTACCCTATGCCCACATCGATCTGGGTGGTACTCAGCAAGTCCTGAGATCGAACGCCAATCGTACCACTCTGGCCGTCGGAATTAACGACCGGCCCCCAGCTGTAAATATTAATGGCATTCAGCAGACGATGATACCGGTTTTTCGGAAAATCGGTGGTACGGTCAACGGTATCAGCCAGCGCAGCACGCACCGCTTTACTTCCCTTTTCCTGCCCAACTAGCGGACCAAAATACCGCACCAGCCCATCCGGAACCGACCGCACCGGCCGCCAGGTCGATGGGTTAAGCGGCATTTCGGCAATGCGGTACCCACTGGCCCGAAAATCGTGAAAAGCCAGCTTGTTGCCGTCGACAGAAACCGTTGCGTGGTAAGCCCCCAGCGATCGGGACGTCACCTGAAATTGTTGCCCCGATACGGTGTTCAACGCGTAGATGTTATCGATGCCAGACTGGGGGGA
Source organism: Larkinella harenae (assembly GCF_054780515.1). Taxonomy (NCBI): domain Bacteria; kingdom Pseudomonadati; phylum Bacteroidota; class Cytophagia; order Cytophagales; family Spirosomataceae; genus Larkinella; species Larkinella harenae. The sequence continues at coordinate 272,834 of NZ_BAAGWE010000006.1, read as the reverse complement.
ATTATAAAAGACAAAATCTTTCCAGGGCAACGGGTGGCTAATGTTCTGATCGGTCAACGGCATCAAATCCCGGCGATGCCCCGTTTCTGCATCAATGAGCTGAATGGTTTTACCGCCTTTCTTTTTCACCACCGCGACGAGGGTCCGGTTGTCCGACTGCCAGCGGGGTTGTACATAAAAATCATTTTCCGGATTGTCGAGTACCCGTCGTTCCTGCCCCGTTTGCGCATCCAGAATCACCAGCCGGGTCTGGAAAGCCTCATCATTGCGAACCGCCACCAGCTGCGAACCATCCGGTGACAGCGAAGCAACCGCGTAACGGCTGTTGGGAGTAAGTCGTTGAATTTTCTGGGTTTTGAGGTCAAACACCTTAATCTCAGAATTAATTTTCTGGCTGAACCGTACATCGTAGCGGAATTCGGTCCAGCAAATTTTTCCGCCAGCGACCAAAAGCATTTCCGGGTTATTGAACAAGCCAGGCACAAAAACCGTTTTCTCGCGCCCGTTACGGTCCAACCGGACGATCTGAACAATATCGCCCAGGCCGGATTTGACCGCAATCACTTCCTGATCGGACACGTATTGGGGGTACTGATAATTGGTAAAAACGGTTTCGGAGGCTCGTGTCGGAAAAGTAACCGCTTCGGTCAGTTGGAGTCCTTTTTGTTGTTTGTCCCAAACTTCACCAATATCGTTCATCGAACGGCGATACAGCTCTTCAATTGGATATTGCGTTGTTTTTCGAACACCATTGGAGAAGGCAAATGGATAAAGAGGGAATCGAAAGTAGCGGTTTAGGACATTGCTCCACGCATCGGTGCCGTAGGCCCGCTTCAGGTGGGTAGACATAAAATAACCTAACACGTAATGATTGGGTACATTGTCACGGTACGATCCGGCCACCGCCTTGGGGTAATTGAACCGTTTTCCGGCCAGCCAGTTCGCCCGCAACCCCAGGTCAAAATTCGGAATTCGACCGCGTCCGCCCAGGGTAAGTGCCGACTCCGTTCCGACGGCATCGCCCTCCCAAAACCAGTCGGGTACTCCCACCGCCATGGCCGACAAGGCCGTGTTGCCAAACAACGTGTAAGCCACTCCGGTAAAGCCCTGTAATGCTTTTTCGTACTGGACCACATGGCGAAATTCGTGAATAGCCAGCATGTCGAGCCAGTCCAGGTTACCGGTTAAAAAAGGGTCCTGCGGGGGAGCGGCAAAGAACTCCGACCGCCGGGGCAGCATGGTCACAAATCCGTTGCTGAGCATGGTCTGGTTTTGCAAAACAACGGACAGACGACGTGGCTTTTTGTGGAGGGAAGCGCTAACGGGTTCGTAAACCTGTTCCAAACGCCGGGCGGTTTGTTGCGCGGGCTGGTCGAAACCCGCCGGATAAAGAATTCGGAAATGCGGAGTGCGCAGTTGATACCAATGCAAACGAGGTGGGTTTTGATCGAGAACGGGAAGCGTTTGAGCTGTTCCAGTGTATACAATCAACAAAAAAGCGGGAAACCAAAGGCGCATAATCTAGCAAAATCAATCGAACTATTTTCCTGGGCAAGGTATGAAAAACCGGGCAACAATGCGTTCCTGGATAATATTATGAATGCACAAGTTGGCATTAAACCAGAAAACTACTACCTTCAATTCTCGTTATAGAGGTTCTGTCCAGCACCATTAATTCATTGTATGTTGCCTAACCGACCGTTTACCATACTAGTTGCCGAAGATGATGAAGAGGATCGGCTGTTGCTTGATGAAGCCTTTATGCAAAATGGCTTATTCGACTGCGGACGATTTGTCGAAGATGGCGATCAGGTAATGGAGTATCTACAAAATTGCATCGGTCCGGATGCGATCAATCCGCTTCCTTCGCTGGTTATTATGGACATTAACATGCCGCTCCGCAACGGTTTGGAAACACTCCACGCCATTCGGTCTGATAATCAGCTCAAAAACATCCCGGTATTAATTCTAACGTCTTCGCGTCAGGAAGTTGAAAAAGCTTACCGGATGGGTGCCAATTCGTACCTGGTAAAACCCATTCAGTTCAATGAATTAATCCAGATGATTGGCGACGTAACCACGTACTGGCGCGACACCGTCAACCTTCCTTACAACGAATATTGATCAGGATTTAACCATGTGATACATTACCGATGCCTGAAAACGGAGCTCCCGGTAAATCTTGCTGGCCAACAGGCCGTGTCCGGTAAAATAGCGGTGCACGATATTTTTGCTATTCCCCTGAAAATGAAGCGTATTAAGTTTAATTTTCTGCTTTAATAATACATTATACGCAACCGGATAGCCCTCCTTCATTACAATCTTTTTCCGGCCCAACCCAAACTCGTACTCATCCAGGTTATAATTGGTTGCCATACAAATATTGTGATCGAAAGCTGCCCCGTTCCGGCACTCGGATAAATTGCGAATGCGATCCGGTTCTTCTTCGTAAAAAACGTACAAAGCAGTCATGTCGGAGACGCCGGCCCGGTCGCTTTTAATGATCTTTTCGGCCCGAATCTGCTCCATAAACTTCATCAAGCGCGGATCCGTATACAGACCGATTGCCACCTGACAAAACCGGTTAATTCCCTCCCAACTCCAGTAGGACGAGTGCCCCGACGCTGAGCGAACCCACTGATAATCAGCGCCAACATTAAAAGCAGCCAGGTTATTATCCAAGCCTGTATGATTAATGTACGTTGTAATATCCGTATAAATCATGACGTCCGAATCAGCCACAAAAACCCGGCTGTACCCTTCCCGCTTCATCAACTCTTTCACCAGGTACCACCGAACAAAACAAAACAACTCATAATCATAATGATTCGGTGAACTGTGTTGGTAGACCTTGGTAAACTGGTCGCTTTCTTCGTTCAAGTAATCCGTAATGAGATGGTGGCTCAAAAACGGGAAGCGGTCATTCTGAGTATCACCCAACAAATGAATAGGACTCCTTGGATTGGAAAAAACCGCCTGTCTCAGCGTAAACTCCAGATAAGGACTATAATTTTTGTGGATAAAAATTATAGGGATACCGGAGCGGTCTCCGGAATTCCCCATCTCATCGTTGATCGTTCCCGGATAAGTAACCCGAGGTTCAGGTTCAAGCGGAGAAGTATTGATCATTGCTTTTGTTGAGTAAAACGTGGCGCTAATATAGGTATTCTTACTACTTGACCCAATAAATAGCCCAAACGTTTAAATGTACTTCAGGGCAAGATTGATTATTCGCATTATTTTGTTAGAATACGGCGGATACAGGAAACTGGATGCCCCAAATTGCCGTTTGACAATTCCCCTGGCGTTGGAAAATTCCTGAAACCCGTAAAAACCGTTCGACTTTCCGATTCCGCTCTGGTTGACTCCGCCCACTGGCAACTCCGTATGGGCAAAATGAATGACGGTATCATTGATTACGGTATTTCCGGCCGTTGTACGCTCCAGCCAAAACCGGATCGCCGACTCTTTCCGGCTGAAAATGTACAACGCCAGCGGCTTGGCCCGGCTCGTCAGAAAGCGAATTACTTCTTCCCGCGTATCGTACGGAATGACGGGCAGCAACGGCCCAAAAATTTCTTCCTGCATCAGCCGCATTTTAACCGTCACGTTCTCGACCAGCGTGGGTTCCATAAACCGGTCCTCCGGAGCCATCGTTCCCCCCATCGCCACGTTAGCTCCTTTCGCCAACGCATCGTCGAGCAGCCCTTTAAGCCGCTGGAAATGCCGGTCGTTAATAAGGCGGGCGTAACTTTCGGAAGCTTGGACGCCCTTCCCTTCCCCATCGTACATCTCCCGAACCGCATCCCGGATGGCTTTTTTGAACCGGTCCATAACCGAACGCTGCACCATAATAAAATCCGGCGCAACGCAGGTTTGCCCATTGTTGATCCATTTTCCCCAGGCAATTCGGCGGGCTGCGGTTTCGACATCCGCCGTTTCATCGATCAGACAGGGCGACTTGCCACCCAGTTCCAGCGTAACCGAACTCAAATGCCGGGCGGCTGCCGCCATCACGATTTTGCCCACTTCGGTACTGCCGGTAAAGAAAATATGATCAAACGGAAGTTCCAATAAATATTGAGCCAGCGTTGCGTCGCCCTCCAAAACCGCCACTTCTTCGTCCGAAAAGAGCCTTTGTACCATCTCCCGGATAAAGCCGGACGTTGCTGGTGAAATCTCCGACGGTTTTATAATAGCCGTGTTGCCAGCCGCGATGGCCGATACCAGCGGTTTGATGGCCAAATAAAACGGGTAATTCCAGGGCGAAATAATCAGGCTAACCCCCTTGGGTTCGTACCGAATAAAGCTGGAAGTGCCCAACATCGTCAGAGGAGCCGCTACCGAATGGGGTTTCATCCACTGTTTCAGGTTGGCGATCGCCGTATTCAGTTCGTTATTGGTCGCGAATGTTTCCGTCAGTTCCGTTTCGACATCGGGCTTCCGGAAATCGGCTTTAAGTGCCGCAATCAATCCTGAACGGTTTGTCAGCAAATAGTGCTGGATCTTTTTTAGTTTGCCAATGCGCTCTGCCGCGTTCGTTAAAGCCAGATGAGGAGCCTGTTGAAGCTGTGCCTCGAACAATTCCCGGATTCGGGGCTTGTCTATGTCGTCCTTGTTCATACCTGCGTACGTTTTCACGAAAAGTAGAATAATAATACCGAAATACTAATATTTTTGTCAAAACACTTTCTCATGAGTATTGTCAGCAACAATATCAAATACCTACGTCGGCTGAATGGATTGACCCAGGAACAATTTGCTCGACGGATCGGCATCAAACGCTCGCTGCTGGGGGCTTATGAAGAAGCCCGCGCCAATCCTAATCTGGACAACCTGATGTCCATTGCCCGGGCGTTCAACACCACGGTTGACAATTTATTAAAAAGTGATTTACGAAAAATCCGTGAAACACCCGATTTGTCGCTGCCCTTAGACCGACCAGCTGCAACCCATTTTCCGGCTTCGCCCCTGCCCAAGGATTTATCCGAACCCGATAACCCCGCAACAGCTCCCAAGGCGCTGGCGGCAGTTCTCGACAAATACTACCAACACCCTACGGCAAAGACGGCGGTCAGCTTTCAAAAACCGTTGGAAAACCATCCCCAGATCAAGCTGGTAGCCCAGCGGGTTGTGCCACGACCGGTGTCGCGTCGGGAAGGATTTTCGCCCATGACCATTGCCGCTTCCCCGCCTTCTTCGCAGCCTCTTTCGTTCAACAATACCTACGAAAACTCCCGAACAACCGCTGCGCCAGACCCCGTCTACCCTTCTTCCCCGCCGACGGAATCGACCAACCGTATTCAATGGGTTCAAAAACGCCAGTTCAATGAGTACCTGCAACGGTATCAACAACCCGATTTTTTAAACCGGTTATCAATTCTACAACTGCCTTTGCTGCCTCCCGATCATTGCCGGGCCTTCGACGCGGGGGACGAGTTTATTCACCCTGGCGCAGTCCTGATTGGAAAATTCATCCGCAACTGGTACGAAATTGCGGACGGAAAATCCTACGTTCTGCTTATTCAGGGCCAGGGTATCGTCAATCGCCGGGTCTTCAATCAGGTGAAGGGCAAGGGCACGCTCCTGCTTTCCTCCGAATATACTTCTGTCGGTACCCGGGAGGTTCCCCTTCGGGACGTACTGGAAGTGTGGGAAGTAACGGCCTACATCAGTCAGCAGTTGCCGGAAGCCCCCCCTTCACTGGATGGAATCCGCAGTTTGGTGGAAGATTTGCGGTATGAACTCGATCGAATTCAAAAAAAATAACATATCTTTCTCACCAGTACGTTTTAAGATTAATTACTAGACAACAATTACTATTAACCATCTACACAACCCTGAGGACAGCCTGGTAATCAGTAAGCCAAAATTGGCTCGCCGACCTGGTCATGCTGTTTTTAACTGGTTCACCGGCTTCCTGAGCGTTTTCGTCGTTGCCTTTTTCATTTATTATGTATCCATTTATTCCGTCAATTTTCCTTTTCAGGATGACAATAGTTTTTTACTAGCGATTGTAGAACTACAAAAGGGGCTCGGCTGGAAGCATAACTTATATACTTTTTTCCGCCCGGAAAACGACCACCGTATTTTTCTTCCCCGGCTAGTTAGCTATCTCAACTTTATTGTAAGCGGCCATTTAAATTTCAAGAGTTATATTCTGATCAGTTTATTTAATCTGGTCCTGATCACTTTATTTATTTACCGCTTATTCAGGCAAACCAAAACGCCTTTTTATTATTTCCTTCCCATTCCTCTGTTCATTTTTCAACCTCAATACCACGAGGTCAGCATCTGGGCATTAACCGGACTTCAGCATATTAGCCTACTGCTTATCCTCAGTATTTGCATTGTACTACTTCGAAAAACACCGTCAATCTGGACCATCAGCCTCGCTATATTACTCGCTTTTCTGGCCACATTCACCCACGGAAACGGCATTATGGTTTTTGCTACGGGCATCTTTTTACTTCTGCTCGAACGGCGCTATAAACCCCTGATCGTATGGAGCTTATCCATGTTTATAGCAGTAGCAATTTATGTATCGGATTACACGCCGGGCAGTGGCGTAAGCAGTAGTATTAACTGGCTTTACTTGCCCGGTGCCTTTGTCGCCAAAATCGGAGCAATTGTTTCTACCTGGCCAACCGTAGCCATTAAAGGATCAATTATTTGGGGGACACTAATCTGTTTAGTTGTGATTCCGGCGTTGGTAACCGGACTGTATAATTCTTTCCAATCAAATCGAACGAAATCGCGCGTTAATCCTGAATTACTGGCCTATTTTTGTTTTATTTTTTTAACCATTGGCTTAATCGCTTTTTTTCGTTCGACCTCAGAAATTCTGCTGGAAAATCGTTTTAAAATATACGCAGTTTTCAGTGCTGTTCTTTTTTACTTACTACTGCTTAACCGGTTTCCCCGGGGGCGAAAAATCGTATTGATTTCCTTTACACTCTTCGCCAGTTTCTTTTATATCAATTCGTATTTCTTTTACACCACTGAGGTTGTTAACAAACACAGCCGTTACGTTGCCGACACCTATAACTGGCCCCGGCATCGCGACGAACTTTGTAATTTCAGTTCCATAGAAAAGAGTTTGTACTTTCTGGAGCCGGCCTATGAAAAAGGATACTGGATTCCTCCAAACCCCCTCGATGGTGTTGACAAACTGGTGCAGAACGCCCTTCAGCAGAGTGATTTCCGGTCTTTCCCGCTCCTGACCCAGCATTTCCTTCACGAAGAAAGCCACCTGCCCCAGCTATTCATCGGCATTGAGGATTTTCCGTTGCGTCGGCAGCACATGCGCGACAATCTGTTCATTGTCCTGCACGATGAAAAACAGCACATGACATACCTGACGGGTACCCTACCCAAAGTAGCGGGCTGGCGCCGGTTGCTAACGCAGGGCACCTATTTTGGAAGTGGTTTTTCGACGGTTATTCCGTTGAATGCGATGAAAACCGGCCAATACCGGCTGGGTAGCCTCCTGACCCGAGAAAATCAGCCAGTAGAACTGATTATGACTACTCAGATCGTTTCCATCACTCAGGATACCAATCCTTGATTTCAGGGCTGCATCAGGCGGGTAAACAGCTTACGAAGTTTTCCAACAGCCTCTTCCTCCCCGATCACCGACGTACCAACTTCGTACCATTCGGGCGTACCGAGATTTACATACTGTCCGGTTTTTCGAGGCAGATTCGGCAGCGCTTCTTCCCGGTTGTATTCAACTCCATAAACCACTTCCATCATCGCTTTCAGCTCTTTCCAGGGTAGCGTGACGGATCGGTTCTGATTGTTCTTTCGGAGTTCCAGCCCAATTTCCCGCCGACTGAACGAAGCTTTCAACTGAACCTCGGACCGAATGCCGGAGTTGATGTCAACATAGGTTAACTCGAACGGTTTTTCCTTTCCCGATACCTCATAGACCGCCTGAATTAGCTCCTGGCTGAGAAACTGCCAGTCGGCAGGCAAAGAAGGCGCTCCCGACTGTGAGCCCTGGGTTTTTGTTTCGATCGTCACCAGAAAATAATCCTGATTGTCACTCAATTTGTCTTCATCAAACGGTTTCAACCGGGTTTTACGAACCAGATTTTCAAGGGTTTGCTGCCAGACCGCCGGTAAGTACCCCGACCAGTGGTAATCATCGTCACCGGTAAAGCCTTCGCCAACAATTTCATCCAGTTCCATTTCCTCCCGATCGGTATAGGTCATGGTGATTTCGATGGGCACTTTTTTATCCACGACGGACCGCAGCACAATCGTAAAAAAATGCGCATAGGGCGGAGGAACCACTAAGGCCGTCTGGTAACGAATTTCCAGGGTATCGAAGAGTGAATCAGACATTCTGGGCGAAAAACGGTTTTGAACAGGTGAAATCAGCTGGTTTGCAAAAGTACAGCACAGGCGTTAAAACCCCTGCACTGGTCGTTGCGATCGGTAGGAAAATAAAATAGTTGTCTCAAAAAGACGACTATCTAGCCACTGTCAACAAAATAGTTTATTAGCCCAGACATTACTTTACTGCGTCTGGAAGGAATGGGCAATTGCCCTTTTATCGACCTTACCGGTGGGGGTTTCCCTAAAAGCCGGTGTGCAAATCCGTTGCTTCGGAACAGCGTACGCGCCCAGCTCTTGCCGAATTACACGGTCAACGGTTTCGGCCAGGCGCAGAGGCCAGTCATGCCGGGTTTCCAGAAACAAGGTAACGCGTTGGCCGAGTCGGGCATCAGGCAAGCCGTAAATAAAAAACCGCATGGTCAGCTGTTCCTGCGACAGCACGCCCGCAATGATTTCCTCGATCCGTTCCGGCTGTATTTTTACCCCTCCGCTGTTGATAATGGAGTCGGCCCGACCCAGCAGCCGGAAATGAGTTTCATCAATCACCTCGACAACATCGTTGGTCTGAACGGTTTCAAAATCAGTAGCCGCGGCCCGGATATGCAGGCAGTTGCGTTCATCAACCCCGATTTCGACGCCCGTCAATATCTGAAATACCGAGGTTCGTTCAGCGCCGTTCATCCGACGAATCGCGATGTGCGAAACGGTTTCGGTCATGCCGTACGTGCTGTACACCGGCGCTTTGATCTGTTGCAACCGGTCGGCCAGTGCCTGGTCCACGGCGGCCCCTCCCACCAGAATGGCTTTCATGTCATTCAGAATCGGCAACGAATGATCCGGATGATCGAGCATTGTGTGCAGTTGCAAGGGCACAAATGCCGCAAACGCAAATCGTTCGGTGGTGTCAAACACTCGGAGTGGATTTGCTCCGGGCTCAGTCACCAACAAGTCCAGGCCCAGTTCCAACCCGCGCACCAGCATCATCACCCCCGCAATGTATTCTACATTCAAACACGCCAGCGCCCGGTCGTCGGCTTGCAGTCCGAAGGTTTGCCCCGTCAATCGGGCGCTGGCGGCCATCTGCCGGCGACTGAGCTGAATGGATTTGGGTAAACCCGTTGAACCGGACGTGTGTAGCTCGAAAAAAGGCTGTCCTGAAAGCCATTGCCGACAAAATGCCACGGCCTTGGCTTCGTAATCGGTTTGGGGTGCGGGTAAATATCCGGGGGCTATTCGCATGAGTTGTACGGATTGAATCGCAAAAATACGCTACTTTTGCCCCGATTTTGTTAATAGTAGTGTTAACAAGATTGCTATTCTACAACCGCCCACACGATTATGGAAAATGAAGAATTTGAAAATCCAATTTCGGTTGACAAAGTAGCTACTAATCCGGGGCTGCTGGAATACGCACATTCCGTAGGTAGTGCCGTAATCAAGCCGGAAGACAAAGGCAAAATCAAAGGCCGGGCCGTGGTTGCGATGCGCGAACAAACCGACCTCCAGTTGTCGCAACTGTACCGGCAAATGCAATTACTGGCCGAGCAGGCCACTGCCATCCGCAACCGGGTTGAAATTTCAGAACGGATTTACGGCGCCCAAATGGGTTTTGAGCCAATCGTTGGTCATACGTATTACTTCTACGAGAAAAAAGACGGCACCGATGTGCTGTCGATGATTGCTCCCCACGAATGGGGACGGGTCAATCCGTTCCGCCGTTGCGTTGCCACCGTCCGCATGATGGCCGACCACACCTGGGACGTTACCTACCACGACAGCGATTTTTCGGAAGTGTAAGCATACTTTTTGTTTCATTCATTTTTTTTAGACGGCTAACCATGCAAAGCAACTATCCCTGGGAAACCATTAAAGAATACCGCGAGATCTTGTTTCAATATTACGAGGGCGTTGCTAAAATCAGCATCAATCGCCCCGAAAAACACAATGCCTTTACGCCCCTGACGGTGAAGGAAATGAGCGAAGCGATGGAGCTGGCCCGGCAGGACGATCGCGTGGGCGTGGTCATTCTGACCGGCGAAGGCGGTAAGGCTTTTTGCAGCGGAGGTGACCAATCGGTGCGGGGGCATGGCGGTTACGTCGGCGAAGATCAGGTGCCGCGCCTGAACGTGTTGGACCTGCAAATGCAGATCCGGCGTATTCCCAAACCCGTGGTGGCGATGGTGGCCGGCTGGGCCATTGGCGGTGGCCACGTGCTACACGTTATCTGCGACCTGACCATCGCGGCCGAAAATGCCCGCTTCGGTCAGACAGGTCCCAAGGTCGGCAGCTTTGATGGTGGTTTTGGAGCCTCTTATCTGGCTCGTATCGTCGGTCAGAAAAAAGCCCGCGAAATCTGGTTTTTGTGTGACCAGTATGACGCCAAAGAAGCCCTGGACATGGGGCTGGTCAACAAAGTAGTACCACTGGAACAACTGGAAGAAGCAACCCTGGAATGGTGTCGTAAGATGCTGGAGAAAAGCCCTATTGCCCTCCGGATGCTGAAAGCCGCTTTCAATGCGGAGCTGGACGGCCAGGCGGGTATTCAACAATTAGCCGGCGATGCCACCTTATTATATTATCTATCGGACGAAGCAAAAGAGGGCAAAGATTCGTTCTTAGAGAAACGCAAACCCGATTTCAGTAAATTCCCTAAATTTCCCTAAGCCGTACCCATGATTGATCTGCATATTGAGTCGCAGTCGAGTGTTCCCAAATACCGTCAAATCGTCAACGCAGTGATTAATGGCATTGAAATTGGCACCTTGAAAAAGGACCAGCAACTGCCATCGATTAACGAATTGAGCGAAGAATATTACCTGGCCCGCGATACGGTTGAAAAAGCCTACAATTACTTGAAAAAGGAAGGTATTATTCAGGCCGTGCAGGGTAAAGGTTTTTTCATTCGTCGGGATGGCCCCGGCCAGCTGCGGGTTCTGTTGCTGATCAACAAGTTTAGTGCTTACAAAAAAATCATCTATTATTCGATGGTGAATGCGCTGGGCCAGAATGCCGTGGTTGATTTGCGCATTCACCACCACAGTGCACAGCGGTTCAAGAAATTGCTGGAAGAAAACCTGGGCCAGTACCATTATTACGTGGTGATGCCCCATTTCTACGAAGAAACCGAACAGGTGAATGTCGTCAAGTTGCTGGAACAAATTCCGGCGAACCAGCTCATTTTGCTGGATCGTGATATTTCAGAACTTCAGGGTGCCTACTCAACGGTTTATCAGCAGTTCGACCGCGACATTTACGAAGCGCTGGAATCAGGACTGGATGTGCTGGCAAAATACCGTCAGCTGACGCTGGTATTTCCGAAAGAAGTGTATTATCCGCGCGAAATTGTCCGGGGCTTTCGCAACTTTTGCGTTCACCACCAGAAGGAGTTTGAACTGCTCGACACCCTGACGGGCCGCCAGTTGCAACCCGGAACGGCCTACATCGTACTTGAAGACGGCGATCTGGTCGAGTTGGTTCGGCAGGTCAAACAGCGCGGACTGCAACTGGGTCAGGATATTGGCGTTCTGGCGTTCAACGAAACCCCACTCAAAGAAGTACTGGCCGACGGTATTGCGGTTCTTTCTACCGATCACGAAAGAATGGGGGAAACCGCAGCCCAGCTGATCCTGGAAAAACGGCACGAAAAAGTAAAAAACCCGTTTCAGTTGATCCGGAGGGCTTCGCTGTAAGCCAGATTTTGCGGAGCGCTTTCCCGTAAACGAGCTACCCGGATTCCTGAAAACTGGCGGTTCCACTGCACATACTCCGCCAGGGGTTCTTCCGAAATCATGACCTCGCCGTACTGGGAAGACGCGTGCAGCAAATGGGCCCGGCGAGTTCCATCGGTGGCAGTTTTCCAGACAACAAAACCGACGTGCTTCATGTCCAGACCCGGACGGGAAGCAGTCAGCATAATAATGTCACCTTCTTTCAGACCGCATTCCACCTCCCGGATTTGCTTTTTGGGGATGAACCAGAAACTCTGCTGGCTGATAGCCGATTCAATGAGGGCAATCTGCTGACGGTTTTTTGGATCGGAAAGCTGGGGGTATTTCCAGGTACTTTTGGTCATGTATGACACCGGTTTGGAGACTTGAATGCCGCCGATGGTGCGCGTTACATCCTGCAAAATTCCCTTCTGCTCGTTGTCCACCAGCCATTCGGAGAAGTAGTGCAGCCGACTGGCAAACCCGTTGATGCGTCCACCCCGGTACCGGATTTTGGTTAGATTTTCCCGAAAAAAGCGATCAAACCGGGCCGAATCTGTGTAACTGATCAGCTGATGACGGGCCAACGACAAGGCCAGCGTCGTTTCCAGAAAGGTAGTGCAGTCAAACGTTTTGAAATTCACCACCAGCTGCTCGGTTTCGTTACCATCCAGTGTATGCGCCACATACGGTCTTCCCTGAAACGATTTACTGATCAACACGGCGGTTTCGGCCGGCGTTGCGCCGGGGGCTACTTTCACCTGCCGGAGGGAAAAATCGGGCGTTGCAGGTTGGGCAAACGAATACGAAAATGGTAAAAAAACGACCAGATAGGTAAACAATTTCTTCATTCAGCGACGGTGGTTACGAAAAGCGCAAACGGTTTGGCTGTGAAAATAGCAAAAAACCGTTTACCCTCTTATACCACACGGCGTTTATTTGATCTCCAGCACCACTACACTCAACGGTGGCAACTCAAGCGGCACGCCCGCGTTGGCGGCAGCCTTCAGCTTGGTTTTTGTCCGAAAAATATCCGTAAACGTGTAGCTTTTTGTCGCGTCCAGCTGCATGGCTTTCCAGGCTTCCGTTGGAATACGAACCGTTGTTCTGGCGGTTTTCTCTTTATCAAAATTACAGACAATCAACAGCTTTTGCCGAACCGAATGCCGCAGGTAGCTGTATAGACGGTGCTCATCGTAGCCCAGGCTCTGGCCGTGATTGTTTACGTATTGCAAGTCGTAAAAACCGCCCGTTCGAATGGCGGGGCTTTTGGCTACCAATTGATTCAACTGCTGATAAAACTCCCGCAACTTTTTCTGATTGTCGGATAGTTTGCCGCCGTCAAACCGGGCGGCTTTTCCGTCACTTCCGTTCGTCCAGGCCTGAAACTCCGGAATGCCCCAATAATCGAAAATAGTGGTTCGTCCGTCTTCCCCCTGAAACCCTTCGGCCTGCGTCGGATTGACGCCCACTTCCTGTCCAAAGTAGATCATGACGGGGCCGGTATGCAGCGTTGCCGAAAGCGTCATGGCCGGCACAGCTGTCCACGGATCATGCGCAAAAAACCGGGACGCAATGCGTTGCTCGTCGTGGTTTTCCAGAAACCGCAGCATGTGGTTGGCATAATCACCCGATTCCTGCTGCCACACCCGGGTTATATTTTCTACGGAACCCCGCCCTTCCATCAGCTCCCGAACGGCATCATAGAGACCCACTTTGTCGTAGAGGTAATCAAATTTGCCGGTAAAAATATAATTGTGGTATTGCTGCGGATTGTAAATCTCGGCGATGAAAATAATGCCCGGCTTGGCGGCTTTTACCTGTGGAATGGCCCAGGCCCAGAACTCAACCGGCACCATTTCGGCCATATCACACCGAAAACCGTCAACGCCTTTGCCGGCCCAAAACAGCAGAATATCCCGCATTTTGGTCCAGGTCGACGGAATTGGGTCGAAGTGAGTCTGCCGGTTGTTTAGGTAATCGACGCCGTAATTGAGTTTGATGGTTTCGAACCAGTCGTTGAGATGAGGCTGCGCTTTGAACACATCACTGCCGGTGGCTTTGGCCGGATTTTCAACGTAAGGTGTGTTGAATGGTTCCGGGGTAAAGACCCCCTCGGGAACCTGAAACGGCTGCCCGGGCAAGTAATAAAAGTTGTTCTGTGAATCAAACGCCTGGGTGGTATCATCCCCTTCGCCCAAATCCTGCACAGTGGCCGGTTTGGCATCCGAGTAATACTGCCGGGCGACGTGGTTGGGAATGAAGTCAATGATGACTTTCAGGTCGTTGGAGTGTGACCGTTTCACCAAATTCTCAAACTCCTTCATGCGGTTGGGCACATCGACGGCCAGATCCGGATTCACATCGTAATAATCCTTGACGGCATAGGGCGAGCCCGCCCGGCCTTTCACCACCGACGGATGATCTTTCCGAATCCCGTAAGCGGAATAATCAGTCATAAGAGCGTGTTCGATCACGCCGGTATACCAGACATACGATACGCCAAACTTCTTCAATTCCTGTAACGCCTTGGCTGTAATGTCGTTAAATTTTCCGACGCCATTCTCATCCCGACTCCCCCAGGGTCTGTTGGCCGTGTTCTGATTCCCGAATAAGCGGGTAAAAATTTGGTAGATGACGAGTTTGTCTGACTTCTCTTCGCTTGGGGCGGATGTATCCATAGGGCTTGAAATGGCTCGGCGCTGAATACCAACCCGGAGGGCATCAGTCCGGTAGCAACCAGCGCGGAGGAAACGGTTTTGCGGTTAATTGATAACGAATTGCGGACAATGATGTCTGCCTTCCCGGGCAAGATACAAATTTACGAATGCCAGCCCGGTCCAATCGGTCAGATTCAACGACATTGGCCGAAACTACTGATAAAATAAAAACAATTTCTTTATATTGACATATTTTAACCGCTTTCTTGCCTGGCTAACCTGTATGAAACGTTTTATTATTTTACCGTTCCTGCTGCTTCACGTTGCCGTTGGTGGTCTGTTGGCACAGCTGCCTTCCATTCAACGCATTGACCCAACGAATTGGTGGGTTGGGATGAAAAATGGGAACCTGCAATTGATGGTTTACGGTCCCAACGCCGGTTCGTTGACATACAGCATCAGTTATCCCGGGGTTAAATTGGTTAAAACCCATAAAGCCGAGCACCCGGATTTTGTCTTTCTGGACCTAACGGTTTCGGCGGCAACCAAACCGGGAACGTTCCGGCTCGTCGGGAAAAAGGGTTCTCAAACCATCACGCGCTCCTACGAGCTGAAACCCCGCACCGGCCCACCGAAGGGACAAGGCGTTTCGTCCGCCGATTTCATTTACCTGCTCATGCCCGACCGCTTCGCCAACGGTGACCCGACCAACGACGCCTTTCCGGATATGCTCGACGCAAAAGTTGACCGTTCCATTCCGCACTTACGGCACGGTGGCGACTTGCAGGGAATCACCAACCACCTCGATTATTTGCAGGAACTGGGCGTTACGGCCATCTGGATGACACCGGTTCTGGCAAACGATGAAACCCTGAAACAGGAAGCGAAGGACCGGATGCAGGCCGGCTACCACGGATATCACTTTACCGACCATTACCAGATCGACAAACGCCTGGGCGGCAATGACGGCTATCAACGATTTGCCCAATCCCTCCACCAGCGGGGCCTGAAACTCGTGCAGGATGCGGTCTACAACCACGTCAGCGACGACCACTGGCTGTATAAAAATCAACCGTTCAAAGACTGGTTCAACCGGTGGCCGAGTTACACGGGCAGTTCACACAAGGAACAGGCCCTGTACGATCCGTATGCTTCCGCGTCGGACCGGAACGTGCTACTCAACGGCTGGTTTACCCCATTCCTGCCCGACCTGAACCTGCGGAACCCGTTCCTGGCTACCTATTTGATCCAACACGCCATCTGGTCGACGGAGCTATTTTCGCTGGATGCCTGGCGGGTTGATACCTACAAATACAATGATCTAAACTTCCTGAACCGCTGCAATCAGGCCCTGCTAACGGAATTTCCGAAAATCCATATTTTCGGAGAATCGTGGGTCAGCAATCCGGTGGCCCAGGCCTTTTTCGTTAAAAATAAAATCGATCAGCCGTTCAAATCCAATCAACCGGGCGGGCTGGATTTTGTCCTCTACGACGCTACCAACGCAGCCTTGCGGGAAGATTTTGGATGGGATACCGGCGTTAACCGGTTTTACCAGGCTCTGACCGCCGACGGTTTGTATACTGACCCGCAGAAGTTGGTCACCTTCCTGGATAACCACGACACCGACCGGTTTTTGTCCGTCATTGGCGAAGACCTCGACAAATACAAAATGGGCGTTACCTGGTTGCTGACGACCCGCGGAATTCCGTCCTGGTACTACGGCACGGAAGTGTTGATGAAAAATACCAAAAACCCGTCGGATGCCGAGGTCCGCCGGGACTTTCCGGGCGGTTTTCCGGGTGATAAAGAAAACAAGTTTACCGCCGGAGGCCGGAACAAAAAGGAAAATGAAGCGTTTGATTTTGTAAAGAAGCTGGCGCAGTACCGAAAAAACACGCCCGCGCTGCATTCGGGTTGCCTGATGCAGTATGTGCCCCAATATGGCACGTATGTTTATTTTCGTTATGACAACTCGAAAACCGTGATGATTGCCACCAATTCTACGGATCAGGAAATCGAACTGGAAACCAGCCGTTTTGCCGAACGAATGGCGGGGTTTACCAAAGCCCGCAATGTGCTGACGGGCGAACCGGCACCCTCCCTATCGGCCTTGAAATTACCGGCCAAAACTGCTGTTGTTCTGGAACTCAGCAACTAATCCGGCTTCGATAAACCCGCGCCCGGTCGCTGATAAATCTATTTTTATCGCTTTCTTGCAACCCACAACCTGACACAACGAATCACCCAATGCCTATAAAAGCCCTACTGTTTGACCTGGATGGGGTCATTGTCGATACCGCCATTTTTCACTACCAGGCCTGGCGACGCATGGCCAATACCCTCGGATTCGATATTTCGGAAGAATTCAACGAACAACTGAAAGGCATCAGCCGCACCGAATCGCTGGACATCATTCTGGCACACGGTGGGCTGACGCTTTCCGACGAGAAGAAAACCGAGCTGGCCACCCAAAAAAACGAATGGTATCTCGAGCTGGTTTCGCAAATGACACCCGCCAACATTCTGCCCGGTGTACTTGATTTCTTTGCTCAGGTAAAAGCCGCCCAACTGAAAACGGCCCTGGGGTCGGTCAGTAAAAACGCCCGGTTGATTCTGGAACGCATCGGTATGCTCAACGATTTTGACGCCATCATCGACGGTACCAAGATCGTGCGCGGAAAACCCGATCCAGAGGTGTTTTTAAAAGGAGCCGCCGAGCTGGGCGCCGATGCCTCCCAATGCGTTGTGTTTGAAGACGCCGTAGCGGGCATTGAAGCTGCCAAACGTGGCAACATGCTGGCGATCGGGATTGGCGAGCCTACGGTTTTAACGCAAGCCGATCTGGTGGTTCCTTCGCTGGCAAATCTGACCTTGTCGGAGGTCTTTACGTTGGCCGAAGTAAACCCTGGCCGGCCTTGAAAACCGGCCAGGTTTACTTCGGCCACGCTCTGTTGAGCTTACGAAACTTTGCGTCTATTTGTCCCCTACGCCATTAAACCAACGCTATTGACTTCTCCGATGCAAAAACTGGAAACCGCTCACCAGATACAACAACGAATTCGAACCGTTCTGGAAACAGTCGAACGTGAATTCCGCCCTTTATCCGACGAGCAATTGAACTGGAAACCCGACACCCGGCAATGGAGCATTACCCAGTGTTTGCAGCACCTGAATCTGGCCGAACGGTTTTATATCCGCAACCTTCAGAAACGAGTGGACGACCTCGGGCTGGTTCAGAGCAATCCAACCGATCAGTCGCTTCAGTCGAGCGTATCGGGGCGCTTGCTCCGGCATATGGTTGACCCCAAAACAAAAATGAAGCTACCGACGGTGTCATTTATGAAACCCCGCCCCGATTTGAACCCACGGGATGTGATGGCTCAATTTGTGGAACTGCAACAGCTTTTGCACGACCTGCTCGACAAAGCGCCGTACCTCGACTGGAACCAGACACCCATGCCAACGCTATTCGGCAACTGGCTTAAAATCAATGTAGGCGATGCTTTTTTAATGCTCATTGCCCACACCGAACGACACCTTAACCAGGCCTTGCGGGTGCAACAGGCTTACTCTGCCACCCGTAAACCTTGATCGGTTTTGTCCGATTGCTTTGTCTCACCGGATTTTCATTAACTAGTAATACCGAATGAAACAGTATTTGAAGCACGATCCCTGGCTCATTGTTGAAGAAGGATTCAACCGATCTTATAACGAAATAACCGAGAGTGTCATGAGTCTCGGCAATGGGCGTATGGGCCAGCGCGGTAATTTTGAAGAATATTTCTCGGGCAAATCCCTCCAGGGCAACTACGTTGCGGGGGTCTATTACCCCGACAAGACCCGGGTTGGCTGGTGGAAAAATGGCTACCCCGATTACTTCGCTAAAGTGTTGAATGCCGCCAACTGGATCGGGATTGATATTACAATTGAGTACGAAACCCTCGATCTACAAACCTGCGAAGTCCGTGATTTTCGGCGGGTACTGAACATGCAGGAAGGGTATCTGGAACGGTCATTCGTTGCCATTCTGAAAAGTGGAAAAGAGCTGCAGGTCAATGCCAAGCGGTTTTGTTCCATTGTTGACGACGAAGCCGGTGCCATCCGCTACAGCCTTACACCGCTGAACTTCGACGCCAAAATAACGATTGAACCCTACATTGACGGCAATATCCGCAACCGGGATTCGAACTACGACGAAACCTTTTGGGACGACGTTCGGAAGGAGACCGGCTACGGCGAAGCTTTTATTGAACTTCGGACCCGCAAAACCGGTTTCCACGTCTGCTCGGGCATGTGCGTCGAGATTGAACAAAACGGAGCCCGAGTTGATTTTCAATCGCAGCCGATCCGTAAGGAGAAATACGTGGCGAACCGCCTGACGCTCGATTGCCGGCAGGGTCAGGAAACGATTATCTACAAGTACGCCGTCAACCTATCGTCGCTCAACTACGACACAGATCACCTGGTGTCGGAAGCTCATAAATACATCCAGCGAATTACCAGCAAGGGGTTCGACCGGATGCTGATCGAGCAACGCCAGGCCTGGGCCGACAAGTGGAAAATGAACGATATTACCATCGAAGGCGACGTGGCGGCCCAACAGGGAATCCGGTTTTGTATATTCCAACTCAACCAAACCTACACGGGCGAAGACGAACGGCTGAACATTGGCCCCAAAGGGTTTACCGGCGAAAAATACGGCGGCTCCACGTACTGGGATACCGAAGCCTACTGCCTGCCGTTTTACCTGGCTACTGCCGATCAGAAAGTAAGCCGCAATTTGCTACTGTATCGGTATAAACACCTGGAAAAAGCGATCGAAAATGCCCAAAAACTCGGTTTTAAAGCCGGGGCTGCGCTGTATCCGATGGTAACCATGAACGGCGAAGAATGCCATAATGAGTGGGAAATTACCTTCGAGGAAATTCACCGCAACGGCGCCATTGCCTATGCTATTTACGATTACGTCCGCTACACCGGCGATGAACAGTACCTAGTCGACTACGGGCTGGAAGTGCTCATCGCCATCAGCCGCTTCTGGAGCCAGCGTGTCAACTGGTCGGAAGCTAAGCAACAGTACGTTATGCTGGGTGTTACGGGGCCGAATGAATACGAAAACAATGTCAATAATAACTGGTACACCAGCTACATTGCGGCCTGGACATTGCGCTATACCATCGAAACCGTAGCCAAAGTTAAGGCTCTGAACCCCGAGAAATTCAGCGAGTTGTGCGACCGTATTCACTTCCGCGAGGAAAAAGAAATTGCAACCGCTCAGCACATCGTTGACAATATTCACCTTCCGTATGACGAAAACCGTCAGGTGTTTCTGCAACAGGAGTCATTTCTGGACAAGGAATTGATGCCCGTCAGCGACATTCCGAAAGGACAACGACCGCTGAACCAGCACTGGTCGTGGGACCGGATTTTGCGGTCGTGTTTCATTAAGCAAGCCGACGTATTGCAGGGCATTTACTTTTTCGAAGACGACTTCGATTTGGAAACCCTGCGCCGAAATTTCGATTTTTACGAACCGATGACGGTCCACGAATCGTCGCTCTCTCCCTGCGTGCATTCCGTATTGGCGTCACAATTGGACAGGAAGGAAAAAGCGTACGAAATGTACCTTCGCACCGCCCGGCTGGACCTTGACGATTACAACAACGATACCGAAGATGGCTGTCACATCACGTCAATGGCTGGCACCTGGCTGGCGGTTGTCAAGGGATTTGGTGGCTTTCGGATCAAAAACGAGCAGGTCCTTTTGAAACCCAACTGTCCGGACAACTGGGAATCGCTGGCCTTTAAAGTTCGCTTTCGGGGTGCCTTACTGGAAGTAAAAGTGACGCAATCGGAAGTGAGCGTTCAGAATTTCTCGGAAAAAGCCGTCAATATTACGCTGTTCGACAACGCTTTGGTACTCGAAGGAAAAACGACCAAAACCGTACAAAGTCCCAGCGAGTCGGCTCCCCCCCCAAAACCGTAGCAGTTGTGCGTTTCCGCCGAAGGAGCCTACGCGCGTTTCTTCGGCGGAAACACAAAATTGCTTCTTAGTTACGATTGTCTTCCCAAATCAACACCGGATTTTGCGCTTCTTTCAGAAATTCGGGACAGCGGCCATCTCCCTTTCCGGTAAAACCACCATCCGGTGCGCAAAATAAGCGACAATCTACAATGACCATACTTGGAAAATCACAGCAGTGAGCCGGAATGTAATAGGCATCCTGATCTTTATAATCATACCGGTATATCTTTGCGGGCGGATTCCAGGAGTCTTCTTTTTGTATTCGTTCAATAATTTCCTGAATGCACTCCGGCACGGTCACCGGTGCGGGGCTATGTTCCTGACAGCCGAGAATGACCGTAAGAATGAGGGTACTTACAAAGGTTTTCATGGCTCGTGTCTTTTCTTTTTATGACTCATCCGGCAGCAAAAGGTTGCACTTTTTTAGCAGTAACTGGGCGTCAACGGTTTTTATCCTGCTAATTTTCTTTCCGTTTGCCTGCCAATCCCCCGAATCCAAACAACTGAGTCCGGCTTTTTATTACTGGCAAACGACCTACCGGCCTTCGCGCGCCGAACTTCAACTTCTCAAACGGCTCTCCATCCGAAAACTGTACGTACGGTTTTTCGATGTCGACTGGGATTCTGAAACACAGTCGGCAGCTCCCAAGGCAGTTATCCGATTTGCCAGCCGCCCCACCGGGCTGACCATCGTGCCGGTGGTGTTCATTACCAATCAGACGCTCATCCGCTGCCCGGCGTCGGCCATCCCGGCACTGGCCGAAAACCTGGCCCGAAAAATTCGTCAGATCAGTCAGCAGAACGGTATTGCCTACGAAGAAATTCAGCTGGACTGCGACTGGAGTGGATCCAGCCGTGACAAATACTTTCAGTTGCTTCGGGCCCTCAAAAACTGTCATCCGGGTGTTCTATCCGCCACGATCAGGCTACACCAAATCAAATATCCCGATAAAACCGGTATTCCGCCCGTTGACCGGGGCATGCTAATGTTTTATAATATGGGCGACTGGAAACGGCCCGAAACCCGAAATTCAATTTACGATCTCGACGTAGCCGGTCGGTACATCAATTCTCTGGAGCATTACTCACTGCCGCTGGATGTTGTTCTGCCGTTGTTCCGCTGGACCGTAGTATACCGAAACAACCGGTTTTTAACGCTGCTCAATGGGGTTGACCAGACTAAATTGAGACCGCTTTCGTTTTTGAAATCGGAGGGCGAAAACCGCTTTGTGGCCCAGCGCGATACCACGGCTTTT
Source organism: Larkinella harenae (assembly GCF_054780515.1). Classification (NCBI taxonomy): domain Bacteria; kingdom Pseudomonadati; phylum Bacteroidota; class Cytophagia; order Cytophagales; family Spirosomataceae; genus Larkinella; species Larkinella harenae. The sequence continues at coordinate 250,840 of NZ_BAAGWE010000006.1, read as the reverse complement.
GGTTTTTCAATCCGGCGGGGTGACCTATTTCGGGCGGAAGATTGCAAACCGAAAGAGCTGGCCACCGGAAAACGGAGAGTGCTCTCGAAATTGACCAACCAAAAACTTACATTTGCGCTCTATCATCTCGATTCTACCGTCATTTCGCCGTATTCCAATGCGTTTCTCCACTCCCTTTTCCAGACGACTCCGTAGTGTTCTCCTGTCACTCGCGATCCTGATTGGCTTTGCCTGCGGCCCGAGCACGTACGACATCAACGAGTTCATGAGTTTCTTCATGCCGGAAAGCAGTCAATCGTCCGCACAGGATCAGATTTACCATTTTACCCCTCAATTGTACCGGATAGACGATGTTTACTCCGATCACAAAGACTCCGTTGCAACGGATGAAAATATTCGGGCCTGGGAGTCCTTTACTCAGCATAAAGTCACTTCCGCGGCCATCTCTGCGGCTTTGTATAAGCAGGAAAACAGTGCCTCAAATGGGTTAGTCAAGTGGGCTTCCGCTAACAATCCAGCCGCTTTGTCGTACCTCAAATTTGCCTGGCGGGCCGAAGCAGCCGCCCCCCGCCCCATCAACGTCTGGGAACGGGATTCGGCTCCGCATGATACCTCAACGGCCCTGTTAACCACCCTGCTGAACGAAGTCCAAACCTCGTATTCTGGCACACAGGATTCGTTTTTAAAGGAACGTTACGGTTTTCAGGCGGTTAAACTAGCCGCGCTGGCGAAGCAATACAAACAAAGCCAAATGCTTTACAATCAATTGATTCGGCCCCTGGCCCAGAAAACGTTCATGAGCGACTGGGCCTACTGCCGTCATGCCGGAGCCACACTGGCGCTGGGTGATACAGCCCGGGCTATCTACGAATTCGCGCAGGTGTTCGACCGCTGCCCCTCCCGCCGACGCGAAGCCGAAAGCAGCCTGCGGATTTACGGGATTCGCTTCCGGCAAAAAGCCCTGGAGTACTGCACCAATGACCATGAAAAAGCAGCTGTCTACGCGCTTTGCGCCATTCAACCCAAACAGGATGCACTGCCCTTTTTGAAAGAAATGGTGCGGCTGAATCCGGAAAACCCGCTGATTGAGCTGGTGATGGCACGGGAAATTAACCGCAACGAATACTTTTTCTTTCAGGATCACGCTCCCATTTATGCATACGATGAGAACAGCCGGTCCGACTCTGTTCAGTTTGTCAACCGGCAACACGAAGCCCCGGATTATTTCCAGCAATTGCGAGCCTTCGCGCTGGAATCGGCGCAAAACAACGCTTTAAAAAATCCGGCGTTCTGGTACACGGCCACCGCTTACCTGGACTATCTCGGCAAAAACTACGCCGAGGCCAAAACCCACCTGGATCTGGCGACCCAGCAGCCCATTAATCGCCCCGCCCTGAAACAGCAGATTGCCTTACAGCAAATGCTGCTGCTTACGGGCCAGACCGAAACCATGACGCCGGAAATTGAAAACCAGTTGATTGGTTACTTAGAGCAGTTTGGAAACTCCATGAACTTCTACATGACCAATGCGTTTGTAGAAACCTGCAAACAGTTGGCTACTAAGTACGGTTACGGCAAAGCCGTCGTAAAAAAATCCGAAGGCTGGTTTTCGGGTTGTTCTCGTTCAATAACCGCCGAACCAGACGGCCCAAGCACAGCTAAAGCATTCCTGCTCACGGCATTAACCTCTTCAGAACTTAACCAGAAGCAAGTTTATTTCAACAGCCACTCCAATTTGTACGACATTGAAGACACCACCTCAGCGGCTACCGTTCAGCGGGTAGTCGATTACGCCACTCAGGCAAATCCCACTGATTTCGACCGGCGGCTGTGCAAGTTGAGCGGTTTTTCAAACGACGATCTGTATATTTTGCTAGGCCGACGGCTGCTCAACGAAAATAGGCTGGCCGACGCGGCCACGGCCTACGCTAAAGTAAACCCCAAAATCTGGCAGTCGGAACCGTTCAAAACCTATTACAATAGCAATCCGCTGATGGTAAGTTTTATCGGCGATCCTCATCAGAGCAAAATGCCAAATCCGTACACCCCACCGGCCTTTCTGCAAAAAATGGTCGAATTGGAAAATCAGGCGAATGAAAGCTCAGGCGACGCAGCCGCTAACCTTTATTTTCAACTAGGCTGCGGAGCTTTCAACCTTAGTTGGTTTGGTAATGCCTGGATTTTGCAACGGGCACGGTGGAGTTCATCCGAGCCCGTTTTGTATCAATATACGTATCAGCAAGTACAAAATCCGCAGCAGAATACGGCCTTAAACCAGGTAAACGAAATGGACTATTATACCACCAAAACCGCTCAGGTCTATTTTGAGAAAGCAATGGCTGCGGCAAAAAATCCGGAATTAGCCGCCAAAGCCTGTTTCATGGCCGCCCGCTGCGAACAAAATGCCTTCCGTACCCGGCAGGAAATGGAATATGCCAAGCGCGGTTACTCAACCGATCCAGCACCATTTGCCGTAGAAATGAAAGCGTTGCGTCGGAAACAATACTCCGGGTATTTTACCAAGCTTTCGGACCAATACAAGGAGACCCGTTTTCAACAGGACATGATCCGGGAATGTGCGCTGTACTCCGATTTCGTGACGGGAAAATAATCACCGGTTTTTCTTAAACCGCTCGCCAAAATACATATTTATGCCAACAGCCACGTAGCCCCATTTATCGTGGCTGTTGGTTTTATAATGGTTCCCTTCCGTAAATGCCGGGCTACCGGGTTGAATCACCCCGTTGTTGTTGTCCAGGGTGGCATCCAGCTTATCCGTCCGTACGAGGTTGAACCGAACATCACCAAACACACTCATCCGGCGCGACAAAGCCGTGGAGCCGCGTAACCCAACCAACCACACCAATTCATGCGTACGTTTAATCCCCGGCTTACCGCGCGTTTCAATGCCGTCGCGGGTCCGGTGGCTGTTTTCATTATTGGTTAATCGTTGCAATTGGCCGGTTTTCAGATCGTAGGCCTGAGCCCGGAAGAAAAGAAGTCCCCCACCCGCATACGGCCTTATTTCGACCAAACGCAGGTTGGACTTAAACAACTGGAGAACGTCGGCCGATGCCGCAACAGCCCCCTGAACAAACTGTGCCTTGGCAAACGAATGATAAAACTCTTCCTGTTCGGCCTGCAATTCGCCAAAATCAACCGGAACTTCCACTGAAATGATTTTAGTCACCGGAACGATCAGGGTTGCTCCACCAAACGGCCTGGAAACCTGATCTTTTAAATCGCCATATAATTGGGCTAACCCGACCCGAATGGCCAGGCTGGCCGGTTGTTCGTCCGATTGGGACGGTGCCTTGGTCTGAGCGACAGCGGCTGTCTCAATCGCCACGAACAGGCATAGCCTAAAAACGATGCATAAACATGGCTTCATAATCTGATCGGTTCGATGCGTTGTTACACTTAGACGAACAGCCCTCTATAAAGTCATTAACATTCGTTAAAATTGACTTTTCAAATCATTGACCCGTTCGTCTCCGTATACGATGCCGAAAAGAAACCAGCCGATCGATAGCGGTTTTGATGTGGTTGCCCCGTTCTACGATGCGCTCTCCCGGATGGTTTTTGGGAATGCATTGCGAGTGGCTCAGGCACACTGGCTTACGCGCATCCCTCCGCGTGCGGATATTCTGATTTTTGGCGGAGGCTCCGGCTGGCTGTTGGCGCGGGTGCTGGCTATTTGTAATCCCCGAACGGTTATTTATATCGACGCTTCGCCCGCCATGATGGCATTGGCTCGCCAAAAAGTCCGAAACTCCCCCCGCGTTGATTTCCGAATCGGAACCGAAACCGCCGTACGCATCGACGATCAGGTGGATGTGGTTATCACCCCGTTTATTCTGGACCTGTTTACAAACCACCGATTGCAAACGGCGATTCTGCCGCCGTTGTACCAGTCGTTACGCCCACAGGGCTTGTGGGTAAGCACGGATTTTCTGAAGCCTACCGTCTGGTGGCAGCGCTTTCTGCTTTGGGTCCAGTATCGTTTTTTCCGATCGGTCAGTCAGATTGAGGCCACGCAACTCCCCCCCTGGGTTGATCTATTAACCAGTTTACCGGGTCTAAAACCGGACCCGATGGCGGCCTTTTTCGGGGGCATGATCGGGAGTGGGTGCTGGCAGAAACAGGTCGCTATCCCAGAGGGTTTACCATAAAAAAAGCCAGCCTGCTCTGCAGGCTGGCTTCCAATTGAACACTTATATTTATTTTACTTCTTCAAACGGTACGTCAGAAACGTTGTCCTGTTGGCCTGTCGACTGACCGCCCTGGCCGTTGGCCGGACCACCTTGCGCAAAACCGTCTGCCGGGTTCGGGCCTTGCTCACCACCCGTTGCATTATACAGTTCCTGCGAGGCAGCAGCCCAGGCCGCGTTCAGTTTTTCCACGCCAGCGTCGATTGCCGCTACATCACGGCTACCGTGGGCCGCGCGCAATTCGCTCAGTGCGCCTTCAATAGCGGTTTTGTTGCCTTCTGACAATTTTTCGCCGTATTCTTTCAGCTGCTTTTCGGTTTGGAACATCAACGAATCAGCCTGATTCACTTTTTCGATGGTTTCCCGTTCTGCTTTATCGGCAGCCTCGTTAGCTTTGGCTTCTTCGCGCATCCGGTTGATTTCGGCGTCACTCAGACCGCTTGATGCTTCAATCCGGATTTTTTGCTCTTTGCCCGTGCCTTTGTCGCGAGCCGTTACGTGCAAAATACCGTTCGCATCGACATCAAAAGTTACTTCGATTTGCGGTACACCACGCGGAGCCGGTGGAATACCGTCGAGGTGGAAACGACCGAGTGAACGGTTTTGGGCCGCCATCGGGCGCTCGCCCTGCAAAATGTGAATTTCTACGCTCGGCTGGTTGTCAGATGCCGTCGAGAACGTTTCTGATTTCTTGGTCGGAATCGTCGTGTTGGCATCGATGAGCCGGGTCAATACGCCACCCATTGTTTCGATACCCAGTGACAGCGGGATAACGTCGAGCAGCAGTACGTCCTTCACTTCACCCGTCAAAACACCGCCCTGAATGGCTGCACCGATGGCAACCGCTTCGTCGGGGTTTACGCTTTTCGACGGTTTTTTACCAAACAGTTTTTCAACTTCTTCCTGCACTTTCGGAATGCGGGTTGAACCACCGACGAGAATTACTTCGTCGATCTGGCTGGCCGATAATCCGGAGTTTTTCAACGCCCGGCGGCACGGTTCCAGACTCCGCTGAATCAGCGAGTCGGCCAATTGCTCAAATTTGGCGCGAGTCAGTGACCGAACCAGGTGCTTCGGAATCCCGTTTACCGGCATGATATACGGCAGGTTGATTTCCGTCGAGCTGGAGCTGGAAAGTTCCACTTTGGCTTTTTCAGCAGCTTCCTTCAGCCGTTGCAACGCCATCGGGTCCTGACGAAGGTCAATGTTTTCGTCGTTTTTAAATTCCTGCGCCAACCAGTCGATAATCACCTGATCGAAGTCGTCACCACCCAGGTGGGTATCACCATCCGTTGATTTCACTTCGAAAACGCCATCGCCCAGTTCCAGAATTGAAATATCGAACGTACCGCCACCTAAGTCGAATACGGCGATTTTCATGTCTTGATGTTTCTTGTCCAGACCGTACGCCAAGGCAGCCGCCGTTGGTTCGTTGATGATCCGTTTTACATCCAGCCCCGCAATCTGGCCCGCTTCTTTGGTAGCCTGACGCTCGGCGTCGTTAAAATAAGCCGGAACCGTAATGACGGCTTCCGTGATGGTTTGTCCCAAATAATCTTCGGCCGTCTGCTTCATTTTTTGCAGAATCAGGGCCGAAATTTCCTGGGGAGTATATTGCCGATCACCAATCCGGACGCGGGGGGTGTCATTGGGTCCCCGTTCCACCGAATAAGCAACTGATTTAATTTCATTCTGGACTTCATTGAACCGTTTCCCCATAAACCGTTTGATCGATGAGATCGTGTTCTGGGGGTTTGTGATGGCCTGACGTTTGGCCGGATCACCGACCTTCCGCTCACCGTTTCCGTTGTCCATGAAAGCCACAACCGAAGGAGTCGTCCGACGGCCTTCGCTGTTGGCGATCACCACCGGCTCGTTACCTTCCATAACGGCCACACACGAGTTGGTTGTTCCTAAGTCTATTCCTATAATCTTTCCCATGATACTTTGACGAATGTCTTGCTTTTTAGTCGTTTGACAAACTACAGTTGTCTAGTAAACAAGATCGGTGCCAGCCCTAAAAATTGCCCTAAAATGTGACAGATTGACAGTTCAAGCTGACTGAATGGCCTTTTGATCAGCATTAACGCATCCTTTTCTGACACGATGTAAAATCCCGGGCCGTCACCCATGCCAGTGAGCCCGCAACATTCAATTCAATTGCTGCTTCTGTATAAAAAAAGGCGGGTTTCGGCCCGCCTTTTCAAGGGTATTAATTTCCAAACAGCCCACCGAGCATCCCGCCTAAACCGCCACTCCCGGACTGATTTGGTTTATCGTTTTTATCTCCTCCCATAAAACCACCCGCCACCCGCATCAGATCGCCCATGTCCAGTTTACCGTCGGCCATTACCGAGCCGGCGACGCTCATCCAGTCGACGCCTTTCTTTCCGGTCACCGATGAGAGAATTTCGTTGCCATCCACGCTTGAATCGTTGGTGTCACGTGCTTTAGTCATTAGTTTGCTCAGCACCATCGGCACCACAACTGATGCAATAGAACCGGCAATTTGCGGTGATATTCCGATCCGCTCCATCAGGGTTTGCTGAACGGTTTGCTGAACCCCCTGCGTTACAGGGTTTGTATTTACGTTGGCCGCGCTTCCCTGCCCCATCACCATTCCAATGAGATTGGCCAGATTACCGCCCTGGGCCTGTTTCTGTAAACCGCCCATAAAACCGCTTGAGATAGCTTGCAGTGCTTCTTCGTTTTGATGATTCGGAATGGCCGGGTTGTTCATAACCGCATCGCCAGCCTGCTGGCGAATCAGGCCCATAAGGGTTTCCATCATAATTGAAAAGTAGTTTGATCAGGAAAAAAATAAATGTTAATGACAAAGTGTTTCTTTGTCATTAACACCCTATTGGTAAATCAGTTTTTCATTAAGACGTAATTCTTTACGGATTGTAACAGATGGTAACCGAAGAATCTACCCCCGAACGTTCGCTTTCCGAGTTGGTAAACGACCTGCTGTATCCCAGCGAGTCCGACGAACCCGTTGAGTATGTGGAGTACCCCATCGATTTTGAGCCCCCGCTGACAACGGAGCATGTCCGGGATCTGCTGTTGATCACCCCCGAAATTTATATTGAAGAACTTTCCGAAGCCGATTTTTGGTATCCGGCAATTACAGACCAGGACTGGTATGTCGAGGAGGAAAAGGAACGGACCCGCCGGTTTACCGAACTACAAAAGCGAATCGAGCAATTGCTGAATAATCGTCAGGTATTCCGGGTTGGCGATGTTGAAATGGATTTGTGTCTGCTGGGCCGGAAAGAGGATGGCCATTGGGCGGGATTGAAAACACGGGTCATTGACACCGCTGGCTAAAAAAGCAGGCAGCCCAATTGGGCTGCCTGCGGTACTATTTATTTCACAGTTTCAACAACGGCTTTGAAAGCCTCAGGGTGATTCATGGCCAGGTCGGCCAGAACCTTTCTGTTTAACTCAATACCGGCTGCGTTGATTTTGCCCATCAACACGGAGTAGGAGATGCCATTGACCCGTGCTTCAGCATTGATCCGCTGAATCCAGAGCGCCCGGAAATCCCGTTTTTTCTGACGACGGTCGCGGAATGAATAAACGAGACCTTTTTCAATCGCGTTTTTCGCTACCGTCCAAACATTTTTACGACGACCAAAGTATCCTTTGGCCAGTTTCATTACTTTTTTGCGACGCGCCCGAGAGGCAACGTGGTTCACTGAACGTGGCATAGTTTTTTAAATGACTGTTTTTGACGACAGGCGACAAGTTCAGTTAAGAGTGAAGAGTTAAAAGGTGTGGGTTAATCTTAGAAAATAACTCTTCCTTTTAATTCATACCGCATAACTCATTTTGTTCTTGAAGGAGCCTGCAATCGGGTTGAACATGAAACCGTGCGGAAGATCCGCAGAAAGCCGGGCAATTACGCCAGGCCGAGCATTACTTTAATCCGGCGCTCATCGCCCTGAAATACCAACGCATCCTGAACGAGGTTCCGCTTGCGCTTGGTTGATTTCTTGGTCAGAATGTGGCTGTGGAAAGCATGCTTCCGTTTGATTTTGCCGGTACCCGTCAGCTTGAAACGCTTCTTGGCTCCCGAGTTGGTTTTTACTTTTGGCATTGTTGTAAACAGAATAATTGCTGATTGTGAAACAGGCCGCAAAGATAGTAAAAAAAGTTTAAGGTTTAACGTTTGAGGTTAACCGACGGGCAAACCCTTCGATCTCAAACGTTAAACCTTAAATGGTAACCATTATTTTTTCACCTGCACAACTTTGGGTGCCAGGAACATACTCATCCGTTTTCCTTCCAGTTTGGGTTCGGCTTCGACTTTACCGATATCCTCCAATCCTTTGGCAAAACGCTGGAGCAGTTCGACACCACGTTCTTTGAAGACAATCGAGCGGCCCACGAACTGTACGTACGCTTTGACCTTCGAGCCTTCTTTCAGAAAGTTGATGGCGTGCTTAAGCTTAAATTCAAAATCATGATCGTCGGTGTTCGGACCGAACCGGATCTCTTTGATTACGACTTTCTGAGCCTTCGCCTTGATTTCCTTTTGTTTCTTCTTCTGTTCATACTTGAACTTCGAATAGTCGACAATGCGGCAAACGGGGGGAACGGCATTGGGAGAAATCTCGACGAGATCCAAATTCTGTGCCTGGGCTAATGCCAGTGCCTGCTGAATGTCGTAAATGCCCTGCTCAACATTTTCACCAACTACCCGAACCTGGCGGGCTTGAATACGGCCGTTGATCCGATAAGGTTCTTCGACCACACGCGGGGGGCGCATGGGTCTGCGCTGTAATGCCATAGATTATATTTAGGGTTGAAAATAGTCCGCTCACGCGGTTGTTTACGTGCCTATAACGTTTTAGGTGTTATAAAGTTTCCGGTAAAATAAGTATTTTGAGCGTTCGGAACAAAATAATTTAAGGGTTAGGGCCTAAGTTTGTTTTTTGCCCTAACCCCTGAAATTCCAAACGTTATGCAACGGGTTGCGTTGCAGGCTTGATTTGGCGCTGGAAAAAGTCCATAAATTCAGCAATCGACATGGACCCAACATCGCCTTCTCCTTTGCGACGTACCGAAACCCGGCCCTCTGCCTGTTCTTTTTCGCCCAGAATCAGCATGAACGGCACTTTACTGAGCTCAGAATCCCGAATCTTACGGCCAATTTTTTCATCGCGGTGGTCAACGTAACCCCGAATATCGTGTTCCTGCAAAGTCAGGAATACTTCGTTGGCGTATTCTTCGTATTTCTCCGAAATGGGCAATACCGCAATCTGATCGGGTGAAAGCCAGAGCGGGAAATTACCGGCCGTGTTTTCAATCAGTATGGCAATAAACCGTTCCATGGATCCGAAAGGCGCCCGGTGAATCATGACCGGACGGTATTTCTGGTTGTCAGAACCGGTATATTCCAATTCAAACCGTTCGGGCAGGTTATAATCTACCTGAACCGTTCCCAGCTGCCACTTCCGGCCCAGGGCATCCTTCACCATGAAATCAAGTTTCGGACCATAGAAAGCCGCTTCACCCAGTTCCGTCACGGTACGCAGCCCCTTCTCGGCGGCTGCTTCCACAATGGCGGCTTCGGCTTTTTCCCAGACTTCATCCGACCCGATGTATTTCTGCTTGTTTTCCGGATCACGCAGCGAAATCTGGGCCATGTAATCATTGAAGCCCAGCGACCGGAATACGTAAAGAACCAGATCGATCACTTTGATAAATTCTTCTTTCACTTGATCCGGACGGCAAAAAATGTGCGCGTCATCCTGCGTAAAACCGCGTACGCGGGTTAGCCCGTGCAACTCACCACTTTGCTCGTAGCGGTACACCGTTCCGAACTCGGCCAGGCGCAGCGGCAGATCACGGTACGAACGGGGCTTGGTTTTGTAAATCTCGCAGTGATGCGGGCAGTTCATGGGTTTGAGCAGAAACTCCTCCCCGGCTTCCGGCGTCAGAATCGGTTTGAATGAATCTTCTCCGTATTTTTCCCAGTGCCCCGAGGTGACATAAAGTTGCTTGGCTCCAATGTGCGGAGTCACCACCGGTGAATACCCCGCCCGGACCTGCGCTTTCCGCAGGAAGTTTTCCAGCCGTTCGCGCAGCATAGTTCCTTTCGGCAACCACAGCGGCAGTCCGGCTCCTACCTTCTCCGAGAAAGCAAACAATTCCAGTTCTTTTCCTAGCTTGCGGTGGTCACGTTTCTTGGCCTCTTCCAGGACGTGCAGGTATTCATCGAGTTCTTTCTGCTTCGGGAATGTCACGGCATAGACGCGGGTCAGCATTTTGTTTTTTTCGTCACCCCGCCAGTACGCCCCGGCCACATTCATAATTTTGGCGGCTTTGATAAAACCGGTATTGGGAATGTGCGGTCCCCGGCAAAGATCGGTAAAGTTGCCCTGGGAGTAAAACGTAATGGTGCCGTCCTCGAGCCCTTCAAGCAGATCGAGTTTATAGGGGTCCCCTTTTTTCTCAAAATACGCCACCGCTTCGGCTTTGCTGATTGGCTGGCGAACAAACTCCTGTTTCTGCCGTGCCAGCTCGAGCATTTTGTCTTCTACTTTCTTGAAATCTTCCTGCGAGAAATGTTGCCCGTTCAGGTCGACATCGTAGTAAAATCCTTTCTCGATTGGGGGGCCGATACCGAACTTAATACCCGGATAGAGCTCTTCCAGGGCCTCGGCCAGCAAGTGCGCCGACGAGTGCCAGAATGCCGCTTTTCCATCGGTATCGTTCCAAGTCAACAGCGTAACCGTGGCATCCGTTGTAATGGGGCGCGTGGCATCCTGTACGGTACCGTTCACTTTAGCCGCCAACACATTGCGAGCCAGCCCTTCGCTGATGCTCGTGGCAATTTCCAGACTGGTTACTCCATTGGGATACTCCCGGACACTGCCGTCAGGCAGTGTAATGCGAATTTGGTCACTCATTTTCTTATGATTTAGTCAATTGGGTATTCAAGTGGCAAGTTTCCATAAAAGAATACGGAAAGCAAAAAGTTACGATTCAATTTCTGGTCGAATCGCGGGGAAATCGTGATCGGGGTTGAATCAGCATGATGCGCACCCGGGTCGTGTCAAGCACCGGACCGGGGCGGGTGGGCACGTTCGCATTTTCGTCGTACGATAACTCGGTGTCATCCCCATAGGTTTTTCGTTTTTGAACCCGCCAGTAGCCATAATACGCCTGTTGATCGGCCGGGCTCTCCTGCATGGCTAACGCATACAACTGGGTTGCTTGTTCCCACTGGCGGCTTTGTTCGTAACACATTGCCTTGTAAAAATTAATTCGGGGAAATTTCGGATCCTGCTTCAGAATCTGGTCAAAGTGCCAGAGCGCCCGTTCCATATTCCGGAGCTTCATCATCACCAACCCAGACTGCAAGTGCGCGCGCGTCATGGTGGGTTCCAGCCGTAACGCTTTCTGGTAAAAAAAGTAGGCACTGTCTGGTCGGGCCGTTTGCTGGTAAATATGTCCCAGCGCGTACACCAGACCTGGATCGTTCGGAAAGTAGGTTGTTCCGCGTTTGTTGTAAGCAATGGCGGTGGCATGATCGCCCCGAACGGAATAAATGATGGATAGCTGCACGTACGGTTGCAGAAAACGGGGTTTCAGATTCAGCGCGCGGTTATAGTACGCTATGGCCCGGGTGGTGTCCCCCGCTTTCGCAGCCACTAATCCGTTGAAATAAAAGGCTTCCCCTTCATATGGTGCCATTTGCAACGCCTTCACCAGGTAAAACCGGGCACGGTCCAGCTGTTTTTGCTGTTGGAGCAAATCACCGATGACGATGTACAACTCCGGCGTATTTACCCCCAGCCCTTCGGCCCGCAACGCACTTTCCAGCCCATCTTCATATTGCCGGTGCGCCCGCAGGATCTGCGCCTTGATCAGGTGGTAACGGCCCTCGTTATCTTCCCGCTCCAACGCTTCGTTAATGTCCGAAAGAGCCTCCTCGGCTCTTCCCATGTCCCGGTAAATAGCCGCCCGTTTGGCGTACGCCGAAGCCGGGGCACTCTGGTTGATGGCGCGCGTCAGCGCTTCCAGTGCGGCCTGATTGCGAACATCCGCCGAATTTTCCGGAACAACGGGAATGCGGGTCTGCCGATAGCTGTCATCGGTACAGCCCACTACGAAAAACACACCAATCAGACACCAAAGGCTCCAGAATCTGCCCATCCTATTTTTCACCAAAACCGTCAACAACAGCTCTTATGCCAGTAACCGGAAGCTGCTTCTGCGGACAAATATACGGTTTTAAACAGAAGCAAATCGATAAAAAACACCCAGGGGCAAGCGTTTGGCAAAGCTGTCGGTGAGGTATAACTCCCCCCATTCTGCGTTGGGCCGGGTGCCAAAATAAGCGCGCATGAGGTTATCCAGAATCAAAGCTGAAAAGCCCAGCGAGTAGAGGTTTATGATCAGAAAATAGTTTTCCTGGTCAAGCAGTTCCGAACAGGCACTCAGCAACTCCGCCAGGTGTTCTTCCAGCAGCCACTTCTCCCCTTCCGGCCCACGACCGTACGCCGGTGGATCCAGAATCAGGCCGTGGTACGTATTGCCCCGCCGAACTTCCCGACGAACAAACTTCAGCGCATCTTCCACCACCCAACGGATATTATCCAGACCACTGGCTTCCATATTTTCGCGGGACCAGGTGATCACCTGCCGCACCGCATCAACGTGGGTAACCTCAGCCCCGGCCTGCCGGGCCGCCAGCGAAGCCGCTCCCGTATAAGCAAACAGATTCAGAACGCGGGGCTTCTCAACCGGCAACGCCCTGACACGCTGATAAATATACGACCAGTTGACGGCCTGCTCGGGAAAAATGCCGACGTGTTTGAAGGATGAGAGCGAAAGTTTGAACGTTAGATTCAGGTCTTGCTGCCGGTACGGAATGAACCACTTTTCCTCCATTTTGGACCGTACTGCCCATTCCCCCTTTTCCTGCGAGCCTTTGTCGCGCTTGAATACGGCATTGGAAAGCCGCTGCCATTCGGCATCGGGCAGCGACTTCGGCCAGATCGCCTGCGGTTCCGGGCGACTGAGGACAAATGACCCGAACCGCTCGAGTTTTTCAAAACCGCCGGTGTCGATCAGTTCGTACGAGGACCAAGTGTCCGGGGTAAGCAATTCCAGACGATTATTCTGCATGCGCCAGGGCTAAAATATGCTCAAAATCATCGATATGAATCGGTACAACCGACAACCGGGAGAGCCTGAATAAAGGTAGGTTTTGCAACAGGGGGTCGGCTTTCATTTGGTGCAGGGTGACCGGTTTGGGAAAAACCGACACGGGTTCCAGTTCAACAACCACCCAGCGCGGATCTTCAGGAATCGTCGGATCAGGATAACACTCGCAGGAAACCTTCGCCAGCCCAACGATTTCTTTACCGGTTACGCTGTGGTAAAACAGCACCTGATCACCCAGGCGCATCGCTGCCAGGTTGTTCCGGGCCTGATAATTTCGAACTCCATCCCAAACAGCTTTTCCCTGCTTACTAAAATCATCCCACGAATAAGCGTCCGGTTCTGTTTTAACGAGCCAGTAATTCAACGTTTTGAGCGATTAGATATGGAAAAATAACGGAGGGAATTGGCCGGATCAATAATCGTCAAAATCATCGCCGTAACCAGAACCGTATTCATCCCGGGAATGTCCTTCGTCCAACCCCTTGAACTTGAGTCCTTTTTTAATCAATGAAATCTGGCCCGAGTGATAGGTGTCGTGATTGATAATTCCGTGCAGTAAATCATAATACGTATAGTCTCTACCGGGCACGATATCTTCCAGGAACTCATCGTCATCACGTTTATCCAGTTCGTTTACCAATTCCTCCTGGCTGAGGCTCAACTCCATCTGCAGGGCTTCCCATTCAAAATCATCAATCACCTGAAAAGACCCAAAGTTTTTCTCAGGCGTTTTGATGTCAAAATCTTTGTCTCCCTGCATCTTTTTGACACAAAAGATGCGCCAGCTAGTTATGTGAAAGACCAATTCGGCAATGGAGTGGGTATTGGGCGTCAACCGGTGCCCCGCCATTTCGGGAGACACGCCACTCAACACTTCGACCAATGATGGGCCATGCCAGGCTTCTTCTCCCTCGTATGTTGTATTGAGCAAATCAATAATTCGTATCAATTCGTCATTCTGTACCATTTCTAAGCTATTTGTAGTTCCAGCAAGGGAATGTAAGTTCTTTGTCTTTTCTGACAAAGGTAAGAGGGTTTGGCAATTTTTCATTGTAGGCGGCCTCATTCAGCTTCTGAATTCGGATATGAATTATTAAAGAAGATTTCATTACCTATTTTTTCGGCAAACCCGATATTGTACAATGCACTCTCTGGATTACGGAAAAATACTTAGTTGTATTCATAATTTTTCTCCACTAAAAACTGGGGTTTTATTGAAATAATCGAATAAATGAAATCCATTATTTTTTATTTGTATGAACAATCAATATATTTGACCTACGAGTAATCACTCAACTAGTAGTGCTCAAAGGGTCAGCCTCCTCTTTGTGTTCAGTACATAGTTAACTTAGTCAATCTTAGCTATCATTTATGAACACCAATCGTCACACCGACGAGGAGTTGGTACGGTATTACCTGACCACCCGTCAAAGCGAGTATTTTGGCCAATTGTACAAACGGTATTCAAACAAAGTTTACCGACGATGTTTAACCATTACCAAAGATCCCATCGATGCCGAAGATTGCATGCAGGACATTTTTATGCGCGTCTTATCCGGTTTACACAACTTCAAAGAGCAATCCACTTTTTCAACTTGGTTGTACACCGTATCAACCAATTATTGTATGGATCGGATGAAGCTGGGCCGTCGGCGAAACAACTGGGTTGAACTGGATAATGAGATTACCAAAACCCTGGCCGATACCAATGAATACGCCGGTGTAGAAGAACGCTACCAGCTGGTTGACATGATCCTGGAAAAAATTGCACCCAGTGAGTCCATGTACCTTCGGATGAAGTACGAAGAAAATATGAACATCCGGGATATGGCCATTTTGTTGCAGGTGAAAGACAGTGCCGTTAAAATGCGTTTAAAACGCGTCCGAGACAAGATAAAGGATATTCTCGTGGTCTATCAACTCTATTGATTATCGAAAAACACTATACTGTAACCAACGACAAATCGGATCTGCCACAGCAGAACACACAGAGCTTCTTTTTGGAGCACGTGTGCCTGGCTTTTTGATCGGTAACCCCGACGAAAAGTAATCAGGATTTCTTTTCAATCACACTAATGTTACCACTTCCTTCCAGATAACACACTTTTACACGCTCATAATGTTCGACGCCCTTTTCGCGCAGAATGCTTACTAGCTCCTCTTCGGTAATCATTTCGCGTTTCATGTTCTGGCGCATCAATATTCCATTTTTAACCAGCAAAACGGGTTCGGGTTCGGCCACTTTCTTCAAGAGAACGGATCGAAACCCCATCCAATCAATCATGTAGTCCCAGAAAACAAGTGTTCCAACCAGAAACAAACCCTCCGTAACGGATTCGTAGGGACCGGCCATCGCGTTTTGGGCCGCGTCCGAAATCATGGTAATCAACAGCAGGTCACTCAGGTTCAACTGCCCAGTGCCCCGTCTGAAAAACCGTAGATAGAGAAAAATAAACCAGTACGTTAACGTACCCCGGACTATCATTTCCAGAATGGATGTACTGGGTACGAAGATGTCGTGCCAGTTAATAGCGATTATTTTTTCCATATGCTATTTTCGTTTGCATCATCAATTAAAGCCATTGTAAAGCCCCGGGAAATATAGCAGGTATTTGAATCGGTTTTCAGGGTTGGCTGACGGCTTATTACTTCATCCCGCCGTCTTATACCAGTTAAAAACGTTTATAGACGCAGAAAAAGAAAACGACAACAATAAACGGTCATCCATTTCAGTTTTATCCACGAAGTGTTGAATGAATATGTGCTGTCGTCTTCTGCCCATCGTACTTATTATGGTTTTCTGCGTCGGACTCAAGCCCGCGACGGATTTATCCTCAACGGATAATTACGGCCGGATTGACTACTACGCCCGCAATGCGCCCGACTCATACGCCCGGAGCATCACCAGCCTGTCGGACTACCTGACAGCTCCGGCCCGAACGGACATGGATCGGGTCCGGGTGATTTACGCCTGGATGGTGTCACACATTCGTTACGATCTGGCGGCTGTTCAGAACCGCAGCTCCCAGAAATACTATTCCGAGCTGGAATACGCAAATCGAGTGCTGCGACAACGCAAAGGCCTTTGTACCGGTTATTCGCTCTTGTTCAAATACTTACTAAAAAGAGCCGGGGTTCATGCAGTAACCATTCGGGGGTATGCCCGGACGGAAGACAAGGAAGCCGGACATCCGGTTCGGCTGGTTGATCACGAGTGGAATGCCGTCAAAATTGATGATGAATGGTATTTACTGGATTTAGCCTGGGCCGTAACAACCGCTTCAAAGGATGAGGGAAGCAATGATTTTTATTTTCTGACTCCTCCAGAACTATTTGTAGCCCAGCATTTCCCGACCGATTCGCGCTGGCAGCTGCTCAATCAGCCACTCCCCAAAAGCGAGTTCGACCGGTTTCCCAAACTTTATGATCCGTATTTTCAGCTAGGATTCAGCCCGGATTTTCCCCGCGATGGACAAATCCGCACACAGGGAAAAGGTCTTGTAATGCTTCAAAACGAAAATACCGTGGAATACCTCTGCACCGTCAGTAAATTCGGGCAGTCCAAAGGGGTTGAGGTGCCCGTAACGGTTTCTCGTTACGGGAGTCAGCAGCATCTCCAATTTAACGTACCGGTTCGGGGCTGGTCAACGCTGCATGTTTACGCCCGTTCACGCACCAACACGCAGGTGCGAAAATACGATTGCATTGCTTCCTTTTCCATTTACAATTCCTAGCTTCTTCGGCAAAAGGTTAGGCAGGCTCAGGAAACCGTTTGCTGGTATTGATTTTTTGGTTCCGGCGGTAAAAGAGCGTAAGCAACAAAACCGAAATCAGGAGCAAAACCGTCCGCCAAAAACCGTTCGTAACCAAAGCCGGGACGTTGAGATAGGTCATCAACACCGCCAGGCCGTTGTTTATAAAATGGGCCAAAACTGCTACCCATAAGTTACCGGACCAGCAGTACAGATACCCCATTAACGCACCTAACAATAACCGGGGAACAAAACCGTAAAACTGGAAATGGACCGCACTGAACAATGCCGCTGCCAGCCAGATTCCAGCATGGCTATTTCCGGTCCAGGCAATGAGTTTTGTTTGCAACACACCCCGAAAATAAACCTCTTCGCCCAGCGAAGCAATAACCCCGATCACGAGCAAAGCCAGTAAAAGCTGGTGCGTTGCTGTAAATGAAGTTAATTGGTGCGTTAACAAACCGTTGGCGTACTCCTTTTGGCGCATCCATTCTTCAACCGGTCGCAAAAGCCCGGGCAGTTCGATCCGCTCATTCCAGACAAGGAGCTGATCGTTCACAGGAATCCATGTAACCATTGCCAGCAGTCCCGCCCACAAAAACGCCACATTGCGCAAGGGCCTGACGTGAAAATCACGCCAGCGGGCATGTGCTACTCCATACCAACACAGCAGAGCCGGAATCAGGTAGCTACAAAGATGACTCACTCCCTGCACCGCGATGAGCAGATACCATCCATAGGGATGCCGAGACACCTGCTGGATAAAATTCACCGTATCGGCAGCATCAGTAACCAGGCCAGCCGAGCGAATTATAACCGTAGTCAATACAGCTCCCAGGGACATACCCAGGAGCGTAATTCCGATCAATAGAAGCGGAAAATTAGGCCTATACGAAGGCGAAGAAACGCTCATTACCGTACCAAATGCTATTGCCTGAGATAAATCCGCAGGTTTCGGTATTGATCCATGCGGGCGTAGCTCTTCTCCTGCACCACGACTGTCGTTTCCGGCCCCTCAATGATCGCCGGCCCGGAAAGAGTATCTTCAGAACGGATTCCCGCCCGGTCGTAGATTGGACAACCACAGGGCGTCAGGTCTTTCTCGTAGTACACCGATCGATAGCCTTTCAACGCGTGAAAATCGCCCGACCGATGTGTCGGGTTGTAATAACCCGCCCGGTGCATGGCCAACGGTATTTGCCATTCGTGATCATTTTCGGCCATCACGAGCAAATAACCTAAGGCAGAAGAAACGCCAGCCCCCACCGGCACCACCACCTGTGGAATTTTCAGTTGCCGCGCAATTTCGCAGGCATGCACCGGCCCGGCTCCGCCAAATGCCAACAGGCTGTACGACTCGAGCTTCACCGAATGTGTGCCGGTCAGCTCCCGAATCTGGGCCGAAATGGTGGCTTCCACTTCGTTGGCTACCCGCATGGCGGCTGCTTCCACAGAAATTCCCAGGGGGTCTGCCAGGTATTTTTGAATGGCTTTTCGGGCCAGGTCAACCTTCAACGGAATGGCGCCGTACAAAAAATAATCCTTGTTCAGATACCCTAAAACCAGATCCGCATCCGTCAGCGTGGGCAACGCTCCGCCCCGGTCAAAACACGCCGGTCCGGGCCCCGGCGTAGCGTGTTCAGCCAACAAGGCCAGTTCACCGTTATCGCCAATTCCCACGTAATTATTACCGCCGATCATCAGATTTCTGCCTTGCTCTTCCAGTGCCTGGTCGAGTGTATCCATTGTCATGCCCGACAACTCGGTCTGCAACGACACAAAAGCCGACGCCCCGCCGATTCGCAGGACAATCAGGTTTTTCTGACCGATTTGTTCGCCAAAATACCGGCCAGTCATCAGCCCACCGATCCGCGGTGACATGATGGATTCTGGCTCTTCAGCCGCCTGAGACACCGACAACAGCCGTCCATGATTGGTCACCAATCGAAGCGGTGTGGTCCAGCCGCTGGCCAGTAATTTTTCTTCCAGATCGCGGGCGCAATTGACCGCCAGTTCAGGACGCAGCTGAACGCTTATTCCTACCACGAGCCCTTCCACCGCCGATGGCTCAATTCTGCATTCGGCCAGAAAATACCCCACTTCCTCCACCAGACTTCGGGTAGAATCATGAATGGTTGTCGGAATCTTTTTAATAGATAAGCGTCCGGTATCATCCAACAGCACAAAATCAGTAAAAGTCTCTCCTAAATCGATGCTAAAACGGTAATGACTCATGATAATCCGCTAAAGAATGAGCAATAAGTTACTTGGCCACAATCCGCATTTCTGTGATTCGCCACCGACCATCCGGGTCTTTGCGGAGCTGGCTCGCTATTGTTGCGTCTTTAAACTGCGAAACCGTTGTTCCAGGACCCATTTCCGGCGAAAACGCATACTCTTCCACCGACTGGGCGGTATTTTCGGTGATTTCTAATTTCCGAACCCGGTAATTGCGGTAGTTGACTTTTCCACGTGATGCCAGAAACTGCTCCGGTGTTTTTGCACTGCCGTCCGTATCGGTAATCTGAGCACCTTCCGCAAACCATCCCAGAAGACCCGTACTGGCCCCCGCCCCGGAATTCAAAACCGCCATCCGGTTTTTGAGCATCACCAGAATGGTATCTTTCTCCGGATAGAGCTTAGTGGTTGTGGTGCGGGTTTCGGTCCGGCGCAAACGTCGTTGAGTTTCTTCCGTGTTCGTCGATGGGGTTTGCTGAGCCAAAACCGGCACCGACGTCATCAACACGAGTCCAAGCATTACATACGGTATTTTCATCGTTTTGTCAGGAATCTGCTGCCTCGTTACCAAAGGCTGGATGATGCTTTTGAGCCCTATATAGGGGGTGCTGAGTAATTATTCAAATTAAAAGTAAAGTTTTTCAGCCAGCCGAAAGGTGTTGCAGTGGGCTTCAACAATGTCGGCAATCCGGGGCGAATACCCTCCCCCCATCGACACCACGATGGGCAACTGGTGGCTAAGCGCCTGATTGAAAACAAATTCGTCGCGTTGCTTACATCCTTCCCGGGACACATTCAGTTTGCCCAACCGGTCGGAATCCAGGATATCAACCCCCGAAATATAAAACAGAAAATCAGGCTTTTGTTCCTGGATTAGCTGCGGTAAAATTGCGAAGAGTTTAGCCAGATAGGCTTCGTCGGTCATTCCGGTAGGCAATTCCACATCCAGATCCGATTCTTCCTTGCGGAGTGGATAATTATCTTTTCCGTGCATGCTGAACGTAAATACGCTTGGTTCATGCCGAAAAATAACCGCCGTACCGTTGCCCTGATGAACGTCCAGATCGATGACGAGAATCTTTTGGGCGTAGTGGTGGTCGAGTAGATAGCGGGCCGCGACGGCTACATCGTTCAACAGGCAAAAGCCTTCTCCCCGATCCGGAAAGGCGTGGTGCGTCCCACCAGCCACATTCAGCGCAATGCCGTCTTTCAACGCAATCAGACTACAGTCAATCGTTCCCTGCGTAATCATCCATTCACGCTGAACCAACCCCGCCGATAGCGGAAAACCGATCCGCCGTTCCATCACGGCCGGTATCTGAATGGTTTTCAACTGCCGGACGTACTCCGGCGTATGCACATTCAACACCCAGCGATCATCCACAGAATCAGGGGAAAAGAAATTTTCCGGTCGGCACGTCCCTTCGTACAGCAGCTGGTCATGAATCAACTCATATTTCAGCATAGGAAACCGGTGCCCTTCAGGAAGCGGGTGTCGGTAGATAGGATTATAAGCAATTTTCAACATCCATCGGTAAGTTAGCGAATAACAAACTGTTAGTTATTCGCATATGCAAACTGTAATTGTGACTGGAGGAGCGCAGGGAATCGGGCGCGTAACAACTCAATATTTGTTGACCCACGGCTATCGGGTAGCAATTTGGGAGAGCGATGCCGAAGCGCTGGAGGAGTTTACCGAGACGATGAAGTCGTCCAATTCCAAAGCATTGGTCATCAACTGTGATATTACCTCCGAAACCGCCGTAAAAAATGCTGTTCGGACAACCCTTGATCGTTTTGGCCAGATAAATCATCTCATTAATAATGCCGCCATCATGGTTGATAAACCCCTCGACCGCTTTTCGCTCGAGGACTGGAACAAAGTGATCGGAACCAACCTGACCGGCACCTTTCTCTGTGCCAAATATACCGCCCCGCACCTGGCCGAACAACAGGGAAGCATTGTGAACCTTTGCTCTACCCGGGCTTTCCAATCAGAACCCGACACGTTTGCGTACTCTGCATCCAAGGGAGGAATTTTTGCACTAACCCATTCGTTGGCCGTCAGCCTGGGTCCGGCCGTTCGGGTCAACTGCATCAGCCCGGGCTGGATCGATGTGGCCGCCCTGAAAAAGAAAGGAAAAGCCCGTAACGAGCCGCTGCGCCCGGAAGATCACGCTCAACACCCGGCAGGCCGGGTTGGCCAAGCCGACGACATTGCCCGGATGATCCTTTTCCTCATCAATGACTCCAACTCGTTTATCACCGGACAAAACTTCACCGTTGACGGCGGCATCTCCCGCAAGATGATTTACGTATAAGCCCTTAACATGCTTATTTACAAAACATTAGCAGAAGCCACAAAAATAAAAACCAGCGATCCATTTTTATTGTAAAAATACTCATGTATTTTTACGCAGAAGTCAAACCAAAAACAGTTGCCTTATCCGATTTTTGCTAGATGGTACTGAAAGGAGAATCTAATTTACCTAATCAGACGGTGATTGAAACCCGTTGGTTGTCACTGGTGAATGATATCCATCAGCTCCATAATGAGTTAATCACACTCATCGAAACATGTGAACAAAATCCCTCGATAAGCCCCAAAGCCGTATTTAAACTCACGTGTCTGCAACAACACGTGCTGGATACACTCTCAAAGCTACTCGCGGAATCCATGGTCGAAGGGGAAGTCATTGCCCTTAGCAAGCTTTCGGAGCGCCTACAGCAAAAACATAATCACAGTCAGGTATTAATCCAACTTAAACGACAAGTTGATCTGGAGTTGGGAAACCTGCGTCTAGGATAGCTTAACCGCTTTTTATTATAAATTTCTCTGTTCTATTTTCTACTATTCTCTGTCCTGTTTGTAATTAGACCCTGGTTTTCCGGGGTTTTCTTTTGTCCATTATCACCAACATCTTGTTTACCAACCGAATGGCTGGTCCGCAAGCTATGAAATCTGTAGCTTACGGACCTTTCAATTTTGCCTTAAGCTGGTAGCACTTCAATCTTTTCCGGATCATATTGGCCCGGCATCTGCCTCTCCAGCCATTCATCAAATTGCATGCGGGCCCCCTCGGCATTGTAAGAAAAATAATAGCGCTGTGTCAAGGGCAAACCATCGGGATCAAAAGCCGTACAAAGGTATTTAGCCTTGTTCGAGGTACGCCGGATTCTTTGGACAGAGTTTTCCATGTTCTAAGGATGTGATTTGATTGGTAAAGCAGGTACCAACGACGACGTTACCATCGTTGAAGACAGAGATGTTCAGTATAATTTTCATGAGTATTTTTTCCGAGTAAAAACATTCAGAAAAACAGGACCCTCCCCATATCTATACGCTCATCACAGGAAAGGGCATCAACAATTGAGAAGTGGATTCAAACATCCTGGGCACAGCTTCAGGAAATACAGGTCGAAGGGTAACGGTCTGTTTCATACGTCAAGCAATAGGACAACTAAACCCTATGCAAAAATCGCACCAGTCAATAAATGCTTAAGCATGATTTATCCCTCCAACAAGCACGGTTTTGTAAACAATTTGTAAACAATAAGATTTAGAGCAATTCCATAAAAAGGCGTCAATTGCCTTTCCTTTATGGATTGCCGCAATCAATCGTTCTACCCCAGTCATGAGCGGTTGCAATGCATCCTGTAGCAAATCGTCCGCCAATGCCCTGAGCTTCCCGCCTATCCGATAAAATAAAGTAACCCAGCGTATATTTACTTGTCATCGGTGCTTTTCAAGGCCCAATAAACCAGAACGGGTTGAAAAAATAAACGAAGAAAGCGCTTGCGATCGGTATCCAGGCCAAATGCACTTCGTTTATTTACATACTGTGAAATATTACCGGGAAAAACCGCCGTGAAAAAAGCAGCCGCGATTCTTCCTACGTCCTGCTGGTGCTTCTCGTCAGTTAGTACCAGGCTGCTTCCGAGCAAAATTTCGGCAATACCGGAATAAATCACCGTATCATCTTTCGTTAAAGGAACCCAATCAGGAACCTGGGCCTGGAAATCTCTCCGAGCGAAGGTCAAATGGCTGATTCCCGCAAATACGAGGTTGGCACCCAATGCAATACGGGCAGCTTTCTTGATCATTTTCTCATTCATAACGGTTGTGTTCTGCTGATTTCTAATAAAAGAAATTTCAGCTCATTTTGTTATCGTTTTAAGCAACTTGCGAGCACAACAACTTAAAAATGAACCAGAACACTCTACTCGCTAGCTGTCAAAAACCGTTGGCTCCCGCGCAGACCATTGGTAGTTTCATTTTTCCGAATTGGGAAGAAGTACAACTCTCAGCATTTTGACCGCAGGCCGTTGCCGATCATGGACATAGTCCAGCGTTGCCTGGCAGTTTTTTCCCTCGTTAAGAAGCCGAAAATCATCCAGCTGTTTGTAACCAGCCATCACCATTCGCTTTCGCAACGTATCGGCCACCCAGGATTGCTGCATCATGGGTATGCTCACAATTTGGGTACACACCTCATTGGCGATCAGCGGAAATGTCAAAAAATGCGTGGTATACAATTCCACTCGTCTGGGATTACCTTCCGCCTGGCTGTAAGTGAGCGTGGTCACATCGCCCATGGGCGAAAGTTCTTCCTGAAAACCGATTCGATTCTTGGTAAGTATCGTTCGTATTTCACTAATTGATTTTCCCAAAAACTGATCCTGTGCCTGGCAATTGCCAAAGGTCGCTAACAACCCTGCCAACAAAAGCAATCTTCTCATCCCTTCTCTCTTGAATCTTTTTAGCTGTGTATTGTATTCCCCGGCGTTCACCCTTGACAAAAAGCCTTTATTTCAGAACCGGCAGCGGATGCCGCTTTCAAACCAAAACCGGTAAAGCAAGGTCCGGGCAACCGATCATATTAACCAATCGTAATGCCGGTACAATTTTACGGTTTATCCGTGGAATTATGGCGGCAATGGTAGAATACATCTATCAGGACGATGTCATCGACAGTCAGGATTCAATGTATCACGAAAAAACCGTCTTAAGTATCATTTTTCGCCCCGCCCGGGCTGGCTCAATGATCCGAACGGCATGATCTTTTACGAGAGCGAATACCACCTTTTATACCCGCATAATCCGTTCGAACGCGAATGGGAGAATGGGCATGCCGTGCGTAACGATATGATTCACTGAGAAGCTGCGCGGCCCTTTGCTTGGCCAACGTGTACTCGACTACGACTTAGATTCCAACCTGGTCAATGCCGTGTTCTATTCGCCGGAAGACATGACGGCATAAAAATTACCGCCGATATTGACATAACGACTGGACCTCCATCGAGGTGTTTATCGGCAACAGTTCCTATTCCTATTCGTTGGAAAGAAAGCCCGTTTCAAAAGTCTGGAACTGTACACGGTCCAACCCATCTGCAAACAATCAACCAGCACAATAAACCGTTTTTCTAGTGCATTTATTCCTGGGCTGCCTCTGTATCCTGAGTTCGGTACAACTGCTCCGAAACCTGGGCCAATACAGAGGGATGTAGTTTGGGGCCGAGTCCATAGAACTCCTGAAAACTCATGATAAGCGGTCGCCACTTGTCAGGATCGACATGCTCGGGTTTTCCGTCGGCCAGGATCGACTCCTCTAAATGCACCCGAAGCACTCTCAATTCAAGGGCAACGCTTCTGACGTTGTCGATTCCGGTTTCAGCCGCGAAAGGATGAATGGCCACAAAAGCTGCTTCCAACTGAACGGGACATTCCAGGACCCTGGGAGCTTTTACCAAATGGGATTGGCCCGGTGTCAGTCCTGCCCTTTTAAATTTATCCGGTTCGTGTTCATACCCTTTCCGTAGTTTGCCCGGCGGTACCGGATTCGATCCGGTTGTAAGCGCAAGCCGGTTGACAGCTGCTACTTGGTGAATGGAAGGCAAATTTAAAACACACTCTCGGGTGCGAAGAATGTTTTCTGTTGTTTTGGAATGCACCGCAATGCCAATCATACAGCGATAGCCCAGCCAGAATACGGACGATATCGGTGCCAGATTAAAAGTCTCATCCTGATTGACCGTGCCGACTAAGACAACGGGAGTGCCGAAATATAAAATGGAAGGGTTACTAAGGTGATGCATACGGCTTTTTTGCTTCAAAGCTGACTATTCCGAACGATGCGTAAAACCCGTTTCTTGCGGTATAGCCTTACGCCTTCTTTCGAAGATCACCTGCAATAAAGAAGACCATTGCACCTAATTGCTTTGTCTGATAGGAGACCGCTCTTTTTCCCATTCTCATCATTTCAAACCGGGACGCTCCAAAGACTGACGCCGTATTCGGATAACGGGGAAAAACGGACGCTGGTTTAGCCGGATTTTAGATAGTATAGGGATATTAAATACGAAAAGGCCACACAGCTGTGTGGCCTTTTCTTTTGGTACCGGGAGCCGGACTCGAACCGGCATGCCCTTGCAGACATTGGTGTTTGAGACCAACGCGTCTACCGATTCCGCCATCCCGGCATTCAAACGGCGCGTCGCTCAAGCGAACGTGGGTGCAAAAGTAAACATGTCGGACAGTTTTACAAATCATCTGGACTAAAAAACCGTTTTTTTTTACAAGATGACCATTTTCTCATTCGCATCACTCATAGCGTAATGCTTCGATGGGATCAAGACGAGACGCCTTGAACGCTGGATAAATGCCTGAGAACAACCCAACTGACACGCAAACCAGAATACCGACGGCCATCCAGAACCAGGGAACAACAAAACTTCCGTTGCCCTGACTCACCACCATAGAAATCAGGTTTCCAATTCCGATGCCGAGAACGATGCCGCCAAAACCGCCCATGATGCAGATGACAATGGCTTCAATTAAAAACTGCTCACGAATCCGGCTTGGCGTAGCACCCAGTGATTTGCGGATGCCGATTTCCCGGGTTCGCTCCGTTACCGATACCAGCATGATGTTCATGAGTGCAATCGACGCGCCCAGCAGGGTAATAAAACCGATCCCGAAACCGCCAATTCGAAGGTAGCTGCTGATATTTTCAAAATCTTTGGCCAGTTCATCAGCGCGTTTGATCTCAAACGAATCAGGGCGCCCTAGCGGGTCACGCCGAATCTGCCGCATCAGCCCCCGGGCTTCCCCGACGGCCGCTTCGGCATCGGCCACACTTGGAACCGAGCCGGTAATGTCAAATGTTAACGTTCGGTTGGCGGCCATTGCCCGGGCATTTTCCAACGGCACCAGCACGACCCGGTCGTCACCTCCCCCCGAAAAGCCGCCTTTTTTTTCCAGTACACCAATTACCTTATACTTTCCGCCCAGAATATTGATCTCTTTGTTCAAAGGCGTTACCCGCTGCTCAAACAACGTATTGGCCACTTCACTACCAATGATCGTAACGTTGAGCGAATTGTCTAAATCGTTGGGAGAAAAATTCCGGCCCGACTGTAATTTCATGGCTTTGATGGCCAGGTAATTATCATCAACACCCGTCAGCTGAATGTTAGGGTTTGTTTTTTTGGATGCATATTTTACCTGGGCCGATCCGGTTACGGACGCATACACGGCAATGTTTTCCCCCTGCTGAAACCGTCTTTTGAAGGTCATAGCCTGGTGATAATCAATGGGCGGCACCCGTTTTTCGGACCGCCCACCCGATCGGCGATACATTTGGGGCCCCTTAATGTCAAACGTATTGGCTCCCAAACCGGCAAAACTGCTGTCTACAGAACTTTGCAAACCGTCGATTGCCGTCAAAATGCCGACTAACGAGGTAATACCGATGGCAATAATGAGTGAGGTCAGAATCGTTCTCAACCGGTTGGAAACAATCGATCGGAGACCTTCACGAATATTTTCGAGTAAATTCATACGGAATGGGATTAAAGACCAGCCGGATTGCAAGGCATCAAAATACGTTATTTACCAGTATTTCCCCGCTTCAATACCCCGCAACTCAGAACTGTTTAGCATAAAATTTGCTTATCTTCGTTGAATACCTGTAGTTACAAAGCTACAGAAAACGGCAAAAACTAAGATTACCGATGAAAAGGCTGCTCCTACCGCTCATCCTTATTTTGGCATTGACGACCCCGGTCTGGGCGTCTAAAATCCTGATCCCAATGGATGAAAGTCAGAAGAATCACCTGAAGGCATACGGCATCGCGTATTGGGTCTTACGCCAGTACGATACCGAGATTGACTGGCTGCTCAATTACCGGGGAGGCAGCTTTATGCTGCCCCATAACCAGCGGTTTATCAACGAAATGGTGATTCGGGGCGTCAGCTACGAAGTTATTTCCGACGCCCAGGGCGGGCAAATCATCGCCGAAGTTTCCTCGCCCGATGCCAACATGGATGCCGTCAAATTGCAGAAAGCGCCAAAAGTCGCTGTGTATTCGCCCAAGACAAAACAACCCTGGGACGATGCCGTAACACTGGTGATGAGCTACGCCGAAATTCCTTACGAAACGGTTTTTGATGAAGAAGTGATGGATGGTAAGCTGGCCCAATACGACTGGTTGCACCTGCACCACGAAGATTTTACGGGGCAATACGGTAAGTTCTTTCAGTTCCGCGACCAGCCCTGGTATCAGGCCCAAAAACGGGAGGCTGAATTGATCGCCAAAAAATACGGCATGAACAAGGTATCCGAACTGAAACGCAGCGTAGCCCAAAAAATTCGGGATTATTGCATCGGTGGTGGCTATATGTTTGCCATGTGCAACGCCACCGACACGTTCGACATCGCGCTGGCAACGTATAAAACCGACATGGCCGAATCGATTTACGACGGTGATCCGGCCGACCCGGCCGCCAACAGCAAACTGGACTATGGCCAGACGCTGGCCTTCCGCAATTTTCAGGTATACATCAATCCGTACCAAATCGAATTTTCCAATATCGATAACCAGCCCGAAGAACGTGGCCTGATTGAGCAAAACGATTATTTTACATTGTTTCAGTTTTCGGCCAAATGGGATCCTATTCCGACCATGCTCACGCAGAACCACATGAACATTATCAAAGGATTCATGGGGCAAACGACGGCCTTCAAGAAAGGATTGATTAAACCGGAAGTGGTGGTGCTGGCCGAAAACCGGGCGGCCAACGAAGCCCGCTATATACACGCGCCATACGGTAAAGGATTCTTCACGTTCTACGGCGGCCACGACCCCGAAGATTATCGGCACGAAATTAACGAAGAGCCAACCGACCTGAATCTACATCCTAACTCGGCTGGTTACCGGCTGATTCTGAATAACATTCTGTTCCCGGCGGCTAAAAAGAAGAAGCAGAAAACCTAAGCCGTTCGCTTAAAGCAACGTCTTTATGTCTTTACTTCGGCAACGACTTAGTGGAAAGAGATTCAATTTCCATTAAGTTGTTGTCAGCTTGCCCCTTCGCTTTCCCCACCTTTTGTATGGGTCCAATTTAGATCAATCGACTCATCTCTTCACCATTTAAGTCAGGAAGCTTCAGCCCCCGAAGTTTCCATTTCACCCCACAAAGTACCTTGTTCATGCCATAATGGATTGAACGAAACGTCCGTCTGCCTGACCTTTGACGATGAATCTGACCATTTTAAGGCTTTCGCCAATCCGCAAAGCCACACCATTAGTACACATGAACAGTTTTGCCACCAGCCACGCCACGCTCAATCTGTCCCACATAGCCATCCGTGAGGCCGACATCGATCTGTCAGAACTCTACGGCATCAGTTACTGGTTTCTGCCCCCTCGACAACATGCCAAAATCGACTCCTGTGTTGTCTGGCTGGCCCCCGGAGCCAGCGGAACAACGTTACCTGCTCAACTGGATGAAGAGGCCTATATTTCCGTTGAGGCTGGTGAAGCCGACATTTCGGTGAATGGCAACTGGATCCGGCTGAAAGCCGGCCAATCGTTGACCGTACCCGGGGGCATTCGATACTCCCTGCGTAATTCGTCGGTCGTGGCCTGCCTGCTCTGTTACTGCGTCTCAACACGCCCTGGTTTTTAAACGCTTTTGGTTCGGGCACCTGAGCCCTTCTTCCCGAAACCGTCCGAGTTGGCGGTTTTGCGTAGAAGCTCCTTCAAAACCGCCAACGGGTAGTCAGCAATTCCTGATTGAAAGGCTAAAATGTGTCGTCAAATGCGCTTTTTCAGCGCAAAATGATACACCTTGATTGGCTTACTACCGGTAATTTTGTGCCAGGGTTCGCGAATAAGCGATCTGTTACAAACAACAACTACTAAAGAAGATCATGAAAAAGTTAACACTGGCCACCTTACTGGCCTGGCTCCTTGCCGTTGCCCTATTGCCCGCTGCCAAAGCGCAGACCGTTGAAAAAGGCGAGAAATTTCTCAATGCCGGCATTGGTCTGGGCGCATACACCTACCGGGGCCTTCCCATCGGTGCTTCTTTCGAATACACCATCAAAGACAATATCTCGGTGGGTGGCTCTTTCGATTTTGCCCGCTACGGCTACAGCAGCGGGGGCTACAAATGGAATCACACCTTTCTGTTTTTTACGGCCCGGGGTACGTATCACTTCGGCGAACTGCTGAACGTGAGTGATAGCAAATTTGATCCCTACGCCGGTGTTTCGCTGGGAGTACGAACGTCTTCTTACCGCGACAATTACGGTTATTCGGGCGATTATTACAGCCCCTATGGTAATTCAGTATTTCTGGGAATGCACGTTGGCTCCCGGTATATGTTCTCAGAAAAATTCGGCGGTTTTGCCGAGATTGGATACGGAGTCGCGGTATTGCGGGTGGGTTTAACGGCCAAATTCAAGTAAGAACAGGCCATGAAAACAACCATAATCAGAGTAGCGTTTCTGATGGTTGCCGGCGGGTGGTGGATTGCCGCCCGTCCCGGCGACATCGTCAATGATCTGGGGCTAACCGTGCCGCAAGTTCAGGAAGCGGTTTTTACTAACCTTACTTCCAACCAACTGACAATTCCGTATTCGTCGAAAGTTCGGCAATTGGCCAAAAAGATTCCGGACGGTTCGCGCGATGCGGCCGTTCAGGCACTGGGGGCCGTCGTCCATTCGTACGTGCACTCCGACGACTTCAAAACCCGATATCAGCGTTGGCTTAAGGATAAATACCAGATCAGTAGCGAAAAAACCCAGGTAGCTACCCAGGCCCAGAATGCCTCCATGAAAGATATGCAAACGGCCTATGACCAACAAGCTACCATGGTTCAGAATGCTTACACCCAGATGCCACCTGCCACCCTGGCGATGATGCTGCAAAGCCAACTCCAGGTGCTTCAGCAGGATTTACGGCAGGCCGATGACGCTGACAAGGCTCAACTGACCCTGGAAATCAAGGAATTGAAACGCCTGGAAGCCCTGTCGAAAAGCAAACCTGCGGAGTTCAAAAAACAATACGTGGCCAGCTTTACCAAAATGCTCCACGAGCAGAAAAGCGCGATGATGGACAAAGCGGAAGAAGATTTGGATAAATCAAAACGGGAAGCCGCCGATTACCAGAAACGGCTGGCCGAATACAAAGCCGCATCCAACCTCAACGTCGTTGTCAAACAGCACCTGAACGAATTCATTGCGCTTACTGAAACCGTTGATTTTGGCGCGCAACTCACGAAACAGGGTTCGAAGCTGGAATTTGTGAAACCCGAATACCGTAACCAATCGAGCACCTGGAAACTGTTGTACCGCCTGGGCAAAGAACCTGTCATGGCCGCCCGTTCCTTTGCCCAGCGGTGGGCGAAAGAACTGTAACCAAGCAGGTCTATCCAGTTAGACATGCTGAAGGCTGATCGAATGATCAGCCTTCAGCATGTGCACCGGTTTTTATACGTTCAGTAAAACCGGTGCTGAAAACCGTGTATTGAAAAATCAACAAGCCAGCTGATACGCTTTCGGGTTGTGGCCGGTCCACTTTTTAAAAGCCCGCCGGAACGAGCTCGGCTCGTCGTAGCCCATGACACAGGCAATCTCGTTGATGTTATGCTGGTTGGTACGGATGAGCCGTAACGCAATATCCCGGCGGGCGTAATCGACAATTTCGCGAAAAGTCACATTTTCGGACTGCAATCGCCGTTGTAACGAACGGACTGACAAACCCAGCTCGCTGGCAACCTCTTCGATTTGCGCTGTTTGCTGTTGATCAAGCCGACGCAGTACAATGGCCCGGGCCTGCTCCGCCAACGGTTGCGTTTCCTGATAACCCGTTCCATATTCCATGGCCTGGCAAACGTAGTCAAACAAGTCATTGGGGTTGATGCCCAGCCGTTGACAAACAGCCTCAATGTGGTCTTTGTTTCCGTTCAGGGCCACATTCAGAATCGCTTTCAATGAGGTAAACGGTGTCGATAGCACGTGCATTTCAGTAAATAGCGTAGCGGTGAAATACTCAAAACAATGCCAAGTAATTCAACTTTTCAGCCTACTGAAATGACGAAAACCATAAAGTGTGGGAATAAGTACCTGAAATGGTATTTTGGGGCGCTCAACCGGCATCAGAAACTAAACCAGTCGGCAATCATCTGGGTGGGGCGGGTACTTTCCAGCTGCTGTTCCAGCTTGTCCGGAATTTTGGGAAAGAAGTCGATTCCGGTGCGCTTTTCAACTTCATCAACCGTCACCACAAACTGCTTCAGGGAGCGCGTCGAGGCCTCGTTTTTCAGCAGAAAAGCAATCATCCGGATTTCCGGGTTGTTGCAATACAAAATCACTTTGTAATAATAGTCCGGAACGGCAATCTGGTTCTTTTTACCGATGGTGGGCAAACCGGGCCGCAGCACCGGGCCGGTCACTACATACAGGCCTTTATCGCGCAGGGCCCAGACCCGAATCTGCTCTTCCAGCTGTTTCCAGATCCCCCGGTTGAAATCCGGGACCTGCGGACTGATGTTGCTCATGTAAAATGTCTGCCGCATCATATTCTGCGAAAACTTAAAATCGCCCGCCGGTGCCAGGTGACCGCGGTCGTAACCGGAACGGGTATAGTCTGACGAAAGCGCCGACCCGGTTTTCACCAGCGGATCGGGTTGAAACTGCTCATTTTTTCGTTCGGCATCGCCCAGAATCTCATCTTCCAGCAGCGGATACGACACCCACTCAGCCTGTTCGTATTCTTCACGATAACGAAGTGTATAGCCATCGTGCCGGATGATATCATCGCCGGGCTGGAAAGCCGGCAACGTAAAATCTACGGCTTTTTCAAAATCAAATAAGGTCTTTTGTCCGCTGGATCGCGTTTTTTTTCGGGTCGTTTTTTCACCCGAACGAGCTTTTTCTAGCAAGGAGCGATCGTCGGTGGCCTCCGTATCCGTATTATCGGGAGCCACTTCGGTTGTGGGCTCGGGGGATTTATACGGATTTTGAGCCGCCCGATGTTTTGGCTCGGACCGGATTCCAACCAGACTCTTGACGTCATTCCAGAAAGCCACAACGGGTTCTGTCCGACCACCGTAGTGCAAAAAAAGGCCGATCAGAAAAAAGATAAACAGCAATACCAGCGTGTTGCCACGCAGGCGAAATCCTCGCCGGAAATAGCGCTTTGAGCGAAAAGGTGAACGAAAAAACATGGGGCTAAGTTACAAATACAATCAATAGATGATAGTTCTTATGTGTTACCGAATCTCCGATTTCGGTATTAATTTTGTTCTTTTTATCCGCTAAAGACCGGATCTGCATGCCGTCCTTACAAATCATCGTCATCGGCGGAGGAGCTGCCGGTTTTTTTGCTGCCATCACTGCCGCCGAAGCCTTTCCGGAAGCAGTGGTAACGATTCTCGAAAAAAACACGACCGTTCTAAATAAAGTCCGGATTTCGGGAGGTGGTCGCTGCAACGTCACGCACGCCTGTTTTGACAATCGTCAACTGGTCAAAAACTACCCTCGCGGCTCCGCGTTCCTCCGCCCCCTGCTCAATCAATTCGACGCCCAGGCCACGGTCCGCTGGTTTGAACGCCGACAGGTTCGATTAAAAACCGAAGCCGACGGCCGAATGTTTCCGGTAACCGATTCATCGGAAACGATCATTACGTGTTTACTTCAGGAAGCCCGTCGACTCAACATCCGGATTCGCACGTCCTGCGGGGTAAAATCCTTGACGCCCCAAAACGGAAAGTGGCAACTGGAATTGCTTTCGGCTGAACAACTGACGGCCGATCGGGTCCTGATCGCAGCGGGCGGTTACCCACAGGCTCCCTCCTACGGCTGGATTCCTGACCTAGGTGATTCGTCGCCTTCACTTGTTCCGCCGGTGCCTTCGCTGTTTACCTTCAACACGCCCCAAAATCCGTTGCTGGCGCTGGCCGGGGTGGCTGTCGCGGATGCCACCATCCGGATCATGGGAACGAAACAGGAACAACGGGGCCCGGTTCTGATTACGCACTGGGGTTTTAGTGGCCCGGCGGTTTTGCGGCTATCGGCCTGGGCCGCCCGCGAACTGGCCGAACGACACTACCAGCACGAAATTCGCATCAACTGGCTGTCGGCACTGACTGAAGCGCAGATTCGGGATCAGTTTCAAACATTTCGACAACAACACCCCAAAAAGCAGATTCATACGCAGTCGCTTTTCGGCTTACCAACCCGCCTGTGGGTTGCACTGGCAACCGAAGCAGGCATTCTGCCTACGGAGCGCTGGGCCGAGCTCCCCGGAAAATCACAGAACCGGCTCATCAATCTACTCACCAACAGCACCTTTGCGGTTGCGGGAAAAAGTACGTTTAAGGAAGAATTTGTAACCTGTGGCGGCCTGGCCACCAACGCCATTCATCCGGAAACGCTGGAAAGTCGAACCTATCCAGGCCTGTTTTTTGCGGGAGAAGTGTTGGACGTGGACGGCATTACGGGTGGTTTCAACTTTCAGAATGCCTGGACAACCGGATTTGTGGCCGGCAAAAACATTGGCCTTCCCAGCCGGATTTAGCCTATTATTGCATTCCAGAGTAAAACCGATCGATCCAAAACCGACACCCCACTTTCCACCTGACATGACTGAGCAACTACAAAAAGCCGCCGATTTTATCCGGTCCTTCAAGACGCCGGCACCCACCATCGGCATTATTCTCGGAACCGGTCTGGGCGAACTGGCCAAAGAAGTAAAAATTGATGTAGAAATACCGTACGAAATCATTCCTGACTTCCCGCTGTCTACCGTCGAATCCCATTCGGGCAAACTGATTCTGGGTACCCTGGCGGGTAAATCCGTACTGGTCCTGCAAGGGCGATTTCACTATTACGAGGGGTATTCGATGACCCAGGTAACATTTCCCGTGCGGGTTATGAAGTGGCTAAACATCCAAACCGTGCTGATTTCCAACGCAGCCGGTGGCCTGAACCCTGCCTACAAGGTCAGTGATTTAATGATTATCGAAGACCATATTAGCCTGCTTCTGCCGCAAAACCCATTCACTGGCGCGCACATTCCGGCCTTTGGCGACCGCTTTCCCGATATGAGTGAACCGTACCATCCGGCGTTGATCGAGCAGGCAGAGACCATTGTACAGGAATTGGGTTTTGCGGTGCAAAAAGGCGTTTACGTTGGCGTTACGGGGCCCCAATTGGAAACCAAAGCGGAATACCGCATGCTGCGGCAATGGGGAGCTGATGTGGTTGGAATGTCGACGGTGCCCGAAGTGATGGTGGCCCACCAGATGGGCATGAAGGTATTTGCCTGTTCAGTGGTTACCGATCTTTGCATTCCGGAGACACTCGAAAAAGCCAGCCTGCCGAAAATTCTGGCGGCTGCCGCCAAAGCAGAACCCCAGCTAACGGCTTTATTCCGGGAGTTGGTGGCCCGGCAGCGGTAATCGGTTCTGGCGGTTTACCACAAAATACTTATGAAGCCCAACTTCCCGTATCCGGATCATCTGGATGATTTTAACGTTTTTAAAAACGAGGTTGAACAGACCCTAACGGTTCTTACGGAACTTTATTTGTACGGCACGATAGCAACGGAAGACCTGGCCGACCGCATTGCGCACAACATCGAACGGGTTTGGAACGGCCCCGAGATTATTCTTTCGCTGGATGAAAAGGATTTTCTGATCCAGTTCCACGTCAGCGGTTTGTTGATTGACGATCCGCGCGCCTTGCTGAGTCGAAACCGGGATTATAAAAAAGTATTTTTTCGCATTGAAACCGCAACCGACAATCCATTGGGCGGTATTTCGTACATGGATGGTCTGAACAGCAATACCGGTTTTCTGCGGCTCGACAACGTCGGTTTTGACGGTTCTACCACTGAAGCGCACGAAATGGGCCACGGCTGGGGGCTAGTGCCCGGCACACCCGACGGCCACCCGCTGGATCTCAACCTGCTAGGCAAAGGCCAACCCGGCATTATGTATCCCCGTGGCACGTTGGTCGATCCACCTTACCAGTGGAATCCTTCAGCCCGACCCGGCGAATTTGGCGGTACCCTCAAGCCCGACAAACGGCGGGTAACGCTGGAAGACATTGCCATGCTTGGCCTCGACCGGCTCCCCTATGATCGGCAGGGCCGGGCCCGGTTGGGCGGTTTAACAAACATTTATCACCCGTACACCCCTCCCCAGGCCCTGGCCTAACAATCAATACATTCGTTCGTAGTATTCCGTTGCCATCCGGTTGGCCGTAAAGTAGGCATTGACGTCATTCATGCTTTGCAGCGTCAGCCGGTTCCAGTCGTCGGGCCGATCATAGTACAACGGCAAAATGTCGTTTTCCAGCTGGTCAAAGAAATGCTCCCGGTCTACGGCATCGCGGTCTTCGGGCGACAGCTCTCCCGACGCCACCGGTACGATGAAGGCATTCTGCTGGTGATGGGCAAACTCACAAATCCAGCCATCAAAGGTTGAAAAGTTGATACTGGCGTTCATGCCCGCCGTCATACCACTTGTTCCGGAGGCCTCCCGTGTGACAACCGGCGTGTTCAGCCAGAGGTCCGAGCCGTCTTTCAACAATTTCGACAAGGCCAGTTCGTACCCCGTCAGAACCGCCATATTTTTATGCAGGTGACTTTGGTACACCAGCGAATTAAATGTGTTCTTGGCATCTTCATCGGATGGGTACGGTTTTCCGGCCCAGATTACCTGAATGGGATACCGGGTCTGATTCATTAATCGATGGAACCGTTCGGCATTCCGCACCAGCAGGTCCGGGCGTTTGTATCCGGCAAACCGTCTGGCCCAAACCAGGGTCAACACGTTGGGATCAAATAGTTTCCCGCACTGGTCGGCTACGACCGAAAACAACCGCTGTTTCAATGTTTTCTTCCGCTCAGCGATGGCGTTGCCGTCGTTGTTTTTACGGGCTTCTTCCAGCTCGGCATCAACCCAGTACCGCTGATTCTGGGCGTTGGTTACGTGCGTAATTTCGGGGATGTGCGGGTAACGGCTCCACATGTGCCGCGCCACCTGGCCGTGTAACTTAGAGACGCCATTCGCTTTGTGACTCAGCCGTAAAGCCGCCAGCGAGTGATTGAACACAGAGTCAGTCATGCCCGTTATGTCCCGCACGGTTTCCAGCGGCACGTTTCCGAAGAAACTCATGACATTCAGCTGATTGATATCGTGTTTGTCATTCCCGGCTTCTTCCGGCGTGTGGGTGGTGAACACCATGCGCTTTTGAACTTCCCCGGCGCTGCCAAATTTTTGATACAAGTGAAAAGCCGCCGAAACCGCGTGGGCTTCGTTGAGGTGATAAATTTCGGGTTCAAAGCCCAGCTCATCCAGCAGTTTGGCCCCACCGATTCCGAGCAACATGCATTGCGCAATTTTGGCCGACGCGATGCTGTCGTACAACCGCAGCGAAATCGACCGGGCGAGCCAGTCGTTTCCGTCGATATCAGTCGTTAAAAAAAACATCGGAACGGTGTTAAAATGCCTGGGGTCCAGGTAGTAGGCTTTTACCCAAACCGGCGTATGGTGCACCTCAATGGTAAACGTAATCCCGGTGTCTTCCAGAAAGCTATAGATTTTCTCGCGAAACTGAACATCCATCGCGTTATCGGTTTTGCGAGTCTGGTCGTAATAACCGTATTTCCACAAAATACCAATTCCGATTACATTCTGCTTTAATTCATAGGCGCTCCGCATGTGAGAACCGGCCAAAAAACCCAGCCCACCAGAATAGGTTTTTAAGGCCTGATCGATGGCAAATTCCATCGAAAAATAAGCAACTGATTTGTTGAATGCGGGATCAAATTCGTAAGGATGGCGAAATGCCGGTGGTAATACGTTGTTTGTCATCTTGTAGCGTATGGCTTGAATAGGAATCCGGGAAGATAATCAACCTCCAATGATTTCCCCTACGAAAATCGGGGAATCTGATCAATCAGGACGTTGTCCTTTCTCAACCAGCATTCCCCGATGCCTTATTTGCCGCCAGCGGTTTTATACCGCCTAAATTTTCTTCAGATACGCCAGGCTCTGCGGCACCTGTTGCTGAGCCGCGGGGCTTTCATCTTCGATGTAAAAATATTCAATATCGGTTTTTTGAGCTGCTTTCAACACCGCGGGAAGATTGATCTGACCGGTTCCTAACGCTACGTCGTTTTCCGGCGGTGTGCCTCCCGACATATTCCCTTCTACGCCTTTTTTCAAATCTTTCAGGTGCATCAGCTTAAACCGCTTCGGATACTTCGCCAGCAGTTTGGCCGGGTCCTGCCCGGGAAAATACACCCACAGAATGTCCATTTCGAAATTCACAAAATCCGGATTCGTCTCCTGCACGATGTAGTCAAACAGCGTCCCGTTGCCGTGGGGTTCAAATTCAAAACCGTGGTTGTGATACACAAATTGCAACCCCTGGTCTTTCAACTGTTTGCCGATCTGGTTGAAATCGCTGATGGTTTTCTTAGCCGCATCCAGCGTGTATTTTCCTTCGTGCGGAATCCACGCCAGTCGGACATACTTGGCCCCCAGCGTTTTCGCATTCTGCACCACCATATCCATCTTCTTAGTCAGGTCGTCGTAATTAACACCGTGGCTTGTACACCGCATTCCGCGTTTATCGAGTTCCGTGCGAATTTCGGCGGCCGTTTTGCCAAACAGGCTGGAAAATTCCATATTCGTAATTCCCATCGACTTGATTTTGTCGAGGGTTCCGGGAATGTCTTTGGCAAATTCATTGCGCATGGTGTACGACACCATACCGGGGGTATCCTTCAACGTTTTGCTAAATCGCTGGCCATAGGAAGCCACAGTCAGGAAATAGCCCAAAAAGGTCAACAGAATGTATTTTTTCATAGTGCACGGAAAGTTTACATTAATAAGGACGAAATCGGCCGGGCCTACTGCCAGCCCACTGCTTTCACCAATCGTCGTCATCATCCTGAAAGGCCTGGTATGCCCGGCTTAGTTCCTGTACGGCTTTTTCATTGTTTTGCAACCGGGCCAGCTCGATCCCCCGTTGGTAGACTTCCTCGGCTTTCTCACCCCGCTCCAGTTCGGCATAGATCGCTGCCGCATGGTAATAACTGGGCAGATAGGCCGGATGTTGTTCCAGGAGTTTTTCCAGATATTGCAGTGCCTGTTCGGGCTTTTCATCCCGGTATTCCATTGCCAGCGCGTAAACATTGAACGGATCGTCGGGTTGTTCTTCTATATACTGACGGAGTAATTCAATACGGTTTTCGTTCATCAACGTATGCTTTTTCAGTTTACGATTTACGGTTTTCAGTTTGCGGTTGCGACTCCGGTATCCAGTGCAGAGGCCAATCGCTGAAGTTCCCCAAAACCGGGAACTATGAAACGAAAACGAGAAGCTTTATACCTAAATTTCATTGCCTATAACCAAAAATTAGTATGCTTGCATACATTAATTTCCGGCAAGTTTGTATTTTTGCCTCTATTATATCTAAACCATAAACAATATGAAAATTTTAGTATGCGTTACCAGCGTACCAGACACGACTACCAAAATTACGCTCACGGACAACAATACCAAACTCAATAAAACCGGGGTGCAGTTTATCACCGGCCCTTACGACGACTATGCCCTTTCGCGGGCGGTTGAGCTGAAAGAGCAGTCGGGCGGAACCGTCACGGTTCTGAACGTGGGGGGTGCTGACGCCGAGCCGGTGATTCGGAAGTGCCTGGCTGTAGGTGCCGATGACGCCATCCGGGTCAATGCCGAGCCCACCGACGCTTATTTCGTTGCCGAACAAATTGCGGCCCTTGCGAAAGAAAATCAATACGACCTTATTTTGATGGGTCGCGAATCGATCGATTACAACGGTGGTCAGGTCCACGGCATTGTGGGCGAAATGCTCGGACTGCCTTCCATTTCACCGGTCATGAAGCTGGACATTGCAGGTAACACTGCCAAAATCACGCGGGAGATTGAGGGCGGTCACGAGGAGCTGGAGGCTAGCCTGCCCCTTATTTTGGGTTGTCAGGAACCCATCGCCGAGTGGAAAATTCCGAACATGCGCGGCATCATGAGCGCCCGGACCAAACCGCTGAAGGTGGTCGAACCAACCGGCAGCGATACGCTCACGCAAGTGGCCGGCTACGAACTCCCGCCCGCCCGCAGTGCCTGCAAGATGATCCCCGCTGAAGAGGCCGAAACCCTGATCAAACTGCTGCGTACCGAAGCGAAAGTGATTTAATAACCGGTTAACGATTTAGGCTTTTTAGCTTATGCCGGGCCGTCGTTATGGTGGCTGACGCATATAGCCACCGAATACGGTAAACCGAAAACCTATAAACAGGAAACCCTATGTCAGTATTAATTTTTGCCGAACTGGACGAAGGAGCGCTGAAGAAGTCGTCGCTCGAAGCAATATATTATGGCTCGAAAGTAGCCGAGCAAACCGGCACCACCGCCACCGCCATCGTACTGGGTGAGGCCCAGGCCGACGAGCTGGCCAAGGCCGGACGGTTTGGGGCCACCAAAGTGCTGCACGCCAGCGATTCCAAATTGAACGCGGCCAATGCCCTGGCCTACGCCAGTGTGGTCGCCGAAGCCGTCAATCAGGAAGGTGCCGATGTCATCGTGCTGGCGAAATCCTCCCTGGCCGATTCGATGGCCGCCCGGCTGGCCGGAAAACTCAAAGCCGGTTTGGCCGCCAACGTGATTGAGCTCCCCGAGGTTTCGAACGGTTTTAGGGTGAAGCGTAGCATTTTCACCGGGAAGGCCTTTGCCGTGACGGAGCTGACCGCTGAGAAAAAAATCCTGGCAATCAAGAAAAACACGATTACGCCCGAAGAAACCGACGCCAGCGCAACTGTAGAAGCATTTTCGACCGGATTGAACGAAAGTGATTTTACGGTAAAAGTAACCAACGTGGAAAAAGCCACCGGCGATGTTCTGCTGCCGGAAGCTGACCTGGTTGTCTCGGCTGGACGGGGTTTGAAAGGACCGGAAAACTGGGGTATCGTCGAAGATCTGGCGAAAGCTCTGCACGCGGCAACGGCCTGCTCCAAACCCGTTTCGGATCTAGACTGGCGTCCTCACCACGAGCACGTTGGGCAAACCGGCATCAAAATCAGCCCAAATCTTTACATTGCCT
Source organism: Larkinella harenae (assembly GCF_054780515.1). Lineage (NCBI taxonomy): Bacteria > Pseudomonadati > Bacteroidota > Cytophagia > Cytophagales > Spirosomataceae > Larkinella > Larkinella harenae. The sequence goes on along the minus strand of NZ_BAAGWE010000006.1, from coordinate 210,018 downwards.
GCGGCATCTCCGGCGCCATTCAACACCTGGCGGGTGTGAACTCATCAAAGGTCATCGTCGTTATCAATAAAGACCCTGAGGCACCGTTTTTTAAATCCGCGGACTACGGCATTGTCGGCGATGTGTTCGACGTGCTACCCCGGCTTACTAAAGCGGTGAAAGAGCTATAATTTGAGAAATTTGGGGGTTTTTAGACAACGGTTTTTGGATTTTTTAGTTAGTAATGAAAAATCTCCTAAAGCCGCGACTCTTTAAACTCCCAAACTCTATTAACTTTGCGCCGTGGAGAAGATCAGACTTGAAATCTTAGGCTTATCGCCCAGCCAATCACAATCCGGTTCGTTTGCACTGGTGTTGGGCGAAGAATACGGTAACCGCCGGTTACCCATTATCATCGGTATGTTTGAAGCTCAGGCCATTGCCATTGAGATTGAGAAGATTGTACCCAATCGCCCGATGACCCACGATCTTTTCAAATCGTTTGCCGACAAATTTGGTTTTACCGTCCGCGAAATTGTCATTTCCGATTTGCGGGAAGGTATTTTCTTTGCCCGGATTGTTTGCACTGACGGAACGCGGGAAACCGTGGTCGACGCCCGTCCATCCGACGCCATCGCCATCGGTATCCGGTTCAACGTTCAGATTTACACCTACGAATCCATTCTTTCCGAAGCCGGTATCACCGCCAGCGCCACCGACGAAGCCGAAGAGCAACAGGAAGAGCTGGTTCCCCAGCCAACGTCACGGTCCTCACGGTCCTTGAGCGAGCAACTGAAAGACATGACCTACGACGAACTCCAGCAATCGCTGGATGAAGCCCTGAAAAAGGAGGAATACGAAAAAGCCGCCAAAATTCGGGACGAAATGAGCCGTCGTAATTAATTCTGCTTTCTTTCTGTTGTCAAAGCTAACCGAAGGCCGTAATTTCGCGCCTTTACAACCTGTCATGCGGTATGTCTGAAATACCCAATAATCCTGATATTCGCTCCAACGAATCGGAACCTCGGAACGGTATGGCCGCCGATCGGCCGCTGAATTTTATTGAGCAATTTGTCGAAGACGATCTGGCCAACGGCAAAAACGGTGGTCGCGTGCATACGCGCTTTCCGCCCGAACCGAACGGGTATCTGCACATTGGTCACGCCAAATCCATCTGCCTGAATTTTGGACTGGCCGATAAATACGGCGGAAAAACCAACCTTCGTTTCGACGATACCAACCCTGTTACCGAAGATACTGAATACGTTGACTCCATCAAGGCGGATGTGCGTTGGCTGGGTTTTGAGTGGGAAAACGAATTTTACGCGTCCGATTATTTTGATCAACTATATGAATTTGCCGAAAAGCTGATTCGCAAGGAGCTGGCTTACGTCGATGACTCGACGGCGGAAGAAATTGCCGCCCAGAAAGGAACACCGACTGAACCGGGCACCGAAAGCCCTTACCGGTCGCGCTCCGTAGACGAAAACCTGGACTTGTTCCGGCGAATGAAAGCTGGCGAATTTCCCGATGGTGCGAAGGTGCTGCGGGCCAAAATTGACATGGCCGCTCCGAATATGCACTTCCGGGATCCGATCATGTACCGGATTAAACACGCCCATCACCACCGTACCGGCGACAAATGGTGCATTTATCCGATGTACGATTTTGCCCACGGTCAATCGGATTCCATCGAACAAATCACGCATTCGCTCTGTACGCTGGAATTTGAAGTACACCGGCCCGTTTACGACTGGTATATTGAGAAGCTGGAAATTTTCCCGTCCCGGCAAATCGAGTTTGCCCGGCTGAACCTGACGTATACCGTCATGAGCAAGCGGAAACTTCTGCAACTGGTCAATGAAGGTCACGTACGCGGTTGGGACGATCCACGGATGCCAACCATTGCCGGAATCCGTCGGCGCGGCTATACGCCGGCCAGCATCCGGGAGTTTGCCGACCGAATTGGAATCGCCAAACGCGACAACCTCATTGATGTGGGGCTGCTGGAATTCTGCATTCGTGAAGAGCTCAATAAAACAACTGCCCGGGTGATGGCGGTTGTCGACGAAAAACCGATCAAGGTGGTTCTGACGAACTACCCGGAAGGGCAAGTCGACGAAGTTTCCATTGAAAACAATCCCGAAGATCCCGACAGTGGCTACCGGAATGTACCGTTTTCGCGGGAGCTTTACATTGAGCGGGATGATTTCATGGAGAATCCGCCCAAGAAGTACTTCCGGCTTTCGCCCGGCGGCATGGTTCGGCTAAAAGGTGCGTATATTATAAAATGCGAGGAAGTGGTCCGAGACAATGCCGGTGAACTGATTGAACTGCGGTGTACGTATATTCCCGAGAGCCGCAGCGGTTCGGACACATCGGGGATCAACGTGAAAGGCACCATTCACTGGGTTTCGGTAGCGCATGCTGTCGAAGCCGAAGTTCGGTTGTATGACCGGTTGTTGACCAGCGAAGATCCGTCGTCGGAAGACCGCGATTTCAAGGAATTTATCAATCCAAAATCACTCGAGATCGTGCGGGCTTACGTTGAACCGACGCTAAAATCCGCGAAAACCGGTGACCGCTTCCAGTTTATTCGTAAAGGGTATTTCTGCGTTGATTCCGATTCGACGGACGACCAACTGGTTTTCAACCGTACGGTAACGCTCAAAGATACCTGGGCGAAAGAACAGAAGAAATCATAACACCATTTGCGGCATTCAATTGCAAATTAATACAACAGGTACTTAAACCAACGTCCAATGGCATCCCAGGAAAGCTTACTGAAAGACGCAGCCGAAGTCATTGATAAACGCCTTCCGCTCTCGCATAAGGAGAAACTGAATGTTTCGGCCAGCGATGACGCTCAAACCCTGACCATTGACGGGCTGAACGACGAAGAGCAGGAAGTGGTGAAAGAAATTCTGCGCAAGGAATACGGTTACAAAGGGTTGAAGTAAAACCGCGATAACGCTTTTGCGAATACTAATAAAAGCGTCAGTACGAGCCTGTACTGACGCTTTTATCTTTTTTGATTTGGTCAATTGACGGTTTCGGCTTTCTGCTGCGGAGGTATCGCCCGTACCTCTTTTTCTTTTTCCTGCTGTTCGACGTAGACCGCATAATCAGCGGGTTCAATTCTGATGCCGTAATGCTCCGCGTACACCCGGGTAAACTCCGCTCCGAAGTACAAAATAGCCGCTGTATAATAAATCCAGACCAGAATCACGATGAGCGAACCGGCTGCCCCATACGTTGATCCGGCACTGGTAGTTTCGATGTAAAGCCCAATCAAATACCGTCCAATCATGAACAGGACGGCGGTGAAGATCGCACCCCAGCGAATATCCACCCAGGCAATTTTAGCGTCGGGTAACACTTTGAAGATGACTCCAAAAAGCACAGTAATCACGCCAATACTGATGGCAAAGTTGAGGATTTCGGCAAAAATAACCGCAACGTCCGGCAGGAAACGCATCAGCGTATCACTCAATGCCAAAATCAACCCGTTTATGATTAATGACACCACCAGCAAAAAGCCCAGGCTTACAATCAGTGAAGACGACAAGAGCCGATCTTTCAGAATTTTGACCCAACCGCGTTTGGGCTTGGCTTTGACGCGCCAGATCATATTGATGGAGTCCTGGATCTCGATAAAAATGCTGGTTGCCCCAAGAATCAGGGTTACAATCCCCGTGATGAGGGCCACATTTGTTTTTCCGGAAAGCTCCACGCTTTTAATCATTTCCTGAATCTGCGCGGCCGCCTGATTGCCTACCAACCCGTTCAACTGGCCAAACACTTGGCCCCGAATGGCTTCTTCTCCATAAAAGATACTCGTAATCGAAATGATCAGCACCAGCAAGGGGGCCAGCGCAAAAATCGTGTAGTAAGCCAGAGCTGCACTTAGCTTCAGCCCCCGGTCATCCATAAAACCGTTGAATGCTCCTACAAGCAGGGTCTTCGTATCGTTAAAGATTTTTTTTGCCTTCGACTGTCCCATAACGTTAGTGATGAAGTTATAACTACCCGGCTTATTTATAATTAGTTAAAACGTAAACTAGATACCTAGGCCGTTGTTTGGCTTTTTGAGGTAAACAAACCGCTTTAGCAATGGTTTTTAATGGAAGCAAGGATTTAGAAAAAGTCATTTTAACCTTAAGTATCACACAACATGAAACTCAACATTGGTCTTGATCAAGACACGCTCAAACAAGTCAATGAGCTCTTAAATGCCTTACTGGCGGATCAACACGTTTTATACATCAAAACCCGGAAGTACCACTGGAACGTTGCGGGGCCGAGCTTTCTGGAATACCACGAGTTTTTTGAGAGTCAGTACAAGCAACTCGAAGCCGCCATTGATGAAGTAGCCGAACGAATTCGGACGCTGGGTGGCCGGCCAGTTTCGACGATGGAAGACTTTCTAAAACTGACCAGCCTGAAAGAAGACAAGAGCGCGGAAATTAAAACCCCCGATATGTTCCAGCGCCTGCTGGATGACCACGAGCAAACCATTCGCGAACTGCGCGAAGACGTGAGTAAGTGCGAGGAACTAGAGGATGCTGGTACCGCCGACTTCCTGACCGGTTTGATGGAAGCCCACGAAAAAATGGCGTGGATGTTGCGGAAGTATTTATCCTGATCACCAGGCCAACCCCCGGACCAACTGAAATCCGGGGGTTGTTTTTGTTGCCCGGTTTAGAGATCCTGCTATTCTGCGGCTCGACCCGCCCAGCCTCATTATTGAATCCTTACCGTTGCCTTAAACACATTGCCGTTTCCTAATAATTCCGGATGTGCGACCGGGAAATGAACTAGTATTGAGTCAATAAAGTATGACTTGGTATTACTTTAAGCCCCTCACCGTCATGCGGAATCATCTTATTCGCTTCACTTTCGTTGTTCTGACGCTGGCTGTTGTACGTTGTCAGATCAACCCTCACCCGCTTTCAAAAGAGCCGCTGACTATCTGGCTCGTGGGCCAGGATGAAAAAATGCTATTGCTCGATGCCAAGGCCGAGGAAACCGTTCCACCGACGCCCGTTCGGAAAGACGAGAAAGGTATTTATTACGGATCGCGTCTGGTGCTTACCGAAAAGCAGGTCGGTTTCCTGCAACAGGCCAAGAACCCAGCCATTGTTCGGCTTGTGTACGATGAAAAAAAGCAGTTTCTGGGCGGAGAAGCCTATCCCATTCCTTTGAAACAACAGCGCAGCCGAATCGATCTACCCGGTGAGCAATTGATCCCGGTCGGAACGTTTCAAATTACTTATCAGGTGCTGGACTATCCAATTTCTCTCCCCTCGGCCATTCCTTTGCGTGCACGCGATCCACAGCAATATCCCTGGAGTCCGTATGCTTCCCAGATTGCCCGGGTGTCCAAGTTCATGCATTGCTACCTGACTTTTGATATACCTTGTTCACTGGAACGCTGCCTCCGCTATCCACCCGAATTCAATTTTGAGAGCCTCGAAATCCTGGCCAATGCCGGAACAACCGTCATCAAAACACTTACGTCCGCCGATTGTGCCATCAACCTGGCCGCATCGCAGGCACTCCTCACCACCGGGCCAACGGCAACGTTCAGGGTCAGAGCCAACATCAAACGACTCCATGCCGCCCCGGCGGGTTCTGCCCCGATTTATTCGCTCCGGTATTCCAATTCTTCACTTCCCTCCCGACTCGAAGCGTCTCATTGGGTAACCGGCGATTTTTCAAGTCTGGCCAGTCTGGCGGTTGGCTCCGTTCAGCCAATTGAATTCCAGCTTAGCTGGGTTCTCCCGGCGGGAATCGGCCCGAAAGATTTTTTTATCGTCAACAACGCCACATTCGACGCGATTCTGGCCAAAGGCGGCTGCACCACGCCCAGCACTATGCAGTACTACGCCGAAGATCAGTTCCGATTCAACCTGAATGGGGCAGGTGGTGGCTGCCTGTAAGTTACTCTATGACCCGAACTTTCAGGAAGCTGCCGCCGTGTACGCGGTGCGTGGCTTTCTGGAAGTCCGATTCATTGGCGTTGTGAATGTTCGGTACGTACTTCTGCGGATTGCGGTCGAAAAGCGGAAACATCGTACTTTGAACCTGCACCATGATGCGATGCCCTTTTTTAAACGTGTGTAGAATGTCGATGAGTTCGTAGTTGACACCCGTAACTTCACCCGGTTTGAACGGCTTGGGCTTCGAGATATCCTCCCGGAACCGTCCCCGAAAACCGTCGTGTCGGATGAGTTGTTGAAAACCGCTCATTTTCTCGTCTTTTGCCGTGTTGGGATTATCTTTCGCATCGCCGGGATAAACGTCAATGAGCTTCACGATCCAGTCGGCGTCGGTCCCAGTGGTCGATACTTTCAGATTCACCAGCAGATTTCCGGCCAGCGTCACATCTTTGTCCAAAACATCCGTCTCGAACGTCAACACATCGGGCCGCCGAGCCGCAAACCGTTGGTCTTCCACCATGTAATCGCGGTTCATATCGAGTGAAATGGTTTCGGAGAAGGGTACCGGTTTTGCCGGATCCGACACGTATTCACTGAAACCGGTATTTTTTGCGGGGGCATCAAACGCCAATTTTCCCCCAGGAACCAAATACAGGTTTTTCTCCACTGCAGCTTTGGGCGGCCAGGCATCAAAGTTTCGCCATTGATTGGTCCCGGTTTCAAACACCTGCGCTTCTGAAAACTTCGCGTCTCCTTCCCCTTTCAGGAAGTAGGCGAAAAACTTGCGCTCAATATTTTCCTGAAAATACGGTCCAGTCTGTTTACCAAAATTGACGCTCCCCAACTGATCACCAGCATCATTCCACCCGCCGTGCGTCCAGGGGCCAGCCACCAAAATGTTATAAATGCCCGGGTTCTGCTTCTCAATAGCCGCGTAGGTTTTGAAAATACCGTGCAGATCCTCAGCATCGTACCACCCGCCAACCACCATCACCGCGTGTTTAATCCCTTTCAGGTGCGGCAAAATGTTTCGGGCCTGCCAGAACTGATCGTAATTCGGGTGCTCTAGGTTCCCGTTCCAGTAAGGGTCTTTCCCGCCGTACAGCCCGGGTTTCTGCGAATTTTTCATGGGGCCCAGCTTCAGAAAAAAATCGTAACCATCCTCAGTCCCGTAATTGAACTCCGTTTTCGACGGTTCCTGGGTTGGTTTGCCGTCCGTTCGATTGGTAAAATACGGGTAGAAGTTGAAATTGTGCGGAATTAGAAAAACGCCATTATGGTAGCTGTCGTCGCGCCAGAGGTCAGCCATCGGGGCTTGCGGTGAGGAGGCCACCAGCGCCGGATGGCCACTCAATGCGCCGACTGATGCGTAAAAACCGGGATAACTGATGCCCCACTGGCCTACTTTACCGGTATTGCCCGGTACATTTTTGATAAGCCAGTCCACCGTGTCGTAGGTATCCGTGCTCTCGTCCACATCGGTTTTCGATTTCTTGATCACCTGGGGTGTCATTTCCTGAAAAACGCCCTCGCTCATCCAGCGCCCGCGAACATCCTGGTAAACGATGATGTATTTGTCCCGCATGATCACCTCCGACGGCCCCAACCGCCGGGCCGGGAAGTTGTCTTTGCCGTATGGGCGGCAGGAATAGGGCGTCCGTTGCATCAGAATGGGATATTTCTTATCTGCCGACGCATCTTTCGGAATGTAAACGGCGGTAAACAGTTTGATGCCGTCGCGCATCGGAATCTGGTACTCGAATTTGTTGTAGTTTTCCTTGATAAACGGGTTTGCCACCGGCGTTTGGGCGACGGTTCTGACGGAAATCGCCAGCACACAAAAGAGTAGAAACGGTACTTTCATGATAGTTTATGCAAACTGTATTTCTATATTCTGAACACTGATACTCTAAAAATCTGACCCCGTCTGGGCGACCCCGTCTGGGCGACCCCGTCTTCAAGATCTGTCAGATTTAAAAGACTTGTCCTTTCGCTATTCGTTTTGCAGTGATTTTGTGGGATTGACCAAAGCAGCTTTAACCGTCAGGTAACTGATGGTGGCCAGGGCAATCACCAATAATATTAACAGGGGTACCAGCCAGTGAATGGGACTCAACTCAATGCGAAAAGCGTAGCTGCTCAGCCACTCCCGCATTAGGTACCCCGAAACCGGAAGGGCCAGTGCTGCCGCCAGCAGCAGCAACCGGAGCGAATCCCAGGCCAACAGGATCAGGATGGCATTGACCGACGCGCCTAAGGCTTTCCGGACGCCAATTTCTTTCGTGCGTCGGGCGGTGTTGTACGCAGTCATTCCAAAAAGACCCATGCAGGCAATCAGAATAGCCACCGACGAAAACAGCAGAAACGCGCGGCCCAACTGCCGATCCTGCTGGTACTGCTGATTGAAAAAGTCGTCGAGAAAAAAGTAATCCATTGACGATTCCGGAAAAAACCGAGCCCAGACGGTTTTTACGTTACCAACTAATCCGTCGATCTGATCGGTACTGATTTTCAAAGAATAAAAGTCGGTCGGGAGCCAACGCAGGGCCGGGTCCATGCTCATGATGACGGGGGTAAACCCTTTTTCCAGCGACTGCTGGTGATAATCCTTTACCACGCCGATGATCTCATGCGGATGGTCGTGGGTGGTTTCCAGCAGAACTTTCTCCCCAATCGCCTGTTCGCCGGATGTAAAACCAAATTGCTTCACCGCCGATTCGTTCAACACCAGCCCCAGCGAATCCGCCGGACGGTTGCGGTCGAATGGGCGTCCGGCCACCAGTTTCAGATCGTACGTTTTGATAAAGTCGAAATCGACCATCAGCGTTTCGTACAGGCGGTCGCTCTCCGGCCCTTCGTGCAAGCGCCGGTTTGCCAGATTCTGCCCTACCTCTTTGCCCGGTACCGCCCCCGATCCTGTCACTTCCACAATGCCGGGAATAGCTTTAAGCTCGTTTTTCAGGGTCTGGGTCTTTTGCTCATATTGATCGGTTTTAACGGGTGCTTTCAACACCAGCACCTGATCAATCCGAACGCCCAAGTCCTGATTCATCATGTATGACAATTGCCGCCAGGCCACAAAGGTGCCCACCATCAACACCATAGAGGCCGTAAATTGAACAACAACCAGACTTTTACGCAACACTGCGGCCCGGCCCGAAAACCGATACTGGCCTTTCAAGGCGAGTGCTGGTTTCACCTGCGACAACACCAGAGCCGGATAAAAACCGGCCACCGCAATGCCGATCAGAAAAATCAGCAGAAATAAACCAGCCTCTCCAGCCGTCAGGCCATCAAAGGCGGACAATTGAATACCCAGAAAAGAGGGCAGCAGCCAACCCGCCAGCGCTACCAGCACCAACGCCAGTATCAGGGCAAAACCGTTTAGCAGCAGAGACTCAAACAAAAACTGAAACACGAGCAATGCCTTGTGCGAACCGACGGCTTTCCGAACACCAATTTCCCGGGCCCGATCCATGGCGCGGGCGGTTGATAAGTTGCTGTAATTAACCCAGCCGATAATTAAAATAATGAAGGCAATTGCCGACAGAAACTGCATCGCCCGCCAGTTTCCTTTTCTTTCCTGTTCGTGTTGGATCGCCGGTTTCAGGTGAATGTCGTGCAGGGGAACCAGATCGATATGCCATTCGAGATCGCGCATGGTTTCGACCGTTTTGTACTTTTCCGACAAAGTCGGAAATTTAGCCACTACCTTTACCGGGTCGGCCTGCGGACGAAGCCGAACAAAGGAATAACTTTCGTGCTGATACCACGTATCCCAGGTCCAGCGGGCGGCCGTTGTCCAGGATAATAACATGCTGAACTGCATCGTCGAATTGGCGGGCAAGTCAGCAAACACCCCCGTTACCTGGCACCGCAATGAGGTACTGATTGTACTGATTTCCAGGTATTTTCCGATGGGGTCCGCCGGGCCAAAATACCGCCGGGCCGCTGATTCGGAAATAACAACGGTATTGGGATCATTCAGAAACGAACGGCGATCGCCTTTTACTACCGGATACCCAAAAAACGTAAAGAAATTCGAGTCGGCGAAACAGACATTCTCTTCCCGAAATTTGGTGGTTTCGTACCGAACCACCCGCGTCGAACCCCGCCAGGCAATTCGGGTGTATGCTTTAATCTCTGGGAAAGCCTGCTGCATAGCCGGAGCGTAGCCGTTGCTGCTGGTCGCCCAGTGATTCGTTTGGTTTCCGTTTTTGTAAAACTGGCTTTCAACCCGGTAAATCCGTTCACCATCGGGGTGAATTTTGTCAAAACTCTGCTCAAAACGAACGTAGCCCGCAATGAGCAGAAAAGCCGCCATGCCGAAGGCTAGTCCGGTAACTACAATACCGGTGTATATTTTGTTACGGACAATCGTCCGAAAAACGATCGTTGCAAAATGTTGAAGCATCAGAAGAGGAGTCTGGGTAAGTCGTTGTTCTCGTAAAATACAAATTAAACGATATAAAATAGGGCAGAACAGCCAATCAACGTGTTTTTTCGCTTTCCAGTGAATCAATACTCATAAAATGCGTATTTTGTCAACCTGCCAATGCCAACCGGTTGTGCAGCTATCGATACTCCTGAATTCATTCACTTATGTCATTTGTCTACCCATTCAATCGCCAGTGGCGTATTTTTTCTTTCTTCCTCCTCTTCAGCCTCACGGCCTTCGGGCAGTCGAAACCCGGTTTGGATAAACCCGGTTTGGATAAACTGCGAAAAAATGTGGAGCGCGAACTCGCGAAACAACCCGGGCGGTTTGCCGTGGCGTTTCGGGATTTAAGTTCGGGAAAAGAGCTATTCATTCAGGAGCGTGAGGTTTTTCATGCGGCCAGTACCATGAAAACGCCAGTGATGCTGGAAGTGTACAAACAAGCCGCCGAAAAACGGTTTGCGCTCTCCGATTCCATCGTGATCAAGAATGAATTCAAGAGCATTGCCGACGGCAGCCCGTACAGCCTCCGGGCTACGGACGATAGCGATACGCTGATTTACAAGAAGATTGGCACAAAAGCTCCCTTGTACAAGCTGATGTACGACATGATTATTTACAGCAGCAACCTGGCCACCAACATCATCATTGATCTGGTCGATGCCCGGAAAGTAACCCAAACCCTGCGCGATATGGGCATCAACACCATGACCGTGCTGCGGGGCGTGGAAGACACCAAAGCATTTCAGAAGGGCCTCAGCAACACCACTACGGCCTACGACGCGATGCTTTTACTGGAGAAAATCGCCAGGGGCCAGGCCGTCAGCCCGGAAGCCTCAGAAGCTATGATTAAGGTATTGCTCGATCAGCACTTCAATTCTGTCCTCCCCGCTCGTTTGCCCAAAGATGTGAAAGTGGCCCACAAAACTGGTTCATTTGCCGGGGTTCGTCACGATGCCGGGATTGTCTTCCTGCCCGATGGCCGTAAGTACGTGCTGGTGCTGCTTTCCAAAGATATCAAGGATGATGCCGCCGTGGTCAGTATGCTGGCCAATGTATCGGGCCTGATTTACGAATACATCCACTAATTCAAGAACCCAGTCATGGCCCTTTGATGAAGCTGGAACAATATTTGCTTGTCGATCCAATAATCATCATGAAGAAAGCTATCCAATCCCTACTGCTGCTGGTGTTCCTGGTAGCGAAAACGGTCGCGCAGGATTTCTACCAGGGTCCCACGCCCGAAACCGTATTTACAGCTGCCCCCGAGCAGGCTTTTTTGAAGGAATTCAACGAGAAATTTAAAGAGAATTTCGACGTGAAGACCCAGTATGCGAAGGCTCAGGCGACGAATGTGGACGGTTGGGAAATGAACCTGTTTACGGCCCGACAGGCGCAGCAAACCTTTTACAAAGACTATCCGCAGGCTAGTCAGCTTTCCGAACACTTTAAAAAATACGTTGAAGCGACCATCCGCTGGAATTACTGGCACCTGCTCATGGCGTGGCCCATCGTACGCGCCAACACCCAGGCCAGCCAGCAAACCGTTCCTTCCCTGCCCAGCATCATGCTCGAAGGTTTTGATGAGTCGAAGGTCAACGACGAAACGGCCCTGATAACCGAACCGTACCGGAATTTTTTATTCTATTACGTCACGTATTTTAATTCCAAAGCCCGAAACTTTGCGAAGTATACCCCCACCGATGCCCATAAAATGCTGCCCGAGAAAGCCGGATACGCCCGAATGCACCTCAGCGGAAAACCGTATCAATACACCCTGACCCGGTTGCTGCTCGAAAACTGCGAAAAAGCCGTTCCGTCGTCGGTTCGTGACGTGATGGCCATGCTTACGGCAACGCCCAATCCAACGGCTTACGCAGACCTGGTGCGGGCGCGCTGTGGCGAAGTGCTGGCCCGCAAGGATGAGCCGAAACCGGAAGCGGCTCCGAAGAAAAAACCGGTCAACCCCAACGTTTTTTCGTTTGTTGACCAGCAAGGCGAAACCGTTACGCTCGATGACTACAAAGGGAAGGTGGTGTACCTCGACATCTGGGCCAGCTGGTGCGGCCCGTGCATTGGCGAAATACCCCATTCTAAAAAACTCCACGAACGGTTTAGCAAGAAACAGTTGGAAAAGGTGGTATTTCTGTATGTATCCATCGACGATTCGGACGCAAACTGGAAGAATGCCATGCAAAAACACCAGCTACCCGGCGACCAGGGCTGGTCGAAGGGCGGCTGGCGCTCGCGAATTGTGCAGTATTTCGGAGTTCAAAGTATTCCGAGGTACATCCTGATCGACAAGAAGGGCAACATGGCCGACCTGAACGCCAAACGGCCCAGTTCAGCCGATGCCATCTACCAGGACATTCTGAAACTATTGGAAGACTAACGGGTTAATTATCCCGCAAGGGCGTGTCACGCGAGGTTGCGTAGGCTTTCCTGAAGTCGATGGTTTTGACCTGGCTGGCTACGTAACGGATGCCCTGAAAAATGTGTTTCATGAACAACGGCTCGGAATAGTCTTTCTTATCGTGTCCCAGCGTCGTCATCCAGGTATAACCTCCGTCAAAATTATAGTACCAGGTTGCCGGATAAAGCTGCGTAAACGTGCCGCCAAACATCTTCACCTTTTCCGGCTCATCGGATTGCAGGGAAGTCAGGTCGTGCGCCATGATAACCGTCGGTCCCGGTGACATTTCCTTGGTAAAATAAAACTCGTCTTCCTTTTCCCACACCTTCGGAATTCCCTGCATCGACGGGTGTTTGGTGTCGATCACAACGGTTTTGAACTTCTGGAATTTCGGGTGCCAGGCAAATGTTCCGCCAATCATCCGTTTGAACCACGTCCAGTTGCGTTCGGTCCCCGTTACCGAGTGAATGCCCACAAAACCGCCCCCCGCTTCAATGTACCGCCGAAACGAAAGCCGCTGCGTATCCGTATCAAACACATCATTGTTGGTGCTGGGGAAAACTACCAGCGTATATTGCTTCAGATTATCTTCCGTAAAAACCGTTGGCTGATCCGACACATCCACTTTAAAACCGTGCTGCTGCCCCAGCCGCTGAATGCTCTTGGCCGCAAACGGTATGTTTTCGTGAACGTACCCTTTCCCGTTTTTCGTGTACACCAATACCTTAACCGTTTTCCAGTTGACCGGAGCCGTTTTCGGAGCCTGACTCAAACCAACGGTATGTATTAATCCTACCAGAAAAATAGCCGACAGGAACGAAGCAATGTGATTCATGAATGGTTGTCTAAGTGAAACATGAAAATTCTATTTGTGGGCAAGCTTAAACTGCTACGTTTTCCAGGCAGCATTCTGTGCTTGCTTCTGGGCTTTCAAAGCCAGTTCGGTGACCAGGAAGCAGTGCGCCTGGGTCATCGCCGTTTCGGTCCGGTTCAGAATGTCATCCACGAGCTGGGTGCCATACGGCGTAACGACCTTGCTGCAATCAATGTATTTCGTCTCTTTATTATCGACCAAAATCAGGTGATTTCCGCCATCCCGTCCGGCAATATCGACGTTTTTCCGCAGTTCTATAAACCCTTCTGTACCCAAAATGGTCAGGCGACCATCACCCCAGGATTGCAAGCCGTCGGGCGTAAACCAGTCTACCCGAACGTAGCCCGTGCCGCCATTGCCGCGCACCATCGCATCGCCAAAGTCCTCGAATTTTGGATACTGAGGATGGTTGGTGTTACCGACCTGCGAGGCAACGACTTCGGCCTGCGTCGAATTGGTGAAGAACAAAAACTGGTCGAACTGATGCGTGCCGATGTCGCAGATGATGCCACCGAACCGTTTCTTGTCAAAAAACCATTCGGGCCGCGTTTTTTCGTTCATTCGGTGTGGACCTAACCCAATGGTTTGAATCACTTTACCAATGGCACCGGCCTTGACCAGCTCACCCGCCTTGGTAGTTGCCTTGTTTTCAAAGCGTTCGGAGTACATGATCGAGTAAATCCGCTTGGTTTCTTTCTGCACCTTGCGCACTTCGGCCAGTTGCTCGAGCGTTGTAATGCCGGGTTTGTCGGCCATAAAGTCTTTCCCGGCTTTCATGACCCGGATGCCAAGCGGTGCCCGCTCGTCGGGAATTGCGGCACTAACCACCAGTTGGATCGAGCTATCGTCCAGAATTTCTTTCTCGCTTTTGGCCAGTTTCGCGTCCGGAAACCGTTTGGTAAACGCAGCGGCCAGGTCCGGTTCTTTCGCGTAAAACGAAACCAGTTGGCCACCCCCGCGAATGACGGCTTCGACCTGGCCGTAGATGTGTCCGTGGTTTAGACCAATCGCGGAAAACCGGATGCGGGGTGCCCCCACCCAACCCCGGTCGATGGCGGTTTGGGTGGGCAAAATGGCCGGAGCTGCGATGATCTCTCCCGGCAAAACGGACAGTCCGGCTAATCCGGCGGCTGTAGCCACGGATTCTTTGATAAAGCGACGGCGATTGGCTTGTGATCTGCTCATACGATGTGTTCACGGACGAAATCCGTGCCTTTTGAATGTCTTCAGGTGTTTTGTTTTTTACACGCCCGGCTTAGCGACCTTTGCTTTGTTTCGCCAATTCCAGCGCCTGCGTCGTCGTGTAGTACTTGGCAATCATGTTCGGCACTTCCCATGCGGGCAACGCGCCCGCTCTCAGGTACTCGAGGTATTTCTCCGCAACCCGGCCAAAATGCGCTTCGTGTCCTTCCTTGTATTTTTCCGGAATGACAACCTCCCAGCCTGTGGCGATTTTCTTCACCTCAACGCCCGGAAACTCTTTCTGGATTGCCGGCAAAACCGTCTGGATTCCGGCCGTCAGGTCCGTTTTTTTATCAACCGATTCGATGTAAAGCGTGGGTTTGTATTGTTGCTCCGCGCCCTGCCGGATGATCAGGTTGGCTTTGGTGCCGCGCATGATCGAATAGTGCGTGTCGCCGGTTCCTTCCGGTGCTTTGTACGCCCAGATCACAGACACTTTGGCGTGAACGCCTTTGAGCTGGTAGTTTATTTCACCGTTGCTGTACACCCGCAAAACACTGTCTTTCACGACGTCCTTTTTCAGGTATTCCGGAAAAGCACTTTGTTTGGTAATGGCCGTAAACTGGCTCAGTGTCATATCCGTAGTCCAGCGCCGGGCCGACGTCAGGCTGATATCTTTCTGATAATCCAGGGTTTGCTCCGGAAAGCATTCCCACTGCACCAGGTCCACCAGGTGCGTCGTCACATCGACAATTCCCTCCCCCTGCTGCGCAACGTCCATGAACCAGGCCGGACGAGTCAGAATGCTGCCTGATACGTTTTTATAAAAATGGTGAATACTTTCTTTGGTCACCGCCGGGTTGTCGGGCGTGCCTTTTTCCAGCAAGCCAAACAATGCCACCTGCTGCGAAAACGCCCGTTGCAGCATCGTCGTAATTTCGTAGCGCTCGGTCATGATGTCATACAACAGCACCTTGTTCTTTTCGGCCGTCGAAAAGGCGTCTTTTAACTGGTCAAAATTAGCCGCACTGATGGCCATGGGCTTATCCGCCAGCACGTTGAACCCCGCCGAAACCGTCTTCTGAATGTAGTCGGTTTTTAGCTGGTTGTTGCCCGCCATCACCACCACGTTGCCTGCTTTGGTCGACGCCCGGTCGGTGAGCATTTTTTCCAGGAAATCAGTGCCCAGGTACACGTCCTCGTGCCAGCGCGTCGGATTGTCGGCCCGGCTGTTGTATCCCTTAATTTTTTCCAGGTGAAGCTGCACATCCGGTCCATCCGGTGCATACACATGAACGGTCGAGTCAACGCCGTCAAACATGGTTTTCTGCACCAGAGCCGCGTGAAAATGGCCGGGGTCCAGCGTAATCAGATGAATCATATCATCCTTTTTTTGGTCAGACGACTGACAGGCGGAGAAAAAGGCCGCCAACAACAGGCCGCCCGCAACGGTAGATACTTTCATTCGAAATAGTTTAGTAAAAAGCGAATCAACGGGGTTTGGTTGATGCCACCGCCTGAATGGCGTATGGCGCACGTTGTGAACGCGACAAAAGCTGGTTGGCTTCGGCGTCATTTTTAAATTGTTCTGTGTTAGGGTCCCAATACAATTTCCGGTCTAATTTCATGGCGGCATGGTGCAGCAGACAAGCTGAACAGGAACGGTGACCGACCTCCGCCGGCGCAATCGGCTCTTTCCGGCTTACAATGCTTTCCAGCCAGTTGCCGTGGTGTTCCTTGCTGACGGGCAAATGAATTTCGTTCGGCCCAATCACCGATTCGATGATCTTCGGGTCGCTCGCATCCAGCGCTTTAGCGGCCCGTTGCTTGGCAACCGGATCGCTGGCGGTTACGGCGGCATCGCCCCGCGACACAAAAATCCAGCCTTCCGTGCCCTCAAATTTAATACCATTGGGCAATTCATTGCTCACAATCATGTGGACCCCGTTTTCATACATGGCCTCGGTCCGGAAAATACCGTGCACGTTCCACAGGCCACTTTTCGGAAAATCCGCTTTTCCCCAAATCTCGGTGGGCCCCGTGTACTCGGTGTTCATGGCCCAATGGGCACAGTCGATGTGGTGCGACCCCCAGCCGGTGATCATCCCCGCGCCAAACTGCTCGCACCGCAGCCAGCCGGGTCGGTCGTAATCCGCTTGCGGATGAACCCGCTTTTCCGTGTAATATACTTCCGGCGTCGTGCCGAGCCACATATCGTAGTTCAGGTTTTTCGGAATCGGCATTTCAGCTTCTTCATCGCCCGATGGGTCGCCCGGCAAACCGACGTAAACGGTTTTCAGCTGCCCGATTCGGCCATTACGGACCAGTTCAGCCGCGTACCGAAACTGGTGCGACGACCGCTGCTGGCTACCGACCTGCATGATCCGCCCTGTCCGTTTTACAGCATCGGCCATCAACCGCCCTTCCGAAATGGTGAGCGAAGCGGGCTTCTGCATATAAACATCCTTGCCCGCTTCCACGGAATGTACCACCATGGGCGCATGCCAGTGATCGGGCGTACTGATGATTACGGCATCAATGTCTTTGTTGGCCAGCAATTCGCGGTAATCTCCGTACACTTTTACCCCATCGTATGACTCTTTCCCGGTCTTCTTGGCATAAACCCCGTTTACGAGTTTTTTTCCATCCTCCGCCCGTTTGCTGTCAACGTCACAGACGGCCATGATCAGGGCATTGTCGTACCGCCAGACACCCGGCATGTCGTGCCCCCGCGAAATCCGGCCGACACCGATAGCCCCCACATTGATGCGGTTGCTGGGCGCGTTTTTCCCGAATACAGACGCCGGTACAATGGTGGGAAAACCGCTGATGAGGGCCGTTGATGCCAGCGTTCCTTTGGTGGCCAGATCGAGAAATTTCCGACGCGTGACTAGGGTATTTTTTTCGGTTTTCATAGCGACTAGCAGGATTTGAAGAAGTTTTTCAGACGTGTACTTGCCTTTTCGTACTCATTTACTCAAATACTCCTTTCTATAAGTTCGTACGAGCTAATTTTTACTATTCCTTTTTCATAAACCAGGATGTATTTTGCAAACTCCGTCTTTCCTGTTTTGCCCTACCTGCCTATCTGGTGGTTGGACGAACGATTCACCCGCTTGATCCCTTGTTTCTTCCGCTTAACCGATTTTCGTTCCGTTAAAACCGTCTTCCATTCTACCTTCGCCTTTTCCAACAACCACACGATTTGCCTGATGAACAAGTATTTAAAAATTATCCCATCGGCCTTCGGGCTTAGTTTGGGGCTCTGCTGGATCATTGCTTCCGGTGGAGCCAGCCACAAAACCCCCGATACGCACAGAACGCTGGCCCGAACCACCCAAAACCGTCCATCCCTCCCCAATACGGCATCACTCGCCGTCCGCGATACCGTATTAGTGCCTAAACCGCTACCCAATCCCTGACGAAACGGGCATATGGATTTTCGGTAGACTCCGCCACCCGCCATTTTCCTACGCCCAATCCCGGTTTTGAGGTGCGCTTGTTGCTGGATGTAACTTATCGTTATATTTACCTGATTAATGGTGAGTATGACATCCTTTCAACAGCTTAGCGACCATGAACTGATGCACCTCGTTGCCGAAGGTGACAAGGCCGCTTTTGCTGCTCTGTATGACCGTTACAAGGGCGTTCTCTACCTGCACGCGTATCGGATGCTGGACAACGGCGATGATGCCAACGACATTTTACAGGAACTATTCACCACCCTTTGGCTCCGGCGCAAAGAGCTAGTGTTCACCGGCTCGGTCTCTGCTTATCTTTACCAATCGGTTCGCAACCGGGTGCTGGACGTGATTGCCCACCAGAAAGTAACCGCAAAGTACATCGACTCGTTGAATCAGTTTATCGAAACCGATGAGTACAGCACTGACCAGCAGGTCCGCGAACAGGAACTCAGCCAGCTTATTGAACAGGAAGTGGCGCGGCTACCGGCTAAAATGCGGGAAATATTTGAGCTAAGCCGCATCAACCAGCTTTCTTACAAAGAAATTGCGGAAGCGCTGAATATCTCCGACAAAACCGTCAAAAAGCAGGTCAACAACGCCCTCCGGATTCTACGGCAAAAAATTGATCTGATCATTCTTTATTTCCCCTTTACCTGATTTTAAAAAATATTTTTTGCCCGTCTACTACCACCGGTGTGTTTGTCCGTCTTACGACTACTTACGCGGCAACGGGAATACGATGGAACAAAATCAAGCTGAAAAACTAATTCAAAAATACAAGGCAGGAACGCTGACTCCGGAAGAACGGGCGCTGCTGGAAAGCTGGTACCATTCCGTAGCCCGCACCAAAGCCCTGGAGGCTCTTCCCGACGATCTGGAAGATCGGCTGGATGCCATTTGGGACGCCTTGCCGGTTCACCAGACCGCGCCAGAAAAAAGGTTGCCAACCACCCGGCCTTTCAGAATAGGGTGGGTGGCGGCAGCCGCAACGGTCCTGATGGTCTGCTCCCTGGCTCTTTACTGGTTTTACAAACCGGAAGTTCGTCAACCCATTGCCCACGTGAATCCAATCAGCCGGGACATTGCCCCCGGTGATAATCGGGCGCTGCTGACGCTGGCCGACGGGTCAACAATTGTGCTAAACGACGCCCGGACCGGCGAGCTGGCCCGCCAGGGCGACGCCACCATTCGTAAACCTCAGGAAGGGCAGATTGTGTTTGCCCCCCAGTTGTCTTCCGTACCATCCAGCCGAACAGCCCCGACCCGGTACAATGTGCTCTCAACGCCCCGGGCCGGGCAATACCAGATCAAATTACCCGATGGCACCACGGTCTGGTTGAATGCCGTTTCGACGCTCCGGTTCCCGACGGCCTTCTCGTCCACCGAGCGCCGGGTCGAGGTAACGGGCGAAGCCTATTTTGCCGTGACCCCGCAACTCCGCAACGGCAAAAAAATACCGTTCAGGGTGGTAGCTGGCCGGCAGACCATTGAAGTGCTGGGCACCGAGTTCAACATCAACAGTTACCCCGACGAAGCGTTCGTCCGAACGACCTTGCTGGAAGGAAGCGTTCAGGTTCGGGTGGCCGACAATGCGGCCTCAGACGTTGTCCTGCGCCCGGGGCAACAGGCCCGGCTAGCCCATCCCTCCCAACCTGCCAGTTCGTCTTCACTGGTTGTGCAAGAGGTAGATACCGAGGGCGTTATTTCCTGGAAAAACGGTTATTTCCGGTTTGAGCAGGCGAATCTGCCGGAGCTCATGCGGCAAATTGCCCGCTGGTACGATGTGGAAGTGGAATTTGAAGGCACACCGCGTGAGCGGGAATTTGTGGGACAGATTGAACGGAGGGCAAACCTGTCGAAAGTCCTGAAAATTCTGGAGCTGGGCGGTGTGCGTTTCCGGGTAGAAGGCAAGAAAATCATTGTAACCGAGTAACAACCCTAGACCCATAACAAATTGCCTATGAACCAATAAGCCTATACATCCCTCCTCCCCCTGACGCAAAAAACCGTCCCGGATGCGACCCGGAACGGCTTAGCGTACAGGATCTCCATCGTTCCGCCGAAGCGGTAACGATGCCATTGCTCGTTGCAAAACAATCCAAACCCTGAACTCCCAAAAATATGCAAATATTTTTAGCCGGGAAAGCTACGTATATACCAAAGCGTTCCTTTACCAGAATTATTCTGCTCATGAAACTGACGTTTCTGCTATTCACTGTTGCCTGTCTTCACGTTTCGGCAGCCGGTTATTCCCAAAACCTGGCCCTGTCGCTCAAAGACGTACCGTTAACAACGGTATTCCGGGCCATCGAACAGCAGAGTGATTACCGCTTTTTCTACGATAACAAAGCCCTCAAAAAGACCAGAAAAGTTTCCGTAGAATTCCGGAACGCTACCGTAACCGCGATCCTGAACCAAGTCATGAAAGAGCAGTCCCTGAGCTATACCCTCGTGGATAACATCATCGTGGTGAAAGAGGAGAAAGGCTCGAAATTACCACCCGCCAAACCAGCCGAAAAAACCGTGGCCACGCCCCCCGCTCCTCCTCCGCCAGTGCGAATCAGCGGCAACGTCATCGACGAAAAGGGTGAAGCGCTGCCCGGCGTAACGGTTTTAGTGAAAGGCACAACCCAGGGAACCACCACCAACGAACAGGGTAATTTTGAACTAAACGTGCTTGACAATAACGTTACGCTGGTTTTTTCTTTCGTTGGCTACATTCCTCAGGAGATCCAGCTTGACCGACAAACCCGGTTGAGCATCACCCTACGGGTTGATGATAAATCCCTGGAAGAAGTGGTTGTGGTTGGGTACGGCACGCAGGCCCGGGCCACGCTGACCGGCTCGGTGGTGACGGCCAAAGGGGAAGAACTGAAACAAAATCCGGGCGTCAATTTATCGAATTCGCTGGCAGGTCGCCTGCCGGGTATCATTGCCAATACCCGCTCCGGTTTGCCGGGTTCCGGAGCCACGTTGCTGATTCGGGGCCAAAGCACGCTGGGGAACAACAACCCGCTGATTGTCATCGACGGTGTCTGGGGCCGGGGCGGCTTTGAACAAATCAACCCCAACGATGTGGAAAGTATTTCAGTTCTGAAAGATGCTTCGGCGGCTATTTACGGAGCTCAGGCCGCCAACGGCGTCATTCTGATTACCACCAAGCGGGGTACTTCCGGAAAGCCGGTGATCAGCTACACCGTCAATCAGGGCATTTCGCAGCCTACCCGGCTGGCTAAAATGGCGAACTCGGCCACCTACGCCGAATACATGAATGAACTGCTCAACTCTCAGGGCCAACCCAACCGCTTTACCCCCGAAGACCTTGAGAAGTTTCGCAACGGCAGCGATCCGGTCAACTACCCCAACACCAACTGGCAGCAGGCGGCTTTGAAAAAATTTGGTCTGCAAACCCAGCACAACCTCTCCGTCCGGGGCGGCAGCGACGAGGTGAAATACTACGTTTCCGGCAGCTACGCCAACCAGAATGGAATCCTCAAAAACAGCAACATTGACTTTCAGAACCTGGTGATTCGCTCCAATGTCGACGCCAACCTGAACAAATACATCCGGGTCAGTCTGGATTTTTCGGCCAATCACCGAACAACGGTGTATCCGTCGATGGGCGTTTCGTCCATTTTCCACACCATCTGGCGCAACTACCCGTTTTTGCCCGTTTACCACCCGAATGGTTTACCAGCACCCGGAATTGAGCGGGGCGAAAATCCGTTGGTCATGGCTTCGGATGCCGCCGGTTACGACAATCGGAAAAACAATATTTACCAGACGATGGCTTCCTTCGAGGTAAAAATTCCCTGGTTGGAAGGATTGGCCGCCGATGGTTTTGTGGCCCACGACCGAACCTTTTCTCCCACCAAACTTTTCCAGATTCCGTGGAAAATCTACGACTACGATGCCCAGAAAAACTCGTATACGCAACGCCTGGGCGGATCGGTCAGTCAGCCGACACTGCGCGAAAGCTTTGAAACCTCCACCCGCACAACCGTCAACCTGCGGGCAAAATACGACCGTTCGTGGGGCAAGCACAACCTGAACACGTTTGTTGCTTTCGAGCAGACCGAAGTAGTTGGCAACAGTTTCTGGGCCTTTCGCCGGAATTACCTGAGCAGCGCCATCGACCAGTTGTACGCGGGCGGGGTAGCCGACAAAGACAACTCGGGTACGGCCTACGAAACGGCCCGCCGGAACTTCTTCGGTCGGGTGAATTACAACTACAGCGAAAAATACCTCATCGACTTCAACTTCCGCTACGACGGTTCCCAGAACTTTCCGGTGGGCAAACGGTACGGTTTTTTCCCGGGTGTATCGGTCGGCTGGCGGCTGTCCGAGGAGCCCTTTATCAAAGACCGTCTGACGTTCATCGACAACCTGAAACTCCGGGCTTCCATCGGAAAAATGGGGAATGATCAGGTGGATGCCTTCCAATACCTGTCTACCTACACCTTCGGCGACGGTTTTTACTTCGCCGATCCGGTGACGCAGCTCAACCGCGGCCTGACACCCAACCCCAACATTACCTGGGAGGTGGCCCGCACCACCAACCTGGGGCTGGAAGCCCTCTTCTGGAAAGGCCTGCTGGGCATCGAACTGGACGTTTTCAACACCCGCCGGAATAACATCCTGACGGCCCGGAACGCGTCCGTACCGGCCTATACCGGCCTGAACCTGCCCAATGAAAACATCGGGATCGTGGAAAATAAAGGGTTCGAGTTGCAGCTGACCCACGCCAACCGGAGTGGTAAGTTTGCTTACCGACTCGGCGGTAACATCTCCTTTGCCCGCAACCGCATCATTGACATCGATGAACCGATGAACCAGCAACCCTGGCAGATGCGCACCGGCTACCCCATGGGCACCAGTCTGTATTACGATGCCATCGGTATTTACCGCTCGCAGGAAGAAATTAACAATTCGGCTCACCCGGTGGGGACACGCGTCGGTGATCTGCGCTACCGGGATGTCAACGACGACGGGGTGATCGACGCCAAAGACCGCATCCGGACTGAGTTTACCAACATTCCCCAGCTCACGTACGGGTTTACGGCCAGTGCCAGTTACAAAAAAGCCAGTATCAGCATCCTGCTCCAGGGGCAGGGACGCGCCAACCAGTACATTTTTCTGCAATCGGGTTTGCAGGGAAATACATTGCAGGAAATGGCCGACAACCGCTACCGGCCCGAAAATCCCAATTCGACCTACCCGATTTTGCCCACCTACGATGCCGAAGTCAGCGGTTACCGTTCGACGTTCTGGCTGCGGGATGCCAGTTTCGTGCGCCTGAAAACCGTGGAACTGGGTTACGATCTATCACCCGAGTTTCTGGCTAAACTGAAAATTCGCAACCTGCGTGTCTACCTCAACGGTTCCAACCTCTTTACCTGGGACAAACTAAAGTATTTCGACCCGGAAGGCAACAGCGAAACCGGCGGCTTCTACCCGCAGGAGCGTATTTATAACCTGGGCCTTAACCTCACTTTCTAAGCCATTCCCATGACCTTTCAAGCTATACAAAAACCGTTGCTCCGGGTGCTGATGCTGCTGATACTGGTGACCCAGAGCGCCTGTGACGAGAACTTTCTGGAACGCCAGCCGCTGGACAAAATTTCGGAAGCCGACGTCTGGAACGATGAAAAACTCATCGAAGCTTTCGTCAATACCTGCTACAATGTCCGACACGGTTTTCTGGTCGACTATTACATGATGCCGCTCTCGGACGAAGCGTACCGGCGTGGGCGGGAAACATTTCACCTCGTCAACCGGGGCGAAATTACGCCCACCAACAACGTCGCGCTCGACCATTGGAGCAACTTCTATAACATCATTACCAATTGCAACATATTCTTCCAGAACATCGAACAGGCGCCCATCAGCGAAACCGTCAAAAACCGGATGATTGGTGAAGTGTCGTTCCTGCGGGCTTATGCTTACTTCCGGCTGATCAATTTTTACGGGGGCGTTCCGCTGATTACGACGGTGTTCAAGCTCGACGCCGATTTCAGGCTGAAGCGAAATTCCTATGAGGAATGTTCCAGCTTCATTGTGAGCGAACTCGAAAAAGCCCAGGGTCTGTTGCCGCTCTCGTACACCGGAGCCAATCAGGGGCGCATTACCAAGGGAGCGGCTATGGCGCTGAAAGCCCGGGTGCTGCTGTACGATGCCAGCCCGCTGAACAACCCCGGCAATCAAAAGGAGAAATGGCAAAAAGCCGCCCAGGCTTGTCAGGACGTGATGGACCTGGGTATTTACCAGTTGTATCCACAGTATAAAGCCCTTTTTCTGACGCCTTTCAACAGCGAGGTAATCTGGTCGCGACAGTTCAAAAACAACATCCGGGTGGAGCAGTCGATCGAGCTGCATTTTTACCCCAACGGATCGGGGGGGTACGGACAGGTCAATCCGCTGCACAACCTGGTGGATGCTTTCGAGCTGAAAACTGGCAAACTCCCCGCCAACGATCCGGCGTATAATCCCCAAAAACCGTACGAAAACCGCGACCCGCGATTTTACGATTGCATCCTGTACGACGGAGCGCCCTGGCAAAACCGCGAACTCGGTTCTTACTTGCCCGGCGGCCCCGACTCAAGCGAAGGGGTGGAAGGCTGGAATGCATCGTTTACCAGCTACAGCGTCCGTAAATTCGTCAATGAATCCATTGGTCGCCCCAGTGTGACCAACCTGGGCAACACACCCTGGATTTTCATCCGTTACGCCGAAG
Source organism: Larkinella harenae (assembly GCF_054780515.1). NCBI lineage: Bacteria > Pseudomonadati > Bacteroidota > Cytophagia > Cytophagales > Spirosomataceae > Larkinella > Larkinella harenae. The sequence continues at coordinate 184,993 of NZ_BAAGWE010000006.1, read as the reverse complement.
TTCTTTTGAACTACGCGGAGGCACTCTACCACCTGGGCGATGAAGCGAAGGCCCGGCAGTTTGTCAACCAGATTCGCAGTCGCCAGAGTGTCAACATGCCCGCCATTACCGAAACCGGTCCGGCCCTGCTCCGGCGAATCCAGCACGAGCGCCAGATTGAACTGGTGTTTGAAGAACACCGCTTTTTTGACGTGCGCCGTTGGAAAATTGCCGAAGAAACCGACAACGAGGACGCCAAAAAGATGGTTATTACCCGAAACGCAACCACCGGTCAGAAGACGTACAAAGTAGAAGTTTTTCAGCCGCGTGCTTTTAAAGAACGTAACTACCGGGTTCCGATTCCGCAGTCCGAAATTGAACGAAATCCCCTTTTGGAGCAAAACCCTGGTTATTAAACCATCAAATTATGTGCGCACTTTCTTCTCCCCGAACCAAACGAAGCTATTTACTGAGTGGTCTTTTGCTGCTTTCGCAAGCGGTTTTTGCCCAGGAAAATCTCTCCGTTTTTTCATACTGGAATTACGACGAAGGCTCCCCGTCAGCCAGCCTGTACCGGCATTTATGCCAGCGGGCATTTGGTCAGCTGGAGCAACGCCGGGTGGCCATTGAAAAGCTAAAAACCCAGGCCGACTGGCAAAAACGGCAGACTGAAGTCCGGGCGAAGCTCCGTAAAATAGTGGGGCCTTTTCCGGAAAAAACGCCCCTGAATCCGGTCATCACGGGCACGATCCAGCGCGACGATTTCAGCGTCGAGAAGCTTTACTTCGAATCGCGACCCGGCTATTTTGTAACGGCAGCTTTGTTTTTACCCAAAAATCGCCCGGGCAAACTCCCCGCCATTGTGTATTGCAGTGGGCACAGCCTGAACGGTTTTCGGGCCGACGCCTACCAGCGGATTATGCTCAATTACGTCAAGAAAGGCTTCGTAGTACTGGCCTTTGACCCCATTGGCCAGGGCGAACGGCGGCAATACGCGGACGAATCGGTGGTCAAGAAATCGGCCGTCAATGAACACTCCTACCCTGGTGTACAGTCATTCATCGCGGGCCTTTCACCGGCGAATTACTTCACCTGGGACGGCATTCGATCCGTCGATTATTTGCTGACCCGCCCCGAGGTTGACCCCAGCCGGATCGGTATTGCGGGCCGTTCGGGGGGCGGTACCCAAAGCACCTACATTGCCGCACTGGATGACCGGATTCTGGCCGCTGCACCGGAATGTTACCTCACCACGTTCGACAAACAACTGCGCTCCAAAGGGCCGCAGGATGCCGAGCAAAACCTACTGCATGGGCTGGAAAACGGCATCGATCTGGCCGATTACGTCGAAGTTCGTGCCCCCAAGCCGACGCTGATTGTGAGCACCACGCGGGATATATTCAGCATTCAGGGAACGCGGGATTTGTTTCAGGAAGCCCAAAAAGCGTATGCTGCTTTCGGAAAACCGACCCATCTGAACATGGTGGAAGACGACGCCGAGCACATGTCGACGACCAAAAACCGGGAAGCTTCCTACGCCTTCTTCCAGAAATTTCTTACTAATCCCGGCAGCTCGGCGGATCTGGACGTGCCGCTTTTTAAAGAAGAAGAGTTGTACGTAACCCCCAAGGGGAATGTGTATGCGTCACTCCAGGGCGAAACGCTGTTTTCATTGAATCAAAAGCACCTTCAGAAAGCCCAGGCAACACAAAAAAAAGAGGCATCCAACCTGCGCGAAACAGTCCGACGGATAACGGGGTACGAAAAACCGTCAGCCAGCGGTGAAATCGTTTTTTCCGGACGCTTGCAGCGCGACCGATACGCGATTGAGAAATACCTCGTTCTGGGGCCGGGCAAGTATTCCGTACCGGTCCTTTGGTTAAAACCGATCAAAAAAACCGGCAAAACCCTGTTGCTGCTGGACGACCGGGGAAAAGCCGTGGCGGCCAAGGCCGGGGAATGGGCGGACCAGCTGGCCAACGAGGGTCACGAAGTGATTGTTCCCGACCTGAGCGGTACGGGTGAACTGGGCTCAGGTTATATGAAAGGGGGCGATTCGATGATTGAAGAAGTTCCCCTGAATTTATGGTTTACGGGTATTTTGACGCACAAAAACCTTGTGGCGGTTCGGGCGGAGGAAATTGAAATCCTGGCTGCGTTTATTCAAAAAGGTACCGGTTCCCCTCAACCACTGTCGGCAATTGCCCGCGGAACCCTGGGGCCCGACCTGCTCCATGCGGCCCTGTTCGGCAACGCGTTCAACGAGGTTGCTCTGCTGAATTCCCTGGTGTCGTACCAGGCCATCACGGATGAAATGCATTATAAAACGCCGTTTATCCTATCCGCCGTGGCTGGTGCTTTGCCGGTTTATGACCTTCCGGAGTTGGTCACATCGCTCGCCAACCGGAAACTCCTGATCGTTAACCCCGTCGATGCCACTGGCCAGGAATTAAATGCCGAGCAGGCAAAAACCGCGTACCAGAGTGCGTTGCGCGTACCGACGGCCAAATCATCGCTGAATCTTCAGCAAGGAATAAAACCGGATCGGTATTTTTCCGTCATCAGCAATTGGCTACGGTAACAAGGCAAGTAACGAAGCAGACTGCGGCAACCGGACTACGGTTTCTCTGGTAGATTTACCGAAGATCGTCGCGCACCTTTTCGGCTTCTTCCGTAACTTTCGGGGTCATAAACTCCGATATGAAGACGCCGTATTCCGTTGCCGTAGCACTGCTAACCCTTACTTTTTCATTCGCCCAAAAACCGAAAGACGGTTGGGACGTTGCCGCCCCCCACGGCCCCACCAAACAAGTCCGTTTTACCACTCAGGAGGGAACCTGGATGAACCTCGATGTGAGTCCAGACGGCCAAGAGATCGTCTTCGATATGCTGGGCGATCTCTACACCTTACCCATCACCGGGGGCACTGCCAAGTTGGTACTGGGCGGTTTGCCGCTCGAAATCCAGCCGCGTTACAGTCCCGATGGCAAACGGATTTCGTTTACCAGCGACCGCGCCGGGGGCGATAACATCTGGACCATGAGCCGCGACGGCTCGGACCTGCGCCAGATCACCAACGAGGATTTCCGGCTGCTGAACAATGCTGTCTGGACACCCGACGGACATTATCTGGTAGCCCGCAAACACTTCACCAGCCGCCGGTCGCTTGGAGCTGGTGAACTCTGGCTCTACCATGCCGGGGGCGGAACGGCCGGTTTGCAACTGACCAAACGCAAAAATGACCAACAGGATGCCGGAGAACCCTGCGTCTCGCCCGACGGCCGGTACGTGTATTTCAGCGAGGATGTGAGCCCGGGGCCAATTTTTCAATACAACAAAGATCCAAACGGCCAGATTTACGCCATCCGGCGGGTAGATCGGCACACGGGGCAAATCAAAAACATCGTGACGGGTCCGGGCGGTGCCACGCGTCCGCAACTCTCGCCCGACGGTCGGCAACTGGCGTTTGTCCGACGGGTGCGCACGCAATCTATTTTGTTTATTCATGACCTGAAAACGGGCGAGGAATTTCCGGTTTTCGACCAGTTGAACAAAGACCAGCAGGAAGCCTGGGCCATCATGGGTTTGTACCCGAACTATGCCTGGTTACCCGACAGCAAAGAGCTGGTGATCTGGGCCAAAGGCAAGTTCTTTCGGGTGAATGTGCAAACGACCAAAGCCGTGGAAATCCCGTTTACAGTGAACGCCAGCCTAACGGTAACGGACGCGGTCCGTTTTCCGCAGACGGTTTTCTCGCCCACGTTCGAGTCGAAGATGATCCGGCACGCCCGCACCTCACCCGACGAAAAAACGCTGGTCTTTCACGCGGCTGGTTATCTCTACCGAAAAGCTCTTCCGAACGGCCAACCCGAGCGCCTGACCAAAGAAACCGCCAGCTTTGAATACGAACCCAGCTTCTCGCCCGACGGCAAATTTCTCATTTACACGACCTGGAACGATTCGCTGACGGGTAGCATCCGGAAGCTGAACCTTCAAACCCGCAAAATCGAGACACTGACCCGCGAAAAAGGGTTTTATAACACCCCAAGCTTCTCGCCCGACGGCTCGAAGCTTGTTTACCGCAAATCGACCGGCAACGGTTTTATGGGGTACGCCTACGGCAAAGAACCGGGTTTGTACGTCATGCCGGTGAACGGAGGCCCCTCTACCTTCCTTCGGGAAAGCGGGGAAGAGCCGCAGTTTGACCGCACCGGCAACCGGATTTTCTTCGTCGAAAACGGCTCACCTAAACTATTCAAAAGCGTTACCCTGGCAAATGCCGATGAACAAACGCACTTCACGGCCCCCTACGCCACCCGGTTTGTGCCCAGCCCCGACAACCGCTGGATCGCGTTTCAGGAGCTTTATCACGTGTACATCGCCCCCTTCCCATTAGCCGGAAAATCCGCCGATCTGTCGGGCAGTACGAAAACCGTTCCGGTGTATAAAGTGACGCGCGACGCGGGCGACTACCTGCACTGGTCGAATGACAGCCAGAAACTTCACTGGACCATCGGGCCGGAATATTTCACGCGGTCGGTTCAGAACAGTTTCTCGTTTGTGGATGGAGCGCCCGAAAAACTTCCTGCCGTTGACACCACCGGCGTTCGGATTGGGCTGCAACTGGCGACCGATGTACCCAAGGGCATAGTGGCCTTCAAAGGCGCGACGATTCTGACCATGAAAGACGATGCGGTCATCGAAAACGGCACGCTGGTGGTGCAGGACAACAAAATTCTGGCGGTCGGGCCAGGCAGTGCGGTTACCATTCCGGCGGGTGCCAAAGTCATCGACGCAACGGGTAAAACCATCATGCCGGGATTGATCGACTCACACGCCCACATCGGCACCGGCGATGGCAAATCACCCCAGCAGCAATGGTCGTATTTCACCAATCTGGCCTACGGGGTCACTACCGTTCACGACCCATCGTCCAACACCGAAATGGTATTCAGTCAGTCGGAAATGGTAAAAACGGGCCGGATGATTGGCCCTCGGGTTTACTCCACCGGAACCATTCTGTACGGCGCCGAAGGTGATTTCAAAGCTGTCATCAACAGTCTGGAAGACGCGCGTTCGCACCTGCGCCGGATGAAAGCCGTGGGCGCGTTTTCGGTAAAGAGCTACAATCAGCCCCGCCGGAACCAGCGCCAGCAAATCATTCAGGCAGCTCGCGAACTGGGCATGATGGTGGTCCCCGAAGGCGGCTCGTTTTTCAACCACAACATGACAATGATCATGGACGGGCACACCACCATCGAACACAATATTCCCGTTGATCCGGTATACAAGGATGTGATTTCGCTCTGGAGCAACAGCACAACCGCCTACACTCCCACCCTGATTGTGGCATTTGGCAGCGTGTCGGGCGAGTATTACTGGTACCAGAAAATGAACGTCTGGGAGCAGGAACGCCTGCTGCGGTTTACGCCCCGTGCCGTAGTCGATAGCCGGTCGCGTCGGCGGACGATGCTGCCGGATGAAGAATTCGGCCACATTGGCAATTCGCAAACCACCAAACAACTGGCCGATGCGGGCGTGAGCGTACAACTCGGTGCCCACGGCCAATTGCAGGGCCTTGGCGCGCACTGGGAACTCTGGATGCTCGGCCAGGGCGGTATTACGAATTTACAGGCGTTGAAACAGGCTACCATTCTGCCCGCCCGCAACCTGGGACTGGACAAGGAAATCGGTTCGTTGGAAACGGGCAAGCTGGCGGACTTGCTGGTGCTCGACAAAAATCCGTTGCAGGATTTGCACAACAGTCAGTTGATCCAGTACGTGATGGTCAACGGAAGGCTTTATGATGCGGCTACCATGAACGAAACGGGAAATTATAACCGCCCCCGCAGCAAGTTTTTCTGGGAAAACAACCGCTACAACGACGCTTTCGAGTGGCACGCCGAAACACAAAGCTTCGGCCACATTCACTGCATCTGCCGGGGGTTGCATTGACGGTTGAACGGATTTTAGTTCCTATACCACGGTTGGCTACCGCATGCTATGGCTTGAACGCATCAGCCAACCGTAAACCAAAAACGGTAAACGATAAACGCTTAAGTCATTTTTGCGCCACATAATATATTAGGTCCCAAAACCGTTCACTAAACGCTACCGGTTATCGTCGGTCTGCTGGAAATTCAATAACTTGCGCCAAAAATTTATCCTGAAAAAAGCCTTATGAAAAAAGCCATCCTCCTACTTTTGATGGGTGTTACTCTGTTCGTCAGTTGTAAAAAAGATGATAATGAATCCCCAGCCGTTAAAACCAAAGCAGAGCTGATCGCCCGCACCTGGGAAGTTCAAAAGGGTGATATAACCGTTGGTGCGTTCCCATCAGTAACAGGTTATACCAAGGGAAATGCGACTAATGCAGTAGATATGAGCAAGTTTCGGCTTGAGTTCAAAAGCAACGGCGATTTTGTGCAATCAGGTTTGGATGGAACGCAATCAACCGGAAAGTGGGCTCTGTCAGAAAACGATACGAAGCTTACATTAACTGCCGCTCAAATCCCGACCCCAGATACCTGGAAAGTTGACAACCTGACTGAAAATAATCTGGACATCAGCCGCGACATTGCTGGGAATTCTACTGCTCCAGGTGACCTGTACTGGAAAAATCTTATTGATACCTACGGTAAACCGTTGAATATCTCTTCAAAAGACGGCGCTAAAATCGTGGTTAAAACGATTCCGGTTAAATAATATCATTCTCCGATTACTAAACCGCACCAGGGCCAGGCTTTGGTGCGGTTTTGCTTTACGGCCTGCCCACATTTGAGCGACGGTTTTCTTTTGTTCATGTCCCAAAAGCGGCATTTGGTTTTCGAACGGCAGAGGAACGAAACACGCAGGCCGTGGTTTTCCAACCTGTACGCCCTGATGACCAACACCCGCAGTTTGGGCACTTTTGAGCAATAGGCAGCCCAAGGCCATGCCCCGGTGACCCACAACCCCCACTGTGCCAACCTTACTTTGCCAAGACACGCTATCCAATCGGTTCAGTGGCTGATGAAATACGAAACCGCCCCCGGCATGGTGGCCAAACGGGAGCTGATACGGCAGTTTCGAAGAAATATTGATCTCGATGCTAGAAAAGCGTTGCTGGAAAACCGACAGCAGTGACGTTAGCGCAGCAGCATAACCGTTCCGCGAATCAACGGTTTTTTGGGCTCATACCGAATGGTGTAGGTGTATAAACCGGCGGGTACGGTTTCTCCCTTCAGGGTGCCGTCGAAAGGATGCGCATATCCGTCAGCCGACCAATAGATGACCTCACCCCAGCGATTGAAAACCGTGACCTCGGCGGTTGGATACGCTTCCACACCCTTCAGTTCCCAGACGTCGTTCTGGCCGTCGGCGTTGGGCGAAAAGGCCGTTGGCACCCAGATTCGTTCGTAAACGGTGATAGCCACGGAGCCTTCGGCCCGGCAACCCGCAGCATTCTCAACAACCAGTGTATAAACCATGTCATTTTCAACCCCAATGGCCCGAACGCTGGCCTGCTGCACATTGTCAAGATACGTTGGCGGGGTCCATTCAAACCGTACAGGATCCCCCGTCGTATTGGGATTCAACGCGACTGTACTGCCAGGCGAGGTAATGATTTCTTCGGGAAACGATACAGTCGGAATTGGAGCCACCACGGCGGTTTGCTGCGCCACAGCTGCCGGACAATCGGGTGAAAAGCGGACCGAATAGGTCAACACGTGGTGGCCGTTTCCAGCAACTTTGGGGTCGTACTGCGTTCCCATTACGCCCGGTCCGGCGAAGGTTCCACCGGCTGGCGTACCCGAAAGCGTAAACACCGCCCCCTCGTTCCCACAAACGGCCGGAACGGCCTGCATCTGTACGTCGACCCCCACAATCTGTTCCACAAGGAATGGAACGGAAGTGGCTTTGCACCCATTCAACGCCGTCACTTCCACCACATAAGAACCGGCGGTTTGCACCGAAAAGACAGGATCAGTCACCGTTGCCAGCGGTTGCCCGTCGCGTTGCCAGGCAAAATTGACGCCCCCAACCCCTTCCAGCGAAAGCGATGTCCCCGGGCAAAGCCTGGATTGTGCGGATCGGATGGCCGCCTGTACCGGTTCGGCCCGCGCTACGGAAACCGGTTCGGTGGTATGGCTACAGCCCAGGTTAGCGTTGTTCAGAACGGCCCGGTATTGCCCCGGCTGGAAAGTGGTGAGGTTATTGTTCGTGGCCGGAACCGTCAGGAGTTTTTCATCCTGGTACCACTGGTACGTCAAGCCGTTTCCGGCCAGTACGCTCAAGGTAATGGAGCCCCCCACGGCACACAACTGACCGGTTGTACTAATTCCAGACGTAAGATCTACCACGTGAATCTGCACATTCTGCGAACCGCTGGCTTTTCCACACTGTGTTTTCAGGGAAACAAACACCGAGTACGCACCGGCTTCGGAAACCGTCAACTTGTTCTGCGTTGCCTCGGGCAGGTTCAGGCCATCCCGACGCCACTGGTAATTCCAGTCCGGATTGAGCGAGGTTTGCAGCTCCAGTGATTTCCCTTTACAAATTGAAAAATCGACTCCGGCGGGTTGGTTGGTGGCCCAAACCAGCGGATTGGGCGTCGCCAGCGGGGGGCAGTCGATCACCAGAAACTGAAAATCGCGCCGTACCTCCCCGATCTTCACCCCATTGCGGTATTCCTCTACATTGACGGCAAACACAAATAATCCCAGTTGGTTGGGCGTCACCGACAATTGCCCACTTCGGGTATCGATGGTCAGCGACGGGCTGCCCGGGATGGCATTTGTGACGCTAAAACCACTCAGCCACTGAATCTGGGGATAAGGTCCAGCGGTAACGTCCTGATTGCGCCCCGTTCCGTTTTTGTTCAGGGGCGTAATCATCGAATAGCGAAGTTCATCGCCATCGGGATCAACGCCCGCAAACGGAAAACTAAAAGCTTCATTGATACACAGGTATTCGCCGTTTATGGGGTTGAAATGCGGAGAAGAGTTCGCAACATATTGTCCGTTTCGCTGAAGCGCTGGAAATTCAAGGTAGAAGGTAAACCCGGTTTGCAACGGATTGAGAATGTTGTTGATTCCGGCGTTACGGTTTTGGGTTTGAAACGACAGGTAGTATCCGCCCGCATCGGCATACGTCGCCGGGTCCAGTTGAATATCCGCGCCGAAGGTGGCCACAATTACCCGCTGATTCTGCGAGCTGGCGCAACTTTCATTGGTAAACACCACCGGTTGGCGCTGGCCGGTTTCGGAAACCGTAAACACCAGCATCCGGACGTTATCCCGTTTTCGAAAAATACCGATTTGTCCACCCTGCGTCTGGGCCGCCCGGTTGTTGTCTTCGAGGTAATTGGTGACCGTGATCTGGAAATGGCCCGGAACGTCGCCAACGGCACGCATTTCAATTTGCCCGCCAACCTGGTGGGTAGCCAGTACGGGTAAGGCAACGCTCAGCAGGATCAGCCAGAGCAGTGCTCGGAATACAAACGGATGCATGGGTTGGGTAGACGGTCTGTTCGATACGAAATTGATTACCAGCTTCCTGAAAATGCGTTGAGTAATTAAAGATACTCGAATTTCAGTAACATTGTTCAATTACTACCCAATACGCTTTGCCTTCTAATCGCGTTGCGCGAGTGGTCGAAAGTTGACGGTTTTTCTCATTTTTTCAGATCACGGTATCCAATTAACTGAATGCCTCTTGCTTTGATGAGTTCTTTCACGCGGGGATGCGTCCAGGCATCGGTAACGCCCTGGCGATCCACCGCAACTTGTTCGTAACCAATGTGATAAATAGCTCACAACTCCGGTGTATCCAGACCGGGATGATCGACAAACAAGTAGGTTTTGCCAGACTCCAGGCTCTCGAGCATTTTGGCAAAACTTTCAATTTTTTCTGCCGAGGTGGCATGCGGACCGATGTACCCAGCACCCGTCACGTTGTATTCCTGTCTATTCTGGTCGAGATGAATCAGGTTGTATTCCCTGGCTAATCGGTGAATCAACGCCTTTACGTCTTCGCCCATTCCAGTACAGCCCATATGCCCGGAAATATGGCTGATGCGGGGAATTTTCCGGATTCCCAGCTCGATTTGCGCCCGAAATTCCATTTCAATATCGGCCAGTTTCCAGTCATTTTCAACCAGCGAACGCTTGGGGTAATTCTTATTCGGGTAAATCATCGGGAAGAAATATCCGTCGGCGTCGCGTAGGCTCGGACAGGTCGAAACGGGCCGCCATTTTACATTGTCCCACTCGCTGGTCAACGCCAGGTGAAGGCCCACATCAACCGCCGGAATTTGCTTCAGCATTTCGACCGCTTCCGGAAACCAGGGGGATGGCACAATGACCTCAATGGACGATTCGACGCCTTCTTTATAGCATTTAACCAATGCTTCATTGCCTGCGTGAGAATATCCCATGTCGTCGCCCCGAACAATTAGTCGGGGTGGGTTGGATTGTGCAAAAGCGCAATTCCATACGATGGATAAAAAAACCGTGGTCAGCAGTGCTCTTTTTTTCATAGGGGCCAAATGTCGGATTTACCTGGCTGTGAAAGCCGCCATCGCGGGGCTTTTACTTAGTGCCAATTCCTTTTCACCCCGTAATCGGCTTCGTGGCCAACCGGAACCAATCTTCGCAGCGGCTGGATAACTCAAGTTGGCCTTACCACCAAGTGGTGCATTCTATAAAAAATACAAAAATAAAAATACATCAATATAAATTACACTTCTAACAAAATAATAACTTAGTAATTCACCATTTTAAAAGATATAAATTTTATAAAATTCAATAATTACAATAATATATTTCACTTTACTATAAATTACAGAATTTTATTTGAAATAGACCTTTATTTTATTTTACATTTATAAACCAAATATTATCTGTCCTAATAAAAAATATGCCAAATAAACATTCTTATATGAAGCATACTTCAATTTATATAATAAAAGATAATAACATTTACACTTTACACAAAATGACCAATTAATCCACAATAAATACGAATAATTCAACTATCATTTCACTTCATTATTTACAAACTCTATGAGAAGAGTATCTACTTTCTCTTTTTTTCTGATTATTCTGCTAGCAAGTCTGACCGGCTTTGCGCAGGATATAACCCTAAAGGGCCGGATTACGTCCAAAACCGACGGATCTGGGCTGCCCGGCGCTAACGTCCTTGTCAAAGGAACAACCCTTGGGAGTACGACCAACTCGAACGGCGAGTTTACGCTGAATACCCCCCGCAACGCCACAGTGATTGTGTCCTTTATCGGTTTCAAGTCAACCGAAGTAACAATTGGGAGTCAAACGACGCTAAACATTGCTCTGGAAGAAGATGCGTCGATGCTGGGTGAAATTGTGGTTACGGCCCTCGGCATCACCCGCGAAAAGAAAGCCCTGGGCTATTCGGTGCAGGAAGTAAGCGGCAAACAACTCACCCAGGCGCGGGAAACCAACCTGGTCAATTCCCTGTCTGGCCGGGTAGCCGGCGTGCAGGTTACCAACTCCAATGGAGCGCCGGGGGCCTCCTCGCGGATGGTAATCCGGGGCGCCAGCTCCATCGGGAGCAACAATCAGCCGTTGTTCGTGGTGGATGGCGTCCCCATCGATAACGGTAACTACGGGTCATCAACCGCCGTCGATTACGGCAATGGAGCGGGCTCCCTCAACCCCGATGACATTGAATCCGTCAGCGTTTTGAAAGGACCCAGTGCAGCCGCTCTGTATGGTTCACGCGGTGCTAATGGGGTTGTGCTGATTACGCTGAAAAGTGGCAAAGGCAGCCGGGGTATCGGGGTTTCGGTGAATTCAAATACCGCCTTCGACAGCCCTTTTCGCTTGCCCGAATGGCAGAATGAATACGGCCAGGGCGGCAAAGGACTTTTCTCGTACGTCGACGGGCGGGGCGGGGGTGTCAACGACGGTGTTGATGAAAGCTGGGGCCCTAAACTGGACGGCCGGCTGATTCCCCAATTTGATTCCCCCATCGGGCCCGACGGCAAGCGGACGGCAACACCCTGGGTGGCGCACCCGGACAACGTCAACCAGTTTTTTCAGACGGGCCGTACCCTGACCAACAACATTTCGATTACCGGCGCCAGCGACAAAGGCGATTTTCGTCTGTCGGCCACGGATTTGAATCAGACCGGAATTCTACCCAACACGGATTACAAACGGCGGACCATTGCCCTGAACGCCGGCTGGAACCTGACCAAAAAATTAAGCATCCGGGCCAGCGGTAACTACGTCAAAGACGGTAGCGACAACCGGACCAACTGGGGCTTGTATTTCATCTGGTTCGGACGCCAGGTGGACATGGAAAAGTTGAAGCAATACCAGGCTCCGGGGAGCATTTACCAGAACAACTGGAACTACAACTACTGGACCAACCCCTACTACCAGCTGAACGTCAGCGCCCGCGAAAACGAACGGGATCGCCTGTTTGGCAACTTATCTGCCACCTACAAATTCACGGATTGGCTGACGTTGACCGCCCGCACCGGAACGGATTTTTACGAAGATCGCCGGAAAACAAAAAATGCGGCCCGTACTTCCAACCTGTTCGACAGCTACAACGAAGAGCAGATTTACGTTCAGGAATCCAACTCAGACTTCCTGCTGAACGCAACGCGTAAATTCGGAGATTTTGACGTGACGGCAAACATCGGTGGCAACCACCGGTCCAACTTCTACCAGCGGAACTACATGGGGGCAACCGAACTTGCCATTCCGCGCGTCTGGAACATGGGAAATTCCCGCCAGCGGCCAGTTACCGAAAACTCCTACAATCAGCGGGTCATCAACAGTGCTTATGCCTCCGCCAACATCGGCTACCGGAATTACCTGTTCGTCGATTTGACCGCCCGCAACGACTGGTCGAGCACCCTGCCCGCCAACAACCGCTCGTACTTTTATCCGTCAGCCGCCGTGAGCGCCATCCTGACCGACATCTTCAACCTGAACTCGCCGGTGCTGTCATTCGCCAAAGTTCGGGGGGGGATCGCCCGGGTGGGGAACGACACCGACCCGTACAATTTGCTGCAAACCTACGCTTACGCCAATGCCTGGGGTAGCACCCCTTCCCTGGCCGAAAGCAACGCCATGCTGAACGCCAACCTGAAGCCGGAGCTCACGAATTCGTACGAAATAGGTGCCGAAGTGAAATTGTGGCACAACCGCGTTGGCCTGGACGTGACGTACTACAACAAACAGTCGTTCAACCAGATTCTGAACGTTAACATTTCCAACGCCACCGGTTTTTCATCGAAACTCCTGAATGCGGGCCGGCTGGAAAACAAAGGCATCGAACTGCAATTGTCGGCTACGCCGGTGAAAGCGGGAAACTTCCAGTGGGATCTCGTCCTGAACTGGGCTCAGAATCGCAACAAGGTGCTGGAACTTGCCGAAGGGCTGACTACCTATACGCTGAATCCAACAACCAACATCCGGGGCATGGGCGTTGAAGCCCGCATCGGACAACCGTACGGAACGTTCTTCGGTCAAGGCTTCCTGCGCGATCCAAACGGCAATATCGTTTACAGTGGTGGCGTCCCGCAAATTGACCCCGTTCGTCGTATTCTAGGAAATTTCACCCCCAAATGGATTGGCGGCATCCAGAACACCTTCTCGTACAAATCACTCTCGTTGAGCACCTTGATCGACATCAAACAGGGTGGCGATATTTTCTCGCAGTCGATTAACATCGGTCGGTATACCGGGGTCCTGAAAGAAACAACTTTGGGCCGTGAAGAAGGCATCATTGGCGAAGGCGTGAAAAACATCGGAACCGCCACCGAACCAAACTACGTCCCGAACGACGTGCGGGTTTCATCAGAAGAGTGGCACCACAAATACTACTCCCTCACCAACAACGAGGGCACAATTTTCGACGGAAGCTTTGTCAAGCTGCGGGAAGTCAAACTGACCTACGTGCTTTCCGGCCAGGTATTCAAACGCCTGCCGTTCCGCGACATTGCGATTTCGGTGGTTGGTCGTAACCTGGCGCTGCTACACAGCAACGTTCCGCATATCGATCCGGAAACCAGCTTCTACAACGACGGAAACCTGCAAGGAATTGAAAACGGCCAGATTCCCACCACCCGGACCGTCGGCTTTAACATTGGCTTCAACTTATAAAATGGCTTCGATATACGGTTTTTCGTATTCGGTGGCTCACGCATCTACCCATCCTGCGTAGCCCACCGTAAGCCGAAAACAAAAAACCGTATACCGAATACCGTAAACCATCAACTTGCATGAACCGTACTTATTTTTCTTTCCGATATAAAGCCGTTGTAGCCGCGCTCTTTCTGAGTATGTCGTCCTGCACGGAGAATTTTGACGAGATCAATACCAACCCCAACAATCCGACTACGGCTTCGGCGGACCTGTTTATGCCCCACGGCATCCAGAGTGCCGTGGATGTGTACTGGGGCGGGGCGCTGGGTCAGGATATTGGCTCCGGCATCTCGCAGCACTGGGCCCGCATTCAGTACACGGACGTCGATCAATACACGATTTCGAACGATATCATCAGCAACAGCTGGCGGGATTTTTACATCGAGTCGCTGGCCGACTACCAACGGATTTACAAGATTGGCGGAGAAACCGGTAATACCAATTACCAGGCCGTGGCCGTCATTCTGCGCTCCTGGGTATTTTCACTGCTGACGGATACGTATGGTGATATTCCGTACAAAGAAGCCATTCTGGGGCTGGAAGGCACGCTTCAGCCCAAATACGACGCCCAGAAAGACGTGTATGCCGGTTTGATAGCCGAACTGAAAGGAGCCAGCGACCTGATCGATGTAACCGACAAAAGCAAAGCCATCGCTGGTGATATCCTGTTCAACGGTGACCTGACCAAATGGAAGAAATTTGCCAACTCGCTCAGTTTACGACTATTGCTCCGGATGGCAAACAAAACCGATGCCCCCATCGACGTAAAAACAGAAGCCAGCCGCATTCTCAGCGACCCGGCGAAATACCCGGTTCTGGCGTCCAATGCCGATAACGTTCAGTTGAATTACCTGGCTGCGGTTCCCAACAACAACCCAATCAATGAAAACCGTAAAACCCGTGACGACCACCGGATTGGGGCAACGTTGGTGAACAAAATGCTGGCGCTGAGCGACGCCCGATTGCCGGTATTTGCCGACCGCCCCGCCGACGGTGGGGAGTACAAAGGCGTTCCGAACGGCTTGTCTGCTTCGGATGCCAACGCCTTGGGATTGTCGAAAACATCCAAAGTAGGCACGTTCTTTACCAGCGCAACCGCCCCGGGCGTCATCATGAGTTACGCTGAATTGCTGTTCATTAAAGCAGAATTTGCTTACAATGGCCTGACCTCCGCCGGAACAACCGCCACGCTTTACGCCAACGCCATCACGGCTTCCCACGAGCAGCACAAGGTAACGGTTTCGCCCGCTTACCTGACGGCCAACGCCCTGAAAGAAGGTACCGCAGGGTACACGCAACTCATGGAGCAGAAGTGGATTGCGCTTTACGGCCAAGGGCTGGAAGCCTGGACCGAATACCGCCGGACCGGTATTCCCGCCCTGTTGCCGCCCGCACTAAACACCAACAATGGCGTAGTACCAACGCGATTGCCGTATCCGGGCTCGGAAGAATCCCTGAACTTTACCAACTTCGACGCGGCTCTGAAGCGGCAGGGGGGGCAAAACGATAAAAAACTAAAACTCTGGTTTGCTAAGAAATAATGAAAACCTGGCTATTTCCAACCCTCCTGGCCTGCCTGGCCACGGGCTTCGCGCCGGTATCGGCACAGAGTGATGACACTGCGTTGCTCAAAAAAGCCAAAAAGATCCACGAAAAAGCCTTCACGGTGGACACCCACGCCGATACGCCTATGTTGCTCTCCCGCGGTGGATTCGACGTTACGAAGGAAAACGACGCCCGCAGCACCAACAGCAAAGTGGATTATCCGCGCATGCGGAAAGGCGGTTTAGACGCGATCTTCTGGGCCGTCTACCTCGGACAAGGGCCCCGCACGCCGGAAGGTCATGAATCCGCCAAACAAAAAGCACTCGGCATTTTTGATGCGGTTCATACCACGCTGAAAAATACCGGTTCCGAAGCCGAACTCGCCATGACGCCACAAGATGCGCTGCGTATTGGAAAAACCGGAAAACGGGTCATCTTTATCGGAGTGGAAAACGGCTACCCGATGGGCCACGACCTGACAATGCTGAAAAAGTTTTACGACCTGGGTGCCCGGTACATGACCCTGTGCCATTCAAGCAACAACGACATCTGCGATTCTTCCACCGACCCTAAGGGTCCGGAGTACCAGGGATTGAGTCCGCTGGGTGAGCAGGTGGTGGGCGAAATGAACCGGCTGGGCATGATGATCGACGTGTCGCACGTTTCGGATTCGACGTTTTACGACGTAGTGCGTTTATCGAAAGTCCCCATCATCGCGTCGCATTCCGGGGCCAAGGCCGTTTGCGACCACCCGCGCAACCTCACCGATGAGATGTTGAAGGCACTGGCAAAAAATGGTGGTGTGGTTCAGCTAAACCTGCTGAGCGATTACGTCAAAACCATCCCGCCGAGCCCGGAGCGCGAAGCGGCCCTCAAAACGATGTTTGAAAAATGGGGCGTCAAAGATCGGCGGGCGATGATGGGTGCCATGAGCAAGTTGTCGGAAGAGGATCAGAAGAAAGCCCGGGCCGAGTTCATGGAAGTGAATAAAAAATACCCGGTTCAACTGGCCACTGTGAAAGATGCCGTTGACCACATTGACCACATCGTCAAGCTGATCGGAATCGATCACGTGGGCATGGGAGCCGACTTTGACGGCGGTGGGGCGCTGGCCGATTGCTTCGATGTAAGTGAGTACGCGAATTTCACCGTTGAGTTTGTTCGCCGGGGTTATTCCAAAAAAGACATCGAGAAAATCTGGAGTGGTAATTTCTTTCGGGTTATGAAAGCCGTTGAGAAGGGGGTACCGGTGGAAATGATCGGCAAATAACCCGACCGTTTCGTTCGAAGGTAACGTTTATCTAATGTTTAAAACTGAAAAGGCCCTGCTTTTGGCGGGGCTTTTTTTATGGGGATCAACGGGCTTTAAAATGCTTGAAATGTCCGCAAAAATGGTTAAGCTTGCCAGCATAGAATACCGCAATTGAATAAGCCTTGTGCCATTTACTCCATTATTCGAAAGGCTGCACCCAATGAAAGACGCGGTAAATAAACCGCCAAAGCCATGAATCAGATCGAAAACCAAGGAAGACGGAAATTTGTAGGAACGCTGACCAAAGCATCACTGCTGCTGAATGTACCGGGCTTGAACGCGCCCGCACGGTTCTGGCCGCCCGCTGCGTCGGTCACGGTGGGTCAGGTGATGGACCTGATTCTGAAAACCATTCCGAATGCGCCCTTTCCCAAAACCGTTGACACGCTGAAATCGGGGAGCCGGGATCAGAACGTGACCGGTATCGTTTCGACCATGTTTGCCACGATGGACGTGATCGAAAAAGCGGCTCAGTCAGGTGCCAATTTTATCATTGTCCACGAGCCGACGTTTTACAACCACGCTGATGAAACCGATTGGCTTAAAAACGACGAGGTTTTCCGGAAAAAACATAATTTACTAGAAAAACACGGGATTGCCGTCTGGCGGTTTCACGACTACTGGCACTCCCACCGCCCCGACGGCATTTACAAAGGGGTTGTTTCGGCGCTGGGCTGGGAGAACTATCAGGATACTCAAAAACCCAGAATCATTACCCTACCCGCCCCCATGTCGCTGAAACAGCTCATCGCCCACGCGAAAGAAAAATTAGGCATTCCGACGATGCGGGTCGTGGGCGATCCAACCCAATCCTGCCAGCGGGTATTGCTGATGCCGGGCGCGTCGGGGGGCCGCAGCCACATTCTGGCGCTCGGGCAGGATAAACCGGATGTGATTTTGTGCGGAGAAATCAGCGAATGGGAAACCGCCGAGTATGTCCGTGATGCCCGCCAGCAGGGTCAGAAACTGGCACTGGGCGTTTTGGGCCACATCATGAGTGAAGCCCCCGGGATGCAGTGGCTGGTACCCTGGCTCCAGCCCAAACTGCCCGGTGTAAAAATTTCGTACATCGACTCCCGAAATCCGTTTACGTATTTATGAAACTCGACTAGATGAAGCTGTCGTCGAAATCTTCGATGACGGTCAGGTCCGCTACATTGTACCATTCTTCCGAATCGTCATCCCGGCGGCAAAGCGCCTGAGTTTCTTCTTCATTCATGCTCGAAACCGTCATGGGATGGCCGTTGTTGACCGATTGATCTGCGTGTTTCACCGAATCGCCGTAGTGCATATGCCTTAAGGTTAGAGTTGCCGGGAGGTTATTTCCTACAAGATAACGTTCCGCTGAAGCGAAGGTTTGAATAGGACGCGATTCTAAAAGCCCCGGCGGAGCGGAATTGATTTCTCCTCCGGGGCAAATGGCACTGGGGCTTTGGCAGGATTTGAGACGCCCTACTCGATTTCAACAACCATTTCCACTTCGACCGCGTAATCCGACGGCAGTGCGGCAACTCCCACCGCCGAACGGGCATGTTTGCCTTTGTCGCCAAAAACTTTGACCAGCAAGTCGGAACAGCCATTGACCACTTTGGGATGATCGACAAAATCCGGGGTGGAGTTGACCATGCCCAGGACTTTTACAACGCGTTTCACTTTGTTCAAATCGCCAATTTCAGCCTTCAACGACGAGAGCAACCCAATGGCGGAGAGTTTGGCGGCTTCGTAGCCCTGGTCCACCGACAGGTCTTTGCCCAGTTTGCCTTTGATCCCGGAACCGTCGGCGCGGTTGGAAACGTGCCCCGACAGAAAAACGAGATTGCCACTCCGGACGGCTTTCACGTAGTTGGCCAGCGAAGCCGTGGGTTTGTCGAGAACAACGCCTGCCTCTTTCAATTTCGTTTCAACAGACTGGGCCGAAGCCGCACTGGCATAAAGGGTTAAACCAAGAATCAGCGTAACGATTTTTTTCACAAACGGTAACGGTTTTAGGGAATTAAAAGATTAATATTCAATTAGTTTACTAACTCCTCATGTCTTTCATGACCTGCTGGATGATGTCCACCCATTCCTGCGTGTATTCCCGCTTCGGGGTCGTGTCCCAGTTACCGACCAACCCATTCCCGCCGAGGTAAATACCGTCTTTGCGGGCAATGATGTTGGCCCCTTTGGTAATCAGCTTGTACGTCACCTCAGACTGCGGAATCAGACAGGCGAGCTGCCCCGAAATGGGCGTTAACTCAGGATCGTTGAATACTTCTTTAGCACCCAGGCCCATGCAATTGACTACACATTGTTCGGGCAGGGCATCAATGTCTTCCGGGCGTTTGATTTCCTGCACGGTCAGTTTTCCGCCCAGCATCATAAACATACTGAGCTGATGATGCAGGTAACTGGGAATGTTGAACATCATGTTTGAACGCCAGGTAACGTAGTTGGCCCCGAATCGATGCTCGTTCCGGTTCAGCTCTTTTCGCTCCGGAACCAGTCCGTCGAGGTGATACACCTCACTACCCATTAACGGGTTCATCGGACCGTTGGGTTTTTCGGGAAAAACGTTGTATTCATCGACCCAGGCGGCAATATCGTCGAATCCGAGCATAAATTGAAACCGTCGGAACGAAAACCGGGTAGCATTTTCCCAAATGTTGTAAAATTCGGTCGATGCAACTTTGGGGTCGCAAACCCGGGAAGCCGGTGACCAGGTGCCCGTAGCCAGGTTACTCGTCACATTGGGGGGCAGGTCTTTCGTGTAAATGGTCACTGTGCAGCCCTTTTCCTGAAGCAGCCGGGCCGTGGCCAGACCGACCGTTCCGGCACCCAGTACGGCTACTTTTTTTTCGCCGGTGCTCAAGACCAGCTCCCGCGCCAGGTTGCCGGTGCCCCAGGAGAGCGACCAGCCACTACCGCCGTGGCCGTAATTGTGCACAATCGTTTTGCTACCCAGCGATTCTTTGGCAATGCGTGGACCGGATGCCCGAAAAGGTCGCAAACCGACGGTTTCTTTCACAATCCGATCCAGCGACAGCTTCAGTTTCGGAACGTGGTGCATGGGTTGGTGGGCGAAGGCGCTGTAGCGGGGAGCGCAGGAAGTCAGACCGGAGGCAAAAGCCAGTGAACCAACGCCGGCCGTTTGCAGAAAATTTCGACGATTCATAGTCACTTACCGAATACGACAATCCGGTTTTTTGAGTTTGGTGGTTATTGAACGATAGCTGGAAAAACAAATCGAAACAAATTGCAAGCGGCCGGAATAAATCTACCATTGATTTTTAAAATGCAAAATATAGTATTGAGTATTTATGATATATATCCTAAAGATTTTAAATTAAGAACAATTTTCAATCAATGACGCTTCTGGATTTTTCAAATAGATACTGAGTGGAGAGCGCTCCAAATCAACTTTCGGACGGAGTAAGGGGTTATGAATGGAGCAGCAATGCGCTGCATCGCGTAGATACAACCTCATTAAGTCATGAATAAGCGACGTATTGGAAACTCGGGCTTGCAAGTAGCCCCGCTTGCCTTTGGCGGCAACGTATTCGGCTGGACCATTGACGAACCGACTTCATTTCAACTCCTGGATGCTTTTGTGGATGCCGGATTCAACCTTATCGACACCGCCGATTCTTACTCCCGCTGGCTACCGGGCAATCAGGGCGGGGAATCGGAAACCATCATTGGTAACTGGCTGAAACAACGCGGCAACCGCAGCCAGCTGGTGATTGCCACGAAAGTGGGCTCAGACATGGGTTCCGGCAAAAAAGATCTTTCCAAAGCCCATATCCGGAAGTCGGTGGAAGATTCGCTGCGCCGGTTGCAGACGGACTACATCGACCTCTATCAGTCGCATTACGATGATCTGGAGACGCCCATTGAGGAAACGCTGGGCACCTACGCTGAACTGGTCAAAGAAGGTAAAGTGCGCGTGATCGGCGCATCCAACCTGTCCAGCGAACGGATTATCCAGTCCTTGGAAAGCAGTCAGCAAAACGGTTTTCCGCGCTACGAAAGCCTGCAACCGGAGTACAATCTGTACGACCGCGCCGGATACGAACAGGAGTACGAAGCAATTGCCCGCGAAAATGGGTTGGCCGTGCTGCCGTATTTCTCGCTGGCCAGCGGTTTTCTGAGCGGAAAATACCGTTCCGAAGCCGATTTTTCCAAAAGCCAGCGCGGACAGGGCATGAAAAAGTACCTCAACGACCGGGGCATTGCCATTCTGGATGCGTTGGATGAAGTTGCGAAGCGGCATCAAGCCAACCCGACCCAGATAGCCATCGCCTGGCTGATTGCCCAGCCGACCGTCACCGCGCCAATTGCCAGCGCCACCCGCACGGAACAATTGCAGGACCTGATCAACGCCACGAAACTGACGCTGGATCAGGCGGATTTACAAACGCTGAACACGGCCAGTGCCGCCTGATTAGTGCAGCAGGGCTATTACAGCTTCGTTGCCCACGGCCGCGTTGGCCGGGCGAGGATGTGCGTCATTGAATACCTGTAAGTCCGTGGCTTTCAGCAGCACATTCGAGCTTTCATCAACCTGACCGTTCTTCGTGATGCGGTTCAGGTCGAGCTTCAGGTGTTTGGCCAGAAACCGGTACGCAGCTGCGCGTTTAGACGGGCCATAATCGTGCTTTTCGTTGGCCAGATGGACGTTTTCAAGCCGATCCTGGGCACCGTAAAAACCGTAGATACGCCGGATGTGGGGATATTCTACATTCGGCGTGTTTAGGGTCCAGTCACCCCCGTCCGAGATCATGATCATGGGGCGGGGAGCCGCCAAAGCCGCAATTTCAACGTTATTCGTTTCGTGCGTCGGGCGCTTGTGAATAGGCATTCCGCTTTCGCAGACACAGCCACCGAAGAAGTGCGCCGACACCATCACGACCGGAACCGACACCTTCACCCGCGAATCCAGGGCCGCTAGCAGAAACGTTTGCGTCCCCCCACCCGACTCACCCGAAACCGCCACACGGGCAGGATCTACTTCCGGCAAACTGGTGAGGAAGTCTAGCGCCCGGATGCTATTGAGCGTCTGGAGTTTAGCCGCTTCTGGAATCTTATGATCACACTGTTTCGAATCGCCGTAACCGAGCATATCGTACACAAACACCACGGCGCCCATGCGCGCCATTGAGATGCAACGCTGCTGGGTTTGCTCCACAAACCGGGCGTCCTGGTTCGCTACGTGACCGTGCGGACACAAAACCGCTGCGGTTTTGCCGGAAATGCCGGTCGGTTTGTAAAGATTCCCCGTGATGTAAAAACCGGGCAGGCTCTCAAACGCTACATTTTCAACGGTATAACCGTCCATTTTCCGAAGGCTGTGCCGGATCGGTTTGAGGAGAGCAAAGTTCGGTTTGGCGGGGAGCTTCATGCCATCCCGAATGCCCTGCCGAATCTGGGCGGCCCGTTTTTCCCAGGATGCCTGATCCGTATAAAGTTCTCCACACTGCTGGAGCGCTTTCGCGCCATCGGGCTCACTGAAGTATTTTCCCTGGCGCAGGTCGGGTCGGTCGGGATTGGGTTGGGCCAAAACGGCCAGCGGGAAGAGGGCGCAAATCAGGTAAGCAGGAACGAGAGCAAGGCGCATCACAAAATAAAGGTTTAGGGTAATGCTAAAGTAACAAAAAAATGGTGTGATTTGCCGTAAAGCCGTTTATTTGCAGCTCTCAACCAAAACCGTATCACTCATGATATTGCACCGAAGACTTCCGCAACTATTTTTCCTACTATTTCTATCGGCTTCCTATTTATCCATAGCGCAACCGGCACGTCAACCAAATTTTATCGTTATTCTGGCTGATGACCTGGGCTATGGCGACTTGAGTTGTTACGGCCATCCGACGATTCGAACGCCGTTTCTGGATCAGATGGCGACGGAAGGTACGCGGTTTACGCAGTTTTACGTCGGGGCTAACGTATGTACGCCCAGCCGGTCGGCGCTGCTGACGGGCCGATTACCGGTGCGGAACGGCATTTTTGGAAAACGGGTGGTGTTCTTTACCAATTCTGCCAACGGGTTGCCGCACAGTGAGATCACCATCGCGAAGGCGCTGAAAACGAAAGGGTACCAAACGGGTTTGGTGGGTAAATGGCACCTGGGGTCACAACCGGAATACCTACCGTTGAAGTACGGTTTCGATTCATACTTTGGCCTGCCTTATTCCAACGACATGGGCAAGGTAGGGTCTTTTGCGGGGGCTGCTTCTACCCAGGCTGTGCCCGCCAATACGAATCCACCCCTGCCACTGTATCGGGACAACAAGGTCGTGGAAACCGAACCCGATCAGCGGCAACTGACCAAACGCTACACCGACGAGGTGCTGAAATTCATCACAGCCAACAAAACCAAACCGTTCTTTATGTATTACGCCAGCCCGTTTCCGCACGTGCCCTTGTATGCTTCCGAGCGGTTTCTGGGAAAAAGCAAGCGCGGGTTATACGGCGATGTGGTGGAGGAACTCGATTGGAGCGTCGGGCAGATTCTGAAAAAACTCAAAGAACTGAAGCTGGACAAAAATACCGTTGTTGTTTTTCTGAGCGATAACGGCCCGTGGCTGATCAAAAACCGTCTGGAAGAAGTCGGTGGTTCGGCGGGTCCGCTTTTTGAAGCCAAAGGCTCGACTTACGAAGGCGGGATGCGGGTTCCGGCGATTTTCTGGGGGCCGGGTACTGTGAAAGCCAACACGGTTTCAACGGCCGTCGCAACCTCAATGGATATTTTGCCCACGATCCTGAACCTGGCCGGGGTTCCACTGCCGAACGATCGGGTCCTGGATGGACAGGACATTACGAATGTGTTGAATGGAAAGAAAGAAAAGGGCGCCGAACTGGTGTTTTATTACGATTCGGACCGGTTGTATGCCATTCGGAAAGGCCCTTGGAAAGCTCATTTTACCACGCACCCTTCTTATTCTCCCGACGCACCCGTTCCGCACGATCCGCCGTTGCTGTACAACCTGGAAGTGGATCCGGGCGAACGGTATGAGGTGGGCAAAAAGCATCCGGAAGTGATCGAGGACCTGAAAAGAGAAGTTGAGAAACACCGGGCGGGTGTTGTGGCAGTGGAACCGTTGCTGGATGCCATCGTTGAAAAGTAAGCAGAATTTCCGATTTTTGGGATTTGTCCGCAATCTGGTTTGTCCGACTTTCGCCAATGCGGATGAATCCCAAACTTTCTACTTCATGAAGAAAATACTTTTTCTGCTCTTTTGTTCGGTTACGGCGTATGCCAACGTTTCGCTGCCAGCGGTTCTGAATTCGAACATGGTACTACAGCAGCAGACCGAGCTGACCCTCTGGGGGTGGGCCGACCCCACGGAAAAAGTGACGGTTTCGGCCAGCTGGACCAGTCAGCCGGTGAGCACAACCTGCGCCGATGATGCGGTCTGGAAGGTCAGTCTGCGGACGCCCAAGGCGGGCGGGCCGTACACCATTACCATCAACGGTCACAACAAAATCGAGTTGACAAACATTCTGATTGGCGAAGTCTGGCTCTGCTCCGGCCAGTCGAATATGGAAATGAGCGCGGGTTGGGGCGCGAAAGATGCTCAGGCGGAATTGCCAACGGCTTACAACACCAACATCCGGTTTTTCAAGGTGCCGAAGCGGGCGGCCAATGCACCACAAATGGATGTGCGGGCCAGTTGGGCGGTCTGCGATTCGGTGACGCTAAAAAACTTCAGTGCGGTGGGCTACTTTTTCGGGAAGAAATTGCAGCATACCCTGAACGTCCCCATCGGGCTGATTGATGCTTCGTGGGGCGGCTCGTTCATGGATTCGTGGGTACCCGAAACCGTTGCGATGCTGTACCCCGAAACCCGACGTTCGGCGCAGACGATGCCGAAAGTGCCCTGGGCACCCAATAAACCCGGTGTACTGTACAACGGCATGATTGCGCCCCTGACAGCATTTCCAGTTGCGGGAGCCATCTGGTACCAGGGTGAAGCCAACCGGCACGATGCTCCGGCTTATTACAAACTGACACACGCCCTGGTTGATGCCTGGCGCGGCATGTGGCAACGGGAAATTCCGTTTTATTACGTGCAGATTGCGCCGTATACCTACGGCGACAAATACCAGACCGCAGCCACTCGTGAGAGTCAGGCCAAAGCGATGGATATCCCAAAATCCGGCATGATTGTAACAACCGATTTGGTTGACAACATTAAAGATATTCACCCGGCGTATAAAAAGGAAGTAGGAGGACGCCTGGCCAACTGGGCACTGGCAGAAACCTACGGCCAGAAAGTTGGGCTGTACAAAAGCCCACAATACCACTCGATGCAGGTGGATGGAACCAAAATCCGACTAACGTTCGACCACGCGCCGAACGGCTTGGTGTCGAAAGGCACTGCCGTTTCTGAACTGGAGATTGCCGGGGCCGATCAGGTTTTTTCGAAAGCGCAGGGCCGAATCCAAGGCAATATGCTGGAGGTTTGGTCGGATGCGGTGAAGAATCCGGTAGCGGTGCGGTTTGCGTTCCGCGATGCGCCAGAGCCGAATCTGTTCAGCAAAGAAGGCTTGCCGGTCATCCCATTTCGGACGGATACCTGGGATTTGGAATTGGGGGTTAAACCGTAGGCTGCTGCACAGATCAGCAGTGGTTGATACAAATACATTACTGCACATCTACCTGATTGCTGCGATTAAGGGGCGTCAGAATCGGGGTAGCAATTGTTTTGGAAGAAGCTTGAAAAGTAGAGTTGATTGGCCTGAATCCGGCGAAGGCTCTTTCACACGGGTACGGGATACCAAAGCCAATACTCCCAGTTCATTAGCGAAAAGCGCTAAGTACGCGGACGATTTAGGCTGCCCTTACCACGCCAGGGCATCATTTGGGTAGAGGTAAATCGAAACCAAAGAAGCCGAAGCTCCGGTGAATCAGCCACCGATCAATCAAAATAAATCATTATTGATCATTTTTGATCAAAATTTAACTTACTTTTGCTTTTGAATTGTAAACAACGAAAGCAAATGATGAAGAAGATGATTCTGGTTGCGGGCCCTTATCGCTCCGGCACCAACGATGACCCCGAGAAGATTGCCGCGAATGTTCAGCAAATGACCGATGTCGCCCTGCAGCTTTTTGAAAAAGGCTATCTGCCCATGCTGGGCGAATGGGTTGCGCTACCCTTGCTGGAAACGGCGGGTTCCCAACACATTGGCGATACGGTTTTCAACCGGATTTTTCACCCGGTTGCCATTGATTTGCTGGCCCACTGCGATGGCGTTCTCCGAACTGGTGGTCCCTCCCAGGGTGCCGATGAAATGATGGCGCAAGGTCATCGACTCGGAAAAGCCGTTTTCACCTGCATCGACCAAATTCAGTTCGAAACGGTTTAAGACCAGGAGCAGCATTGGTGGTCGATGCTAAAACTTCTTAGCTTTGTCGGGTTAACCAATGCTGCTCATGAAACTTTTTTGCGTCCTGGCTATTCTTGCCAGTTTGTCCTTTTTTCAGGTTGCTGGCGCGCCGGGCGACTCCCATATTGTCATCGAAACCGAACGAACGGCGTTGGTGATTCGGGTCAGTAAAGAAGGCGACCCCACCGTCGTTCATCTTGGCAAGCGCCTGCAGAATGCGACCGAATATGGTTCGTTACCAGCCAACGCCCGGCGCGGTGAAGACTACACCCAGCTTTACAACTCCGCCTACACGCCAGCCGGTGGCCGCAACTTGCTGGAACCGGCCCTTCAGGTGACCCACGCCGACGGCAATCCGTCTTCGGACCTGAAATACGTTCGGCACGAGTTGCAAAACGTAGCCGACGGCATTACCCTGACGACGGTTTTCCTGAAAGACCCGCAGTATCCGTTCGAGGTCAAGCTGTTTTACAAAGCGTACCAGAAAGAAGACGTGATCGAGCAATGGTCGAGCATTCGGCACACCGAGAAAAAAACCGTTCGGTTGCAGAAATACGCATCGGCCAACCTCTACATTCCGGCGCAAAACTATTACCTGACTCATTTTCACGGCGACTGGGCGAAAGAGATGAATCCGGAAGAAATCCAGTTATCCGCCGGCTTGAAGGTCCTCGACACCAAATTGGGTACGCGAGCCAATTTATTCCAGCCTCCCTCCTTTTTGCTGTCGCTCAACCAGCCCGCCGAAGAGGAGACCGGCGAAGTGCTGGCCGGAACGCTGGCCTGGTCGGGCAATTACAAAATCGAGTTTGAGGTGGATCCGCTCCGAAATCTCCGGCTGGTTGCGGGCATCAATCCGTATGCATCCGAGTACCACTTGGCACCCGGCAAAGAGTTGATCACCCCCGCCCTGCTGTATACCTATTCTATGAATGGGAAAGGACAAGCCAGCCGGAATCTGCACCGCTGGGCGCGAAAGCACCGCATTCCGCAGGGTGAAGGAAACCGCCTGACTTTATTGAACAACTGGGAAGCCACGTATTTCGACTTTAACGAAGATAAATTAACGGCCTTGTTCAAAGATGGCAAAAAGCTGGGCGTCGATCTGTTTCTGCTCGACGACGGCTGGTTTGCCAACAAATACCCGCGCAACGACGATCATACGGGTTTGGGCGACTGGCAGGAAAACAAACAGAAATTGCCGCACGGTTTGGGCTACCTGGTGAAAGAAGCCGAAAGCGCGGGCATTAAGTTTGGAATTTGGCTGGAACCGGAAATGGTTAGCCCCAAAAGTGAGTTGTACGAAAAACACCCGGACTGGGTAATCAAACTCCCGAACCGGAGCGAATACTACTTCCGAAACCAGTTGGTTCTGGATTTATCGAATCCGAAAGTGCAGGATTTTGTCTACAGTGTCGTTGACGGCCTTATGACCAAAAACCCAACGCTGGGCTACATCAAATGGGATTGTAACGCCGTCATTTACAACTCCTTTTCGGCCAGTAACCCCAATCAATCGCACCTGTTTGTTGAGTATGTCCAGGGGCTATACAAGGTGCTGGATCGGTTGCGGGCGAAATACCCCAACCTGCCGCTGATGCTGTGTTCGGGCGGAGGTGGCCGGGTCGATTACGGGGCCTTGAAATACTTCACCGAGTTCTGGCCGAGCGACAACACCGACGGTTTGGAACGGGTCTTCATCCAGTGGAATTATTCGTATTTCTTCCCCGCCATTGCCACCTGCAACCACATTACCGACTGGGGTAAACAACCCATCAAGTTCCGGACGGACGTGGCGATGATGGGCAAGATGGGGTACGACATTGTGGTGAGCAAACTGGACGAAAAAGAACTGGAATTCAGTCAGGAAGCCCTGAAAACGTACAGCCGCATCAAAGATGTGATCTGGCAGGGGGATTTGTTCCGGCTGGTATCGCCCCAAACAGGCGACCTGGCGTCACTGGTTTACGTCAGCGAAAAGCAGGATCGGGCGATCTGGTTTAACTACCTGGTCGGCAACCGGTACCGCGAAGGGAGTCAAGCTTCGATCCGGCTGAAGGGTCTGAATCCGATGAAGAAGTATAAAATTCAGGAATTGAACGTGTATCCGGGTACCACGTCCTCCATCAACCGCAATCCGGCGGTGTTCTCAGGCGATTACCTGATGACGGTGGGTTTCAATCCGGGTGTAGACGCCCGGCGCGCCAGTGTCGTGCTGGAAATAACCGAAAGCAAGTAACCAATAAAGCAAACACCCCGGGCTGAAGCCGGGGTGTTTGCTCTTCTATAAAACCGCTCCCCATTCGGTTAGAATGGAAAGTGAAGACCGGTAGCCTGCTCGGCATACACCCAGAGTTGTCTGGCTGCCGTTTCATTCTGAGCAGCTTCCGTAATCTGAGCCGGAGCCGGATAACCATCTAGTTCATTTTCTCCATCCGGACCATAGTAATCTCCTCCTTTCACTTCCGGGGCTGTAGCGGCATACAAAATCGGCAAAGCCCCCTGCCAGGGCTGCATCACTACTTTGTATGCCGACAGCGCCACTTGCAAAGTCTCATCCGGAATATGCCGTTGCAAATCCGTCCGGGTCACACCCGGGTGTGCAGCCGTAGAAAGACAGGCATTTCCAACCCGCTGCAACCTCCGTTGCAATTCGAGTGCAACGAGCAGGTTAGCCAGTTTACTAACCGCATACTCACGGTTCGGGTCGTACGGTTTTTCCCGTTTCAGGTTCTCATAATCGATAGCGTCTACCAATTTATGCGCTCCGCTGCTTACCGTAACCACCCGCGCCCCGCGTGTCTGCTTCAGCAAAGGATACAGCCGGCCCGTCAGCGCAAAGTGGCCGATAACATTCACCCCGAACTGGTATTCAAAACCATCTTCAGTCTGCCCGGCCGGGGGCATCATCACCCCGGCATTGTTGATCTGAACATGCAACTGCTGATGCTTTTCAACCAATGAATCCGCAAACCGCTGAATGTCGGCCAGGCTGGCCAGGTTTACGATTCCGGCTTCCAGCGAACCGGTTCCGCCAACGGTTTTTATGCGCTCCATTGCATCGTTCACTTTTTGAACATCCCGACCCGCCACAATTACGTGCGCACCGGCTTCATAAAAGGCAAGGGCCACTTCGTAGCCAATTCCGGTGTTCGCACCAGTAACCAAAACCGTCTTTCCGGATTGATCCGACATTTCTCTCTTTGTCCACATAGCTGATTTTTGGGGACAAATTTCCGGATTACGTATCCAACCGGCCTACCAAAATGAAAGCTGTATCTACAAAAATCAATCAATTCTGGCTTTTCTGAAAGCGGTGGGCGTTACGCGACTGTGTTTTTTAAAAAAGCTGGAAAAGTGCTGGGGTTCGTCAAAACCCAGGCTCCACGCAATTTCATTGACAGGCCAGTCGGTACTTTTCAATAAAATGCGGGCTTCCTGGTAAATCCGCTGGTTGATCAGTTGCGAAGTGCGCAGACCGGTGATTTCTTTCAGGGATTTGTTGAGGTGATTGACGTGGATATTCAACTGCGTTGCAAAGGCCGCGGGGGTTCGCAATACGATAGCCTGAAGGCTCAAATCAATGGGAAATTGCCGTTCCAGCAAGTCGACAAACAAAGCAGCGATCCGCTCGGAAGCTTTGGAAGCTGTCAGGGAGTTGCCCGGTGCGGGCTGTCTTTTCTGCGCTTCATGAATCACCTCCATCAACAGATTGCGCAGCAAATCGTATTTATAGGCATAATTCCCCTGAATCTCCCGCAACATCCGTCCAAAAAGATCCAGAAACCACTGAAAATCACCCTCCGAAAGCGGTACGACGGCGGCATCTGCTGACTGAAAAACCGGGTACTCCCGGATTGATCCAAACCGACTGAAGAACGCTTCCGTGAATACGCAGACAAAACCGTGGTGATTTTCGCCAATCCGCTCCCAGAAATACGGAATCATGGGATTGGTGAAAATCAGTGCCTTATCGGTTACCTCCAGACTGCGGTCGGCGTAATGAATTTTACTGGGTCCGATCAGTAAACTAACCTTGAAATAATTTCGACGGCTGTGCGCTGGTTGCTGGATCGTCTTCATATCCTCAATACGAAACAGGTTGAACTGTCCGAACTCAGGAGGCTCTGCGCCCAAAGCCTGCCCAAATAAGGTATAGAACGTTTCCAGATTTACAACGGATGCCATAGCCACAAGGTACAAAAATCAAATATACTGCGCACATAATTCCAGCGACTATTCCTGTAAGTGTACCATTCATGAGAGGTATCCTGTAAATTAATTTTACATACATAGCATGAATTTATAAACTCATTTTACATACATTTGATGAATTAATACCAAACTGCGCGGATCTATTCATGAAAGGAACTAACCTGGGCGAATTTGAAGAACTGGTGCTGCTGACCATTGCGGCCCTGGTAAACGATGCCTACAGCGTCGCCATCTGTGACGAGCTGGAAAAGCATACGGGTCGGGCGGCCAAACTGGGTGTGGTGCACGCGGTTCTGAACCGGCTGGAGGAAAAAAGCTTGGTGAAAAGCCGCATGGGCGAAGCAACGAATGCACGCGGTGGAAAACGCAAACGGTATTATGAGGTGACGCAGGCCGGGAAAGTCGCACTCATGCACGCCCGGGAAATACGCGAATCCCTCTGGCGCATCATTCCCGGCTTTAATCTGGAAGGCTCGCTATGAAAACCGTTCCCAAACCCCGTTCGGCCAGCCCCCCCCGCTGGGCGCAAAAACTGCTCCACTGGTACTGCCGTCCTGAACTGCTCGAAGATCTGGAAGGTGACTTCAACGAGTTTTTTGAACGCAACCTGAAAACCAAAGGCTCCCGGCGTGCCCGGTTGATCTATGCACTGGATGTACTGAAATTTTTCCGACCGTATACCGTCCGCAAACCATCCTACCTAACCCTCTTTGTCCATTGGCTTATGCTTGGCAGCTATTTCAAAACCTCCCGGCGCAGTCTGGTGCGCAACAAACTGTTTTCGGCCATCAACATCATCGGCCTGGCCATCAGTATGTCGGTGGGACTCCTGGTGATTTCCATTCTGACGGACCTGTTTTCCTACGACCAGTTCCACCAGAAGAAGCACCGCATTTACCGCCTGCTAACCCGAAACGAGTCGAGTGACAAGACCGTCATGAATTTTGCGTCTACATCGCTGAAAGCGGGTTATAAGCTTCGGGAAAAGGTTGCGGGCATTGAAGACGTAGCCCTTATCCGCCAGGGCTTTTACAGTGATGCGAAAGTGAACGACGAAACCATCATTCCGCTCGAAGCTACCTGGGCGGATGATTCCTTTTTTAAGGTATTCACATTTCCGATGCTCAAAGGCAATCCGGCCACAGCGCTGAAAGAACCGCATTCGCTGGTCGTCACGGAAAAAACCGCCCGGAAACTATTCGGGAATGCGGAAGCATTGGGAAAAACCGTCCGGTTCGACACCCTAAATTACACGGTTACCGGTGTGCTCCAGGATGTTCCCAAGCTGTCGCACTTTCGGTTTGAAGCCCTGATCTCGCTGCCGTCGGTGCTCGGGCAAAAAGCCATTACCGACGACGGAATCCTGGACTGGGATAACATCTACCAAAACTACGTGTACCTGACGCTCCCCGAAAACGCCAACCTTCAAGCTATCCAGGCTGGTCTCGACAAACTGAGTGAACCCGAAAACAGCCAGCTTGATGGTCAGAAAATAACGCTTTCGCTGCAACCAATGGACGACATCATCTTCGGAGAGCAATTGTCAAACGAAATTGGGGTTACAGTGCCCAAAACCGTAGCCTGGGTGCTGGTTGGGCTGGCCCTCGTTGTCATCGTATCGGCCTGTTTCAATTATACCAACCTGTCGATTGCCCGCTCCATGCGACGCTCGCGCGAGGTGGGTATTCGCAAAGTAGTTGGTGCGCTAAAAAACCACGTGCTGGGTCAGTTCATGGCCGAGTCAGTCATCATTTCAGTGCTGGCACTGGTGCTATCGTTTCCGCTGTTTCTGGTGCTACGCACCCAGTTTCTGGCGCTGGCTCCCCAATTAGCCAATGTTGCGTCCCTCAAATTGTCAACCTCGCTGTTTTTGTACTTCCTGCTGCTGGCCGTTTTGGTGGGGCTGGCCGCCGGTTTTTTACCCGCCCTGTTTCTGTCCCGCATTCAGGCTATTCAGGTCCTGAAAGATGCGTCTACCATCCAGGTTTTTCGGCACGTAAACATGCGCAAAGCGCTCATCTTCATCCAGTATACGTTTTCATTAATTTTCATCACCACCACCCTGGTGGGATACAAGCAGTACCGGGGTTTGCTTTCGTACGATCTGGGTTTTACCACCGAAAACATCCTGAACATCCGGATGCAGGGCAACAAAAGCAAGTTGCTGAAAAAGGAACTGGCCGAAATTCCGGCGGTGCGCCAGATCGCGACCTCCCGGATGATCACCAGCCTGGGAAGCTTATACGGTAGTAACCTCAAATACAAGCAGAAGAATGGGCTGGATTCGGCCCTGGCCTGGATTAATTTCGTCGATGAAAACTACGTTCCGCTGCACCGTCACCGTTTTTTGGCCGGAACCAATTTCAAAAACCGGCCAACCAGCGGTAACGAAACGGAGGTCATTGTGAACGAACAGGTGATAAAACGCTTCAACATCGCGGACCGCAACCCGGCCAATGCCATCGGCAAACAGGTAATTGTGGACAACATACCGTTGACGATCACGGGTGTTTTGAAAGACTTTCACTACGGAACGATGGATAAAAAGATTGAGCCAACGGTTTTTCGGTATTCTGCTGAAGAACCCGGTGGCTACCTGAACATTGGCATTAAATCCGAAGATTACCCGGCAGCTATAGCCAGCATCGAAGAAGCCTGGCGGAAAATTGACAAAGTCCATCCGCTCAAAGCCAAATTCTACAACGATCAGCTTGAAGAAGCCTATCGCCAGTTTGAAATTATGGTGAAAGTGATTGGATTCATTACGTTTCTGGCCATCTGCATCGCATCAATGGGCCTATTCGGCATGGTCGTATTCACCACCGAAACCCGTTTGAAAGAAATCAGCATCCGCAAAGTGATGGGAGCCAGCGAAAGCAGTTTGATTTTTCAATTGAGCAAAGGTTTTCTGCTGTTGCTCGCGATTGCCGCGCTGGTGGCCTTACCGGTGACGTACTTCTTCTTCGACCAGTTTGTCCTGACCAAATTTGTGTACCACCTGCCGCTGGGTTTCGGTGAGCTGTTCGCCAGCGTCCTGATCGTCATGGCTCTTGCCTGCCTGCTGATCGGTTCGCAGACGCTGAAAGCTGCGAGAAGGAACCCGGCGAAGGTATTGAAGAACGAGTGAGGTGATGGGTATTTCGCAGAGTTCAGCGGAGCTTCTCTGCTCAACTCTGCGAAATAGCTCACTTCTTGTACTTGCATTTCGAGTTATCGGCCACCCGGTAATACGACTTATAGTTTAAGGCACTGGGCACCATACAGCCTTTCAGGTTCAACACCTCAACATTCCGGAAGTCGATGGCGTGGCTCTCGCTTTGCAGGGCGATGTAGCCTTCTTTCAACGGCGTGTTGTCCAGTTTCTGCCAGTAATCGGCATTGTCGACATGGCCCGAAGCAAAACCGTTTTGCGGACTGATGTACCCCCCGCCGATTTTTGGTTTTTCGTAAGTCAATACCGTATCGCCCTCGATGATGTGGTGAATGATCGAGTCGCCAAGCACCACGGCGGTTATGCTCACCCACTGATCACCGTCGTAGGTTTTGGACTGCGAATCGATGCAGTGCGCCGGATTCACCTTGCCGCCCATTTCCACAATGGTGCCCGGTGTACAGAGGTTTGCCGTATGCCGCATGCCCTTGCCCAAACCACCGAGCGTCTGAATCTCCAACGAAATCGGAAAATCCTGGTCTTTTGTCAAGCTCTGGGCCGACTGCGAATGAATCATCACTCCACTATTGCGCACATTCCACGACGCTCCACCCGGCACCTGGTCGCCCAAGAACCGGTAATCAAACTTCAGAATGTAATACGAAAACGGTTCTTTGTAATAAATATGGCCGTACTTATTATCGAAGGTTTTGTACTGATCGTACATGATCCGGAGCATTCCGTCCTGCACCCGGAAGGTGTTTTTGTAATTGCTGTTCAGCTCCTCCCCGGCAATCTTAATGTCCCAGCCGCTGAGATCCTTGCCGTTGAAGAGCTTGATCCACTCCTCCTTTTTTGGGTCGTTCTTCTGGGCGAACGCGGGTTGAAGACTAAAGAGTAAAAGGGTGCAACACAGGGTCAATCGGAGAACATCAGAGGTTATCAGGGAGACTCTGCTTAACCGCCGGGCGGCCCCGTCGGCTATTCTCTGCTTAAACCGGTGCACTAATTTCTTCCTAAAAAACGCCATGAGTTTACATCTTTGAGTTGACCCAATCATAAGAATAAACGGGGTTGAGTCTACTCACCGTGGCTCTTTCGCAGCAGCTTGGTCGGCCCCAGGTCCTCAACGGCGGGCAGTCCGTTGCGGTAACTGCGGTGCATCGTGTTTTCCACCAGCGTTGGATAGGGCTTGAAGGTGATCCAGCGCAACGGTATTTTCCGCAGCCAGAACGCCCCCTCCAGCAGGCTACAAAACCAGCCCGGCGGCCGCTTGTAGCCAAACGCTTCCCGCAGCCGGTCGTTGATCAGGGCGGCAAAGACGGGTTGAACGGCAAACCGCAACGGTTTGGGCAGCCAGCCTTCCACAATCCGAACGGTGGCATCGGCCAGGCGTCGATTGACCTCGTCGTACCGAAAATGCTCGGCTTCGTAAGCATCCGTAAAGCGCCGTAGCGCTTCCAGACTCTGCGGAATGTCCGTCAGGTTCATGCGCTGGCCCACTTCCCGGAAAAACAGAAAAAAAGCCCGTTCTTCCGCCGGGCTGAGTTTGCGCCAGCCGTAGCGGTTTATCCAGTTGATCGGATAAAAAATGAAAGTGGAAAGCACAATCAGAAAATCGTCGTTCAGAATCCGGTAATGGCCGTGAATCCGGTTCATTTGTGTAATGGCCCGCAAGCCAGTATCGGTATTCAACCCGTACTGCATAAACCAGGCAATCAGAATAGCCGTATCGTCGTAACGCTTCTGGCCGTGCTTTTCAAACTCGCCGGTTCGCACGAGCAGGGCCGACGTTCTTGGATTGGCATAAGTATGAAAAAGAGCCAGTTCAAGCGCCCGCTGGGTATCAAACGGAAATTCATAACCCACCAGCAGTTGAACCATCCGCTGGTAATCCTGCTCCGGATCAAGTTGTTCCAACTCGCGCCGAACCGCCGGATTGCGGAACAATCCCGCTTTTTTTGAATAGACGTTCGGAGTCATTTTTTGACGGTTTTTCGGTGTACGATTTACTAACGCTTTCTTACTGCTTCTGCGAAGCCTCTGCACCGTTACAGCGGCCCGGCGAAAACATTAAACCGTAAACACTGAACTGATTTCAATCCAGCAATTTTTCCATACAAACGCTGGCTGATAAACCAACGTACGGACCGTAGTTTTCAATTCGACAGTAGCCCACTTTTTCGTATAAGGCAATGGCTTCGGGTTGTTTGTTACCGGTTTCGAGTTTTAGAGTGGTATAGCCCTGTTCTTTTGCCCAATTTTCCAGTTCTTGCAACACGCGCTTGGCAAAGCCCCGTCCCCGGAAAGCCGGGTCGACAAACATCCGCTTGATTTCCGCGCACCCCATGTCCGTCATCGGCCGGAAGCACCCGCAACCCACGGGCTGATCGTCTGCTGAGGCTACTACCACCCGGGCCGACGCATCCACTTGGTTAAAACCGTCGTATTGAGCCTGGTACGGCTGGTAGCGGTTCCACAAGTCTTTATCCAGCTCCACGATTAAGTTCCGAAAATCCGAATCGGCGGCTGTGGTTCTTTTCAAAATCAATGTATTCATGAATAGGCTATCAATCGTAGAAATACTGCTGTATTAATCCGATAAATGTACTTCTAAAGCGGTTATTTTTTGTAATTTAGCTCTTATTCCAAACTCACTTCTTCACTATGGCCTTATTCAAACTGCTCATCAATGGCAAAAGCTACCAGACCGAAGCCGAAGCCGACACCCCGCTTTTGTGGATTCTCCGCGATAATCTGGGGCTGTTCGGTACCAAATACGGCTGCGGCATTGCCCAATGCGGAGCGTGTACCGTACACCTGAATGGCGAAGCGACGCGGTCCTGCATCCTACCGGTTTCAGCGGTTGGCACATCCAAAGTGACTACGATTGAAGGGTTATCCAAAAACGGTGACCATCCGGTGCAGCAAGCCTGGGATGAAGTCGACGTAGCCCAGTGCGGCTATTGCCAGGCTGGCCAGATCATGACGGCGGCTGCCCTGCTCAAACGCAAACCCAAGCCAACCGACGACGAAATTGAAGCCACCATGTCCGGCAACATTTGCCGGTGCGGCACGTACCACCGCATTCGCGAAGCGGTGAAAGTGGCGGCTACTAAAAAATAATGTTTCAAGTTTGAAGTTCAATGTTTGAAGGTAGCCACACCCTAAGGTAGCGAACCCGTTAAACGTTGGACCTTAAGCCTAAAACCTCCCCTTTTCATGACTACTCACCCCAATCATAGCCGCCGGAATTTTCTGAAAATTGCCGCTGCCACCAGTGGAGGTCTGCTGCTGGGCTTCAACTGGACCGAGTCAGATGCCGCCGTTGCCAGCACACCCTTGAAAGGTGTTGCTGCCCCCGGCGTGGACTTTAACAGCTATTTATCGATCAACCCGCAGGGGATGATCACCATTTTGTCGCCCAACCCAGAAGTAGGACAGGGCATCAAAACCGCCTTTCCGATCATCGTAGCGGAAGAACTCGATGCCGACTGGAAAAACGTCGTTGTGGAACAGGCTCCGCTTGATACCGTTAAATTTGAGCGGCAGGTTGCGGGTGGTAGTGGGTCCATTCCGCACTCCTGGAAACGCCTGCGCGTGGCGGGTGCCACCGCCCGTCAGATGCTGATGGAAGCGGCCGCTAAACGCTGGAACGTTCCGGTTATGGAGTGTTCGACCAGCAAAGGCTTTGTGCTGCATACGGGAAGTAACCGAAAACTAGGTTACGGTGAACTGGCAGGCGATGCCGCAAAAATCCCCGTTCCGGCGGATGTTAAATTAAAGGAAATCAATGATTTCAAGCTGAT
Organism: Larkinella harenae; assembly: GCF_054780515.1. NCBI lineage: Bacteria > Pseudomonadati > Bacteroidota > Cytophagia > Cytophagales > Spirosomataceae > Larkinella > Larkinella harenae. The sequence goes on along the minus strand of NZ_BAAGWE010000006.1, from coordinate 147,427 downwards.
TGGCCAAACCATCCGGAACGTCGACAACCCCGGCATCATCACCGGCAAACCGTTGTTCGGCCTGGATTTTCACCGCGAAGGGATGCTGATCGGGATGATGCAACGCCCGGCGTTCGGTTACAAATTGAAATCGGTAGACTCCTCAGCCGCCAAAGCGATGCCCGGTATTGTCAACGTGGTGACAATCGAAAACAGTGTGGCCGTGGTTGGTAAGTCAACCTGGCAGGTGAAAAAAGCCAAGGACGCACTCAAAATCGAGTGGGAAAAAGCCGACGCCCTGGAAAGTACCGCCGACCACAATCGGCTGTTCAAGGAAATGCTGGACAGTAAGAATACCACGATCCGGCGAAAAGACGGTGATGTCGAAACAGCGTTTAAAAATGCCGCCAAGGTAATAAAAGCCGAGTACCAGTGTCCTTTCCTGCCACACAGCCCCCTGGAACCGATGAACTTCTTTGCGCACGTCAAAGCCGATAGCGTGGAACTGGTCGGCCCAAGCCAGCGCCCGGAAGCCGTCCGCAGCCAGACGGCCGAACTGCTGAAACTGCCACCCGAAAAAGTAACCGTGGAGCTGACGCGCATGGGTGGTGGTTTTGGTCGGCGGCTGAACACCGATTTCGCCATCGAAGCCGTCAAAGTATCGAAAGCCGTCAATGCACCGGTGAAATTGATGTGGACCCGCGAGGACGACATGACCGGCGGTATTTACCGGCCAGCGGTGCGCTACCGCTTCGAAGCAGCTCTGGACGACAAAGGTAACCTGATTGGCTACAAACTGCGGGGTGCCAGCATCAACGCCGGGAATGCCACCCGTGAGGACAATTTTCCGTCGGGTGCTGTGGATAACCTTTTGATTGACAGCATCGACCATAAATCCCCGATCACGACCGGCCCCTGGCGCGCGCCGATCACCAACTTCCTGGCGTTTGCCGAACAAGCTTTTCTGGACGAAGTATCCCAGGCTGCCGGAAAAGACCCGGTGCAATTCCGGCTCGAACTGCTCGACAAAGCCAAGAAAAACCCGGTGGGCAAAATCACGTACGACATCGACCGGATGCGCGGGGTGATCGAACTGGCCGCCGAGAAATCGGGCTGGGGCAAAAACAAGAACGTCGCGCAGGGATTCAGCGTCTATTTCTCCCACCGCTCCTACGTGGCCCAGGTTGGCGAGGTAGTGATGGAAAAAGGCAAACCGGTCCTGAAAAAAGTGTATTCGGCAGCCGACTGCGGGATTGTTATCAACCAGAGCGGGGCGCAGCAGCAGGTGCGTGGCTGCGTGGTCGATGGCATCGGTCACGCCATGTACGGAAATATCACGTTCAAGGACGGGATTCCCGAACAGAAAAACTTCAACGACTACCGCCTGATCCGCCTAAACGAGATTCCGGAAATCGACGTCCATTTTGTCAAGAATGAGATCGAACCAACCGGCTTGGGCGAACCCTCGCTCCCACCGGCGGGCGCAGCAGTGGCCAATGCTATTTTCAAAGCCACCGGAAAACGGCTGTATAACCAGCCATTTGTACAGACGGAGGTGTTCAAAAGCGTATAACCAATTCGGCCCCTTATTTCTCCAGCCCACGGTTCAGACCGTGGGCTTTTTTAGTCCTCCATCACAACCGGATCTTCCTTTGATTCGGAGACGGTTACCCGAACAATCCATTTTCCGAATAGTTTTAATGAAAATAACCGTTCCCAATCATGAGCAGTGCTTTTTTGAAAAATGAAACCGCCGACGCTCCGGTGGTCATTCCGGCCCGCGCTCCTTTGCCGCCCGGCATGCCGAATTACGTGACGCCCCGCGGCCTGGCGCTATTGCGCACCGAGCTGGCTGACCTGGAAGCAGAACACGCTCAATTGCAGGCCACAGAAACGAGCGATGAAAACGACCGGACCCGGCAACTCGCTCTTTTGAACGGTCGGATTGCCAATTTAAACCAGCGAATTTCGAGTGCCAAAGTGGTTGATTCACAAAACTTGGGCGAGGTCCGTTTTGGAGCGACCGTTCTTCTAAAAAATCGACAGGGAACCCTGGCTGGGGCAACCCGGCAATTGACCATCGTGGGCGTCGATGAAGCCAATGCTACCCAGGGGCTAATCGCGTTTACGGCCCCCATTGCCCGGGTTGTGCAGGGGAAACGTATAGGTGACAGGGTCTCTTTCCGAACAAGGCAGGGCGAAGAAGAGCTCGAAATCCTGAACATTACGTACGAAAATCAATCGTAGGAGCTTGGTGAATAGGCTATGACAACAGGGAATTAATTAAAATCGGCCTGAAACTCCCTCAAACGCAAACATCCGTAAACCGTCGGGGGTTATGCCTTTAGCCCCCTCAAATACGGCATCTCGTTGAATGACCACATCCTATCTACTTCGATTAACGGCTGGCCTGGCGTTACTTCTATCTTTAACCAATTGCCAGAAAACACAACCCAAAATTCCGCAGGCTACCGGTTTCGACCCTGTCATTCCTCCCGACACATCCTACCTGGCGGGACCCATCACCTTTACAATTCAGGAATTACAGGAAAAAATCAACGAAGAGCTGGGAACCGTGCTGATTGGCAAAGGCTCTTCCAGCGGCAAAAAAACCGGTTTCTTCCCGTTTCGGGTTGTTCGTTCAGGGTCGGTCCGGATCCAATACACCAATAATCAGGTCAACTTTTCGGCCCCGCTGAGCCTGTTCGTCAGCACCCCTTTCGGTGACGCCGAAAAGACTACCGAAAAGCCGTTTTGTTCCCTGCACGTCAATTTTCAAAGTCCGCTGACCGTGACACCCAACTGGCGGCTGGCCAGCCAGGTGCAGTTTACCAATTACAGCTGGATCGTAGAACCCGAGATCCGGCTGCTCGGCAAAGAGATTTCATTGACCAATTTTGCCAAAAAAATTCTCGACAATCATCAATCCGCCATTGAATCTGCCATCGATTCGGCGGTGTATAAGGAACTACGGCTCGACCAAATGGTAATGCCCATCTGGCAGGATATTCAGCAACCGCTGCTCATCGACCGAACTTACGGCCTGTGGCTGCTCCCCAAACCCATCGGCGTAGAAGCCAGCGCAATTAATGGAAACGCAAAACAGATAACGACGCATTTGCGGATTGCCTTCGAAACCCAAACTAAACTGCAACCGCAGAAACCGTCGCCATCGACCGTGCCATTACCGCAGTTACAGAAACGCGATCAAGTGCCGCAAACATCGGATTTGCGGATTGTGAGTTTTATCCCGTATGCCGACATCAACCGAATGCTCGCCCGCTCGCTGAAAGAAGAAAAAAAACTATTGCTGGGGGCGCTGAAAATCAAAAAAGCTTCGGTGTACGGCGGGCAGCGGGCGCTAATCGTTAAAACCGACGTAAGCGGGTTGCTGAACGGAACAATTTACCTGCGCGGCCGCCCCACCTTCGACACCACCAGCAACACCCTCAGCGTGAAGAACCTGGACTTTGATGCCGGAACCATTGACGAACTCTCCGGCATTTCCAGTTCGCTCGTACACGACGGTCTGGTAAAAGCGCTGGAAAGTTTTCTGACGATTTCACTGGGTGGCGAAATTGAGCAACTCCCGCAAAAAATCCATCAAGCATTCGCGCAAGGCGGCACCGGAGAGAAAACCGAACTCGGCATTCAGTCGTTCCGGTTTACACCCCAGAAAATAGCCATTCGACCGGATGGTATTCAGGCGCTGATCCGGGTAGAATCCAAGGTGGCGATTAAGGTCAAGCAGTTGTAATTTTTACTGAAAACTCTGGCTGATAAATACCAGGGCATCAGTCAGCCCCGTGCGCCAGTATTCCCAGGTGTGGCCGCCATCGCGCACCCGGTATTCGTGCGGAATGTTCAGGTTGCGCATCAAGGTGTGCAGATTGGCATTGCCCTCGTGCAGCAGCAGGTCATCATCACCGCAATCGAGGTAAAACCGGACGGCTTTTTTCTGAGCTTCCGGCATTTTCTGCACCAGGTACAAAATACTGTTCTGGTTCCAGAAATCGGTAATTCGGTTGTCGCCTTCCTTCAACTCCCCCATTGCGGTTCGGTACCGGCGCAGATACTCCTGATGCGGCATCTCCCGAATTTGCCCATCGGTACGAACGGCGGCACTCAGCCCCGCACAAGCGCCAAACAGATCGGGGTGATGCAGGGCGTACAGCAGCGATCCGAAACCACCCATCGACAAACCGGCGACGGCCCTGAAGCGTTTCTCCGTCCGGCAGCGGTAGTTTTTTTCGATGTGTGGAATCAGCTCTTTGATGAAATAGTCTTCGTACTGATATTTTCCGGCGGCATTGTTCATGTAAAACGTCATTTCTGCATCCGGCATGACCACAATCATCGCGGGTATCTTTCCTTCCCGAATGGCCTTATCAACAATCGATTGCATATTTCCCGACTGAATCCAGGCCGTCTGGTCATCGCCCCCGCCGTGCAGCAGGTACAGCACCGGATAAGCCCGCTGGGAGCTTTCGTACCCGGCGGGTAAATAGAGCGCAAACTTTTTGTCTTTTTTCAGGATGTTGCTTTTGATCGTCAGATCGTCAAACACGTTACTCTCTTGCGCAACGCTCAAAAGAGGGAATAAAAGCCAGAAAGTTAAAAACCGAAACATTCGAAAAAGAAAGGAGGGAGCGCAAATTTGTAAAAAATTATGAAACAATCTGATTCCGGCAACGGTTTTTCGCAGACAACCGACACCACATGATCTACTTCGTTTTCGGCCTGTCGGTTTTGCTGCTGGGCTGGTTAATTTGGCAATACCGGCAACAGAACCGGCCCGTAGCCGTAGCTCCGCCAGAAACCGCCAGCTACCGGGATTTATTAATGCAACACGTGGCTTATTACCGCGCCCTAAGCGACGACAATAAAGCGGTTTTTGAAACCCGCGTTCAGCAGTTTTTAAGTCACACACGCGTGGAAGGGGTTGATACCCCGGTCGACGACCTCGACCGGGTACTGGTGGCCAGCAGCGCGGTCATCACCATATTTGGCTTTAAGGACTGGTCATTTTACCGATTAACAACGGTGTTGCTGTACGACGACCGTTTTAATACCGACTTTGAAACCACCGGCAAAGACCGCAACATTCTGGGCATGGTAGGCGAAGGCGGGGCGTTGCAAAGTACGATGGTGCTATCCAAACCGGCCCTGCATGAGGGGTTCGCCAACGAAAGCAGCAAGGAAAACACGGGCATTCACGAGTTTGTTCACCTGCTCGACCAGATCGACGGCTCCACCGACGGCGCGCCCGAATACCTGCTGGACCGTGGCCACATCAAGCCGTGGCTGCAACTGATTCACGCCAGCATCGGTGAGATCAAGGCCAATCATTCGGACATTAATCCGTACGCGACGACCAATGAAGCCGAATTTTTCGCTGTCGTTTCCGAGTATTTCTTCAAGCGCCCGGATTTGTTGCAGGAAAAACACCCGCAGCTATATGCCCGGCTGGAAGAGATTTTTCAGCAGCGCCCGCTGGAGGATGAACCTGTCACTGATTCCCGCTAACCTTTGCACCAACTCAATACCGTATCCGATACCGCACCAGCAGCAAGCCGTTGTCGTAGGGCTTTGCGTCAATGCGTTCCAGGCCGACCTGCGTTTGACTGGACCCGAACAACCGAACGCCTTCGCCCAGCACCACCGGATTAAGCTTGACTACCAATTCGTCGATCAACTGAGCATCCAACAGTCTTCCGGCCAACTCGCCACCACCGCACAACCAGAGCGGTTTTCCAGCTACGGCTTTGAGCTGCCGCACCACATTTTGCTCATCATCACTTACCAGCTGAATCAACTCATTTTGCTCGAAAGAGATTGATTTTGAAAAAATGTAGTTTACCAATTCCGAATTGACCTGCGTGTAAGCGGGCTGCCCTTTTTGCAAGCCAAAGGCATAGCCCCATTCGTACGTGTTGCGCCCCATCAAAACCGCCCCGTAAGTTTTAATCCGCTCCAGAAAATCCGTCACAAACTCCCCTTCCGTCAGAAAGCCATCAATGGAACCATCCGAATGGGCAATATAGCCATCGAACGATGCCGCCACATCATAAATAAGTTTTCGCATAGGACATTTCGGTTTATAAACTCCGGCTACTTACTGCCCGATTTTTCCTTTAACCGGCCTGAACCCCACATCCACATTGATCGAAATCTCGCGCTACGTTTACTCTTCAAGTTAGTAGTTGCCCGGAGCTTTGCGCGCTTAGCAGCCCGAAGTAGTCGTAAAATAACACTGGCCGGAATCAGCCACGCAGCGCGCACCCATTTCGGCCAGCCAACTCAAACCGTTGCGTTTTTACCGTACCGACGTCGAATACAACTGGTTGAACAACATCTTGAAAGTACCGTGTGCCTGCGCGCGGAACGTGATTTCCGGCCCGAAGGCATAGAATTTCCCCGCCCCCACCGGAGCCATAAAAGCGGCCACGCCATCCTGCAAATACGCCTGTCCCCAGGCCCAGCCACTGCGCAACGGTTTGTCGGTGGCAAACCAGGCCAGCGGTTTTACCAAGCCTTTCGCTACCGCATCCGGGGCCAGTTTGAAAACCGGGCTGGCATCAAAATACACATCCGTTTGCTGCGAAAGCCCCCAGGTAGCCTGCTGTGTAGAGTCCAGATTTACCCGCAACACACTGCCAGGAATGTAGTATTTTTCGTTGGGCAGGGGGCGTTCCTGGCCGTTGCTGCTCATCTCCACCAACGCGTTTTTCACCGGTAATCCCAGGTGATACGCCAGGTTGGTACTGCTGCCGATGGCAACCACACTCCCACCGGCTTCCAGGAATTTCTTCAGTTGCGGAATCGACTTTTCGGCGGTGATCCGGCCCAGCCATGGGCGGAATTCAGCGGGCAGTTCCTCCGCTTTGGGTTCCCGGCTGTTGTAGCCTCCCCCTGCTGCCGGGCCGCTGCTCACGGGCGGAATGGCCCGGGTTACAAACACAATCACGTCGTATTTCTTCCGCAAGTCACCGGCATCAATGTCCTGTGCGTACACCACCTCCATCGGAAAGTGATATTGCTCCATCAGCCAGCGAACCCAGCCCGACGGCATCGATCCGCCGTAGGTGTCCCACAGCGCAATCCGCATGGGCGATACGCTGACCAGCGCACCAGTTGGACGTTTATTAACTCCCTCAACAACCAGCCCTAGGTTGTTGGCCGATTTTTCCAGCAGCGATTTCGCTTTGGCCGATGCCGGAACAAAAAAAGTCCCCGCCGATTTGCCGTTGATTCCGGCGGGCAACCGAAATACATCGACGCCCGCTTTCAGCAGGTCATTGACAGCAATGAAGGCATTGTTGGCTTGCGCACTCAACGTATAACCCGCCACCGAACCATCGTTCATTTTACCTTTCGGTGTCAACAGTTCACCATAGGGCAGTTTCCTGAAAGGCCCGTCAAAACCGTCCAGAATCCGGTCTACCTCCACGCCCATCTGGTAAGCCAGGGTCCAGCCAGCGGCATCATACGGACGAATCGGTGGGCCACCCGGATACTGAAAATCGTTCGGATGATCCTGCGGTTCAAACATATCCAGAATGTGTGGCCGAAACGACTGATCGGTTTTCACGATGTACGAGCCCGTGGGATACTTTTTGCCCGCAACGGTAAAATCAGCCGTGGCTTCCTGCACCTGAATACCGGTTTTGATCAATGCATTGAGGAACTTGATTGCCGTGGCAAAATCCGGCTGATTGGCCGGGATGATGAAACCCCGTGGATCGCGCTGAGCCGGATCTTTCAGCACCGCATCGTAATACTTCGTCGGCAATTCTCCGCCCCGCGCCAGGGCAACGGGTTGGCCCGGCGTGTTCTTTTTCAAATCCGCCTGATACGCCTGATTGATCGCATCGACCCGCCGGGGCGACAGCGTCCAGTAATCTGTGTTGCCGTGCTCGATGGCGTTCCGGCCCATCTTGTAAATGTTGTACAGCAATTGGTCGCGGTGCCGGGCGGCATAATCGAGCGTCGCGTAATTGAGCGACAGCGAATAATCAATCGATTGCTTAAAATGCCACTTCTGGGGCGTCACCGGAAACGGCGTATTGCCGTTGGGAATCAGGCGCTGCGGCACCAGCGGCACGGTTTCGGGCGTTGGGTTGCCAATAATTTCGGTCAGCAGGCCGATCATGTTGTGAAAGTGCGTTGTCGTTCGCAAGCCGCCGTTGTACCAGGTCGAAAACACCGAACCACCCAGGCGCGTAAATCCAGGCTTATTTTCGGCATTCAGCCGGTTAATCATGGCCGCTCCCAGGGCATCAATTCCGGTAATCATGAGCGGTTCGAACACGTAGTTGAACGGATCGCGGTACGGCGGCCCCGCCAGCACCGAACCCGCCGGGCCGCGCTGGTGGTGATTGTACATGATTTGCGGAATCCATTCGATAAACAACTGACGGCCGATATTCTGCGATTCTTTCATGTTCATGATGAAGAAGTCGCGGTTGTTGTCATGGCCGACGTATTTCTGATAAAGACGGGGTACATTTTCCAGCACCCGCTTTTCGGGTTTCGGCTCCCGCATGTACCAGTTGCTCACCAGCTCCTGACCGTCGGGATTGGCGTGAGTCAGTAGAATAATCACGTTGTCCAGAATCCGCAGGGTTTCGGCATCTTTGCGGCTCACCAGTTGCCAGGCGGTTTCGATTAACTGCATCGTACCGACGGTTTCGGTGGCGTGGAGTCCGCCGTCGATCCAGACCACGGCTTTTCCTTCGGCTGCCATCGCCTGCGCCTGTTCGTCAGTGATGCCTTCCGCACGGGCCATTTTGGTCGAAATTTCCTTGTACCGGTCGAGCTTTTTGAGGTTTTCGGGCGACGATACAATGATCATGTACTGGTGGCGTCCTTCTTCCGTCAGTCCAATATCCACCAGTTTGGTGCGGTCTGATGCCGCCAGCTTTTTAAAATACGCTTCGGTCTGGGTGTAGGTAGCGAGCTGGTAATCGTCGCCGATGTTGAAACCAAAATGTTCTTTGGGCGAAGGAATGGCTGAGGTGGCACCCGACTGCGCCCGTACAACCGCCAGATTAACCGACAAAAAGAATACGAGTGCCGGTAAAAAACGTCTTATCATGAAACCAGGGTTAGTTTGTTGGATTAAGACGAAATAAGCTGATTTTCCACTCACGTCGGCTCAACAACCAAATAAAATTTTACTACTTATAACAATAGCCATACCGTATAGCACAAACTTCAGAATCCCTGCATTCCGGATTTCCATTCAGAGCCAACTCACTCAATCTTTTTCAATTCTTCCTGCCGATCTTCCCGTAGACTGACTTTCCTGAAATCAGGGTGGGTGTTCAATTCAACGCTATACCCCTGAATTTTATCTATTTCCACGGTAATGTCGGTGGCCGTAAAGCCGAATATGTGGCCCCCCGATTGGTGGTCATTCGCCAGGTAATGAAAATGAAAACCGGGTACATTGACCCTGGCCAGATACACCGGCAGCAAAAAACCGATTACGACGCCATCGGTTTCGCGCAGATTGAAGAGGTATTGGTTTTTGGCCAGGTGTTCTTTCAGCGTTCCGTACGGTTTTTGGGCCGGACCAGGTGCCCGCGCATTGAGGGTCGAAAAGTGACCTTTCATCCGGATGGCGTACATTTCATTGGGCGAAAGGGCCGCCAGCAACTCTTCTTCAAGCTGGTCGAGTGTACTGGCTTTACGGGTGAAGCTGGAATCGGCTTGGAAGAACTTCACGAAGGCAACCGAGGTACTGTCCTGATCCGGCATTTCCCGAATACGTCCGTCGTAGCTTACCCGGTATATTTTGCCCTGATCCATTATCAGTTCACCATCGACCCGATTGAAAGTTCCGATTCCGAAATCTCCTTTGGTTTTCAGCGCTCCCAGGGTCTGTTCCCCATCAAACGCACCGGCTAACAGAGCGTCGATGATGGAGTATTGGTACATAAAATCCGTTTTCGGTGATTGAACCGATTCGGACGGAGCACATCCCTGAACAAGAAGGATACTATTCACCAGTACCCACAGCCACTTTGTGACTCGCGGAGCCTTTGTGTTCGATTTCATGGTTAAAAGGAAGGGGTTAGGAACTCGGCTTTGCAAACCGGCTGATACTGGAGGTTTTTAGCGTTTGGGGCCCACCGAATCGTAAACAATTACTTTCTCCCACAAATGCGAATAATCGTCCACAAACTTGAGGTGGATGGGATGCTTTTGGTAAATTTCCTCCTCCATCAGGTTATCAAAGAAACATAGCCAGGAAACCGCGTACGAGCGTTCGATAACGTCCCGGGTCGTCGGTGCGGGTTCGCCGATGTGTACCAGCCGGATCGTTGGCACTTTTGCCAGCTTATTCAGTCCTTCAATCAGTTTAGCTTTGTCGGCGGCACTGCCTGGATTTTTCAGGTAGAAATAAACGTGATGCACAAATAACTCCTTCGGTGCACTTTCGACCAAACCCAGGCCCAGCCCAGCACCCAAGCTACTTTTTACAAATTTTCTGCGGGATTGATTTTTCATACTTTTTGTTCGTTATCGATTTTTTAGCTGCTCAGCCACCGATTAAGTTGATTAGCCACGATTGGGTTCACGAATATATTCGGCTGAAGATGATATACGTATGCGTAAGGTGAAAGAGTAGAAAAATAAAGGCGGCCAGCCCGAAGATCCAGCGGCTAAAGGGTAAGTTGAAATAAAATGAACGGCCAATCAGGCCAATGCCCGCCAGCCAGAATGCGGGCGTGTAAGCGGGAGCCATAAAGCCCACCATACTGGAACTCCACAGACTATTCGGGTGAAAGATCAGCACCAGCCACGATCCGTAATACAAGAGACTTCCCAAGCCGTACACCCAAACTCCTGCCTTTTGGGGTAGCGTCGATACTTTTAACGGCATCAGAAACGCCAAGGTGAACACCACGATCCGGCTGCCGTTTTCGCCATACGCAACGACCGGTGGAATCGACGCCCAGAAAACGTCCGGCTGATACGGCTTCGGGAGGCTGTCGGTTAGAGCCAGATTCCAGATCATGACTGGTAAAGTCAACAGAAAACAATTGACCAGGTAATACGGAACGGTTTTAGCTTTCATTCAGAGTCGGGGCAGGATCATTCAGAAACGGTGCTTTCAGACGGTAAAATTACGTTACTTTTGCCAAATGGAAATTTCCCACGACTTAACGCCCGTTCTCTCGAACCTGGGTATTGCGGCCCTGAATCCTATGCAGCAAGCTGCCCGCGAAACGGTTTTACGCGAACAGGCGGCTTTGTTGCTGGCCCCCACCGGTTCCGGAAAAACGCTCGGTTTTTTGTTGCCCGCTTTGCACTTGCTCCGACCCGACCTAAAAACCGTTCAGTGTTTGATTCTGGCCCCCACTCGCGAACTGGCCCTGCAAATTGAAGCGATCTGGAAAAAAATGGGCACGGGTTTCAAATCCAATGTCTGCTACGGCGGCCATCCGATGACCACCGAAATCCAGAATTTAAGCCAGCCCCCCGCCGTGTTGATTGGCACACCAGGCCGCATCGCCGACCACCTATCCCGCCATACCTTCGACCCGGCGGGTATTCATACGCTGGTGCTCGACGAATTTGACAAATCGTTGGAACTGGGCTTCCACGACCAGATGGCGTTCATTATGGGGCATTTACCAAATCTGGAAAAACGGGTGTTGGTTTCGGCTACCTCTGGTATTATCATTCCGGATTTTACGGGTGTTCGTTCACCGGTCCGGATCGACTTCCTGCCCGAAGAAGACCGCACCGATGGGCTGACTCTCAAGCTGGTCATTGCGCCTGAAGATGACAAATTCAATACACTGGTGCAGCTGATTAGTTCGCTCCAATCAGAATCCGCGCTGATTTTTTGCAACCTGCGCGAAACCGCCGAACAACTCAGTACGGCGCTGAACCAGCGGGGCATTCAAACGGCTTTTTACCACGGCGGCCTGGAGCAGGACGACCGTGAGCGGGCGCTGATCCGGTTTCGCAATGGCAGCGTGCGGTACCTGATTACAACGGATTTGGCAGCCCGGGGACTAGACATTCCCGAAATGAAACACGTGATTCACTACCAGTTGCCGCTGCACGAACACGAGTTTGTCCACCGCAATGGCCGCACCGCCCGGATGCACGCAACCGGCACGGCCTACCTGCTCCTGAGCTACCACGAAAACCATCCTCCCTACCTCCCCGATTCGCTTGAGGAAGTGCCTCTGGCCGAGCATTTTCCCCTCCCCGCTCCCCCCGATTTTCAGACCATTTACATCAGTGGCGGGAAGAAAAACAAGCTCAACAAAGTAGACATTGTCGGTTTTTTCTCCCAGAAAGGCGGTCTTGAAAGAGGGGATCTGGGACTAATCGAAGTCAAGGACTTTAGTTCGTTTGCCGCCGTCCGAACGGGAAAAGTAGCCGACTTACTGATCCGGATAAAAGATGAGAAAATGAAAGGCAAAAAATACAAAATTGCCGTCGCCCGCTGACGGACACCCATTTTACAATCGGGTTACGGTGCCTCCCAGAACAACTCCCGGTGGTTCTTCTTTAGGTGTATCAATTGATACAACTCAAATTACACATTACATGAAGCCGCTGGCGTAACGCATGATTCCTTCGGCATGGCACTGGTTGTTCCGGAAGCAAAGGACGCCCAAGCCTATGCGTCCAATGAATTAAAGAGGGCATTTAGATGATCGTAACAAGGTGAGAGGTAAAACCAGGGAGTAAAGACGGCGAAGTCAATTTTTACTCTCTGGTTTTACCTCTTCTGTCTTTCTATTGCTTGTCTACGCGCGTAAAATCCAGATCGTGGAAATCGTAGCTGAAGTCGGTCAGGGGTGAAATGGCCTTCATTTTCATGGAAACCGGTTTACCTTCATAATCCAGCCCGAACATCACAAAAGCGTCGGCTTCCAGACTCCGGTCGTTCCACTTCACCACAAACGTATTGCCCTTGTAAAAAAATAACTCACCAGTCAGCCGGGGTGAGCGCTTGGCCGTAAACAGCAGTTTATTGTTCGCTGTTTTGATCAATACGTCACCCAGCCAGTTGTCGCGGTAGGTTCCGGTGTAAAAACTGATGGGCGGTTTGGCGTCGGTTTTTCGTTGTTCAGCGGCTACGGTTTTCCATACTTCATTGGTTACCTGGTCGGCGTGGGCGGTATTTTCGCGCATCCGGTCGCTGTATTCCTTCAACCGGTCGGTTCCGCTCACGCCGAAATAGCTGTCTTTGATCTGGTTGGTAATGGCCATAAAGGCCGCTCCGACCTGCTGGTTGGTCAACACAATGATGCCTAGTTTCAATTCCGGCAGCAGCGTCACCTGCGTCACCATACCCGGCAAACCGCCCGTGTGTGTCACCTGCTTGTAACCCTTCACATCACTCAGCCCCCAGCCCAATCCGTAGGAGCTGAAGTGGGTGTTGTAGGGGCCGGGGTTACGTACCGGAATGATGGTTTGTGGGGCCCACATCTCGTCCTGCACGGTTTTGCTAAACAGCGTTTTTGATAAGCCGTCACCGTACTGGCCGCCGTTGAGTTGCATGATTACCCACTTGCTCAGGTCGTTGATGCTGCTGTAAATTCCACCGGCGGAATTGCCCACGTCGAGCCGCCCCCGTTTGATAATCTGCAACTTGCCATCCACTACGGCATGGGCGTCGATGATATTTGTTTGGCTTGTTGGCAATCGCGAAAACGATCCGCGGCTATTTTCCATCTGAAGCGGCTGCATGATGCGGGTTTCCACAAACTCCTCCCAGCTTTTTCCCGATACCCGTTTCACGACTTCACCCGCTACCATGTACAACAAATTGTCATAGTCGTATTTGGTGCGGAAACCCGAAACCTGTTTCAAATACCGTAGGTTGTGAATGACATCATTCAGTGTAAAATCGCTGGAATCAGGAAAAAACATCAGATCACCCGCACCCAGGCCCATGCCACTGCGGTGGGTCAGCAAATCGCGGACGGTGAATTCTTCGGTTACGTAGGCGTTGTAGAGCCGAAACTCCGGGATGTAATCAATGACCTTATCATCCCAGGTCATTTTTCCTTCATCGATCAGCATACCGAGGGCAGCCGCCGTAAATGCCTTGCTGTTGGAAGCGATACCAAACAACGTGTTGCCATCTACTTTCTGGCTCGACTTCAGCGACCGGACACCGTAGCCCCTGGCATGAATCACCTTGCCGTCTTTCACCACGGCCACCGCAATACCCGGCACCTGAAAAGTTGTTAGGGTTCGCTCCGCCAATTGATCAATCTGGGCGGAGGTAAGAGGCTGAGCCAAAACCGTTCGAAAAACGAAAAACTGGATCAGCAAAAAAGCGAGGAAAGGTAGCCGTGAATTCATATGGGAAGGTTTGACAATTGTTAAAGATAACGGTTTTGCCAAAATCCACGCAAGTCCAACGGACTTGACTTTGGATACCCTCGGGTTGCACCAGGGCTCCGTACCACTCATCCTTCACACCCACGGCGGCCTTTCCTCAAAAATCAGTTACTTGCCGCCGGGCCGGGTGGGCCGCACCTCGATCTTGCTGGGCAGCGTCCGGGCGGGCATGTGAATCAGGTCAGCAACGATCTGGCCAATATCTTCGGGCTGAATTTTCCAGGCGTCTTTCTCGCTGGGTTCGTGGTTGTTGAAGTAAGACGCTACCGACCCGGGCATGATCGTGGATACTTTTATGCCTTCGTTGCGTAAATCGAGCATCAGCGCCTGTGTAAACCCAACCAGCCCAAACTTGCTGGCGTTGTAGGCCGTTCCATTTTCAAAGAAATTGGTGCCGGCCAGACTCGCAATGGAGATAAAATAGCCCTCCGACTTTTTCAATTCGTCCAACGTCGCCTTGATGGAATAAAACACCCCGGTCAGGTTGATGTCGATGGTTTCGGTCCACTGCTCAGGGGTCAGTTCCTGGATGGGCGCAAAATGACCGACGCCCGCGTTGGCGATGACATAATCCAGGCGGCCCCATTTCTGCACAATTGCGTCAACGGCCCGCTGCTGCGAAACCAGGTCGCGCACGTCGGCGGCAATTCCGAGGGCATACCCATCGTTGATTTTATTCAGCGAAGCTGCGGCTTCTTCGGCGTTTTCCTGCGAGCGGCTGGTAATAGCCACGCGAATACCGTCTTTGATCAGCACTTCGGCAATGCCGTATCCAATACCTTTTGATCCGCCGGTGACGAGGGCGGTTTTAATTGCTTCTGCCATAATTCTGTTGAGAGAAATGATGCTTATTGCGTAATCGTGCTCTTGAATAACCCGCTGCATCGTTTGAAAGTTTGACGTCCGGCCAATAGAATGAGGCCGGGTGCGGTATCTTGATCCAGTTTTCGGAGGCAAATTTTACGCATCTGGCTCCTTTGCCCAACTATTGATGAAACCGCTTTTTAACTAGTTTTGAACTCGTATTTGCTTTTTACCTCGCTGCTTAATCCCTTAAATCGATGAAACCGTTCCTGTTGCTGCTGCTCGCCGTCTTCGCCCAACCTACTCATGCTCAAACGATTCTGTCGAAGGTATACGCCTGGAGCAAAGCGCCGGTTGCCAGGTACACGGGCTATGAAGACCGAACACTCATGGAAGGCACCACGCGGGATTTCAACGATTTTAGTATCCACGGCATCACCCTTCTGGCCAATCAACCCGAGCCGCCATCTCAGGTTCTGGATGACGAACTACTGCTGATTGTCAAAGAAGGCCCGTTAACGGTTACGCTCGGCGAAAAAACCAAAACGCTGGGTCCCGGCAGCGTTGTGCTGGTGATGCCCGGCGATGCCCACCGGTTTTCTAACAAGACGAACCAGCCCGTTACCTATTTTGTCATGCGCTATGCCTCCAAGGAAGTGCCGGATCTCGACCTGACCCGGATGGCAGGTGGCTCGTTCTGGGTTGACTGGAATACCGTGCCGTACAAACCACACGACAAAGGTGGCATCCGACGAATGTTCGATCAGTCGACGGTGATGTGCAAGCGCTTTGAAATGCACGTTACGACCCTGAATCCAGGCTTATGGAGCCACCCGCCCCACACTCACCGGGCCGCCGAAATTTTGTTACTGATCGAAAATACCGCCCAGGAAAGCATTGACGGAGTCCTTCATCCGGCCCAGGTCGGCGACAT
Organism: Larkinella harenae; assembly: GCF_054780515.1. Lineage (NCBI taxonomy): Bacteria > Pseudomonadati > Bacteroidota > Cytophagia > Cytophagales > Spirosomataceae > Larkinella > Larkinella harenae. Next base: position 131,325 of record NZ_BAAGWE010000006.1, on the reverse strand, counting down.
TATTTTTCTGGAGTCCAACGTTCCCCACGGCATTCAGAACACCAGTTCCAAGCCGTGTACTTATTTTGCGTTTCAGTTTGAATAACGGTTTTCCTCAGCCACGTGTGAGTTTGCGCAGAATTCCCACGCTTTGCTCCAGCTCAGCTTCGGTACTCGACGCAAATCCCAATCGCGTGCTGTTAAGCTTTTTCCCGGGCGGATTATGCGCCAGTCCGTTGGCAACTGTCAAATTTTCACGCCGGGCTTTTTCGGCCAGTTCGCTCACGTTAATATCCGGGTCCAGCGTTGCCCACACCGCCAGCCCACCCTCGGGTTGTTTGAACGTCACTACATCGGTCAATTCACTGCTCAACAGGGAACAAAAATAAGTACACCGGGCCGCGTAAACCTGGTGCGCTTTTTTCAGGTGGCGTCGCATATCGCCGTTGCGAAACAGTTGTCCCACCGCAAACTCAAGCATGGAGTCACCCTGCCGGTCGATAATCCGGCGCAAGCGGGCCAGTTCGTCAATAACCGACTCGGGGGCAACCAGATACCCGATTCGAAACGCCGGAGCCACCGACTTCGACAACGATCCCACGTAAATCACCATACCATTTGCATCAGCACTCGCCAGCGGCAGAATGGGTCGGCGGAGGTAGTGAAACTCGTAATCGTAATCATCCTCCAGAATCACAAAACCGTATTGGGAACTCAGTTGCAGCAGCCTTTGCCGACGGTCGGACGGCATGCTAACGGTGGTCGGATAGTGGTGATGGGGCGTCACATAGACAACCCGAACCGGCTGACGCCGACAGATTTCGGCCAGAGCCTCGACATCAATGCCGTACTGGTCAACGGGCACCGTGAGCAGGTTGGCTCCGGCTTGCACAAAATTCATGTTTGCACCCGACCAGTTGGTTTCACCCACTACGGCGGTCTGGCCCGGTTCCAGCAAGAGTGTACTGGCCAGGTGAATACCCATGATGCTACCTCGCACCACCAGGATGTTGTCCGGCGTTGTATGAAGCGCCCGGGTTTCGTTGAGATACCCCGAAAGTTCTTCGCGCAGCAGGCGATTGCCTTTCGGATCGCCATAGCCAAAATGCTGCTGCGGATTACCCCAGCGGAAATACGAGCGATAGGCACGAGCCAGCTCGTCCATTGGCGCCAGACGAATATCTGGAAACCCGTCGTCCAGCCGCAGACCGTCATTTATGAGCAGCAAAGGGCGGGCCAGGTGCGGCTTTTTAGCAAACTGGAAACCGGCCACCTGCTTTACGGGCTGAGAATTCGTCTCTTCTCCAAAGGATTGGGGCAAAACGACAGGAAGCTGGTCAGCCACAAACGTACCACTGCCTGTCCGCGACGCTAGCCACCCCTCCGCCAGCAATTCGTCATAAGCGGCTATCACGGTTTTACGGTGGAGCTGAAGCAGAGTTGCCAGCTGGCGACTGCCCGGCAATTTTTGGCCGGTTTGCAGAACGCCTTCGCCAATCAGCCGCCGGAGTTGCCCCGCCAGTTGCAGAAACACAGCCCTATCGGCGGTTTTATCGACGGTAAGTAATGATTTGAAAGGAAGCATAAGCGGACTACCTATTTTTCAAAAACCGGATGATTTAGACCATCCGGCAATATAGCACCTTTGGAAAGTCAAAGAAAGGTTTTCAGTGGGCTGACGCATTGAACCATAAACTGAAGACCGTATACCACCAACAGAAAACTACTCGCTATGCAAACACTACGCACCACCTCCAGTCGCTCGGCCAAACGTACCCATTACGACACCGAATCCATTTACAGCATCCTGGACGAAGCCCTTTTTTGCACCATCAGCTACGCCATCGACGGCCAGCCCTGGTCGTTGCCCACCGCTTTTGCCCGCGACGGCGACCGGCTGCTAATTCACGGATCGGTAGGTAGTCATTTTATTCGGGAAGTTGAAAAAGGAATTCCGGTTTGCATTTCGGTGACCCTCCTCGATGGGTTGGTCCTGGCCAAATCGGGCTTCAGCCATTCGGTCAATTACCGCTCGGTGATCATTTTTGCCACGGCCGAAAAAGTGGAGGACTACGATCAGAAAGTGAAGGCACTGGCGCTCATCACGGACCAGTTGATTCCGAATCGCTGGGCCGACCTGCGCCCAGAAACCGTCAGTGAGATTCGGAAAACGACGGTATTGGCATTTTCACTGGAAGAAGCGTCGGCCAAAATCCGGACTGGTGGCCCCAACGACGAACCCGAAGACAAAGACCTGCCGATCTGGTCGGGCGTTATCCCACTCGAAACCGTGCGCCGGACCGCTATTCCCGATGCGTCAAGCCTGGCGTTGCCGTTGCCGGATTACCTGCAAGTAACCGCCTAAACCGCTATTTTCTTCTATGCCCCAGCGGATAAGGAACGCTTCAGCGGGGTTTCGCTTCGGAAGCTTCCGGATTGTAGCTAACAAAGAAACTAATCCAGGTCCGGCGGGCCAATCGGAAGAAAAATGGCGTGAGCACCACCAGCGTTGGCAGCAGCACCACCAGGTAATAATTGAGCTGATCAATCGAGAAAAACAGACTAAACAGCACAAACGTTGCAATGATGTAGGCCACATAATAGGCATAACTCACGTACATCGCCCCCACGAAAAAACCGGGTTCAGCCTCGTAACGCAGCTTGCAATGACTGCATTGTTCGTGCATATCATCAAAGCGTTTCAGGTTGTACGCACTGCTCGTAACGAAAAAATCACCCTTCTGACAACGAGGGCATTTATTGAAAAGAATGCTGTAGAGTTTCGTACCTTTTAACATGATGCAGCCCTGGTGAATTTACTAGCATTACAAACTAAAAGGCCTTTAAGGCCTTTTAGTTTGTAATAAATAGAGTACGGACCGGTCAAATTGCTTCTGGATTCCGAATACGTGAACCTATTTTGGCAAAACCGATGCCGCCGGTTCGTCCAGAAACCAGTGCACCTCGCCTTCCGTCTTGCGAATCAGTTGTGCGGGGTGATTTTCAATGTCTTCCGCGCCATTCAAAACGGCATTGACCGCTTCGGCTTTTCCTTCTCCGTAAACCAGAAACGCCAGACGACGGCCCAGATTGATCAGCGGAGCAGTCATCGTAATCCGGTACACATCCTGATCCTCCAAATAAACGGCTTTCACCGAAACCGACGTGTCGTGCAACACCGGCGTGTGCGGAAAGAGCGAAGCGGTGTGCGAATTGTCACCCAATCCGAGCAGGATCAGATCAAAGCGCACCTGTTCGGCCTGGAAACGGTTTTGAATCGTTTCTGCGTAGCGTTGGGCGGCTTCGGCGGGTGGCAGGCTGGTATCAACCGCAAAAATATGCTCCGCCGGAATCCGCAACGGTTCAAACAGCGCTTTTTTGACCATCAGGGCGTTATTGTCGGGATGGTCGGCGGGCACGTTGCGCTCATCGCCAAAGAAGAAATCGACTTTATCCCAGTCAATCCGGCTGCTGTACTCCGGGGATGCCAGCAATTCGTAGAGCTTCTTGGGCGAACTACCACCCGATAGCGAAACCAAAAACCGGCCGTTTTCGGCAATCGACTCTTTGGCGCTTTCCACGAAAAAATCGGCCAGCGCCACCAGTGTCTGGTCGGCGGTTTCGTAAATATGCAGAATAGGCTGGCTCATGCGTGTTTACTGCTAAGTGGAAGTGTAAACCAGTGAAAACCGTCCTGCGCAATAAGTGCTTCGGCATTTTCCGGTCCCCAGGAACCGGCGGGATAGTTCGGAAAACTAAGGCTTTTTTTGTTGCCCCAGGCATTCAGAATCGGCATGATCAACTCCCAGGCGGCTTCCACCTGGTCACTGCGCATGAACAGCGTCTGATCACCCAGCATGGTATCAAGCAGCAGGGTTTCATATGCTTCGGGCGGTTTGCCGGCGTAGGTGCCGCTGTAGTCAAACACCAGATCAACGGGGTTGAGCGTCATGTCCAGACCGGGGCGCTTGGCCTGCATCTGGAGCCGAATGCTCATTTCGGGCTGAATACTGAAAATCAAGCGGTTTTGCTGCCAGTTTTCGGCTGATTCTGCCGGAAAGATGGAATGCGGAACGTTTTTGAACTGGATTGAAATGACCGATGCCGACTGGCTCAGGTGTTTTCCCGTCCGAACGTAAAACGGTACGCCCTGCCAACGCCAGTTGTCGACGAAAAACTTCACGGCGGCAAATGTTTCCGTATTTGATTCGGGATCAACCTCCTCTTCCTGCCGGTAACCCGGCACTTCCTTGCCTTCAATCCAGCCGTGGGCGTACTGGCCCCGAACGGCTGAAAATCGAATGGCATCGGCGTCAAACCGGCGCATTGACCGCAACACGTCCACCCGACGGTTTCGCACCTCATCGGCGTCGAGGTTGATCGGCGGTTCCATCGCAATCAGACACAGGAGTTGCAGAATGTGGTTCTGGATCATATCGCGCATGGCCCCCGCCCCGTCGTAATAACCGCCCCGATCTTCAACGCCCAGCTGTTCGGTCACCGAAATCTGGACGTGATCGATGTAATTACGGTTCCAGATGGGTTCCAGCAGCGAGTTGGAAAACCGGAATGCCATGATGTTCTGCACGGTTTCTTTGCCGAGGTAATGGTCGATGCGGTAAATCTGCTTTTCGTCAAAGATTCCCTGCAACTGCGCATTCAACGCCCGCGCCGACTCCAGATCATGCCCGAACGGTTTTTCGATCACAATCCGAGTCCGCGATAGTCCATCTTTCGGACATTTGTTGGCAATGTTTTCCGCGATGATCGGGAAGAAATTGGGAGCCACCGCCAGGTAATAAATCAGGTCCGCTTTCTCGCCCCATTCCGCTTCATAGGTCTGGAAGCGTTCACCCAATTCGTGGTACGTTTTCGCATTTTTCAGGTCCGAAACCTGGTAATAAATATTCTTGCTGAATACGTCCCATTGCTCGTTTTGGGATTGTCCGCTGCGGGAAAACTTGTCGATGCCTTCCCGAAGTTTTTCCCGGAACTGCTCGTCGGTAAGTTGCGTGCGGCCCGTTCCAATGATTGAAAAATGAGCGGGCAACCAGCCATCCAGGTACAAGTTATACAAGGCCGGGGCCAGTTTGCGCCAGGCCAGGTCACCGGTTCCCCCGAAGATCACAAATACGGTGGGCTGCGGTTTTAGAGTCGATTTCATGGTTTACTTGGTAACGGCGTCCAGTGGGTATGGAAAACGCCTTCTTTGTTAATCAGTTCGTAGGTATGAGCGCCGAAGTAATCGCGTTGCGCCTGAATCAGGTTGGATGGCAGGTTTTCGGTCCGGAACGAATCGAAATACGTCAAAGCCGACGCCAGGGCCGGAATGGCCAATCCTGCTGTAATGGACGAAGTAACAACTGCCCGCATGCTGCCCAGGCTCCGGGAAACCAGCTCCTTGATGGACTCATCGAGCAGCAGATGCTCCAGACTCGGTGCCTTTTCGTAGGCATTGTAAATGTCGCTCAGTAAAGCCGCCCGGATGATACAGCCACCCCGCCAGATTTTCGAAATTCCGGCCAGATCAAGGTTATACCCGTACGCAATCGAAGAACGATACAGCAAATCAAGGCCCTGCGCGTAGGTCATGATGATACTGAAATACAGAGCCTCTTCCACCGATTCTAAGAAGTCCTCCTTGTTGACGTTGAGCGCAGCAGGTTCACCGCCGTAAATGCCCGATGCCCGCACCCGCAACGTTTTGTACTTGGACATATCGCGCATGGCCACCGCCATGTCGATGGTCGGAATGGGCACTTCCAGGTCCATCGCCACCTGCGAGGTCCATTTGCCGGTTCCTTTCGATTTGGCCTGATCTTTAATCAAATCCAGCAGGTACTGATCCGCGCCGTCTTCCTTGAAATTAAAAATGTCGCGCGATACTTCGATTAGAAACGACTGCAAACGGCCTTCATTCCATCCTTTAAACAGCTGGTGAAGTTCCTCATTGTCAAGCAATAACCCTTTGCGCAGAATTTCGTATGTCTCGGCAATAAGTTGCATGACCCCGTACTCAATCCCGTTATGCACCATTTTGACAAAATGGCCCGATGCGCCCGGTCCGATATAGGTAACGCAAGGATCTCCGTTTACCTTGGCGGCAATGGCATCAAAGATGGGTTTCAGCGTCAGGTACGCCTGTTTGTCGCCACCCGGCATCATACTCGGCCCTTTGCGTGCGCCTTCTTCACCGCCCGAAATGCCCATTCCAAAGAAGTGGAAGCCTTTTTCGTCCAGGTATTTATCCCGAAGAATGGTGTCGGTAAAATGCGAGTTTCCACCGTCGATGATAATGTCGCCGGGTTCAAGCAGCGGCAGTAACTTTTCGATGACGTTATCGACCGGTTTTCCGGCGGGCACCAGCATCATGATGGCCCGGGGCGTAGACAAGCTCTGGGTCATGGCCGCCAGGTCCGTAAACCCTTTCACGGGTTTGCCTTCGCCTTCTTTTTCAAAACCAGCAACCTGGTCGGGATTGATGTCGTAACCAGCCACGGGAAAACCGTGATCGGCCATATTGAGCAGCAAATTGCGGCCCATCGTTCCCAGGCCGATCATTCCAAAATTATACTTCGTTTCTGCCATTGAACTAGTGCAAGTTTAGCGGTTCTTAATTCAGCTTTTCCAGGATGGATTTCGTTGTTTCAAAGGATTGATGATGGAACGCCTGGATACCCAGTTTCCGGGCCGTTTCTACCAGCATCAGGCGGTCATCGAAATAGAAACATTGCTCCGGGCGCGCCTGCGCAACGCCCATTGCCAGTCTGAAAATACCAGGGTCCGGCTTCCGCATTCCCACCTCACAGGAAGAAATGAAAGCGTCGAAACACTGGTGCAGCCGGTGTTTTTTGATACGGTATTCGTTGAGTTCGCGTCCTTCGTTGTTGATGGATAGAATCCGAATCTGTGGATTGCTTTTTTTCCACTCAACCAACCACTGGAGCATGTGGGGCAATTCCAACGACTGCGCAAACATAAACGATTTGAAATCCTCCCGGGTAAAATCGCGCGGTTTGTTGAAAACAACGGTGTCCAAATATTCGTCAAGCGTAATGCGCCCGATCTCGTACGTGTTGAAGATAAAATCATGCAACACGTCCATTTCCGCGTAATCAAACCCGAACGTTTCGGCCGCCCGCTGCCGGGATTCGTGCCCCCACCCATTGGTGAGCAACACGCCCCCGACATCCAGAAAGAGAACTTTAATGGGAGTCAACTCCATACCTTAAGCGTGTTCGAGCGCTTTGCGCTGGGTGGCAATGGCCGCCAGCAGCTTGTCGTACGGCTTGTTGAATTTGTCGATGCCTTCGTCTTCGAGCTTTTGGGTAATCTCGTTGATGTCGATTCCGGCAGTTTTGAGTTTTTCGAGAATCTCCGTGGATTTATCCAGATCGTTTTCCAGGCGGTTTTCGGCCACGCCATGATCCCGGAACGCTTCCAGTGTTTCCATCGGAACGGTATCAACGGTTTCTGGCCCGATCAGTTCTTCCACGTATTTGGTATCCGGAATTGCCGGATTTTTGCTGCTTGTACTGGCCCACAGCAACCGTTGCGGTTTCGCACCCTTTTCTTTCAGCTTGGCAAACCGTTCGCTGCTGAACACGCGCTTGTAAATTTCGTAAGCCTTGCGGGCCGAAGCAATCGCAACCTCGCCTTTCAGATCGCCCAGGCCTTTTTCGTCCAGCATGGGGTCCACCATCACATCGATCCGGCTGAGGAAGAAACTGGCCACCGACGCAATGTGGTCAATGGGCTGACCAGCCGCCACGCGCGCTTCCAGACCGGAGATGTACGCATCCGTTACGGCTTCGTAGCGATCCAGCCCAAACAGCAGCGTCACGTTGACGTTGATACCTTCACTGATGGCGGTTTGGATGGCGGGCAGGCCCGGCTCCGTTCCCGGAATTTTGATCATGACATTTTCCCGATCCACGGCTTTCCAGAGTTCGCGGGCCTGCCGGGTGGTTCCCTCCGTATCAAGTGCCAGGTGCGGAGATACTTCCAGACTCACGTACCCGTCGGCACCCCGAATTTCTTCTTCGTAAACGGGCTTAAACAAATCAGCCGCCCGCTGAATATCGCTGACGGCCAGTCCGTAAAATATATCTTCGTCGCTTTTATTGTCTTTAGACAGTGTCTTGATGTCTTCATCGTAATCAGAACTGCTGCTGATCGCTTTCTCGAAGATAGCCGGGTTCGACGTGATACCCCGAACGCCATCTTCGTCGATCAGTTTTTGCAATTCTCCGGAATCCATGATTTTCCGGTCGATAAAATCCAGCCAGATGCTCTGGCCAAATTCGTGGATTTGTTTGACGCGATTTGCCATTTTTTCGTTTAAGGTTTAAAGTTCAAGGTTCAACGACTACGCTACCAGCGAAAAAGCCTTATACGGTAGACGTCAAACCTTGAACGGCAAAAGTTATTTACTTTCTAATTCAATCACTTTATTCAACCGGCGGAGGTGTCGTTCGGCCCCGCTGAAGCGGGCTTCCAGAAAAGCCTGGACGAATTCTTCGGCCACCCGATTGCCTGTAATACGTCCGCCGAGGCAAATTAAGTTCATATCGTCGTCTTCTACACCCTGATGAGCCGAAAAATGGTCGTTAATTAAAGCCGCCCGCACGCCCGGAATCTTGTTGGCGACAATAGCCGCGCCCACCCCGCTGCCACAAACGGCCACACCCCGCTCCACGTCCCGCTTCGACACAGCCTGCGCGAGCGGAATAATTTTGTCGGGATAATCGTCCAGGGAATCATATTCGTGAGCGCCGTAATCGACCACTTCGTAGCCTAATTTGGTCAGATGCGATTTCAAATCTTCTTTGAGTTCGAAGCCACCGTGATCGGCGGCAATGCCTATTTTCATGAGTACACGGGTTATAGTTTTCGGTTTATCGGTTTTCAGTAACCGGTTTTCAGCGCGATTCTTAAGCTGATCAGGATTGGCAAACCCGAACAGCGTGCAGCAACCATAGCGTCAACCCACTGTAAACCGCATCCTGAAAACCGTAGACGATAAATTACAAACCGAAAAGCGGTTAATGCAACAGTGCTTTGGCCCGCTTGACCACATTTTCTACCGTGAAACCAAATTTCTTGAACAGGTCGCCCGCCGGTGCTGATTCGCCAAACGAGGTCATGCCCAGAATATCGCCTTCATCGGTAACGTATTTTTGCCAGCCCAACTCCGCGCCCGCTTCCACCGCCAGGCGTTTTCTGTGCTTTTTGGGCAGCACTTTTTCTTTGTAAGAAGCATCCTGACGATCGAACAGTTCCCAGGAGGGCATGCTCACCACGCGGGCCGCAACCGATTCCTTTTTCAATTGCTCCTGTGCCTGCAGCAACAACGATACTTCCGACCCTGTACCGATCAGAATGACATCGGGTTCTTTGTCAGAATCGGACAGAATATACGCGCCTTTTTCCAGTTCCTTCGCGCTGGTGTATTTTTCCTGGTCAAGCACGGGCAAGCCCTGCCGGGTCAGAACGATGGCTACCGGGCCACCCGGATGGCCGATGGCCACCCGCCAGGCCTGAGCGGTTTCGTTGGCATCAGCCGGGCGAATCACCACCACGTTCGGAATGGCGCGCAACGCCATCAGGTGTTCAATGGGTTGGTGCGTGGTACCGTCTTCACCCAAGCCGATACTATCATGTGTAAACACATAAACTGGGCGAATTTTCATGATGGCCGCCAGCCGAATCGTGGGTTTCATATAGTCTGAAAACACCAGAAAAGTGGCCCCGTACGGAATAATGCCTTTGGTAACGGCCAAACCGTTCAGAATGGCACCCATTGCGTGCTCCCGAACACCAAAATGGAAAATACGCCCTTCCCGGTTGTCTACTGTAAATGACTTGTAATTTTTCAGATCGGTATTCGTTGACGGGGACAAATCAGCCGATCCGCCGATGAGGTGCGGCAAATCATCGGCGATGGCGTTCAGCACTTTCCCTGATGCCTGGCGGGTTGCCAGCTTTTCTTCACTTGCCGGAAAAACGGGAATCTTTTCCTCCCATCCCTTCGGCAATTTTCCATTGGTGACCCACTCAAATTCTTCGGCCAGCTCGGGGTATTTTGCTTGGTAAGCCTTATACAGATCGTTCCATTTTTCTTCTTTCTTGGCCCGCTCCTTGCCAATCTCGCGGTAGTAATGAAGCACATCGGGGGGCACCACAAACGACTGATCAGGATCAAAGCCGAGGTTTTCTTTCACCAGCCGCACTTCCTCATCTCCCAGGGGCGAACCGTGGGCTTCAGCGGTGTCGGCTTTGTTGGGGCTACCGTAGCCAATGTGCGTCCGGACTTTGATCAATGACGGGCGGCTTGTTTCTTCCTGGGCTGCTTTCACGGCCTGGTACAACGCTTCCAGATCATTGCCGTCGGGCACTACCTGCACATGCCAGCCGTACGCTTGAAACCGCTGGGCCACGTCTTCCGTGAAGGTCAAATCCGTTGTTCCTTCAATCGAAATATGGTTGTCGTCGTAAAAGTAGATCAGGTTGCCCAGCTTCAGATGGCCCGCCAGCGAAGCGGCTTCGGAGGTGATTCCCTCCATCATATCGCCATCGCTGCAAAGGGCGTATATTTTATAATCGAAGAGCGGAAAATCCGGCTTGTTGTACCGGGCCGCCAGGTGGTATTGCCCAATGGCAAACCCAACGCCGTTGGCGAACCCCTGCCCCAGCGGTCCGGTCGTGATTTCAACGCCTTTCGACAAACCGTATTCCGGGTGGCCGGGTGTCTGACTGTCGAGTTGCCGAAACTGCTTGAGGTCTTCCATGCTCAGGTCATAGCCCGTCAGATGGAGGTAACAATACTGCAACATACAACCGTGGCCAGCCGACAGAATAAACCGGTCGCGGTTGGGCCAGTCGGGATTTTGGGGGTTGTAATTCATGGCTTCCGTCCAGAGAATATGGCCAATTGGAGCCGCACCCATCGGTAAGCCGGGGTGGCCAGACTTGGCTTTCTGCACGGCATCGGCCGCCAATACCCGAACGGTATTGATGCTTAATTGCTCAATGGATTGGGTTGTGCTTTTCATTGAAAACGGGGGATTGTGATACACGTAGCGTAGACTTAGTTAACCCGTCGCCAAAGGCTTTGTTTAGTAATTTCGCAGAGGTGAGCGAAGCGAAAGAAGAGAAGCGGAGTAATTTTTTCGCTAAAAAATGCTGATTTCAGCCGCTCACCTCTGCGAAATTACGCTTCTTTCGTATTTTCAGGTTTCCGAATACAACTCCCTCTTATGAAGCGAATTTTCCTCTTTAGCCTCATGCTGTTCGGGCATCTGGTCGTTAGTGCTCAATCGTTCACGCTCGAATCCGTCCGTAGTTATCCTTTCCCTTCCGATCTGACGGCATCAGCCCAGGGATCAAAAATTGCCTGGGTGTTCAACCAGAACGGAAAACGGAATGTATATGTAGCCGAAGGACCAGAATTTGTGCCCCGGATGCTCACTAATTATACGGAGGACGACGGCCAGGAAATTTCCAGCCTGGCGATTTCGGCAGACGGAAAATGGGTTATTTACGTACGCGGGGGCGATCATGGCTCCAACTGGGACGAAGCACTACCGGTCAACACCACCTCTGCGCCCAACCCCATCAAAGTGCAGGTCTGGAGTGTCCCGTTTGCGGGTGGTCAACCCAAATCGCTGTCGGAAGGCGACGAACCGCTGATTTCCCCTAAAAATGACCAGGTCGCTTTTATTAAATCAAATCAGGTCTGGACGGCCCCCATCGATGGTTCATCGCCCGCCAAAAACCTCTTTACTGCCCGGGGCGAAAACGGATCGATTCAGTGGTCGCCCGATGGCTCAAAACTGGCGTTCATTTCGGGCCGGGGTGATCACGCCTTTGTCGGGGTGTATAGCAATGCTGAAACTCCCATTCAGTGGATGGCTCCCTCCTTTTCCCGCGACCGCTCTCCGCGCTGGTCACCCGACGGGAAAAAAATTGTGTTTGTCCGCACACCCGGATCGGGCGGTGCGCCGGATTCCGTGCTGGTACGAAAACACCAGCCGTGGTCCATCTGGACCGTTGATGTAGCAACAGGCAACGCCAGCCCACTCTGGCAGGCCCCCAAAACCCTGGCCGGATCGGTGCCGAACACCCACGGCGGTGTCAACCTGCACTGGGCCGCCCACGACCGCATTGTTTTTGTTTCGTACCAGGACGGCTGGCCGCACCTGTATTCCCTGCCCGCATCCGGCGGAAATCCGTTGTTGTTAACCCCCGGTTCGTTTATGGCCGAACATATCCAGTTGAGCGCTGACCGTAAATGGCTGGTTTTTAGCGGCAACACCGGCCCCGATAAGCTGGATATCGACCGGCGGCACGTGGTTCGCGTTCCTGTCGACAAAGCTGCTGTAGAAGTACTGACGCCGGGAGCCGGTCTGGAGTGGACCCCGGTTGTTACGGGCGACGGGACAAGTATCGCCCTGATCAGCGGTACCGCCCACCGTCCTCCGCTACCTGCCGTAATGCCGTTCTCGAAAGGCACTCCAAAGCTGCTGGCCCAAAACCTCATTCCCACCAATTTCCCGGAAAAACAACTGGTCACGCCCAAACAGGTTATTTTCAAAGCACCGGATGGCATGACCATTTACGCGCAACTCTTTGAACCTGCCAACGGTTCGGGCAAAAAGACCGGCAATAATGTCCCCGCTATCATTTATGTCCACGGCGGTCCGTCGCGGCAGATGCAGCTGGGCTGGAATTATTCGGACTATTATTCGAATGCTTACGCTTATAATCAATATTTGGTCAGCCTCGGTTTTACGGTTTTATCCGTCAACTACCGGTTGGGCATCGGATACGGGCACGCCTTTCACCAGCCCGCGAGAGGTGGTTCAGCCGGCGCTTCGGAGTACCAGGATATCAAAGCCGCTGCCGAGTGGCTCGCCCAACAACCCCAGATTGACGCCAGCCGCATCGGCGTGTACGGCGGTTCCTACGGCGGTTACCTGACAGCCCTGGCGCTGGCCCGCGATTCTAAACTCTTTGCCGCCGGGGTTGATATCCACGGCGTTCACAACTGGACCACCAGCCGTTCCCCGCTTCCGTCCAATCCCGCCGAACCGATTCCGGATGCTGAAAAAGCCGTTAAAGTAGCTTGGGAATCTTCGCCGGTTTCGGCGGTCCGTACCTGGACCTCACCCGTTCTGATCATCCACGGCGACGACGACCGCAACGTTCGGTTCAACCAAAGCACTGATCTGGTTCGCCGGCTCGACGCGCAGGGCGTCCCGATGGAAACACTGGTCATTCCCGACGATACCCACCACTGGATGCGCCACGACAATGCGCTGAAGGTTGGGCAGGCAACCGCCGATTTCTTTAAGCGGAAATTGCTAAAACCAGCCAAGTACTAATTTCACGCGGTCAACTTTATCAAGTTCGTTTCCAACGGTTTGGTGAGCAAATGCATCCTGACACAAAACAGGATTTATAACAGCTCCAATCATCCATGAACCAAATCATTCGCTTGTTTTCCATTTGCCTTGTCCTTTTGTTTTCCGCTTGCGACAAAAATAATTTAAAACCAGACATCATTACCATGCAGGTAGCCGACAAATACAGGGATTGCATGAGCGTTGGTCCGCAGAAGTGCCTGTGGGTCAAGATGGAAGACGAAGCAAACTGGTCTAACCACTACTTCGGCATTGAAGGTTTTACGTACGAAGAAGGCTACCAATACACCTTGACCGTCAGACGGAAACACATCAAGAACCCCAAGGCCGACGGGCCCAGTATCCGCTACATTCTGGTGAACGTCGTTGAAAAAACCAAAGTATAAATGCATTACATCGGTCAGTCACTCAGACTGGCCGATTTTATTTCGTCATCAAAGTTCATGACCCGTTCGTTACTCTTTCTTTTTTTTCTTGTTTCTTTCTTCACTGCTCAGGCCCAGCGGTGGCAGGGACAGATTGGCAGCAACCTGGCGACGTTACCGGGCCGTTCGCTCGAACTGACAACGGCTTGGAGCCCCCATCTCGATCAGTGGGCCATTACGTTCAGCGCAGGCTATACCCACGAAAACTCATTTGGCGGCTTCCGCAATGGATTCATCTGCAATTGCGGGGTCAATGATCTGAAAACATCGGGCGCTTTCTTCAAGCTGGGATCGCGTTGGGATGTGATTCGCAGGCAAGGGCGCGTGACCAAAGTGGGCCTCCCGATCGGCCTTAGCCTGATTGGTTCCCAATACCGCCAGCAAGGTACCATCGAATCCTTCAGCACGGGCAAATCCGTATATCGTCAGGTATCGGCAGACGGTTTTGTGACAGGCCTTGGCATCACGGCGGCCATGAACATCCGGTTTTCGGCCCGCTGGAATCTGGATCTGGGTGTGCAAAAGTTTATCGGTTTTCAGAAACGGACCGATTACTTTCTGTTTGATACGTACATAGCACACCAGCCCGGCATTGGCCTGACCAACTGGGAGAGTTTCTGGCCCGGTTTACAGGGAATTATTGGTTTGAATTATCGGTTGGGACATTAGTAGGCTTTTTTTATTCGTCATCCTATCCCAATTTGCGTTTCAAATCCCAATTTTCTATGTCAACACCCAATTCTTCGGTGCGGGTCCTCGTTGTCGGTTGCGGCAACATGGGAGCTTCGCACGCTATAGCGTATTCAACCCAGGACGGTTTTGAAATCTGCGGTATTGTTTCAACCGGAAAAAGCAAGGAAGCGCTCAACGAGCGACTCGGCGGTGGTTATCCGTTGTTCAGTGATCTGACCACGGCATTGCAGGAAACCAAACCCGACGCCGTCTGTATCTCAACCTATCCCGACACCCACGAAGCCTTTGCGATTCAGTCGCTGGAGAGCGGCTGCCATGTTTTCATTGAAAAACCGTTGGCGGATACCGTCGAAGGAGCCGAGCGCGTGGTGGCTGCCGCCGAAAAAGCCGGAAAGAAAGTAGTTGTCGGGTATATTCTGCGTCACCATCCCTCCTGGGAAAAGTTCGTCGAAGTGGCTCAGGGTCTGGGCCGTCCGCTCGTGATGCGGATGAACCTGAACCAGCAGAGCCACGGATACATGTGGACGGTTCACCGGAATCTAATGAAAAGCCTCAGCCCTATTGTGGATTGTGGAGTGCACTACATTGACGTGATGTGCCAGATGACGCGTTCGAAACCCGTGCAGGTCAACGCCATCGGTGCCCGGCTGACGGAAGAAATTCCGGCCGGAAATTATAACTACGGCCAGTTACAAATCCGGTTTGAAGACGGTTCGGTGGGCTGGTACGAAGCCGGTTGGGGGCCGATGATGAGCGAAACCGCTTTCTTCGTCAAAGACGTAATCGGTCCGAAAGGTTGCGTTTCGATTGTAGCCAAAAACGCCGGAGGAGTGGGCAAATCCGACAACGTCGACGCGCACACCAAAACCGAATCCCTCCGCGTTCACCACGCGGCACTCGATAAAGATGATCAGTTTGTTCAGGAAGATACCTGGATCGATATGCAGGACGAGCCGGATCACCAGGAGTTGTGTAACCGCGAGCAACGGTTTTTCCTGAAAGCGATTCAGGAGAATGTTGATTTGACGGATCATTTGCAGGATGCCGTCAACAGCCTTCGCATCGCCTTCGCCTGTGACGAATCCGTACGGACAGGGCAGCCGGTGATGCTGTAAGAACCGAACCGCTGAGCAGGATTTAAAATCCTGCTCAGCGGCTTAATCAACCAGTTACCAATCTCACTTCATCGTTCATGAAACGGTTTTCTCTCCTCCTTCTTCTGGCCTTTACAGCCCTGACAACCCAGGCACAGGAAGCGGCCAAACCGGCGGCTCCCGCCATTTACAACCCCAAAGCTGACGCGCAACAGGAGATCAAAAATGCCGTGGCCAAAGCGGGAAAAGAAGGAAAGCACGTTTTGCTGCAAATTGGCGGCAACTGGTGTTCCTGGTGCATCCGGTTTCATAACCTTACCCATTCTGACACCACCTTAAGTCGTTTGCTGAACGCGAATTACGAAGTGTTACGCGTGAATTACAGTCCCGAAAACAAGAACGAAGCCACGCTGGCCCAACTGGGTTATCCCCAACGGTTTGGCTTCCCGGTTTTTGTCATTCTGGATGGCCAGGGCAACCGGCTGCACACGCAGAACTCGGCTTACCTGGAAGAAGGCAAAGGCCACAGCCCAAAGCTCGTCGCCGAATTTTTGCAAGGCTGGTCGCCCAAAGCCCTCGATCCAAACGCTTACCTCCCCAAAAAAAGTAAATAACGTTCCAGCCGGGCTTTTAACGTTTACCACCGGCAGCGCAAGAGGACCAGGCTACAAAAGCGGCCATTCGATTCGTCATCAACGCGATCAATTGGCAGAACACCAGTAGTCAGGCAAATGAGGTGAATGTCTATCGGGGTAACGTAAAATTTGAGAACCGATCACCCTCCTTTTCGTCCTTTATGCGTTTTCTTTCCATCCAGCTTCTGCTATGGCTGGCTGCCAACACGGTTTTTGCGCAACGTGCCCACGAACTCCGCCGGTTTCAATTACAGGAAGTAAAACAGGGCGTTGCCGTGGATGCGTCCCATTTTTACGTCATTAACAACACATCGATCACCAAGCACGCCAAAACCGATGGCAAGTTGGTAACGGCCTGGAACGACTCCACCGGCTTGCTGAAACACATGAACAGTGGCGTGGTACTCGACGGGAAACTGTACGTGGTTCATTCCAATTATCCGGCGGTTCCGATGCTCAGCTCAATTGAAATTTTTGACGCCAAAACGCTCCGCCACCTGGGCAACCACAGCTTGGGGTTCCAGCCCGGTTCCGCGACCTGGGCCGACTTCCACGGTGGATTCTGGTGGGTCGCCTTCGCCAATTACTCCGACAAGGCCTCCGCCGAAGGTCGCGATAACCGCTGGACCATGTTGGTTAAATTCAATCAACAATGGGAACGACTGGAATCGTGGAGTTTTCCCGCCAGCGTTCTCCAGGCCTTTTCCCCCAAAAGCACCTCGGGCGGAACCTGGGGAAAAGACGGGTTTCTGTATTGCACCGGCCACGACAAACCGGAGCTGTACATTCTAAAGCTACCTGATCGCGGCTCCACCCTGCAATACGTCAAAACCGTCCCGACCATCAGCGAAGGCCAGGCCTTTGCCATCGACCGGACCGTCCGTGACAAACTGATCCTCTACGGCATCACACGACATGATAACTTCGTGATTGTTTCGGAGGTGAAGTAACGGTTTTCAGTTTACAGTAAGCCGTCTTAAACTGAAAACCGTAAACTTTTACCCGTTCATCAACTCCTCGATTTCCTCCGCTTCCACCGGAATGGAATCCATGAGGTCGATGTTGCCGTTTTCGGTAATCAGGATGTTATTTTCCAGCCGGATGCCCAGCCCTTCCTCGCGGATGTAGATGCCCGGTTCACAGGTAAAAACCATCCCGGCTTCGAATTTACGGTATTTGTTGCCCACGTCATGCACATCCAGGCCCAGAAAGTGCGACGTTCCGTGCATGAAGTACTTGCGGTACAAGGGGTTGTCGGGGTCTTGTTTAGCCACTTGGTTCTTATCGAGCAGCCCCAAACCAATCAGTTGCGACTCCATAATTTTACCCACTTCCTTGTGGTACTCGTCCCAGAGGTTCCCCGGTACCAGCAACTTTTTGGCTTCCTTCATGACGTGCAACACGGCATTATAAACGGCTTTCTGTCGCTCCGTAAACCGGCCACTGACCGGAATGCTGCGGGTTAGATCGGCGTTGTAGTTTCCGTACTCAGCGGCCACATCCAGCAAAATAACCTCGCCCTCCTGGCACTGCTTATTGTTTTGCAGGTAGTGCAACACGCAGGCGTTGGCACCCGACGCAATGATGGGTTCATACGCAAATCCGCGCGAGCGCTGACGGACAAATTCGTGCAACAGTTCGGCTTCAATTTCGTACTCCCAAACCCCCGGTTTGACGAATTTCAGCAACCGTCGGAAACCGTCTTCCGTAATCCGCATGGCCTCCTTCAGCAGCGTCACCTCTTCGGGTTGCTTGATCGCCCGCAGGTGGTGCATCAAGGGCGCCAGGCGTTGGTAGTGGTGCAACGGATACTTTTCCTTAAACTGCCGAACGTTGCGGGCATCACGGGTTTCAACTTCGGATGAATTGCGCGTATGTTCATTAGTATTCAAGTAGATATTTTCCGCTTCAAAAACCATCTGAATGAAAATCCGCTCAAACTCGTGGGTCCAGAAAATCGATTTTTGGGGAATTCCCGACGTTTGTTCGGCTTCCTGTTTGGTTAGTTTATGCCCTTCCCAGATTTCGATCAGCTCGCTGGTCTCCCGCAGAAACAACACCTCCCGAAATCGTTCGTCCGGGTGGTCGGGAAAAAGTACCAGCAGGGTTTCTTCCTGATCAACGCCAGACAGGTAAAAAAGGTCATTATTCTGCCGAAAGCCCATGGAGCCATCGGCGTTGGTCGGCATGATGTCATTGGCGTTTAGAACGACCACCGATTTCGGTTTCAACAGGTCGGCCAGCCGCTGGCGGTTTCGAATAAACAATTCGTTGCTGATGGTGGTATACTTCATACTATTCGGTTTTCAAATGATAATCCATTCGGTAATGTCACGATCGTGTTGTACATTAATGCCTAAAATTGATGCTTTCGTTTCAATGAAAAAAATTGTTCTGCTTCTTTTTGGGTTTATGGTCATCACGGCCAGCTCCTCAAAAGCTCAATCAAAGTACTGGATTACGCTGAAAGACAAGCCTTCGACCGAAAAACCGTCTCTTTCTCCCCTTTCTCTTTCCAATCGCCAAACCCTGGGGCTTGCCGTTGACGAAACAGATTTACCCCTCAACCCAACCTACTTGCAGGCCTTGTCGCAACAAGGCGTAGCACCGTTGTTTCGATCACGCTGGCTGAACGCGGTTTCAGCGGAACTGACCCCGGCTCAACTTCGGCAGGTGAAGGCGCTGCCGTTCGTCAAAGACCTCGTACCCATCGATCAGCATATCGTTATCAACAGCCTTCAGTCTGACATTTCAAAAGTTCTGATGGCGCCGGTGATGTCGCAGATTCAGGCGGATGTGTTCGGACGTGCTGGCTTATCGGCTAAAAACGTAACGATTGGTGTGATTGACGCCGGTTTTTTCGGTGCCGATTCGGCGAGTGCCCTGAAGCATATCTTTCAGCGCAACGGCATTCAATCCGTTCGGGATTACGTCAATCCGAACCGTCCGCGCGACGCCTTTTTTAGTTCGCTCGAAACCCTTTCCGACTTTCACGGTACCGAAGTGATGGCGGCCATTTCGGGACACGACCCCAACGAAAACATTCAGTACGGATTGGCAACGGATGCCAAATTTTACCTCGCCCGCACCGACCACGGCGCTCGTGAATTCCGGGGCGAAGAAGACAATTGGGTAGCTGCGATGGAGTGGATGGACAGCCTGGGCGTTCGGATCATCAATACCTCGCTAGGGTACGCGAAAGGATTCACGAATCCGAAAGAAAATTACCAGCCCAGTCAAATGGACGGACACACCAGCCTGATTAGTAAAGCGGCTCAGCTGGCTGCGGAAAAAAAGGGCATTCTGGTGATCGTTTCGGCTGGCAACGAGGGCGACGACCGTTCGTGGCGCATTATCTCCACGCCCGCCGATGCGCGCGGGGTTCTGGCCGTAGGAGCCACCAACAACAAGGTCTGGAACCGCATTGGCTACAGCAGCATCGGTCCCGAGTTTCTACCGTATTTAAAACCCAACGTGTCGTGTTTTTCGCTGTACGGCACCTCCCTGTCAGCGCCCGTCATCACGGGATTTGCGGCCTGTCTGATGCAGGCAAACCCCAAACTAACCAACAAGGAATTGATTGCGATCATTGAGCAGTCGTCGCACCTATATCCCTACGGCAATAATTACATTGGCTACGGAGTTCCGCAGGCGTCGCGGGCGCTGGCGTTGGCCAAGGGACAAACCCTGCCAACTTCGGCCCGTTCCATCAAAGCAACAGGTAAAACGTACTCGCTCGCCCTGCCCGAATACGGCGAAAACTCCGTTTCGGTCTTTCATAAAAAAGATGATATCCGGGTATTGCAGCAAGAATCCATGCGGGTTCAGAACGGGGCCATCCTGTTGCGCCGGAGCCACGACGAAAAGCGCACGACCGTGGATTTAAAGAAGGAAGTTGTTGAAATTATCTGGCAGTAAAACGGCCCGTTCCGATTAAAGGATTGACAAACGAACGATCCTTTAATCGGAACGTGGGCTAAAGATATTTACCGGGTGTCAGGTAGTTCTTTACATAATCCGCAATGCCTTCTTCCAAAGACTGAAACGGCTGCGAATACCCAATAGAGCGCAGTTTGCTCATGGTTGCCTGGGTGTAGTACTGGTATTTATCCCGAATATCTTCGGGAGTATCAATGAATTCAATCTGGGGCGTCACACCCATGGCCTGAAACGTATTGTTGGCCAAATCCAGGAAAGTTCGGGCCTTCCCACTGCCGAGGTTATAAATGCCGGAATTCCGCCGGTGGTGCATCAGAAACAAGCAGACGCCAATAACATCTTTCACGTAAATAAAATCACGCATTTGCTCGCCATCGGCAAAATTCGGGTGATGCGACCGAAATAGCTTCATACTGCCCTTTTGCTTGATCTGGCAAAAAGCGTGATAAATCACCGACGCCATCCGATCTTTGTGGTATTCGTTGGGGCCGTATACGTTGAAAAACTTCAGCCCGGCCCAGAAAAACGGATGACGTTCCTGTTCCAGCACCCACTTATCGAAGTCGTTTTTCGAGTCGCCGTAAGGATTGAGCGGTTTCAACTGCGGAATGAGGGATTCGTTGTCATCGTAGCCCAGTTCGCCCAGTCCGTAGGTAGCCGCTGAAGAGGCATAGACCAGCGGTATCTGGTACTCGATACATTTCTGCCAGATCTTTTTCGAATACTCCAGGTTCAGGTGATCGAAAATGCTCCGATCAAATTCCGTCGTATCCGTTCGAGCACCAATGTGAAATAAAAATTCAATCTCGTGGTAATTTTCATCAAGCCAATCAAAAAACTGCTCCCGATCCACCCGTTCAAGGATCCGTTTATCTTCCAGATTAGCCAGCTTATTCGCCGTCGAAAAGTCATCAACGGCGATAATGGCATTGAAATTTTCCTGATTCAATCTTGAGATCAGACAGCTTCCGATAAAGCCTGTTGCGCCCGTAACAATTATCATACTCCGTAGAAATTGAGCAACGATTGTTTTAGGTTAGATTAGTTTTACGAATTCTTACTAAGAAACAGGATGTAAAGTTAGGACAAATCCTTACACCAACCTATCCACGTTTTAATGAAAAAATAGCATTATTCTAACATCCAATTTTTCAAACGCACCTAAAAACCGTGCTTTTTGTTAGGATCATTGTACGGCAGCTCTGCTTTAAATTTGGATTTTTATTAACGCACCGAAGACCGTAATTTTGCACGCAAATTCATAACGGGCCACGTGGCTCGTCTAACGACAGTGTCGCTCAAGCGATGGTATATATTAGCAGAAAAGAACATTTCAATGCCGCCCACCGATTGTTCAACCCGGCCTGGACGGATGAGAAAAACAAGGAAGTTTTTGGCCCGTGTGCAAACGTCAACGGGCACGGACATAACTTTGAATTAATCGTCACCGTCAAGGGAGATCCTAATCCTGATACGGGTTTTGTGGTCGATCTGAAAGTCTTAGCCGACCTGATCAAAACCGAGATTATCGATAAAGTCGACCATCGGAATCTGAACGTCGACGTTGATTTCATGCAGGGCAAAATGGCCAGCTGCGAAATATTTATCGTCGAGATCTGGAAAATCCTGGCCCGTGCGCTCGCCACTATTTCCGACGCGCAACTGCACCGCATCCGACTGTATGAGACCCCAAAAAATTACGTCGATTATTACGGGGAATAACCAATGACTTACTACCTGATTGCCGGAGAACGCTCCGGCGACCTGCACGGCGGCAACCTGATCAAGGCCATCAGGCAACACGACGCCCAAGCCCGGTTTCGCGCCTGGGGCGGTGACCAAATGGAGGAAGCCGGTGCCACCCTGGTTCGGCACTATCGCTCGATGGCATTCATGGGTTTCCTGGAAGTTGTGCAAAACCTGGGCACCATCCGCCGGAACCTACGCGATTGCCAGCAGGACATTCTGGCCACCCGGCCCGATGTGTTGATCCTGATCGATTATGCTGGCTTTAACCTCCGTATCGCTCGCTTTGCGAAGCAGCACGGCATCCGGGTTTTCTATTACATCTCCCCGAAGGTGTGGGCCTGGAATCAGAAACGGGCCCTGAAGATCAAGGCGCTGGTCGATCGGTTATTCGTGATCTTTCCGTTTGAAGTTGATTTTTACAAAAAGTACGATTACCCCGTTGATTACGTCGGAAACCCGCTGATGGACGCTATTGCCGCCTTCCGGCCCGATCCCGATTTCCGTAAAAAACAACAGCTGGGCCCGAAACCGGTGATTGCGTTGCTGCCCGGCAGCCGTCGGCAGGAAGTCATCCAGATGTTGCCGATCATGCTGGACGTGATACCGCATTTTCCGGATTACCAGTTTGTGGTTTCGGGAGTCAGCAACCTACCGGACTCCTTGTATAAAACCGCTTTGGCCCGCTTTCCGGATATTCCCGTCGTGATTGACGATGCGTATAACCTTCTGACCGTGGCCGATGGCGCCCTGGTTACTTCCGGAACCGCCACCCTGGAAACGGCTTTATTGAACACGCCGGAGGTGGTTTGTTACAAAATGTCGTGGGCGACCTATCAGGTGGCCAACCTGCTGGTGGCCGTTCCGTATATTTCCCTGACCAATCTGATTCTGAACCGCGAAGCCGTTAAAGAACTGGTACAGAACAAACTGACCACACCGAACCTCGTGGAAGAATTGCGTAAAATTCTGCCCGCTGGACCGGAGCACCAACGCCAGCAGGCCGATTACGCCGAACTACGGGAGCTGGTGGGCGGTCCTGGAGCCTCCGAACGGGCTGGCGCGTTGATGGTTCGTGATCTAGCCCAAAACCGTCTGCGATGATGGTAGCGGTAAAGCCGCACCATACGCTTTGACACCTCACTAGCTTACTTCGAGATAACCCCCGTTTCTTCGTACCGTTTCAACCACGTCTTTTTCTTGCCCTGAATCCCACTGAAAAATTCGTACACGGGGCGCATGTCTTTTTCAAAATCGCCGGTGACATACAAGGGTTCACTCAGGAAAATGGCTTTGCGGGGATAGTCGATACCCGTCAGAATCAGCGGGACACCCGATTTGAGGGCGATGTAATAAAAGCCGGTTTTGAGACGTTCCACATCGGAGCGCGTTCCTTCGGGCGGAATGCAAATGTGCAGTTGCTCACTCTGGTCCAGAACCTGAACAATGGCGTCGACCAGGTTATTGGCCCGGCTACGGTCTACCGGCTTACCGCCCAATATCCGAAAAAACCACCCGGCATACCAGGTAAATAATTCCTTTTTGGCCAGGTACCGAATCCAGATGCGGGTAGTGGCCCGCCCGCCTACTCCGACCAGAAAATCCCAGTTGCTATTGTGAGGGGCGAACACCCAAATGCCTTTGGGTACATCAGGAACCGGGCCAATGAGCCTCCAGCCAGCTATTTTATACAACCATCGGGTCAGTGCACTAAACATAATTTCCTAAACAATCCACGCCATCATTGGCCGACAAGTTTAAGAAAAAATGAACGGTTTTGGCGTAAAACACAGTACAAAGATGAGTAAAGTTAGCCAGCCCAGGATGATGCGGCCGGTGCTCAACGGTTTTTCGTCCTGGGTGTCGGGGTGATAAACCCCCAAAAACCGACCTATGATCAGGATAAACAACAGAAAACCCGGATACCCTTCAACCGTTGGAAAAAGAAAGGAAATCAGAAACTGCCCCGCTACTACACTCAACGCCAGCAGCCACGTCGTCGTACGGTTTTCGCTGATGCTTCGAAAGCTAAGAAACAAGGCCAGAATGTACAAGCCGAATTTTCCCATCTCATTCAGGAAATCACTGTCATTGGCGATCACAAAATCCGACGGTTTGAAAAAACCCAACCCCGAATAAAATGCAAACCCTATCAGCAAAACCGGGGCAACGAGCCGGAAAGCACGGGCCCCAATCAGGCTGTAGAGAACGTGCCCGCCATCCAGCTGACCAATAGGAATCAGATTGAGCGCCGTAAAAAACAGCGCAAAATACCCCGCCATCAGATACGGGTAGTGAATGATCTCGTAAGGATGCGGCAACCGGGCCGGATCAGCTACGTAGGTTTTGAAAAACCAGAACAAGATGTTATCACCCAAACTCATCAGACTCTCGGGCGGCAGGTTTTTATACACGTGTTGCCCAAAGGCCAGTCCGTGCTGTTTGTATTCGGGGTGAATCGTGAAGATGTGTTCCGGCGGGGGCAAGTGCGTAAAACCGTACCATAAAACGATCAGGGCCAGGACAAACCCCGCCAGCGGACCGGCGATGCCGATATCGAAGAACTTTTTGCGGCTACTGATGAAGTCCTGAATCCGAATAAAAGCACCCAGCGTCCCAAGGGTTTGCCCAATGCCGAACCACAGCGGAATGTAATACGGCAACGTCACGCGAACCTGGTGGTAACGGGCGGCAAAATAATGCCCAAACTCGTGCACCGTCAGGATGGCCAGAAAAGGGATGGAGTAGTGTAGCCCCTCCCAGAATTCGGCCCACCCGATCCCGTGTTCAAAGTCCAGAAAATAACGACCGTACATCCATTCTGCACCAGCCGCGGTCGTTGAAAACAGGGTAAGCACAAAAAGGCTAGCTTGAATGAGGTACGTCCTCGTTTGTGGCTTCATCGCGCAGATAATCAAGAATCGTCAGGGGCGGTTGCACCTGCACAGCGTGGATACCTAACTCCGCAGCCGAACGGATGTTATGCGGATTATCGTCCAAAAACAAGGTTTCTTCGGCTTTCAATCCGGATGTATTCAACACATACTGGTAAATTTCCGGTGACGGTTTTGCCAGTTTTACTTCGTAGGAATAATACACCCGCTCGAACAGTTCTTCGAGCGAAGGTTGCCCGAGTGCCGCGAAAATTTTCCGGACCCCCTCAATGTGAATGGGACTGGTATTGCTCAGCAGAAATAACCGGTATTGACCCTGAAGTTCGCGGATGCGTTCGATGCGCTCAATGGGCAGGTCCAGCAAAACGGTATTCCAGGCGGTGTCGATTACTTCGTCGGCCCAGCTATCGTTTTTTAGCAATTGCCGAACGTGCTGGCGAAAGCCTTCGTCGTCGATCAGGCCGGTTTCATACTGTAAGGTCAACCCGTGTTCTCGCCAGAGCGACTCCACGTCTTCTTCCGACAGGCCCGACAGCACGGCAAAATTGCGAATCGGAGCCCGCAGATCAATGGGAATGATTACATCCCCAAGGTCGAAAATAATATTCTTAATCCCGGCTTTTAAGACTCCTGCCATCGGCTTTCCAGTTATTCAATCACGACCCCCATCGAACAGAATTTCTCGATGCGCTGATCGATCCGTTCTTCCGGAGTCAATTTATTTAATTCCGCCAGCGTGTCCAGAATGGTCTGTTTGATCCGGCGAGCCATTTCGGCATGATCGGTATGAGCTCCGCCCTGCGGTTCTTCGATGATGCCATCCACAAGCTTGTTTTTCTCCATGTCGCGGGCGGTCACTTTCATCGCTTCGGCAGCCTGTTCTTTGTAATCCCAGCTCCGCCAGAGAATGGTCGAACAGTTTTCGGGCGAAATAACCGAGTACCAGGTGTTTTCGAGCATCAACACCCGGTCACCAATCGCGATGCCGAGTGCCCCACCCGATGCCCCCTCCCCGATGATGATGCAAATAACCGGCACCTGCAGCATAAACATCTCCTTCAGGTTGCGGGCAATGGCTTCACCCTGGCCACGCTCTTCGGCTTCCAGCCCCGGAAAGGCGCCCGGCGTGTCGATCATGGTCACGATAGGCTTATTGAACTTCTCGGCTAGCTTCATCAGACGCAGCGCCTTGCGGTATCCTTCCGGATTGGGCATGCCAAAATTCCGGTGCTGGCGTTGTTTGGTGTTGCGGCCTTTCTGCTGTCCGATCAGCATGACGGTTTGTCCTTCAATCTCAACAAAACCGCCTACCATAGCCGGGTCATCCCGGACGGTACGGTCACCGTGCAGTTCGATAAACTGCTCACCGATCAGCGAAATATAGTCGAGCGTGTAAGGCCGGTCGGGGTGCCGGGACAGCTGGACGCGCTGCCAGCGGGTAAGGTTTTCGAAGATCTCCTTCCGGAGTTTTTCGATGCTGACTTCCAGCGACGCAACAGCTTCAGTAACGTCCACGTTACTGGTTTCGGCCAGTTTCTTCATTTCGACCAGTCGTACTTCTAAATCAGCTATGGGTTTTTCGAAGTCCAAATATGTCCTCATTCAAAAATCGGTTGTCATCACCAGCTATCCTACTCATAATCAGCAACTACCCAGATGCGGGGTTGCTAAAAATCGTATTCCGGCGATTTTTTCAAGTGGCAAAGTTAGCGGAAAATCCGGTTCAGCAACCTTTTCAACCTTATAACTCGTACATCTGGCCTTTGGTTGGAATCTCCACGTTGTCGTACCCCTCATCTTTCAGCGTTTGCTGAAAAGCCGTCATGCTGGTGTATTCGCCGTGTACCAGAAACACTTTTTTCAGTTTTTCCGGCGACTGATGTTTAACAAACCGAACCAGGTCATCGCGGTCACCGTGTCCACTGAACACATCCGTCCGCTCAACCTTTGCCAATACGGGTTCTTCCTTGTCCTTAATGGAAATCGTGGGCTGCCCATTGAGCAGCCGCCAGCCGAGGGTGCCTTCCGCACAATATCCGATGATCAGAATCGTACAATATGGGTTGCTGATGTTTGCCGCCACGTGCTGTTCCACCCGGCCTCCTTGCACCATCCCCGACGACGAAATAATGATACAGGGTTCGTTGTAATTGGAGACTTCGCGGCTCGCTTTGGAGCTTTCCAGGTACTCGAAATTAGCGAAATCGAACAACGACTCATTTTCGTCGTAATACGCCTTTGCCTCCTTGTTCAGCAGCCGAAGGTTTTTCTGGTAAACCTTCGTACTTTCCAGTGCCAGCGGGCTATCGGAAAACACCTTGATGCTTGGAAAACCCTGTTCCGTGTACAGCCGATTGAGCGTATACAGCAGCGCCTGCGTTCGTCCAACCGAAAAAGATGGAATGATCAGCCGTCCCGGAATGTCAATGCAAGTCCGCTTGATAACATCGGCCAGGGTGGCTTCCGGTGTCTGGGAATCCAGGTGCAGCCGGTTTCCGTAGGTGGATTCGCAAATCAGGTAATCGACGGCTGGAATTGGTTCCGGATCGGTCAGTAACGGATAATTTTGACGACCAATATCGCCGGAAAAACAAATGGTTTTCTTCTGACCATTTTCGTACACCCCGATCACGATGTGAGCGGCCCCGAGCAAATGCCCCGCCGGAATGAACGTTACATCAACGTTGTCAGTCAGCCGGAAGCGCCGGTTGAACTGAATCGGAACCACATTGTCCATCGACTCGCGGACCTGCTTTTCGAGGTACAAGTCTTTTTGCAGCGTGTGCAGTTTTTTACGGACCTTTTGCTTTTTGCTTTTGCCCAGCTCGGCCAACCGTCGACTGTTCAGCGATGCCGCATCCTGCAACAGCAAACCCGTCAACGAAAAGGTAGGATCGGTGCATAGAATCTGTCCTTCGTATCCTTCCCGGTACAGATTAGGAATATTGCCACTGTGGTCAATGTGAGCGTGGGTCAACAAAACAACATTGATCGAAGATGCCTCGAAAGGAAAAAATCCGGCACCCAGGCCCGGGGTTTCATCGGCCAATGCACTCAAAGCGGCCTTTTTGTCCAGATCGGCCCCGCAATCAATCAGAATCCGGTATTGGTCATCCGTCTCTAGCAAAAACATGCTCCCGGTCACCTGACGGGTCGCCCCCCAAAATGTTAACTTCATTCGATTCGATTAATACCTTTGACTACCGATTGTCGCGATCCGGCAGTGCCAAAGCAAGCTACAAACTTTTATATTTTGGTAGAACAACGGATAAGGGCTTTCTTCTGGCTATCTTTTGCAAAATTACAAATTCCGCATTCATAAACTATCAGTACTTTTGTACACCATGCGTTGGATTTCTGCTATTATTTATTGCCTGGTTATTACGTTTCCGAGTAGTTATGCATCCCCAACGGCTGACTCGCTGGCCGTACAGCGGTTGCATACATTAGTCAACCAATTGCAAAACAGTTCTTTCGTGCGGAATGGCACCGCAGCGCTATCCGTCCGGCGCGTTCGCGATGGAGTAACGCTGTTGGATTACAACGCGCAGATGAGCCTGCCTTCAGCCTCTACTTTAAAATTAGTAACAACGGCTACCGCGCTGGCCGTGCTGGGCGAAAATCATTCGTACAAAACCGCACTGGAATACGACGGCACCATCCGGGACAGTATTTTGTACGGTAATCTTTACATCCGGGGCTCCGGCGACCCTTCGCTGGGCAGCAACCGTTTTGCCGAATTTGCCGATGCCCACACCCTGCTCCGCACCTGGAAAGAACTTGTACAAAGTGCCGGAATCCGGCAAATCCGGGGTGCCGTAGTGGGCGATGCTTCCGCCATCCAGACGCTCCCGGTACCCAATACCTGGGTCTGGGGCGATATCGGGAATTATTACGGGGCCGGTGTTTCTGGCCTGAACTTCAACGAGAACCTATACCGGGCGGTTTTCAAACCGGCCAAAACCGTTGGGCAACCCGCCCCGCTGCTCCGTACCGAACCGGCCACGCCGTTTCTCCAGCTCCAAAACAACGTTCGAACCGGCCCGCAAGGGTCGGGTGATGAAGTCATTATTTACAACGCGCCCCCGTCAACGCAGGTTTTTCTGGAAGGAACCGTACCCGCCGGAGTCAATGAATTTGGGGTCAAAGGTTCGCTGCCCGATCCGGCTTTCTTTACGGCTTTCTCCCTGCACCAGCAACTCCTGAAAGCCGGTATGGTAATTTCTACCCCGCCCCAGTCCATCGGCCCCGCCCGAATGCCCGAAACCGGTACTCTTTCCATAACGCCCGGAGCAAAGCGCACGCAGCTGCACCTGCACACGTCGGTGCCCTTAGCCGAGATAGCCCGCTTGACCAATCACCAAAGTATCAATCTGTACGCCGAATCGTTGTTGCTACTGGCTGGAAACACGCTGGCGAAAGCCCCCGTTACAACGGAACAGGCGCTTCAGCAAGTGACGCGATTTTGGGGAAGCAAAGGAGTTGATTTAAGCGGTTTTCGTCCCAAAGACGGAAGCGGCCTGTCACCGGTTGGCGCGCTGACGGCAGCCAATCTAACCGGTATTTTAGCGGCTATGTCCAGGGAAAAGAGCTTTCTGCCTTTTTACGACAGCATTCCTGTTGTTGGAGAAACCGGGACGGTGAAAAATGTGGGCCGAAAAACGGCCGCTGCGGGCAACGTCCGGGCCAAAAGCGGTACCATCGAAGGGGTCCGGGCTTACGCAGGTTATGCCACTTCGGCCGATGGTGAACTCCTGAGCTTTACGGTTTTGGTGAACAAGTACCAGAGCGGCTCTCTCAAAAGTGTTATGAGCTATCTGGAGCAGATCATGGCCCAGCTTACCGTGGTAAAAGTGAACGAATAATTCCTAACGGCTCCGCTAGTCCCGACCCGTTACTTTGACGACATTGAACCAGTAGTCCCCGATTGTCTGCGTAATATCCATCAGCTTCTTGAACGATGCCGGTTTGGTAATGAAGCTGTTGGCGCCCCATAGGTACGAATTATCAATATCGATGTTGGCGTCTGAGGTAGTCAGAATGACCACCGGAATGTGGCGAAGCTGGCGATCGGCTTTAATTTCCTGCAACGCTTCCCGCCCGTCTTTGCGGGGCATATTAAGGTCGAGCAAAATCAGTTCCGGCAACGAATGGGACGAATTTTCATAGCGCCCGGTTCGGCGCAGGAACTCCATCAGTTCTTCACCGTCTTCAACGACATTCATTTCGGTTACCGGAAACTGTTGACGGAAGGCCTCTCGCGTCAAAAAACGATCGTCCTCGTCGTCGTCAGCCAACAGAATATGTACTGGTTTCGTGAGTTGTTGCATTGTCATGAACAGACTGCGTCTGCTTTTCGGGTAATATAATAATAAAGGTCGTTCCAATCCCGGGTTGGCTCTGCGCGGTAATCAACCCTTTGTGGTTGCTCACAATCCGTTTGCAGATGGCCAGGCCAATACCGGTTCCCTCGTACGTGCTTTTTCCGTGGAGCCGCTGAAATATCTTGAAAATGTGATCAATGTATTTTTCATTGAATCCAATCCCATTATCCGTCACGGTTATTTTATAATATTTTTTACCGTGTGTCAGTTCCTCGTACGTCCCCCCATCGACAACTTGCCCCCGAACAATAACAACCGGAGGCTGATCCGGCTTGGTGAATTTCAGGGCATTCGAAATCAAGTTCGAAAACAGGTGATCCATCTGACTCTGCACCGCTTCAATCACGGGCAATTTATCAACCTCAAACCGGGCTCCGGCGGCCTTTATTTTCAGCTCCTGATCGTTCAGTACGCCTTGTACAACATCGTTCAGCCGAACCGTTCGGAAGGGTTCTTTTTTGCTCGAAATCCGCGAGAAATTCAGCAGGTCCTTAATCATTTTCGACATTCGCTCCGCCGATTGCAGGATTTTGCTCAAATATGTAGCTCCCTCTTCCGACAAACCCTCCTGGTGTCGGTCGCGGAGCAGGTAGCCAAACGACTGAATCTTGCGCAACGGTTCCTGCATGTCGTGCGAGGCTACAAAGGCAAACCGCTCCAGTTCCTCGTTCGAAATTTCCAGCAACTGAATTTTCTCCTGCAACTCGTCTTCATACGCCCGCAGCTGATCTTCGGTTTTCTGCCGGGTATTCAACTCGTTTTCCAGCAGGTTATACGACACGATCAGGGTAACGAAGGTCAGCAGCGACAAGGTAAAAATGCTGATCAACGTGTTCCGAAAATACTCAGCAGCCGCCCTCGAATACCGATCAAACTGCTGTTGTTCGATGTCATTCATGGTTTTCAGCAGCTTCCGCACCTCATCCATATGGGCTCTTCCCAGGAGCATATACGTACGGGCAATGGAGATCGGCAATTTGTTCGTTACTGCGTTAACCTGCTGCTGAGCCGTCGATATTTTCGTATTAATCCGCTTCGTCAGCGAATCCAGATTTTGCTGTTGCTGCGGATTATTTTCCGTTAGCAGCCGAATCTGTTCCAGTTCTTTCGGAAACTGGGGCAGCGCCAGGTCGAACGCTTCCAGGTAAATACGATCTCCGGAAGAGGCCAGATAGCCCCGTTCGCCTGTTTCTACGTCCGTCACCAGCGACAGAATACGCCCCAGCCGATTGGTCACCTGCTGGCTATGCTCAATCCGTGAGCTCGCTTTCCGATACTGGTTATAACTGTATAAGGTCAGTCCAAATCCAAGCGCAATCAGCAACAAAGCTGTACCAAAACCGAAGGTTATTCGTTTTCTGACTGCCTTTGGCAAAACCGATCGCAAGCCTTTCATACGTATGCTGTCCAGTACGAATTTAGTTTCTACAGGGATCGTGTTTAACCGTCAGCCTCAATACTTCGTTCTGCGATCCTTACCGGATGGTTTCTACCACCAGGTTATGATTGGTATAGATGCAAATATCAGCCGCAATATGCAAACTTTCCCGTACCATTTCTTCGGCGGTTAGCTGAGGGGCGTGTTTTTTTAAGGCAGTGGCCGCCGATTGTGCATACATACTGCCCGATCCAATGGCCGCAATCTGGTTGTCGGGTTCAAGAACGTCGCCGGTACCGGAAATAACCAGCAGATCGTCTTTAGAGGCTACAATCAGCATGGCTTCCAGTTTCCGCAGGTAGCGGTCGGTGCGCCAGTCTTTCGCGAGTTCGATGGCCGCCCGTTTCAGATTCCCTCCGAACGCGTTGAGCTTTTCCTCAAACCGTTCGATCAGGGTAAAGGCATCGGCCGTTGACCCGGCAAACCCGGCCAACACTTTCCCGTTCATCAGGCTCCTTACTTTTCGAACGTTGCTTTTGGCAATTGTATTGCCCATTGTGGCCTGACCGTCGGCCCCGAGTGCGATTTCACCATTGTGTAAAATGCCAACAACGGTCGTTGCGTGTATTTTTTGCATTCGATGATAGCTGCTATTTAATGCTTAAGGTTTAATACCTAACAGCGGGAAGCGCAAATTGATCCCCAACCGCAGGTATTAAACCTTAAACGTCAAACCTATATTAAACCAACATTCCAAACGGGTTTTCCAACAAGCCTTTGAAGGTTTGCAGGAAAGCCGCTCCCGTTGCACCATCAACCGAACGGTGATCGCACGACAGGGTTACTTTCATTACGTTGGTTGGTTTGGGCACCGGAACACCGGCCGCATCGTTTTCGAATTTAACGGTTTGCTTGATCGAACCAATCGCCAGAATGCAGGAATCGGGCGGGTTGATGATAGCCGTAAATTCGTCGATTCCAAACATACCCAGGTTCGAGATGGAGAACGTGCTGCCCTCCCAGTCTTTTGGCTGGAGTTTTTTATCTTTCGCTTTACCCGCCAAGTCTTTGACTTCGCCCGCAATGGCCGAAATCGTTTTCAGATCGGCATTCCGCACCACGGGTACGAGCAGTCCTTCGTCGACGGCTACGGCCACTCCAATGTTTACGTAATGGTACCGCCGGATTTTGTCACCCAGCCACGACGAATTTACCGCCGGATGTTTTTTCAGGGCCAGAGCCGCTGCCTTCAGAACGAAGTCATTGAACGACACTTTTACCGGGCTCACTTCATTGACTTTACCGCGCAATTCCATCGCTTTGTCCATGTTAATTTCCATGGTCAGGTAGAAATGCGGAGCGCTGTACAGACTTTCCGACAGACGGCGGGCAATCGTTTTCCGCATCTGGGTTACCGGCAGATCTTCGTAATCGCCCTGCGGAGCCGAAGCCGCTGGTGTTGCCGGTGCCGGTGCGGGCTTCTCGGCTGGTTTTTCGGCCTGAGCCGGTGCCGGTGCGGTTTTAGCGGCTGGCTGGAAGCTTTCTACGTCCTTCTTGACAATCCGTCCTTCAGGTCCAGAACCCTGCACATCGGCCAGGTTAACGCCTTTTTCTTTCGCAATCTGCTTGGCCAGTGGAGAGGCAAAAACCCGTCCGTCGTGACCGTTGCTCGACGCGGATTCAGCCGGAGCGGCTTTTTCGGCGGGCTTACTTTCTTCCTTCGTTGCCTCGGCTGGTGGTGTTTCAGCGGGTTGACCGCCTTCCAGCAATACTTTGAACTCGGCGCCTTTTTCACCCACCACCGCGATCACTTCGTCTACCGCTACGGCACTGCCTTCTTTCACCCCGATGTAGAGCAGCGTGCCCTCTTCGTAGGCTTCCAGGTCCATCGTCGCTTTATCGGTTTCGACTTCAGCCAGGACGTCACCCGACTTAACGGTGTCGCCTTCTTTTTTGTGCCAGGCAACGATGGTGCCTTCGGTCATGGTGTCGCTCATTTTCGGCATCCGGATAACCGTGGCATTCACGTTGGGAGCGGGAGCCGCCGAAACCGCTTTCGGATCGGGGGTCTTGCTGGTAGCTTCAGTTGCTTCAGCATCCTTTGGAGCGGAAGCCGGACTTGGTTTTTCGGCGGGTGCTTCGGCTTTAGGCTCCGCAGAACCGTTCGACGAGTCGGCGCCTTCCAGCAATCCTTTATAATCTTCGCCCTCTTTTCCAACCACAGCAATCACGCCGTCGATGGGTACAGCCTGGCCTTTTTCAACCCCGATGTACAACAGTGTCCCTTCGTCATACGCTTCCAGGTCCATTGTTGCCTTGTCGGTTTCGACTTCGGCCAGGACGTCACCCGACTTGACGGTGTCGCCTACTTTCTTATGCCATTCAGCGATGACACCTTCGGTCATGGTGTCGCTCATCTTGGGCATTCGGATTAATTCTGCCATATGCGGTTTTGTGCAAGTATATCAGTAGTTCTACTTTCGAGTGTTCAAAATTAGAAGAAAGCCGGTAAAGTTGGTTAACCTGACGCGAAGTTTCCACATATCCGCTTTGATTTGCAAATTGCCGCCCAATTCTCACCAACCTGAATATTCGTATTCGTAGCCTTTATGAACCGAAGGAATTTCCTTGAAACTGTTTCCGTTGGCGGAGTCGCTGCCGCATCAAGCCTATCCCTTTTTTCCTCAGCAACTTTACAGGCCGAAAATCGCCTGGCAAATCTCCCTTATACTCATAACGAATTTGGAGCGGATGTAGTTATCGCGGGCGGAGGGCTAGGCGGGTGTGCCGCGGCTCTAGCGGCTCTGCGTTCCAATTTACGGGTTATTCTGACCGAAGAAACAGACTGGATTGGCGGGCAGATTTCGCAGCAGGGTGTTCCCCCCGATGAACATCAATGGATTGAAACCCACGGGGCTACCCAATTGTACCGAACTTTCCGAACGGCCGTCCGGGACTATTACATCCGAAATTACCCGCTAACCGATGAAGCCCGTAGCCGCAAAAACCTCAACCCCGGCGACGGTGCCGTTTCGCGCTTGTGCCACGAGCCACGGGTGGCACTGGCGGTTTTGCAGGACATGCTGGCCCCGTATCTAAGCACGCAGCAGCTAACGCTGCTGCTGGAACACAAAATTACCGGTGCAGATACCTCCGGCGACCGGGTGCGGGCACTGAAAGCCGTTAACCTGCGCAGTAGAAAGACGGTTGTCTTATCCGCACCGTATTTTGTGGATGCCACCGAGCTAGGTGATTTGCTGCCGCTGACCGGTACCGAATTCGTTATGGGTACAGAATCAAAAAAGGAAACCGGCGAATTACACGCTCCGGACAAAGCTGATCCGGCGAATCAACAGGCTTTTACGGTCTGCTTTGCTATGGATTATGTGCCCCTGCTAAAAAATAAACCCGTTACGCACCTGATCGAAAAACCGAAGGAATACGATTTCTGGCGAAAACATGTTCCCAACTTATCTCCGGCCTGGTCCGGCAAGTTGTTGGATCTCTCCTATTCCAATCCGTCAACCCTGGAACCGAAAAAACTGGGTTTTCACCCCGAAGGGATCGCAACCGGCTCCATGCTTAACCTGTGGAATTACCGGCGACTGATTAATAAAGCCAATTTCCGGCCGGGTACCTTCCTCAGCGACATTACCGTTGTCAACTGGCCACAGAATGATTACATGTTGGGCAACCTGGTGGGTGTCAGCGACAATGAGTTCAAAAAACACGTCGAGCGGGCGAAGCAGCTCAGCCTATCCTTTTTCTACTGGTTACAAACCGAAGCGCCCCGCCCGGATGGTGGTCAGGGATGGCCCGGCTTGCGGCTGCGTCCCGACATCATGGGAACCGAAGACGGCATGGCCAAATACCCATACGTGCGGGAGTCACGCCGGATCAAAGCGGTTTTCACGGTTTTGGAGGAGCACGTCGGCGCGGCCAATCGGGCTTTGGTGACGGGGCAGAAATCAGGTAATACCGCAGCCGATTTTTACGATAGTGTGGGCATTGGGTATTACCATATCGATCTTCACCCGAGCAGTCGGGGCAATAACTACATTGATTTTCCATCGCTGCCTTTCCAAATACCGTTAGGAGCGCTGTTACCGCAACGCATGGAAAATCTGCTGCCCGCCAACAAGAACATCGGAACGACACACATCACCAACGGCTGTTACCGATTGCATCCCGTCGAATGGAGCATCGGCGAAGCCGTCGGCCAACTGGTGGCCTTTTCCCTTGACAAGAATGTAATTCCCCGTGCCGTCCGGGAGAAAAAACCGTTGCTGGAAGAGTTTCAACATCTAGTACGCAAACAGGGCATCGAAACCCACTGGCCGAAGTGATTTACCGTTTACGGTGGGCTGACGCATTCAACTAGCAGCATGCGTCAGCTCACCGTAAACTAATAAACTAGTGAGCAGCACTTTTCTGGTCTAGGGTTCTTATTTGCCCCAGGTATTCGGTTGGCAGCAAAATCTGTTGGGTAACAGACCGCAGTTTTAAGCGTAATGACACTTTATATAACCACATCAGGGAAGCCAGTAGCGGTCGATCGGGTAAAGACAGGTGTTGCTTAACGGCTGCGGGTACCAGCATCGCCTGCGCCTGCAACAGCAACCCGTACCGCCAGTTGCCCAACTCTTCCTGGTATCGCTTAAAAAGTTTATCGGTAAATGGGCTGCGCACCAAATCCCGATCCAAATGAACCTGGCGATCTTTTTTCCAGGCTTTGAACGTTTGCGGCAATTCAGGAATACCCATGCCCTCGCCTACGCGCCGGAATGTATCAAAAACTTCTTCGCGCTCCGGCGTCGTCAGGGGGCGGTGCAGCAGTTCAAACGCCCGCTGCGAATAGTCCATTAGCATATACAAAACATCCCGGTAAGCCCAGTCCGGAATCTGGTAGCCCCGACTTTTTTCAACGCCACCGTGAATGGCCCGCATCCGATGAATGGCTCCAACGGCTTTTTCATGCGGCATAAACACGATTTCCTGAGCGTACTTAACCGTCGAAAATAACCGGCCGATGGGATCAGCAGGCAGTTTTCCGGTATAAAAAAGCCAATCAACCGCCCGGTTCACGGCAAATTCGGCCGCTCCACCGGCGAAAATCAATAAAATCACGTCGGAGTCGCCCCATATTTGCCGCACAATTGAATCTTCACGAACGAAATAACGCATTCCACATCTGGTTTTCTAACCTTTTGTTAACGTTCGGCGCGCCGAAATAATGCCCACAATCAGCACATATTCTGCCACTTGAATCGTTTTTCTACGTTACGTATCCTCTGTTGGAAGGTTCATGTTTTGAGCACGGTAAATTCAACCCGACGGTTTTTTTTCTTGTTGGCTTCGTTATCGTTTGGGGCCGCCGGGCGCGTATCACCGTACCCCTGATATTGCAGCCGGTTTTCGGCAATTCCCCGCTGGATGAGGTAGTTGGTAATCACCCGGGCGCGGTTTTCGGAAAGGGACTGATTCAGCCGCCGATCGCCCACGTTGTCGGTATGACCTGCAATTTCAATGACCAGTTTGGGGAATCGCCTGAGCGTATTCAGGAGCCGGTCGAGTTGCGGATAGGATTCTTTTCGCAGCACATAGCTACTTTGATCAAAGTAAACATTATCCAGCCGGATTCGATCGTTCACTTTTAAATCGTAGAAAATACTGTCGGTTTCGGGTTCTTTTGTCGGTACCGCTTTTTCATTTTTTCGTTTCTCCATCAGAGCGATGTGCTCGTAATTGGCGCAGGAATCGCAGGGGACAAATAATACTTCTTCTACCGTGTAATACCCTTTGGCTGTGGTAGTGACGACCACGGTGTCGCTGCGACCCAGCGTAAACGTAAAGGGCCGGCCCGCCGAGCTCTGCCCCCGAAAAACCTTTTTCGCCTGAATGGCCCGCACCTGATACGAGGCTGCCATTTCCGCTCGGCTCTGTTCGTCCTGCGCCCGGATGGCAAAATCCGTCAGATGCCTCTTTATAATTCGGGTACCCGGTTGGGCCAATACGGTTTTTGCCAGTAAAATGATTAGCCAAACAAGTAAATATTGAACACGCATGGTAGATTTGTAAAAAAATTCGGTATTCCATCGCTGGTCAGATGGAGCACTGCGGTGTTTTGCACGCCCTAAACCTTACCCAACCAGCAACGAAATACCGAAAATAAGCACTAAAATTGTGCCAATTAGTTGATCTTAAGAACGGCCATGAAGGCTTCCTGCGGAATCTCGACGTTACCAACCTGCCGCATCCGTTTCTTTCCTTTCTTCTGCTTTTCAAGCAGTTTCCGCTTCCGGCTAATGTCTCCACCGTAACATTTGGCCAAAACGTCCTTACGAAGGGCTTTCACGGTTTCGCGGGCGATAATTTTCTGACCGATAGCCGCCTGAATTGCAATTTCAAACTGCTGACGGGGCAGCAGTTCACGCAGTTTTTCGCAGAGTTTTTTGCCCCATTCATAGGCTTTGTCGCGGTGAACAATGGCCGAAAGGGCGTCGACCCCCTCGCCGTTCAGCATAATGTCGAGCTTCACCATGTTTGATTCTCGATTGCCCAGGAACTCGTAATCGAGCGAAGCATAACCGCGCGAGATGGTTTTCAGCTTGTCAAAAAAGTCGAAGACGACTTCCGCCAGCGGCATTTCAAACTGGAGTTCAACCCGGTCGGCGGTCAGGTACAGCTGATTTTTGAAAACCGAGCGTTTATCCATGCAAAGGCCGATAATGGCCCCAACATATTCGGACTTACTGATAATCTGGGCTTTGATGAACGGTTCTTCAATCCAGTCGATACTGCTGGGATCGGGCATATCGGCCGGGGCACTCACCTGAAGCGTTTCTCCTTTGGTTGTGATGACTTCAAACCGCACGGACGGAACGGTAGTAATGACTGTCATATCGAACTCGCGCTCCAGGCGCTCCTGTACGATTTCCATGTGCAGCATGCCGAGGAAACCACAGCGAAACCCAAAGCCGAGAGCCGCCGACGTTTCTGGTTCCCAGACCAACGAAGCATCGTTCAGCTGAAGCTTTTCCATTGCTTCCCGAAGTTCTTCGAACTCGCTGGTGTCTACCGGATAAATACCGGCAAAAACCATCGGTTTTACTTCTTCAAACCCCTGAATAGCCGAAGCTGCGGGATTCGCCAATTGCGTGATCGTATCCCCTACCTTGACTTCTTTTGCTACTTTAATTCCCGAAATCAGGTAGCCTACGTCGCCACATTCGATGACATCTTTCGGCTCCTGGCCCAATTTAAGTGTCCCGATTTCGTCGGCAAAATATTCTTTCCCGGTAGCCATGAACTTGACCTTGTCGCCCTTGCGAATACGGCCGTTCTTAACCCGGAAAATAACTTCAATACCCCGGTAGGAGTTGAATTGAGAATCGAAAATCAGGGCTTGCAGCTCACCATCCGGATCACCGGTCGGGGGCGGGATGCGCTCTACGATGGCGTTCAGAATGGCTTCAATTCCAATGCCTTCTTTACCGCTGGCCGGAATGATATCCTCCCGCTCGCAACCGATCAGGTCTACCATCTCGTCCTTTACTTCTTCCGGCATCGCACCGGGCAGGTCAATTTTGTTCAGTACCGGGATGATCACCAGATCGTTATTCATGGCCAGGTACAGGTTCGAAATGGTCTGCGCTTCCGTTCCCTGCGAAGCATCAACCAGCAGCAGAGCACCTTCGCAGGCTGCAATGGACCGGGATACCTCGTACGAAAAATCGACGTGACCCGGGGTATCAATCAGGTTGAGCGTGTACGTCTCGCCTTTGTACAGATAATTCATCTGAATGGCGTGGCTCTTGATGGTGATTCCACGTTCCCTCTCCAGATCCATATCATCCAGCAGTTGGGCCTGCATGTCGCGTGATCCAACGGTTTTGGTAAACTCCAGCAATCGGTCGGCCAGGGTACTTTTACCGTGGTCGATGTGGGCAATGATGCAAAAATTACGAATGTGTTTCACGCGGTGAAAACGGTTGTCTATCTCGGTTTTACCTGCAAAACTACGGAAAAAAGCGCAGATTGCCGCTGACTGTTACCGACCTGCCAATAACTCTTGCCAATCCCTGAAAGTCAAGCATTAAGGAGAAGCTACCTGCATCAGAATTCCACAGATATACCCCATGTATGTTCCAACGGCGTAGCCCAAAATGGCCATCAGAACCCCAACGGGAGCCAGTACCGGATGAAAGGCAGCCGCAATGATCGGAGCCGTGGCTGGCCCTCCGATACAGGCCTGACTGCCAACAGCCAGAAAGAAATACGGTGCCCGGATCAGGCGACTGAAGCCAATCATCAGCAGGACGTGAAACAACATCCAGACGATGCCGACCAAAATCAGACCGGGGTGGTCGGCAATGGCCAGGATGTTCATTTTCAGCCCAATGGTGGCAATCATCAGGTACAGAAAAACCGTGGCGACTTTCGAAGCCCCG
The DNA here is from genome assembly GCF_054780515.1 of Larkinella harenae. Taxonomy (NCBI): domain Bacteria; kingdom Pseudomonadati; phylum Bacteroidota; class Cytophagia; order Cytophagales; family Spirosomataceae; genus Larkinella; species Larkinella harenae. Next base: position 91,284 of record NZ_BAAGWE010000006.1, on the reverse strand, counting down.
GCCCCTTCCAGACGCCGGGCGTTGGTAAACGACAACCCAATGCCGATGGCCGTTGCCAACCCTACAATCCAGAAAAAAGGAGCGTTTAAACTAAACTGACTCAACAGCGGAGAATGGGCGTCGATGTAGGGAGCAATCACATCCGCCAAGGCGTGAGCTATGGCTGTAGCTCCGAACCCGACGGCCAAAATGACGATCAGATCGGTCGACGACGGTATTTTCCGGATGGCTTCCACCTGGTTTCGAACGCGCTCTTTTACCTCCTCCACCGCCCGGGCGTCGGCCCGTAGCCAGCGGTCGATGGCGGTGGCCCGACTGGCACCGTACAGCAAAACGCCCAACCAGAGATTGGACACAAATACATCGACGGTGACGATGGCCGAAAACAAATCACTGCTGGGTTGAAACACCTCCTTCAAGGCCGTTTGATTGGCCCCTCCCCCAATCCAGGTTCCGGCCAGCGTTGCCAGACCACGCCAAACCGCATCCGGACCCTGCCCGCCCACCAGATCCGGGGCCACCTGTGCGATGAGCCACACGGCCAGCGGACCGCCCAGCATGATACTGACGGCCGAAGCGGCAAACATCAGAATGGATTTCCGGCCCAGCCTTCGAAACGCTTTGAAATCAACACTCAGCGTGAAAAGTACCAGCGAAGCGGGCAGCAGTATGCGCGAAACAATCGGGTACAGGGCCGTATTTTCGGCATCAACCCAACCGAAGGTATTTAATAAAGAAGGGATGAAGTAGCAAAGAAGCGTCGCCGGAACGTAGTGGTAAAATTTCTGCCAAAACGGGAGCGAACTATCGGCGGTGGTAAGAACTACGGCTAAAATCAGAAAAAGTACGCCAAGCGTGATGGTATCCGACATGGGCAATGAGTGCGGGATTGGATGAGTAGATGAAGCTGCCCGGGCAAAATACGCATAAAATCAAACTTCAGCACCCGAACGGCCGCAGAATCGGCCAAAAACAAACAACGCCGGCTTCAACCTGAGCCGGCGTGTTAAGATTACACTTCATCAACAAACTAAAAACCAATCGGAATGCAACCCCTGAACTGTTGGGTTGCCGAAGCCATTAATTTTGTTGCGGCTGATTCGTTCATCACGCCATATGCTGTAGGAGGGGGACTCGAACCACCCACGGTGCGGTTAGCTACAGTACAACTTCTGGTGGTCAACCCCAGTCGCTTTTGCAAGCGGCATTATGCTGCGTTTATCCCGAAATCACCACCCCCGAGACAGGAGGGCACGTCTGCCAATTTCGACATCCTACAGTGTTGAAAAAGAACTTTGTCAAACCAATCAGCTGACTCCCTGATTGATTCAACGTTACAAAGGTAATGAATTACCCTAATCCTTTTCAAATTCTCCATAAAAAATTTAAAAAAATTTCTGTTTTCTCAAAATACTGCTTAATTTGTTGAAGATTTTAAAAATTTCGCGGCTCAAATGGAGAAAAATTTAGAGATTGACAATGTTGATCTCAAGATTCTGACGTTGCTGATGGAAGACGCCAACATGGCCTATACCGAAATTGGTAAACGAATTTTTGTTTCGGGTGGAACCGTGCACGTCCGAATGAAGAAAATGGAACAGATGGGCATCGTCCGGGGCTCTCAGCTCGTGATTGATCACACCAAACTTGGCTGGGACATCAGCGGTTTTCTGGGAATCTACCTCGACAAAAGCTCCCTCTACGAAACCGTGGCCAGCGAACTGATGAAAATTCCGGAAGTGGTCAACATTCACTACACAACCGGCATTTACAGCATTTTTGCCAAGATTGTCTGCCGGGACACGCAACACCTCCGCGAAGTCCTCCACGACAAAATTCAGAAAGTAAGCGGTATTCAGCGCACCGAAACATTTATCTCACTGGAAGAACGCATTTCCCGGCCCATCCCGTTCGGCGTCAATGTGCCCCTGGATAAAGACTGACGGCTTCGCCAACCAATCAACGGGCTATCCCGGCGAAATGGCCGGGGCCGGATTTACCAAATAAAAGGAAACTTTCCGATATTTGCCTGATCTGAACGGAACAGACCTCCTATCCGTTTTGTTTATCCTATAGACTTTTGCGTGTATTACCCCCGCAATCCATCATGAGCAAAGACGTTGAAATTTTAGAAAGCATTACCAATTCCGAATATAAATACGGTTTCGAAACGTTGATTGAAGCGGACGAGGCACCGGTTGGTCTGAGTGAAGACATTGTCCGGTTTATCTCCGCCAAGAAAAACGAACCGGAATGGATGTTGGAATGGCGGTTAAAAGCATACCGGTATTGGATCACCCAGAAAGAACCTCACTGGACAAACCTTAAGTACCCCCCGATTGATTACCAGGGCCTCAAGTATTATTCTGCCCCGAAGCAGAAAAAAACAGTGAATAGCCTCGACGAAATCGATCCGGAACTGCGGGCCACTTTTGAACGGCTGGGCATTTCCCTGCAGGAACAGGAACGGCTGTCGGGCGTGGCAGTCGATGCCGTTATCGACTCGGTTTCCATCGCTACCACGTTTAAGGATAAACTGAAAGACCTGGGCATCATTTTCTGCTCCATGACTGAGGCCGTTCAGGAGCACCCCGAACTGGTTCGGAAATACCTGGGCTCTGTAGTTCCTCCGCGCGACAATTTCTTTGCCGCGCTCAATTCGGCGGTTTTCTCCGATGGTTCGTTCTGCTACATTCCAAAGGGCGTTCGCTGCCCGATGGAGTTGTCGACGTATTTCCGGATTAATGCCGCCGGAACCGGCCAGTTTGAACGGACGCTGATTATCGCCGACGAAGGTTCGTACGTAAGTTACCTGGAGGGCTGTACGGCCCCCATGCGCGACGAAAATCAGTTGCACGCGGCTGTTGTGGAGCTGGTAGCAGCCAAAGATGCCGAAATCAAATACTCGACAGTGCAGAACTGGTATCCGGGTGACAAGGAAGGAAAAGGCGGTATTTACAATTTTGTCACCAAACGTGGTATCTGCGATGGTCCCCACGCCAAAATTTCCTGGACGCAGGTCGAAACCGGCTCCGCTATCACCTGGAAATACCCGTCGGTGATTCTGAAAGGTGATTATTCAATCGGTGAGTTCTATTCCGTGGCTGTCACCAACAATTACCAGCAGGCCGACACCGGAACCAAGATGATCCACGTCGGAAAAAATACCAAAAGCCGGATCGTGTCAAAAGGGATTTCGGCGGGTCGGAGTCAGAACGCGTATCGGGGTTTGGTACAGGTGTTCAAACGGGCCGAAAATGCCCGGAACCATTCCCAGTGTGATTCCCTATTGCTGGGTGATCGTTGCGGAGCCCATACCTTTCCGTACATTGAGGTCAATAACCAGTCGGCTACCGTCGAACACGAAGCCACTACGTCAAAAATTGGGGAAGACCAGCTGTTTTATTGCAACCAGCGCGGTATTCCGACGGAGCAGGCCGTGGCACTGATCATCAACGGCTACGCCAAGGAAGTTCTGAACCAGCTACCGATGGAATTTGCCGTAGAGGCCCAGAAGTTATTGGAAATCAGCCTGGAAGGCAGTGTAGGATAAGCAATCTTATTATACTAGTAACAAAAGGCAGGCTGCGGCTTGCCTTTTTTGTTTCCGAAAAGGGTGCCTGTCTGCAACCTCCAGACCCCAGCGATCATCTTTGGAAAAACCGCTCCCGACAATCCATGAAACTTGTAGCTGCCCTCCTGTTCTTTTTTTCATTATCCCTGCCCGCATTTGCCACCTGGTCGATTATCCTGATCGATGCAAAAACCGGTAAAATTGGCATCGCTGGTGCATCCTGCACGTACAACTGCTACGGAATTGGCCGGATTGTTCCGGGCAAAGGCGCCATCATCGTGCAGGCCATGAGCAACCATGAAGCCCGGCAAAAAGGGCTGGAAATGATTCGGGCCGGTTTCACGCCTAAGGAAATCGTTGCGGCCCTGAAAAAACCGGAGTTTGATTTTGAACAACAGCAGTACGCAGTCGTCACCCTCAACCACCTGTCTGCTCCGGCTACGTATACGGGTTCCGAAACCCACGCCAGCAAAGGAACGTTGACCGCAAACGGTGTTTCGGTGCAGGGAAACACGCTGGTTAGTGAGCAGGAATTGCAAGCCATTCTGAATACCGTATTGAAAGGACAACGCGAGTCGCTGCGAATTGAGGAAATTTTGATGCGGGCCCTCGAAGCGGGTGCGGAAACCGGTGGCGATAAACGATGCGGGGAACAACGGGCTTCGAGCGCGTTTCTGATGGTCGCTCAACCGGGCGATCACCCCAACCGACTTTCCCTGAATTTGCAAATTTTCGGCCAGCCTAAAGGTGGCCCTAATGCGGTTTCGTTGCTGCGCAAAAAATACGAGCGCTGGAAAAAGTGACCACAAACTGCGGTTTTTAGCTCCTAAAAAAGGAGGCCGAAACCTCCTTTTTCCCATCCCATTTTCAGTACAAAAAAATTAATCGACAAACTGGCGACGCAGCTTTTCACTGGTTGCTCGCAAGCCTTCCGGCCACGAGCCGCCGTTGCCTTCCGCAAACAAATCGTTTCCCGGAATTCCTAATCGCCAGCGTACTACTTTATTGTTTTGCGGGTTGCTGCCTTCTTCCCGCAGGTATATGTCGGCGGCTACAATATCTTTCCGAAACCGCATGATCCGCCGAAGTTCACCTTCAACCTGCTCCAACAACTCAGGTGTTTCGTTGAATCCCACCGTTTGCAGATCGATTTTGATGCTATCAATATTATATTCCATACTAGACGGTTTGTTGTTGACTACTAAAAATGAATTAAAAACGAAATAAGCCCGCTGCCAAAACCGGCTGCCGGTTTTCCAGCAGATTCACTTCCTCCTGCACGTATACTTCTCCGCCATACCGCAGGGTGAGCAGGGCCAGCGTATCAATCAAGGATTCGCTGTCTTCCCGGGCTTCATCGTGCAGGTCCGTTGTCAGCGTACTGTCATCAAAACGCCCCCACTGTTCCGCCTGCGCACCAACGAAAAGCGCTTCGATCCGACCGGTCGCTGCGGCTTCCAGCAATTGCACCAGCTCATCCGAAACCCGGTCGCTCCCGCTATTGTCCTGGTATTGTTTAATTCGTAACTGGCGTTTTTCTTCGAGGGAATCGCCCAGCAAATCGTTGGCCATGCGGTGCAATTCATCAGTCTGAACACGCTCAAAACTGCCTTCCAGCCCTTCTTCCACCAGGTGAGGGTACGTATTCACCTCCCGATAAATTGGCTGTAGGTAATCGACCGACGCCAGCACAAGCGGAACGTTCTGATCACCAATCAGGCTGCGAATACCCTCGTCGACCTTTCGAAAGTAATCGGCCAGCAAGTGATTCTTCTCTTTGTTTTGCAAATCGTCACTGGTGTACATCGTTGCCAGTCCACCCTGCCCTTTGGTCAGTCCCTGCAATTCTTTTTCAAAACCGTAATACTTGGTAATCTCACCCATATCAGACGGCATCACCCCCTCGGTTTCAACCAGGTTGATGGAAAAATAATTGGCACGGTAGAGCATGACACCGTTTTTGGTCAGCTGCAATAAATAATAGTCAGGAAACGACTGGACAAACGGCAACAGGGGCCGCAACTGAAAACGGGATGCCAACCGAAAGTTTTCCTGCAACGGCAACGGGCTGTGGTACACTGCGAAATAACCGGGACTACGGAAAGCAGCCAGCCCTTCATGCTGAAACCGCCAGAAGTTCGGATCATCCAGCAGGGCTTCCAAAGGCTGCATTAACTCGTCAATATCATCCGGGCGAACCGACTGCTCTTCCAGTGTTTGCCGGGCTGTTTGAAGGTGATTTTTAAACGCGATCGCGTCCTGCCGTTCGAGAACTTCCTTACCCCGGCGGTGCGTTGGCATAAAAATAGAGATGGAATGCTCATGCGATTGATTCGCCAGTTCGAGCAATTTTTCTTTTCCTGCATTGACTAAAACCATAATATAGATTGTTTTTCCGGAGGCTACATCCGACGTTGATCAAGCGGTTTTTGCACTATTCCCGCATTTTTAATAACTGCCAGAAACAAAAGATGGCCCGCAAAAATGTCAATTCTAAGGTTTTTCTAATGGGTATCAACCAGGGTTGCACTTTGCATTCCGAACCCTAACACCTTGCTAATTTGCTTACAATGATAGCTTTTCCCATCAACTAGTCCTTCAAAACGATCGTTGAATACAAGCATTGATCTACTGAAATGCATCCGCTCCCGGACACAGTTGATCGTAGCGAAAGCAATGAACTGATACGAACAGACGACTGCTATTGCCGACTGACTAAATCAATACCCGTAACTCAGCCGCGCAGCAACGACTACTGGCTAAATTACGCGGATCTCAAGCCCTGGCAAACACCCTCAACCCCTTCACTTAGTTACCACGATCAACGAACCCTGAACGGTTATTGAACGAATGAATTTGTTTCCGAAAAAAGGTATCATAGCACATATTCAACGGTTCGTGGGTATCTTTGTAGTCTCATTTCCAGTTTTTTGATTCATTTCGTTACCTATATGAATTTCTCTTTTAAAACCCCACTCGATCGTTTTCGCCTGATTGGTATATTGGAAGGTATTTCGTACCTGGTCCTGCTCGGAATTGCCATGCCGTTGAAATACATGGCTGGATGGCCGCTAGCGGTTAAGTACGTAGGCTGGGCGCACGGCGTGCTGTTTATCGCTTACATTCTGGCCCTGATTTCTGTTACATTCGACCGGCGCTGGTCCATTGGTCGGGTCGTTGTTGCTTTCATTGCCTCACTAGTTCCTTTTGGAACGTTCTGGCTCGAAGCACGTCTGAAAAAAGAAGAACAACAAACGGCTTAACCGCTGGCAGTTCGCCCTTCAGTCTGTCAACCGTTTACCCCTTCCAAATGTGGTAAACGGTTGTTTTTGTTTCGTACGGTTTCAACAACGGCCTAGAAAAAATATGATTACAAAACCGCCTTTCCGTCTGAAAATCAATCGGTCGGAAAACCGCTAAAAAAATATTGTCGACCGCGGCCCTTTCCCGAAGTTTGCAACGAAACCTTTTCTGTATATTGCCCGGGAGACAAACCAATATTTACGTTAAACTGTGTCGCCCCGGATGATGATGCGTACTTCAAAAAGTAACCTGCTACCGCTTGCCATTTCATTACTGACTGCCGCAACCCTTTTTTCCTGTACTGCCAAAAAAGAAAGCACCGAAAGTACGGAGACCACCGAAACCCAAACTGCGGCTGTTGCCACCGCCAAACCCGCTTCGCTCACCACCAGCGTACCCGAAGCAACGGTTGATCCGGCGACAATTCCGGCCAGTAAAATTGCCGATGCTGCCACAATTCTGAGCCGGAAACAGGTTCCTATTCTCTGTTACCACCAGGTGCGCGAGTGGCGCCCAAAAGATTCGAAAAGTGCGAAAGATTACATCATGCCGGTGCAGGTGTTCAAGGATCAAATCAAGATGCTGGCCGACAGCGGTTATCACTCCATTTCGCCCGATCAGCTCTATGCCTACCTGACCACCGGAGCGTCGCTCCCCGAAAAACCGGTCATGATCACCTTCGACGACGGCGACCTGGAACAATATGAGCTGGCGGCTCCCATCCTGGAGAAGCACGGATTTAAAGCGGCTTTCTTTATCATGACGGCATCCATCGGTCGCCGGGGCTACCAGCATTACATGGACAAGCAGCAGATCAAGGACCTGGCCGACCGCGGACATACCATTGGTTGCCACACCTGGGATCATCACAACGTGAAGAAGTACCAGGGCCAGGATTGGGTGACACAGATTGAAGAACCCACCAAAAAACTGGAAGCCATTACCGGCAAACCGGTTCGCCATTTCGCGTATCCGTTTGGCCTCTGGAACCACGAAGCTACGGTTGAATTGAAGAAACGGGGCTATATCAGCGCTTACCAGTTGTCTGAGAAGAAACGGGACGACGAAAACCCCTTGCTGAGCGTCCGCCGGATCATTGCCAGCGGTTACTGGAGCCCCCGGACGTTACACAACAGCATGAAAAATAGCTTCAAGTAAGCCAAGCTGATGTTGCCATCTACTTTTCAAGCCTGACAGATCCGAGAGACCTGTCAGGCTTTTTTTAGGCGAGGTGCAATACATATTTCGAGTATGGTAGATCGCCTTTGTAAAAAACCACTCCCTCCGGTTCCATACCCAATCGTTGATAAAATGCAGCCGCCGACAGCCGGGCGTCACACCACAACGTATGCGCCCCTCGTTGCCGGGCCTCGTCAATCACCTGCCTCAATAACTGGGTCCCGACGCCTTGCCGCTGGCAGTCAGGATGTGTAGCAAATTTGCGGAAGCGTGCCACGCCCTCTTTTTCAAACAAGGAAATAACCGCAACCAGCGCGTCATCCCGGAAAGCCCCAAAATGCCAGCCTTCGGCATCCTCTTCCAACATCACATACTCGAAGGGTTTGTCGGGCCAAAGCACCTCATGGCGTAATTTATACGTTTCTTCGGGCTTAATTTGTCGAATGATCATTCCAATACAACGGGTAAATTAGTAAGTTAGGGCTTCCTAATTCTTCAAATTTATTTAAAACCCATGTCCCAGAAAAAATTCCTCCTGACCGAAGCCGACATTCCCGAAAAATGGTACAATATCGTGGCCGACATGCCCAATAAGCCACTTCCTCCCCTGCATCCGGGCACCAAAGAGCCCATCGGCCCCGACATGCTGGCTCCACTTTTTCCGATGGAGCTGATCAAACAGGAAGTGTCAACCGATCAATGGGTTACCATTCCGGATGAGGTGCGCGAACTATATAAAATCTGGCGTCCGACGCCGATGTTCCGGGCTTACGGATTGGAAAAACTGCTGGACACGCCCGCCAAAATCTATTACAAATACGAAGGAGTCAGCCCGGCCGGTTCGCATAAACCCAATACCGCAATTCCGCAGGCGTATTACAACAAACAGGCGGGTGTCAAGCGCATCACAACCGAAACCGGGGCCGGGCAGTGGGGCAGCGCCCTGAGCTTTGCCTGTCAACTGTTTGGAATCGACTGCGAAGTCTATATGGTCCGGGCTAGTTACGACGGAAAACCGTACCGTAAACTGATGATGAACACCTGGGGTGCCAGCGTTTATCCGTCGCCCTCCAACCGCACCGAAGCCGGGAAGAAGATTCTGGCCGCTGATCCCAACTCGCCGGGCAGTCTGGGCATTGCCATCTCGGAAGCTGTTGAGCTAGCTTTTCAGGACGAAAACACCAAGTACGCCCTCGGCTCGGTATTGAACCACGTATTGATGCACCAAACCGTGATCGGACTGGAAGCCATCAAACAACTGGAGCAGGCCGGTGATTTTCCCGACATCATCGTCGCTCCGTTTGGCGGAGGTTCCAACTTTGCCGGTATCACCTTCCCGTTCCTGCGCTATAACCTGGAGGAAGGCAAAAAAATCCGCTGCATTGCCGCCGAACCGGCCTCCTGTCCGAAGCTGACCCGGGGTGTATTCCGTTACGACCTGGGCGATACCGTCGGCATGACGCCGTTGCTCCCTATGTATACGCTCGGCCACAATTTTATTCCGGCCCCAATCCACGCGGGCGGGCTACGCTACCACGGCGCGGGTGCCATTGTGAGCCAGTTGTTAAAAGACAACCTGATCGAGGCCCAGGCGCTCAAGCAACTGGAGTGTTTTGAAGCCGGTATCAAATTCGCCAAAACCGAAGGCATCATTCCGGCTCCGGAAGCGACGCACGCCATTGCCACGGCCATTCGGGAAGCCGAACGGGCCAAAGAAGAAGGAACCGCCAAAACGATTCTGTTCAACCTCTGCGGTCACGGCCACTTCGACATGGGCGCTTACGAACAATATTTGTCCGGCAAACTGGTGGAACACGAAGTAACCCAGGAAGAAATTCTGCAATCACTGGCCGAACTGGATACGCCCCTAATCTCTTAACAGTGGAACATTGTACGGTTTACGGTTTGGGTGTACAAGGGGGTTGGCAGAAAGTCCACTCGTCCCGTTCAGCAAAGCTCCCACTGTAAACCCAAAACTGTAAACCGTACGCCCTAAACCGACTCTCCGCTATGCTAACCGTCAATTTCACCCCCTTTCCGACGCTGGAAACTGCGCGGTTAACCTTGCGGGAATTAACCGTAGCCGATCAGCATGATCTGTTTGCCCTCCGTTCCAACCCAACCCTGATGCGGTTTATCGCCCGTCCGCTCGCAAAAACCGTGGCTGATGCGGCTTTACTGATTGAGAATTTCGAAAGTGCCAGTCGCCAGAATGAGCGCATTACCTGGGGAATAGCCATGAAAACCTCGCCCCAAATTATAGGCACGATCGGTTTTGTAAAAATCCTGAAGGAAGACGAGCGGGCAGAAGTGGGCTACCTGCTTCACCCAGATCACCACGGTACGGGGCTGATGCAGGAGGCCCTGCAGGTCGTGATCGACTACGGTTTTCAAACAATGAAACTCCATTCCATCGAAGCCGTCATCGCCCCCGAAAATGCGGCTTCCGCCCGTTTGCTGGAACGAAACGGTTTTCGAAAAGAAGGACATTTCCGGGAAAATATCTGCTTTGAGGGACGGTTCCTCGATTCCGTTTACTATGCCCGACTGGTGCCTTCTAACCTCTAACGCCTTCTATTTTTTCGGTCCGGTTCAGGCCGAAAAAATAACAATTTAAACGCCGGATTTCGCCGTTCAGTCAAACCTTTCTACCCCTGCGTGGGGGTAAAGTCCGTCTTTGTGGTCTCAGCTGTATTCAAGAACAGTAAACAACACCATGAAGCGCTTGCCAATCACCACTCAACTCGTCGGTTATCGCCGGACATTTGTTCGTACCTCGTTTTCATTCCTGGCTTTCTTTCTGCTGATCGGGTCGGCCTGGAGTCAACCGGCAACTATGGTTCAGAAGCTTACCGGCCGCGTTACGGAAGCGCCCTCAGGAGCCGCCGTTCCGTTCGCATCGGTAGCGGTTAAAGGCAAACCCATTGGGACACAGGCCGACGAAAATGGCGTCTTTACCTTGTCTCTTTCCCAGCCAGCCGACTCCCTGATGATTTCGGCCATGGGTTACCAAACCACAACCGTAGCGGCCACCCCGACAGCCCGCCAACCGCTCGAAGTAACATTACGGCCCACAGCCACAACCCTGAACGAGGTGATTGTTCGGGCGGGCGAAAATCCGGCCTATCGAATTCTGCGCGAAGTAAACGCCCACCGCTCCCAGAACGATTTTCAGCAACTCGCTGGCTACGAATACGAAGCCTACAGCCAACTTTCCATCAGCATCAGCCAGCTGGCCGAGCGGTTTCGGCAGCGCAAACCCGTGCAGGCGGTACTGCGGGCGCTGGAGAAAAAACAGGCCGGAAAACCGTTAACCACCTTACCCGTCTTTTTTTCGGAAACCGTCTCGCAGGTTTACGCCCGTCGCCAGCCGGAACGTCAGAAAGAACACATCCAGAAAACCAACATCAGCAGCGCCGGCCTGACCGACGACAGTTTCATCACCCTATTTACGGGAGCGGGCTTCAACACGTTCAACTTTTACCGAAACACCGTCAGCCTGTTTAAGAAAGAATTCCTGTCTCCGCTGGCAATCAGCAACCAAACGGCGTACCGGTATTTTCTGGCCGATACCGTCCAACTTGGGCCGCACACCTGCTACGTCCTGGATTTTGATCCCAAGAACGAGCGCGATCTCGTGTTTACAGGAAAACTCTGGATCGATACCCTGAGCTACGCGCTTGTGCAAATCGACGCGCAGGTTGGGACCGCGGCCAATATTAATTTCATCCGACACATCGCCATCGAGCAGACTTTTGAAACCGCCAGCGACTCGCCCCAGGTCTGGCTTCCCGAAATAACCCATTTGACGGTTCAGGTGGGCGAAGTCGTCAAAAACACCTTCGGTGCCACGGTCGATTACCAAACCACCGTTCGTCAGCCAGTGGTAGGGCAGCCCCGCCCCGTCGATTTCTTCGACAGTGAGGTGGTAGTGGCCCAGGATTCCCGGGAAGCCTCGGAAGAGTATTGGCGCGCGCAACGGCAGGACAGGGCCGCCACCCAGGCGAGTGTACAAGCCCGGGCAATGCTGGACACCGTACGCAATCTACCCCTTTTCAAGTTTGCCAGCTGGGCAGGGCAGTTTGTGCTCAACGGCGGTTATCTGCCCCTTACGAAGGGAATCGAGATGGGCTCCGTCTTTTCGCTATGGGCTTACAACCCCATTGAAGGCCACCGGCTCCGGCTGGGTTTACAGACCAACAACGCGTTCAGCCGGAACTGGCAACTTTCGGCCTACGGCGCGTACGGAACCCGCGACCAGGTCTGGAAAATGGGGAGCGAGATCAATTACATTCCCTCGCGGCAACCGCTGACCATTCTGACCCTAAAAACTAGTTACGACCTGGAGCAACTGGGTTTTCGTACGGAAGACCTGGCCAACAATCCCTTCCTGCGAATCACCAGCCGCTTTGGGCGGTACCGGCACGCATTTTACCAGAATGAAACCGCATTTTCGGTGCAGCGCGATATGGGGGCCGATTTTATTCATACCGCTGGCATTCGGTACCGGCACATCGAACCGCTTTTTCCGTTTGCGTTTCGCCAACCGGCTCAGGATACCCAACAAACCGCTCTTAACACCAATTTCTGGGGGACGGAAGCTTTTCTCGAGATGCGGTATGCTCCGGGCCGCATTCCCAGCCGCCGGGTCACGAAACGCCGGATTCAGCGCAGGCCCACCGAAACCGCTCCCATAGTCAGCCTGCGCTACACCTATGGAACGGCGTCGTTTGACGGGGGTACATTTGGGAATTATCACAAATGGCAGTTTCAGCTGGACCATACATTGCGGTGGGGCTTGTTTGGGCGCACGCAGTATTCGGTTCAAGCGGGTTTTACCCCCTCCACCCTGCCCTATCCGCTGTTGCAGGTTCACGTCGGAAATCAGACGCCGTTCTACAACCGAAATGCTTACAACCTGATGAATTACGCTGAATTTGTCAGTGACCGGTACGCATCCCTTTCGCTGGAACATAAATTCGAAGGGTTGCTCACCAACCGGCTTCCCCTCATCCGGCGATTGGGTTGGCGGAGTTTTGTAACCAGTAACGTGTTGTGGGGAAATTTGAGTGCGGCCAACCGCAACCTTATAGCCACGCGCGATGCATCCGGTCGGCCATTAGCTCCCGTTTACTCCCTCCGGCACGATCCGTACGTGGAAGTGGGGTACGGCATTGAGAATATTTTCAAACTCGTGCGCGTCGAAGCCATCCACCGGCTGACCTACCGCCAGAATCCTAATGTGACGCCGTTTGCGGTGAAAGTATCCTTTCAGGTCGGTTTGTAAACCCGCGAAAAACCGGTATTTTGCTTTTCCCGGCAAAAACCGCTGGGCTCTATTTGGTAATGAATACAGATTTTATTCATCCGGTTCACTTTGAAGCTGTGCTCGAACGGTTTGAGCAACGCGACCGAACCCATTATATTGATGTTCCCGACGAGGTAGTCCGGCAGTTTATGCAGACCAAACCCGTTCGGATGATGTGTTTGTTGAACGACAGCATTGAGTTTCATTGTGCGCTGCGTCCCAAGGGCGACGGGTCATTTTTCATCAGCATTGGCACGCCCATCCGACAACAGGGCAAGCTCCGGCTCGGCGATACTCTTCGGGCTGCCATCTGGAAAGACGAGAGTGAATACGGGCGTAAAATGCCGGAAGAACTCACCGAATTGTTTGCCATTGACGAAGAAGGCAGCCGGTTGTTCCACGCCCTGACGCCCAATCAGCAACGAGGCATTATTTATTATGTCGATGGGGCTAAAACCCCGCAGGTCCGCGTCGATCGGGCCATTATGATGATTAATCGACTGAAAGTCAACCCATCCGGCAAGCATGGGTAAAATCAGGCTGTATGATACCCAGGAATTTACCGGCGCATTCATGCCCTCCGAAGAACTAAAATTCTTTTTGCGGGGCGACTTCGGCAAGTTTTTCATCATGCGCGTGGAGCACATGTACCAGTTTGTCAAACGGGCAGTACCAGCCTCCCGCTCGACCATTACGTCCTGCCTGTACATCACGGAAGGCGAAGCCAGCATGAAAATTGGCAGCGAATTGTACCGCGTTCACACCGACGAGATGCTGTTCGTTCCGGCTGGGCAGGTGTTTTCATTCTCAGAAGACGAAGTAAACAAAGGCTACATCTGCGGTTTTCACGCGGACTTTCTGGTGGGAAAAATCCTAAAAAATAATCTCCTGAACGAATTCGACTTTCTGCGAATCTGGGGCAATCCGGTCATCCGGCCAGATCCACAGTCGGCCGGGTTCATTCGTCCGCTGTTTACCCGCCTGCTGGCCGATTACGAACAAAACGGTTTGCAAAACCTCGACCTGCTCCAATCGTACCTCATCACCCTGTTGTGTGAAGCAAACCGGATTTATCAACCCGCATCCGGTTCCGAGCCCGTAGCTGGCGTTGCCATTGCCAACCGGTTCCGGGAGCTTCTGTTTTCACTGGTTCGAACTCAACAACGGGTAACGGACTACGCATCTTTATTGAATATCACCCCCAATCACCTCAACAAAACCGTTAAGGCGGTTACCGGCAAATCACCCACGCAATGGATCGACGAAACAATTCTGCTCGAAGCCAAGGTATTGCTCAGCCAAACCAGTCTTTCGGTCACTGAGGTTGCCGCGGAGGTAGGCGTCGATGATCCTTCTTATTTTACCCGACTGTTTAAGAAGTACGAAGGTCAAACGCCATCCGCTTTTCGCCGAATGATTGAAAAGTCCTAGAATCCGCTTTATCCATCCTACCCAGCATTGGATGCGTTTGTGCACCTTTGCACCCATCAGAAAGGATCAAGATTAGCATGTATTCTACGTTATTATTTTTTCACTCCGCTTTCCGCTGGCTGGTTCTGGTTAGTTTGCTGTACGCCATTTACCGGGGGTTGAGCGGCTGGTTGGGCCAAAAACCGTACACCAAATCCGACAATTCGATTCGGCACATTACGGCCACCATTGCCCACATCCAGTTGATGATCGGCTATACGCTGTATTTCAACAGCCCTTTGATTAGTTATTTCCGGGAAAATTTCAGCCAGGCCCGTCAGCAACTCGATTTTCTGTTTTTTGGCCTGATTCACATCATTTTGATGACGGTAGCGGTACTTGGTCTCACCATTGGGTCGGCATCCGCCAAACGAAAAGAAACTGATCTCGGCAAATTCAAGACGATGGCAATCTGGTACCTGCTAGCACTGTTGCTTATTTTCATCGCCATTCCGTGGCCCTTCTCACCGTTGGCAAACCGACCTTTTTTCCGTTCTTTTTAACCATGCAAAAATTCATTCAAACCAAACTCGGGCGGTTGCGGCTGATCGGTTTCCTGGAAGGACTTTCGTTGCTCGTGCTCATTGGCATTGCCGTTCCCCTCAAATACGCCGGCGGTGACCCGTCGCTGGTCAAAGCGATGGGGCCGATTCACGGTTTGCTCTTCTTGCTGTTTGTGCTCAATACCGTGAGCGTTGGCATTGAACGCCGTTGGCTGTTTCAGGAAACCACCTGGAAAGTTCTCGTAGCCTGCTTCATTCCGTTCGGGACCTTCTACATCGATTACACGATTCTGTCCCGCATCAAATAGGGAAGCTGAAGAGCCCGGGAAATCTCCCCGGGCTCTTCAGTTTCCCTATTTCAATCTTGTCTTACTGCGGTCCCCGGCGGCTGCCTCCTTCACCTCGACCAGGTGCTGAAGAGTTCTGGCGCGGCTGGTATTGCCGGGGTGCCTGATCCACCGACCGTTGCTGGAACGACTCGCGGCTGCGTTCGGTGCGTTGCGGACTTGTTTCAACACCCCGGTTGCCCGACCAGCCTTCCCGACGACTCGGCGGTTCTGGTTGTTGAAACGTACGGTTTTCGGACCGACGTTCTTCCACCCGGCGTTCAAACGAAGAAGAATTGCTGCGTGGAGTATACACCGGACTCTCCCGGTTTTCGGAGGGTCTTTCGAAACGATCTGAACGGTTTCGGTTCCAGTCATTGCGGTTCGGACGTGCCGCGCCGTTGTTGTCAAAATCTGGTCGGTTCCTACCCTCCGAGCGGTTTTCGAAGTCCGCGCCGGGACGGTTTCCATAATCCGGGCGATTCCCGTTGTCAGAACGGTTTCCATCATCGGACCGGTTGTTAAGACCGTCGTTTCGATTCATCCCGTTGTCGCCCCGACTGCCGGGATAGCTACCCCGGTTTGAACGGTCGTAATTCCGGTTGTTTTCGGCCAACTCGCCCCGGTTTCGTCCGTTGTATTCACCCCGATTCGTAAACCGATCGGAAGGATACGACGATCCGGACGTGCCGCGTGCCCCCACCGTACCGCGTCGCACCACCTCATTGGCGCGATACACCGGTACAGACCGGCGGGTATACCGCTCAATTTCGTCCCGGCGCGGACCGTAACCGTACGAGCGGTTATTGTAGCGGTAAACATTATTAATGATCGTGGTATTGTGGTACACGTTAACCACCCGGGTACGCGGAATACAGTAACTATAAACACGGGGCCGGGTAAAATACATCTGCGGGACAAACGTCCAGTAATTGAAAGGCAGATTTATAGTGATATTCACATTGACCCCCATGCCCGGGCCCAGCGGAGCCCAACCGTAATATCCCCCGCCGGAACGCCAGCTAACCCAGGCCGGTCCCCACTCACTATCGGGTACCCAGATCCAGCGACCGTAGTAGTCATCAAACAGCCAGCGACCGTAATGAAACGGTGCCCAGCCCCACTCATAATCCGAGACCCAGGTATTGCCGTATTCAGTGATGGCCCAATGGCCATTGGTGGCATACGGCTGAAAATCCGCTTCTACTTCCGGAATCCAGACCTGGCCATAATTTGAGTTTCGCTCCCATCGGCCGTAGGGAGCGAGTTCGTCATAAAAGGATTCAACAGGCATATCAACGCCGGGTTGGGCCTTGCTTGACAGCGGGCCGGCCCATGCAATAAAAAACAATAGGATTACTCCAAAAGCCGGTAAGATTCGTCGTGTTTTCATGGCCTATCGGACGTTAAAAGTGGCACTGCGCTTCTTGGATCATTAAGTACATCAAAGGTTTAAGCGTCACCAGTTTTTTTTATACACCGAGAATGACGGTAAAGTCTGCATCAGTTAGTGAATGATGCCTTTTTCTGACGACTACGCCAACGGGTGTTGCAATGTTTATTAACAAACGAAACCCGCCAGCGCTCCATTGCCTGACGGGTTTCACTCTTTGACTTCATGACGCTACCAACGCTAACTTACAGTAGCTTATCGAGGGTAATCGGCAGATCGCGAACCCGTTTTCCGGTAGCGTGAAAAATAGCGTTGGCAACGGCCGCCGGCATCCCGACAATCCCGATTTCGCCCAACCCCTTTACACCCAGCGGATTGACAATCTCGTCGTTTTCCTCAACAAAAATCACGTCCAGCTCCTGAATATCGGCATTGACGGCCACGTGATATTCGGACAGATTGTGGTTTATAAATTTCCCAAATTGATGATCCATCACGCTTTCTTCCTCCAGCGCCTTGCTGATGCCCCAGACCATCCCACCAATCAGCTGGCTGCGGGCGGTTTTGGGATTCAGGATTCGGCCACCCGCTACGGCTGTTACCGCCCGCTTGACCCGCACCGTCCCAAAATCCTCGTCCACTTCCACTTCGACAAAAACCGCCGAATGGGCAGCCCGGGCGTAGTTCCTTTGTTGCAGCATGTTTGGCAAGGAAGTCGACGTTTCACTGACGGCCCGACCGCCATTCGTTGCAACAATATCCACCAAAGCAACGGCAACTGACGGATCATTTTTTAGCCGAATCTGGGCATCTGCAAAGCTAATATCCTCCAGCCTGCTACTCGTAAAGGGTGAGTTTTTCATCTTCTGCGCCATTTTGAATAGCTTTTTACCCAACTCCTCGCAGGCCACCTTCACCGCCGACCCCACCGTAGCGGCCGTCCAGGAACCACCTTCAATGGGCGCCAGGGGCATATCCGTATTCCCGAGTCGGAAAATAACGTCCTCAATCGGCATTCCGAGGGCGTCAGCCGCAATCTGCGTCATGATCGTGTAGGTTCCGGTACCAATGTCGGCAGTAGCGCTGGTTACCCGGAGTTTTCCACTAACCGTCAGAACCGCTTCCGCCCGTGCCGGTCCCTGCGTTGCCTCCCAGATCCCGGTTGCCATGCCCCAGCCAACCAGGGTGTGCCCGTTCCGCATCGAGCGTGGCTCCGGAGTTCGATTAGCCCAGCCAAACCGTTCAGCCCCTTGCCGGAAACATTCCCTAAGCTCCTTGCTCGAATAGGGCAGGTCCTGGTCCATGTCTTTTTCGGTGTAGTTCTTCAGGCGAAACTCGACCGGATCGATTCCCGCTTTATGCGCCAGTTCATCGATTTCAATTTCGAGCGCTGAAACCCCCGTTACCCCACCGGGTGCCCGCATATCCAGCGGAGTAAAGACATCCAGTGGCACCAGATCGTAAATAAATTTGGTGTGGTGTGCCGGGTACAACAGCCCACCCCAGTTGACCACAATTTCGAAATAATCCTCAAACCGGGACGTTTCGGCTATCGCTTCGTGCTGAATAGCATCGAGTGTTCCGTCAGCCGTTGCCCCGAGCGAGATCGTCTGAATCGTCGCGGGTCGGTGGCCGAAGGTGAACATTTGCTGCCGGGTGAGCGTAACCCGCACCGAACGCTTCAGCTCCAGCGCGGCCAATACCGCCAGAAACAACTGATATTGCGGCCGTAGCCCCGACCCGAAAGCTCCACCGACATACGGCGAAATCACCTGCACATCTTTGAACGGCAGATTGAAGACCTGCGAAACATACAGCTGGCTGTTGGGTGCACCCTGCGTTTTGTCGTAAATCGTCAGTTTACCGTTTTTTTCGTAAACGACGGTACTGGCAAACATCTCCATCGGGTTGTGATGCTCCACGGAGTGAATATGCCGACCCATTGTCTGGTGAGTAGCGGCCTGAAACGCCGTCTGGAAATCACCCCGTGGTTTGGGAGGTGGCGACTTCAACAAACTGGCCACACCCGATTTTGGCTTGCGGGCGCGGTGCAGGTTGTGCTCCAACGCCGTCTCGAAATCTTCCTCCTCGTACACTACCTCGACCAGCGAAGCCGCATACCGGGCAATTTCAAATGTTTCGGCAACGACCAGCGCAATAGGTTGGCCGTTGTACACAATCTTCTCATCACGCAACGGCCGAAAAGGCGAACCCGGCGGAGCATCCTGGTCTTTGTAACTTATGTCGAACCAGGCCAGACCAGGCCGGTTTTTATGGGTAAAGATCTGGACAACTCCCGGTATTTGCAGCACCTCTTCGGTATTGATATGCAGGATTTTCCCTTTAGCAATGGTACTGGAAACAACGTATCCGTACAACAGGTCCGGCGCCGTATATTCAGCCGCGTATTTGGCTTTCCCCGTCACTTTGGCTACGCCATCGACGCGGTTCATGGACTTTCCGACGTATTTTATCATAATTCCGGTTCGAGTTTAGCGGCCCGTTGCAGCGCCCGTACGATGGCGCGTT
This sequence comes from Larkinella harenae, assembly GCF_054780515.1. Classification (NCBI taxonomy): domain Bacteria; kingdom Pseudomonadati; phylum Bacteroidota; class Cytophagia; order Cytophagales; family Spirosomataceae; genus Larkinella; species Larkinella harenae. Next base: position 71,699 of record NZ_BAAGWE010000006.1, on the reverse strand, counting down.
CTGCCAGTTCGATTTTGAATGTATTGTGGCCGTATCCTTTCGCTCCGGCGAGCAGCGTTTTGGCAACCGACGCAAAGTTGGCTTCCGAAATGGCTTGCCCGACCAGCATCGCTTCTGCATCGGGTTTGCGCCACGGTTTGTGGGCAACCCCGCCCAACGCAATTCGGGCATCGGTAATGTGGTTATTTTCGATCGCCAGGCCCACGGCAACCGAAACAAGGGCAAAAGCGTACGACTGACGGTCGCGCAGTTTGATATAGGTGTGGTAGTCGGAAAAGCCTTTAGCCGGCAAATCAATGGCCGTAACCAGTTCGCCGGGTTGAATGGTGTTGTCCAGCCAGGGTTCGTTGCCAGGCAGGCGGTGAAAATCGGCCATGGGCAGGGTTCGATCACCGTTTGGACCCGTTACCCGAACAACGGCATCGAGGGCTGCCAGCGCCACGCACATATCGGATGGATGAGTAGCAATACACTGCGTTTCGGGGTTTTCGTCCGAAGCGCCCAAAATAGCGTGAATACGGTTAAACCCGTAGATGGCACCGCAGCCGGAACCGGGCTCCCGCTTGTTGCAGGGTGTGCCGGTATCATAGAAATAATAGCAACGGGTTCGCTGGAACAGATTGCCGCCGTTGGTGGCCATGTTGCGGAGTTGAGCCGACGCTCCCGCCAAAATGGCCTGCGCCAGCAACGGATACCGTTTTTCGACCTGATCGTTGTAGGCGGTATCGGCGTTGGTTACCAACGCACCGAGCCGGAGCCCACCGTCTTCGGTGTCTTCAATGGTCTTCAGCGCCAGGTGATTAATATCAATGAGATGACTGGGTCGCTCGACATTTTCTTTCATCAAATCGAGCAGGTTGGTGCCGCCCGCAATGAATTTGGCTCCCCCGTGCATTGTCAGTTCACCCACGGCGGTGTCAACGTTGTCGGGTCGGGAGTAGGAGAATCGGTTCATAGCATCAGGCTTTGGGTTCGATTTGCAGTACTTGTTGAATGGCATCGACAATGTGCGGATACGCTCCGCAGCGGCAGATATTACCGCTCATCAGCTCGCGAATGTCATCAGCGGTTTTGGCGCGCCCTTCGTTCATCAGGCCCACCGCCGAGCAAATCTGACCCGGAGTACAGTACCCACATTGGTAAGCGTCGTGCTCGATGAAAGCGGTTTGCAGGGGATGCAATCCATTTTCGTCCGCCAGCCCTTCAATCGTGGTGATTTCCGAATTGTCTTTCATGATGGCCAGCGTCAGGCAGGAATTGATGCGTTTGCCGTCAACCAAAACCGTGCAGGCCCCACATTGTCCATGATCGCAGCCTTTTTTGGTTCCTGTCAGGTGCAGGTATTCCCGGAGCGCGTCGAGCAGCGACGTCCAGGGCTCCAGTTCCAGTTGATGAACCGTTCCGTTGATCGTCAGCCTGACCGCCGTTTTTACCGGGAGTGGCCGTTGGGCATTCGTTTCGTTTGTTGAAGATGGGGTCGTTTGCATAGTGAGTCAGATATCGGGTTCTATGCAAAAGACCGGGCAACCGAGAATTGTTGTAAGATGGCCGATTATCTTAGGGTTTGGCCCCTATCAGATCGGTATCGAACGCCATTTGACCGGCCAGCCAGCGAAATAATCCGTACTCAAAAAGGAGCGTAAAGGGAATAACCGTCAGGTTTTTCAGGAAAAAAAACAGGGGCGTTGGTGTCGCCTGCTCGTGAATAATGCCGAAATCTTTCATCCCGTAAAAAACCGCCGAATGATTAGCAATCCAATCATTCAACCTGTTGAAACCGAAAGCAAGCAGGCTGAAGACCATAAGATGGATAAACACATTTGCCCAGTGCAGCCGGAAGTTAGTGCGAATGGCCTGCCCAACTGCCCGCCATTCCTTCTTTTTTAACTGCATGATACTGGCACTTTTGCGGACTCCCTGTTGGATATTCCCGTGGCCAATAATGACTAAAACTGTCATGATTCGGGCCGATTCCACCACGATCTCTAAAGCCAGGTGGAAAGATGGTGGAACCGGACCGAATATCCGCATTTGAATCGCACGGCCCAACGCGGCCCAGAGCATCCAGAAAGAAATGACACCACTGTATTTCCGCCAGAATTGAAATGTCCAGGCCAAAAGATCTGTTGAGAAAATGGAAGATGTAGTCATTTGATTGGGTAGTAATGATGATTCCGTGCCAAAATCCAGCAACCTGATAGCCAACAAACCAGTTTCTCTCTGGCCTACCTGCATCATTTTGGAGCATACCTCTACGAATAAAATGACACCCCTCTGCAAGCTACGCTGGTCTGCCCAATTATTAGCCTTGGGAAAGATTGCTTCAGTATATTACCTGATAATGAAATACTTACCAAGCACTTTTTGCATCAATGGCTGCAGGGTTGGATCAGTGGAAAAAGGCAACATTACAGCTGGAAATAAGGAAGGCGGCCAAAAACTTATTCCCGGCGGATCTTCGGTTGTTGGTTTTCCGGGGGCCGACGGTTTATTTCGTCCTGTCCAAACTCTACCGGTATGCGAACAGGTCTTTTGCTTTTCACCTTCTTTCTTCTGGTTCTGGAAGTATCCGCCCAAGCAATTCCTGGTGGTAGCTCCCCATTTCCGCTGAATATTTTATCGTTCAATATCCGCTACAACACGCCCCAGGACGGTTTGAATGCCTGGCCCAACCGGAAAGAAATGGCGGCCGGTGTCATCAAAGATTATCACGTGGACTTCGCCGGTTTGCAGGAAGCTCTGGCCGGTCAGATCGCGGATTTACAGGACCAGTTAACAGACTACGCCTGGGTTGGAGTGGGCCGGGAGGATGGAAAAACGCAGGGTGAATTTTCGCCCATTTTTTACAACAAGCAAAAATTTGAGGTGGTGACACAGGGTACGTTCTGGCTTTCCGAAAGCCCCGAGTCACCCGGCAGTCAATCCTGGGAGTCAGCCCACCCGCGCGTGGCCACTTATGGTATATTTCGGGATAAGCGCAATGAGAAGCAGCTCTTTGTGATCAATACACATTTCGATCACCTCAGCGAACCGGCCCGTCAGCAGAGTGCCCGGCTGCTTCTGAACCGCATCAAAGCATTGAGCAACGGTTTACCGGTGCTGCTCACGGGCGATTTTAATACCCCGGAAAACTCATCCGCTCTCCAGACGCTGACCAACGATCCAACCTGCAAACTAACCAACACCGAACAGCTCACTCAAAACCCGCATACCGGCGGTCGAAGTACTTTCAACGGTTTTTCCACCAGCCAGCGGGGCCCCGTCATCGACTTTATCTTTGTGGGTCCGGGCATCGAGGTGAACCGCCACGACTACCTTCCCATCCTGAAAGACAACGTATTTATTTCCGACCACTGGCCCGTACTGAGCCGGCTCCTCATCAAAACGGGGGAATAACGCCTGTTTATTCTCCCGTTTTGGGCCATTTGTATAAAACAAAGCGGTTGCTATTCTTTCCCAACAGCTACCGGATTGAAGTCGCCAAAAACATGAATGCCCGGCTCCGGACCTTTGATGCCGTCTTTTGCAAACTGCCGGGCAATGCCTTCGTGAATATGAAAATAGGTATCCCAATAGGTGGCGCTGCTGGTCCAGATTCGAACATCGAAATGAAACGCTTCTTCGGAAATCTTGCCCAGCAAAATATCGTGCTCCCGGTTTTTCAGGGCATAAGGACATGAATCAATCACCCGTTTGATCGATGCCTTGATGCTATCGACCAGATTTTTATTCCCCGCGGCAAAGTTCATATCGACCCGAATAATTCCTTTTCCGGAAATGTTGGTCATCGGCGACGTGGACAACGAACCGTTGGGCAGAATAATCGTGCGGTTATCGGGCGTTATTAAAATGGTGTCAAAAATCCGAATAGCTTCCACAATACCGGTGAACCCCTGAGCCTCAATCAAGTCCCCAACCCGAAACGGTTTGAAGGTTAGAATCAGAACGCCCCCGGCAAAGTTGGCCAGACTGCCCTGCAAGGCCAGTCCCACCGCCAACCCGGCCGCCCCAATGATGGCCACGAAGGACGTTGTTTCCACCCCCAGCGTACTGGCTACACTCAGCAAAACCACTACTTTAAGAATGACGCTGACCAACGAAAGTAAAAAAGGCTGAACATCCCGGTCAACCTGTCGTTTGTTAAGCACTTTCGCCAGCATTTTCACGACCTGACTGGTTAGCCAAAGACCAACAATCAGAATGACGATGGCCAGTAGAATTTTGAAACCGTAGAGCGTAGCAAACGCGGCAATTTGATTGGTGACGTATTCGAACGAGAAAGAAGTGGGTTCCATAGATTTATTTTGGGGTTTTACTTCTTGAGAAGTCATAACCTTAAAAAAGTAACATCCAGAACCTTATTTATTCAGACTACCCACTACAGCCATTTTTTCCGGCGGAAGATCCACAAGGTCGCCAGCGACGACAAAACAATGGAAACGAGCGCCAGCGGATAGCCCACTTCCCAGCTGAGTTCCGGCATGTTCGTGAAGTTCATTCCCCAGATACTCGCCAGCAGCGTAGGTGGCAAAAACACCAGCGACACCACCGTAAAGATTTTAATGATCCGGTTCTGGTCGAGGTCAATCAAACCGAGAAACGTATTCTGCAAAAACTCCAGCCGTTCGAAAATAAAATTGGTGTGATCGATCAGGGAGTTGATGTCTTTGATCAGCGTCCGAAGCCGTTGCTGTTCATCGTTGGTAAACCAGCCGTCGCTGCGAATCATGGACGAAATTACCCGCTGCTTATCCACCACATTCTCCCGAATCGACATCGTCAGTTCCTGATAGTCGTTGATTTCCAGCAGGGTTTCCCGGTCCAGTGCCGCATCCAGATCCAATTGCCGGTTGATCGCCTTGATTTCCTGCGATACCAACTCAATCAAATCCGCATCCTGATCAATCCGGGATTCAAAAATGGTAATTAGAATTTGGGCTCCATCATTGAACACCGAGCGCCGGGATTTTATTTTCTTGACGGTATCGGCAAATGACCGCAAATCCGCATTCCGGTACGTAAACAGGGTGTCGTCCTTCAGCATAAAGCTGACGGGTACCGTGATGTACATATGCTCTTTATCGGGAACCAGAAAGTTGGAGTTGGCGATCAGGAAATCATCCTCTTCGATGTAACGCGAGCTACTTTCAATTTCAGATTGCTCCTGTTGCGTTTGAAAATTAACATCAAACTTTTCTTCTACGCTCTTGGTTTCCTCCCGCGACGGGTTTTGTAAATCCACCCATAGGGTTCGCTCGGTGTCCGAAAACGAATCAATATCCCGGATTTTCCGAACGGCGGTTTCATCTTGTTGAAAAATGCGAATCATAAATCAGTAGTAAGCTGACGAATCGAGCGGGTGATGGTAAATCAGGCCCCGGTTTTACAACGGCCTGATCGCAAAGTTGGGAAAAATTGCGTAGTTGACCAGCACCCTTTCAAACTCTGTTATTTTTGTAGCCAAAAACGGAACTTCCGACACCACAAGTACACCTTATGCTAACAATTGACAACTTCGATAGCCAGCTTGATCCCAATACATTGCAAAATGGCCGGAGTTATTTCAAGCGAAAGGCCGTTTTGTACCTTCAGTCATCGGGTCAGGATCTGTGGCATGCCGAAGTGGAAGGCACAGAAGTCTATTCTGTGGAAATCCGGCTTGCAAACCGTCAGGTTGTACACGCTTTTTGTGACTGTTCAGCCCAGGATTTATTTTGTAAACACACGGTGGCGGTTTTACTGGTCCTGCGCGAACAGCTGAAAAAACCGGCAGCCAAAACGCGGAAAAATACCAAAAAGCTAACCATCGACGTGTTGCTGGAAAAAGTGAGCGACGACGAACTTCGCCGGTTTGTGTCGGGTTATGCGGCTTCCGATTCGGTCTTCGCCAGTAAAATTCAGCTCCATTTCGCCGATAAAGACGAACGAATCGACATTGGCAGGCAGTACCGGGAACTGGTCAAAAAAGCCATTAAATCCCATTCGAACCGCGGTTTTGTTGAATACCGTTCGACGCGCGCGCTGGCCCGCGAAATCAGCCAGATCCTGGCCACGGGAAACCAGTTTTTTACCCGGCAAAACTACCGGGATGCGCTGACGGTCGGGCGGGTGGTGCTGACGGCCATGATGACGGTGCTGGACCAGTGCGATGATTCGTCGGGTTACCTCAGCAGCACCATTTCGAACGCCATTACGCTTTTAAAGCAAGTGGCTGAAGCAGATGCACCTGCCCAGGCCTTGCGCGAACAACTGTTTGATTTTCTGGCCGATGAACTCCACCAGAACCGTTATTTTGGGTACGGCGACTTTGGGCACCAGTTACTCCAGATCGCGTTTACAGTAGCCCTGAAACTCCCCGATTCCGACAAATTTCTGACGCTGATTGACCAGCTGATTCCCCTGCATCAGGACGAATACAGCGACTACACCCAAAGCCTGTTACGCACCACCCAAGTCCGGTTTTTGAAAACGATGGGCCGCCGGGAAGAAGCCCGCAGGCTGACCGATGCCAGCCTGACCATCGTCGATATCCGGCAGGATGCGGTTTCTGAAACCATTGAAGCGTTGCAATTTGATCGGGCAAAAACGTTGCTGGAGGAAGGGATTCTGGTTGCCCGCCAGAAAAAACATCCTGGCACCGTTCGGCAGTGGCAGGAGCAATTGCTGAAAATTGCGTACCTGGAAAACGATGTTCCCACCATCCGGCACTGGACAAAAACGTTTGCTTTCGACGACGGCCAGGCCTTTTCCCTGCCCTATTACCGACAGTGGAAACAGACTTTTTCGGCGAACGAGTGGGCCATCGAATACGAATCCCTGATCCGGCAATTTGCTCAAATCGCCGAACAGAATACCCGTCAGGCCCGGGCGGTCTGGTTTTTTGAAACCGATTCGCTTTTTCACCAGTTGGGGCCGGTCTATGTGGAGGAAAAACAGTGGATCGCCTTACTGGAGCTGGTTTCCCAACAGCCCAGTATCGAGCGGCTTCAGTTTGCCCACCCGCACCTGGCTTTCCGCTTTCCGGTGGAAATGCTGGCTCTGTACCTTCCCATTTTGGAAAAACTAGGCAAAAGTGTCCATGACCGTGCGGATTATCGGCAGTTGGCCAACCTGATCGGGCTACTCAAACGGGATATTCCGGAAAGTATAACCGTCATGAATGCCCTGATTCAGCAGCTGAAGGAACGCAATCCGCGCCGACCGGCTTTTCTGGAGGAACTGAATAGCATTCAGTAGCTCGTCGTCAAAACCTGCTCGTCCGATCTACCCCGTTAAAACTGAGTTTGAAATTCCGAAGCAAAGGGTCAGCAACGGTTTTTACCGTAGTCCCTGGTAAAACCGTTCAGCCCGCAATCCAGAAGATTGCGGGCTACTGATCAGATCGCGGGCGAACTGTCTTGACAGTCCGATCGGCTATTTTTTTCGGGACGATTTAGCTCGGGGGTTAAAATCCAGCGCCAGATTGATCCAGGAGTCAAACTCTTTCTGCGTTCGCATACCGCTGTCGTCCACTAGCACGTATCCTTTCATGGGTCGACTGCCGGAATACATAACCCGGCACCCATTTTTCTCGAGTACCTGCTCATAAATAGCCGGATCAACACGGCACAGCAACTCGTCCTGAATGACCCCCACTAACATTTTGTCGTTGTACAGAAAAAGCCGCCCGCCCATCATGGCAATTTCTTCCAGATTGGTCAAATCGGCCAGCCGCTCCCGCACCCGGTCGGCCAATGGTTCGCTGTAAGGCATACAAAACAGATTGAATTATTCCGTCAAAATACGCAATCATAAAACCGTTGCCAAACGGTTTTAGGCAAACATGGCAAGCATTCCGGTCAGTCCTGTGGTGGAATGCATTGAATCGGTCTGATGCAGTGTCATTTGGGTCATTTCGGCGGCCCGGGCGCGCATTTGTGTTTCGTACGCCGTCAGAGCCGCGCGCAGGTCCGGAAAGGCCCGGCTCGTCAGACATTCACTCAACTCCAGCGCATCGAGCATGGCCATATTCACCCCCTCCCCGGCATACGGCGGCATCAGGTGGGCCGCGTCGCCCAGCAGGGTCAGATTCGGCTGCGTTTCCCAGGTCTGGTCCAGTGGCATGTAGTATTGAGGGCGGGGAATGAAATCTCCTTCCGCTTTCGCGAACAGGTCGAGCCAGAGGGCATCCCAGCCCGAAAATTCCTGCCGAAACCAGGCCGTAACCTGTGGCTTATTCCGGAAATCAATCCCACTGCTTCGCACCCAGCCTTCATCGGTTTTGCAACCCGTATAAAAAACCAGACTCCCATCTCCTTTCGAACTGACAATCAGTGTTTTTTCATCGCCCAGAGCAAAGACTTTGCCCCCGTTCAAGAGACGATGCAGCTCCGGTACGGTTTTTTCGGACTGGTAAACGGCCCCTTCTACCATCGTAATCCCGGCGTACAACGGTTTGAGGGGCGTGATGAGTGAACGGATTCTGGAATTAGCTCCGTCGGCGGCAATAACCAGATCGGCTTTCGCCGACGTTCCATTTTGAAACGCCAGTTGCCAACCGGAACCATTCGGCGTCATCGACACGAAATGCCGGTTCCACACCACGGTGTCCGGATGCAGGGATTCCAGCAAAATGGTGCGTAAAGGCCCCCGGTCGATTTCCGGTCGAAACAGCTGATCGTCGGCAGCAAACCCGTCTTCAAAAAGAACGGTGCCGTGCTGATCGACAATCCGCATTTTATCCGCACCGGGTCGGTAATGAGCCTTGAAGGCCTCCAGCAACCCGGCTTTCCGGATGGCGGCCAGGCCCGAATCGTCGTGCAGGTCCAGCGTGGCCCCCTGCACGCGCCCGTCTGGGTTGGCATCCCGTTCGTATACGCTGACCGTGGCCCCCTGTAGCTGTAGCAGTCTGGCCAGCGTGAGGCCACCGGGCCCTCCGCCTACGATGGCTATTTTCTTGTCTTGTATCAACATGGTTGAAGTCGTTGGTTTGATGCGACAAACCTACCGCTTCTCCAGGGTTGAAAATTGTATAAATCGGTCGTTCTGGTTTTTGTTGAGCTCTTTCGGAGTAACGCCCGAAAACCGTTTCACATCCCGGATGAAATGCGCCTGATCCGTAAAGTTTTGTTCCGGAAATAGTTTACCCGACCGGATAGCCTGAAACGAAGCCCGGAAGCGCAGAATGTTGCAATAAGCTTTGACCGAAAGCCCAAACCGTTGATTGAAATACCGGTTGATCTGGCGGCTGCTCCAGGCCGAGCGTTCGGATAACTCCCTGACGGGAAGCGCGCCGTTGGAGGCATATATCAGCGCGAATAACTTTCGTTTACGGGCGTCGATGTCCTTATTGGTGATCGCCTTCAACCTGGTTGAAACCGTCTGGCAAAACCGGCCAAAATCCAGCAGATCATCCGCCGAAATGTCCCAAAAATCAGCCGGCAAATACTTGACCTCGTTTCTTAAAACCGTTGTATTCAGGACGTATTCAACGGCGAGCAACTTGAAGCTAACCGCAAAAATGACGGTTTTGGGCAAAATAGCAGCCTGCGCCGGCGATTCTTCAAGACCAGAAACCGTGACGTGAAAAGGCTCGGTGGCCGAACTTGAAAAGAACACGTCCACCCGGCCATCCGGTACCACCACAACTGCTTTTTCCTCGTCCGCGTGATTGGCCAGCATCCAGTAACTTTCCACAAACTCCGTCAGAAAACCGGGGGGCGGAACAAGCTTGTATTCGATGTCCTGCATAATCATGGCGTCTCAGTGAAACGATTGCCGAAACGCCAGCGGTGACTGGTCAGTTTTGTTCCGGAACAGCTTGTTGAACGACTGCGGATATTCAAAACCAAGCTGGTAGGCAATTTCGCTGACCGACAAATTGGTGGTCGTCAGAATCTGTTTGGCTTTTTCGATCAGCTTATCGTGAATGTGCTGCTGCGTACTCTGGCCGGTCAAGGTGCGCAGCATATCGCTCAGGTATTTGGGCGACAGATTCAGTTGATCAGCCAGGTAGGTAACGGTCGGCAACCCTAACTCGCTAATTTTGTCGCTGTTAAAATAGTCAGTCAGCAGGGTTTCTACCCGGGTCAGCAAATCATGATGGACCACCCGGCGCGTTAGAAATTGCCGGTTGTAAAACCGGTTGCAGTAGTTCAGTAACACCTCGATCTGCGCCACGATAATATCCTGACTGAAGGGATCAATGGGCTTGCTGATTTCGCGTTCCAGCGATAGAATGAGGTTCTCAATCGCCTTTTCTTCATCCTCCGATAAAATGAGGGCTTCGTTGCTGGCGTAATCAAAAAAACCGTATTGCTTCATTTTTTGCCCGAGCGGAGAGTTCCGGACAAAATCCGAGTGGAATACCAGCAACCACCCGACGTTGGGCTGCGCACTCCCGGCTTCCCAGGTAAATACCTGATCTGGAGCCGCAAACGACATCACGCCTTCGTCAAAATCATAATAGGTCTGCCCGTATTTAATTTTACACTGGCAGTTTTTCTTGAGGGATACGGTGTAGAAACTCATGGTAAATTTTACCGTTTCCTCCGTCTGAATCCGACCAATTTCCTCCAGCCTAAGCACACTGACCAGCGGATTGACCGGCTTTGGCAACGACAATAGCTGGTGTTGCTCGGAAAGAGAATGAATCCGCAAAAGACCCTCGTGATTCTTTTTCATGTCGAAATTCGTATGGCCCCCACCCATCAGGCCGACTTTGGACGCAGCATATTGACCATCGCCTTCGTAATCATCGAATTCGGGACAAAGTGCCCCAGAAACGCCATCATCCGGTTCTGAAAACCCGATACCGTGATTCGCTTTCCGGCCCCGAGTCCGCGCAACGCTGCTTCTACAACTTGTTCGGAGGTTTGCAGGTTCCCGCCCCCCGAATACGTTTTTTTCTTTTCTCCCGTCAGATTGGCCGCATCAAAAAATCCGGTTTCTGTCGCACCTGGACACAACAACATGACCCGGATGCCAAACGAGCGGTTTTCTTCGATCAGAGCCTCTGTCAGCGAGCGTACAAAGGCCTTCGAGGCCGCGTAAACCGCCATGTACGGAATCGGGTTAAAACACGCCAACGAGGCCACATTGATGATGGTGCCGCGTTTGCGCGCCCGCATCCCGGGCAAAAACCGATGGGTCAACGCTACCAAAGCATCCATGTTCAGGTGCATCATATCCAGCTCGCTCGCCAAATCGAGTTCCAGCAAATCGCCCCCGGAGCCAATTCCGGCGTTATTAATCAGCCAGTCTACGGTCAGGTTTAGCCTTTCCGTTTCTTCAAACAAGCGTTGGTCGGCCCCCGGCTGAATCAAATCAACGGCCACGTACCGGGCCTGGATTCCGTACCGATTTGTTAGTTCTTCGCACAACGTCCGAAGTTTGTTTTCGGAGCGGGCCACCAGCAACAGGTTGTGTTTTTCGGCCGCCAGCCGGTGGGCGAAGGCTGCTCCAATACCGCCCGAGGCCCCGGTAATTAAGGTTACGTTCATGTTCTGTTTTCGAATTGTTCAGCCACAAAGGTCCGACCGTTCGAATTCAGAAAAGTATCCAAATGACGCCTTGTTGTATCCAAATGAGAAAACCGGTTTGCCAACGGTTTATTCTTTTCGATTTATCTTCAACCGATCTGTCATCCGAGAAGTTAACGGGAAAGCCGTTCCAGCGCTTCGTCGAGTGAGGCCACAAAATTGATGTGTCCGGCCCGGTTGCTTTCAACGATAAAGTCGCGCATACTTTTGCTCTGGTACGGCGCAAAATCCCCGACGATGGCCATCCGAACGCGGTAATTGGAAAACTTTTGCAGAATTTCGCCCGCGATACCGGTTTTTAAATCGAAAAAAGTCGGGGTAATATTTTTCTCGTAGACAACAATGTTATCAAATCCCTGGTAGTATAAATTCCCCAACAAATCCAGCCCTTCCTCTGCGCTGCTGATTACGATGGTGTCGGAAATAACTTCAGCGGTTTTCTGACCGTTGGTCGGGTGTGTTTCAATCTGCATCGTGTACCAATTTTAGTGGATCGTCTTTCGATTTCAAATCCAAAAATACGGCACATGGGTTTCAATCCCGTCTGATTCTGGATAAATGGTGTTATGCGCTGCTTTTCGTCTTCCAACTGGCTATTCCGCTTTGACATCACAGAATCGTCTGAAACCGCGTATAGGCAACAAAAGCCGAAGCGATTAACACCACGACCAATAGTGGCAACAGTTTGTATTCATCTTTCCGATAATGAACAGTAATAGCACCCACCATCACCAGACAAAAACCGGCAGCCGCCAGCGGAGTTAAGATTGGAACAATGCCCAGCAACAGGGGTAAGATGATGCCGATGCTTCCTAAGCCTTCTATCATTCCCAGTGCTCGAATAGGCACGACCGAATCGCCCGGAGCGAGCTGGCCCTTGTCAATTAACTGTGACTTCGGTGTTCTGATTTTCATCAGGGCCGGTGCGATAAAGAACAGGGCCAATGCAACTTGCAGCCCCCATACGAAAATATCCATATCATTCTTTTGTTTGATCTGGCGTCAAAAGTATGGGCACTATGGTATACATTTGCTATCTGTTACATAAAGTATACCGGTATCAAAAAAGATAGCTATGGAGGATCACACCGCCGAAAGTTGCGCCAAAAACCGTTTAGCGGTTCAGGATGCGCTCGAAATCATCCACGGAAAATGGAAACTATTAATTCTCATCACGCTTGGGCACCGCCCCTATCGGTTCAAGGAGTTGGCCCGGGAAATTGACATTACGCCCCGGATGCTGTCGAAGGAATTGCAGGAGTTGGAAAGCCATGAGTTGATTTCCCGCACGGTCATGCCAACCAAACCGGTTAGTGTGGAATACGCCATCACACCGTATGGACACACTTTTGGTGAAGTACTGGAGGCCCTCCGAAACTGGGGAATGAAGCACCGTCGGCGCATGATCACGGCGCCGGAAACCGTATCCAGGGAAACGGTTCAATAACCTACCCGAAGTCAACCCACCGGACAGATCGGGTCGGGCATGGGCTGGCTCGTCGATCGTGCGTCAAAGCTCAACGGTTTAAGCTATACTACTGAACCGGCCCCAAGGGTTGTCCTAGCTGCTGATACAAACCCAGGAAGTCATAATTATTCCAGGCTTCGGCAATTTTTCCCTCCTGAATGCGCGCCATGTTGATTCCCGAAAACGCTACTTTTTTCCCGGATTCGGTATGCGTAGCAGTAACCATCATCCGGGCAGACTCCACATCGTCCTGGCAAATCACATCCTCCACGTCAATTTTTATGTCGTGAAACTGACTTCTAAAATCCCGAAAAAAGATTTTGAATCCTTCGGGACCTCTCGGCTGGTCGGCAGTCAGAATGCCATTCGCCAGGGCGTCGGCGGTCAAAAACGTTTCAATGGCCTTTTCGTCGTCCTGGTTCCAAACATCGTTGAACCACCGATAAAGCACGGTTGATTGAATCTGTCTCATCGTAACCTGGATTTAGGCGTTAAAAAAATGTGTGATAAATGCCTCAAGAACGTACCATACAAGGTATTGATAATCAGGATTACGAGCAAAAAAAACCGTTCGTTAAGCCACCTAATCTGGGGGGATTTGTGTTAGTGGTCATCCAATCCGCCAACCCCGTACGGACAAACCGCACCGGAGAATAGACCACCAGCCCGAACTCGTCCACCTGAATGGGCGTTCCAGAATCGTTCGGGACGTTTTTGTAGTGGTATTCGGTACCGGACAGCCGGGTATTGCGCTGGCAAACCGGTTGACAGGTCAGGCAGGAAAACAGGAAAGCACGACTGCGGTCTTTCCAGACAGCCATGCTTTCACCGCAGTCAATTCCACAAGGTACCGTCTAATCCGAGCACAAAGCCCAACCACAGCCCAATGACGAAAATAAGCAGGCTGACAACTCTCACCACTACCGTATTCCAACCTCCCTGGTGACGCAGCAAATCCAGAAAGTAATAAACCGCTCCCCCGGTTGCCCCGGCCATCGGAACAATAATCAGAGGACGAAGCATCCAGAGCGTTGGCCAGTTGGGACTTGGGTTTTTGACGCCCAACAGAAAAAAGCCGATCAGGGCAAAGCCAATTCCGGCACCGATCAATGCCCACTTAGCGAGTGAAGCCGGATTCAGCGGTGGCTGAAGTTCGTTTTGTTTTTGCATCTTTTTTTGCGTTTTAAAGATCCTGAAATCGTAGTTTGGCTGAATCACTGCCAGCGTGAACCAACCCCTGTAAAAGTAACAATCATACTTATCACCAAAAGAACTTTGTATTTCAAAGTAAAAGGCAATTTTTGAAACTTTCAAGAGCCCGTTTAAAAAAATTATTGGGTGGTTACGGTTATCAGGACTGCTGTCCAGGAGAACCCTGTCCAGGAAGCAAATCACAGCTTATGAGTACGTTAATACGTGTTGATATGCGCTTTCGACCGGTCGAAATACGTGAAGCTGCTCACCATGCCGTCGGGCGTTACTTTCCGAATGCAATTGTTTTTGCTATCGGCAATATAAAGGTTGCCTTTGCTGTCGAAAGCCAGTCCTTTCGGGAAATTAAACAGCGCCAGACTGGCCTTGCCATCTTTGTGGCCTTCCTGAGCTCGACCGCCAATATTCTGCCCGCAGGGATCAATCTTGTTGTTTCCCGCTATGGTGCTCACCACGCCGTTGGCTATTCGGGTAATGCGGTGGTTGCGGTTATCGGAATAAACGATCGCGCCTTTTTTGTCCAGCTGGATAAAACCGGGATCGAACAATTCGGCTTTGCTCGTGTCGCCGGGGGTATAAACCGGACACCATTCGCGTTTATAGGGTTTCCCGGCAACGGTCTGCACCTGAAACGTTTTCACATTGAATTTCCGGATGGCCCGGCTAAAACCGCCCCCGCCATACAGAATATCTCCGCTGTTAGCCACCGCCATGCCACTCAGGTTGTTGAACAGGACATACTGGTCATTCGCATTCATTAACGAACGAACGCCATTTTTACTGACGCGCCGGATGTAACACCAGTAGTCGGATTTTCGGTATCTGGTCGGCACATTGGGTTCCGTCCAGGTTTTGCCGCTGTTGGTGCCCAGTTTGCTGATCAGGCGGGTGGCGTTGTCGGCCACGTAGAGTTCATCGTTTTGATCGAAATAAAGCGCCCTTATTTTGTAAAAATAGGCAGCTTGCAAATCGCCGTCTCCTGCCCCATCGTAATCGATATTCCCGGCGTAGAATTCGACTTTACACGCATCATTTTGATCGATGATCAGTTTCCGAATGCTGGAATTTCCGGCCAGGTAAATATTGTCTTTGCTGTCGATGGCGATCAACCCGCCCCCGGAAGTGGTGAGGATTTTGGAGCGGCCATCCGGGCTGATCCGCGCTATACCACCCTGAAACACGACGTAGAGATTATCCTTGCTGTCGATGGCAATGTGCTCAGGATTCTGCAGGAAACTGGAAGCGTCTTGCGCCAAAACAGCCGGTACCTGCAGCAGGAAAAGAAATAGTGCACTGAACCTGTTTCTCATTGATTCGATCATGATTAGTCAGCCTGGATTACTCACTGGATTTGCCATTAAAAAACGTTGGCAGACTCCCGTCTATATTCCCTAAAGCAGCCGCATCCCTTTTTCTACACATTACCTCGCCCGGCTATACCGGAAAAGGTTCTCCCAAGCCCAAAATCCGGAGTTGATTCTGGATCCGCCCTTCTGCATACAGCTTTTTCAACACGGGTGCCTAGCCAATCCGGCAGCAAGGTTGGTAAGGCCGGATTGGACGTATAGCGCTTGATGGTCGGAGCTTCTCTCTTAGAGAAAAACCGTTTGAGGAGTATGAGGAGAGCAGTCAGCATAGCTCTTAGAAATAAACAGGCGCTATTCTGGTCATCAGCTTTGGTCAGTGGCTTCCCGATTTTCCGATCAGGGCGGAGGGCGCATACCCAAACTGTTTTTTAAACGCATACGAAAAGTGCGACAGGTTTTCAAAACCGACTTCGTAGCAGACGTCGATGGGCTTTTTCTGCTTTTCGATGAACTGATAGTGCGCTAGTTCCAGGCGTTTTTTGGTGAGCCAGCGTTGGGGCGTGGTGTTGAAGGCTTTCCCAAAATCCCGTTTGAACGTAGTCAGGCTGCGCCCCGTCAGGTAGCCGAATTTTTCCAGCGGCAGATTGAACATGAAGTTCTTTTCCATGTAGCTGACCAGATCAATTTTCCCGGGCTCTTCAAAGTTGGCCAATATCGGATCGATGCTTTTGTCAATAGCCCGGAGGATGGTGATGGCTTCGGTAATCTTCAACGAAGCAATAGCATCGGGGAGGTCCGTCATGTCAAAATACGGAACCAGCGATGCCAGACAGCTTTCCAGCAGCGGGTGGTTGCTGAACGAATAGATTTTCGGTGATTCCAGCACCCTGGTTTGAATCGAACGGTTGGCGTAAAAAGCCCGGAGCCTCGTTTCGGACAAATGCATGACCACGGTTTTATGGGGCTGTCCGTTTTTCGGATAATTGATGATCGTAGCCAGCTGATTGCGGGGAATTAAAAAAATATCGCCCTGCTTGAAAAAGTACGTCGCATCGGCCTGCACAATTTTGGTTTCCCCCGATAGAAACCAGATCAGCATGTGGTGCTCGAACATAATGTCCGACTTGAAAAACTTGTCCTCGTAACAGGAGAGTTTGATATCCTCCGTGATGTATTTTGCCTGGTATTCCATAGTATTACCGACTTCATAAACCCATTAAACGCTGGACACTCAACCGTTTTGAACGAATGGCGAGCTTAGATCGACTGGCCGCCATCGATCAGGAAATTGGTTCCGGTGATAAACGAAGCACTGTCGCCCGCCAAATAGGCGATTAAATCAGCCACCTCGTTCGCCCGGCCCATCCGGGCCAGTGGAATGCTGTTGATCATTTGCTCCTCCACCGTATGATCCAACCCGAGTTTGTTCATAATTTCCGTTCCCACTGGCCCCGGACTGACGGCGTTGACCCGGATTTTACGGGGAGCCAGTTCCAGAGCCGCAATTTTCGTCACGGCATTGAGCGCGGCTTTGCTGGCCGCATAAACCGAGGCCCCCGGCGGAGAAATCGTGGCCGACGTAGACGACAACAGCAGCACGGACGCGTGGTCATTAAGAACCGGTTTTCCGTCATCTGCTCGATGGAAGCAAACGCCGTAATGCCCGCATTGATGAGCAAGATATCGATTTTGCCGACTTGTTCGGACACGTCCGTTGCCAACCGATCAATGTCGGTCAGGCTGGACTGATCGGCCAGCAAACCGGTTACCTGCAAGTCTGTGGCCGCTTTTTCGACGGCTTCTTTTCGTCGGCCGGTGATGATGACGGTGGCCCCCATGTCGCGGAGTACTTTCGCAGTGGCATACCCGATGCCGCTGTTGCCGCCCGTGATGACGGCAACTTTCCCTTTTAAACTTTTCATTGGTTAGCTGATTTTAAGGAGGTTACTCACTCAGGAAAGAAATACCGGTTGCTTCCTCGCTCCATTTCCACAGGCGTTTGGCACTGGCTTCGTCCAGGGAATACGGTTTTACGCCCGTTGAATGGGCCGTATCATCCGCCAGTTCGGCCACGTCGGCATCTTCGCAATACACCCCACCCAACGCATTGAGCAAGGGGCTGGTGGCGCACCAAACCGTGGTGGCTGCCCCCTGGGGGACGGTTTTCAGGGCTGCGGCTACTTCCGGCAGCAAATTGCCCTCGGCATCGCAGAAACCCATCTGCTGAAACAGTTCCAGGGGCGCTTCCCGGCCCAATTCCGTTCCGCCGATCGAACCGGGGTGCAACGAGTAGGCTCTCACTTTCCGGTCGCTGGCCCGGTTGTCGAGTTCCAGGGCGAATAAATTGCTGGCGGTTTTCGATTGCCCGTAGGCCTGGAGCGTTTCGTAGGCCCGGTTCTGAAAATTGGGGTCGTCGAAATTGAACGGCGCAAAGTGATGTCCGTGCGAGGAAACGTTGATCACCCGGGCGCCGTCGGCTTGCAGAAGGGCGGGCCAAAGCCGGGCGGTGAGTTGAAACTGCGCCAGGTAGTTGGTGGCCAGTTGCGATTCGATGCCCCGGTGGTCTTTGCGCAGCGGCACCCACATGATACCGGCATTGTTGATCAGCAGATGCAGCGAACGCCCCGACGCTCGGAATTTTTCGACGAAAGCATCAATTGAAGCCGGGTCCATCAAATCCAGGGCTTCCAGTTCAACCCCGGCGATGCCGTCCAGATTTCGCTTTGCTTTTTCGGTATCCCGGGCCCCCACGAGGACCGTCGCCCCGGCGGCTGCCAGTGTTTTGGTGGTTTCCAGACCGATGCCGGTGTTGCCTCCCGTTACGATGGCGATTTTTCCGGTGAGGTCGATACCCTTGATGACGTCGCTTGCCGTGGAGGTAGCGTTGAAGCCGGAGCCGATGGGGTGCTGCAAGGCCCCCTGATTATTCGTTTGTCCCATTTTTTAAACTGTTATGAGTTTGACTGGGACAAAGGTAGATTGGGGGCCGGGGAGCGGCTTTGTTCAAACGTCCGAATATGCTTTGTTTAAAAGGTCACTTTCTGACCCATTTCGGTTGACACAAAAAAGAAAGGCAGAGGGGCTATAAACCGCCTTCTGCCTTGCCATTCACTCCTTCGGCCCAAAGGCTGCATCGTCTTAAAGTTGGTATCCCAATTCCCAGGTATGCCCAAAAGGGTCCTGCAATTTCCCGATTCGCCAATCGTCTTCCGTGGTCATGGGGCAGATCTCGGTGGCCCCCTGTTGGAGTGCCCGGGCAAATAAATCGTCGGCTTTTTCCGTTTCCAGAATGATTCGGACAGCGTTCGCGGTTGTTGCGTCCGGGCTTACATTGCCGAATTGCGGCTCTTCGTCCGCAACATAAAACAAGGCCCCATCTACCCTGATTCGGGACGAAATCTTGTCATCGGGCAGCTCATACCGCGCTATTTCCTGCGCATCAAACGCCGACACATAAAAAGCGACCGCCTTTCGCGCGTCGCTCACCGTCAGAAAGGGAGTCAGAGTGGTTTTGGTACCGTTTGCCATGCGCTGTTTTCGTTAGTGAATTGCAGGTTCCGTCCCGTTTTCCAGAAGAACCTTTAAATTGTTTCCCAGCAGCATCTCCCATCCCCATTCAAACCGCTCCCGGTTGAAATGCGGATGTGGGGGAAAGCTTTCCAGATTGGTTTGCGTGACCCGCAACCGGGTTTGGTCGTTTTCCGGAACTAACTCAAACAGCACCTCCGACTTCCCCGCGTACCCTTTGTAAGCCCAGCTGTGGGCGAAGGTACGACCTTCGGTCACGGAAGTCACCACCCATTCCTTCCGGTATTCGGCACCGGCATCGTCAAATTGAAAGACAAAGCCGACCACCGGTTCAAATCGCCGAAGTTGCGGAAAATACCACTGCTTCATTTGCTCCGGCTCCGTTAGCGCCCGCCAAACCTGCTCACGGGGCACCTTATAATGAAACTCTTTAATAAGCGGATTCTTCATCGCATTTTATGTTGCTTCAACAGGGCAAAAAATCATTTGTAATACGGGTTTAATCTCATACCGTTCTAAATTGGCCATCTTGATTTCAGCTCGTTTTGTTCAAGGGCCCACCCTACTAGCTGCCTGTCTTTTGTTCGCTGAATCCTTCTTCAACCAATCCATAATATGTTGCTCCAGGAGGTTCAGTGGAACTGTTCCCTGATCCAGACATTTGTCGTGGAAGGTTTTGATACCAAAGCTTTTGCCCAATGCGGTTTGAGCTTTGCTCCGCAATTTTAAGAAAAGACTTTCACCAACGCCGTAGGTAGTCATCTGTCCCGGCCAGATTGCAATGCGGTCCACGTAGGATTCGGCCATTTGCCGGGTGTAGGTGGGCAGTTTTTCCAGGACGTACGAAATCGCCTGCGCCCTCGTCCATTTTTTCAGGTGAATGCCCGGATCGACGACCATGCCAATCGGTAAGCGCCCATAAGTCGCCAATCGATTGCGGTCGGAGCTGTATAAATTCATCTCATCCGCGAATGTTTCGGTATACCGCGCCCAGCCTTCCGCAAAACCGCTATTTATGACATATTTGACAATGGGATGAGATTGCACCAGCTCTCTGGCAATGGCTAACTGAAGATGATGACCGGGATAGGCTTCGTGAAAAGCCGTCGTCTCCACATCGCCCCGATCCTGTTTATCAAACTGATACAACTGGATGTAATAAGTGGCCGGGTGGCTGCCGTCATCCGGAACCGGATTGTAGTAGGAATACCCGGCCTTTTGATAATCCGCCATCGGCTTAATCTCCAGGCTGGCCGTCGGAATCAGGTTGAAATAAAGCGGTATTTTTTTCTTTGCCCGGCCAATCGCAGCGTTGGAGAAATCGATCAGTTCTTCTTTGGACGCAAACCGGTTGGTCGTATCGAGCCGCATTCGTTCCTTAATTTTTCCCAGGTCGGCGGTGCTGTACACCTTGCTTCCGATTTTTTTCATTTTCGCTTCCCGCTGCGCCACCGCTTTCAGGCCATCGGTATAGACAACTTCCGGCGAAACCGACAAGGTTGTGTTGCTTCTCAAAAGTGCTTTATAACAAGCGGCTCCGTTCGGCATTGCGCTCACAGACAGTTCCTCACGAGCTTTCTGAATGTACATATTGGTCAGAAAATCCCGGTACGCAGCCAGTTGGGGATAGATTTGCTCTTCAATGATTTGGTGCAATTCGCTGGCAAAGGAGGACGTGGAATCTTTTCGGGCGGGGGTGTAAAAATAGGATTGGTTAACGGGCTGTTTCAAAATATCATTCATCTGGTCAATAACCAGTCTGACATTTTGTTTGGGTGCGGTATATTTGATTTTCAATCCTTCCTTCAAATTGGCAATTTCGTTCTGAATATAGGGAGCCATCTGCCGCCATCGTGCCAACGTATTCGTTTGGTTTACGGTTGTTCCCACCGGTTGAATGTCGGCTAAATCGCTGAACATTACCTGCCACCCTCCCATTTGGTCGACGGCCCAAAGTTCCTTTTTACAGACTTCACAGCCCACATCACCTTCTACTTTCTCCCGCAGGATTTCGTACGTAATCACATCCCTTTTGCTCAGCCGGTTTTTATCAATTGTCTTTAGTCGGGCTACCAAGGAGTCCTCAAAAGCTTGCCATTTCTTTATCCCCTTGATTGAATTATCGGAAAGTGACGCATTATCAGCCTTTGCAATTCCGAAAAACGTGCCATACTCCGGATACTGGGCGAAATACCGGGTGATGTACAAATCTGCCAAGGTATTGACGTTGCCCAACCGGTCGTCTTGCGCAATCGAAGGAAGCGTTAAAAGCAAAAAGGGAAGCAGTAAATAAAGTTTGACGGGTTGCATGCAGGATAAAGGATTTCAGCAAATAGTTTGGGCTTGTTATGGGATGTGGATAGGATATTACATATTGTGCCTTTGGAGTTTATCTTCCCATTATAATAAAAAAGGAGCCCAATTCCTTGAGCTCCCGAATATTACAAAAATTCCTCCTTACTTTCCAGCCTCCGGCTGGCCGTATTTCTCGCGGTACATGTGAAACAGCCGCTTGTGCTTGTCATCGAGGTTGATATGACGGCCCTGGATATACGCGTGTTCGATCACGTTAGTGCGCATGTCCAGCAAATCGCCTTTTGAGACCACCAGCGTCGCGTGTTTGCCTTTTTCGAGTGTGCCTACCACGTTGTCAATGCCCATGATCCGGGCGGTGTTCGAGGTGAGCATTTTCAGCGCTTCTTCCTTGTCGATGCCCCCAAAACCGGCGGCTGTTCCGGCCTGGAACGGCAGGTTGCGGGTGCGCCACCATTCACCGTCGTAGCTCAGACTCACCATAATTCCGGCTTTTTGCAGGATGCCCGGCAGTTTGTACGGCATGTACACGTCCTCGTCTTCCCGCGTCGGCAGGCGGTGCATCGGCCCCAGAATCACCGGCACGTTGTTTTCCTTCAGAAAATCGACCACCCGACCCGCGTCCTCGGCCCCCACGAGCACCGGATTGCGGACACCCAGTTGTTTGGCAAACTTGACGGCTTCGATGATGTCCTTGCCGTAGTTGGCCCGGATGTACAGGCAACGCGTCCCGTCAAACAGCCCTTTCATGGCTTCCAGTTTGAGGTTTTTCGGGGCCGGATTCTTCAGATTCGCATAGGCTCGGGCGTCGGAGAACGTGGCGACCAACGCATTGATGGCATCCTGCCGCTGCTCGTTCTTTTTCAGACTGACCGCAAAGGTTTCGTAATCGAAACTCCGGGCAAAATACCCCGGCCAGCTCATCCACAAACCGTCGTCGGCTTTCAAAACCGCATCTTCCCAGTTCCAGCCGTCCGTTTGCATCACCGACGAACTCCCGGCAATGACGCCCCCATCGGGCACGGCCTGGGTCAGCAGCAACCCGTTGTTTCGAATCGTCGGAATGACTTCCGAATCGGTGTTGTAGGCAATCAACGACCGCACGTTCGGATTTAGCGAACCGACTTCCCGGTAATCGAGCGTAGCACGCACTGACGCAAATTCCTGCAAACCGACCGTGGCCGCCGGGGATATGAGCCCCGGATAAATGTGTTTGCCACTGGCGTTGATCACTTCCGCACCGTTCGTCGGAACACTGCCGTCACCCACGGCGGTAATCACACCCTTATCAAAAACGATGGTGCCGCTGGTAATCACCTGGCCATTGCCAACGTGGATGGTTGCGCCAGTCAGGGCTACGGCCCGCATCTGCGGGCCTGCCGGAGCCGGGTTTTGAGCCAACCCATTCAGCGATGCCAGGAGTAATATCGATAGTGTTATTTTTTTCATTTTGATTAGATTTTAGAGATGAGACAAGAGAGTAGGGACTTTCTTCGGGTTCGCATCTTGTCTTTATTCTCTTGTCTTACTTCTCATTTCTCTTGTCCAGACTCTTCTTCGCCTTCGGCCATAACGCCTTCCACGTCTTCGCAATGCCACATCCGCTGCCGCCGGAACGTGGGTCGCTGGGTCGAAGCGCCAGTAGCTTTTACCGTCAACATCTTCTGAATCAGCCGGGCGCGCTCCTTTTGCAGCTCGTCGCGTTTGCGATCGTCTTCCTGGGCATCGAAATAAACCGTACCGTCGATGATTGTCTTTTCGGGCCGGGCATACACTGCCAGCGGGTTGTTGTTCCAGAGCACCAGATCGGCGTCTTTCCCCGCCCGGATGCTACCCAGCTTACTATCGAGGTGGAGCAGCTTGGCCGGGTTGAGCGTCACCATTTTCCAGGCCTCTTCTTCCGAAATACCCCCGTATTCCACCGCTTTAGCTGCTTCCTGATTCAGTCGGCGGGCCATTTCGGCATCATCGGAGTTGATGGAAACCACCACGCCCGCCCGCGCCATGATCGCGGCATTGTACGGAATGGCGTCTTTTACCTCCATTTTGTAGGCCCACCAGTCGGCAAAGGTCGAGCCGCCCACCCCGTGTTTCGCCATCTTATCGGCCACTTTATACCCTTCCAGGATGTGCGTAAAGGTATTGACTTTAAAGCCCAGCGAATCGGCCACCTTTATCAGCATGTTGATTTCCGATTGTACGTAGCTGTGGCAGGTGATAAACCGCTTTTTGTTCAGGATTTCGGCCAGCGCGTCCAGTTCAATGTCCCGGCGGGGTGCTACGGTTTTCGCTTTCTCTTTAGCACTCATCGAGTTGTACGCTTTCCAGGCGTTGTCGTATTCGCGGGCGCGGGTAAAATGATCGAAGTAAACCTGCTCCACGCCCATTCGGGTTTGCGGGAACCGAATCCGAACCGCGTCGCCCCAGTTGGCCTGCTTGACGTTTTCACCGAGGGCAAACTTGATAAAACCGTCGGCCCCTTTCACCATCAGTTCCTGCGGAGCCTCGCCCCACTTCAACTTCACAATCGCCGACTGCCCGCCAATCGAGTTGGCCGAACCGTGGAGCAGTTGCGAGGTGGTGACGCCCCCGGCCAATTGGCGGTAAATATTAATATCTTCGGAATTGACCACATCGCTCATCCGCACCTCCGCCGAGCTGGATTGTCCGCCCTCGTTGATTGAATACAGCGCAATGTGCGAGTGTTCGTCGATAATGCCATTGGTCAGGTGCTTGCCCGTTCCATCAATGACCAGCCCCCCCGCCGGAGCCGCCAGACTTTTGCCTACTTTTACAATTTTTCCGTTCTGTACCAGCACGTCCGAACTCGCCAAAATACCGTCTTTTTCGTTGGTCCAGACCGTCGCGTTCCGAATCAGCAGCGTCTGCGCCTTCGGTTTTTCCGGATTGCCCATCCCGACAAACGGATACAGCAGTTTGCCAAATTCCGGGGCGGTTTTCTTCGCACGGTCCGTCGCTACGGTGTCCGGTTTGGCTGCCGAACCAGTAAACGGTTGCGCCAACGTCGCCGACCATTTGACGATTTTTCCGTCCGGCAATTCGCCTTCACCTTTCAAAGTCGTTGCTTCACGATAACCCGTTAGCCGAGTGGTACCTGCCTGTTTTTTATTGAGTTGAATTTGCAGCGAAACCAGGTCGTTCGTCAGCGATACTTTGGGAGTAATTTTGACGGTATCGGCCAGAATCTGGTACTCCAGCTTACCCGGTTTTCCGGTGATGTTCAGCTTCAGATTGCTCCGGTCACCGATGGTCAGGTTGTACGTGCCGCGCCAGTCGGGCGCATTTTTGTCCAGATAGACGTATTGTTTACCCCGCACCCAGTTTTCCAGGATCACATTGTCGGCGCTGAACAGGTTGTCGGATGTGATCAGAAAGTTGGCCAGCAAACCCGGCTTCAGACTGCCGACTTCGTTGTCGATTTTGAGCAGTTGCGCCGGTGTGGTGGTCAGGGCAGTGAGTGCCTGCTGCTCGGTCAAACCGTATTCGATGGCTTTGCGCAGGTTGGCCCAGAAATCGGTTTTGTTGCGCAGGTTGGCGGTTGTCAGCGCAAACGGCACCCCGGCTTTGGCGAGCAGGGCTGGATTGGCGGGTGCCATTTCCCAGTGCTTCATCTCAGCCAGCGTCACATTGTCGGCATCCCAGGCATCTTCCACGTCAAAAGGTTGCGGGTAGTTGAGGGGTACGATCAGCGACGCCCCCGTGGCTTTCACCTCATCCAGGCGCTGGTATTCGTCACCGGCGCTTTTGATAATGTATTGAATTCCAAACTCTTCTCCAATTTTATCCGCCCGCAGTACACCCAATTTGTCTGGCACCTCAAAAACCGAGGGCAGACTTTGCAGTTGGTTGAAGGCCTCGAGCGACAGGTTGGCCTCAACGGTTTTTCCGGCTTTTTTGTACCAGTCGGCGTCGTAATAGGTTTGCCGTAGCAGGGCCACTGCGCCCATCGGCGAGTTCGGGTAGGTTTGGGTGGATGTCCCTTTGCTGAATGAGTAGTGCGCCGAAACCCGGTTGCGGATCACCACGTTGTTTTCGCGGTCGTCGGCCAGCGTCACCAGCACCGAATTGCCACGCGCAATGCCGTCGTGCGGGTGTGTTACCACCGCGCCGAAGCCCAGCCGCCGGAGTTCGTTGGCCTGCGCTACATTGGCTTTGAAAATCGTTCCGGCATCAGCTTCCGGCTGGATGGCCTGGTTCCAGTTGTAGGCCCCTTTTTTATTGGAATCGTACTGCGGGGCTCCGCGCCCACCGCCGGGTGCGTTTCGTTGCAGAGCAGGCATTCCGTAATCCGATTCAATATCGACCAGAGCCGGATAAATCCGGCGACCGTTCAGATCCGCGACGACCGTTCCGGCCGGAATTGAAACGGTTTTGCCTACGGCTTCGATCCGACCGTCGCGGATCAATAGCGTAGCGCCCTTGAGGGTGGTTTTAGGATCAATGATGATGGTGGCATTGGTGAAGGCATACAACCCCGGTCGTTCGTCGTAGACGCCGTTCCGGGGAAACGTAACCTGCGACCAGCTAACCTGGGCGAGTCCCCAGGCCAGTACGCCGGTCAGGAAAAGTTTCCGCATGTAGGAAGTTAGTTAGGTGATGATTCCGCAAATTTACAAAAGGAGCCTCTTTATTGGCCTAGCAACCAAATTCTATTTTGTTACCCTGCAGTTTGTACATCTAAAAATTTTAATTTTAGCAAGAATTTAACCATGTTTCTTTAACAACATCCTATGAGAACGATGAATCCTATCTACCACTTCTGCCGCCTGGCGGTTTTTGCCGCCTTTGTTTTTCTTTCTACCCGGGCCACAGCCCAGCTTCCTAACGTAACCCGGGATGCGCTGCTCCAGAACGCGCATTTCACCGCATCCAACTTCGACATTATACCGATTTACACGATGGCGGGGCCGGAAGGACAAATTCTGGGGTATCCGTACCTGGATACGGCTTTTGCCAAAACCACCGTTGCGTTTTATCAGAACATGGCCAGTCCCGGCCATAAACCGCTGCTGGAAATCATCGATGCGCCGGTTCGGTTTAACCTGCAGGCGAATACGCTGGAGTTTCTGGTACAGCCCAAAATCGTGAAAGCCGTCGATGGCGAACGGGTAAAGCAATTTAAAATGGAGCGGGGTGGAAAAACCATGCAGTTCATCAACGCCACCGAAGCGGGGGCACCAGCGACCATGCGTGGCTTTTTCGAACAAGTAACCGATGGAAAGCTGAAGTTATTGGTTCGTCACCAGATTTACGTCAAGAAGCCAAACTACAACCCGGCACTCAGCGTCGGTTCTAAAGACACGGAGTTGATCAAAGAAGCAGTATGGTACACCAGCGATGGCAAAACCCTGACCAAATTCTCCCCCAGCAAAAAAGGACTCTTGGGCGTGATGAAGGATAAGGAGGAGCCGATCAACGCCTATCTCAAGGAAAGAAAGCCGGATCTGAAAAACCGGGCCGCTCTGCAAGACCTGTTCACGTATTACAACTCGCTGTAAAAACCGGTAGGTTTTGACCAAACTTTGCACGTAAATTGCAACGGTTTTGTCATACAACTCTCCTCATCAACAAGATTTGCCTTTATGAAAAGTCGGCGCTCGTTTCTCCGCTTAAGCTCGTTTTCCCTGCCCTTTTTTGGTCTGAATCAATGGTCCGCATTAGCCGAAAACCGGCTAGCCGGAAAACCCATTGTTGTTTCCACCTGGGACAGCGGCACCATTGCCAACGGAGCAGCCTGGCCCGTACTTCAGCGGGGTGGAAAGGCTATTGACGCCGTCGAACAAGCGGGTATTGCCATTGAAAATGACATCAATTGCTGCGTAGGCCTGGGCGGCAATCCCGACCGGGATGGGCGCGTGACGCTCGACTCCTGCATCATGGACGAAAAGTTCAACTGTGGTTCGGTAGCGTTTCTGGAACGAATCAAGCACCCGGTTTCCGTTGCCCGGAAAATCATGGACACTACGCCCCACGTTATGCTGGTGGGCGAAGGAGCCCAGCAGTTTGCGCTGGCCAACGGTTTTGTGCTCGAATCCGGAAAGCTGTCGGGCGATGCGGAGAAAACGTACCGGAAGTGGCTGGAAAAATCGGAATACAAACCGATCATTAATGTTGAATTGAATCAGAAAAAACCGTCTCAAAAAGAGAAAGGACCTTTCGCGCCCAATACCTTCGACGATGGTACGCCCAACCACGACACAATGGGAACCGTGGCACTCGATGCGTCGGGTAATCTGTCGGGGATGTGCACCACCAGCGGCATGGGTTTCAAAATGCGGGGCCGCGTGGGCGACTCACCAATCATTGGGGCTGGTTTATATGTCGACAACGAAGTCGGGGCGGTTACCTGTTCGGGCCAGGGCGAAGAAGTTATTCGCATGTGCGGCTCGCACCTGGTCGTGGAGTTCATGCGCCAGGGTTTATCGCCCAAGGAAGCCTGCCGCCGGGCCGTGGAACGCATCGTCAAACGCGATCCGGCCCGCGCCAAAGACTTTCAGGTGGGCTTCATTGCGCTGAATCGTCAGGGCGAGATCGGAGCATTTGCGGTTCAGAAAGGATTCAACTATACGGTTACTTCAGCATCGATCCAGCAGAAGATTTACGACGCGGAACATTACTTATAATCGTGTATTTCCGCACTAAAACGGGGTTACCCCGCAATTCGGAACAGGGCTGATCGAGACCGGGCGGTAGTTCCGCCCGGTCTCGATCAGCCTACTATCCAATACACCAACCACCGGCCATTCCGGGTAAAATTTACCTGATTTAAAGATTCCCCCCATTTGATCATCAGAAACGGCGAACTGAGTCCATTTTTATTTAGTAGCTTTGCGCTTTCAAATTCTGACTCGATTCACAGTGTCTTCTATTCTTCGAATTGCAATACAAAAGTCCGGTCGGCTCAGCGAGGATTCGTACCAATTGTTCAAAGAGTGCGGCATTCGCTTCGATTACGGCACCGGCAAGCTGAAATCCGTTTCATCGAATTTCCCCGCCGAGTTTCTCTTCCTGCGCGACGATGATATCCCGGGTTACGTCGAAGACGGCGTGGCCGATCTGGGCATTGTTGGCGAAAACGTGGCTGTCGAATCCCGGCATCAGGTCGAAA
Organism: Larkinella harenae; assembly: GCF_054780515.1. Classification (NCBI taxonomy): domain Bacteria; kingdom Pseudomonadati; phylum Bacteroidota; class Cytophagia; order Cytophagales; family Spirosomataceae; genus Larkinella; species Larkinella harenae. Next base: position 43,223 of record NZ_BAAGWE010000006.1, on the reverse strand, counting down.
CCGTTCATCGGCTCGGTTTTTCGAAATGCCGGTTGTCACTGGCGATTCCGCGCGGCACAGACTGGAACGGTATTCAGGATCTGGACGGAAAAAGCATTGCCACCTCCTACCCACGGATTCTGGGCAACTACTTGCAGGAACAGCAGGTGTCGGCCGCGATTCACGAAATCAGCGGGTCGGTCGAAATTGCGCCGGGTATCGGTCTGGCCGAAGCCATTTGTGACATCGTCAGTTCAGGAAGCACTTTGTTGAGCAACGGTTTGAAGGAGGTGGAAGTTATTTTCCGCTCCGAAGCCATTCTGATTTCCCGGGCCACGCTGGAGGATGAAAAACACACCCTGCTCGAGAAATTGCTGTTTCGCATCAAAGCCGTTCAGGCCGCTAAAAACAACAAGTACATTGTGCTGAACGCGCCCAACAGCGCGCTGGATCAAATCATGTCGCTCCTGCCGGGCATGAAAAGCCCTACGGTTACGCCCCTGGCCTCGGAAGGCTGGAGTTCGGTCCATTCGGTGATCAACGAAAACGATTTCTGGGAAAACATCGAAGCCATCCGCTCCGCTGGTGCGCAGGGCATTCTGGTGATTCCGATTGAAAAAATGATTTATTGATTTTTCGAAGAAGAGAGGGTAGACAAGAGAAAAGATTTCAACCGTTGCTGATCCTGTCTGTACTCTCTTGTCTTTTCTCTTTTGTCTAGCAATGCAAATTCTTTCCTTTCCTTCCCGCTCGGAATGGCCCCGGCTACTGGCCCGGCCCGTGCAATCGACCCAAACGATTGAAAAAGCCGTTGCGCCCATTCTGGAACAGGTTCGTCACGAAGGTGATCAGGCACTGGCTGCCTTCTCGAAAAAATTTGACCAAATTGAGTATACGGGCGCGCCCTTTCAGGCATCTGATTTTGAAGCCGCCGAAAAACAGCTTTCAGGTGAGTTGAAAGCCGCCATCCAGCAAGCCTATCAAAATATCCGTACCTTTCACGAAGCACAGCGCCAACCCGTCGAAAAGATTGAAACGATGCCGGGCGTGACGTGCTGGCGTCGGAGCGTGGGCATCGAGAAAGTGGGCCTGTACATTCCGGGTGGCACGGCACCGCTGTTCAGCACGGTATTGATGCTGGGGATTCCGGCGCAGCTGGCGGGTTGTAAAGAAATCATCCTCTGTACGCCCAGCGATCACCCCGCCATTCTGTATGCAGCTCAACTCGTGGGCGTTACGAGCGCCTTCCGGGTGGGTGGTGCCCAAGCCATCGCGGCTCTGGCGTACGGAACTCAGTCGATCCCCAACGTTTACAAAATATTCGGCCCCGGCAACCAATACGTTACAGCCGCTAAAATGCTGGTGGCCAAAGAAGGAATTGCCATCGACATGCCCGCCGGTCCGTCGGAAGTAGCCATTTACGCCGACAAAACCGCCATTCCGTCTTTTGTGGCGGCCGATCTGCTGTCGCAGGCCGAACACGGCGCCGACAGCCAGGTGCTGCTGGTTTCTACGGACAAGCACGTTGTCACGACGGTTCATCTGGCCCTGATGTCCCAACTGGAGCGTTTGCCCCGGCATGAGCTGGCCGCCAAAGCCATTGCCAACAGCAAAGCCATCCTGGTGGAGTCGGACGAAGATGCCGTTGAGCTGCTGAACGCCTACGCGGCCGAACACCTTATCCTGAGCATTGAAAACCCAGAAGCCGTGGCCGAACGGATTACCAACGCTGGCTCCATTTTCCTCGGAAACTATACCCCCGAATCGGCGGGCGACTACGCTTCGGGAACGAACCACACCTTACCGACCAACGGTTTTGCCCGGGCCTACAGTGGCGTTTCGCTGGACAGCTTCGTCAAGAAAATCACGGTTCAATCCATCACGGCGGACGGTATCAAAGCCCTGGGGCCAACGATTGAAGCCATGGCCGAAGCCGAATCGCTGGAAGCGCACAGACACGCGGTGAGCATACGCCTGGCGAGTTTGCAAGGATGAGAGCACCCAATTTGTTATCTTGCTAAAAGTCAACCGTGGCGTGAAATCGATTCGCAAGATTGGAATAAAACCGATTGCGGCTCAGAACGTAGGGCTGTTGCGAAAGCGTTTACCGGGCGACTCGATCATTGCCGCAACGGTTTTGTTTCATCATTTACCGTCACATACCAATAATACAGCCGATTTCGAAGATTTCCCGGGCTTGCGGGTTGTATCTTTGCCGTCGATTTCATAAGCATTTGATTTTATGTTTGACCTCACGACCATCCTTCGCCCCCATATTCTGACGCTGACCCCCTACTCGTCGGCCCGTGACGAATATACCGGGAAAGAGGGCATTTTTCTGGATGCCAATGAAAATCCGTTCGGCTCGACGCTCGACGGTTCGGCACCCCAGTCCGCTAGCCAGAACTCATTCAACCGCTACCCTGACCCGCACCAACTGGCCATCAAGGAGCAACTGGCTCCCATCAAAAACGTGCGGGCCACCCAGATTTTTATCGGTAACGGTTCCGACGAGCCGATCGATCTGCTCGTGCGGGCGACCTGTGTGCCGGGTCGGGATTCGATCCTGATCCTGCCACCGACCTACGGCATGTACGAAGTAAGCGCGGCCATCAACGACGTTGAATTGATCAAAGTCCCGCTGACCCCGGATTTTCAGCTGGATATTCCGGCCATTCTGGCAGCTATTCAGCCGCATACCAAACTCCTGTTTGTCTGCTCGCCCAACAACCCGACCGGTAATCTCGTTGATCCGCAGGATGTGGTCACGCTGTTAACAAATTTCAAGGGGCTGGTCGTGGTTGACGAAGCGTACATTGACTTTGCCCATTCGCCTTCTTTTACCCAGCTGCTCGACCAATACCCAAATCTGGTGGTTCTGCAAACCTTCTCAAAGGCCTGGGGGCTGGCGGCTCTGCGCTCCGGTATGTGTTTTGCGTCGGAAGCGCTGATCGAGGTGTTGAACAAAATCAAACCTCCCTACAACGTCAGCGGACCAACCCAGCAGTTGCTGCTGAATGCCCTGCAAAACGTTGCGGCCAAGGACGAAATGGTAGACCGAATTCTAAACCAGCGCGAACAATTAATTCAAAAATTGCTCAATTTACCGCTGGTTCGGCACGTTTACCCTTCAGACGCCAACTTTATTCTGGTCAAATTTGACGATCCAAAGACAGTTTTCAACTACCTGATCGATCAGCAAATCATCGTCCGCGACCGTCATCGGGTTAAGCTTTGTGAAGGCTGTCTGCGAATTACAGTCGGTACGGAAGCGGAAAATGATCAGTTGCTGTTCACGTTGAGGCAATACGCCAACCAACTAACCACAACCATTTAACAGTGCCTGTTTTTATGAAAAAAGCGCTCTCGCTGTTGCTTTTCTTAGGGATTAGCCTTGCCATTAATCACCAAACCCACGCGCAAACCAACAACTGGGCCATCGGTTTTCGCATTGGGGAACCTTCGGGTGTCAATATTCGCAAGTACTTTGGCGACAACCACGCCTTTGACCTGAATGTGGGAAGCTACGGCGGTATCTATGGCAACCGGCGCAGTTACCGCAAGGGGGTTTACAAGAGTGTCGGGCTGAGTGTTCAGGGGCACTACCTCTGGCACGGTGCCATTGCCAAATCACAAAGCCTGCACTACTATTATGGCTTCGGGGGGCAAGTGAACAGCCGACGGTATTATCCGGATATGTTCAGTACGGTCAATGCCTGGGACAACACCATTTCGGTGGGCGGATCGGGGGTTGCGGGTCTCGAGTATTTTCCGCCCAATAAATCGTTTTCCATCTTCCTGGAAACCGGTGCCTACGTGGAGGTGATCCCGGCCCCGTTTTTTCTCGGCCTTCAGTCGGGTTTGGGAATTCGGTTGAATTTATAACCGCGGAGGGAACGGGAACGTTCGGCTTCACTTCCCTCCCTCCTTTTTTCTTCGCGTTTCAAATGTTCAAGATTTTCAGTTCATCCGCCGGTTCGGGAAAAACGTACACCCTGACCAAAGAGTACCTTAAACTGGCGCTACGGGACCGGACCGACCTGCAAAAAACGTTTGAAACCCACCAGTTTAAGCACATTCTGGCCGTTACGTTTACCAACGCAGCCGCCCGTGATATGAAAGACCGGATTCTGGAACAACTTCAGAAAATTGCGTCCGGCGATCCCAACTCCCAATTAGCGATTCTGGTCAAAGAATTGAAAATTGAAGCGCCCGAACTGCAAAACCGGGCCCGGCAAACGTTCCACGCCATTCTGCACGATTACTCCGCCTTTTCGGTTCTGACCATCGACAGCTTCGTTCAGCGCGTCGTCACGGCCTTTACCGACGACCTGGAGTTGCCATACAGCTTTGAAGTAGAAATGGATACCGAGGGGGTGCTGCAAACGGCCATTGACCGGCTGATTGAAAAAGCCGGACAGGAAGACCACCCGTACCTGTCGGAAGCGCTGGAAGAGTTCTACCTGGAGAATGCCTCTGACGGCAAAAGCTGGCACGGTTTGGCCGGAACCCTCGCCGATTTTTCCAAAGGCCAGTTGGGCGACCGAAACTATGAATTTGTTCAGAAACTGAAAGAACTCAATCCCGACCATTTCCGGACCATCCGGCGTAACCTGCGGACCAAAAACCGGGAAGTTGAACAGTTGATCGAACAGCTGGCTCAGAACGGCTACCGAATCATCCGGGAAGCTGGTATCAGCGATAAAGCCTTTTATTACGGCGACAAAGGGGTTGGGACGTACTTCAAAAAACGGACATCGCTTGACGGTTTTCCGGAAGATCCCAATTCGTACGTCCGAAAGGCCATTGACGACGACATCTGGCATTCCGGCAAGAAAAACCTGACGCCCGAGCAGCTCCAGATCGAAGCAATCAAAGAGTCCTTGCGGCACTACATCGAACAGATTGAAGCCATCCGGCAGGAGCACCGGCAACGGTATCAGACGTTCGATGCCATTGAGCAGCATTTGCAGAAAGTAGCCCTGCTGAAACAAATCAAGCAGGAATGTGACGAATTGCTCCGCGAGCAAAACCGTATTCACATCTCGGAATTCAACCGCTTGATTTTGAAAGTGGTGACGGGCGAACCCGTGCCGTTCATTTATGAACGGCTGGGTGAAAAGTTTCACCACATCCTGATCGACGAGTTTCAGGATACCTCCAAACTCCAATTCACCAACCTGTTGCCACTCATTGACAACAACCTGGCCTACGAACGGTTTAACCTGGCCGTGGGCGATGCCAAGCAGGCCATTTATCGGTTTCGCGGGGGTGACATGGACCAGATTGTGGCCCTTCACAGTGGCAAGCTCGACCCGCTGCTGACGGCCCACGAAACAAGTGAAATCACCCAGGAACGCCTGGCCGGTTTGCAATACCACCTGCGCCCCGACCGGCTAGCAACCAACTGGCGCAGCGCCGAATCCATCGTTGAGTTCAACAACCGCTTTTTTCGGTTTATGGCTGATTTTTACGCCGATACCGAATTTGAGAAAGTAACGGAAGTCTTTGACGAGCAGTTTCGGCAGGCATCGGCCAAAGCAGGTGTTCAGGGGCATGTCCAGATCGATTTTATTGAGAAACCTGACCGGTTTTCGGCTAAAACTGAGGGGGAAGACGTGCCGGATTTCAATGCACAGATGGTAGAACGGACCCTCTCCCTGATTCGGAAAGCCGTGGCCGATGGGTACCAATACGGTGATATTGCGGTTTTGTGCCGGTTTAAAAAAAATGCCCGGCGCATTGCAGACTTTCTGGAAGACAACAACATTCCGCTGACGTCGGAAGATTCCCTGACCCTCCAGTCGTCGGAGCGGGTACGCTTTCTCGTCTCCCTGCTGCAATTGTTGCATCAGCCCGAAAACCGGATGGTGCGCTACGACATGTTGTTTCTGTACCACCGGCTCATCAACCCCAATCTGCCCAATGCCGACTGGATGGAGTTCATGGACAAGATGGCCAAAGCCGAAGACGAGGGTGATATTTTTGGTCTGATTTCTAAAATCGACAAAGCCCCGCTTGATCCGGAAGCCCTGCAACAGCTTAGTATCTATGAATTAGCCGAAAAATTGGCGGATTACTTCGATCTCTACGATCACGACAGCGCGTATCTGTTCCGATTCATGGATGAAGTGCTGTCCTACAGCAGTCGCTACAGCAGCCATCTTTCAGATTTTCTGACGTATTGGGAAACCGCGCAGGAAAAAGTGTCGGTGACAGCCCCCCCGGATCAGGATGCCGTGACGATTCAGACGATTCACAAATCGAAAGGGCTGGAATACCCCGTTGTGATCATTCCGTACGCGGATTGGTCGCACAAACCCCGCACCAACGAAACCATGTGGGCCGAACTGGACTCGCTCGGCGAACTGGAAGAGCTGGCGATTCCGGGTATTGGCGCGCAGGAAATCCGGCGGTTGCAAACCGCAACCATTACCCTGCGGAAAGACCTGGCCGACACCCCCCTGGCGAATCAATACCAGGACGAGCTATACCGTACGTTTGTCGAATGCATGAACCTGGTTTATGTGGCCTTTACCCGCCCCACCGACCGGCTTTACATCCTGGCCGCCAAGCAGGACTTCTCACCCGCTAAAGACGGCGGTTTTAAAAACGCCGGCGGCATCGACTTCTGGCTCTACACGTACCTCACCGATTTGCGGGGGGACTGCCGATGGGACGAAAACCAACTCAGCTATTCGTTGCATGATTGTTCGACGCAGCCCCAACAGCGTCAATCCCTGATTCACACGCCATTTTCGGTAACGGTTGGCAATCGGGAAGGAACGCAACCCCTGCGGCTCCGGCGCATCGAGCGCACCCTTGACGCAACGACTTTTGAAAAGAATCGGGCGTGGTGGCAAAAAGTCAGTACCGCCCTACTACTGATCCAGACACCCAACGATACAGAGCAGGCCATTCGGCGCCTGGTAGCGGATGGCCTCTTGCGGGCTTCGGAGCAGGAACCCATGCGGGCAACGCTGCAAACGTTACTGGCCCATCCGGAAATCAGCCCGTTTTTTATGCCCGGTCAACGGGTCGAAAACAACCGGCGTATTCTGGCCAGTCGTGGAAAACCGCAACGAAACGGTCCGAACCGGGTGATTTATTTTCCGGAAAAAACCGTCCTGGTCAATTACCTGGCCGAAACGCCGGACGAAAGCCAGTATACTAAAATGCGGTCTTTCTTAACCCTCTATCAACAAATGGGTTACAACTCCGTTGAAGGCCGGTTGATTGTTCTGGACGGTCCCGAAGTCCTTTCGTGCTGACCCGATTTCCAGAGGCTGCGCCAGCCGATCTTCACTTTTTCGATCCAACATATCCGCCACCTGGACGTTTTATCAATAACCTATTGGTATCAATCCATCTTGCTATCCTATGCTTCGTTTTATCTGGTTTGCAACCCTCTTTTGTTTTTCTCAAATCAGTTTTGCGCAGGAATACCCCATCACCGCCGTTCCGCTTTCCAGCGTAAAAATACCGTCGGGCTTCTGGTACGACCGGATGGAAACCGCCCGGATTACCAGCCTGCCGCACGCTTTTCACAAACTGGAAGAAACCGGCAAATTCGAGAACTTTGCCGTGGCGGGTGGCCTAAAAAAAGGAACCTTCAATGGCATCCGGTTTGACGAATCCGATGTGTATAAAATTGTGGAAGGGGCCGCTTATACGCTTCAGAACAGGTATGACGCCAAACTGGATCGTTATCTGGACAGTCTGATCACCCTATTTGCGGCCGCTCAGGAACCCGACGGCTACCTGTACACCATCCGGACCATTTTCAAGGACAGTACGGGCCTGAAAGACTGGATTGCCGGACCAACGCGGTATTCGTTTGAAAACGGCAGCCACGAACTCTACAACGTCGGCCACCTGTACGAAGCCGCTATTGCCCACTTTCAGGCAACCGGCAAACGTAACTTTCTGGACATAGCCATCAAAAATGCCAATCACCTGGTGAAGACAATCGGCCCCAAACCGGGGCAGATGATTGTGGTTCCGGGTCATGAGGAAACCGAAATTGCCCTCGTCAAACTTTACCGCGTTACCGGTACCAAAAGCTACCTCGATCTGGCCCGCTTTTTTGTTGACATGCGCGGACGCGGAGACAAACGGCCACTTTTTCAGGATGCCCATAACCTGGGACCGGCCTATTTTCAGGACCACAAACCTGTCGTGCAACAAACAGAAGCCGTGGGTCACGCCGTCAGAGCCCAATACCTCTATGCCGGAATGACGGATTTAGCCGCCATCCAGCACGACCAGGCCCTGATGGATGCGGTGCTCAAAATCTGGAACGATGCCACCACGCGCAAGCAATACGTAACGGGGGGCGTTGGAGCCCGCGAAAACGGGGAAGCCTTCGATGACCCGTACGTGCTCCCCAATGATGCCGCTTATGCCGAGACCTGCGCGGCTGTGGCCAACCTGCTCTGGAATCATCGGCTCTTTCTGCTGACGGGCAACGCCAAATACATGGATGTTTTTGAACGGGTTTTGTACAACGGTTTTCTCGGTGGTGTTTCGTTGGAAGGAAATAAGTTTTTCTACGTTAACCCGATGGCGTCGAACGCCAAAACCCTCAGCAACGGTTTGCCCGCCGAGCGTTCGCCCTGGTTTGGTATCAACTGTTGCCCCAGCAACGTTGTGCGGTTTTTACCTCAGCTGCCGGCTTACATCTATGCCCTGCGTAACAACGAGCTGTTTGTCAACCTGTTTACCGACAGCCAGGCCGACGTAACCGTTCATGAAACCGCCGTCAAGATTCAGCAACAGACCAATTATCCGTGGGATGGCGCAGTCAAACTGACGGTTTCTCCCAAGAAAGCGATTGCCTTTCCGCTGCTGATTCGCATTCCGGGCTGGACCAACAACCAGCCTATGCCGGGCGATTTATACCGGTACATCACTCAACAACCGCCGATGACTAAGCTGACCGTCAATGGCAAAGCGGTTTCAGTGACACCCGAGAACGGTTATGTCAAATTATACCGGACCTGGAAGCCCGGTGATGTCGTTACGCTGACCTTTGCCATGCCCGTGCGGGAGGTAGTCGCCCACGAGAACGTAAAAGCCAATAAGGGTCGAACAGCCATTGAACGGGGGCCCATCGTTTATTGCGCCGAGGGAGTCGATAACAACGGGCAAGCTCTGACCATCACTCAGCCGCTGCACCAAAAATACGAACCGACTTTCCGGAAAGATTTGCTCGGCGGTCTTACGGTTTTGAAAACCGCTGGCCCAAAGCCGGTCACGCTAATTCCGTATTATGCCTGGAACAACCGGGGTATGTCCGAAATGGCAATCTGGTTTGGCACCGCTCCAAAATAACCGAGATGAAAAATAGTTGAACAATTTTTCAATCATTTACAAAAAATTACTTAGACGTACCGTGGTTTAAAAAGTCACTTTATGAACGGTATTTTTTCTCAACCCTGGGAAGTCTTCCAACCCTCCCAGGTTTTTTTGTTGACGAACTTTTTCAGTGTAAAGTGACTTACGCTAACGTGATGCAGTTGATCGTTCAGGAGCCGCCCGATTCGCTCCGTTTGTTCGTCGATAAACTCTGGTACATTTCAGCCGATCATTTTGATCAGCAGGATCTTGGTTTGCCGATTTTGCAGCATGAACTTATCTTCAATACATCGGATCACTTTTCGGTTTATCAGGATCAGGAAAGCAACACTCCTGTGATTGAAAACAAGCCTAACTGGATCAGCGGGTTATATACAAAACCGCAACGCAGTAGTACCTGGGGACGGCACGAAACATTCGGGGCTTTTCTCAAACCGTGGGCATTGCAGGCCTTAACCCGAATCCCCGCATCAGAGCTGACCAATCAGGTAGTTCCGGGCGATACGGTTTTCCGGCGGACTATGGTGACCATCGACGAGCAGGTACGGAACGAGACCAGCCCAGTTGCCAAGCTGAAGCTCCTCGAACGGTTTTTAAGCAACCGGTTTGCCGATCAGGATATTCCGGCGTACGTTATCTACGCCGTTGAGTATTTACTGCAACGGCACTGGCACGACGGCATGATCCGCGATTTAACCCGTGAACTCCGAATCAGCCCCAAATCCCTGACGGCGGCTTTCAACAAGCACATTGGCATATCGCCCGGGCGCTTCCTGCGTATCCATTTGCTCCACAACATCGTCACCGATCTAGCGCAGCATCCAAACCAGTCGTTAACTAGCCTGGCCCATCGCCATCATTTCTTCGACCAGGCCCATTTCAACCACCATTTTAAAACCCTTACCAACCTGACACCCGGCGAATACCGTAACCAGGTGTTGGCCGGCTGCATCGACCCCGCTAGTCCGTGTTACATTCGCGCCGATGGCTTATAGGGTAATTTTTATACAATTTTTCACCTCAGGCGACAAGTATTTTTGCCAAAAATGGCTTATAGGGTAATTTTTATACAATTTTTCACCTCAGGCGACAAGTATTTTTGCCAAAAACCGACCACATGAGAAACGTAAAATTGTTTATCGCTACCAGTTTGGATGGCTACATTGCGGGGCCGAATGGAGAAATAGATTGGCTGTATACCGACGGCGATTTTGGGTATAAAGCCTTCATGGAAACCGTAGATACAACCTTGATGGGCAACGAAACGTATAAATTAATTGAAGGTTTCGGCGATTTTCCGTACAAGGCTCAGACTAATTACGTCTTTACCCGCACCCCAAAAGCCCAGCAAGCACCCTATGTAGAATTTATTTCAACCGACCCAGCAGCTTTTGTCAGTCAGTTGAAGCAACAGGATGGGAAGGCCATTTTTCTGGTCGGCGGAGGACAAATCAATGCGCTTTTACTCGAAGCAGGTCTGATCGATGAATTGCAGGTGTTTATCCACCCCATTACACTAGGCAGGGGCATTCCCCTCTTTCAGCCCACGGAAAAACCGCATTACTGGCAATTTGTGGAAAGCCGGTCGTTTGAGCGGGGCCTGACCGAATTGCACTACCAAAAGGCCTGATTTGGGTCAGCTACCCGTGACTACAAGCGGGTAGCTGACTGTTCGGTAGCGACTATACGGCTCGCTTTGCCTTCTGTTCCAGTTGTTCCTTCTCCTTGGCGGCTTCCAGACGGAGTCGGTGATTCTGCTTCTCAAAAACCTGGAACAAAACCATAAAATACGACAGCAGCAACGGCCCGATCACCAGTCCGAGAATACCAAAAACGGGTACGCCGAGCACAATACCAGTTAATGTGATAAAGGGGTGAACGTCGCCCATGCGCTTGGCGAGCACCACCCGCAACAGGTTGTCCACGTTGATGATGACCACCGCTCCCACCAACAGAATCCCGATACCGCTTCCGGTTTCGCCCTGCGAAAGCATAATAATTCCCGCTGGTGCCCATACGATGGGCGTACCCAGAATCGGAATAAAGGCGAAAAAGAACGCAACCGTACCCCAGAAAGCCGCATCCGGAACGCCAAAAATCCAGAGAGTCAGCCCCGTCAGAACCGCCTGCACCAACGACACCAGCGCCTGCCCTAAGATGTTGGCATTCACCATATTTTTCAAATCTTCACCCAGCTGGTCCAGCGTGTCATTTTCAAAAGGAAGGTATTTACGCAGTCCTTTCAGAAATTTTTCTTCTTCCATGAAGATGAAGTACAACCCCACGTACAACAAGCCCAGCGAGATCACCACGTCCAGCGTACCACTCATGATAGACGGAAATTGCTTGCTGGCAAAACCGGCCCCCTGCTGCACCAGATTTTTGACATTGGCCTGATCCGTAAGCTGGATACCGGTGGCTTTCTCCAGCTTCTCAATGAGTTGAAGAATCTGGTCAGTATTCTTGCTATAATATTGTATCCGGTTGATTAGCAACAGGCTGAGCGCCAGAAACGGCATAATGATCACGACGACCGAAAACAGAATTAACAGGATGGTAACCAGCAGCCGATTCCATTTTTTCTGATGAACCAGTTTGTCAAACCACGGTCGGAAGATAACGTAAATAATACCCGATCCCAGCAGGGCGATGGTGTACTGCCGCAGCCCGACCAGGATAAAACCGGCAATAATGATTAGGCTGACAATGAGGAGGATTCGTTGTTGTTTGGGAGTATAGATGGTGGCCATAATGCACTTTACACATAAATTTGCCTACTTAACACGACAGCTTATGCCTTTTGTTTTGACATTCTCAGTAAACGAATCATTCAGTCCGGTTTCAGGCAAAAAAAAAGTTACGAACCGTACGGTTCGTAACTTTTAATTCATTTTCCGTTGCACCATTACGCCAGGCGGTTGATGCAATTCAGGTCTTCGAAAGCAACTTTTAACCGTGCAATCACGCTTTCTTCGCCTTTCCGCAGCCATACCCGCGGATCGTAGTATTTTTTGTTCGGCGAGTCGGCACCCGATGGGTTACCGAGTTGTCCTTGCAGGAAGTCCTTGTTCGCTTCGTAATAATTCTTGATGCCTTCCCAGGTGGCCCACTGAATATCGGTATCGATGTTCATTTTGATAGCGCCGTACCGGATAGCTTCCCGGATTTCGTCCCGGCTGGATCCTGAACCACCGTGGAATACAAAATTCACCGGCAACGACCCGGTTCCGAATTTTTCCTGGATGTAGTCCTGAGAATTCTTCAGAATGATGGGCGACAGTTTTACGTTCCCTGGTTTGTATACTCCATGAACGTTTCCGAAAGCCGCAGCAATCGTAAAGTTCGGAGAAATTTTGGAGAGTTCTTCGTAAGCATAAGCCACTTCAGACGGCTGCGTATAGAGCTTCGAATCGTCAACATCCGTGTTGTCAACACCGTCTTCCTCACCCCCCGTTACACCGAGTTCGATTTCAAGCGTCATGCCAATTTTCGCCATCCGCTCAAAGTATTTGGCGCAGATTTCGATGTTCTCTTCAATGGGTTCTTCCGACAGGTCAAGCATGTGAGAGCTGAACAGGGGCTTACCCGTCTGATCAAAATGCTTCTCTCCGGCTTCGAGCAAACCGTCAATCCACGGCAACAATTTTTTGGCGCAGTGGTCGGTATGCAGAATAACCGGGACACCGTATAATTCGGCAATGTTATGAATGTGCAGCGCACCGGAAACAGATCCGGCAATTGCGGCTTGCTGATTGGTATTCGACAGGCTTTTGCCAGCGTAAAAAATACCACCACCATTCGAGAATTGAATAATCACCGGCGAATTAACGACTTTGGCAGTTTCCAGAACGGCGTTGATGGAGTTGGTACCAACAACGTTGACCGCCGGAAGGGCGTAATCGTTTTCATTGGCGTGACGGAAAATTTCGGTGACGCCCTCGCCCGTTACGACACCGGGCTTGAATCGGGTGGCTACTTCGCTCATAGTCAATAGGAATAAATAGATTATCTCAAGATAAAACTAGACCAAATCCGGAATGGTCATTGACCATTGGATTCGGTTCGCAAATTACAATTTATTTTAAGGTTATTGCACAGAATCTGTCACCAACCCGGCATTCGGACTAACCAACCAAGACGGTTTTTTGTCGGCATCAGCCACGGGAGTCATTTACTCCAACGGACCTTCATAACCTTCTTCGGCCAGCTCCTGCTTAATCTGTTTGATGCGCTCGTTGAAGTTCAGATGATGAAAATCGACCTCTTTCAGCGAAATGGTGCGCAAAAACTCCATCACCTCAGGATCGTGCGGAATACGACGACCCGTGACGACACTAACGTACTTGGAAGTCATCCAGAGTACGTTTTTCAATTGCTTGCGCGAATCGTCGGTCATAAAATATTCCGTCACCATCGTGTCCTCATCGAAATAGATAATTCGCGACACAATGCGTATCCATTCACTCACTGTGGCGGGCCGGACATAAGCGATTTGATGCTGATAAACCACCCAACTGGTTTTGTAATCGCGAAACAACTGCAACAGACTAAAGTTATACTGGGTAGCAACCTGATCTTCCCGCGCGTTGAAGTAATAATCAAAGTATTTTGAATTGTTTAGATGCTGCAACGGATCACAGTCCTGAAACCGAACGATGGTCCGGGATTCGGTTTCAACCGGATAGGTTTTGGAAGGATCAAGTTTTATCATAGTTCACTCATTTTTTCGTTAAATACTGTAATATTAATCAACGGAATCCATCAACAACTTAAAAACCGATGAAATCGTTTCTTGTAATTGCGGTTATTTCCCTGCTCATCAACCCCTTAATTGCTTCTTCGCCCCAGTCAAATCCCGACGCTGTAGTCGGTACCTGGTTGAACGGTACCAAACGGGGTCACATTCAAATCTACAAAAAGGGCGACAAGTACTACGGCAAAATCGTATGGCTGAAAGAACCCAACGACCCGGCCACCGGAAAACCGCGTACCGATGCCAAAAACAGCCAGGCTCCCCTGCGTACACGTCCCCTGATTGGGATGGATGTCATGCAAAGTTTTACCTACGATGGCGGTAAAGTATGGGAAGATGGCACCATTTATAATCCGGAAGATGGCAAGGAATACAGCTGCAAATTAACCCTGAAAGACCCGAACACCCTGGATGTCAGAGGCTACGTTGGCATCTCCCTCCTTGGCAAAACGCAGACCTGGACGCGCATCAATTAACCGTTTTCCTAAAAATCATAACTTATTCAAAACAATTGTAGGAGGAGCCTGGTTATTATAGTACAATTCATCGGAATTGTATCACTATACTTCACACTAAATGATTTTCAATCATGAATGAGACAACCATCAAAGGAAACTGGAACGAACTGAAAGGTAAAATCAAACAAGCCTACGGCGATCTGACGGACGATGATTTGACTTACGCGGAAGGTAAAGAAGATGAGATGTGGGGAAAACTCCAGCAGAAGACAGGTAAGACGAAAGACGAAATCAAAAAAGCGGTTGCTGATTTGTAAGTAAGCAGACATATATCTCGTATGAGATAGCCAAACCGCCGGAAGCTGATCGCTTCCGGCGGTTTGTTTTTTTATGCTTTCCCAGAATGAATTTCAGACAAGTTGCCATCTGTCAGGGCGTTGAACTACTGGGATAAACAGCCACAACATTACGTCTGGCAATTAAAAAAAATGACGGTTGTTTCAAGGGGATCTTAGCCGCCTGCCTTGTCAAGCTAATTATTTAGCAGACTCGCTCGACTCTCTGTTACTTTTCGAGGCTTTCTGTATCTAAATGAATAATCTGCGGCTTGGTTTCATTTTTTGCCAGCAGGCTCATCTGTTCTACTGGAATCCAACTGATCCTTGAATGTGTAACTACCAAAGTCTTGATCCAATTGTCCGATTAAACCGTTTGTTACCGGAATGGGGACAAGCTGTCGACGAAATTTATCAGAATTATCACTTTTTAAACCTGGCGCTCAACCAAATCGACAATCGGTTACTTCCTGAAGACGCCATCCAGCAATTAACGAATGTAAGGGACTCCCTGACCAGTACCCTTGTCCAGCTGCTTCAGGATTTGCCCTCAGCTACCCACCGGATTTCCAACCACCAGGGCGAATCCATCCATCGATTCAGCTTTCACATTAAAACCCTACAGGAAATCAATCGCCAAACCGATGCTTTTTTTGAGCAACTGCTGCAACAATACCCTCCCCTGAAGAGCTGGTTTGATTCGATTACCAACGAGTAAACAAATTGCAACTACCAAACTTCTTACACTATGAATGATACCGTATACGTTCACGAACTCTTCTGCCGGTTAAAGACCTCACCTGACCCAACCCTGTTCGACTCACTGTACATAATGTACATCTACCGCTATCGTCAGGTGTTCGATAACACGCTTCGCTTCACAGTCACCGAAAAGGTGCCGTTTTCGGTATTTACCACTCCAACTTATAACTAATGCATCAGCGGTTACCGTCATTGGTAAGTTTTTGAAAAAGTATAACCCTTTGTAGTTGAACAGACACTGTTTTTGCTACATATGATTGAATTTATTATTATTCATTAATGAACTTTGCATTGTTTATTTGAGGAACTCAAAGGGCTTACTTTCCGATGAGGAGCTGAATGGCATCCTACACCTTATCGGCGAAGGAACTGGAAACTATTACCCAGCTAGGCGCAAAACAGGTTGGTCACTACTCCACTGGCAACTGCGAAGCGAAACAGAAAAGTCTAGTGCCGGGATTGATTCAACTCTTCTACACTACGAACTTGCGCCACTGAGCCTGACGGTTTTGATTGATGAAACGGAAGTTTCTAAAGTCCATTGGAAGACTGGGTTAAACCCTCAGCAGCAAATTCAAAAACCGGCTGAACGGCATTATCCAGCAGCTCCTTGCCGAGCTGGACGCCAGCCTGTACAACAGCAAGCTGGATGACTTCTCAACGCCGAAAACCGTACTTTTTCTCTAATTCGCAAAGAATTACCAAACCGTCCACACGTCCATCCACGGTCGCGTCTGTCGGAACCGTCTGTAGACGTACGCCAAAAAAACCAGTGTAGTAGCCACAGCACTAATCGGCCAGGATATCTCCTAGCGATTGGGGCTTCTATGTATTATTAAAATTCATCACTTCCATTAAAAAATATTAAGGATCAGTACTGGAAATAATTCTATTTCTTTGTTGTTGTTCAGGTAGCAGCAAACCGTAATGCAATGGATCCGGCACTTGGTAAAAGAATTCAGTCTCCCCGTTTAACCTTATGGCTAGCCCTGGCTTCCGTGTATGTTTTGTGGGGGTCGACCTATCTGTTTATTCACTTCATGGTCGAAAAGATGCCGCCCCTTTACATGGCTTCTTTGCGGTTGAGCACGGCGGGCCTGATTCTTTACCTGTATGCCCGGATTTCCGGCACGCCGGCTCCCAAACTAAAGGAATGGTTTTCGGCCGGCATCATTGGCGTATTGCTGCTCACGATCGCCAATGGCAGTATGTCGGCTGCCCTGCAATACATTCCAACGAGCATTGCTGCGCTGCTGGCCGCTACGGTTCCTTTATTCATTATCCTGCTGAACTGGATTAGCTTTAACCACATTCGCCCCACCAATCTGTCGCTGGCCGGGCTGGCTATTGGGCTGGTTGGTGTTTCATTACTGGTCAAACCAACCGGTTTTGGTGTTTCCTCGCCCGAGACCATCTGGCTGGGAATCGGCTTGATTATGATGGCCAATATCTCCTGGGCCGTTGGAACGCTGCTTTCTGGCAAACTGACCCTTCCTTCTCAACTGATTTCCAGCGCTATTCAAATGCTGGTTGGTGGCTTGGTGCTACTCCTCTTTAGCATGCTGACCGAAAATGTCAGCCTGACCAGTATTGGAGATGCTCCTACGAAAGCCATTGGTGCCCTTTTTTACCTGATCATCTTTGGTTCCATCATCGGTTTTTCGTCCTTTGCGTGGCTGGCCCGAAATGCCCCTCCCCAACTGGTCTCTACCTATGCCTATGTCAATCCGGTTGTTGCCATGGTGCTGGGTTGGGCATTTGCCGGCGAATCCTTAACGATCAATTCCATCCTGGCCGCCCTGATTATTTTAGTGGGCGTTGTTCTGATTTCGTTCGGCAAAAAATAAACAGTCTATGCAGGCGGAGGGCTGACAGCCGTCCAGCCGCCATCCACAATGAGGCTCTGGCCGGTAATGTGCCGCGATTGGGGCGATACCAGAAAAAGTGCTGCGTTGGCGATATCTTCCACGGTGGCCGGTCGGCCCATGGGCGTAATCCGCGACCAGACGGGCACATACGAAGGATCGTCGAGGGTCCGTTCGGTTTGGGTGGCACCCGGAGCAACCGCATTGATGTTAATACCGCAGGGAGACAAATCCAGTACGAGGGTTTTCGCCAGCATCTCCAGAGCGGCTTTCGTCATGCCGTAAGCGGCCAGTCCCGGGTGGGCCTGGTGACCGGTTACCGATGACATCAGCAGAATGCTGCCGCCTTCGTTCTGCTGCCGCATCTGACGCGCGGCCAATTGGGTAAGGAAAAAGCTACCCCGAAGGTTCAGGTCGACCACTTTTTGGAAGTTATCCACCTGGTAATCAAAAAAATCACCAAAAATGGTAATTCCTGCGTTGGCCACCGCAATGGTCAGTTTCCCGAATTCAGTAACGGTTTTGTCAATCATCGCCTGGATAAAACTCACCTCGGAAACATCACCGGGATAGGCTACGCACCGGCCGCCTTCCTGACGAATGGTGGCAGCGGCCTGATGGGCCAACTTTTCATCGAGATCGTTGAGTAAAACAGCGGCACCCTGGCGGGCCAGATTGCGGGCAATGGCAAAGCCAATACCAATTCCCGCACCGGTAACAATAGCAGTCTGGGATTGAAAATTCATGAAATAGCGGGCTAAAGGCAAAAATGAATGGCTGCAAAGATGCCCCAATTTTGACGAAGAAATCAATAAACGACCAGCACAAACTTATTTTCCGCCTGGATTGATGATCAAAAATCATCCAACTGATCGCATGCTGCTCCCACCGATTTATACCGGATAGGTAAGCAGCACCCGAACCGTTACCAGTAGTTGCCCGATGTGCCGTTGTGTATGCTCTGCGGCATGAAACAACAGCCCCAAGACCGTAGAAGGCAGTTGAGCCCGCCCGATCCCCCGAAAATCCGTCAGTGTGCTTTCATCAGTCAGTGCCAATTGACGCAGAGCCCGGTCTACCTGCTGACTAAACCGTTCGACCAGCTCCCGAACGGGGTCATCCGACGCGAACGACTTCCCTTCCGCCGTGAGCCAATCGCGCTGAACAGCCGAAAGTGGTTCGCCCCTGGCGTACGTAAAAATCCGGTCCAGAACGCCGGTAAGGTGTTGTAAATGGAATCCGACGGAAGCAACGCCCGCCGGTTTTTGCCAGAGATGACGAACCGGAAAACCGTTCATCAACTCCGTCACGTCTTCGCGGGCCTGCAACAAGGCATGGGCAACGGGTTGTAACAACGCCGGGATGCCGGGAACGGATCCGCGTTGCCAGACTTCAGGTTTGGGAGTGGACATAAAAATGGGTACTCAAATTGGACGGTTATGTTATTTTAAGGACGCCAGCACGCGTTTAATCAATTCGTCGGGATTGCCATCGTGCCATCGCCACACGATCACCAGGTCATGTTCCGAATCAATCCAGATGGTGTTCGACCCTGCCCCGATCGCTGCAAAGCTCGTAGCTGGCGCACTCGGCCACGCTTTTCGTTCGGTGTTCAACCACCAGAGGTAACCGTAGTCGGGTCCAACAGCTCCACGCTTTACAGACTCCTTCAACCAGTTGGCGGAGATCAGTTGTTTATCCTGCCAGCGGCCATTTCGCAGCACCAGATAACCAAACCGGGCTTCATCACGGGTGTTGATCCAGAGGCCACCGCCCCAGCGGGTTCCTCCACTGACCGACGACATCATTTTGCCGTCAATCTTTACCCGGGCATTCGGATAGCCAACGTATTGCCAGGTATTGGAAGCACCAATCGGGTCCATAATCTCATCTTTCAGCACAGTAGGCAACGGTTTTTTCCACAACCGCAACAGCGACAAAGCCAGCCGGTTCACCCGAACATCATTGTATTCATAAAACGTACCGGGTTGCTGCAAAGCCCGGGGCTTTCGCTCCCCGCGCCCGTAAGCGGCCGTTCCTACAAAGTCGTGTTTTTTATTCCAGAGTTCACCTTCCCATTCACTCGTCTGACGAAGATGGTGCTCCCAGGTGACTGTCCGGTTTTGCTCCGATTGATAACCACCGTCCTGAACGTAGTTCGCCACCCGGTCGTACACGTCTTTGACCATGCCCCGATCAATGGTTAGGCCCGTCAGGACCGACAGAAAACTTTTCGCGACACTATACGTAGGGTCCGGGCGGCTCGTTTCGCCCCATTCGGCTACAATATAACCGTGCCGTAGAATCAGCCCGTTGGTTTGGGCCCGACTCGATGGCACCGGCCCCAGCAGCGAGCCAAAGATTTCTTCCTGCGTCGAAAAATCGGGCGGCATTTGGGTGGTTTCCTTCTGTTGTGCAAACGCAACCGCCTGTTGCAGCAAACCGGCGTCCATTCCCACCTGCCCGGGCGAACGGGTTTCCCAGGCATCACCCGCTGCGGGGTAATAGAGAGTGGACTGCGTAACCGGTTTTTGAACCGGGCGCTGGCAGGTTGCAAACAGTAGCAAAACCGCTACGGCCTTGACGTAAAAACGAATCATGAATGAATAATCAAATAATGATGAAAACTAAGCAAAATAAGCGAATCAAAGGGAAAGAAGAAGGGTCGTACAGGAGGAAATCGACCTGTTCTTACCCAGACCAACTAAGGACTATAGGATTGGTCTGCCCGCTTCCCACGGTGCCCGGCCAATCCGCCAACCCATTGATGGGAATCTGAATGATAACATCCTTGAGCATAATTTGCTTTCCTGCGTACAATGTTGTTATTTGACCAAAATCAAAAAACACAGGATTCAAACTTGAAATTCTCAGACTTTGGCTTCGATGACCGCTTGATGGAAGGAATCGACGCCATGAATTACGATACCCCCACACTTGTACAGGAACAAGTTATCCCGCTTATACTGGCCGGCAAGGATCTGATTGTCTCGGCGCAAACCGGTACGGGCAAAACCGCGTCGTACCTGTTGCCAATCTTAGATAAAATTACGACTGCGGGTCCCGATGACAACATCAAGGCGCTGGTGATTGTGCCTACCCGTGAGCTGGCAATTCAGATTGCTCAGAACCTGGAAGGTTTTTCCTACTTTACGTCGGTGAGTTCCATTGCGGTATACGGCGGTGGCGATGGGGCGTCTTACAGCACCGAACGACAGGCGTTATCAGTTGGCGCCGACATTGTGATCTGTACGCCGGGCCGGATGATCAGCCACCTGAACATGGGGTACGCCAAAATCGACCAGTTGCAGTACCTCGTACTGGATGAGGCCGACCGAATGCTGGACATGGGTTTTTACGGCGACATCATTAAGATTATCTCCTTCCTGCCCACCAACCGGCAAAGTCTGCTGCTGTCGGCAACCATGCCCCCCAAGATTCGGGAGCTGGCCCGAAAAATTCTGAAGGCGCCGGAAGAAATTACGCTGTCGCTGTCCAAACCGCCCGCCAAGATTGTGCAGGAAGCGTTTGTTCTTTACCAGAAGCAGAAAATTGCGCTCGTCAAGTATTTGCTGAAAGAACACAACTTCCCGTCGGTCCTCATTTTCTGCTCCCGGAAAGAAAACGTCAAGCAACTGACCCGCGAGCTCAAACAGGCTGGTTTTTCGGCGGAGGCTATCCATTCGGACCTCGAACAGGCCGAACGGGAGCAAGCTTTGCAGGCTTTCCGCAGCCGCAAGCTGAATATTTTGGTGGCAACCGATATTCTGTCCCGGGGTATTGACATTGACAACATTGATCTGGTAATCAATTATGATGTACCCCATGACGGAGAAGACTACGTTCACCGAATCGGACGAACGGCCCGCGCCGAAACCACCGGCATTGCCTACACCTTCGTCAGCGAAACCGAACAGCGGAAATTTGCCGCTATCGAACGCTTGATCGGCACCCCCGTAACCAAAGTTTCGTTGCCCGCTCATCTGGGCGAAACCCTGGAATACAATCCGGGAAAAGGCGGGGCTTACCCTCAACGGAAGCGCCGAATGAACGCCAAGAAAAGCCCGTCGCGCCGAAAAAAGGGAACGGGAAATACCGATCGGCCCGCCAAATAATCGTAGTATTTCGCCAACGCTGTCTTTCAAAAGCAGGAATCGATCGGATTTCTGCTTTTTTTATACCGCTTCGCTCCTATCACCAACTTTGGCTCACTTTTCCGTTCATGCAGCATCGCTATACCGCTTGCTGATTTTGCTCGATCATTACCCAAAACCGTATTCCAAAACCATAACCCATTAACAAACTATTTTGTACCTTTCTGTCTAAACCCTAAAACCGATGGATCAGCGCATTATCAATCTGTTCGATAAGTATACGCACAAACCGCTGAAGCGGGATGTTTTCCTGCAACGCTTAGCCCGGCTAACGGGCGGAATGTCGGCGGCTCTGGCGGTATTGTCTACCCTTGAAGTTAATTACGCCCACGCCCAGACCGTTTCCAGTCAGGACGAACGGATCATCACCGAGCGCATTACCTATCCCGGAGTCGACACCACCATGAAAGGTTACCTGGCCCGCCCCAAAGCCAATGGCAAGTACGGTTCGGTGGTCGTTATTCACGAAAACCGGGGGCTGAATCCGCATATCGAAGACGTAACCCGGCGGCTGGCCGTTGCCGGGTTTCTGGCGATGGCCCCCGACGCCCTGTCGGTTGCCGGAGGAACGCCCCCGGACGAAACGCAGATGCGGGAATTGTTCGGAAAATTAGACGCTGAAAAAACAAAACAGAATTTCCTGAAAGGGCTGGATTACCTGAAAAGTCGGCCCGACAGCAACGGCAAACTCGGCTGCGTCGGTTTCTGCTGGGGAGGTGCCATGGCCAACCAATTGGCGGTTAACTACCCGGACCTGAAAGCCGCTGTCCCTTTCTATGGTCGCCAGCCGGATGTAGCTGATGTACCCAAAATAAAAGCAACGGTTCAGTTGCATTACGGCGGACTGGACGAACGGATCAACGCGGGAATCCCGGCCTACGAAGAAGCGCTGAAAAAAGCGAAGGTGCCATACCAGTTGTATGTATACGAAGGAACTCAGCACGCTTTTCATAACGACACCGCCGGGCCCCGCTACAATGAAGCGGCCGCCAAACTGGCCTGGGAACGAACCCTCTCGCTTCTTAAGGAAAAACTGGTGTAACAGGCTACGCACACAAGCGAAGCATTACCGCAACAACACCTGACAGCTCTGGGCGACAACGCTTTAAAGAGCTGTCAGGTGTTGTTGTTTTACAGAAAACATTGTTTCCATTTTGCTGGCGGTTTTCCACAGCTTTGCCTACCTTTATCGGATGAGAATGGCTCCAATGCTTTAAAAATCCCTCCTGATGTCGCTCCGACAATCGGCCTTTTCACAAGGCCTGGATTTTTATTGGCTACTTAAAATACACATTCTCATGCCAGAAGGACTTAATAAATCCCAAATCGAACAATTCATTCAGGACGGTTTTGTTCGCATCGATAACGCATTCTCTTCCACCATCGCTCAGGAGGCCAGAACGATTCTCTGGCAGGATATAGACGGAAGTCCGGATGATCCATCCACCTGGACCCAGCCCGTTGTGCGGCTGGGCATGTACACTCAAAAACCGTTTATCCAGGCGGCCAACACCGAAATTCTCCACCGGGCTTTCGATCAACTGGTCGGCCCCGACCGGTGGGTTCCCTGCCAGAGTATGGGAACCTTTCCGGTGCGGTTTCCGTCGAATGCCGATCCCGGCGACGCAGGCTGGCACGTCGATGCCAGTTTTCCGGGAGCTGATCCTGCTAATTATTTTGACTGGCGCGTCAATGTACGCTCGAAAGGGCGAGCGTTGCTGATGCTGTTCCTTTTTTCGGATGTAAACGAAAACGACGCCCCTACCCGAATTCGGATCGGTTCACACCATGATGTAGCCCGGGTGCTGCAAGAAGTCGGGGAGCCGGGGCTGAGCTTCATGGAACTGGCCATGAAATTGCCGGAATTGCCGGAACGACCGCAAGCCGTTGCCACTGGAAAAGCCGGAACAGTTTACCTCTGTCATCCATTTCTGGCGCACGCAGCCCAGCCCCACCACGGCACCGAACCCCGGTTTCTGGCGCAGCCTCCACTGTTGCTTCGGCAGGAGTTGTTCATTGAAAACGCGGAAAAAGGCTACTGGCCGGTGGAAAAAGCAATTCGCCTGAGTCTTGGGTTGACGGATTAACGCAAATCCCCGTTCCTGGGATGATCATCAGAATGCCAGCTCAAGCGTTGCGTTTGGATCATCCCAGGTTTTCTGGATTTCGTTTGTCTCAGGCGGTTTCCGGGGCCATAAGAGGCAATGCCACCGTAAAATACGTGCTGTCGGCGGTAACAATGGGATCACTCTGGGAAAGCAGCCGGTATTTGGCCACGATATTGGTCAGCCCAACCTGATTGGAGGGCACCCGTCCGTTTTTTTGCTGTAAGTTGTTGCGAACCACCAACCGGCCAACCTGGGTGGTTTTTATTTCGATCAGCAACGGTTTGTTGGGATGAATGACATTGTGTTTGACGGCATTTTCAACCAGCATCTGCAACGTGAGCGGAGGCAATAGATAGGTGCTATAAGGCTCGGCAATTTTCACATCCATCTGGATACCAGCTCCATACCGGGTTTTTAGTAAATGAAAATACGATTGAATAAATGCCAGTTCGGTTTCCAGCGTCGTCAGTTCACCTTCGTTGGTCTGAAGCAGATAGCGGTAGACTTTCGACATTTCATCCACAAACTCTTCGGCCCGGTCGGGTTCATCGGCAATCAGCGACGACAGCGAGTTCAGGCTATTGAACAAAAAGTGCGGATTAACCTGACTTTTCAGGCTTTCGTACTGCCGTTGCAGATTTACCTTTTTCAACTGCTCCTTCTCGAGTGTATTTTCCCGCCAGCGCTTCAGTGAATACGCCCCTTCGTCGATACCGACTGACACCAGGTTGGCCGCCAGATTCAGCAGCAGAATTTGCCCCGTCATCTCCGGATCGTGGTGATACCCAAACAAATGGAAGGTATCATAGATAAAAATGGGGCCAATGATAAACAGGGGTGTAACCAGCACAAACACCAGCAACAACCGCCACACCCGCTGCCAAGTCTGCCCCAGGTTCGGATACTGGTTAACAACAATCTGCGTCAATTGATCAAGCGTAAAAAGGCAAGTGCTGGCAATGGTCAGGTTCAAAACCGTGGCTGCAACAAACGTCCACACGTCCATAAAATACCGTTCGCCCACCACCCAGTACGAAATGAGCGGAATAAACCACGGAAACAACAGCAGAAAATGCCATTGGCTCTGTTTCCGAAGGCGCGGCAGCCGATGATGTAAACGGACTAAAAACGATCTCATAGGATGATTAATATCCTGAAACTACGAGCTGAACGAATACGGAGCACGAACTTACGGCTTAAACTGTAACAAACTTTTGCTGAATTGACAAAAGCAGCCTTTGAAATGGGACTATTTTCGTATTGAATTCATCAAAAACAATACGACCGCTGGTTCCGTCAACTTCCCCAGCGCCAATCACGACTTGACTGACTGAGCCGCCAGCAGCGGAAGCAATACTTCGAAATGGGTATCCGAAACAAGCACCTGGACTTCTCCCCGATTCATTTGCCGGTATTTATCCATCAGCGTAGCGAGCTTTGCCTGCGAAAGATCCATTTTAACCGCCTTGCGCTGGAGGTTATTCCGGACCATCAGGCGCCCCGTCGGAGTCGTCTGAATGTCAATGAACAAGGGACGGCTGGCGCTCATTACGTTGTGTTTAATGGCGTTATCGATGAGAATCTGAAGCGTCAACGGGGGCAGCAGATGGTCCAGCAACATGGCATCGGTAGCCTGATCGATCCGCAGACTGGCGGGATAACGGGTCTGGAGCAGGTTGGCATAATTACCGACAAACTCCAGCTCGGTTTGCAGGTTAACCAGTTCGCGGGTGTTGGCCTGGAGCAGATAGCGGTAGACTTTCGAAAGCTGATCAACAAATTTTTCGGCCAGTTCCTGATCTTCGCCGATCAGCGACGACAACGAGGTCAGGCTATTGAACAGAAAATGCGGGTTGATTTTCATCTTCAGCGTATCGAGCTGATGCTGAAGCGTGGCCTGCCGGAGCTGTTCGTTTTCGGTTTGGTCACGGTGCCACTGGTTGTAGGTGTAAAATACGTTCAGCGCTACGCAGAAACAGAGATCAAAAATAAGCCCCAGAATCAGGATAGGTCGTACCGCCGACCAGCTAAACCGGACACCCAGACTCGGAAAAAGGCTGTATGCAAAAACATCCAGAAGCGCCAGCCCTATCGTAAGTCCGCCCACCATGAAGAGCATGACCAGCGTGCGGTGGGTCGATCGATGCGCGTCCGGGTAGCGGTTGATTACCCAGCGAACCGCCACCGTTAGGGTAAAAACCGACAGCCAGTACAGCAAAAAGATAATTGCAGTACCGATGCCAAACACCCGCCAATCGCTAAAATACCGGGGCCCAATGAAATAATAGTTGCCGATCGGAAATAGAATTGGCATCATCAGGATATGATACCAAAACTCCCAGCGGGAGAAAAAGGAGGTGAATCGCCGGAAGAATGCCTGAATCATTCGCAAGTAGCTGTCGGACCGTATAACGCACTCAAAAATCCTACTAAGGTACTATTTTCAAAGGAAATTTTGAGCAACCGTCTTGGCCAGACCAGGCGATACCTGTTTTCACCGATTGAGGTACACCTTTTTATTTTTTGAAGCCCGACTGAAAGACGCGGTCCCACAAATCGGAGCTAACGCCATATCCGTGCGCCGGATCGGAATAATGGTGCAGCATGTGGTGCTTCTTGACGCTTTTCATCAGGTTGCTTTTAAAATTATAGTGATGAATCGCGTAGTGCATCATATCATACGCCAGGTATCCGCTGATAAAGCCCGTAAAAAAACCGTAGTTATACGTTGCCGGCAACAGCCAATTGAACAGAAAATAAAACGCAGCCGCGAGCGGAATACTCGCCGAGGGAGGCATCACCAACCGTTTGGCATCATTGGGGTAATCGTGGTGTACACCGTGAAAAATGAAATGGAGACGCTGGCCAATTTTGTTCCGGGGTTCATAATGGAATACAAACCGGTGCAGTACGTATTCTGTGAGGGTCCAGATGAACAGACCAGCCGCAAAAAGTACCAGAAACCGCCAGCCTAGCCCGACGACGAACAACCCCTGGTAAGCCAGAAAGAATATAAAGGGTACATAAATAACCAGTGGCACCCAGAAATGAACTTTTGAGAAAACTTCCAGGAAATCACTTTTAAACATCCGGGTCGATTCCTGTGAATTGGAGACATAATTTTTAGCCATGTCAGGAAGGTTTTATGCGTTGAACAACGGTTTTTCCCGTAGCTGGATTGACGCCCTTCAGCTCAATATACAGCACATTGGGCGACCAGAATGTACCGCCGTCAATGCGAATAAATATTCGATTTAAAATGCACTCTTTCTTATCAATCGCCACATAAACGTGGTACTGATCCTTGTCATCTTTCCGCAAATACAACGGTATTTTGGAATACGCCACCGAACGCAATTCGTAACTGTCGTTGCCGATGGATTTGGAATTGATGCCGTAAGCAAATTTGCGCTGAATAAAGTTCAGGTCTTTTCGCATTCCTCCTTCCGGGTACCGAATCCAGTAACCGTGAATCGGGTTGTTTTTTTCGAGATTCCCCTTCTTATCCAGATTCAGTTCGTAACAGATTGTGTTGGTGTTCGGATCGCGCTGGATGTAAAACATAAAACCGGCGTTTTTTTTCGGAACCGGAAACGTGTCCGGATTGCTCAACGGCGTTCGGGGGCGCGGATCGTCTTTTTGGGCAATCGCCAAATCCCCGTTGAACATCACCAGCAGACACGTTAGTAATAAAATGAGTATTCCCGCGTTTTTCATCGTTCCGGTTCTGTAGCGTCTTTCAATGACAGGATGATACCTTCGACGCCTTTTTGTTTTTGGCATTGTCTGCCCGGCGGTTCTTCAGGACGTCATTTACCGTTTCAGCCGATCCGGAAAAAGGGCCGGACGATTCGATTTTGAGCGTCGCCATAGCCGCCCCAAATTCACCGCACTCCTGCACCGATGCCCCTTTTACTTTTTTCCAGAGATAACCCGCCATGTACGTATCCCCGCAACCGGTGGCATCCACAATGGCCGATGGTTCGAACGCCGGAATACGGTGAAACTCATTTCCCGTGTAAACGATCGAACCCTTGCTACCGAGCGTTATAATCACCTCCCGAACGCCCAGATCAGCCAGGTATCGAGCGCCTTCATACGGGTCTTCCTTGCCGGTAATGACCTCCATTTCGTGCTCGTTGGCCTTCAGAATTCCAATGAAGGGCAATGCTTCGCGCTTGTCAATCCAGTCGCGGTAAAGCACTTTTTTATTGCTCACATACCGCAGATATCCCTGAACATCCAGCGACACCAGGCCTTTTTGCGCCAGCGCTTTCGCCAGTTCTACCGAAATATCATCCGCGAGCAACGGCCCCAAGTGATAAATCGTAGCGTCGATGGCGGGCATGCCATCCAGCTCAAAGGAAGCGGCCGTGTGGTGGACATTCTGCTCCCGATAATCCTGATCAAGGCTGTAAATGTTCTCAAAAAAAACCGTATGCTCGCTGGGCAAAACGCTAACGTCGATGCCATCCCGGCGTATATCGTCCACAATGTAGCTCTCTTTGGTAGCCAGGGCCGTGATCAATTTGTAGTTTACCTCAAACTGCCGCAGCGCTTTGGTAAAATAAAAGGAGGTTCCGCCCGGCATAAAATTGACCACCTGGCCGGTCACCACCTTGTCCAGCGTAATGTGTCCAATGGTGCAGATATCGTACATACTTCTTTCAGGTTTGTGTCGCATTTCTTATGTATTTCGTTACCGGCTTACCGGCATTTTCCACTGGGCAAGCAGCCCGGGGAGTTGAGCAAAATCCGCTATTTCGGCATCGGCTTCCCCAACCGTTGCAGCCCCAGGCGTGTCCTCCCAACCGGCTACGTTCATCCAGATGGTTCGGCAACCGAGCTGCTGGGCCGGACGCATATCTTTGGTATACGAATCGCCGATCACCGCCGTTTTTTCGGCCGGTAGTTGCAGATCATCCAGGCCCAGCTGGTAAATGGCCGGATCCGGTTTCCGAACCCCTACCACGGCGGACTCAATCACGGTTTTAAAACAGGAACGAATCCCAAACTCCTCCAGAACCGTATTTAGATTTCCGTAAAAATTAGAAACCAGCACCAACGGATACTGTTCGGCCAGGGCCGTTAAAACAGGTTTAGCCTCCGCAACGGTTTGGCGCGCAAACTGGTTACAGTCGGCCGCAATCTCTTCAACTGCGCTTGCATCAACCGCAAAACCGTTAGCGGTCAGGTAACTGAATTGCTGCTTGGTTTTGAGCAACAACACCTCATAAAACGAATGGTTCGGTTGTACGATGGGGTTGATCGCCAGCGACCGTTCGCCAAAGGCGTAGGCTTTCTTGAACGTCGCCTGATCGACCGGCACACCGTATTGCTGATACCGCGTCCAGATCACCCCGCCCCAATGCAGGCCATTCGTGTCGATGGTACCGCCGTAATCAAATAACAATCCTTTTATCATGGTTTCAGTGGGTCATTCATTCGTTGGTAATGAGTTCGGCGGGTTCGGGTACGGTTTTAGGCCGAACGGTTTTCAGCAAGGCCAGGCCAATCAGAATCCAGACAAATTCCCGGATGCGCATCACCACACCGATAAAAACACCGCTTGCTGCCGGTAAGCCAATGGACCGCAGGGCCAGCGCCAGACCACCCTCCCGCGTGCCGAGCTGCATGGGGAAAAAGAAAATCAGGTTGGCAAACAACGACGACCCCGAACTGACAATCAGTGATTCAACGACTGACATATCGAGGTTCATGGCCCGGGCAATGAAATAAATTTCCAGACAGCCCACCACCCGGCCCGCAAACTCCAGCCACAACGAAGCGTAGAAGCGCGGTTTGCGGTCGGCGTACAAAATCCGGATTTGGTGGTCGATCTCCTGGAGGGTTTCCGCTTTGTCCTGCGCCATCGCCTGCACCTTCTTGCCCAGGATCGGCAGCTTTTCGAGCAACCGAACCGTGCTGACGGTAAACCCTTTCTGATACACCCGAATGAACCAGTAGCCCAACCCCAATCCGACCGTCAGCAAAATTCCGCAGCCCCAGAGCATCACGTCTGTCAAGGGCAGAAAAGCAACGATCAGCACTATGGAAACCAGCCAGAAAACAATGTGCGAAAACATGTGCATCAGGCTGTAGAGAATGACCGACGAACTCGCCTTGCGCACACCCAGCGCGGGTTTTAATTCCATGATCCGGTACGGTTCGCCCCCCAATGCCACGAAGGGCGTGATGTAATTGATGGCATAACCGGCGATGGTGATGCGCAGCACTTGCCCGAACGGCAGGTTGGTCTCCGGCCGGTGTGGCTCCTGAATGATGGCGTTGAAAGCCAGTGCATTTAGCACATAAATCACGAGCCAGCTGCCCACCACCGGCAAAAACCAGATTCCGGTTTGGGTGATATTAAGCCAGATGACGCCAAACCCCATGACGTACATCATGTAGATCAGCGTACCGATGCCGATCGCAAAAAACAGGGCTTTATATAGTTTTGTACTCATCCTCCCGAGTGGTTTGAAGCTGCTGGTAAAAATGACGGCTGACACTCTCCTGCTTCACGCACATGTAAATCAGAATGGGGTTCAGAATAAAAATGTCAAAAAAGAAATAAATCCAGGCCTGGTCGATAAACAGCCACAGAAACAGGAACAACACCCGCGTATTGAATTGCACAATATTCGTGTATTTCATCAGTGGACGGTTCTGCGCCCGGAAATCAACCACCAGCTTCGGCGGCAAGCCGTTCGGGAATTTCTGCCGAATAACGGCCAGCAGCTTCTGCAAATTGGGCGAAAACCGTTCCTGCAACTTGGTATAATTGAGGTAATTGCGAGCTACCAATTTCATTCCGAAGTTTCGACTCCACGAGAGCTGGTCGTATTCTTTTTGCAACTCACGGCTGTTGTCCAGTTCGCTGCCCGACGTTCCTTTAATAAAAAACAGGTGGACGTTTCGGTAATAATCCGCCATCGCCGACTGCACCACGTGCGACACGCCCGCCAATACCCCCGGCACCCAGATCAGCACCGACCAGCCTTCGTTCATGCTCCGCAGGCAGATGGCTACGTGGATGGAAATGAACCAGAAGTCGCCAGCGACCCCATCCAGAATCCGGCCCAGACGGCTTTTGTTGTTGGTCATCCGGGCAAGCTGGCCGTCGGTACTATCGAGCATATTGGCAAACACCAGCGATAGCATCCCGATTACGTTCACCGCCAGCGACTGGTCGTAAAACAGAATTCCGGCGGCAACTCCGAAAAAGATACTGATGATGGTCACCGCATTCGGCGTAATGCCCAACCAGGCACAAAACCGGGCCAGCTGAAAGCCAATGGGCCGGTAAAACCAGATGTCGATGGTTTCTTCGGTATCCGACGACTTCAGGGAGTTTTGAAAGGCGTTATTCGTGGCCTCTTCGGGTACAGCGGTTTTCTTGCTCAGGGAATTCATAACACGGATTGAGTAAATTTCTGATTCAATACATCCGCAATGGCGTTGGCAGCCTCCTGGCGGCAGGGCGCAAAACTGGGCCAATCGTTCAGATCAATGATATGAAATGAACCGTCTTTGCCCACGATCGCGTCACCGCCGTAAATGGAAACGCCCAACGCGGCTGCCGAAGCCGTTGCTACTTTCTGCAAGTCCGCTTCATCGAACAAATGGTGGTGTGATTTACCGTTTATTGCCTCATATTCAACATACTTATGGTGATTATGTTCGTACGGATAAAACCAGAAGAAGAAATCGGTCCCGCGAACGCCGTAAAACTTGACCAGATCGCCCGCCAAGTGTTCGGAAATCAACACTTCCGGAATGTCACGCCGGGCGTATTCGCGCAGCATTTCCCGCCCTTCCTGAAGGCTTCTGACAAACGTTACATCTTCCCGGTGTATGGCGTGGAAATCGCCCCGCTTGATCCAGAATCCTTTATTTGGCCATTGGTCCAGTTGCTCATAGTCGACCGGCGAGGTCGACACGATAATACTGCGGGGAACGGGTATCTGGCTTGCTTCCAGCGCCTTGTGCATGTTGATCCGAAAACAGTTTTCGATGCCAAATCCGGAGTTGACGACCACGGTTCCGGCCGTTTCAATAGCCTGTAACTTCTGCACCACGGTTTTTTGCCGGGCCATCGTGAAAATGTACGATTCCGATACGGTGTGCTGCTCCAGAAAATCGTCTTCACTGAAAATTCGAACCTGGTTTCCCAATTTTTCGAGTGCCTGAGCAGTCAATGAAAAAATCGCGTCATCATTTCCAATGTGATTCGGTGAAAACTTCTGGTTTCGGTATATTCCAAGTAACTTCAACGTCTTAGGTAGTAATCAATGATAAATTGTATGAATCAGTTGGCTTCGCTCAAAAAGAGCTCCGCCGTTCGGATGTCCTGCACATGGTCGACATCCACTATTTTGGAGAACGGAAAGGCGCGGACCGTCAAGTCCTTTTCCAGTAAATACCGCTGATAATTCCGCATCCGGCTGGTCCCGCTTTCGATCACCTCGTCAACCGCTTCGAGCGCTTTCCGACGCAGGCAGTAAAGGCCGCCGGACACGAACCGGCTTTGCGGAGTTTGCGCGTCGGTAAAACCCGTAATCAGCTGATCTGGTGTCGTGGAAATAAACAACGGACTTTCGTCGTCGACAAACGAGGTGACGGCCATCAGCGCGTCGAGTTCGGGATGATTTTCAAATTCGTTGACAAATGCCCCAAACTCGTCTTCCCGGAAAACCGTGTCGGTTGTTGCCAGACACACCGCTTCCAGATCGGGAGCGTTTTTTAACAGGGCGTGAAAACTGTGTAAAGAACTCGGGGTAGATTGTCGGACAACGTCAAGCGGAAATTGTTCGCGCAGGGCCGCCAAATGGTCGTCCAGCAACGGCGACTGCTCGTTGATAATCACCCGAATGGTTTCCGGACGGTTTTGGTTGAAAATCCCAATCAACCGGTCAATCAATCGCTCTCCGTGCAGACTGACCATCGGTTTGGGCAACGGAAATCCTTCCTGAGCCAGCCGTGATCCTTCACCAGCGGCAATTATCGCGTAATTCATCCTCTTACTATTTGGCGTCTTCGACCTGATTAACAGACCGTTAAAAATCAAACTTAAACCGTGCCCGAATACCCCATTCCGAAACGCCGGGGTGATCGAGGTACGTAAAACGCTTCACCAGATCGACCCGCAGCAGTTTGAAAATGTTCGCAATTCCGACACTTCCCTCAATGTACGGCTGTCTCCCCAGTGTATAGCTGATAGAGCGCCCCTGCTCATCGACGGGAAAGCGGTAGACGTCGGTGGCTTTGTCCGGATGGTTTTCATCACGCAACCCGCCCGCCAGCGCCTTGAAACTGAAAACCTCCCGGAGCTTCAACTGTTTGAGCAACGGTATTTTATTAAACAGAAAACCGTTCAGGTAGTACTGCACATTGACGCTGGCGTAATGATCACTGACAAACTCCAGAAAGTTCATCAGGTTGTACGAATTCAGC
The DNA here is from genome assembly GCF_054780515.1 of Larkinella harenae. Classification (NCBI taxonomy): domain Bacteria; kingdom Pseudomonadati; phylum Bacteroidota; class Cytophagia; order Cytophagales; family Spirosomataceae; genus Larkinella; species Larkinella harenae. The sequence continues at coordinate 9,996 of NZ_BAAGWE010000006.1, read as the reverse complement.
TGGTAGGCATACGTCTGGTTTGCCCGGTGAACCGTCAGCAACGGAAACGGAATGTTTTTCCCCAGAATATACCCGCCTTCGGCCGTCAGATCCATGTAGCCAAACTGAGATAGGTAGGCGCGTTTGAAGACGTTCGCCGAAAAGTTGTGGTACTCGTTGGTTCCTCCCAGTACCCGCAGCCCCGCGCCGTAGCGGAAGGTAAAAATCGGGTATTTATTGACAATGGGAACCCGGTATAATTTCCCCTGATAAAACTGTTCCTGGGGGGCATACCGGAGTTCAAGATTGACTTCGGAATTGGTCAGCTTCTGACTTTGCAGCACATTCTCCCCCTGATTCACCGGAATGTATTCGAGAATGCCCGCCGGGGTTTGGGCCCATTGGTTAAAGCCAACTTTGTACGAAAAGTGATTTTCCAGTTCCCGAATGTATTCCATCCGGTATACGTCGTTGTAAAGCCAACGGTTGTTATCTCCCCGTTTGAACGACAGCAAGAAGTTGTCTTCCTGCACAAACTGCAGGTCCTGACCCGGAATTTTGGTGTCTCGTTGAAAACTGGCCCGGACATAGTGCAGGGGAAAGGCATAAACCGACTGGTTGTTGATCGAGTAGGTCCCGCTCAGAAAATATTTCCACTTTTCATCCTTGAACCCGTATGCTGCGTACGTTTCCAGGTACATGCGCTTGCTAAAATCCGTCGTCGTCCGTCCGCCAAACCGGAGTCGGAACCCTTCGACGGGATTGAAGCTATAAAAGGTATTCACCGGTCCGATTTCCACAGGACCGACCGGCTTGAAACCCGCAATAAACATGGTTGCGTAGCTCATTGTCCGACGAAACGAAGGAATCGTTTGCAGCGTATCGATGTTGCGGTAAATCCGGATTTCGCTTTTCTCCAGCGGTACCGGGCGGATTGTGTCCCAGAAAGCTTCGCTGGAATTGGCGTTCGGCAAAGTCGCCAGATTTTCTAACGATTCACTATATACGTCATCCGGACGTTCCTGATTGATCTGATACTGTGCATAGTTGACCACCCGCCGTCCGAATACGCCCGGGGTGTTGCTCCCCAGCGAAAACTCCATGGCCAACGTAGCCTTGCTCGGGTGATACCGTCCGTCCGGGCTTTTCTCAAATTCCAGGAACGCTTCCAGATCCTGCAAATAATTGAGATTAATCTCCTTATTGACCGTCAAATACGCATTCTGAACGCCATAATTGCCATCCAGGGTAACAAAAAGTTTCCCTTCAAACAGCAGGTCCGACTTGTTGCGAGGCACAAAGCCGAGTTCCACCAGCCAAGGGGTTTGGGTTTTCACCGTATCGCGGATGAAGAACTTATAGAACGTGGGTGCGTTGTTGGCAATGGGGCTCAGCAACAGGTTCGTAGCAACAGAAATATTGTTATCGTAAATGTTGATGTCTTCGTAAAGCCGGTTAAAGTATTTACTCAATCCTTTGTTATCGACGAAACGAGGGTCGAATTCAGCCCGGCGGTGAGCTTTTATCAGCTGTTTTCGAGCGGCCGGTGCCTTGCGAAAATACACCTGCGAAAGTTTCTCTTCCAGGTAAGCCGGCAAGCGGTTTTTGCCATCGTTGGCCGCCGAATCAGCTTCGGTAAACAGGAATTGGTAGTTGCGGAAGATCCGGCGATTCCGGAAGCGTTCAGAGAGATTGCTCAGCGCCAGCGATATTTTTTCGTACTGCTCGTATTCCACGTAGTCGTAATTGCCCCGCTGGTTCTTTTCTTTGTTGGCAATAACCTGCCGGATCAGCTGCACGGCCGGGTTATCCCGATTCCGGTAGTGGGCCTTTCCTTTTACCGTCACCTCTTTCAGCAGCGTGGCATCCACGGCCAGCTTGATGTTGACGACCTGAGTTGCGCCCGGGGTAACGGTTTTTTCCTGACTGATGTATCCAACATACGTGAACTTAATCCGTTTCTGGTTGCTCGGCACGGTCAGGCTGTAGTTTCCGTCGGCATCGGCGGATGTCCCGATGGTGGTACCGGGTATCAAGACACTGACAAAAGGCAGGCCTTCTCCGGTTCGGGCGTCGGTAATGACACCTTTCACCACGGTTGTCTGAGCCGTTGCTATTCCGGTAAAAAAGAGGAAAAGTCCGAAAAGTAAGGCTCCATTTTTAGTAATTGATTGTAACATTTTAGTACTGATTACGGCAGTGGCCATGGCCAGTCACTTCCAGTTGTATTCATTGAGTTATTAAAGCCATCGGTTGGCCCGGTACCACCGCAATGTCTCATCCAGCCCCAGCTTCAAATCATAATCCGGGCGGTAATTCAGATCCCGGCGCGCGGCCTCGATGCTACAGATCCAGTTGGGAGCGGTCAACTCCCGAAGTTTTTCCGGGTTCAATACCGGTGTTGTTCTTGAAAATTTGTAACCTACATCCAGGATACTGGCAACTAATTTCATCAGCCCTACGGGCAAATGGAAACGAAAGGACCGGGCACCGCTCACCTTCCGAAACAAATCGGCCAGGGCGTACCGGCTGTACGACTCGCCATCGGAAATGTTGTACACCCGGTTTTCGGTATGGTTCTGTTCCAGTGCCGTCAAAGTCACCCTGACCAGATCTTTCACATACACAAAACTGAGCCGCTGCGGACGACGCCCGATGTACAGATCCAGCCCTTTAGACAACGTCTTAAACAGGATAAACAAATCTTTTTCGCGGGGGCCGTATACCGCCGTCGGGCGGATGATGGTGATGGGTAAATCCGTCACATCGGCCAGGTATTTTTCGGCCAGCAGCTTGCTCTTGCCGTAACTGGTGAGCGGTATGGGCAATGTCGTTTCGGTGATGGGTTGTTCTTCCGTGTACGACAAGGGTCCCAACGCTGCCAGGCTGCTCATGAAAACAAACCGCTTTGGCGGTACCGAAACCATCCGGGCCGCCTGCGCCAGCCGAAGGGTATACTCCGCATTGATCTCGTTGTACGTTTTTTCGTCTTTCGCACGGGTTGCCCCGGCGGCATGGATGATGTGCGTATACTGCCCTTCTTCCAGAAGCGTCAGCAACGACTCTTTCGACCGGAAATCAGGATATACCAGCGTTGGGTTGAGTCCCTTCAACTGCGTTACATCACTCGATTTCCGCACCGCAGCATGCACCTCCATCCCGGCCTTTTTTGCGGCTTCCACCAGGTGATACCCGATAAAACCGTTTGCCCCCGTAATCAAGACCCGCTTGTTCATACCTCCTTCTCGTATAACCGATACCGTTTGTACAGCACCCCGTTGATCTGTTCTATGGCGTGGTTCATCAGGTAATTATCTTCCAGCATCCACGAACATTCACCGCCCGTTATTTTCGTCCCGTAGGTGTTTTTGATCACCGACGCGTACAGACAGGCTTCAATACCCAGTTTGCGGTAGCCTTCCAGCACGCCCAACGTCAGCACCCGAATGCGGGTGATTGATTTGCGTTGTGTCAGCAACCGGAAAATTCCTAGTGGAAACAACCGTCCTCGTTTATTCTTAATCAAAATCTGGTTGATATCCGGAATACCCAGAATAAACCCGACTACCTGCCCTTCCTTTTCGGCCACCAGACAAAAGTTCGGATCCAGGATCATTTTGAGGTCTTTCGCTAGGTAATCGAATTCGCTGTCCGTCATGGGCACAAACCCCAGGTTTTTGTCCCAGGCTTTGTTGTACACCTCCCGTATTTTGGGCACCTCGTTTTTGAAATCGCTCAGATTCACCTTTCGAATCACAATTCCGCTGCGCTTCAGGCGATTCTGTAACGTATCCAGTAGTTTCAGCGATCGCTCGTTGGCCGAGGCCACGTTTAGCTCATACGCCAGCAAATCCGTTTTTTTCCGCAGTCCCGCGTTCAACAAAAGTGTCCCGTAATAAGGTGCATTGTACGGCATCATGGCGATCGGCGGCCGATCGAACCCCTCGACCAGCACCCCACACACATCGTTGGTTGTCGGGTTTGTGGGGCCAACCATGCGGGAGAGCCCTTTTTGCTTCAGCCAATCTGCTGCGGTTTTAAGCAACAAATCGGCCGTTTCCTGGTCGTCAATGCAATCGAAAAAGCCAAAAAAACCGTCATTTTGCTCCGTGAACGCATTATGATTCCGGTTATGAATAGCGGCAATTCGTCCGACAATCCGTTGGTCGTCAAACGCCAGAAACAACTGAGCTGTTGAGTGCTCGTAAAAAGGGTGCTTTCCCGGGGTCAACAGATCCCGCTGCCCAATAAAAATCTCCGGTACATAGTTTTTATCATGTTCGTATAAGCTATGCGGAAAATCAATAAACTGTGTTAACTCCTTTTTTGACTGAACGGGCACAATGCGCTTCATACACTCTCGGGGATGAAGGCCTGCTTAACTTCCCGGTAGGCCCGGGCCAGTTTGTCAACAGCTTCTTCAATCTGGGCAAATGTATGGGTAGCCATAATGGAGAAGCGAATCAACGAATCCTGCGGAGGTACTGCGGGCGAGACCACGGGATTGACGAAAACACCCTGATCCTGCAATATCCTGGTAATCAAAAAGGTATGTTCATTATTCCGAACATAAACCGGCATAATCGGACTTTCCGTAGGGCCCAGATCAAACCCATTTCCAAGAAGTAAATCCTTGGCATATTGCGTATTGGCCCACAACCGTTCGATGTGTTCGGGTTCTGATACAATCAATTCCAGAGCCGCCAGGGTACTGGCCACGGCCGCCGGGGTCATACTGGCGCTGAAAATCAACGACCGTGCCCGGTGCCGCAGGTAGTTAATCGTTTCGGCATCACTAGCAATAAAACCGCCCAGCGACGCCAGCGATTTGCTGAATGTACCCATGATGATATCCGTGGTATCCGTCAACCCGAAGTGGGAAGCCGTGCCAGCTCCCTGCCGACCGATGACACCCAGGCTGTGCGCATCGTCGACCAGAACCGTCGCGTCAAATTCCGTGGCGATCTGATTGAGCAATGGCAATTTGACGATATCGCCCTCCATACTGAAAATCCCGTCGGTTGCAATCAGCTTGATGCCCTCTTCCGGCAACTGGCTGAGCTTTTTCCAGAGATCGTCCATGTCGTTGTGGGCGTATTTGATCACCTTGGAAAAAGACAATCGGCTGCCATCGATGATGGATGCGTGGTTGCTTTCATCCAGAATCAGGTAATCGTTCCGGCCCGTCAGGCACGACAACGCCCCCAGATTAGCCTGGTAACCCGTGCTGAAAAGAACCGCAGCCTCTTTTCCGGTAAAAGTGGCCAGCCGACTTTCCAGCTCTTCGTGAATATCGAGCGTTCCGTTCAGGAATCGGGAGCCCGCGCACCCGGTTCCGTATTTCTCCGTTGCTTTTTTAGCGGCTTCCACCACCACCGGATGGTTGGTTAAACCCAGATACGAGTTGGATCCAAACATCAGAACCCGTTTCCCGTTTATAAGTACTTCGGTGTCCTGACCCGATTCGATGGGTCTGAAATAAGGATAGATTCCTTTTGCTTTAGCCACAGCTACGTCCTGATAGGCCGCAACTTTGTTGTGCAATTTTTTTCTCATGAATTCATTGGTGTCATAATATGGGGCGATCTTCCTCTGTTACCTGGCAAGTATCGTTTATGTTAATAAAGTTACGCAACGGCTCTTGGACTCACCGTTCCGCCGGTTACTGTCAGGTTATCAGAACAATCCTTTCAAAACCATTTCCCCAACGTTACTGGTCGAAAGGTAATCGGCAACTCACTTTTTTCACCTTATTATTTGCTGAACCGGCGATTCTGTACCGCCAAGCCCCTAATTTTCCGGATCAGTGGCAATCTGTTTTATACAGGTACGAAAGGATCATCTCCAGAAACACTTTCTTGTTCTCCAGTGAATGGGCCACGAAGCCCGCTTCATCCAGGTTAAATACATGCTTGTACAATGTTTTACCAGCAATGGATTGTTTGATAAAGGAAAATACCATGGAAAGCAGGAGGAGCGGATTGACCGGGCGTATTTCCTGGTGCTCCACGGCTTCTTCCACCTGCTTGAAAAAATACGATTCGTACAACCCGGGTGAAACGCACATTCTTTGAATCAGCGATTCGGGGTCACGCTGGGATTCGTTGATCAGAAAGAGGATGATACCGGGGTTTTGTTGGTGAAACTCGAACTGAGTCTCGACCAGTTCGACAATTTTTTCTTTTAACCCCACAGGTTTGTCCAGGGTGGTCCGGACAGCCTCCATCCAAACCCGCAACAAATCTTCAAATATCCGCCAGAACAACTTTTCCTTGCTCCGGAAATAATAATGGGTTAGTGCGCTGTTCATACCGGCCGCATTGGCAATATCCTTCATGGTAGCACCATCGAACCCTTTTTCCAGAAAGACCTCCTTAGCCGCTTCCTTGATTTTCTCTTCAGTTCCTATGTCACTTGCATTGCTTCCCATGCTGCAAATGTGTTACAGGAAATTGTAACAAACAAGTAATTAACCAATAAATTTAATCGTTTAATTAAACTATTTAGCTAAACCAGAAATAAATGGTTTTATTCAACATTATTGTATCAATTCAGCAATAATTATTTGCAAAATACTAATCCAAAAAGATAAATCTATCCCAGCTGGGTTATTCAAAAATGGATCACTGAATTGAAATAAGGCAGGAAATTGGGTTAGAAATGACAAAGGGACCCCTGATCAGAGGTGTGGTTCCTTTTCTATATGCAGCCGGGCAGCCAGACGAAGAAACCGTACTTTTCCGCGCTATGCCAGCGAAGTCATCTGCTCTGTTTATGCTTACCGGGGAGAAGGATAATTTATAGACAGCCGGATACGGTAAAAAATGAATTATTTTGCTTTACTACCTGAGTGAGCGAACCTATCAATTCTACTCCATCGATTCTTAAACCTTATGAAATCCAACCCTAGCCGTCGTCGATTTCTGGGAACCTCCGTTGCCTTAGCCACCGGGACCTTCCTCAAAACCAGTAACCTGTTTGGTACTCCGGCCCTGATCCGGAATCTCAACAAACCAAATTCCCTGATCAATGGCGTACAGGTGGGGGTCATTACCTATTCCTTCCGCGATATGCCCGATCAAAGCGCCGAAGCTACGCTGAAGTACATTCTGGACAGCGGAATCAGCGCCGTGGAATTGATGGGAGGCCCCGCAGAGTCGTTTGCAGGAGCACCCAAAAATACGGTCGATATGCGGTCGTTAGCTCCACTCATGCGAAAACGCCGGGAAAAGCAGACCCTGACCGATGACGAACAAAAGACCCTGGCCGAAGCCGATGCGCAGATAAAGGCGTACCGGACCGAGCTGGCCAACTGGCGGCAACAAGCTCCGATGGCCAAGTTTGAGCAGGTTCGGAAACTATTCAACCAGGCTGGCGTGCGTATCTACGGTTTCAAACCCGACGCTTTTGGCTTACAGGCCTCCGACGCAGAAATTGATTACGGCATGCGGGCCGCCAAGGTATTAGGAGCCAATCAGGTTACCCTCGAACACCCAGCCAATGATGCCCATACGCTCAAACTGGGTCAGAGCGCTCAGAAACACGGTTTGCGGGTTGGCTACCACGGCCATGAACAGCAGACCCCAACATTCTGGGACACCGCCCTCAATCAATCGCCGGGAAACGCCATGAATTTCGACCTGGGGCACTACGTAGCCGCCGGACAGCCCGACCCACTGGGATTGATCCGGCAAAAACACGACCGAATTTCAAGTATGCACATTAAAGACCGTCAGACTCCGGCCAACGGTAAAGGGAATCTACCGTGGGGTCAGGGCAATACTCCGCTAACGGAAGTACTGGGACTGATGCGAAGCAACAAATACCGTTTTCCGGCCACCATCGAGCTGGAGTATCAGGTTCCACCGGGTTCCAGCTCAGTCGCCGAGGTAAGCAAGTGCCTTGAATTTTGCCGAAAAATTTTGAGCTAATACAACTTCCTGATCAATCGGAAATCTAGCCTGTTGTGTGATGGTTTTCCGATTGATCACGGTATAAACTGATCGAAGTTGCCTCGCCTTATTGGTTCGTTCAGAAAAAGCCCCTCTGTACGTACGGTGCAAAACAGCAGGCCTGGCAGCCGTCGTGCGCCCCTTGCTAACCCATCCCCCCATTCGAAACGAGCTTTTTTTGAAAAAAGGCCTATGGCTTGCCGCGTTCCTGGAGAATGCTACGGTTTTGATCGGGTTGTTATTTTACCCGGGTTTGTCCATGTTGATGAGCCTTCCTCCGCCTTTTATACAAACGGTGTCCATCATTTTCCTGCTTTACGCGCTAACCTCCTTATTAGCCATTCAAAAGCCGACTTTCATCTCCCCTTACGCCAATTGTGGTGAGTAACTAAGCCCAGGTAGAAACAGATGACGAAGCACTAACCGGTTGGTACGCATCAACCGATTTGAACCAAAAGACCCCGCCGGTCGGCGGGGTCTTTTGGGCTTACACCAGATACGTCTTTATGCACTAGCAGACTATTACTTGAGGTTGGCCTGAATAAATCCATACGTTCCCCAGATATAGGTTGGTAAACTCGTCTGGTGATCCCCACCTGGAATTGAAATCAACTGAACGGGCACATCCATCCCTCTGGCTTTCATGGCTTCATAAGCACGCAGTGAATTGAGGTAGAAGACCTGCGGGTCAGCCATTCCGTGGTAAAGCTGCAAAGGCTTGGCCGGCTTCCAGTCATACACATCATTATCCGCCAAAGCGGCCAGAAATTTCGTATCAGAGCCGTTAAGAACACCCGCTTTGAATTCCGGTTTAAAAATTTGATCGAAACTTACGTTCAGCTCCGCTCCCAATCCCTTGGTTTTGATCTCCGTCAGATAGGGTTCAACAAAGTACTCTTCCGGTGCCCGGTTGAGCCCGTAAAGCCGGTCATAGGTCAGCAGCACCCACAAATACGTGCGGTTGTAATACGCAATTCCGTGAGATGGCTTGCTCAGCAAATCCTTGGTGAAACTGGTTTTATCATAAGCCCCTGCCCCTGCCGTTACGGCTTTCAGGTTGAACTCAGCTGGTACCTCATCCTGCATCTTTTTATACAGGGACATGGTAGCAAAACCACCTTCAGAATAACCCGTCAAAAACAAACGACTGTCCCAGTTGATGTTCTTGGATTGAACAAACTCTCGAGATGCCCGAAGCATGTCCAGACTAGCCTGGGCAAGACTGGAACGGTGTTCATAAGTATGCAGCAACAGATTAAGCGGGTTTTTAGGATCGCCCGAAACGCCAAAGCCCAGGTAATCAGGGCAAGCCATGATAAACCCATTGGCCGCAAATATCGAAGCGGCCCGGTAAGCCTCACTGGCCGGTTTGTAGTTGGAAGGAGCCTCCTCATTCGTGAAAATGGTACCGTGTTGCTGGCTGATCATAGGAATTGGCAATTGGGCGGGCGTTTTCGGAACGATCAGCGCGCCAGAAGCCATTACTTCCTGTCCAAGCAGGTTTCTTGTTCTGTAAACCAGTTTATAAACACTTATATCGAAGAGCAGCACCGATCCGGCCCCTACTTGCGGTTGCTGAAGAAGCTGCGGTGGTAGTCCTAAAGCCGCCAATCGGGGAGCCAGTTCTTCTTTGGTCACTTCAGTCACCAATTCGCTGCTAACCAGATACGTGATGGGATCAGGGCGATGGTCCAGTACAGTACAACTACCCAGGAAACCGAGAATGAAGCAGGTCGTCAGGAAGGATTTAAGGAGACGAAGGCCTGGAGGTAGATAATTTGATTTCATAAAAGGTAAGATTTACAAAAGGAATTTAAACAGCTCAAACTCGAGATAAAGCGATTTAAAATCAAGCAGTTACCCCTGATAACTTACTAGATGGAGTAATAATTTATTAGATGGCAATAATTAGTTCGCGGAGGATGGTAAACAGTTACATTAACTGTAGTGGTTCAATAGATACGCTACAGTTGGAAAGGGAAGAAAAGTAGGATAAAACTACGTTTTGGCCCCTTTCCGAAATTTCTTAAGCTGCTTGTCTCGTTTGTACGATTGTACTCGAATG
>NZ_BAAGWE010000005.1:96586-396169 GCF_054780515.1 Larkinella harenae | reverse complement strand
GGACTCTTGAACGATGGAGTAGCGGTCCTCCGGGGTGAATGTTCGTCGTGTTTTGCTCATTGTTCCTGAAGTTAAAGGGACTTAATTGTTTTTACAATTTTGTCCAACTCTTCGGGGGGCTAAGACAAGGAGTCAACTGCCAGTTTGTAGACATGCCGAATGCCAATACGTTACCCATCGGGATCTTTGCGACATTGGCACAGCATAAGCAGGAGCTCATCAGTGGACGGACCAAGGCAGCGATGGCGGCAAAGGTTGCCCAGGGTCATAGGCCAGGCAAGCCCGAGAACCTGACCAGTGCAGGCAGGTTAAAAGACACCCAGTCAACGAAAGAAAGGGCAGCCAGCAACGAAAACAGCCGACGGGCAACAGCCTTGATCAATAAGTGGACCGCTAAAGGTATGACATATATGGCAATCGCTGCTCAGCGGAATGAATAGGGATTCCGTACCCCACAGGGAACGGTCAGAGCTATTCTGCTGCAAAGCTGACCAGTGCCTAGATGATCAAATCTTGGAACTTCAAGAAAAGAAAACGAACCACTCAACAAAAAAGGGAAAGACTCACTACCAAGAACAATACTATTAACCGCTGCTTTCCGAGATGGACTCTTGTGGACTTTAGAAAAACAAAAGGCAAGGATTAAGCCATTTTACCGATCCACCACTGGGCGAACCAACGAATTATTCAATTGAATGCCATAGTAGTAGAAGGTACCTTTAACCCCCTCTTAATCTTAGTTAAACTTTAGTTAATTGTGTAGTAGTAAATCACTTGAGTCAGATCAGGCCGTTACTTTTGTGGCTCAAGACGAGTTTGCACAATGAATCGAGATCACTTTGCCGGCAGCGAATTAGCCGAATGGACTCTAGTAGCCCTAATTGCCACGATGGGAGTTTTCTGCATCATCTCAATCTTTTAACCAACCTATGGCAATTCCCACTTAGTGAGAGAAAGGGCCCGGCAATAACCGGGCTCATTTTTTTCACAATAGAGGAAGGCAATGCTTGCATATAGTAGACATCGGCTGGCTGCTAAACCTTTAGACCCGCACGGGCATTTGATCGGCTAAACGGCCCATTTCGCCCCGCCAATTTCCTATTGGACACTTCCTGATTCCAATCCCCCTTTTCTTCGCATCGTATTTACCATTCACATCATTTACACTATGAAACAATTGTTTTTCAGCTTCCTATTGCTGGGAACGCTAGCAGCCTGTCAGAAGGCCGACCAGGCGGTTACACCAAAGGCCCATTCGTCGGCGCGGACTGGCATATCGACCTCTAGTATCGATGTCGACCCCGCTTTACTCAAACCTGTTCCTAGTTCGACCCACGGGGTCATGGCCCTCTTCAGTTATGGCAACGATGGGGTGCCTTTCCCAATTCAATGTTACGTTGACGGCACCTATGTGGGCACTCTGAAAAGAGCTTGGAAGGGCTCAAAAGCGGGGGAAAGGTTCTCCCGGAATGCACCTCCGAGTGAGAAAACCATCTGGGTCGCTTTAACGCCTGGCCAGCATACGGTAACCTTTCACTTTCCAGATGGGCAGTGCAAGTACTACCGGGGGCAGTTCTCTTACGCTAAACCGTTCGAATACACAAATGGACTTGACATCTGGATGATGATCTTAAGCCCTTGTGAGTAACTCAGTGGGGATGTACTAACCATTCACCTGTACGTAAGTTTCCAGAAGGTAATAATCCCGACGTATACGTCGGGATTATTCGTATTCATGCACCGTCAAGGAGAAAAATCACAGTGCTCCTACCTCAGCAGGGGTCTAAAGAAGTCCGTCAATGTATCTACTGAAAGTTTTAAATGCCTGAGCCATATTTGCCTAGTGAAAGCGGTTTGCGATTACCTGTTAGCTTTAGTAGATAAGGCTACTACCGGAATTTAAAGGATTACAGAAGATCATTGCACGGGCAGATATCCGCTGCTTTTTCGGTTGGGTAGAAAATATCAAGCCAGCTAATAAGCTGCTTACCCACACCCATTTATCAATTCCTGGGAAGGATTGTATTTTTTAAGCTAACTTGCCTTATATGAAAACACTTACCTTTTACTTTATTGGTATAGCGTTTACCTGGGGTGTCGTTTCCTGCACATCAAGTGACGCCAATGTAAAACGCACCTTCAAAGACGAAATCCCGGCGGAAGCTCCATTGCCTATTGACGGAGCCTATAAAGTGAATTCGCCGACCACTTTCGATGGAGGTGTTGGAGTCCTTGCCTCAATTATGGACAGGGCTTATAAGACGGGTTCATTTTCAGACCAAGTGAAAGAACAGACTGATCATCCCTATCGCGTTCGAATTGAAGGGGGTAGAATATACGTGATTGATGCCATACCCATGGTGGCCAAATTTCTTCAACTGGGCACTGTAATAGTGAAAGACTTGCATGAAACTAGCCCTGGCGTATACACTGGCGTTAGATTGCCATTGCATGAACACGACCAAAGAACATTCAAAACGGAACTCTTTCGTGTCAATGATAGCACCCTTACTCAATCGATTGCTATTGTTCCTGAATTCGACAAAAAATTGTATGGTGAAAAAATCATATTACGATATACGCGAGAGAAATAAAAAGCTCTAGCTTATCTACGTGCCAGTATCTCCCCAAATTGAGCCACAGTCACCATTCGTTCCTGAGCCGGGTGCGCCGGTGCAAACTCAAACTGAGCCACTGTGGATAAGTAGTGAGTACTGTTTTTTTGAGTAGAATGAAAGCAACCAAATGGCTCATACATACCGTTCTGATTGCCCCCTTTTATATTCAGGTTTCTTATCTACCTGTCTGTTAAGGATAGGTGGTTATATTCTTAACGAAGTTGAATAAAGACCATTTTAAAAAGTCAGGCCTGCCCTCCTGCACTGTCAGCCTCCATGTATCAACAGGTCTAAAGCGGTTCTCCAGAATCCAAACTGATTGAAGGAAATGGCCGCAGGAACCGACAGCGAGTACTAAGCAGCCAAGTTCATCGGAGCTGTATGGTCAACGACTTTCAACTGAGCCACGCAGGCTGCCAGTTCCTGTAAAGCTTTGTCCCGATCTTCTGTGCTTTTGTAGCGGACGGTGCCAATCAACAAGGCATTGTTGCCATAAAATAAATTAAAGCGGATATTTCCAGTCAGGTTCCACAGCGGATAGTTAGCAACCTCTGCACCGGCTTTTCGGGCCGAACTGACCGCCATCAGACAGTCTTTCTTTGTCGCAAACGGGGCACTAACTAAAATATCTTCCCGGCTATTTTTCATCACCCGAAACCGAAAGTGACCATTGGGCTCCGGTAACTGCTCCATTAAAACATACATTTTTATATTTTTTTCTTGTTATACATTACAACTACAACACAAAAATATTAAAAAATCATGATACATAAAGTTTTTATATCACAAAACCGCAGCAGACATATAATACAAATGAAATATTGGTTATTTTTGGACCACCAAGAATCCAAGTAGCAGAGTGTTTGCGAACAACCCGGTTCTATTAGTGAGCCGGGTTTTGTTTTACCCCGATTCAAGTGAGACAGGCATTTATACGAAATCCTGCAAAACCGTCTGGTAAAAACACAAAGCCCGGTTTTTAAGGACCGGGCTTTGAAGACCAAAACTCAAATAGCCATTAAACCTAAGTTGTTTTTAGTGGCCTATCCAGGATCGGTTTAGAAACTATAGAAAATACCCATTTTGTAGAAGTCATTCGGAGCAAATCCTTCATCCAGGTTCCCACCGAACGAGAACCGAAATCCGGCATTTCCTTTTGAAAACTGCAGATAGGGTCCCAGCCACGTATAACCGTCGGCCCGATCAACCGAACCACCGCTGGCCATCTTTCCGCCAGCAAGAAAAAGACTTTCATAATGGGCACCAACCGAAAACCATGATGTCGCTTTAACCCCAGCATTCAACCAGTAATGTACATAGTTATTCGTGGAATTTCCGCTCGTTGCTTCGTTGCGTAGTGCGCCGTAATACCCGAAGTAAAGCTGGCCCTCAAACCGCTCACTGCTGTGGTTGATTGTTAAATTAGGTACAATACCATCCCCAACAAAACCTCTGTTAGCCCCACCGCTCGACAGGAGACTTCCCATCGTGAAGCCCAGTTGAGGATTGATATTGAACGATCCCGCTTTGAAATTAACCCCTAAACCAAACTCCGTCCAGTTGGCCCAGGCTGCCCCTGTTCCAGCTCCCCATTGAATTCCGTAAAAGGTAAGCGCGGTTTTGGGCGTAAACTGGTAAGAACCCGACGCCATTGGATTTAGCCCGAAGAAGGCATCATGATTTAACGCAACACTGAACGATAATTTGTCACTGGCATCATCGGCACTTTGGGCATATACCTGAGTTGAAAATGTAAAACCGCAAATAAGTAGAACAATGACTTTCGTAATCGTACGCATAAAATGAAGGGGTAAAAGGTGAATAATACATCCTCAATTTTGATGGCAGCAGTAAAAATCAGCGTTGTTAAACGGATCCTTGAAACCAGATAGGACTAGCTATAGCTTTTAATAAGCCAAAGCCATTGAAACAACGTAAATTTCGCAGTAATAATATTGTGCACAATTATATTTTGCATTACATAATTAATACATAATTATATTTCTTGTTCGAAGATTAATGATGAAAATAATATATGAAAGTATTTTCTAATTTTTTTTCCTTGAAAACACGATTTTGTTCAAATCTTGCTATAATTCATAGCTTTATTTATGCAAAATCAATCCTATGTTATAATTCGCATATTTATCTCGCTATGCCCTCGCTCATTTCCGCCTTACGCTGAATATTCTCAAAATGCAGTGCTTTGCTCTGGCCAGGTTACCCTGAACCAACAGCTTTACTTTTTAGCCGACTGGTGGACATGTTGCATCATTATCGGGGAGCGACGGCTTGGATACCTTGGTGGGATGAAGATCTTTATCGGTATTACAATAGCATATTAGCGTCCGAAGCCAACCGGGTTGCAAAAAACTGTCCGTATAAATTTAGTGGATGAGCTAGTTTTCGACACGCCGGGCTTTGAAACCAACTTACATTCGCAGCGGTGAAAGGGGGATAGAGGACCGCCTGAAGCCGGTAACGTTACCTTTACCCCTCGGGCAGATCACCCGAGGGGATTTTTTGTTGGTTCATGGCACGCTGGTCGTCCTGCAAACCGCCCGGCAAGTGGGTAACGTTTTTGTAATCTGAAGCGGAAGAAAAAAATCATTGCCGACTTGCTGCGGCCTACGTGGTTAAGACTAAGGAATTCGGCCCGGGCATCACGGCTGGTCTGGTCGTCGTAAATCGAAAACATTATTGAGCCGCTACCTTCACGCTATCCGGCTCAAAATCCATTGCGATTGAATTCATGCAAAACCGCTTGTGGGTAGGCGGTGGCCCATCATTGAAGAGATGCCCCAGATGGGATTCACACCGGGCGCAGAGTACCTCCGTTCGCTTCATACCATGAGAATGATCAGGGCGGTATAACACGCTGCTAGTACGGCTCGGTTCGAAAAAGCTGGGCCACCCACAACTACTGGCAAACTTGGCCTGCGAACGAAAAAGCTTATTCCCACACACGGCGCAGTAGTAGGTTCCTTTGGCTTCACTGTCCCAGAACTTACCCGAAAAAGCGCGTTCCGTAGCCTGTTGACGCGCCACCGCAAACAAATCCGGAGGCAAAATCTCCTTCCAGTCGGCGTCACTTACCCGCAGATGCGTGGTGTCCGTTCGGGAATAATAAGGGTTTTCAGGTTGGCCGTTGTCTTGTTTTGACGATTGAGAGCAGGATGCCACCGTCGCCAGCAATCCAGTCAGTACATAAATCAGGGTTTTCATCAACCGAGTAACAAAGAATGCAGCGAATGAGTGCTCACCATGGGTAACAATCGCATCGAACAAAAACCGTTACGGGTCAGGGGACGCGGCCAGAGTCGTTCAATAGAAAACCGCCAGCCAAATGGTTTCTTCATCTTCCTGAGTCCATTCTACCCGATGCTTTACGTGGGCTGGCAGATTCGTATACATTCCGGCCGAAAGCGTAACGGGGTCTTTTTGACCCCAAATTTGAAGACGGGCCGCCCCTCTTATGACCAATACCCATTCGTTTTGTGGTTGATCATACCAAAAATTATCCGGTGAACGATGACCTTTGGAGATTATCCGTTCAATTTTGACGCCATTGCCGGTCGCCAGCTCTTCAAATACTTCTTCTGGTAAAGCACCGGGTATTTTCGAAAATAGACTTCCTGTATTCATGGCACGGCGATTAAATAGTCTCTTTGGTTCTTTTGACTTTCCTGGCTAGTTAGGAGAAAGGGCAGCCCTGGCGGGGTTGACACATCTGGTTCTCAAGACGGGCTGGCCAACTGCAACTTACTCTTAATCTTCCTAAAAGCATCGAAGCAATTTAAGCGGTAATTTTTGATTGCCCCACCCCCAGATTGCCGTTTACAACCGGTCACTGGGCCTGCCAGAGCGGGCGTTCTCCATATACATTATCAGTTCATGTAACTTCTTAAAGTTTTTCATGTATTATATGAATTAGTCAACAACATATTGGCAATATGCTGTTGACTGATTTTTAAATGATTAGTTACAATTTCTTCCGCCAATTCCGGGTAATAAAGTAAATTCAGATTGGTTGATTAAAATTATTGACCCGTGCATTAGTCCGTAATGAAGGAAATCTACTTTTTGTTGAAGAAGGGCTGTACTAGTTTTGGATCTCTTTCCAAACATTTGACTTGATCTGCAACCGTAAGTTCTTTCAGATCAGTGAAAACTTGGTTCTTTAAATAACGCTTCTTACGCTTCCCCTGGCTCCAAACTAACTCGACTGGATTAGGATTAAAGTTGGGGTCGGACCGCTGCGCGGCTATAGGCGGGTAAACGTTCCAAGTAAATCCGACCTGGCGTATAATCTAGTCCTGTCAATTAGTTCTCTTAGCCCCACCTTCGCCGAAAATCATCTGAAACCCGATGCTTTCCGGCGATTTTCTTCCTTACGTAGCCTACTTCCGGTAGTGAGCCAATGCTCATCCCGATCTAGAATGCTTCCTGTATGGCGGAGTCGAAAAAGGCCTAATCAGTTTGCTATTCACCGTGGCACTGCACAGGGCAATAACTCCGGTCGGTTTCCTGGAATAGATATCGTAATCCGTACCAAACAGATTGAGTTTATTCAAGTGCCGGACATGGCGGTTGTCATAACTATTCTGACCTGGTGGTGGTGTCCCCTGAATTACCTTGAAATTTGCCGGATTGTTGGGATTGTCGGAGTTGTTGAAATTGCTGAACACCTAAAAATCCAGAGGGTAGTTTCACAGGCCAAGTCGGACGAACGTATAATAAATAAACTAGCAAAACAGCCCCAATTCTTCATCACTACGCCCTAAAATGGATACTATTAGGTCATTGACCTGATGTGGAATGAATGGCAAATGCTCTTCGGATTCTTTTAGAGAATCCTTTTTGATTTTAGCCGCCAAGTACTAACCTTTGGGGATTTGACTAATCTTGGGAGCTTATACGGCTACTGGTTTTCTGACCAACTAAAATTCATTGTTTGGCCAAAACTTGCGAAATACTACCAATAAGAGGCCATTACACAAAAAAACCGCCCAAACGTTGAAATTTGGACGGTTTTTAATGTCGGGGTGGCAGGATTCGAACCTACGACCTCCTGGTCCCAAACCAGGCGCGATACCGGGCTACGCTACACCCCGAAAACTTTGAGAGTGCAAAGGTACGATTTAAAAATTAAAAAAGAAATCGTAATTGCTACTCTTACTACAATTTTGCGGAGAGGGCGGGATTCGAACCCGCGGTACCCTTTAGGGGTACGACAGTTTAGCAAACTGCTCCTTTCGGCCACTCAGGCACCTCTCCGTAACAGCCCCAACGTCTTTTCTGCCTCATTGGGGTCACAAATATAGAGGTATTCCATTTGTTTCACCAAAGATTTCTCGCAAAAAAGTTTCGCAGCTATTTTACCCTATTCGTCCGGCATCCGATCATTTCCCCTAATTTCGCATCATCACGGACTCCACTCAATAACCGTTGATCCGCTGCTGACCAGTCCGTATTTGCTCGCATGAATTGGAATCATAGCCTGACCCAAACTGAGTATCTGTTCATTGCAGTTTTTCTGCTGCTGTATTGCTATTACTTTTTTCGGATCTTTCGAGTGGCCCGCTCGCTCGGATCAACGGCCTGGGCAACCATCCCCAAATTTTTTCTCCGAACGGGCTACCTGACCCTGCTCTTGATTGCGCTACTAGGTCCATCGTTCGGCGTTGTTGAAAAAGAATTGATTTCTGAAGGCAAAGACATTTACATCGCTGTCGATCTTTCCAAGTCGATGGATGCGCCGGATATTCCGCCCACACGTCTTGAAAAAGTAAAATACGAGCTAAAACGCCTGGTAGAAGCCCTCCCCGGAAACCGCTTCGGCTTGCTGATTTTCTCCACCGAAGCCTACGTACACGCCCCGCTCACGTCGGATCAGGGGGCCTTGTCCATGTTCATCCGATCACTGAATACGAATCTGGTGCCCGAGTCCGGCACCAATTTATGCTCCGCGGTTGAATTAGCGCTCCGGAAACAACTGGCCGAAACGTCTGACCTTAACCAAACTAAGGTACTGGTACTCATGACAGACGGCGAAGATTTCGGCGAGTGCGACCCTTCCCTGGCGAGCCAGCTGCGGAGGTACGGAATCGTTCCGTTTGTGGTTGGCGTCGGCACCGAAACCGGCAGTACCGTTCCAACCCCACGTGGTAACCTGCGCGACAAGGATGGACAGGTGGTTCATACACACCTGAACCGGCCCTACCTGCGGCAGTTTGTGCAGGAAACCCGGGGTTCTTACCTGGAATTGGTCTCGCCATCGGGCGACTTAACTCCCCTTATATCCGCTATCCAGAATCTGGAAAACCGTCTGGTCGATCAACGCAAACTGGAGGTTACTACCAATAAATACTATTATTTTCTGATCGCGGCCCTGGTCTTAATCGTCATTGATATACTGGTGACTGTCCGAACGTTTAAGCTATAAACAGCATTCCAGTTGTATGAAAGAGTTTGTATTTTTGCCAAACGATTAAAAGCCTACCATGACCTATCTAATTTTATCGGCCTTGCTCTGGTTATACGATAACCGTTCTTTCGATAAAATTTCGCACGATAACATCGCGCGGGTCGAGGGGCTGCGGGCCTACCAGGCTGGCAACTACAAGCAGGCGGCCGAGCAGTACATTGCGTTGGTCAATTCCGCTCTATTTGTTGAACCATCAGCGCGGCTGAACCTGGCCCACTCCTATTTTCACCTCGGGCAGTATGTGCAGGCACAGAAACATTACCGGCTGGTGGCCCAGGTGAATCAGCCCGAACTGGCCGCCAACGCCGAAGTGCAGTTGGGCGTAATTGCAGTTATGCAGGGCGATTCGGCCACCGCACTAACGTTGTTCCGAAAAGCGTTGAATACCGTTCCGGCCCTCGAGCCCGCTCAGTTCAATTACGAGCTGATAAAAAAAACGTATTCAGGAAAACCCCGCCCTACCCGTTCGCAAGCGCCAAAGCCCAAACCCAAGTTGCAACAGGAACGGTCGGAAACTACCGTGGAACCGGGCCAGCAACAAGGAACGGAGGTGCAACAGGGCGACAATAAGGATGAACTACTTCGTCGACTGCGCTCGCTGAACCTCTCGGAAGAACAGGCGTTGTCTATTTTGAAGGCCATGCAGGACAACGAAGTGCAGTATATTCACCAGCGAAAACAGGCTTCAAAAAGCCGGGATCGGCGGCAGTTCAATACCTATTAACGGTTTTCAGAACGTATCATCAACAAATACAACCAGAATCCACTATGAATGAAGTCGTGATTATTTCGGCGGTTCGTACGCCCATTGGTAGCTTCGGCGGAGTTTTCAGCACCTTATCAGCCACCGAACTGGGCAGTCTGGCGATTCGGGCCGCCTACGAAAAAGCCGGTATTGCCCCCGAGCAGGTGGATGAAGTGATTATGGGCAACGTCGTTTCGGCCAACCTGGGGCAGGCTCCGGCGCGCCAGGCCGCCCTGAAAGCGGGGCTACCCACCAGCGTGCGCTGTACAACCGTCAATAAAGTGTGTGCATCGGGCACAAAAGCCATCATGATGGCCGCCCAGACCATTCAGTTAGGACAGGCCAACGTGATCATTGCCGGGGGTATGGAGAGCATGTCCAACGCACCGTATTACGTGCCCAAAGCACGGTTTGGGTATAAATACGGCGATGCCCAGTTAATCGACGGCCTCGCCAAAGATGGATTGGTTGATCCGTTTGACCAGTGCGCAATGGGCGTTTTTGCGGATCAGACGGCGAAAAAATACAACATCAGCCGGGAAACCCAGGACGCATTTGCCATTCAATCGTACCAACGGGCTGCAGAAGCCACGGAAAATGGTAAATTTGGCGCGGAGATTATTTCCGTCGATGTTCCCTCGAACAAAGGTGTAAAAACCGTCAGTGAGGACGAGGAATACAAAAATGTATTTTTCGATAAAATACCGAAGTTAAAACCGGCTTTTTCGCCCGACGGAACCGTCACGGCCGCCAATGCCTCCACCATCAACGATGGCGCTTCGGCCCTGGTGGTGATGAGTTTGAAAAAAGCCGAAGAGTTGGGATTAAAACCGTTGGCCCGTATTCTGGGTTATGCCGACGCCGAGCAGGAACCCGCGGCTTTTACCACCGCGCCAACCCTGGCCATTCCGGCGGCTTTGAAACGGGCGGGCATCAAACCGGTGGATGT
Organism: Larkinella harenae; assembly: GCF_054780515.1. NCBI lineage: Bacteria > Pseudomonadati > Bacteroidota > Cytophagia > Cytophagales > Spirosomataceae > Larkinella > Larkinella harenae. The sequence goes on along the minus strand of NZ_BAAGWE010000005.1, from coordinate 385,370 downwards.
TGATTTTTACGAGATCAATGAAGCCTTTTCGGTGGTGGCTCTGGCGTGTAGTCAACTGCTGGAAATTCCGGCCGAAAAACTGAATGTCTACGGCGGTTCGGTATCGCTGGGGCATCCGCTGGGTGCATCGGGGGCCCGGATCGTGACTACGCTGACCCATGTGCTCCGGCAACAAAACGGCCGAATTGGTGCCGTCGGGATTTGCCACGGGGGCGGAGGTGCTTCGGCCCTGGTCGTTGAAAAAATGTAATTGCTAATCAATTTTCGCTCAGAAATGAATAAGCCCGAGCAGGCCATAAAAGAAACGAACTTCCAATTTGACGGCCAGACTGGTTTTTACCGTGGAAAAGTCCGCGATGTCTACCACTTTGCCGACCGTCTGGTGATGGTCGCTTCCGACCGTATCTCCGCTTTCGATGTGGTTTTACCCAAACCCATTCCGTTCAAAGGACAGGTGCTGAATCAAACGGCAGCGCATTTTTTGCGGGCTACCGCCGACATCGTCCCCAACTGGTTATTAGATGTTCCGGACCCGAATGTCAGCGTCGGGCTGAAGTGCCAGTCGTACCCGGTTGAGATGGTGGTTCGTGGCTACCTGGCCGGACATGCCTGGCGCCAGTACCGCAACGGGCACCGGACGCTCTGCGGAGTAGCCCTGCCCGACGGTTTGAAAGAAGCCGATCAACTGCCCAAACCAATCATTACGCCGACGACCAAAGCGCACGAAGGCCACGACGAAGATATTTCGCGGGAAGAAATCCTGAAACAGGGTCTTGTTTCCGAAGCCGAATACGTTCAGCTGGAAAAGTATGCGCTGGCGTTGTTTAAACGCGGCACCGAAATGGCGGCCGAGCGGGGGCTAATTCTGGTCGATACCAAATACGAATTCGGGTCGCTGAACGGAACGGTTTATCTGATCGACGAAATTCACACCCCCGACTCATCGCGGTATTTTTACGCCGACTCCTACGCTGAAAATCAAGAAAAGGGTATTCAGCAGAAGCAGTTGTCGAAGGAGTTTGTACGGGAATGGCTGATTGCCAATCATTTTCAGGGAAAAGAAGGACAAACCGTGCCGGAAATGACCGACGAGTGGATCGGGCAAATCACCAATCGGTACATCGAATTGTACGAAAAAGTGACGGGAAACTCGTTTGTTCGTTCCGAAACCGATACTATTTACCACCGTATCGAAGAAAATATCCGTCGTTCACTGGCTGTTACGTATTTTTGAAACGGAAAAAGTTCTATCCACTATGAATTATTCGATTGAAAAGAATGAGCAATATTCGCTCATTACGCTGAATGAAACGGTATTTGGCGCCGATGTATCAACAACCTTCGAAACGCTCAGTCGAAACCTGTTCCGGGAAGGCTACAGCAATATTATCGTTGATTTTAGCGCGGTGAAAGAAGTTGAAGACGAGGGAATTCCCGTCATTCGGAAAATCAACCGGCAGTGTACCAATGAATCCGGCCTGCTCATTCTGGTTACCAAAGACGACGAAGTGATCGACTTTCTGGACCGTTCCAAAATTCCCGATCTGACTATTCTTCCGACCGTTGAGGAAGCCGTTGACGCCGTCTTCATGAACGAGCTGGAAAATGACTTTCGCAGTGAAGATGACGACAGCTACGATTTTGGCGGTGGGTCCGACGATTAAGTGAATTTGCTTTCAGCAGCAGGCCGGGAAATGGAAGTCATGTCCCGGCCTGCTGTTTTCTGACCCGTTGTGTTTAACCAGGTTAGTCTGCTGTATTTTCCGCGGATTGATAAATCCGTTCGACGACTTCCTGCAGAATGGCCCCCTGCGCCCCCGTACAGACATTGGACGGTTTTCCCAGACAGGCATCCAGAAACGCTGCGGTATTTTTAAGTTGGATATCCACATTTTCCAGGTACGGAAAATGAACATCGGCCAGTTCGCCGGCCACTTCGGTATAGAGCGTAAACGGGAAAAGTTTTGCTCCACCCTTGCTTCCGAAAACCTCCAGGTTTCGGTTGATATCCAGTTGGGTGTTTAGAGCGAACGAGGCTGACAACATGATCGATGCCTTGTTTGGAAACGATAGATAGGCCATACTGGCATCCTCCACGCCAAACGTCGCGGGGTCCCACGCCCCCATCAGTCCCTTCCCACCGGTTTTTCCAATAAAATCGTAGGTATTGGCCAGAATGCGGGATGGCACCGCGTAATCGAGCGCACACAACGCCAGATCCAGGACGTGAACGCCCAGATCCATTAGCGCTCCTCCGCCCTGCATGGCTTTATCGGTAAAATAACCCCAGCCCGGAATACCCCGTCGGCGCAGAAAATTCGCTTTGATGTGATAAATAGTGCCCAGCTGGCCATCGGCTTTGCTCCGCATTAGCAGTTCCCACTCACTCGTCTGGCGCAGTTGCAGATTGTAAGCCAGCACCAGTCCGTTGCGCGTGGCCAGATCGGCCATTTCCCGGGCTTCATGGGCGCGCATGGCGGGCGGTTTTTCACAAAAAACGTGACATCCGTTTTCGAGTGCCTGCATCGCAAAAGGATAATGCAGGTTGTTGGGCGTACAGATCACCACCACATCCGGCTGGCATTGCTGGTACATAAGGGCAGCATTGGAAAAGGCGTGCGGAATACCGTGTTTCTGCGCCAGCGCACCGGCTTTGATGCCATCGCGGCTACAAACGGCCACGATCTCGACCAAATCAGCGAGTTGTTTCAGTGCTGGAATGTGATTCTTATCGGCAATGTTGCCCCCTCCAATCAGGGCGGCTTTGAATTTAGGCATACGGGTTACGGTTGGTGGTTTACGGGTTACGGTTTGTAGTTTACGGTTGGCTGACGCACACTATTTTCGAATGCGTCAGCCAACCGTAAACTACAAACCGTAATACTAACAAGCTGTAACCTACAAAACCAGGAACTGGCTCAGGTAATTGCAGGCGGTTAAAATAGCGTTTTGTACGTCTTCAGGGCTGCCTTCGTAGGCTTTGTCCTCCACTTCGATGCAGACCGGGCCACGGTACCGCACATCGGTCAGGGCGGCAAAAAAGTCCCGCCAGCGCACATCACCCAGACCAGGTAGCTTCGGCGAATGATATTCCAGCGGATTGGCCATGATGCCGACGCGATCCAGTTTGTCGCGATAGACTTTCACATCTTTAAGGTGAATGTGGTGCAGCCGGTCTTTGTAGTCATAAATGGGCCGAACTTCGTTCATCATCTGAAAAATCAGGTGTGATGGATCATAATTCAGCCCCAAAATGCGCGATGGAATAATTTCAAACATCCGATCCCAGATTGCGGGGGTGGTCGCCAGGTTTTTACCACCCGGCCACTCGTCATCGGTAAACCACATGGGGCAGTTTTCGATCCCGATTTTCACGTTATTCTCTTCCGCTACCTGGATGATTTCGGGCCAGTATTTGGCAAACAGCTTTAAATTTTCGGTGATGTTCAGCCCCGGATTGCGGCCAATGAAGGTGTTGACCACCGGAACATCCAGTTTGGCCGCAGCCCGGATGATTTTTTTAATGTGTTCGCGGTAATACTCGGCTTTTACCGGATCCGGATCGAGCGGATTTGGGTAATACCCCAGGCCCGAAATGTAAACGCCGTATTTCTGGGTCAGTTGCTGAATGTGTTTTACGTCCAGATTATCGACGTCAATGTGCGAAACCCCGGCATAGCGTCGGGCATCGGCGTTATCGGTGGGCCAGCACATCACTTCAACACATTTAAACCGTTGTTCCGACGCAAATTCCAGTACGTGTTCCAGGTCGTATTCCGCCAGAATTGCACTTACAAAACCAAGATGCAGCATAAAGATGAGTTGAGCAGTTTAGAGGTTAGCTAAGACGGGAAACCGGGCCAGTATCTCCAATTTACCCGTAGACTATACCGTGAAAGAATTAATCCAATTTTGGAAACTGATTGGATTTGCAGCAAGTTTACAAAAAATATGACATTCAACCTGACCATACTCGGCAGCAGTTCGGCAACGCCCGTATTGAACCGCCACCCGACCGCCCAGCTCCTGACCGTTGAGGGCGATTATTACCTGATCGACTGTGGGGAAGGTACCCAGTATCGACTTCTCGAGTACCATTTTCGACCGGGACGGTTAAAATACATATTCATTAGCCATCTGCACGGCGACCATTATTTTGGACTTGTGCCGTTGCTGTCAAGCCTGAATCTGGCCGGACGGACCGATGACCTGTGGCTGTTCGGTCCCCGAGGACTGTGGGAGATTATTACGGTACAATTTCGGTATTCAGATACCAAACTGAATTATCCGCTTCATTTTCAGGAAACGGATCCACACCAACCCGCTTTCCTGTACGAAAATCCGCAGGTTCGGGTCGAAACCATTCCGCTGCAACACCGCATCGACTGCACGGGGTATCTGTTCCGGGAAAAAAAACGCAAACGCAAGCTGATTGCCGAAAAATTACCCGCTGACTTGCCCGTGGCATTTTACCGGCAATTGAAAGACGGGAACGATATTCTCGATGAGCAGGGCCAGGTATTGTACAGCGTTGAAGAATACACCCTGCCTGCCCCCGACCCCCGCGCCTATGCATTCTGTTCGGACACCCGGTACAATGAGGCTATGTTCGATCAGATTCGGGGAGTGAATCTGTTGTATCACGAAGCATCGTTTCTGGACGACATGGAACACCTGAGTGAGAAATACTTCCATTCGACCGCTCGCCAGGCCGCCCTGACGGCCAAACAGGTTGATGCGGGTCGGTTGTTGATTGGCCACTTTTCGTCACGGTATAAAGTCACCGACGAATTTCTGGTTCAGGCCCGCTCCGTTTTCCCCGAGACCTACATAGCTGTAGAAGGCGAAACAACGGAGATCTGAGCAGTTATCTCAGAAGCAAAAGGGCGGGGTTTTAAAGCCCCGCCCTTTCTGTAGGGAGTTTGCAAACCGTATCGCCCCTGCCCCACTACGGTTTGACCACTTTCCGATACGCTACTCCTTTTGGCGTTTGTACCTTCAGGACGTAAAATCCCGACGGCAGCTGACTGGTATCCAGAGTCGTTTGGTGCGCAAGGTTTTCAGCAGGTTGCCGGATAACCGTCGCGCCGGAAACCGTCGTCAGGGTTATTTCTTCAAAATAATCCCCCTGCGGCAATTGAACTGAAAGCGAGGTTGTCACCGGATTAGGATACAGCTTCAGAGCCTCGGCCCAGGTGGGTTCATTCGCCGTAATGGCGAGTACATTGAATTTCCGCTCTACAGGCGACGCGGCTGCAAACTGCGCATTCCCGGCCTGCGTTGCCCGCACAGTCACCACGCCCGGTTTACTAGGAGTCAGCCGGTTGCCGGAAAGCGTTGCGGGCCCTGATACAATCGCGAAACTAACCGGTAATTTCGACGAAGCTGTGGCCGTCAGCGTGAAGGAGCCATCTTCAGCGTACCGATCCGGAATCGCATCGAACGCAATGGTCTGGGCGGTTTTTCCCGTTTCGGCCCGCGTTCCGTTCGCATACCAGACGGCCCATTTGGCATTATCATACAACGGTTTCACATCGCCCTTGGGAGACATTTTGTCGGCCTGCAATTCAATCATGGCCACCATCTCCACATCGCCAGCGGTATTTAAAGTATTAAATACCAGTCGATCATCCAGCCGCGAATACCCGGGATACCCAATCGTTACGTTCGTGATGACCGCGTTCAGCTTACCGGTTTTAAGATTTCCCGCCAAAATGCTGTACGTATTATCGATCTCGTTCAGGTAATCAAATGCAATAATGTCGGGTGAGTTTTTGGAAAAACACGGATTACCAACGCTTTCGCCTTCTTCCAGATTGGAGAACAGTTTCAGGATGTTTCCGTCATCGAACGTATTCTGCGTTTTATCCCACACGCTGATAAACCCAACATCCCAATAATTTATATCGTCTCCCTCAATACTTTTCAGGCTATTGTAGGCATCGTACACCAAATACTCGCCGGAATGATTCCACTCAAATGAATCGGCGTACTGAACGTCTCCTGCTTTTATTCCTTCGGCGGTTGTCGGGTTGTAGAGCGGAAATTGTTTCCATTTTTTCAAATCGTAGCTGTAGACCCAAATCGATGCGTCCTGTTCCTTCGTCAGAGCCGCTATTTTTTTACCATCTCGTGAAATAGCAACATTATCCCAGATCGTTTCATCGGAAACGATTACCTCCTCCACCGCACCGGTCAGGCTCACCGCCCGAATCCGCCCGTCTTCCGTTACGTAGTAAGCCGCTTTCCCGTCGTCGGTGATGCTCGGCTTGTGTTTAATTTTAGCCTTGATCCGGGGTGTCAGGTCGCCGGTGCTCATGGGAGCAGTATACAATTTCTGATCGCCCTCGCTATACACCATTAGCATGTCCCGGCCATCGTTGGCAGGAACGTCCTGCGGTTGTTCAGGCTGCTGACCGGTTTCAACAATACCCACGGTGCTGAACGCGGTTTTGACGGCCTGTACTTCCGCTCCGTTTTCCCCGTGCAAATCTACCGTGGCCCGGATGACGCCCAAGCGCAGGTCCAGGAATTGCGAACTTCGCGTGAGGTATTTAGTGAGGGTCCGGTAATAAATCTGCTCGGCTTTTTCTTTCCCGATTTTGGTTGCAATCAGATAGTACACGTAGTTTATAATCCCGCTATTGGAGTGAACCCCACCGTTATCCCGCTTCTTTTCGTCAAAATCGTACTCCGCCATGACCTGGGGCTGGTAGCCGGGTTTACCTTTACCCAACTGATGGGGGTTCGACAAATCACGCAACGCGCCGGACGGAAACCGACTCTTAATCATGATGTCTTCACCCACCTGCCAGTCATCCCGGTCCATCATGGCCCCAAAAATATCCGCCATGGATTCGTTGATAGCGCCGGATTGGCCCTGATAGATCAGATTAGCCGTGTGCTGCACCACACCGTGGGTCATTTCGTGACCGGCTACATCCAGACTACCCGCCAACGGTTTGCAATCTATACCACCATTGCCATAAGCCATGTAGGCCCCTGACCAATACGCATTGTCCATGGATTTTCCGTCTTCAAGTACATTGACAATCGAAAGGATCGTTCCGCCTTTTCCATCAAGCGAATTGCGTTTATGCGTTTTTTCGTAATACTCGTACGCCAGACCCGCATTGGTATGCGCCGAAATGGCATTGGCGTCCCAGTTTTTGTTGTCTTTTGAAGTGATGTAGTAAACATCAAAACTTCCGTCTTCGGCCTGTTTGTTTTTGGCATCCAGGGTCATGATAGCGCCCACCGGCTTCTTAACGGTCGATTTTTCAGCGTCATACATCGAACGCGACGCGTCCAGCAGGTGGTAGGTAGTGCCCGACTGATAAGTGTTGATAGTCTGCATCATCCCGTTCAGGTCCTTGCCGGTGGCTTTCACCGGGCCATCCACTCCGCAGGTGTGGTTATATTTATTCAACACCGCGCCGTTTTGGGCATCAATCATGTATTCCCAGCGCTCAATCATATTGGGCCGGATGGTCAGTTGATAAGCCAGCACCATCTTCTCGCCCAGCGGGTAAAAGCACAGGGCGCCTTCCGACGGTTTCAGGTCGAATATATTTTGTCCAAACGAACGCACGATGGATTCTTTTCCCACATCGCTGAAGGCGCGGTCGGTGGCTTGCTGGAGCGAAAGCCGGGGCGCGGTGGAGGTGCTTTTGCCAAGGCGGTACTGGCCATTGAGCACCGTTACGGTTCCGTGGGTCAGGTGGGCTATCAGCTCGCTGCCGTACACCGGAATTCCCTGAAGCACCTGCTTCATCCGAATGTGGGTCTGGCCCAGCGGATCGGTTTCCGTGCTGGTGATTTCAAACTGCTCTTCCGGTTTTTCAATCTTCAACAGATCCTTGATCTGCCCCATGAACGAAAACGCCGATACTCGGGCGCTCACCCGGGCTCCTTTTGACGAAGCCGACGGTTTTACGCGGTTTTCGATGTACACCGGCAAGTGAGTCGTCGTATCGCGCACAACCCGTAGTTTCAATACCTGGGCGTCGAATTGCAGCGTTGTTTCCCCAGCGGCCAGCCGAAAGCGTCTCGTCCGATCAGCAACCGGTGCCACTTCGGCCTGCAGTCGCTGTGCCAAACCCGGCGTGGGTGCCTGCGTCTTCAGCTTTCGGCCAAAACCGGTTGGGGTCGGCTGAGCCACGGCGCTAAGGGCCCCAGCCAACAGCATAGGCAGTAGAAATGATTTCATGAAGGTATTTGTTGTTATGAATAGTTACTTTTCCCGTTTTGAAACCAGTACCCGTTTCATGAACGCATTGTAAAATTTGGTAAATGATGCCGGAACGGTTTTTCCGCTTTCTCCCCACGTCACCCGGTAGTCTTGCGGACCTTTTTTCCAGCCAACAAACCGGTAAGTATTTCCCGGATGATCAAATTGGGCCGTTTTGATCCGGCATGTAGTTTCGAGTTCGTGAAAAAGCCGCCGGGTTATTGCTGTCGGTTGCCTTCCCAGCCGGGTATAAAGGGAATCGGTGTTTGATTTGGAATAGAGATAGCCGTTTTCCAACAGGTAATAAGCCGTTGACGCACCGGTAAACCCACCGCCGGAGCCGACAATAATCTGCCGGTTTTTATAGGTCATCGGATAGCGGGAACCCGTTTGGGCTACCGAAGCTCCGGAAATGAGTAGGAGAAAAAGTCCTGAGATGTACCCCTTTAGCATAAGAAGACGGCTTCGATCTGATGCGAAAGTAGGCGCCAGCTGCCCGCAACCCAATCATTCTACGGATGAGTCGTCAAAAAACAGCGTTGAAATGTAGATGCTTGAGGCAACGGCGTCGGCCATGCTCCGGACTGAAGAAGTTAAAACGCAACAAATAATTATTTAAAATCAAACCTTAAAAATAGATTTTCGCTAAAAATTATCCATTTTAGCACCAATTTTAGACCTATTTCTGTCAATTTTTAAGTTTTTCAACCAAAAGCGCCCATTTTTCAAACCTATTATTGGAATTTATACTAAAAACCGAAAAACGAGGTATAAATACTAGTAAACTAAAGAAATAGTAGGCTTTAAAACATTAAAATTCCTTAAAAATTGAATTGCCATTCCTTTAACAAGGGCTAGATTTTGGTAAATTCTATTCACTAACCAAGACAATTTTGTATCAAAATCATAAAATTGGTTATGCAAACGAAATTTCGCATTTTGAACTTTTCACAAAATATATTTTAATGTAACTTGCACTTCCAATGCAAAAACAGTAATGTCTGCTACTTATTTGTAGTTTTTCTTTTATCTACTTGCAGCGCGCTGAATTTGCCATTTTATCAATAATAAACCACCAAAGAGTTTACGCCGATGTTTTCTTCTAACGCACCGCAACAGGGTTTGTACCGGTCTGAGTTTGAACATGACGCCTGTGGAATTGGATTCGTCGCGCACGTGAAGGGCCGCAAATCGCACCAGATTGTGGAAGACGCTCTGACGATGCTTACGCGTATGGATCACCGGGGTGCGGTCGGATACGAAACCAACACGGGTGATGGCGCGGGCATTTTGATTCAGATTCCCCACGAACTGTTCGTTGATGAATGTCGTAAATTGGGTTTTTCGCTCCCTCCTGCCGGCGAATACGGGGTTGGAATGATTTACATGCCCAAAGATGAACGTCTGCGGAAAGAATGTCGCGATATCCTGAACCGGACGATCAAAAAATTACACCTGGAGCTGATTGGCTACCGTGTCGTCCCGGTTTATTCGTCCGATCTCGGAAACGGTTCCCGTTCGGTTGAGCCCGTTATGGAGCAGGTGTTTATTCGTAAACCGGAAACCTTAACCTCCGACGAATTTGAACGAAAATTATACATTGTACGCAACTACAGCAGCCGGATTATCAACGAAACCGTAACCGGCCTGCAAAATAGTTTCTATTACTCCTCGCTTTCGAGCCGGATTATCACCTACAAAGGGCAGCTGACGACCAAGCAATTGCGGGATTACTACCCTGATTTGCAACGCGAAGAACTGGTATCGGCCGTGGGGGTTGTTCACTCCCGTTTCTCAACCAACACCTTCCCGTCCTGGCAACTGGCGCAGCCGTTCCGGTACATTGCCCACAACGGTGAGATCAATACCGTAAAGGGAAATGTTAACTGGATGAAAACGGCGGAAGCCATGCTTGAGTCGAAGCTCTTTACAAAGGAAGAGCTGGCCATGCTGCGCCCGATCTGCAACCTGAACCAATCGGATTCGGCCAACCTCGACAATGCCATCGAATTGCTGGTTCTGTCGGGCCGGTCGTTGCCGCACGTGATGATGATGCTGATTCCGGAAGCCTGGGACGGCAACGACAGCATGGACCCCGATCGGCACGCTTTCTACGAATACCACGCGGCCATTATGGAACCGTGGGACGGTCCGGCCTCCATTTCCTTCACGGATGGCAAAATTGTTGGTGCCACCCTCGACCGCAACGGTTTGCGCCCTTCGCGGTACTGGGTAACCGACGATGACGTGGTTATCATGGCTTCCGAAGCCGGGGTAAACGACGTTGATCCGGCGAAAGTTGTCAAAAAAGGCCGTCTGCAACCGGGTCGTATGTTCGTGGTTGACATGGAACAGGGCCGGATCATCAGCGACGAAGAAGTTAAAGCCGATATCTGCTCCCGCCAGCCTTACCAACAGTGGCTCGACGAGAACAAGATCAAAATTTCCGAATTACCAAAGCCCGTCCGCACGTTTAGTCACATGCGGAAGCAGGACATTACGCAGCGTCAACAGGCGTTTGGATTTACGTCCGAAGATCTTCGCATGATTCTGGGCCCCATGGCCGAAACCGGTCTGGAGGCCCTTGGCTCGATGGGGACCGACTCCCCGCTGGCCATCCTGTCGGATCAAAGCCAGCACCTGGCCAACTACTTCAAACAACTGTTTGCCCAGGTGACCAACCCGCCCATCGACTCGATTCGGGAGCGGGCCATTATGTCGCTGATTTCGTTCGTGGGAGCCACCGGTAACCTATTGTCTGAAACGCCCAAGCACTGCCGGCTCATCGAATTGACGCAGCCGGTTCTCACCATCGAAGAGTTTGACAAACTGCGGTTTGTTGACCGCGACCACTTTCAGGCAAAAACCATCAACACCTATTTCCGCGCCGATCAGGGCGGAATTGGTCTGGAACGCGCTCTGGAACGGATTTGTCGTTATGCCGAAGACGCCATCGAAGACGGTTTTGAAATCATCATCCTCTCCGACCGCGCCATCGACTCCGACCACGCGCCGATTCCGTCGCTGCTGGCCACCTCGGCCATTCACCACCACCTGATCCGCAAAGGATTGCGCGGCCAGATTGGCATTCTGGTCGAAGCCGGAGATGTTTGGGAAACGCACCACTATGCTACCCTGATCGGTTACGGCGCTTCGGGCGTCAACCCGTACATGGCTTTCGAAACCATCACCGACATGAAGGAGCGCGGTATGCTCCAGGTGGATTATCCGATCGAAAAGCTACACCAGAATTACATCAAAGCCGTTAACAAGGAGCTGCTGAAGATTTTCTCTAAAATGGGAATCTCGACCCTTCAGTCGTACCAGGGAGCTATGATCTTCGAATGCCTGGGTCTGAACAAAGAAGTGGTGGATACATACTTTACCGGTACCATCTCCCGCATCGGCGGTATGGGTCTGGAGCAAATCGGCCGCGAAATTCTGGTTCGTCACCGGCAGGCATTCCCCGAAAACACCAAACCTGCTCCTCGCCTGGAAGTAGGTGGTGTTTACCAATGGAAGCAACGCGGTGAAGCCCACATTTTCAACCCGGACACGATTCACCTGCTCCAACAGGCTACCCGGAAAAACGATTACCAGATTTACAAGAAATACGCCAATCTGATCGACGACCAGACTCGTAAAGCTTTGACGCTGCGCGGTTTGATGAAGTTCAAGAAAGGCAACCCGGTGCCCCTGGAAGAAGTAGAACCTATTGAAAGCATTTTCAAACGGTTTGCAACGGGTGCCATGTCCTTTGGTTCTATTTCGTGGGAAGCACACACGACGCTGGCCATTGCCATGAACCGCATCGGCGGCAAGAGCAACTCCGGCGAAGGTGGCGAAGACGAACTGCGGTACCAGTTGTTGGCCAATGGTGACAACATGAACTCCGCCATCAAGCAGGTGGCATCAGGTCGGTTTGGGGTGACGAGCCACTACCTGACCAACGCCCGCGAACTGCAAATCAAGATGGCGCAGGGGGCAAAACCCGGTGAAGGTGGTCAGCTGCCCGGTCACAAAGTGGATGACTGGATTGGCCGTACACGCCACTCAACCCCCGGTGTGGGCTTAATTTCGCCCCCGCCCCACCATGATATCTACTCAATTGAGGATTTGGCCCAATTGATTTTTGACCTGAAAAATGCCAACCGCGAAGCGCGCATCAGCGTAAAGCTGGTGTCGGAAGCGGGGGTTGGAACCATTGCCGCCGGGGTGACCAAGGCCCACGCCGATCACATCCTGATCTCGGGCCACGACGGCGGAACGGGAGCCTCTCCGCTCAGCTCAATTCGCCACGCGGGTCTGCCGTGGGAACTGGGTCTGGCTGAAACGCACCAAACGCTGGTTCGCAACAAACTGCGCGGTCGCGTGACGGTACAAACCGACGGTCAAATCCGGACGGGTCGCGACCTGGCCATTGCCGCCCTGCTGGGTGCCGAAGAATTCGGCGTTGCCACGGCTGCCCTGGTCAGTGTGGGTTGTATCATGATGCGGAAATGTCACCTGAACACCTGCCCGGTTGGTGTGGCAACGCAAAACAAAGAACTGCGGGCCCTCTTCACGGGTAAACCGGAGCATGTTGTGAACATGTTTACATTCCTGGCAACTGAATTGCGCGAGATCATGGCCGAACTGGGCTTCCGGACGATCAACGAGATGGTCGGCCAATCGCAAATGCTGGAGATGCGGAAAGATATCAAGCACTGGAAATACGAATACGTCGATCTGTCGGCCGTTCTTTACAAAGACGCCAACAGCCTCGATGTCGCCAATTTCAAGCAGGAAGAACAGGATCACGGCATGGCCGATATCCTGGACTGGAGCCTACTCGAAGCCGGTCAACCCGCGCTGAAAAATGCCGAATCGGTCTATGCCGAATACCCGATCATCAACCTCAACCGGTCGGTCGGTACGGTTTTATCCAACGAGATCTCGAAGGTATACGCGGGCAAAGGCCTCCCCGAAGGAACCATTCACTTTAAGTTCCGGGGAACCGCCGGTCAGAGCTTTGGCGCCTTCAACACCAACGGTATCAAACTGGAGCTGGAAGGTGACGCCAACGACTATTTCGGAAAAGGTCTCTGCGGAGCTCAACTGATTGTTTATCCGGATCGGATGGCGCCGTTTAAGCCGGAAGAAAACAGCATCGTTGGTAACGTATCGTTCTACGGAGCGACCTCGGGCGAAGCCTACATCCGCGGAATGGCCGGTGAGCGGTTCTGCGTGCGGAACTCCGGCGCTAAGGTAGTCGTCGAAGGCATCGGTGATCACGGTCTGGAATACATGACGGGCGGTCTGGCGATCATTCTGGGGTCTGTAGGCCGGAACTTTGCCGCCGGGATGTCGGGCGGTGTGGCCTACGTCTGGGACCAGGAAGGCGACTTTGCCGCTAAAGTCAATCAGGAAATGGTGACCCTGGAAAAACTGGACGACGAAGACCTGGCCATCGTGAAGGAATACGTGGAGAAACATTTCCAGTATACCACCAGTAACATCGCGCTGCAATTGATTCAGGATTGGAAAAATCTGATCAGTCAGTTTGTCAAGGTGATGCCGAGCGATTTCCGCAAAGCACTGGCGGGCCGGGGCGTTTCGCTTTCCGACCAGATTCGCGACAAGAATGTTGTTTACCAGGACATCGTTGTCGACGTGGTTCATCCATAAGCCACTCCTTATGTTCTTTACGTGAATAGCCCCGGAAGGCTATTCACGTCCTTCAGACTTATAAAAAACCGTATACGTTTTAACCTACAATGGGAAAACCCACTGGATTTTTGGAATTCACCCGCGAACTGCCGAAAAAGCGCGATGCTCAGGAGCGGGTTCACGATTATAAGGAAATCGAAAAACCGTACGCGGAAGAAGACACCCAGAAACAGGCGGCTCGTTGCATGGACTGCGGCATTCCGTTCTGCCACAATGGTTGTCCACTCGGCAACATCATTCCGGAGTTCAACGACGCCGTATACGAACAGAATTGGGAGTATGCCTACGAAATTCTGGCGTCGACTAACAATTTTCCGGAATTTACGGGCCGTATTTGCCCCGCACCCTGTGAATCATCCTGCGTGCTGGGCATCAATAAACCGCCCGTTGCCATCGAGTTCATCGAAAAATCAATTATTGAAGCAGCCTATGCACGCGGCCTGGTTCAGCCAAACAAACCACTCAGACGCACCGGAAAAACCGTTGCGGTGGTAGGCTCTGGTCCGGCGGGTCTGGCGGCAGCTGCTCAATTGAATAAAGCCGGGCATACCGTCACGGTTTTTGAACGGGCCGATCAGGTTGGCGGTTTGTTACGCTACGGTATTCCCGATTTTAAATTAGAAAAATGGGTGATCGACCGTCGGCTGGATGTTATGGAAGCCGAAGGAATTACCTTCAAAACCAATACCAACGTTGGCGAGCACATCAAAGCAAAGGAACTGCTGTCCGACTACGACGCCATTGTGCTGACGGGCGGTTCGACGGTGCCGCGTGACCTTCCGATTCCGGGCCGTGACCTAAAAGGGGTTCATTTCGCCATGGAATTTCTGAGTCAGCAAAACAAACGCGTGGCTGAACGTGCCGTTGAAGTGGATCACCGGGGTGTAAAATACGCTGACGGAGACATTCTGGCAACGGGTAAAAACGTGGTGGTCATCGGTGGTGGTGATACCGGTTCCGACTGCGTAGGTACTTCCAACCGGCACGGCGCTCAGTCTGTGACTCAAATCGAGTTGATGCCGATGCCACCCGCCGAGCGCGCCGAAAGCACGCCCTGGCCCAACTGGCCCATGATGCTCCGAACCTCAACCTCGCACGAGGAAGGATGCGACCGGCACTGGTCCATCAACACGAAAGAATTCATCGGTGACGAAAACGGTAACCTGAAAGCGCTCCGGATTGTCGATCTGGACTGGCAAAACGTCGATGGTAAAATGAAAATGGTAGAGGTGCCGGGCTCCGAGCGCGACATCGCCTGTGAGCTGGCCCTGCTGGCCGCTGGTTTCGTCAACCCGCAACACGAAGGATTGCTCGATGCCCTCGAGCTGGAATACGAACGCGGCAACGTCAAAGCCGTCAACTACCAGACCACGTCCAACCCGAAAGTGTTTGCCGCCGGTGACATGCGCCGGGGTCAGTCGCTGGTTGTATGGGCCATTTCCGAGGGTCGTGAAGCCGCGCGAGCGGTGGACGTCTTCCTGATGGGTGAAAGCCAACTGGAAGCGAAAGCGAAGTCGATGTTTGCGACGGTCTGACCCACGGATACGCTGAAACGAAAGCCGCTGGTTGACCACCAGCGGCTTTTTTATTGCCCGTTCTGCAAGCCGTTTGATAGCAGCGGCCCGCCATTTTTCGAAACTTTGTACCTTTGCCCCACTTTTATTCCAAATACCCCTATGAATTTTTTAAAATCCAACCGGCTCAATGATTTACGGTATGAAATCCGCGGACCGGTTTACGAAAAGGCGCTCGATCTCGAAAGTCAGGGATACACAATTATTAAACTGAATATCGGTAATCCGGCTCCTTTCGGTTTTGATGCTCCCGACGAAATTGTCCACGACATCATCTTAAATATCCGCAATGCACAAGGGTACTCCGATTCGCGGGGGCTGTTTGCGGCCCGGAAAGCCGTGATGCACTACACCCAGAACCTGGGTATCAAAGACGTGGCCATCAACGACGTATTTATTGGCAACGGCGTCAGCGAGCTCATTTTGCTCACCATGCAGGCCCTGCTCAACGAAGGCGACGAAGTGCTGGTTCCCTCCCCCGATTATCCGCTCTGGACGGCCTCCATTGCCCTTTCGGGCGGCAAGCCCGTTCATTATCTCTGTGACGAACAAGCCGACTGGAATCCGGATCTGGAAGATTTGGAAAGCAAAATTACAGCGCGTACCCGGGCCATAGTAGTCATCAATCCTAATAACCCGACCGGGGCGGTCTACGACAAAAAAATTCTGGAAGGCATCGCCCGAATCGCCGAACAGCACCAGCTAATTGTGTTTGCCGACGAGATCTACGACAAAATTCTGTTTGACGGCGCGGTGCATCATCCGATGGCCACCCTGGTTGAAGATACACTCTGCATCTCGATGGGCGGCTTATCCAAAAATTACCGGGCCGCTGGTTTCCGGGGCGGGTGGCTTATCCTGAGTGGCGCGAAACACCGGGCCAAATCGTACATCGAGGGCCTGACTTTGCTGGCGAGTATGCGACTTTGCGCCAATGTACCTACTCAATACGCCATTCAGACTGCCCTGGGCGGTTACCAAAGCATCAACGATCTGATTTTACCGACGGGTCGGCTGTACCGGCAAATTCAACTTGCCTACGACCGCATTACGGCTATTCCGGGCCTGACGTGCGTAAAACCGAAAGGTTCGCTGTACATTTTCCCCAAAATTGATCTGTCGCAGTTTCACATTGCCAGCGACGACGATTTTGTCTTTGATCTGCTGGAAGAGCAAAAAGTACTGGTAGTAGCCGGAACAGGTTTCAATTACACGCACAACGATCATTTCCGGATTGTCTGTCTGCCTTCCGTTGATGACCTAAACCCAGCCATCGACCGAATCGAGACGTTTTTCGAGAGCCGCCGAAAATGAATGAAGCGTTATGAGTTAAGAGTGAAGAGTTATATCTTGTCTGTGCTTTCAAAATCACCCTATTTTAACTCATCATTCTTAACTCATAACTCCGGAATGGCTTCTTTTTACAGCAAACGGACCAATCTGTACATTTTTCTGAGCGCCATCTTTCTGACCAATGCAATCATTGCGGAAATCATTGGCGTCAAGATTTTCTCGGCGGAAACGCTGCTCAATGTTCCGCCCGCGCAGTTGCACTTATTAGGCGATTTTGTCCTGGATTTTAACCTAACGGCGGGCGTCGTTATCTGGCCTGCGGTTTTTGTCACCTCCGACATCATCAATGAGTACTACGGAATTCAAGGAGTAAAACGCATCTCGTACGTTACGGCGGGCTTTATTGCGTATAGTTTCGTCATTATTTACTTTGTCACCACCCTACCTCCGGCGCAATTCTGGCTGGACGTCAACGCCACGGATGCCGTCGGCAATCCCGTCAATATCAACAACGCTTTTTCCATGATTTTTCGGCAGGGCCTCGGCATTATCATCGGCTCCATAACGGCCTTTCTGGTGGCCCAATTGCTAGACGCCACGGTTTTTCAGTCGCTCAAGCGCATCACAGGCAGCCGCAAAATCTGGCTTCGGGCCACCGGTTCAACGCTCGTCTCTCAGCTAATTGATAGCTTCGTGGTGTTGACGATTGCCTTCTACATCTTCGGAAACTGGTCATTCAAGCAGATTATTGCGGTCGCCATTGTCAACTACATTTATAAATTTACGGTCGCCGTTGCTCTTACACCGGTACTGTATCTAGCTCATTATCTGATTGATAACTATTTAGGAAAAGAACACGCGAAACAATTAGCAAACGAATCGAGCATGAGTACGTTTATGTAGTATGAAACACATTTTCGGCGCTCTTTTGCTGGCCGTTGCGGGGTCAGCCGTTGCCCAAAGTCCGTTGCAGGATATGGTGAATACCGAGAAGAAGTTTGCGCAGTTCTCCCGGGATAGCACCACCAAAACCGCCTTTCTGCGCTACCTGGCCCCGGACGGTATTACCTTCTCAAAAGGAAAGGTAACCAACGGCCGGGAATCATTCGAAAAAAATCCCGAGGGACCGGGTAAACTGACCTGGCAACCCACTGCTGCCGACGTGGCAGCCGCTGGCAACCTGGGCTACACCACCGGCCCCTGGGAGTTTCGGCCAAAGTCGCTGGCAGACAAGCCAACGGGACATGGCCACTACGTAAGCATCTGGAAAAAACAACCCGACGGCAACTGGAGGGTTGTCCTCGATATCGGCATTGACCACCCGGCGCCCCCCACTCCACCCGTGAACACCATTCGGCCCATTACCGGCATCCGCACGGTAATCAATTCCGATACGGCTAAAAACCGGGAAGAGCTGCTGGTTTTTGACAAGCAGTTTATTGCTGCGCTGGAGAAAAACGGTGCTGCCACAACATACAAGCAATTTCTGGCTCCGCAGGCCCGACTTTACCGGATGAATCAGCAACCTTATCTGGAGTCAACAGCTATCGATTCGCTGTTCAAACAGCCGGTAACCCTCGGTTTCTTTCCGTTAAATGCAACCGTTGCCGAATCGGGTGATTTGGGTTATGTTTATGGGAATGCCCAAGTTCTGACGACGGTGGGCGGAAAAAGCACCAAGCAGGCCGGTAACTACCTGAGAATTTGGAAAAAGGGAAATCAGAACCAATGGAAAATAGTCCTGGACTTGATCACACTGGAACCCGCATCCTGACTATTCTGATTGATACAAGTCCAGCAACACCCTTCCAGTTTTTCAGGAAATAAGCCAACGCGATCTTTCGGTTACCCGAGTTGCGTTGGCTAACTTTATTCCCCCCAAATCTGCTCACCAAGAAAAAAAAATTGACCTTTTTGCGCTCTATTTGTCGGCCATCCCAATAAAATTTTCCTGACGCTTATTTAGTTTTCGCTCCCTCTCCGGCTATTTTATATGATACTAACTTCCTCTATTACAACCTAAATGCCTGCACTCAACCTTAGTACTACAATTATTCAACGTCCGCTCACCACAAATTATATTAAGCATTTATACCTATTTCAATCAAGTCAAAAAGCGACATCTCCGCAAGAAATTTTTGTCTGTTAATTAATTTGAGTAGAAACTAAAATTTCATTATCATTGCACCATAAGTAGTTACACGTATTATGTAACTAGTAAGAACCGGAAGAACCAACGCGCCTTTTAGCTAGTTTTTTGCGCTAAATGCCTTTGAATGCTTATTTACAGCTGTGATCCTGGTTTGAATCCTTCTATAAGCCACAGGTTGTACGCTACAACCTGTAGTAAATTTCTGTCTGACAAAAAGCCTCATCTACAAAGATGGACTTAGTTATAAATACCAGCATTGATATATCACTATAGGTAGCTTACTCAAGTATATATGAGGTCTTCTATTTCCTCGCCTGCGACCGAAATAGACGTGTATGTTTAATCATTTATTTTCACCGTGTTATGAATAAAAGTTTACTGGTCTTTGCTTTCATTTCATTGATTTCTGCTTCGGCAATGGCCCAAGGAAATAAATCGCAAAGCAAACAACCACAAACCGAGGATCTGTCCGATCAGCTCAATCATTATCAAAAAGAAGCACAGCGATTATCTAATTATTCAAAAAAACTAAGGTATAAAGTAGCTACGGTCTCCTCCGCGAACAAGCGTTTGGTGATTCGGGTCGAGAAGTTGAAGTACGACAGCCTGCAATTATCCCTCAAATTAAGTGATGCCTTAACGGTTAATAAAAACCTGGTAGAAGCGTACGAAACCCGCATCAAGGGTATGTCGGGTGAGTTGCAGGCTCTCCACGATACACTCAATACCTACCGGGTTGTAAAACGCGACCTTGAACTCATAAAAGGCTATATATCAACACTTTCTCTTGCACCCCGCGAGTACAGACAGCCCTACGAAAAAGTCTTGAGCATTCTGCTGGCGTCACTTTCCAAAAGCCACTCGCCGTATGAGATCACCCGAAATAGCGAACAGGAAATGACCGTTCAGGAATTATACAGCAAAAAAACGAAGGTCTTCCTTTTCATCAACAAATCGGTCAATATCCAGGCTACGCACATTCTGACGTTCAATCCCAATCCGGTCAACGAGATGAAAACGCTGGTTAAAATCCGCACGCTTTTGCAAAAAAAGAAGGGAGATGACCTGATTGCAATGAACGATAGTAACGAAGAGTCGAAAGCGGAAAACCGTCTGTTCAGCTACATGGATAAAGTCATTGTTCAATACCAATAACGGTAAAACCATGAAAGGCAGAAACCTCCTATTGTTATCGTTGTGTGTTTTCCTGTTCTTCTGTGAATGCAAAAGTTCTCCCGCCTTATTGGTCCGAAAACCGTACGTGGCTGATTGCACCATGAACGTATCGCAAAAGCGGCAGGCTGTAACGTATAATGAAACCGGTATTCTTCACTGGAATAAGAAACTCTATGACAAGGCCGCCGAATCGTTCAGAAAAGCGGCTGAACTGGGATACAGCTGGGGACAATACAACCTGTCGCTCTGTTACTGGCATGGCAAAGGAGAAAAGAAAAATCTTGACGAAGCGACCAGACTCATCTTTCTGGCTGCCGAGCAGGGAAACACTGATGCGCAAAACCACGCCGGCTACTTATTTCAAATTGGAATTGGTGTGTCCAAAGATTATCTGAAAGCCCTCAAATGGTACAGCAGATCGGCAGAGCAGGGACACAGCAAAGCGCAGGGATCCATCGGCTATTTTTACCAGTATGGATTAGGAGTTGACGCCAATTCGGAGGAGGCTTTAAAGTGGTACCAGATATCGGCCAAACAGGGCAATGCCACCGCACAGGCTGCCATTGGCCAACTGTACCATACGGGCTCCGGAGTGACTAAGAACCACCAGGAAGCCTTGCAATGGTACCAGCGAGCAGCAGCGCAATCGTACACCCCAATCTACTCGTACCTGGGCGATTTGTACCTTGAAGAAAAGGGTATTTCCAGGAATTTTAAAGAAGCCCTGAAGTGGTACGAAAAATCTGCCCGAAGCGGCCACGCGCGGGGAATGCTCCAACTTGGCAAATTATATCAGAACGGTTCTGGGGTTGCTACAGATTATAAAGAAGCCTTGAAATGGTATCAGGCAGCGTCGGATCGCGGTGAAACACTGGCGCTTGTACAAATTGGCACCTTGCACGAAAAGGGAATTGATGGCCTACCGAATTATACCGAAGCCCTGAAGTATTACCAGGCGGCAGCAGAAAAAGGGTTGGCATTGGGGCAGTATCACCTGGGCCACTGTTACTACAAAGGCAAAGGGACGGACGCTAATTACGACGAAGCGTTAAAATGGTTTCAATTGGCCGCCAACCAGGGACATAGTGAAGGAGCCATCGGCCTGGGACTACTGTACAGTGAAGGAAAAGGCGTTACCAAGGATTGCAATCAGGCATTGAAATGGTTTTTGCAGGCCGCCAATAAACAACATCCGGAAGGTGCTTATCAGGCCTATAAGGTTTACTACTATTGCCTGGTCGATACCAAAAGCGCCTATAAGCAGTTGTGTCAGGCGGTGGCCCAACACCATTCCGATGCGACATTCGAACTGGCGGAAGCGTACTACCTGGGCTTACTGGGCTTAAACATTAATCCGGGAAAAGCCCACAACTTATACGTCGAAGCCGCGAACCGGGGCAATATGCTCGCCAAATCCGCTTTGCAGGTAAAGGTATTCAACTTGTAACGAACCAACCTAAAAAGGAGGAAAGTACCTGGCGATAGTACTTTCCTCCTTTTGGGTTAATTAATTAACGATACAGCCCGGATAGGTTCTTGGACCTGCACTTTTTGCGTTTCCAGCCGGAATGACTTCACGATCCGGGTAAAACCGTCACTCACTTCAAACGTGTACAAACCATCCTTCATGCTTTCCATGTTGAATTTCCGCCAGTACTTTTTCAGTCGCTTGTTCACTTTCTCCGCGTGCAGCACTTCGTTGTTTTCATCCCGCAACGTTACCTGCAACGGAACTTCGATGTAGTTTTCAATCATCAGATTCATTCTGGCAGAACTGATAGACTGGTAAATGGCCACTCCCATTGAATTGGTTCGGCTCACATTGGGCGATGCGGAAGCATTCTTTTCTTTTTCGTCGGGGTCCGGTAACGTTGACGACAAGCCAGCCATAACCGGTGCGCTCATCACGAGCAGAAGGGCGGCCATTTTACATGCGCGTTTCATAGCTATTTGTTGTTTTCTGTTGGGCTTAGCAATCACAGATGCACTTGAAATAATTCATTTGATGGGCTAAAAGTAGCGGAACAAAACCGGCCTCTTGTACCGCAAATGAGGTGATATTGCGGAATAAGCTGAAGCCGGGATGAATGGTAAAATGGCGGGATAAAGGAGAATTAGCGGGCTTTTTCCGTTGTTAGGAGCCTTGTTTGCTACGCTGCCCAGGTACTTGGTGCCTAACCGCTTCAACCGCCATCCCACCAAACGGGGGGCACTCCCGAAATGCGCGGCCCATTCGGCCCGCCCCTCAGCCCGGAGCCGGACAGGCACCTGCCCAACAAAAAAACCAGCCTGACCGACTGGTTTTTTGCTCGTTTTCATCTCATAGATTAGGTTCGGATTGCCCAGAACCTTGCACTTTCGCCAGTGCGTACACGGTTTTACCCGGCAATACCAGCTTCACAAAAATACCCTGCTTTTTCGACGGTATTCTACCCCAGTAAAGGGGATATTTGGGATTAAATCAACCGCTCTTTAATGGCTTTCTCGATAGCTTCGGCCTTCGAATGGACTTCGAGCTTCCAGTAGATGTTCTTGATGTGCGTCCGGATGGTTTCCTTGTCCACAAACAACTGCTCGGCGATGGTTGTGTAGCTTTTTCCTTTGGAGAGCAGCTCGAGCACTTCGGTTTCGCGGGCAGTCAGGGGCGAATTACGGTTTTTCTGAAACGACGCCACTACCATGCGGGCAATGTTGGTGCTCATGGGCGCCCCGCCATCCTGGATATCCCGAATCGCATCCAGCAACCGGCCCGGCTGCATGTTTTTGGTGAGGTAACCGCCCGCGCCCGCGCAGAGCGCTTTAAAAACCAGGTCATCGTTTTCGTAAACCGTCACCACGATGATGTTGGTTTTCGGCCGCATTTTCTTGATTCGGGCAATTCCCTCGATGCCGTTCATGCCCGGCAGTTCAATGTCCATCAACACCACATCGGGCGAATCAGCATGAATGTTTTTGATGGCATCCTCACAACGATAATACGTATTGACGATCTTAAAACCGTAGGTGCTGTTGATCAGTAACGCAAAGCCGTCCCGAATCAGGTTGTCATCCTCCACAATACATATTCGTATCGTTTGCGGGTTACGCAATAGTTGAGGTCCATTCATACGTGTGTTCATTAGAGTTTACAGGGTAATTAACTACTTTTTTGGGCCATACGGCTCCGATATTACACCAGCGGGTAATTCAGTTAACGAAAGGAATGTTGATGAAGATAGAGCGGGTTTTTCACCCAATGTGCGGGATATCCATCCGAAACAGGATCGTGGTGCCGATCATAGCTTCGGACGAAATATCAACCTTGCCACCAATTTTTTCGGCCCGGCTACGGATGTTGTGCAGGCCATTGCCGACCGACGATTTGCTGGTAGCCTGCATGCCGATGCCATTGTCTTTCCACTGCACCTCGATCCGCCGATTCAGCATCGCAAAATGAATCTGCGAAACCGTGGCCTGCGAATGTTTCAAGGTGTTGCTCATGGCTTCCTTGAACAGAAAAATCAGGTGGCGACTCGTGCCCATCGGCAGTACGGCTTTTCGCAAATCGTCCGTTATGCCAACGGCTTCAAACGTAATGTGGCTTCGATCAAACACGTCGTCGCCGAAATCTTTCAATCGAATGGCAATTTCCAGAAAATTATCGTGCTCGGGGTTGATCGCCCAGATAAAATCTTTGGTTCCCTGGTAGAGCCGGTTGCTGTTGTCGCTGATTTTGGTCAGCAGGGGGGCAATGTCGGCCCCGTGACCGTTCAATTTACTTTTGATGATTTCGGTCAGCATCGAAATGCGCGTAATCGTGTTACCAAACTCGTCGTGCAAATCCTGAGCAGCCATTTTCCGTACCCGTTCGTTTTCAGCCAGCGTCACCCGTTCCAGTTCCAGCAGGTGTTTGACCCGTTTCCGCACCCGGTAGTTGTAAACCAGCCAGATTATGCCGCTGAGTACCGTCACGAGCACCACCAGAAACCACCAAGTTTGCCAGAAAGGAGGCAGCACCGTAATCGGAATCCGGAGCATGTTGGCATCGTTCCACACCCCATCGCTGTTGGACCCCCGCACTTTCAGGACGTAATCGCCCGGCTTCAGATTCGTAAAACTCACGTACCGGCGCGTTCCGCTGTCGATCCAGCCTTCATGAAAGCCCTCCAGTTTATACGCATACTGGTTCTTGTGGGAGTTGGTGTAATCAAGGGCGGCAAACGAAAACGAAAAGAAGTTTTCGCCCGGCAGGATTTCAATTCGACCGTTGCGGGCCAGCAGGCTGTCGACATACACCGGTTTTTCAAACTTCTTGAAGGAGGTTAAAACCGTGCGGGGTAAATGGCGGTTCCGAACCATGCGCATCGGCAGGAAGCTCACCAGCGACCCAATGCCGCCAAAAAACAGTTCCCCGTCGGCGGCCCGGTGGTAGGCATTCATGTTGAATTCGTTGATCGTTAGTCCGTCATTGATGTCGTAGTTTTCAAATTTCTTGGCTTCCGGATCAAAACACGATAACCCGAGGTTGGTACTCATCCAGATCCGCCCCCGCTCATCTTCCAGGGCTCCGTATACCAGTTCGTTCGGCAAACCGTTCTGCTCGGTGTAATGGATAAACCGTTCTTGCCCCCGGGGGCCAACTACCATTTGACTCAGGCCCTTGTTGCTGCAAACCCAAAACCGTTCTTTGCTGTCCCGCAGAAAACCCAGCACCTGCTCCCCCATCAGGCTGTGCGGATCTTTCGGGTTGTTTTTGTAATGAGTGATTTTGCCGGTTTTAACGTCTATTCTGTTCAGACCAAAACCCGTTCCTACCCAGATCATGCCCCGGCGATCTTCCTGAATAGCGTATACGATAAAAGCCCGCAGGCTGTTGGGGTCTTTCGGATCGTGGAAATAGCTGGTCACCTGGCCGGTTCTGGCGTCAATCCGGCGCAAGCTGGAGTAGCCCCCAACCCACAGATTCCCCGCCTTGTCCTGGTATAAACTCAACACGCCGTCCCCTTTTTCGATGCCTTTGGCGGTCATCACCCGGCCCATGCCGGACAACCGGCGATCAAAACGGTTCCGCGCCCGGTCGTACCGAAACAGCCCTTCGGTGTTGCCCACCCAGAAATTACCCTCCCGGTCTTCGAGCAGGCTCTGGATTTTATCACTGCCAATGCTGTGCGGATCGGTCGGATTGGCCCGAAACCGTTGCGTGGCCGAGGTTAGGCGATCAACCTGGAGCAAGCCTTCATGCGTTCCAATCCACAGTTTACCGGCATGATCGGTTGATACCGCAAACACCAGACCAGCCGCCGACGATTGCTTTTGATTTGTGATAATGGGCCATTGCCGGAAGGAATTTTTAGAACGACTGTAGACCTGCACCCCGGCATCGTGCGTCCCGATCCAGACAACATCTTCGCGTGGGGCTGGCCCTTCGTAAATCGTGTTGATAAAACTGGTTTTCAAGCCTTTCTTGCCGTACAAATCTTCCTGAATGCTATTGACGTAGCGTACATGCTGGTCACTGGCAATTTTATACCGAAAAATCCCCCCCTGGGCGGTTCCGATCCACAACATGCGATACCGGTCGATGTGGAGGGAAGCCACGGCTTTATTCCCCGTCAGGGCATCAATCTCGGGGTAGCTTTCAGATTGTTTCAATACGGGGTTGATGCGCGCCACCCCGGCGGCCGTTCCCACCCAAATCGTCCCGTAGTCGTCCTGCGCCATGGTTTTCACCCAGGTATCGGGCAGTCGATACTGCCGGTTCAGCGTGTAGGCAACGAGCGTTACCCTGATGGGATCGGTGGTAGCAACAGGCCGGGTAATGGGCAGCTGGGCCAGTCCATCGCCCGTTCCGATCCACAGCATCCCCGTTGAGTCGATCAGCAGGGCATTCACCATTTGCGCCCGCCGGTCGTCATCGCTTTCAACCGTGTAATGCGTAACGTCGTAGTGGGTATTATCCCGAATAACCAGTCGTTTGAGTCCCCAGCTGGTGGCCAGCCACAAGGTTCCGAAGCGATCCGACTTGATGGCGTTGATGGTGGTCAGGCTATAGCGTCGCTGTCCGGATTCGAGCAAATCCCAGCTGCGCCGAAACTGCCCGGTCAGCGGATCATACTGATTCAGGCCATTAACCGTGCCCACCCAGATTTTTCCGCGGGCATCTTCGTGCAACGATGTAATCTGATCGTGGGAAAGCGAGGTGGTATCGAAAGGATTGTGTTTGAAATGCGTAATCTGGTATCCATCGTACCGATTCAAACCGTCCTGGGTTCCAAACCAGACATAGCCACGGCTATCTTTTAAAATACAGTATACTTCACTCTGTGACAACCCATTGTCGACCGAGATCTGATCGAGGAACTGCATCACCGCCCCCCGCGACTCGATTGAATTGCCACGCGGCAAATTATTAGTAACCTGGGCGAACACCGTCACCCCGTTCAGGAAGAGCCATAAAATGCACAGAATCGTCCTCATCCGGTTTGGGGGATAAAATCCCCCTATTTCGCAAAATTACGCCATCGATCCGGTTCCATAAATCCCCCAAATTGGGGTAAATGCACAGCAGGCTTCCCGTTGTACTTTTGTATGTACTATGTACATTTAGTTTAGGTTAAGAAAGTAGTAAAAGTAGCCTTGCTCTGAACAGGGCTACTTTTATTTTGGGCCGACCGACCGGCGCAGGTTGTCGCAGATCACCGCCGTAGCAATGCCGACATTCAACGACTCAGCTTGGCCGTACCGCGGAATCGTAATCCGCTGATTAACAAACCGCTCAACCTCCTCACTAATTCCGTTGGCTTCATTTCCCAGAATGATGTATCCCGACTTCCCGAAGACCTGTGTGTGCACATTGGCTCCGTCCAAAAAAGCGCCGAAAACCGGCTGACCAGCCCGTTCGCTCAGGTAGGTACTGAGCGGGCAGTAATACCACTCGACCCGCGTGAAGGAACCCTTGCTGGCCGAAATAACCTTGGGATTGTAGACATCCGCCGTTGATGGCGAACAGATCAGCTTCCGAATGCCGTACCAGTCGGCAATGCGGATGATCGTTCCCAGGTTACCCGGGTCGCGGATATCGTCCAGCATCAGCACAAACTCGTCGGGATCGGCGCTCAAAAAGTGGTTTTCTTTCGTTTTCGCAACGGCCAGGCTGCTGTCGTTGACCACCAGCGAACCAACGCGTTTCAGCTCATCCGCCGTAACTATTTCCAGGCGAGTCCGTTGTTTATCGAGTTGCGGACCGTTTTCCCGGTAAAAGTCCTCCGTTACCAGCAGAAGTTCGATTTGATAATTCGACGCACAAAGTTCGAGAACGTTGATACTTCCTTCGACCAAAAAAGCCCCGTGCTCCTGCCGGTATTTTTTCTGATGCAGGGACTGAATATATTTGCTAAGTGATTTTGAGAGCATGAAGAGAAAATTGGATTACAACCGGGGTACCGGTATGCGTACAAACTGCGAATTACGGCGAAATTACCGTAATCCGTCGCTTCGACTCCGTAATTCAGCCACTTCTTTGCTTCTGCTACTTGGGCTGCTTGCGTTGGTAGCAGGCTGTGTTAGTTCGGAAAAGTTACAAAAAAATCAATACCTGCTCTACAGTCAGACTATCAGGGGTAACAAGACGCTTCCAAGCTCCGAACTGGATGCCCTGATTCCGCAACGTCCCAACCGCCGGATTCTGCGTTTGCCCATCACACCCGCGCTCTGGTTTTACCAACTGGGGGCACGCACGTTCGACAAAGAAGCCGCCCAACGTGCACTGGACGAAAAGCGCAAAGAATACGACCAGTTCACCGAAAAACCGGATTCTACCCGGTCGTACCGGCGGCAGCTCAAGCGCTACAATCGCGCGCTGACCCGCCTGCGTCGGCGGGTGGATGAAGGCAACTGGGTGATGCGCTCGCTGGGCGAACCTCCAGCCTACTTCTACGAGGAAGATGCCAAAGAAAACGCGCAGAAAATGCAGCGGTATCTGTTTAACAAGGGCTTTTTGCGGGGCAACGTATCTTATACCATCGACAGCACCCGGGCGCTGGGCCGCCGGATTCGGGTTACGTACCGGATTCAGGAAAATATTCCGTTCCACCTCAACCAGATTACGTACGAAATTGCCGATCCGCGCGTCGACTCCATTGTCCGCCCGACCCTCGACCGTGCTTCCCATCTTAAAACCGGCGAACGCTACGATGCCGACAAAATCGAAGCCGAACGCATCCGGATCGAAGAATTACTTCGCAACAACGGATACTACGGTTTTACCCGGCAATACATTCCGTTGCCCCTCGATGTGGATTCGGTACGCAGCATCGACTCCAATCGGCGCAACCTCAACATGTGGGTCCGGATTGCCAACCCGCCGGGTAAATCCGAGCACCCGGTTTTTAAAATCGGCGAAGTGGAAGTTCGCGTCGTTCGTTCGGAAGATCGCTTCTCGGTTGATACGGTGCGTCACGACCGGTTATGGTTTTACATGGGGCGGCAGCAGTATTCGATGCGGTTGCTCGACAGCCGAATTTTTCTGCGGCCCGACAGCCTGTATCGTCTCAAGAATTTTCAGGATACACAACGGCAGTTGTTTCTGCTCAACCAATTCAGTTTTGCCAACATCAGCTTTACGGACACGACCAACCGTCAGTTGCGAACCCGGATTAACCTGATTCCCATCGACAAATACGAACTAACCACTGAGGGCGGCATTTTTGTTTTGTATCAGGGGCAGGGATTTCCCGGACCTTTCGGCAACTTCTCGTTTCGTATTCACAACATTTTCGGTGGCCTCGGCACTTTCGAAACCGCGCTGCGCTACGGTATTGAAGCAACAACGGGCTTTACCGATGTTAATCGGGGGAAAATATACTTTGCGCAGGAATTTGGCTTGAACACCTCTCTGATATTCCCGCACATTCTATTTCCCGGAAAGAGCCGTTTTCTTTTCAATCGACTTAGCCCTCGCACCCAGATTAGCCTGGGTTATAATTATGCCAGCCGCCCGGAATACGGACGAAGGCTATTACGCGCGACGATGTCCTACAACTGGTTAAAAAATAATACGGAACAGTTCAACTTTATCATTTCCGATATTAACTACTTGAAAGCCAGCATAAAAAATGATGCGGTTGGTAATTCTTTCCGCAAATATTTAGACGATTTAGCCGGTCAAGGAAGTACCATCAAAACCAGTTTTCAGAATGCCTTTGCTTCCAGTATCGGTTTCATCTACACACGCAACACCAATGTGCAGGGACAGAATCGCCGGGCGAACTTTTTACGCATGTCGATGGAGTCGGGAGGAACAACTCTGAATTTATTCAATGAGAAACAACTGGACTCCTTCTTTAACCGAACCGATTCAACCGGTTTGCAGTACTACAAATACCTGCGAGCCAATGTCGATTTTCGGCATTACATTCCTTTACGTTCCAAAACTTCGCTGGCCTTCCGTTTCAACACGGGTCTTATCTACGGCTACGGTGCCAACAAAACCGCCCCTTACGAAAAATTATTTTTTGCCGGTGGGAGTAACAGCGTTCGGGCCTGGCTTCCGCGCCGACTTGGCCCTGGCTCCTCCATTCCGTATACCCAGCCCGAAGATATTCTGGTTCCCGACTTCAGAAGGAATCGAAATGAAGATCCGGATAGCAAGTCAAACGGCCAATTCCGCTACGATTTTGAACAGCCGGGCGATGTGCTTATCGAAGCATCGGCCGAATTGCGAACCCACCTCTTTCACCTGGGCGGTGATATCAACGGAGCCTTTTTTATCGACGCTGGAAACGTCTGGACCTTGCGCGACAATGCCAACCGGATGGGTGAAAACTTCCTGTTCCGTAAATCGAACAGCGATTATATATCCCGTAATTTTCTCCAGCAGATTGCCGTCGGCACGGGCATTGGTTTACGCATTGACTTTTCATTTTTCATTATTCGGTTCGACGGTGCCATCAAAGTGTTTGATCCCGCCCGGTATTTCATTTACGATCCCACCCAAAACAACTATATTGTAGAAGGAAAAAGTCCCGGCGAATTCATTGATGAACGGTTTATTCTGCCCAAATTCCGTTTCGACAAACTGTTTCGGGGGCCCAACCCGCTCGTTATCAACTTCGGAATTGGCTATCCCTTCTAACAGTTTGCGGTGCCCTCACTTTCCTACCTGACAAACTGTCACAGTTCCCCAAAATCTTCGTATCTTTGCCGCTTAATTTGACGGGTAGGGATTGGTTTGCGGTATACAGTTTTCGGTTTTAAAGTAGCTTCAAACCGTAACTAGAAAACCGTTCACCGAAAAACTGCTCAGACCCAATTATTGTATGGAACGCATTACGGAGACCTTATCCATATTAACGGAAGCCGATAAAGTAAGCACGGACGAACCGCGCGTCCTGGAGGAAGAACTGGCAGTGGGCAAAAAACGGCTTTACATCGAAAGCTACGGCTGCCAGATGAATTTCTCGGATAGTGAAATCGTTGCATCGGTGATGCGGAATGCAGGCTTTGCCACCACCGCAACCGCCGACGAAGCCGATGTTATTTTCCTGAATACCTGCGCTATTCGCGACAATGCCGAGCAGAAGGTTCGCAACCGGCTGAAACAATTGAACACGCTGAAAAAACGAAAACCGGAACTGCTCGTCGGCATGCTTGGCTGTATGGCCGAACGCTTGAAAGCGAAGTTGCTGGAAGAAGAAAAAATAGTGGATATTGTGGCCGGGCCGGATGCCTACCGCGATATTCCAAAATTGGTGGAAGATGCCGAAACGGGGCAGAAAGCCGTCAATGTGTTTTTATCACGGGAAGAAACGTACGCCGACATCTCGCCAATCCGCCTGAATTCCAACGGCGTAACGGCGTTTATTTCCATCATGCGGGGGTGCGACAACATGTGCAGCTTCTGCGTGGTTCCCTACACGCGAGGCCGCGAACGCAGCCGCGACGCTCTTTCCATCGTGCGGGAAGCCCAGGAGCTGGCAGCGGCTGGCTACAAAGAAGTAACGTTGCTGGGCCAGAACGTGGATAGTTACAAGTGGACTTCCGCCGATGGTACCGAGAACGTCAATTTTGCCCAGCTGCTGGAGCGGGTGGCCCTCGTCGATCCGGAGCTGCGCGTACGGTTTTCAACTTCGCACCCGAAGGACATTACCGACGATGTATTGCATACGATGGCGAAATACGCTAACATTTGCAACTACATTCACCTGCCCGCCCAGAGCGGTAACGACCGGATTCTCAAGCTCATGAACCGAACCTACGACCGGGCCTGGTACATGCAGAAAATCGACCGGATTCGCACCATTCTGGGTGAGGACTGCGGTATTTCTCACGATATGATTTCAGGTTTCTGCTCCGAAACCGAGGAAGAACACCAGGATACGCTCTCGCTGATGGAATACGCCCGGTACGATTATGGGTACATGTTTGCCTATTCGGAACGCCCCGGAACGCCCGCGGCCCGAAAATACGCCGACGATGTGCCGTATGAGGTCAAAATCCGTCGCCTGAACGAAATTATTGCCCTGCAACGGAATATGTCGCTCGAACGCAACCAGCGCCACATCGGCAACGTACAGCGCGTGCTGATCGAAGGGCCTTCGAAGCGTTCCGACGATTTTCTGAGTGGCCGTAATGATCAAAATAAAATGGTGGTTTTTCCGAAAGGAAATCACCAGAAAGGACAGTACGTCAATGTGCTGGTAACGGATTGCACGGCTGCAACGTTGCTGGGTACCGTGGTGTAAGCGTTCCCCATTTTCCTACCCTATGGATTTACGAGAAATACAGTCGGTTAAGCAGCGGTTCGGCATCATTGGGAATGCGCCGAGTCTGAATTACGCCATCAACGTAGGCATTCAGGTGGCCGCCACAGATCTGACCGTATTGATAA
The DNA here is from genome assembly GCF_054780515.1 of Larkinella harenae. Classification (NCBI taxonomy): domain Bacteria; kingdom Pseudomonadati; phylum Bacteroidota; class Cytophagia; order Cytophagales; family Spirosomataceae; genus Larkinella; species Larkinella harenae. The sequence goes on along the minus strand of NZ_BAAGWE010000005.1, from coordinate 353,370 downwards.
CAGGCGAAAGCGGAAGCGGAAAAGAGTCTTTTTCCAAAATTATTCATAGCCTGAGCAGCCGCAAACATGGTCAGTTTATTGCCATCAACTGCGGAGCCATTCCCGAGGGAACCATTGATTCTGAACTGTTTGGACACGAAAAGGGGTCCTTTACCGGGGCGGTCGACCAGCGGAAGGGCTACTTCGAAACCACCAACGGCGGCACCATTTTCCTCGACGAAATTGGAGAAATGCCAATGGGAACCCAAGCCCGGCTGCTGCGGGTCCTCGAAAACGGGGAGTTCATCCGCGTTGGTTCGTCCAAAGTGCAAAAGACGGACGTGCGCGTAGTGGCGGCTACCAATGTCAACTTGCTGGCAGCGGTCGAACAGGGCAAATTTCGGGAAGATTTGTACTACCGTCTGAACACCGTGCCGATCTTCGTTCCGCCCTTACGCGAACGGGGTGAAGATATTGAACTGCTGTTCCGGAAGTTTACAACTGATTTTGCCGAGCGGTACCGCATCAATCCGGTCCAGTTGTCGGAAGCCGCCAAGCTGTTGCTGCTGCGGTATCCGTTTCCGGGCAACATCCGGCAACTAAAAAACATTGCGGAGCAGATTTCTATTCTTGAGTCGGAAAGCAACCGGATCATTGAAGCTGAAACGCTGGCCAAATACTTGCCGGCGGTTTCATCGCAGGCCCCCCAGGCACCGATGGTCTGGCCCGGAGCCCCCACCGATGCCAACGCTATTTCCGAGCGCGAACTCCTGTATAAAGTGCTGTTCGATATGCGCCGGGACATGAACGATCTGAAGCGGCTGGTGCTCGATGTGCTGAAAAACGAACAAAACGGGCACGAAATCCTGAAAAACAACAAGGAACTCTTCGAGACGTTGCAGACCAACGACCTGATGCCCGAGCCGGAATCGAGCCTGCCGCGCCTGTTACCCCCCAGCAACCGGATCGACGTGGATGAGTATGACTCCGATGACCACGCCAACGATGTGACGGTCGAAGACATCACGCACGAAACGGAAGAAGATGATTCGTTGTCGCTGGAGAAAAAGGAAAAGGAAATGATTGTCAAGGCTTTACGGCGCAATAATAACAAACGAAAATACGCAGCTCAGGCACTTGGCATCTCCGAACGGACATTATACCGGAAGATCAAACAATACCAAATTGATGAAGAAGATTAAGTCAATCAATGGTGAAGCGTTAAAAAGTAAAACGAAGAGCTTCAAAAGCAGCTTTGCTTTGTTTTTACTTTTTAACGCTTCATTTTTCATTCTCTCCTGCGGGAAATATTCGTTTACCGGAACCACGCTGGACCCAAACATCAAAACCATTACGGTCAATACCTTTACCACGACCGCAGCGGGAGGACCGGCCAATCTACCGATTCAGTTTACGGAAAAGCTGAAGGAATACTACCAGCGCTATACCAGCCTGAAGGTGGTTCCGAACAACGGTGATATCATCCTGGAAGGCTCGATTTCTGGTTATGATGTACTTCCGGTGGCGGCAACGGCTTCGGATCAGGCGGCCCAAAACCGCTTGCAGGTGACGGTTCAGGTACGGTTTTCCAACGCCAAAGACGAAAGCAAAAATTTTGATCAGCCGTTTTCATTTTACCAGGATTTCCCGGCCAACCGAACTCTCTCCCAGAGCGAAGGCAGTTTGCTGCCCAAAATTCAGGACCAACTCGTTTTAGATATTTTTAATAAAACAGCCGCCGATTGGTAGCCACCGTAGCCAGGCTGTTTCATCGTTTAATTTTTAACTGAACATCGGAAGGCGAAAGTGGTAACAATTTGTTAAATTTGACCACAGCGACACCACCTCCCGAATCCTGCTTCCAATGAACAAATTGGATAAAGAAACCTTTTCTTTTTGGGTAACCCACCCCGAAGAACTATTGCCCGCGGATTTACAACCCCTGAAGGACGCCATTGGCGCCTTTCCCTATTGTCAGTCGCTGTACCTGCTGGCGGCCAAAGCCACTTCTATTCATCAGAAAAGCCACGCCGTCGAACCCATTCGGCAGGCAGCCGCCCACGCCCTGAGTCGGAACGCGCTCCGCAAGCTAATCGAAAACGAATTTCAGTGGTCCGAAAATCTGCTGAGTCGCCTGAACGAACTCTCGCTCAAGCAGGTCCCGATTCCCGACGATTACAAGAAAGAAAGCTACGAGCTCTTCAAGAAGAAAGCCGAACAAAGCCATACATTCTTTGCCAATCCGATCTTTGATTTTGCAAAATCTGTCGGTTTTGAAGAGCCACGGATTGAAGAAAGCGTGGCAAACGAAACCGTAGAAGCAGCTCCCGAGCCGGTTGATGATCGTCTCCCGATCATTGACAAGGCCATTCTGACCGAAAACGCCGTTCAAACCACGCTGGAGCAACGCGAACCGGAAGAGCCAGCGCCAGCCGCTGCACCAGTTGATCCCGAGCGAAACCGGCAACTTCAGATCATCGACGATTTCATCAAACGGGAACCGTCTATTCAGCGCCCACGCCCCCACGCCAGTGAGCAGACCGATCAGGAAGATCTGACCCGCCGAATGCCCACCAACAGCGGAACACCGGTTACCGAGGCCTTTGCCCGAATCCTTGCTCAGCAGGGAAAGCCCGACCGTGCCATTGACATTTACGTCAAACTAATGTTGAAAAATCCGGAAAAAAAGGTTTATTTTGCGGAGAAAATTGCAGCATTAAAGAAACCGCAAGACCAGTAATTTTACTCCTTTTATATATACGCATCTCTTAAAATAACCGTAAGGTTGAATCAAAAATGCTAACGGCAATCATTGTATTAATTTGTATCTGTACCGTACTGTTGATTCTGGCAGTACTGATTCAAAACTCCAAAGGGGGCGGTTTGGCCGGCGAATTCGGTGGTCTGGGTTCCAACCAGCTGATGGGTGTCAAAAAAACGACGGATATTCTGGAGCAGATTACCTGGGGACTTGGTCTGGCAATCATGGTTCTGACGCTCTCGACCTACATCATCATCGACCGTAATCCCGTTGGGTCTACCATCAACAGCGCGAACGTTGATGCAGCCTCCTCGAAAACAACGACGGGTCCGGGCTTGCAGGCACCGGCCCAGCAGCAGCCAGCAACCGCTCCGCAGAGTGGTACGGCGCCCAAATAATCTGCAAAAAGAAAACGATCTTAAGCCATTGGCTATCAGACCTGTAAGGAATAAAAAACCGTACAGGTCTTTTTTTGGACCATAATTTCTGGTTTGGAAAGTATAAACCGGCGGATTGGTTTCGTTGTAAGTGAAGGTTTTGCATTCTGAATCGTTATTCAGCCTGATGAGAAAAAGTGCCCTTGCCCCCCTTGCCGTTGCCTGCTGTTTTTTTGCCGCTTCCTGTCATCGTCCGTATGCGCGATTTCAGCCTATTCCCGTTGAGTCTTTTCGCTCGGTCAAGGCAGCACACCCAACCCCAGTGATGCCGGATTCAGTCAATCTTCCGACGGATGATTGGGCTCAGCTGGTTGCAGAAGCCCCCCAGCCCAAACCCGGGCCGGAAGCGTATGCTTCATCAGCCGCGATTCTGCCCAGCCAATCGGTTTCGCAACGGATTCGTCAGGCAACCACAACCCTGGTGAACTCTTCAGCCCATGCCCCCCAAACAACTCCCCTGGCCCAGCAGCCACGGCCCAAACCGAAGCCCGGTCAGAAGAAAACCTTCCGGGAAATGCTGGGGCTCAAGCCGCGCAAAAAACTGAACTGGTGGCAACGCATCCCGTGGCAGCTCAAAGCATCCATCCCGGTTATTGGAGTTGCTATTATTTTCGCGATTCTGCACATCAGCGTTCTGGCCATTATTTTTGGCTTACTTGGCGCTTTTCTGCTCATTCGGGGACTGAAACGCTCCTTTAAGGTTCGGCGCCCGTGGTTTTAAAGTAACCCGTTCGTCCGGCGACCTACTGACCCATGTTTGATGCTTTACAGGCCCATATTGAGAAGAAAATCGCCCTGACGGATGATGAGTTTGCGCACGTCAAGACGCTTTTTACGCCCCGAACTCTTAAGAAAAAACAGTATCTGCTGCAACAGGGCGATGTATGCCGCTACGAAAGTTTTGTTGTAAAAGGTTGCCTGAAATCCTACCACACCGATGATCAGGGAGCCGATCATATCTTGCGGTTTTCGGTGGAAGATTGGTGGGCGGGTGATTTAGACAGCTTTATCAACCAAACGCCATCTTCTTTCAATATCCAGGCTGTTGAACCGGTTACGCTGCTGGTGATTGACAAACCGTCACTGGACCAGCTTTACCAAGTTGTACCCAAGATCGAGACCTTCTTTCGGCTCCTCAACCAGAATGCGCTCATTGCTACTTCCCGGCGAGTGATTACTACCTTTAGCATCCCTGCTAAAGAGCGGTATGAGCAGTTTCTGACGATTTACCCCCACCTTGCTCAGCGGATTCCGTTGAAAGATATTGCAGCCTATCTGGGTATTACTCCCGTTTTTTTGAGCAAACTCCGGCGGGAACGGTCCGAATTCTAAAACCAGGTTTAGCCAATTTATTAACCTACTTTAAGATAAAAGTCCGCTGTCCGGAGGAATTTTGTGCCGACCAATCAGTACAGGCATGACACATTCTCAGCGCTCTTTTTTCGACACGATCCCACTAGGTCATCACTCGCTGGTAAACCGATTCGTAGTGGCCCCCATGACCCGAACCAGTGCCAGCTCTCAGGGTGTCCCCACCAACGAGATGAGTGATTATTACGAGGCATTTGCCGCAGGCGGTTTTGCGGTCATTTTATCCGAAGGGGTTTATACCGACGCTATCGCTTCCGTTTGTAATCCGAATCAGCCCGGCATCGTTACTCCGGAGCAGGTAAATGCCTGGCAGAAAATCACCCAACGGACCAAAAAACACCCGGTGGTTTTTCTCTGTCAACTCATGCACGCCGGAGCGTTGTCGCAGGTGCTCTCTCATACCCTGGCTCCTTCGGCCATTCAGCCACTCGGAAAACCGTCGGCTTCGTCCGGTGGTCGCCCCCACTTTACGCGCCCGACTGAGATGAGCCAGGCCGACATTCAGATGACCATCGACGGGTATATTCAAGCCGCCCGCAACGCCCTTGCAGCGGGCTTCGATGGGGTGGAAATTCACGGTGCCAACGGCTATTTGCCCGACCAGTTTATCACCTCTTATACCAACCAGCGCACCGATCACTACGGCGGCACAGTGGCCAATCGGTTTCGGTTTCTGGCGGAAATTATTGCCGGCATCCGGGCCGTTGTACCGAGTAATTTTATCGTTGGAGTACGCTTATCGGAAGGAAAAGTAAACAACCTGGCTTACCGCTGGGAAGAGGGGGCTGAAATGGCGGAAGCACTTTTTGCGGAAGTCAAAAAATCGGCTCCGGATTACCTGCACATTGCCGCCGAAGGCGGTGACTGGCAGCGTGAATGCCAGTACGCCGATGGGCGTTCTTCCACCGGAATTGCCCGGAGCCTGCTGACGTGTCCGGTCATGGCCAACGGCGGTTTACATGATCTGAACCTGGCCAGCTCAATTCTCAACGACGGACATGGCGATCTGCTGGCGATTGGTCGCTACGCCATTGCCAATCCGGATTTCCCGAATAAGGTTCTGCACAACAAACCGCTTCGTCCCTTTCAGACCGCCATGATCAAGCCTTCGGTTTCACTTGCCAATACGCGGGCGTATCTGTCTACCCTGCCCTGCTGAAAAATGTCAATCAACGGGAGTAGGCAGGCGCATGCGTGCGCCATTTTTGCGGTCAAACCGGTACATAATCGAGATGACAACATTGTCTTTGGTTCCCAACCGAACCGGAGCCTGATCATACTGGCTCACCCAACCTCCCTGTACAATCCAGTTTCGGTCGAGCTGATAACCCAATCCGGCATACACCCGGTTTCGCTCCAAATGGGGCGCTTTCAGATTCAGGAAAAGTTCGTCGTACAGCGATACGAAAACCGTTCCGGGCTTGATGGTTTCTTCGTTCAACGGAATCATCAGATTGAGCCGGTAACGGGCCCGGTTTCGGAAACGCCCCTGAATACCAAGCTGCTCGGGGGTTGACTCGCCAAACCAACGTTGTTCAACCCGGTAGCGGTGTTCAAACTTCAGACGGCCCACATTCTGACTCATAGTGAGCTGCTCCCACAAGCGGGTTTCCAGCAATTGTGGCCCTTCAGACAGGTCCCGGTAATTATAGGTATGGTACCGTCCACCGGCAATCATGGCCGAGAAAGCAGGGCCCAGATCGTAACTGACACCCCCTTTTAGCTCGTAATAATTTACCTCGTCAAACAGCGAATTGGAACGGAGTTGTCCTTCAAAAAAACCACCCCAGCCCCGTTCCCGGGCAGGCAGTTGAACAATACCGATAAACCAGGTACCCCACGGATGTTGTTGCGCCAGGGCTACATCCGGAAAAAAAAGAAAAGGCAGAAAAAAGGCCGCAAACCGTCGCAGTAGTTTTAACAAGGCCATGCGGGGCAAGCCCCCAAAAAACAGTCCGGCGGTTGGCAAGCCAGTGGGAAACACAGTCATTCAGAAAGTAGCTTGGTGTCGAATAGGATAGCAACAAAAATACGAAACTAACCCTATGAAGGACTACCCGCTCCGTCTGAAATGTTAATTTATAAAGCGAAAGGAAAATGGATAGTTGTAAAACTCCCCATTATTGGCTTTGACACCGGCCAGAACAGAAAAAATAACGCTAAGCAGGCCCAGCACAACCAGTATTGGAACACCGATGAAGATAATGATGAGCAGCAGCCCAATGCAATACCCAATTGTTACCGTAATCTGAAAGTTAACTGACTCCTTGCCGTGGTAATCTACAAATGCTGACTTATCCTTTTGAATTTGCCAGACCACCAGCGGCCCGATGACGTTCCCGAAAGGAATGATAAAACCGCCCAGCGCACTCAGGTGCGCGAGCATCGCCCACAGCCGTTCGTCAGAAGGGCTCAGCTGAGAATAAGGCGGAGGTGTACCGGGGTTGTTATACGGTTGGTTTTCCATAATCGTAGATGGTTTAGTGACAGGTAAATACGATTAAAGAAATGATTTTTACAATCTTTGCGCTTACGAAAGGAAAAAAGGAAGGAAAGGTTAAAAGAACGAAAGGATGAATGGCTTTACTGCCTTTTCTGTTTTTATTCCTTCCTTCCTTTCTACCCCCTTTCTTCACTATTAATGAAACCCGTAATTACGCTCGAATACTGCCCGAAGTGTGGCTGGCTGATGCGCTCGGCCTGGATGGCGCAGGAAATTTTAACCACCTTTACGGATGATATTCACGGCGTTATGCTGCACCCATCTGAAATCAGCGGACGGTTTTCGGTGCAAATTGACGGAACGAAGATTTTCGACCGGAAAGAAGCGGGACGGTTTCCGGAAATCAAAGAATTGAAGCAATTGATCCGCGATGTGGTGAATCCCGAAAAATCGCTCGGGCACTCGGATCGCAAATGACGTACTTAGGGTGAAATTTCTCCCCGAAACGCCAGACTGGCGTTTCGGGGAGGGTATTGAATTACTCCAGTTCGATTACCCAGTCGTCCTGAACCACAACGGTTCCTTCTTTGAGCACCACCTGTTTGACCGTTCCTGCTTTGGGAGCCGCTACAATGCTTTCCATTTTCATGGCTTCGATCACAAATAACGGCTGGTTTTTCTTGACGGTATCGCCGGGCTTAACCAGGATTTTTGTCAACCGCCCTTGCAACGGTGAACCCACATCGCCATCCTTGCTTACTTTTGCGTTGGCCTGGAAATCTACCTTCTGCGACTTGTCGCGCACCTGAACCTGACGGCTTTGTCCGTTGAGTTCAAACGTAACCGTCCGCAATCCCTGCTCGTCGGGCTCCGATACGTACAACAGCCGCACCAGAATATTTTTCCCTTCGTCAATCTCAATCAGAATTTCCTCATTTTCCTTCAACCCGTACAGGAAGGCCGGTGTTGGAATAATACTCACGTCGCCGTGTTCCTGAACGGCTTTGTAATATTCTTCGTACACTTTCGGGTACATCTGGTACGAGAGGTAATCCAGAAAACCTTCGTTTTGCGGAAACTTCTCCTCGAATTTTTTGAAATCCTCGTCAAAATTGATGGGCTTCAGTTCTTCATTCGGCCGGCCGGTCAGGGGGTCATCTCCTTTCAGAATCACTTCCTGAAGTTCATGGGGAAAACCGCCGTAGGGTTGCCCCAGTTCGCCTTTGAAGAAGCCTTTCACCGATTCCGGAAACGAAAGCGACGCACCCTTTTTCATCACATCGTCGGCCGTAAGGTTGTTCGAAGTCATGAACAGCGCCATGTCGCCCACCACTTTCGACGAAGGCGTCACCTTCACAATGTCGCCAAACATTTGATTGACAACACTGTAATTCTTCTTCAACGTCTCGAACTTATCGCCCAGCCCCAGCGCAATCGACTGCGGTTTCAGGTTGGAATACTGCCCACCCGGGATTTCGTTCTGGTACACTTCCGCGCTTCCGGCTTTCATCCCTGACTCAAACGGATAATACCACTCCCGAACATCTTCCCAATAATTCGAGTAGGCATTCAGGGAGTTCAGATCAATGGCACTTTCGCGCTCGTGGCCCTGCAACATCGCCACCACTGAGTTGAAGTTCGGCTGCGAGGTCAGTCCCGACAACGCGCCCAGGGCACAGTCGATAATATCAACCCCCGCATCGACCGCTTTCAGGTACGTTGCCGCCTGAATTGACGATGTATCGTGCGTGTGCAGGTGAATGGGAATGCTGACGGCTTTTTTCAATTCCCGGACCAACACCTCAGCCGCCAACGGTTTCAGCAAACCCGCCATATCCTTGATGGCCAGCAGGTGCGCCCCTTCGTCTTCCAGCTGACGAGCCATGTCGAGGTAATACTGCAATGTATATTTTTGCTGATCTGGAGCCAGCATATCACCCGTGTAGCAGATGGCGGCTTCGGCCAGCGCATTGGTACGCTCGCGAACGGCCCGGATGCTCACCTTCATGGCTTCTACCCAGTTCAGCGAGTCAAAAATCCGGAATACGTCGATCCCGTTTTCCCAGGATTTCTCGACAAATTTCTCAATCAGGTTATCCGGATAAGCCGAGTACCCCACCGCGTTAGACCCCCGAAACAGCATCTGTAGCAGCATATTCGGCATGGCTTCGCGGAATTTTTGCAGACGCGTCCACGGGCTTTCGTGTAAAAACCGCATGGCCACATCAAACGTGGCCCCCCCCCATACTTCCATGGAGAAAAGTTCGGGGTGATTTTTGGCGAATCCTTCGGCTACGTTCAGCAAATCCCGCGTTCTGACTCGGGTTGCCAGCAGTGATTGGTGGCCATCGCGGAACGTCGTATCGGTGTACAAAACCGGCTTTTGGTCACGAACCCACTCCACGAATTTTTCCCGACCCATCTCGTTCAGCCGGTCTTTGTTGCCCTTGGGACAGTCGCCGTATTTGTCATACACCGGAACAACCGGCGTGCGGAATTTATCCTTGGCACCGGGCTTTACTTTCACCTCAGGATTGCCGTTGACAATCACATCGGCCAGGTAATTCAGTGCCCGCGTCGAACGGTCCTGTGGTTTGCGTAAGTCAAACAGTTCGGGATGATTTTCGATGAACGACACCCGAGCCTCGCCCTGCTGGAAAATGGGGTGCGCAATCACATTCAGCAAAAACGGAATATTCGTTTTCACCCCCCGAATCCGGAATTCGACCAGTGCCCGAAGCAACCGCTGGGTAGCCCCTCGGAGGGTACGGCCCCGCGATGACACTTTCACGATCATCGAGTCGAAATAAGGAGAAATTTTCACGCCGGGATACGAACTGCCTTCGTCCAGCCGAATCCCGAAACCGGCAGCATTGCGGTAGGCAATGATGGTTCCAAAGTCGGGACGGAAACCGTTGGCGGGATCTTCGGTAGTGACCCGACACTGAATGGCGTATCCATTCAGCGGAATTTCATCCTGATGATTGATGTAAATACCGTTGTCCGACAACTTATACCCCATCGCAATTAGAATCTGCGTACGTACCAGATCGATACCTGTCACTTCTTCCGTGATGGTGTGTTCGACCTGAATCCGCGGATTGACTTCGATGAAGTAAATGTTCTCATTCCGATCAACCAGAAACTCCACCGTTCCGGCGTTCGAATAATTCGCCTGTTTTCCAATTTTCAGGGCGTACTCGTAGAGCTTATTTTTGGTAGCCTGCCGTAGCCCGAACGAAGGGGCCACTTCAACAACCTTCTGAAAACGACGTTGTACCGAACAATCCCGCTCATAAAGGTGAACAATATTGCCGTGGGTATCACCCAGTAACTGCACTTCGATGTGCTTGGGGTCAACCACGAATTTTTCCAGGAAGATCGTGTCGTCCCCAAACGCATTTTTCGCTTCGTTCCGCGCTTCGTTGTAGGCTTTTTCCAGGTCTTCTTCCTGCCGAACAACCCGCATTCCGCGACCTCCTCCACCAGCGACGGCCTTGACCATTACCGGAAAACCGATCCGTTTGGCTTCTGACAGCGCCACTGAAAAGTCCGACAAATCAATCCGGCTATCGGGAATCATCGGCACATCGGCTTCGGTTGCCAGGTTTTTGGCCCGGACTTTATCGCCCAGTGCATCCATTGCCTCCGGCGTCGGCCCAACGAAAATGATGCCTTCCTCCCGGCACCGGCGCGCCAGCGTTACGTTTTCCGACAGAAAACCGTATCCCGGATGAATCGCATCAATCTTTTTTCGTTTGGCGAGTTGAATAATACCTTCAATATCCAGGTAAGGCTTCAAAGGCTCATCATCGCGACCAATCTGATAGGCTTCATCGGCTTTGTAGCGGTGAAGCGAATAACGATCTTCATACGTGTAAACAGCGACGGTAGTAATCCCCAGCTCGGTCGCAGCCCGCATGATGCGGATGGCGATTTCGCCCCGGTTGGCAACGAGCAGGCGGTAAATCGGGCGAATGTAATCTTTCATATTTCCCAATAAAAGCAGGATGGGTTCTTGTAACTGGTGAACAATTTGGCAAGTTTAGGGAAAAGTTCGTAAAAATCAGGTTTTACCGAATGTTCATCGGAAAAGAATGCTTTTTCCCAGGATATTGCAGCACTTTTCTTTTTCTTGACCTGTTTGAGGGTTCGTTTAAGCTGATTATAGGATCATATTTCTCATCCGAAGTTGGCAGGAAGTTTACACTAGGGGTTTGCGCCGACGCATGATCCATTGCTTCAGACCAAACACCAGAACCCCCATGAGAATAATCAACCCGATGTCGATCACCACCCGCTTTACGCCCAGCCACGCCAGGTCCAGTCGCCCACACGCGATGGAGACGCCCACCATCGCCATCGCCGTAATCACCACCATGGCAATCAGTGCGCCAGCAATGACACTGCGCCGGTAAGCAGCAACGATAATACAGCCCGCCAGCGTTCCGTAGAGCGAAACAGCGATGTTTTTCCCGGACGGGTGGGCAATCGCATCCACTTCAGGGTTTCGGATAAATTCCTCCGCGTGTGTCACCTTCAACCATTGCAACACCAGGAAGGTCAGTGCCGCGCCCAACCCAACGAGCCCGTAACCGATCAACGAAGACCTCAAACCGAACATAGCCGCCCGAAAATTTTTCAGAACCAGCCCTAACGGCACTTTGGCAAGCGGTTCGAAACCCGGAGCAATAATGGAGGCAGCTACGAACGCCAGCGTCTGGGGGCCGGGTTCAGAAACCAGCCCAACGGCTGACAGGCCACCACCCAACGCCATCAGGGTCACAAAATTACCCGTCAGTCGCCCCTGATACCGTAAACCGGTTTCCATCTCCTCCCAGGTCGCTTCGTCAATGTCCATCCGAATGTGCTCCTGCTTCCGGGGATCAATCAGGCTGGCCAGCTCTCCCGTGGCAATGGAATAGGTATCAGCCGGACAAACCCGCTCGATACGACGTAGTACTTCGTCGGCACCCGCATTGAGCACGTGTAAGGTCAGCACATCGCCAACCGGCTTTACCGAACCGCCCCGCTGAAGTGATAGACTAACGACATCCTGGAGCGGCTGAAGCTGATCGATGAGCGGATCAGTGTAGGCAGCTGTGAGCGAAACAGTGAAAACACGTTGCATGAAAATCAGGCGTAAACAGATGGTACTTACCGTAACCCGTGATCGGACCAAGCGTTTACTTTCTAATCAAATTCTAATCAGGCTCTGACCAATCCCCGATCCCACACCTGTCTGTGTTTTTACTATTTCGCTCGTTCAGTTGCCAATTCTCTCCTGTGCTTTCCGTTAGACTCGCACCAGTTTCCAGCGTCCCCGACGAAACACCAGCACGGCGATTACGGCCAGCAATGATTCACTAAACGCAACTGACCAGAACACGCCCTCCGGCCCCCACCCCAGCGTATTTGCCAGCAGGTAGGCCAACGGTATTTCAATCAGCCAGAAGCACACCACATTAATCAGAGTTGGTGTTCGAGTATCCCCCGCTCCATTGAGAGCCTGACTGATGACCATTCCGTACGCAAAAAAGACGTAGCCAAGGCAAAAAATCCGGAGGCACTGTACGGCAATGTCCACCACTTTCGGATCGCGGTTAAAGAAGCCGACAATTTCTGCCGACCCGATGTAAAACACAATGCCAACTGTCAGCAGAAACACCATATTGCAGAAAGCAGCCCGCCAGGCGGAGGTTTCGGCCCGGTCTGGCTTTTGAGCGCCCAGGTTTTGTCCAACCAGCGTTGCCGCAGCGTTTGCCATCCCCCACGACGGCATAATGGTAAAAATCATGATGCGAATAGCGATGGTATATCCCGCAACAACATCACTGCCGAAGGTTGACAGAATTCGGGTCAGGAATACCCAGCTGGCCGAACCGACCAAAAACTGCGCCGTGCCGCCAGCCGCGATACTGAGAAGATTCCGGATGATCGCCGTATCCGGCAGAAAGTCGGCCCTGTCAACTTTTACGCTCCGGCCATTGCGCATCAACTTCCTTAACTGGTAGAAAGCTCCGGCCGAACGACCGATGGTTGTGGCAACGGCCGACCCAATTACGCCCATTTCGGGAATGGGTCCCCACCCAAAAATGAATAATGGGCACAATACAATGTTGAAACCATTTGCAATCCAGAGTGACCGCATGGCGGTGGAAGCTTCTCCCGCTCCACGCAAACAGCCGCTCAGGGTGTACAGCAACACAATAGCGGGCGAGCTGGCGAAAATCAACCGGGTAAACCCGGAACCATTGGCAATCAGGTGCTCATCGGCCCCCATCAACCGCAGAATGTCATTGGCAAAAACCGCTCCGGGAATACCGACCGTTACCGCAATAGCCAGGGATACCAGAATAACCTGTGCCACGGATTTGCCGGCTTCTCGGGCGTTGCCCTCGCCCACCCGACGGGACACTAAGGCCGTGGCGGCTGTGCTTAACCCAATAGCAATGGAATAAACAACCGTCAAAACCGATTCGGTCAACCCGACCGTAGCGACGGCTTCGGTACTGATTCTGGCCACAAAAAAGACATCAACAATTGCAAAAAGCGACTCCATGACCATTTCCAGCACCATCGGCACTGATAGCATAAAAATAGCCCGGTTAATACTTCCGGACGTATAATGCCCTTCCGAACCGCGCAAAGCGGCCATCAACAGGCGAAAAAATTTCGTCATGACAAAAGATAGAAACAGGCGCTGGCACGTCGGGTAAAACAGCTAAAAAGGAATGAAAACCGTCAGTCAATCAGACAGGACGGGAAGTAGAAAAATGAAGAGGCCCGTTAGCGGGCGAGGGCAGCGGTGTTCATCGTCGTTTCGCTTTGAGACCGCAAATGTACGGAAAGTTCACAAACCAAAAAGGAAGTTTGAGGCAACGGTAATTTTTTATACGAATAGTTTGTTATCTTTGCAGCGCTTAAAGGTATTACGCCAATGAAAATTTTAGCCGCTTACGGCCCCTTCCGCTTTCTTTGAAAACCGTTTTCTCATCCAACGGTTGTTATTTTTATTCTCATTTGTAACTTAAGGTTGTTGAACCAGCGTAGGGTTGGCTCTGGTACGCGTTGTTACGTGCACATTGCCGTCGCTCGTTTGGCTCCTTATTAAATCCATTCCATCTATGATTGAAACACATAAACAGCCCGAAACCGCTGTTCTGGTAGCCCTGGTTACCCAAAAACAGTCGGCTGAAAAAACACAGGAGTATCTGGAAGAATTGGCATTTCTGGCTGAAACATCGGGTGTAGTAACTGTCAAGTCGTTTATTCAGAAGCTTGATCGGCCGGATACCCGTACGTATGTAGGAAAAGGGAAACTGGAAGAAATTAGTACGTTCATTATCGACAACCCGGTTGATACGGTTATTTTCGACGACGATTTGTCGCCCTCGCAGGTGCGAAACCTGGAAGCCGCTCTACCGAACATCAAGGTATTGGACCGCAGCTTGCTGATCCTGACTATCTTTTCCATGCGCGCCCAGACCGCTCAGGCTAAATTGCAGGTCGAGCTGGCCCAATACCAGTATATGTACCCGCGCCTGACCCGGATGTGGACCCACTTGAGCCGGATGAAAGCCGGGGTTGGTACACGGGGTCCGGGGGAAAAGGAACTTGAAACGGACCGCCGGATTGTACAGGACCGCATTGCCTTCCTGAAAGAAAAACTGGAAAAGATTGACAAGCAGAGCGCTACCCGCCGGAAAGAACGGGATCGGCTCGTCCGTGTGGCACTGGTGGGTTACACGAACGTCGGGAAGTCCACGCTGATGCGAACGCTGGCCAAAGCCGAGGTTTTTGCCGAAAACAAATTGTTTGCCACGGTCGATTCGACGGTTCGGAAGGTTGTGCTGGGCAATATCCCGTTTTTGCTGACGGATACCGTTGGGTTTATTCGCAAACTTCCGACAACGCTGATCGAAGCCTTTAAATCGACTCTGGATGAGGTACGCGAAGCCGACATTCTATTGCACGTCGTTGACGTATCGCACCCATCGTTTGAAGAACATATTGGGGTTGTCAGCGATATTCTTTCGGAAATCGGTGTTGGCGGCACATCAGGTGAGAAGCCGACGATTCTGGTTTTCAACAAGATCGATCAGTTTGAGCCTCGTGATGAATGGATGCATCAGGACGATGATTTTGACGATGACCTGCCGGTAGCGATCCGCAAGCAAACCGCACTGGATTACCTCAAGAAAACGTACCTAACTCAAAAAGCCGAGCACGTGGTTTTTATTTCGGCCGAAAAGCGTGAGAACGTCGACGAACTGCGAAATCTGCTGTATACTTTAGTAAAAGAAAAGCACTACACCATTTATCCGAACTGGATGGAGGTGCCGCTTGGCGACTGGAACGAAGATACGGGTTTCAGCGATGATTTTGGTAAATAGCCAATTTCTAAGCATTTTTGCACAATAAACCTGTAGGGTTCCAAAAACCTTGCAGGTTTTTTATGGTCTCGTAGTTCAACGGATAGAATAGAAGTTTCCTAAACTTTAGATCTGGGTTCGATTCCCGGCGGGACCACCAAATACCGTTTTCTGACAAAAGGAAATTGTAAATAATGGGAGCAAATCCTGTCTTCCCCTATGCTTTCCTGAACACTCCGCTTTTGTCCTCTCAAAGTACGGTAAATCATGGTGCCGACCATGTCCCACCAACTCACTCCATTCCGTACAGTCAATTTTCCGTTTTTGGCTAATCATTACAACGGTATGAGGCCAATAAACGAGGATTGGTATTCAGGCAAAAAATCTTTACCATGATGCTGACCATGTCGAAATTGGGTATCGATCACCTTGCCGTTGTAAAGTTTGGTACGGTTTCGGTGAGCCGTACAAGCAAAATATCTGAGCCGTACAAGAAACTAGCCCGTCTTGTAAAGTTTGATCTTTGCGTCATGAAAAACATCCCAAAAATTCAACTGGGCCAAAATGGCCCGTTCGTCTCCAAACTTGGTTTAGGCTGTATGCGTATGTCTTCGATCTGGGGCGGGGCCATACCTGACGAAACCGAAAGCGTGGCCACCATCCATGAAGCCCTGGAGAAGGATATTAATTTTTTGAACACCGGAGACTTTTACGGGGCAGGCCATAATGAGCTGCTGATCGGCAAAGCCATCAAAGGAAAGCGTGACAAGGCGTTCATCAGTGTAAAATTTGGTGCCATCTTTCACAATGGACAATGGCTGGGAATGGATCTGCGTCCCATGTCGATCAAGAACTTTATCAATTACTCGCTGACTCGTTTGGGTATTGACACCATTGATCTCTACCAACCCAGCAGAATGGATGGCAGCATACCGGTGGAAGACATCATTGGAACGGTTGCCGACCTGATTCAAGAAGGAAAAGTGCGGTACATTGGCGTTTCGGAAGTTACGGCGGACCAACTTCGTCAGGCCAACCGAGTTCATCCCATCAGTGCGCTGGAGATCGGCTATTCGCTGGCTGACCGTCAAATAGAAAACGACTTATTGCCAACCGCAAAAGAATTAGGCATTGCCATAGTGGCCTTCGCCAATACGGCGGAGGGCTTATTAACCGGCGAACTGCAAGCCCCGCTGGCGCAAAACGATTACCGAAACCATTTCTCTCGTTTTCAAGGGGGAAACTTACTTCATAATCTGCAGAAAGTCGACGTTTTAAAACAAGTAGCTCGTCACAAAGGCTGTACGCCAACCCAGCTGGCGATTGCCTGGGTAAAAGAACAAGGCGATCAGGTTATGCCGTTGGTTAGCATGAGCCGCCGATCGCGCTTACCAGAAAACATTACCGCTATGAACATTGTATTCACACCGGAAGAGATGAATACCTTGAACACTACTTTTGCCATCGGTGCCCTGCGTGGCGGCACGTACTTACAACGCTAAATGACCAGTCCAGCTGAAATATTGCCCGGCGTGATTTTTTATTCGTATCACTCTGCTGAACGGAAAGAAAAAGTGTGTTTATGGAACCACCATACCTTAATATTGCAGGTTTCAGGACAGTTTATCTTAGAAACCTCCGGGCAAACCGTTTCGATGACCGGGGGAGAAATGCTGCTGATCGGCAAAAATCAGCTGGGTACGCTCACCAAAACACCACCACCCGGCGATATTTATGAAACAATCGTCATATCGCTGCAGGAGGATCTTTTGCGCAAGATTGCGTTAGAGGAAAAGCTTGAAGCAGACCAGAAATACAGTGGTTTACCCAATATCTTGATTCCCTCGAATGAATTCCTTCAGGGGTATTTTCAATCGATTGTTCCCTACGCCCGCAGCTCGGGAGCGAGCCTGACCGACGACATGGGAATCCTGAAACTAAAAGAGGGCGTCAAATTACTCTTGCTTGCCCTGCCCCAACTTCGCAACTTGCTGTTCGACTTTTCCGCCCCTTACAAAATCGACCTCGAAAAGTTCATGCTTAGCAACTTTCATTTCAATGTTCCTATTGAAAAATTCGCGCAGCTAACTGGCCGCAGTCTGGCCGCTTTTAAACGCGATTTTCTGAAAACATTCGGTGTACCACCCCGTCATTGGCTTCAGGACAAACGGCTGAGCGAAGCCAAGTACCTCATCGAAACCAAGCGTCAAAAACCCTCGGCAATTTACCTCGATTTGGGCTTTGAGAGCATTTCACACTTCTCCCATTCCTTCAAGAAAAAGTTTGGCATGGCGCCAACGGCCCTGGCTTATAGTCACTCGCCAAAGTAATTTTTGGCGAGTGACAGTCTCTTCAAATACCCATTCAACAAAACAGATCTGGCGTCTAATAAAGGCGTCTTTCTTAAGGTCTTTGTACAATGCTTGTTTGCTTCTCACCAGCGTTCAGACTGCACACTTTGGAATTTTTCATTGAGTTTACATCATAACCTTTAGCCCAAAGGTTAAAACTCTTTATTGCTCCAGACTACCTCATCCATTAAGATAGACAGCGTTTTGTGTAAAAAAAGCGGACTTCATTCCTTTTGAAGTCCGCTTTTTTACAGCATAGTATTGAATAGTTAGAACCGGTCCGCTTCTATCTCAATCACAAACGAAGACGGGTTATCTCTTCTCTCTGCCTCTCCACTAGCATCCCTACCCACAAAATTATGTCTGACTTAAAAAGACTATTGCTTTCGTGAATTAACCAAAATACGGTTTTGACCCATAAATAATAGAATCTATATTCCTTGTTTTTGTTTATTAAGTATTACATAATAGCTTTGTATGATCAAAATGGTGATGGTTCATCGTAACTGTGGCTAGATAATGACTCCTTTTTTCAGCGACAGCCGCAAATATGTAATACTTATTTTTTGCCTATTGGTTTATTTAGATCGCTTAACTCAAATGGCTACGCGTGTAGAAATCAATCGGAACAAGCGTACAAGCAAGGCCCTATCCGGCGTCAACACGACCGTGAAAGGAACAAACTGGAAAACCGCGACTAAAAACGATAGTCGTTCCTCTATTTCCATTAACAAATGATCTAAAATCAGTGAACTAGACAACGGAAACGTATCTATTACAGGCAACCCTTCAGCATGACCAAAGTGGGCAATTGGGCAGGGTTGTCGCCCCCCGCCTATCCCAATCCCTTATCATGAACCGACTCGTATTCCTTTTCCTGCTTCTCTCCCTGTCCGGCTACGCTCAACATCCGGCCTTATTGCCGCTGCCCCGCGAATTAACCTGGACGAAACCTTCGTTCTTGCTGACGGGCACCATCGTCCTCCAAACCAATCATAATGAAGCCAAGTCCATTGCCGATTCTATTGCCCTGTTTGTGCAGCAGGTAAGTCGTGCGAAGGTTATTTCGGCCGCGAATCCAGGAAAATCCACCAGGAAAATCGAAGTGGTGCTGGAGCCGGATGGAGCCTTTCACCAGCGTCCCGAAGGATACGAACTACGGGTGGCTGCCCAGTCGGTACAACTCCGGGCGGCCACCCTGCGGGGGCTATTCTGGGGCTATCAATCCCTTCGACAGCTCTATCAGCCAACGCCCCGTCCCACGCTGGCGGGCTGCCTCATTACCGACTACCCGGCGTTCCCGATCCGGGGATTTATGCACGATGTGGGCCGTAGTTTTATCCCAATCGAACGGCTTAAGCAGCACATCGATCAATTATCCCGCTATAAGATAAACACGTTTCACTGGCACCTGACGGAAGACCTTGCCTGGCGTCTACAAAGTGATAGCATCCCTGCTCTAACGGATTCTTCGGTTACATTACGCTCACCCGGGCAGTTTTACACCAAGCAACAAGCGCGCGAACTGGTCCAATTCTGCCAGCAGCGTCATGTGCTGCTTATACCCGAAATCGACATGCCTGGCCATAGTGGAGCGTTCAAACGGGCAACGGGTCATGAAATGCAGTCGGAGCCGGGAAAAATACTCGTTAAGAAGCTGTTGCGGGAAGTATGCAGCATTTTTGACGTTCCGTACATTCACTTAGGAACGGACGAGGTTGCCTTTACCGACACAACATTTGTGCCCGAGATGGTAGCCGTTGTGCGCGGCTGTGGTAAAGAAGTAATGGGTTGGCTGCCCGGTGCAAAACTCGATACGTCCATTATCCGGCAAATGTGGATGGGCACTGTCCGCCCTCGCCCCGGCCAGCGCGTCATTGACTCGCGCGACTTGTACTTTAATCATTACAGCACCCAAGCTGACCTCATCAGTTTGTTTCAACGCACCCTGTGCGACACGACGACCGGCTCGGCTTACCGGCTTGGAGCCATTGGTTGCGTATGGAACGACCGTCGTCCAACCGACGCAGACCAGCTTGAGTTGTTAAGCGGTTTTTATCCGCTCATGCTGACGCTCGCCGAACGGAGCTGGCGAGGGGGCGGTTCTCCTTTAGACAAAGCCGGGGTGGTGTTGGTCGATGCGGATGGATTCACCGATTTTGAGCAGCGCCTGCTGGCCCATAAACACCGGAATTTTCAGGGCCTGCTATTTCCCTATGCCGGTCAGCGTCATCAAACGTGGCGCATTCTGCAACCGTTTTCCAACGGCGGCAATTTAAGCACTGCGTTTCCACCCGAACAGGGCAACCTTGATTTCCCGGCGGTGGATGCCACCGGGGCAACCATTTATCTCCGCCATACCTGGGGGCCAAGTATGACGCGAGCCTACCTCGACAATCCGCAACCCAATCATACGGCTTATGCCTATACCTATGTGTATTCACCTAAAAAACAAACGGTTGGTGCCTGGATTGATTTTCACAACTATGGACGCTCTGAAAAAGATGCGTCACCTCCAGCGGGTCAATGGGATTATAAAAGCAGTTGTATCTGGTTGAATGACCAGAAAATCACCCCACCTGCCTGGTCAAATGCGGGCCATCACCCAGCCAGCCATGAAGAGCCATACCAGGACGAAGCATATGAACTTCGGCCACCAATACCCATTACGCTAAAGAAAGGTTGGAACAAGCTGCTCCTCAAATTACCGGTGAGTACGTTCTCCACAAAGCAGACCCGTTTGGTGAAGTGGCTTTATACCTGCGCCTTTGTGCAGCGGAAAGGGACGCATTATACGGAAGTGCCCAACCTGATTTTCTCACCGGATAGACAATTGAGGACGATACGGGTTTCTCCTGAAAAAGAGAAGTAAATGGCAATTAGACTAGTTTATCAAAGTAATGAATTTTACCGATTACTTTGGTAAAACAGCCGAACAGTCCGAAGTAACAAAGCCTCTTGAGAGCGTCGGTCCAACCCCTCAGGCTGGTCCAAATCCACCAATGCCTGGATTTGATCCAGTTGCTGAAGTGTGAGTGTTTGGTAGCCCATCGCCATATTAGAAAATTGACGCTGTTGGATCGACCGTTGAAGCACCGTTGATACATTAGAATGGCGAGCATCCCGCCGAATCCGTTCATAAAGCGTCTCCACAACCGCCTGAGGGCCCTCTAGTACTTGCAAAATGCTACCGCCAACCGCTAGTAGCACTCCACTGATACCGGTTTGTTGATTGTTTTGTCGGCTTCGAGTCAGCAATTCAATCAGATCCGTCTCCGTAACCTTTGGACTTAGATGGCTCATATATACTATACAGTGCTCCATAGCTTCAAAAATACCTCTGTAATTCAGCCAATAAAGATAAGACCTAAAAATTAAATCAGGAGACATCATGTCTCCTGCGCCCCAATTTGGATGGGCATGATCCCTGGTTAACAGCAGTCTATATCCTGGAGTGGCGCAACGTAAACATCTATTGATTTTAATCAACGTTAAAGCTGTTTCGTGGTTTTCAGCTCGGAGAAATACCCTTTTGTACCTCCTTTGGCCTACAAGCCAATTCCGCAAAAAAATAATACCTAAGATTCAGTAGTATGTAAATATTTGGTATATTTGTGAATGAACGCTACTTCTCATCAGCTGCTCAAAGGCAGTCTAAATGCCATCATTCTCAAACTGCTGGCCAATTCTGAATGGATGTATGGCTATGAAATTTGTCAAAAAGTGAAGCAGCTAACTGATGGCCAGCTTAGGATTACCGAGGGAGCTCTCTATCCTGCTTTGTACAAGCTGGAAGCAGACGGCATGCTGATCACCAAAACCCAGGTAGTGGAGGGTCGCGCCCGTAAATATTATTCAATTGCCCAAGATCAGCAAGGCAACGCCGTGGATCGACTGGCTCAGATTGAACAGTTTCTTGTTCAGTTACAACGCATACTAACCGCCAGCCCAGCAATTTAAAGAAGCTTCCTATTACCTAAACAGCCTTATAGCTATGACCCAGTCCCAACATTCGGTTATCGTTAGCTTTCTGACCCAGAAATGTCAGTTAATTGAAACCGCCTTTATCGAAGAGATGACCGACCATTTTGTAGCTTCCGTAGAAGCCCAGATGACTGATTCTCTTTCCTTTGAAGAGGCACTCCAGCGTACGATTGATGACTTTGGCGGGCGAAAAAATATCCGAAAGATGGAATGGACCTACCGGAAGGTGTTTCTGAAAAGTCTGCTTCGAGACTGGTGGGCGCTGGTTAAATCCCAATTCGCTACGTCCAACCGGCTCCGCACGCTGGTGGTCGTCGGCCTGCTTACGTTGGCAAGCCTCTATTTGGGCCTGAGGACCGATTTTGTGGGTGTAATTGAACGGAACGTTTTATGGTCTTCGGTTCAGTTTGGTAGTGTTCTATCAGTTATTTCGCTGACCTTGTTTTTACTTCAACGTGTTGTTCCCCAATTCAAGAAAGTGGGGATTATACGGACTCCCCCCCTGTTGAGAACACTGCTTTCCTACTTTCTGTGGGCGGGGTCTTTGTTGCTCTTTCTAGGTATCAGTAGCCTGGAAATTTCCATGCTCATTAAAAACCTTAGCTACTCCATCCTCTGGTCTACGCTGGCCGTATTGTATCTGGCCTTCTGGGATTACTCAATGAAAACAAACCCTGAATCGTGGTACCAAACCAGATAAGCGAGTAGCAGATGCCAAAGCCTGCATCAACGCCCGATATTAGAATCAGGCAGCGGGCAGCTCTATCGTCTCGTCAAGGCGCGTTAAAAGGGACATTGTATAGAAAAAAACAGGTTATCGCTTGCACATTTACGATACCTGCCTTAATTTTTTGTCTGCTCGATTAATTCTATACAACATTCCCAATCTTCTCAACGAGTAGTAAAAAAGTGTTAAGACTCACCAACTCGCGTAAACGTAATAGCAACGAAAAAGCCCTACGCGGACGAGCTTATGTCCGCGTAGGGCTTTTCAGCTACAAGATGTGGATCGTTCGCAACGCTGATTACAGGGTTGTTCCCGCCCGGTAATACAGATCCGCAACCGCTTTCTGGTATTTGGTTTTCATCTCCTCCCACTTAACCTGCAAGTCGATCAGTTTCGTTTCTCGGGTATTGATCAGGAAAAGCGAGCTTTCACCCATGTCAAACTTTTGCTGCTCCGCTTCCACCAGCCGCTGCTGGTTCTGAACCGTTTGCTGTTGAACGCCCAACTGGCGTTCGAGCATCTTGAGGTCATTCCAGGCGGTCTGAACATCGTTGGCGATGTCCCGGCTAACCTGCTGCCGTTCCAGACTCACCTGTTGGGCCTTGAGCTGAATTTGCCGTAATTTCCCTCGTTCTTTCCGTAGAAACAACGGAAAAGCGAAATCAAACCCAACTTTGTAGTTGTCGGCCCGAAAGTTGTAATAGGCCGGCAGCCCATTCAACTCCCCCCAAACCGGCACCCCACTCAACAAACTTCCACTAACGTTGAGCTGCGGCATGAGCAACGACCGACGGTAGCGCCCCTCGATGACAAGCTGCTGCTGCTTTGTCACCAATTTGGTCAGTTCCGGATGATTCTCGGCGGCCCGCCCCAACAGATTTTGCAAAACCGCTTCGTCGATACGGTTTATCAGTGCCGGCTGAGGAATTACGGTTTCGGGTAAATCGACCGGCTGCTGATCGGCATTCCATAAAAAAGCAATTAGCCGAAGCCGGGTATTTTGCAGGGCAGCTACGGCCTGATCACGCTGGACCTGTCGGTCCTGAACGGTAATCAGGGCCTCCGTGGTATCGATAGCCGCCACATCGCCCAACAACGCCCGGTCGCGCGTGGCCCGGAAACGCGTATCGGCCAAGCGGAACCCATCATCCAGCAAACGGAATTGCTGGTGGGCAAAAAACCAGTCCCAGTACGTCTTGGCCGCATCAAACAGCGTTTTGTTAATCAGCTTAATCTGCTCCGCTTCGGCCAGATTGATCGCCAATTGCGCCTGGCGAAGCGCATTCCGCCGGGCGTCGATCAACAAGCCCTGACCAACGGGTATCGATATGCCTACACTGGTGAGCCCCGGAGTAGCCAGCCGCTCTTCGGCGTTGACATACCGCCCTCCGTTGCGATCGTGCGTGATCTTCAGGTCGATTCCTCCCGGCAGAATCGGCACTGCCAGCCCCGTTTGCCACTTATCATAATAGAGGGTGTTGCCAAACTGCTTTTTGTCGTAATACGAAAACAGCTTTGGATCAAACGCCCCGCGAGCCTGCAAAACTTCCTGCTGCGCTTCCCGGCTCAGCAGCGACGACAGCCGGACGATCGGGTGGTATCGCGTCACGACCTCATAAAATTCTTCCGCCGAAAACGCAACGGTGTCGGCAGGCTGGGCAACCGCCCGGCTCCAGCCCGACAATACCGCTACTGCGATCAGGACTTGTTGTAACAAATGTATCCAAGCCTGCTTTTTCATTTTTTAGCCCCCTCCCCGGGATGCGTAGGCTCCGCTTTCAGGCTAGGCGGGAACCCGTTAAGCTGTCGCCAGATTTCGTACCAGATTGGTACATTGTCAAGCATGACCCAGCCATACACGCCCGACCCAACGCGCAGTTGTCGGGGCCAGTTGGGGTCTTTTTCACTTGGCTGGGGTTCAACCAGCAACCGGTATTTTCCATTCGTACTGCTGACGGCATCGATCACCGAAACCGTTCCTCCGAACGTTCCGACGGCCACGTTGGGCCAACCCGAAAACTGCACAGCTGGCCAACCGTCAAACTCCAGACGAACGTGTCGCCCCGGCTGGATCAACGGAACATCATTCGGGCGAACATACAACTCCACCGCCACCAGCGGTTTGTCCGGTTGCAGCGTCGCGATGGACTCCCCTTCTTTGATTGTCTCGCCAATACCGGCTTTCAGGGCACGGACAACATAACCGTCCTGCGGAGCCCGGATAACGTACATACCCCGGCGCACATCCACGCTGCTGACTTTGTTTACCAGCTTTGAAATCTCCCCTTCGATATCGGTCCGGTACGAAATCGCCGAGCTACGATCCGATTGTGTTTTGGCAATTTTTTCCTGGTAATCCGCCTGAATGGTGCCCAGGTCCAGTTGAGCATTGAGCAATTCCTGCCGCGTAACGTTCAGTTTGTTTTCCTGCGCAATCACTTTGGCATAGTCTTCCTGCACCTTCAACCGGCGCGATTCGAGGTCGGTTAGCGAAAACAGCCCCCCCTGATGGCCTTTCTCGTAACGCTGGAGCCGGTCCTGCGCAATTTTGAAAGTATTTTGAAGGGCAATCAGGTCTGTACTATCACTGATAACCTTAAACCGTGCCTGCTGTACCTTGTTGCGAGCCGCCGACAGCTTGACTTGCAAACCGGTTTGTAAGGCTGTCAGCTGCTCTCCAAGGGCCTCGATCTTGGCGTTGTTTGCGACCAGGCTGGCCTCCTTGGCTTCTAACTGTTCCTGCAGCCGAAGGGGCAGTTTGGGATCAAAGTATTCATCCTTGATCTCGGAAATAACCAGCAGCGTATCGTTGCGCTTTACGTATTGCCCTTCGCGGACTTTCCATTGTTCAATTCGGCCGGCAATGGCATTCTGCAACGTCTGGGGCCGGTCTTGGGGCGTTAGGGCTGTTACCGTCCCTTCGCCGTTGATATTTTGACGCCAGGGCAGAAACAATCCGCCCAGGCAGATGGCTAGTATGACCAGCATCCAGCGTCCTAGCCGACGACCGGCTTTTATATCGGGCAATTGCCGTAAATTCTTCAGCGGCAAACCGTCAATTAGCTGGTTATCAATCTGTTGATTTGATATATTCAGCATAGATAGATTACGTAGTTGGGGTTAGAACCGGAGATTGGGTTGGATTACTTTCAAACGCATCAGGTCCAATATCATCCAGCGGTAAATCCGTGACGCTACCCATTTTTTCAACGGCCGTCAGCATGTCAAAAACCGTATCAATTCCCGAAATCAGCTTTTCAACGGAGCTAGTAATCAATACAATCACCAATTCAGCCGCCACAAACTGGCCCAGCGTCATTTGCCGGTCGACCACCAGAGCTGTTCCCAGAATCAGCAAGCCACCGGTAACGACGGTTTTAAAAGCCAGCGAGTTATAATAAAACCGTTTCAGGACTTTAAAGTGTTGTTCGCGGTATTCGAGGTAATGCCCAACATATTCATCCGTTTGCGTAAGCGGCTCGTTCACTTTTTCTGACGTCCGGTAGTCGGCCAGCCGGGTGGCGATGTCTTCCAGCCAGGCCGCCATCTTGTATTTGTACTTCGATTCGTTCAGACTGGTCCGTAAGCCACTGGGACCCAGGATCCAGGCAATAATCGTAATCGTTACCAGCGTAAACAGACCGAATGCCAAAAAAACCGGGTGGTAAAACGACAGCAGCAGAATCCCAAACAGAATCTGGATAGCTGCGGCTATCAAATCAATGAGCAATTTAGGCAGGCCCTTCTGGATGGTCAGAACGTCAAAAAACCGGTTCATCAACTCGGGTGGATGCATTCCGTGCAAGGAATCGGGCCGGATGCGGGGCAATCGGTACGTAAATTCCATAGCCGCTTTTGCAAACAGCCGTTGCTCCAGCACTTCGACTAGTGCCCGCTGGCCAATCTGAATCAGTCCACTGATGATAACACCAACGACAACCAGGCCAATCAAAACGTATACCGAACTAAAAACCATGCCGCCCGAAACCAGGTTGAAAACCGCCTGAACCCCCAGCGGGAGCGACAGACTGATCAAACCCGCGACGAGCGCGTATAAGCAAACATACCAGATGTCCCGTTTTTCGGTCCCCAACAGCCGAATCAGACGCCGAAGAGGGGTAATCGTTGGATTGTTGTATGATCCCATACTGGATAAAATGCAAATTGTAAAATGGTGTAACTTGGTTTTTGCGAACTGATGCCTGCCACCAGGGCGATGCAGGAAACCAATCAGGGAACGGTAGTCTGTTACCGAAAAATTCCTGCGGTTCAGAATTTACCTGTCGCAAGAACCCCGATAACTGGAAAAATCCTGATCAATCCGCCGACTTAAAAGCTTCAAGAAGACTTTCCAGTCAGCGTTTGCACCTTGCCCTATGGGTCAGAGCATCATTTTCCCAATTAATTACAAAGTTACGGTAACTTCACGCAAAGAAAATTAGAAGATGGTTAGAAGGTGCTCA
The DNA here is from genome assembly GCF_054780515.1 of Larkinella harenae. Lineage (NCBI taxonomy): Bacteria > Pseudomonadati > Bacteroidota > Cytophagia > Cytophagales > Spirosomataceae > Larkinella > Larkinella harenae. The sequence continues at coordinate 326,479 of NZ_BAAGWE010000005.1, read as the reverse complement.
GAAACCCGCTTACATTTCTAATTAGCTCAACGAGTGCGTTGGTTTCACTCCCCTATAACAAAAAACCCGGCCGAGCCGGGTCGTTGAGGAAGCAGAAAAATCAAGTCAGGTGTTAGAGCGTATCCACCGTAATGACCAAATCGTAAAAGGTGGTGGCTCCGTTCTCTTCCTGGAACAGGGCTGTAACCGAGGGTTCGTGCTTTTTGAAGGAATTATGGACAGATACGCCCAGCGCTTTTCCGGTTGTTTTATCGCGGGCGCTAATTTTGTACTGCCCAACCGGAATATCATCAACGTAGTAGCGGTTTTCCGGCAAGCCTACAACCAGTTTTTTCCCTGTACTACCATCCACCAGGGGTCCAACCGGCTCCAGAATTATTTCCAGGTTCTCTTTTTCGATGGCGTCAACGTTGTGGTGAACTTCCAGTTTTGCCCCCAACGGGCGGTCATTTACGTCCGCGTCTACGGTTCGTTTGCCCGTCAGGCGGAATATAAAGTTTCGGACGGCCCCGTCGTAGGCGGAAAACACCCGGGTATTTTCCTCATACAGCGCCAGGCTGTAATTCTGGTTGTGATACTTGACCGTTACGGAACCGCTGGCGGTATAGGATCCGGCGGCTATGCCGGTTGTCACCCTAAAACTGTAATTCCCGTTGGCGTCGGTATAGCCCGTACTGGTTCTACTGCCGTAATCGGTGCTGCTGGCAACAATGACGGCATTGGCAACGGGTTTGCCCTGCTCGTCGACGACCCGACCTTTAACGACTCCTTCTTCGGGTTTACCGGATTCTTGCGGCCCGTCAACACCGGGTTCCGTGCAGGCCACTGTGCTCAGCAAAGCCATCATGACCAGAACTTGTTTCATTGCGTTCATTAAGTTGTTGTTTGTAAAGGTATCCGGGTTGTCCCCGTTATTTGATCGCTTAAAAATAAAAGCAGCAAGAGCGATTTTGAAAACCGTTGCGAACCGAGTTGTGGTAAGTGTTCCCTGAATTGCGGCAAGTGCCGGATCAATTGCGACAAAAAAAGAGCTTCCCTCTCGGGAAGCTCAAAACAACTGGTCGCTGGTGATTTATTTCTTCTTGTTCCCGCCGAACCGGACGGTTTGTACTTTACCCTTTACGTCGGCCGTCCAGTCAATCAGCAACGTGTTGGGTGTCGAACTCCCCGAGTAGCGAAATTCGTTCGTACCATCGCCCGCCGAATAGTAAGAGCTGCCATTCCGGTTGACATTCTCGACAACGAATGTCTCAAAACCGCGGCCGCTCACCTGCACCTCCGCTGAGCCGATTTGTTCGACGGTTACCTCCGCATTGGAATAGGAAGCAATGCCCACTTTATCTTCTACCGTGGCTGGCCCGGTGAATGTACCGCTGATGGATGGGTTGGCCTCCTGATCTTTACAGCTGCTGAAAGAGGCCAGAACAAGCAGCAGCAAACCGATTTTTTTCATACGCATTAGCATAACGAAGTTGTTTACTTGAACCAATTTCATCGAACGACGACAGCGGTTTTAAACAGAATGCCTAAACCGTCAAGCCACCGGCAATTCGATTGCCAAAATTGGGGATCAAACCGCAACTCGCTCCTACGGAACTACCTGAACTGCGCAAATCCGGCACTCAACTGTCATTTCTTTTTCATGATGTGTCTGGCCCGACCGTTCACTTTTGCCCGGTTTCAAAAACCTGGTGCGTATGCGCCCAGCACTGCCAAACCTACTCAAATGTTCGTTAATCATGAACCAGGCTAGACGGATCGAAAATCCAACACGCTCCAGATGGTATCCAAACCGGTCGAAACCGGATTTCTCATATAAGAAAGACGTTGGCTGGTGGGTCAATTTCAGCATAGCTAAAAACCGTATTTTTAAACCGTTGAAGATTTTTCCCCTCCCCGAACAGCAAAAAACCGGCTCTTACGCCGGTTTTAAGGAATTGATCTAATCTTTTTCAGGCTTTGCAAGCCCAATACGGTTCTAATTCCACAATTGATTGGCTGCCGTCAGAATAATAGGCTGCTGATCCGTGACCACAATAGTATGCTCGTGTTGCACCGCAAAGCTGTTCCGCACCGCCAGCGTCCAGCCATCTTCTTTCTCGTGCGCATACGATGAATTGGTCGACAAAAAGGTTTCGATGGCCACCACGGAGTTCTTCCGAAAGCGGGTTTTGATCGACCGGTCATAATAGCACAAAATCTCCCGCGGCTCTTCGTGCAAACTGCGACCAACGCCGTGCCCAGCCAGATTTTTTATCACCCGGAAACCAGCCTGCTTGGTTTCCGTTTCAATCAGACGCCCGATTTCAGCAATCTGCACCCCCGCTTTGATGCGACTGATGGCTTTGGCCAGAATCCGCTTCGAGGCATCCACCAGCGCCCCTCGCTGATGAATATCCTGGCCCAATACGAAAGAACCGCCATTATCTGACCAATAACCGTTCAGTTCGGCGGACACATCAATGTTGACCAGATCACCTTCCAGCATCAATCGTTTTGCCGACGGAATACCGTGGCAAACTTCCTCATTCAAGCTAATGCAGGTCCAGCCCGGAAAACCGTACGTGAGTTTGGGTGCCGACCGGGCTCCCTGCTCTTCCAGCAGTTTTCGACCGTACTGATCAAGTTCCAGCGTCGACATACCGGGCCGGGCGTATTGCTGCATAAGCCGGAGGGTTGAGCCGACAATCTGGCTAATCTGCTGCATACCAATCAGGTCTTCCTGTGATTGTAATGACATAACTTTATTGGTTTTGCGTTATCGCGTAGATTCTATTTACACAACCATTTTACGGGCAAAGTTTGTTTCGGGAGCCGCAAAAATAGGATGGTTAAACCCGCAAAACGCCCCGAAATGCTCTGGCACTGTAGTACGATTGCGCGCCGTTGTGGTACACAAAAACGTGATCGTAGCGACGATCGCCAAAAAGTGCCCCACCGAGTTCTCTGATCGCTGCTGGTGTTTTAATCCAGCTCGAAGTTTTTAAATCGAACTGGCCCAGTTGCTGCAACGCCCGGTATTGTTCCTCCGTTAAAAGTTCAATGCCCATTTCAGCCGCCATATCGATGGCGTTATTTTCCGGTTTATGCTCTTTCCGTGACTCCTGCCCTTCGTAATCGTAACAAACACTTCGGCGGCCTTTGGGGCTTTCGGCCGAACAATCATAAACTATGTATTCGCCCGTTTCTTTATCGAACCCGACTACATCCGGTTCTCCATCCGTCATTTCCATTTCATTGAGCGACCACGCTTTTTCAGGATTCGCTTCGATTCTTGCCTGCACGTCGGTCCATTCCAGCCCAGGATGGCGGTTCTTATTTTTCGCAAAACGGACGCGTAAAATGCTGAAGAGTTCTTCCTGTTGTTGGGCCGACAACGTGGTTTTAGAGTGATTCATGGCGTTTTTGGTTTTAGATGATTACGGATTTACCGGGAAACGAATTAAATTCTTGCTGTTGCTTTGGGACTGCTGATCCCAGAAAACAACGTTCACTGAATAGCCGTCCTCACTTTTCGACTCGCCGGTCTGAAGTACCATGATATAACCGTCAAAATCAAAAGTAACAGCGAGCCCGCTATTTCCGTTACAGGATTACCCGATACCAGGTGCGAAAATACCGCCCCCGACATGGCAAAGAAAAAACCGGCATACGTCCATTCTTTCAGTAAAGGGAATTTAGGAATTAGCAAAGCAACAACGCCCAACAGCTTCCAAACGCCCAATAGGGTTAGCATATAGGCCGGATAGCCCAGCCTGGTCATCAAATCAACTTCTTCCTTTATATTGAGCAATTGCACCATTCCCGTGGACAGCATTCCCAGGGAAAGCCAGGCCGTAGCAACCCAGTAGACGATTGTATTCCTCTTTGTCATCACGAACGTCTTATTTGAATTTTTCTACCACCTCCTGCAATCGGTTATGGGCCCTGTTTAAGCCATAAGCAAAGGGTAACTTCAGCATTTGATCCCGGTGAGCAACCGATTTGTAGACGATGTGCATGGTGAGTTTGCTGGTGTCATCCGGTAGTGCTTCAAACTCCAGAAACTCCAGCTGAACCGGAAAGGGCGTGTTCTCCATCTCAAACGTGCGGGTAATTTTCAGGTTGGGTATAAACTCGTGGATGACTCCATTGGACTGAAAAACCACATTCCCCGCAGCATCGGTGGTTTCGAATTGCCAGCTGCCGTGTCTTTTACATTCCAGTTTCAGCACCTTTGTTCCCATCCATTGGGCCACAAGGTCGGGCTCCACATACGCTTTGAACAATAGATCCAGGGGCAGATCAAATTGCCTCGTGATCACTAAATCCTGTTTGCCGTCCTCGGCCTTGATTTCTGTTTTTCGTTCCATGCAGTCTATTTTTTGGATTGGTATTGTTTCATGACGCTTTCCAGTTTCGTAAACCGTTCCTCCCACATTTGGCGGAATGGCTCGATGAAGTCAGCTATTTCCTTCATCTTATGCGGATTGAGATGATAGTAAATTTCCCGGCCCTGTTGCTCCTGTTTCAGCAATTCGCACTCAGTGAGTATTTGCAGATGTTTTGAAACCGTGGGTCTGGCCGTGTCAAAGTTGGATGCAATGCCCCCGGCCGTCATGGATTGTGTAGCAACCAGCATCAGGATGGCTCTTCTGGTCGGGTCGGCAATGGCTTGGAATACGTCTCTTCTCAGATTCATTATGTAGCTATTTGACTACAAATATAAGCGTAGTCATTTAACTACGCAACTTTATTATAAAGGCAGAATCGACGATTTTGATGAAAGCGCGATGAACGTAAAACGAGCTTGAATCGATCACGGATCAAGGCTATACCCGTGATTTAGCGCAAGATTTCCAGTGCTGAAACGTGCGTATTGTTGAAGATATGCAGAAGAATTTGGGATCAGGCTAGACTTTCAAAAGTAAAAAGCCCTCCACATTACTGTAGAAGGCTTTTCGTGAACCCGAAGGGATTCGAACCCCTATCTTCAGAACCGGAATCTGAAATTCTATCCATTGAACTACGGGTCCATTGCCGAGGACTGTGCCCCGTTTCGGGTTGCAAATATAGGGATTATTCCCTCGTTTTCACAAACTGTTTTTTTTCTTTTTCTTTTTTCGTTCCGCTTTTTTCTGGTCCCTGGGGCAAGTTCACGGCTTTTACCCTCACTTACAGCAACTTCATGGTGTCATAATCGCCTACCGCTTGCAGGTATAAAAAATGCAGCAGCAAGCCGTTGATGTTCGTAATCAGTTTGTGCGCTTCGGGCAGCGTGGTAACAACGGTGGTGATGCGTTCGAATTCCGAGGCTACCCCCATGTCCTTGTGGTGAAACGCCAGTATCTCGGCCCGCGGCATTTTACGCTCCACAAAATAGTAGTGCATGGCCTCATCGCTCGTGCCGGTGCTCGGAAAACAAAGCCGGTTCATCAATTTGGTCAGTTCTTCCGGCGTCACTGTCAGCCCGATCTCCTCGCCTACTTCACGGGCCGCCACCTCCGCCGGATCGTCGGAAGCATCGACCATCCCGGCCGGATGCTCATACGTGTGCGAACCGTCGCAAATTCGCCGTTGCCGCACCAGAACCACGTATTTTTCACCCGTTTCCTGATCAATAAGGCAAACCAGAACCGAAACCGCGTGCCCTTTTAAAAAGAGCGCAGGTGGTATCTTGTCGCCCTCCGGCGTGTCGGCATCGACTTCCAACATGGCAAAAAGCACCTCGCCATTGTGTCGCCGGCGAACGTAATATTCATCGACTTTATGAATAATCAGACCGTTCGTTTCGGCTTGTTGTTTCCAGAAACGGTATTTTGGAGCCTCAACAACTGATTCTTTTTTCATATAAATTCATATTGAAATAATAGAGGTCGGCAATGCGTGTTAAATACCCGGAAAGCCGTTGTCAGCGCAAATAACACATCTTTTTTAGGATGTACACAAATTCCGATTCAATCACTTCGTTCTACCGCCCGCTTTCTTCTCAGCGAGTTGTTTTTGCAAAAACTGGTTTAAAACGGAAGTCAAATTTCGGAAACCTGTATATTTGTCACTCGCCATAGCTTGTAGTTTACTGATTCAATGACGTATTGTTTAGGTATCAAAGTAGCCTCCGGCCTCGTTGCCATTGCCGACACCCGACTTACTTCCGGCTCCGAAGTTTCGAGCAATCGCAAGATTTCGGTCCACGAACTGGAAAATCATTCGCTGTTCATCATGACCTCCGGTCTGCGTTCTGTACGCGATAAAGCCATCACGTATTTCAAAGAAGTGATCGGCGAAAAAGACCGTTCGTTCAACAAACTATACAAAGCCGTCAATGCGTTCGGTGAGCAGGTCCGACGGGTTGCTCAGGAAGACAAAGCCGCTCTGGAGGCTTCTGCGCTCCATTTTAACCTGAATGCGATTGTGGGCGGCCAGCTGGAAGACGACGAAGAGCACAAGCTGTATATGCTGTACCCCGAAGGCAACTGGGTGGAGGTCGACCGCGGATCACCGTTCAAGATCATCGGCAATTCGGGCTACGGCAAACCGTTGCTCTACCGCAATCTGACCTACGAATCGTCCCTCCAAGAAGCCCTGAAAATGGGTTTTCTGGCATTCGATGCTACTCGGGTCAGCGCCAACGATGTGGACTATCCGCTCGATGTGGCCGTTTATTCCAAAGACAGCTTTCACCTGGTCGAGCACCGGTTTCAGAAAGAAGATGTGGAAGCCATTTCCAATCAATGGAGTGTGCTGCTGAACAATTCCGTTCGCAAACTCCCGAATGCCTGGATGGACCCCATATTCGACAAAATCATTTAATTCGGACGGCTAATTGGGTTAAACTTTCCTTACTCCATGAAACTTCGGGTCAGGCACGAACTTCGGTATGATTATTCCTCCGCGGTAATTCTCAAACCGCATACGCTGTATTTGTACCCCAGAATTTACCCCCATCAACGGTTAACCGGTTATCAGCTCCACATTGATCCGTTGCCCGATCAACGGATCATGAATGTTGATATTGAGGGCAATGTTCAACAGATTGTTTATTTCAAGGGACTCGCCGAATCGCTCACGATCAAGGCTGATATGGAGGTCGAATCGGCTCCGTATAACGGCTACGATTTTGTGTTGTTTCCCTTTGAAACCAACCGCATACCGTTCAACTACTCGGATGCTGACCGCAAATTATTAGAGCCGTATCTGGAACGATCTGCCGTCACAACCCTGATTGAGCAATACGCCCGTCAGCTTGCGTCGGAAGCCAAATGGAATACCGTAGACTTTTTATCCCTGCTCTGTCGAACCATTAGCAGCACGTTTTTTTACGAAAAACGCGAACTGGGACCCGCTGCCTCCGCCGAGGAGACCTTAATATACCGTAAAGGAACCTGCCGCGACTACGCCGTGCTCTACATTGCCGCCTGCCGAAGTCTCGGCCTGGCCGCCCGGTTTGTTAGCGGGTATCTGTACGGCAATCCGCAACAGGATCATGAACTCCACGCCTGGGCGGAAGTTTATCTGCCTGGGTCGGGATGGCGCGGTTTTGATCCGACAGGCGGCTCGGTTGTCATCAGCCACCACGTTTCCCTGGCCGCGTCTTTCTTTCACGACCGGCTGGCTCCCCTAACCGGAATTTTCGAAGGGACCGCTCGCTCAACAATGACGGCCAAGGTGTCAATAACCGGGTCAGAATAGAAAAAAGAAGCTATATTTGTTTCCTATCCAGCGTTAAGGAGCTGGGCTCTTCCCGACGAATCTCCTTACTCCTTAACCCTATCTCTATCTAAACGTGGCATTAATCAAGTCGATCTCCGGCATACGCGGAACAATTGGTGGGCGCAGTGGCGATGGCCTCACGCCTTTGGATGTAGTGAAGTTTGCAGCTGCCTATGGGCAATGGTTACGGCAGCAACACCCTGACAACCGCACGGTAGTCATTGGGCGCGACGGCCGCTTATCGGGCGAAATGATCTCGAAATTAGTGACAGCTACACTTCAGGGACTGGGTCTGAACGTTATTGATCTGGGTTTATCGACTACACCAACGGTCGAGATTGCCGTAACGGGTGAGAAAGCTGCGGGCGGTATTATCCTGACAGCCAGCCACAACCCGATTCAATGGAATGCCCTCAAACTCCTGAACGAAAAGGGTGAGTTTATTTCCGAAAAAGACGGCTCGGAGGTTCTGGCCATTGCTGAATCGGAAGCCATCGACTTTGCCGACGTTCGGAAGTTGGGCAGCTACCGGACCGACGATACCTGGCTTCAGAAGCACATTGATGCCATTCTGGCCCTGCCGCTGGTCGACCGGGAAGCCGTTGCCGCCCGGAATTTCAAAATTGTTGTCGATGCCGTCAACTCCACCGGTGGCATTGCAGTTCCGATGCTGCTCGAAGCGCTCGGTGTTGAAACCGTGCATCGGCTGCACTGCGAACCCACCGGCAATTTCGCCCACAATCCCGAACCGCTGCCCGAAAACCTGCGCGACATCATCCACGAGATTGAAAAGAACGAGTACGATCTCGGCATTGTTGTCGACCCGGATGTAGACCGGCTGGCGCTGATCTGCGAAGATGGTTCGCCGTTTGGGGAAGAATATACGCTGGTGGCTGTGGCCGACTACATTCTGAAAAACCGGAACCCGGAACAAGGGCCGGGCAATACGGTTTCCAACCTGTCGTCGACGGTGGCCCTGCGCGATGTGACGCAGAAATACGGCGGCAAACATTCGGCCTCAGCGGTTGGCGAAGTCAATGTGGTCGAAATGATGAAAACCGTTGGCGCGGCCATCGGGGGCGAAGGCAACGGTGGGATCATTTACCCCGATCTGCACCTGGGTCGTGACGCACTCGTTGGCATTGCCCTGTTTTTGACCCATCTGGCGAAATTTGGTAAATCAGCGTCCATGCTGCGCCGGATTTATCCCAACTATTACATTTCCAAAAATAAGATTGAACTGACCCCCGATATTGACGTGGATGCCGTGCTGGAACAGATCAAGACGAAGTACGCGAAAAACCCCATCAACACCATCGACGGCGTCAAAATTGAATTTGATAGAGAATGGGTTCATTTGCGGAAATCAAACACCGAACCCATCATCCGGATTTATTCCGAATCTGACACCCTCTCGACCGCCGATTACCTGGCGAACAAAATCATTTCAGACATCAAAGAAGTGATTTCCACGAAACGATAGCCAACCGGCTGCGGATAGCTTTCTTAACGTAAATTCCGGAGCGACTTATTTTCAGGCCCGCCCAGACGCTCCGGAGTTTACGTTATTTTGTACCTTTGCGCTGTATTACACAACATCACATGCGCGCTTACTTTGACAATGCAGCCACTACCCGACTTGATCCGCAGGTATTGGAAGCCATGCTCCCGTTGATGACCGAGGATTTTGGCAATCCTTCGTCCATCCACTCCCACGGCCGAAAAGTACGAACGGCCATTGAACGGGCCCGAAAAACCGTTGCTACCCTGCTCAATACGTCACCGGCCGAAATCTTCTTTACCTCCGGCGGTACCGAAGCCGACAATACCGCCATCCGGAGTTCGATCGAAACGTACGGTTTAACGCACGCCATCACGTCTCCGCTGGAACACCACGCCGTTCTGCACACACTGGAGCATCTGGCCAAACAGGGCAAAATCAAGCTGAGCCTGTTGGAGGTAGACGAAAAAGGGCGCATCAATCTGGCGCATTTCGAAGAATTACTACGTACCCAGCCCAACACGCTGGTGTCATTGATGCACGGTAATAACGAGATTGGCAACCTCCTCGACCTGACCACCGTCGGCAACCTGTGCCGGGAGTATCAGGCAATTTTTCACGCCGATACGGTGCAGACGATGGGGCATTTCCGTCACGATCTACAGCAGTTACCGGTTGACTTTATTGTTGGGGCAGCCCATAAATTCCACGGCCCTAAAGGTGTCGGCTTCCTGTATACCAACAGCAATACCCGCGCCGGGCGCGGGGCCATTCATCCGTTTGTACACGGCGGTTCGCAGGAGCGCAATATGCGGGGCGGCACCGAAAATGTCTATGGTATTGTGGGGTTGGCAAAAGCGCTGGAAATCGCTTATGCAGAGATGGATACGCACCGTCAATACATCGAAAATCTGAAAGGCCGGATGATTGATCAGCTGCGCGAAAAGCTGGAAGGAGTTTCATTTAACGGCCTCTCGGATAACCTTTCGGAAAGCCTTTACACGGTTTTGAACGTTAGCCTGCCTGCTTCCGACATGAGCGACATGCTGCTGTTCAACCTCGATATTGCGGGTATTTCAGCATCGGGTGGTAGTGCCTGCACCAGCGGTTCTAACCTTGGCTCCCACGTGCTATCCGCCCTCCCCGACAATGATCCCGAGCGTGGGGCAATCCGCTTCTCCTTCAGCAAATACAACACCCCCGACGAAGTTGACTACGTGGTTGATACGCTGGTTGGTTTGTTCAAACGTGAGCAGGAAGCGATAAAATGATGAACGATGGATTAAAGGGTGATGAACGACGAATGAATTAACCCATCGTTCATCGTTCCTAATTCATCATTAACCAAAACTTCTCCCGCTCCAACGGGTTACTTTTTTGTTGTCGTCAACCAAAAAACAACCTGAAAGGATCATGCAATCCCGAACCTGTCTGATTACCGGTGCCAATTCTGGCATTGGAAGAATAACGGCCCTGGAGCTCGCCAAAAAAGGCTTCGATATAATTATGCTGTGCCGGAGCCTGGACAAGGCCCGACCTGTTCGTCAGGAAATAAAAAAGGTCAGCAAAACCGGACACGTCGACTTAATCTGGTGCGATATGGCCAGCCAGTCCTCCGTACTCCAGGCGGCCCGCGAGGTATCCGACCGGTACGATCGGCTTGACGTTCTGCTCAACAATGCCGGTTTGTACATCGAAAAAGAAGAATTTTCGCCCGAAGGTATTGAACTGACGTTTGCCACCAATCACCTCGGCCCCTTCCTACTAACCAACCTGTTGCTGCCCCTGCTGCGGAAAGGAACGTATTCCCGCGTGATAACGGTTTCTTCCGAAGCCCACCGCTGGGATCGGGGTTTTATTCTGGAAGAACTAGCCAAACCGCGCAAATACAACGGCATGAAGGCCTATGGGGCTTCGAAACTGTGCAATATTCTGTTTGCCCGGGAGCTGGCCGACCGCCTGGCCGACGATGGCATTACCTCGAACAGCCTGCATCCGGGAGCCGTCAAAACCAACTTCGGGACCACATCCAGCAGTTTCCAGGGACTGGTTTTCAACTTGATGCGCCCTTTTTTCATCAGTCCGGAAAAGGGCGCCGAAACCAGTATTTACCTGGCTTCAGCGCCGGAGCTGGAAAAAGTAACGGGTTTGTACTTTGCCAAATGCCGACCCAAAACCCCCAGCGCAGCCGCCCAAAGCCGGTATTATGCTACCGAACTCTGGACGTTGAGTGAGCAAATCACCCAATTAAAAAACCGTCTGGTTACGGTTTAAAGCGGCTTGGCGTGTAACAACGCTTGTTCCAGATCCGCAATCAGGTCGTCGGCATGTTCGAGGCCCACCGAAATGCGCAGTAAATTCTGCGGGGTTGTTGTGTTCGAGCCTTCCACGGAGGCCCGGTGTTCGATCAGGCTTTCCACTCCGCCGAGGCTCGTAGCCCGGGTGAAGAGCCGTAAGTGCCCGGCTACCGCCATCGCGGCTTCGGCGCCGTCCAGAATCTGCACGGAAAGCATGGCCCCAAATAGACTCATCTGTTGCTGCGCAATGGCATAGCCCGGATGGGTTTCCAGTCCTGGATAATGCACCGCTTCAACAGCCGGATGCCGACTAAGAAATTCGGCCAGTTGCAAAGCCGTTTCCGATTGGGCTCGAATGCGGGTAGTAAGCGTTTTGATGCCCCGCAACAACATCCAGCAATCGAAGGGTGAAGCCACGGCACCGCCCAGTACTTGGATCCGCCGAACGCGCTGGTACAACGCGTCGTTTTCTTTAAAAATCAGGGCTCCACTCAGCACATCACTGTGACCGCCGATGTACTTGGTCGTCGAGTGCATGACTACATCACAGCCCAACTCGAGCGGCCGTTGCAGAATAGGCGTAGCCCAGGTGTTGTCACAGGCGCACCACGCCCCGGCTTCGTGCGCCAGGTCGGCAATGGCCCGAATATCGGCAATTTTCAGCAGCGGATTAGACGGGGTTTCGATCCAGACCAGCCGCGTATTTTCGTGAATTGATGCCCGAATGTCGTCCAGATTTGTAAAGTCAGCGCGGGTGTAGGTTAAACCCCACGGATGAAAAAGTTCTTCGAGCAAAGCCGGGGTTCCGTGGTAGGCATCATCGCCAATCACGACGTGATCACCGGGGCTGAGGCCCAGCAGCAACGTCATGGTAGCAGCTTGCCCGGAACTAAACGCCAGCCCGGCAAAACCGCCTTCTAGCTGCGCCAGGGCGGATTCGAGCGCATCGCGGTTGGGGTTACTGGTACGGGCGTAAACGTGGCCATGCGGAAATGAGCCATCGGCATCCCGTTCGAATGTTGTACTGAGCGAAATGGGTGGCACAACGGCCCCGGCGTTGGCGTCAGCCGCCCGGTTTTGGTATATAGCAAGTGTTTCGGGGTGCATACGGTTTTTGTTTACGCGAAAATACAGCTAGTTTAGGTTTTGGTGTATAGTTTTTGATTAATAGACTTGTACGCCAGGACCCAGTAGATGATCAACCTTAGACTACAAAACGGATGATGAAAGCCGAAGGAATGCTCCGGGAGGATGCCTTGAAAGATAAAACAATTATTGTAACCGGGGGCGGAACGGGACTCGGAAAATCGATGGCCCGGTATCTTCTGCAACTGGGGGCCAACGTGGTCATCTGTAGCCGGCGACTGCCCGTACTGGAAGCCACAGCCGCCGAACTGATGGACGAAACCGGTGGTCAGATTTTGCCAGTTGCCTGCGATGTCCGAAATCCGCAGGAGATTGAGAACGTCATCGCGCAAACCGTCGAGCGGTTTGGACGAATCGACGGTTTGCTGAACAACTCGGCGGGCAACTTCATCAGTCCAACCGAACGGTTATCGTACAAAGCTTTTGATGTGGTGGTGGATATTGTGCTGCGTGGCACCTACTACTTCACGCTGGCCGTTGGCAAATACTGGATTGAAAACCAGATTCCAGGTACGGTTTTAAACATTTCCACGACGTATGCCACCACGGGTTCGGGCTACGTTGTTCCGTCGGCGGTGGCCAAAGGTGGAGCGCTCATTCTGGTGAAATCATTAGCTGCTGAATGGGCCAAATACGGCATCCGCCTGAACGCCATCGCCCCCGGCCCATTTCCGACCAAAGGAGCCTGGGACCGACTTTTCCCGGAACCGCTCGTGAAAATGATGGACCCTACCAGCCGTATTCCGCTCAGGCGCGTGGGTGATCACCAGGAACTGGCCAACCTGGCGGCTTACCTGCTATCGGATTATTCCGCTTACATGACCGGCGAATGCATCACCCTCGACGGTGGAGAAGTGCTGGCCGCCGGAGAGTTCAATTACCTGGAAAAGGTACGTCCGGAGGAATGGGATGAAATCGGGAAGGCCATCAAACAGGCCAACAAAGCCGACAAGGCGTAGCTATCTGCCGAAAGAATTTTAAAGCTCTGGCAAATGCCGTACCTTTGAGCCGTGATGAGATGTTTTTTCAGGATTGTTGTGATGACCCCTTTCAACTAGGGCATTCTTTGCTTTTAAATCCTGTAAATCATTTTAATCCGCGGAATCCGAGTTGAAGACTTATGTATAAAACCACAGAAATAACCTCTGCCGAAATTGCTTCCGACAACCCCGTTCACCAGCGGTTGTTGTTTCCGTACGTCGAAGCGGCCCAGATCGTTCGCGGCAACGTACTGGAAATTGGATGTGGCTGGGGGCGCGGGCTGGAATTGCTGACGCAGGCAGCCAATCATTATACCGGCATCGACAAAAACGATGCCCTGATTCAATCGCTTCGGCAGGAATACCCCAAATCAACTTTTATTCAGGCTAACATTCCTCCCCTGAGCGGGCTGGCCGACAACACCTTCGATTATATCGTTACGTTTCAGGTCATTGAACACATCGAAAATGACGATTTGTTCGTAAAAGAAGCGTACCGCGTGTTGAAACCCGGCGGTACGCTGCTGCTGACCACGGTAAACCGGATGTTTTCGCTGACCCGCAATCCGTGGCACGTTCGGGAGTATACGGCGGACGAACTGAAAAAATTGCTGGGCCGGTATTTCCCGACGGTTGAAACGCAGGGCATTCACGGCAACAGGAAAGTGATGGAATATTACGAACAGAATAAAAAATCCGTCGAGAAGATCACCCGCTACGACGTATTCGATCTGCAACACCGCCTACCCCGCTGGATGCTGCAAGTCCCTTACGATTTGCTGAACCGATTGAACCGAAATAAGTTATTGGAAGCAGATAGTCTGGCGGCCGACATCCGGCATACCGACTATCAGTTGACCAACACCCCCGCCGGAAGCCTGGATTTCTTTTACATTGCAAAGAAATAAGGCCCTGAGGTTGACGGGATTGATGGTTTTGTTCGTTGTATGGAAGAATACCCTAAAATCAGTATGAGATTAGCCATTATCCTACTCTGTACAGCTTTATGCGGGGCTTGTGCTTCCGGTAAACGCAGCAAAAATACGGAAACCGCAACGAACCGGATCGAACGAAATGATCGACCAGCCGAACGCGCTACCGAGCGGCTATCCGAACGTCCTACAGAACGGGCTACCAATCGCCCGGCGGCTTCGGAGCCCGCCCAAACCGCCCCGCAGCCCGCTCAGAACAGCTGGCGCGTGGTGTCGACGAAGGGTCGTTTTATCGGTAAAGATTCGTCGACGATCCGGGTGTACATGACCCTTATGGTTCGCAAAGGCGCAGAATATGCCACTGTGGAGGATTTCACCTCTCAGTTTATGTACAATTATGTTATTTATCCGGATTACAACAGCCGCGAACGATTGGGCTATGGCAATATTCCTCTCTCCTCCGAATCCGTAATCCGGGAAAATTCGCCCGAATCCGGCGATGTGCTGACGGTTTTCTTCGACGTAAAAAAACCGGCCAATGCCCCTAACGGGGTGATGCTGAACGAAATCACCGAAATCAGCACCGGTCGAAAAGTGCTGAACGACCTGCCCATCCGGTTTAAAACCGTCAAGCTGGGGGATCGATTTGCCCTCTACGATCCCAAAACCACCCTTCCGCTGCAACACCATTATGTCAACGCTGGTGATACGGTGGTGATCCGGGATGTGGCCGGGGCCGTTTCCAAACCGTTGCTGCTGTATCGCTATCGGCACGATTTCGACCCGGCGCAATCGCCGATGAATACCACACCCCGACCGGCCGCCAAAACGCTGGACATCGACACAACCCTGCAGGTAACGACCAATCAGCCCTTTTCACTGCCGGAAGAAGGATTGTATTATTTTCTGGAAGACACCGCCGACGCTTACGGCATCGGCCTGGTGGTAGCTGACAACCGATTCCCGAAGCTGACTCGTCCTGAAAAACTGGTCAAACCGGTTTTATACGTCAGTACCAACACGGAAATCAACGGCCTTAATTCCGCTTCCGACTCCAAAAAAGCCTTGGATCGGTACTGGCTGACGATGATGGGCGGGGATCAGAGCCTGGCCCGGGGGGCCATTAAAGCCTATTACGGTCGGGTGGAAGAAGCCAACCGACTTTTTACCACCTACAAAGAAGGGTGGAAAACCGACAAAGGCATGATTTACATTGTGCTGGGCCCACCCGACCGCGTTCAGCGCAGCCGCGACCGCGAGGTTTGGGTATATAACCAACGGGCCAATGTGTCGGAAATTAATTTTACATTTAATCGAAAACCGAATCAATTTGTCGAGGATCACTATGAACTGGTGCGATATGTCGAATATCAACCCATCTGGTATCCCGTAGTCGAAGCATGGAGAACCGGCGCAATTCGCGAGTAAATCCGTATCATCAGAACAAACCCAAGCAATACTCCAGCGAGGAGATGGTGTTTGGTATTCAATCCGTTACCGAAATTCTGCGGTCGGGCAAAGACATTGACCGCCTTTATCTGGTCAAGGAAGGCAGCTTCCCCGAAATTCAGCAACTGGCGTTCGAACGTCGCGTCACCATTCAGCGGGTTCCGGCCGAAAAGCTGGACCGAATTACGCGCAAGAACCACCAGGGTGCCATCTGTTTCGTTTCGGCAATCCATTACGCCAAGCTCTCGAATGTCATTACGGGAGTTTACGAACAGGGGCAGGTACCGCTCCTACTCATCCTCGACCGGATCACCGACGTGCGTAATTTCGGGGCCATTGCCCGGACGGCCGAATGTGCTGGTGCGCAGGGTATCGTTATTCCGGCGCGGGGAGCGGCCCTGATCAATGCCGACGCCATGAAAACGTCGTCGGGTGCCCTGAGCCATTTACCGGTTTGCCGGGAGGTGCACCTGGAGGAAACGATCAAATACCTGAAAGATTCGGGCGTGAAAGTGGTGGCCTGTACCGAGAAAACCGACCATTATCTCTACGACGTCGATATGTCGGGACCAACCGCTATCATTATGGGCTCGGAAGACGACGGTATTTCGGAGGAGCTACTGCGTCTGGCCGATCACCACGCCCGCATTCCGCTGGTGGGCCAGGTCGAATCGCTGAATGTGTCGGTGGCTACAGGCGTTGTGCTGTACGAGGCCGTTCGTCAGCGGATTTTCAGCGAACCACCCATTGATGAAGGGTTTTGATATGGTACAATTGCTCCAAAATAAAAATCCCCGCTTTCGGCGGGGATTTTTGCTGTTCATTAAGACTTTTTCTTCGCAGCTGGCTTCTTGGCGGGCGCTTTAGCTCCACCATCCAGTGAGTTGATCCACTTGGCCATTTTCAGGGCCTCATCTTTCGGCACGTTTTTCAGCGGGGCCATTGGCGGATAACCGGGCCAGTGTTCTGGCTTTGGGTCGTAAATCAGTTCCACAATCTGAGCGTCGGTGTATTTCTTTTTTGCAACCTCTTTGTAAGGAGGACCCACCAAACGCGTATCCGGATTGTGACAGGCCAGACAGGCGTTTTTTTGCAGCAACCCCTTGATGTCGTCCGGTATCGCGGTTTGCGCGTTACTGTCGACGGTAATTGCGGTCAGGGCAACCGCAATGAGTAGTCCAAACGTTTTTTTCATGAAAATACAATTAAAGCTATGAGTTTTGATTACCAACGGACTTGGCTAGCAAAGTTAAAAGGCGATAAGCTATACGCCAAAACTCGCACGGCTTTTTCCACTCCTCTCCCTGCTATGACAGCAAATCGGGGATAAGGTTTAATCTCCCGCCCAAATAATTAGAAAAAACCGTTCGGTTTGGCTTCTCGGGCGACGAAGCCTACGCAGCAGCAGGAGCCTTACCTAGTTTCAGTTGAGTCAAAACTCGGTACCCGGGAGTAAACTACCTTGCCCTTTACGAGGGTGGCGTCAATGTCGATCTGGTCGTCAAAAATAACCAGATCAGCGTCTTTTCCGGGAGCCAGAATGCCTTTACGATGATCGACTCCCATGATTCGGGCCGGGGTGGTACTCGCCATCCGAACAGCGTCCAGTAGAGAAACATCCGCCAGCTGAACCATATTGCGCACCAGCCGATTGGTGGTGGCCACGCTTCCGGCGAACGAAGTTCGGTCAGGTAATTTAGCCACTCCGTCTTCAACAATCACTCTCAGCCCATTTTTCAACGATCCCAGCGTGCTCTCCCCTTCGGGCATTCCAGCAGCCCGCATTGCGTCGGTAATCAACGCCGTGCGATCCGCCCCTTTGATTTTGTAGACCAGTTTCAGCAAAGCTGGCGGCAAATGCACACCATCCGTGATAATTTCAACATCCATGTCCAGCAGCAGTGCACTTTCAATGGCACCCGCGTACCGAAACGCATTCCGGCGCGTCACGCCCGACATGGCAGAATAGAGATGCGTTGCCAACGAATAACCGTTTTCGTACGCCAATAGCACATCATCATAAACCGCATCCGTATGGGCAATAGCGGCTAATATCCCTTTTTCGCGAAGGCGTCGCCCGAACGAAATGGCCCCTTCCAGCTCCGGTGCCGCACTCCAGCGAACAATCGACGATGAATACGCGAGGATTTCTTCATACTCGCCCGGGTCCGGATTCCGGATGTAGCGTGGGTCCTGCGCCCCCCGCTGACTCAGGGCAAAGTAAGGACCTTCCAAATGAATACCCAGAAAATCCGCTCCCCGGTGGTTGTTCAGTCTGGCCTGTTCATATACATCCAGGGTCTGCAGCAAATCTTCCTTTTCGGCCGTCAAGGTCGTTGGCACAATCGAAGTAGTTCCGTACCGGGCGTGGAGTTCGGCAATTTTCAGGAACGCTTCTTCCGTTCCGTCCATGAAGTCGTACCCTCCTCCACCGTGAACATGAATGTCAACAAAACCGGGTGCCACGTACTTTCCTGCGGCATCCAGCACAGTTGCGCCGGGCACCTCAACGTCCCGTTCATGAACGCCTTTGATAAGGCCATCCTGAATGACCACCGTTCCGCCCCGAATGAATCGAAACGGTGTAATCAGGTTTCCATTGATTATTTTTAGTATACTCATTTTTACCGACCGTTACGGACAAAGGCTATGAACACGACACGTTTGGTTTTTTGACCCGTCTTTTTATTTACTTGCAACCTTTTTCCGGGCCTTTTCCAGCACACTTTCCAATGTCACGACGGCCCCGCCCCGGCGTTTGCTCTCGTCGGCGGCTTCCATAAAGGCAAACATTTCAGTGGTTTCTTCCGGGCTGACCGGTACTTTTCCCGTTTCGAAGTACTTGATAATCTCTTTCAACAAGAGTTCGTAGCCCTGGTAAGGCCCTAAAGTGATGTTACCATTCTGCGTATAAACTGTGCCGCCATAGTGGTGTTTCCCGGTTCGCGTTCCCCGGAAGGTTCCCACCCTGCCATCGGCCCAGGTGCCTATTACTACATCGGTTCCTTCGGTATTGACCCGAACCACCTGCTTACAGCCGGTTCCCAGGGCGGCATACAGGGTTTCGACCCCGTGAATACCGTACCAGAATAAATCCGGGTGCGTTTTTTCCAGCACGGCCGGACTGTAGGCATCTGCGCCCACAACCTGGCTTTTGTCAATTCCCTCAATCCCTTTGATATAGCGGAGCGAAGACGCAGAAAAAACCGGAATTTTGTATTTGCGGGATGCGTCAAAAATAGCCAGAACATCGGTTAGCGAAGCCGCGATGGGTTTGTCAATAAACACGCGTTTACCCGCTTTCAACACTTGAACAGCCTGCTCGAGGTGCAGCCGTCCATCATTTGTTTCTAATAAAACTACATCGACTTTCTTAAGCAAATCACCAATTGAGTCGACGATTTCGACGTTTAGTTTTTTGACATCTTCGATGTAACCCGGTATCCGTTTCGTGCTGCTCTCAATATCTTTACTACCGTATGGATAGGCTGCCACAATCTTATATCCTGCATAGTCGGAACTGGCATCAGCGGCATTCAGCACCTTGGTAAATGCCACGCTATGGGAGGTATCCAAACCAATAATTCCAACCCGTTTACCCTGCTCAATACGGCTACCAAGCTGCCAGAATGAGTGCGGAACGCTCAGTACGGCACTTCCGAGAGCGGCTTTCTGTAAGAATTTTCGGCGGTTTTGGATGAATTTGTTCATTGTTGGCAGATGGGTTATGAATGGTAAAATGATTTACGGGTACGTACCCGTAAATATACAATACTTATTGATTCTACACCTTTTTTCGAACAAAGGACGCATAAAATTCTGCCAATACCACCAGCAGCCAATCTTTTTCACCGACAGCAGCGCGACATCAATACCGAAAAAAGCCTTATTACAATCGCCTAAACCTCCTTAAAAAAGCGTGCCGGTTTCGGGAATCTACTTTCCGAAACCGGCACGCGCTGTCGGATCAGACCGACTCAACTTCTCCGCTTTTTTACTCGACAATGAACTTGCCCTGCATCAGCCCATAGTGGCCGGGGAAACTGCAAATAAATGGATATGTACCTTTCCTGGCTACGGTAAACTCAATTGTATCGGATTCTCCTCCGCCCAATAATTT
This sequence comes from Larkinella harenae, assembly GCF_054780515.1. Lineage (NCBI taxonomy): Bacteria > Pseudomonadati > Bacteroidota > Cytophagia > Cytophagales > Spirosomataceae > Larkinella > Larkinella harenae. Next base: position 306,362 of record NZ_BAAGWE010000005.1, on the reverse strand, counting down.
GGTATGAGCGACGATGTTAGCTGCTTCCGATTTCGGAATGTATTCGTTATCCCGCGCCAGATTAGCCTTGGATGAAAAATCGGCAATATCGGTTCCGGGTTTCAGCAGTACAAAGTTATGGCCCATGGCCTGCTTGGCGTATTTACCCGTATGCTTCAGGGTTAACTTGATTTTCTGGCCGGCCTTTACCTTAAATTCTTTTTTATCAAACTGCATGGCATCCGTTCCGTTCAGGGTCAAAACCGTTAGCCCTTTTTTGGCTTGAGCCTGAACAAATGAAGCCGGCATTAGGGCAATGCTTAAACAGAACACTAAAGCAAGTAAGCGCAATGGGAGGGTTTTCATGTACGAATTGATTAAAATTAAACCGATTTGGGTACCTTCATTGATACGGTTGCAAAAATATATCTTTTTGTTTATTTAGACTAATTCTACAATGTCAACTATTGATCTTTTCTCCGGACATGCCGATCTGTATGCCCAATACCGTATTGATTATCCCATAGAATTGTATTCTTTACTCTTCGAACGGGTTCCTGCGCGTCAGAAGGCCTGGGATTGTGCTACGGGAAATGGTCAGGTTGCTCACATCTTAGCGCAGCATTTCGAAACCGTCGAAGCAACTGACATCAGCGCGCAACAGTTGGAAAAAGCCGTTCAGCACCCCAACATTACGTATACCGTTTGCCCTGCTGAACAGACGCCCTTCGCCGACCAGACATTCGATCTGATTACCGTCGCTCAGGCTTTACACTGGTTCGATGTAGATGCCTTTCACCAAGAAGTTCGGCGCGTGGGCAAGCCCGGGGCGGTGCTGGCCGAGTGGGGGTATTCCGTGTTGCAGATTGCGCCGGGCATCGACCCCATCTGCTACCATTTCTACGACCACATCATCGGTCCGTATTGGGCCCCCAATCGCAAACACGTCGAAGATCACTATGCCCACCTTCCGTTTCCGTTTGCCAACCCAGAACACCGTGAATTCACGATCCGTCGCCAGTGGGATCTCGAACGGTTCCTGAACTACCTCCGCACCTGGTCCAGTGTCCAGTCTTACATCCGCCAACACGGCACGGACCCGGTTCTATTGATTGCGGATCAGCTCAAAACTCTCTGGGGCGATGCCGAACGGGAAGTACGGTTTCCGGTTTTTTTCCGGTCAGGAGAGGTGTAGCGTTAAGCACTAAGACTCTCTTCTACCGAATTCATAATTCTCACGATCAGGCTGTCCAGATGACGCGCAATACCCGCGCGTGAACACCAATCATCTGGAAAAATTCCAGCCAGTGTAATTGCTGCGCACCCAGGTGATCGGTCGGTGATTTCACCTCCACAAATTCGTATTGTCCCTGCTCATTCCAGATCATCAGATCCGGAAAACCCCGCGTGTTTTCGCGCAGGTTCCGGGAAATTTCGAGCATGATCAGTCCCAGTTGTTCCGGTTCGAGCAGGTTGACCATTTGCAGGTTCAGGTTCAGCAGCTCTTCACTCCAGTCAACCAATGCATTGGTGATTCCGTACTTTTCGAAAAAAACCGTTTCCAGATGCTTCTTCCAATCATCGCGGGTTGGCAGATCGGCCAGCCGTTTTTTCAGCTGTGCCTCCCGCTTGCCGTAAAAACCGGGCAGGTAAAAGTCCGACGGAGCCCGCTGCAATGGGTGGTGAATAGCCTGCACGTTGGCGTCGTAAATAATGTCCCAGAACAGCAATCCGAACAAGCCGCGCCAGGGGTAATTCTCGGTAAAAGCGGCTTCCCAACCCGATTCCAGAAAATGATTCATCACGCCCGCTTCGACGTGGTGCCGGTAAATGGCCGGAATATCCACACTTTCGGCATCCGACAAAAACCGGGTGGTAGCTTTTCGGCTGCGTTTCTTCTCGCCCGCGCTCAGCATCTTCTCCCGAAAATCAGTGGCAAAATACCGTTCGTCGGCGTTTTGCGGATTCAGCGCAATTTCATCACACAGCGCCAGCGCTTCGTCCGTCAGCCCCGACCGAAAGAGCAGCCGCACGCGCCGTTCCCGGGCCGGAACCCGGTCGGTGAGCTGATACACCTGCATGGCCTGTTCGGGCATTTTCTGGCGCTCCAGATACGCGCCAACATTCGTCACCAGTTTGGCATAACCGGGTTGGGCAATCTCGCTCAGGCTGGGTTTAACTTCGTCCCAGTTCATAAACCAGTTGAAGACATCTTCCGGCGGAGTGACCGAATCCCGCAGTTCCCGGAATTCTTCGCTCGTGAGCGAAATCAGCAGCTTGTCCTCTACCTCCTTGCGGTTGGCAAACCGGGCCGTTAGCTTCGATTCGTCGTATCGCTCGAAGGTCACCTTGCCCAGATCACGAATCACAAACTCCGTCATGTCGGCCGAACGATTTCCAAAAAACAGAAACTTTAGCAGCATCACTTCGGCATCAAAGTTCGGTTTCACCACGGTTTCGTGCTTCGTCAGGCTCTCTACAATCCGCTCGAACGCCAGTTCATGAAGGGCATACCGCACGATATTCTCTTTCTTCAACTTACCCAGCGGCTTAATTTCCTCCGGCTCCAATGGCAAAAGATCCAGTAATTCCGGCTTGGTAAATGTATTCAGCACCTCCTGCCCCATCGCTTCGTGATGCGGCCCCAACCGTTCAATAAAACCGTTGAGCAACAGCTCGCCCACGGCCGCCGGCAAATCATCAATTTCTTTATACTGAAGTTTTTGGATGCGAAAAAAGGTCCCTCGTCGGTTGCTGAACCGCACATACATACACTGTGCATCTTCCGTCAGTTCGTTAAATCGATCGATAAACTGCTTTTCCGCATCATTCAGCAAATGCCCGTACAGGCGCTGCACGAAACCAAGCAGGTAGCGAAAATAATCGAGGTAATATTTGGGGGGAAGTTCAATCTGCTGCGGTCCAGTCGCCATATTTTTCAATCCATTTGTTCATATTTGCCGTTATATCTATAACACCATTTTTCGTGAATATGTCCCCGGAACGGGTATTGCAGGAACTGGCGAAAAAGAACCTGATCGACCAGAAACAACAAACTGTTATTCAATCGGTTGAGGCACGAAAACTCTTTTCCATCCATTGGGAATTACGGGCTCTGCTCTACGCCGGAATTTTACTATTTACCACCGGAACGGGCTGGCTTATTTACAAATACATCGACCAGATTGGCCACAGCTTTCTGATATTCACCCTCGCCGTGATCTGTGCGGCCAATTTTGCATTCGCCATTCGATTCAAAGGTCCTTTTTCTACCGGACGCAGCCACAGCCGTTCGCCCTTTGGCGACTATGCCTTGTTATTGGGCTGTCTGCTTTTCTTGACCCTGGAAGGGTATTTGCAGTACCAATACACGTTATTTGGCACGCGCTACGGTCTGGTAACGTTTCTACCCGCCATTCTGTTTATCGGCCTGGCCTACCTGTTCGATCATCGAGGGGTGCTGGCGATGGGGCTGACGGCCCTCATTTCGTGGATTGGTGTGACGGTACGACCACTGGAGTTTTACTTCAAAGGTAACCTGAAAGACATGACGGTGTTGCTGTCGGCGGTTGGCCTGAGCATCGTGCTGATGACTGGCGCGCTCGTGCTCGACCGGCAGCGGATCAAGCGGCATTTTACCATCACCACGCTGAGTTTTGCCGGTAACCTGCTCCTGGTGGCGCTGGTAGCGGGGCTGTTCAATTTTGAAAATCTTCACCTTCAGTTTGCCTTGGCCCTGGCGGTAGCCTGTCTGGTTTTTGACTGGTACGCCCGGCGGGAACGGTCCTTTGTCTTTTTGCTGATGAGCACCTTTTACGGTTACATTGGTGCGACGTACCTGGTTTTTCACTACCTGCACCTACGGGACGAAGCGACGTATCTGTACTGGCTAGTCACCGGGATCGCTGTAACGGTTTATTTGTCGGCCAATCGAAAAATCGATTTGGTTCCCGAAGAGAAAAAGTCGGAACAAACGCAATAGCTGTCTGGCGTTCCACTTGTTTTAGTTCATTCAACACTCGGTCGTTCTGTCAACTATGAAAGCATACAACGAAACCTGGGTCCGCAACAAACACATTCTTGAGCACGTCCTACGCTGGAAACGACAGGGACTACTCGACGAAGCTAAAATACGGAAGATTGAGGAAGCCTTTCCGGTGGGTTTTCGCCCCTCGAACGGTTTTATCGAAGTGGGTCTGTTCGTCTTTTCGATTGTTGCCATCAGTGGCAGTTATTTTTTGTTGATGTCACTCCTGACCAGCATTCAGGACTCTTCCCTATTTTTTGATTTCTTTAACATGGGTTTCGGACTGGGAGTCGGTCTACTGGCCCGTCACCTGATCCAAACCCGGAACTATTACCGCTCCGGGATTGATAATGCCATGATTATCGCCACGGCGGCCTTGGTAATCACCGGCCTGATCGGGCTTTTACCGGATAGCCTCCCTACCTGGCAATACGGCTTGTTCATCCTCCCTCTTGTGCTGTTGGGCGTCTGGTATTACAGCGACCTTTTGTTGACGATGGCGTTTTTTGGAACGCTCGTAACGATTTTATTCGATGGTTTACTGGATATTTCGTTCGGAAAACAAATTTTACCTTTTGTCTTGATGGGGGTATCGACGGGCCTGTACGTGCTGGCCCGGCTGTACGAAAACCGTGATCACCTGCTCTATTGGCGGGACAATTTCATTTTGTCGGAATGGTTGTCGCTCACCTTACTGCTGCTCAGCTGCAATTACTTTACAGTTCGGCAACTCAACTACTGGCTGCTCGATCGCCGACCGGCCGAAGCGCCCGAAATTAGTTTATCGGTCCTTTACTGGATACTGACCGCTGGACTTCCGGTTGTGTTAATCTATCTCGGAATCCGGCAAAAAGAACGGCCGCTCCTGATTATGGGTGCCATCGGCTGGGGCCTGGCGCTGGCTACCTGGCGGTATTACCATCCGCAATTCTCGCTGGAATTGTATTTGATTATCAATGGATTGTTGCTGGCACTGGTCGCTATTTTTCTGATCCGCTACCTCCGCGTGCCACACAACGGTTTTACTGACCGGCCCGACGACGACTCCCCCAAAGAGTTTCTGCTAACCAGCGAAACAGTATCGACGATTCAGACAACTTCCGGACACCTGGGGTCGCAAGAAGGAATGCCGTTTGGCGGGGGTGACTTCGGCGGGGGCGGCAGTGGTGACCGGTATTAATTCTGACCCGTACAGCCCCATCTGGCAGTTGCTTTTTTCAAGCTGCTCCTGAGCTCTAACGAAGTACAACTAGTGAAAAAACAAGCGCTTAATTGAAACAATACAGTTAAAATTATAACAAATTCAATAAGCTGATCGTGTAATTCCTCCGTTTAAGCAAAAACTCCTAAGTTCGAGCGCATTTTGCTAACCAACAGGAAATCTGTCGTATGAAAACTTTAGACGCTTACAATTTTTCCGGTAAACGCGCCCTGATTCGGGTTGACTTCAACGTTCCACTGAACAATAAATTCGAGATTACAGACGACACCCGCATGAAGGCTACCTTGCCGACCATCAACAAAATCCTGAAAGATGGTGGTTCATGCGTGCTGATGTCACACCTGGGACGGCCCAAAGGCGGTCCGGAAGATAAATATTCACTCAAACACATCGTGGGTCCACTGTCGATCATGCTCGGTGTTTCAGTTAAATTTGCCGACGATTGCATTGGGGAGTCAGCCAAAGAACAGGCTGATGCGCTGCAACCAGGCGAAGTGCTGCTGCTGGAAAACTTGCGTTTTTACAAAGAAGAGGAAAAAGGGGACGTTGCTTTTGCCGAAAAGCTGTCGAAACTGGGCGATGTCTGGGTCAACGATGCGTTCGGTACGGCCCACCGCGCCCACGCGTCCACGGCGGTTATTGCCCAGTTTTTTACAGACAAAGTCTGCGGGTATGTCATGCAGGCGGAGCTGGACAATGCCCAGCGGGTGCTGGAAAATGCCGATCGTCCGTTCACGGCCATCATGGGAGGAGCCAAAATTTCGGATAAAATTCTGATCATCGAGAAACTGCTGGATAAAGTTGATAACCTGATCATTGGCGGAGGCATGGCCTATACGTTTGCCAAAGCCAAAGGGGGAAAAATCGGCAAATCGCTGCTCGAAGCCGACAAACAGGAGCTGGCCCTTGAACTGATCGAAAAAGCCAAAACCAAAGGCGTGAACGTGTATTTGCCGGTTGATAACGTAATTGCCGACGATTTCTCAAATACCGCCAACCGCCAGGTAGTAGCTACGGGCGAAATCCCCGACGACTGGGAAGGACTGGATATTGGTCCGGAAACCATCAAGCAGTTTTCAGACGTAGTGGCAGCCTCCAAGACCATTCTCTGGAATGGGCCGATGGGCGTGTTCGAGTTCCCGAATTTTGCCATCGGCACCAACGCCATTGCCGACGTAGTGGTGAAAGCTACGGAAGAAAATGACGCCTTCTCCCTGATTGGTGGTGGCGATTCGGCTTCGGCCATCAACAACGCGGGCTACGGCGACCGGGTCAGCTATGTTTCGACGGGGGGCGGTGCATTGCTGGAGTACATGGAGGGCAAAACGCTACCCGGTGTGGCAGCTTTGGACTGATCAGGAAGACCCTGAATGCCAAGATGTAACCGAAATTCGGATTTATTGGAATTAAAATTATCATTCACATATTCACAAAAAAGACCACGCTGAGTGGTCTTTTTTTATGATTTTTAAAGCAAAAACGCTAAAATCCTGCAACTTTATCAATCGTCAATATGTGTTTCACCAAACGATATTTTGAATTTGATTGTTGGTACATTATTTTTAAAAACGAAAAAGCCACTCCTCAAGATGGAAATGGCTTTCTGCTTTCTTAACCTAAACTAATTATCTATAAGTGTAACGGCGGAACGGTGCAAAACTGTCCGCCGTTTGCTTAATTTTATTTTTAGTTATTTCCACCCCCGGCCCGGTTGCGTTCAGCCTCCGTACTCGTGTTGCGCTGGCGGGCCGCTTTCACGTTTTGGTTTCCAAACCGGTACGTAAAGGTCAAACGGGCAATCCGGCTTTCCCAACGCGCCCGAATCCGGAAATCAATATCCTGATATTTGGCATAGCCTTGAAATTTGTTCAGCCAAAATGGATCGTTGACGTTTAATTTCAGCGTCGCTTTTTTATTCATCAACGATTTCTGGATTCCAAATCCAAACGCGCCCTGGGGCTGTGTCGTGTAAAAACCGTAGATGCTTTTTGAGTTATACCACCCGAATACCTCGGCAGAGAAACCTTTCGGCAGGACAAAGTTTTGTGAAGTGTATATATTAAAGGCAACGAAGTCTACATTATACTGTGTTCCCAGGTACGGAGAATCGTATTTATTGTAAAAAATGTTGACGTTGTTCTGCATGTTCCACCATTTGGTCACTGCAACCGGGAAACTAACCGTCAGACTAACGTTGTCCTGCGTGGCCAGGTTGTCGGTGGTAACGTAGGTAATATTTTCTTCCGGAATCTGGCCCGGCACTTCCTGCACAATGACATCGGTTGTCCGGCTGTATCCCAACGAAGTAGAGAATTTGCCTTTGTAAACGTGCGTCAGCTGGAACGAATTCGTGAACTGCGGTCTCAGGTACGGATTACCCTGCTGGTAGGTATAAGGATCGAGGTAAAACCGGAACGGATTCAGGTTCTGATAATTCGGCCGGTCGATCCGGCGGCTAAAAGATGCATTCAGCACGTTGTTGGTATCCAGCTGCCGCGACACGAAAACCGTTGGGAACAGGTTCGTATAATCCCGGTCTACAATGCGGTTGAGGGTTACCGAATTTCCGCGCGAAAACGTATGCTCCAACCGCAAGCCCAGCTGCACGCTGGTTTTTGCATTCAGCTTTCCGGCGTAGTTGACGTAGGCCGCGTTGATGTTTTCGGTGTACTTGAATTGGTTACTCTGGTTGGCGTTCATTACCCAGCGCCCATCCACAAAATCATCGTAGATGAGGTTATTATCCGATTGAACGGAGCTGCTTTTTACGCCCGCTTCAAACTTGGCCCCTTTTTTCAACGGATGTACATAGTCCGCTTTGAACGCCCAGATATTGATAATGGAGGGCATATCGTTCCGAACCAGGGCATTCGGCTGTACAATACTGTCATTGGCGTTTCGATAGCTGGTATTCAGGTGGTTGTACGAATCGCCGTTAAAGTGCGAATAATCGAGGTCAGCGGTCAGCTCGCGGCCCTTGCCATCGAACTCGTATTTGTAGTTGACGTTCCCCGTCACGTTCGACCATTTGTTTTTCACCGAAACGTTGGTGGTGGGCTTCAGCGTTATTTGCCCAAATTCATTCCGGATTACGGCATCATTAACCCCGTTGTCCTGCCGCCAGTCGTTAATGAACCCCGTTGCCAGAACCCCAATTGTGCTTTTCTTATTGATAAAGTAGTCGACTCCCGTGCGGAACGTATGCCCATCGAAGCGGTTGGGCCGGTGCGAAGCCTGATCAAAATACGTAACGGTTCCGTTGAAAGGGATCACCCGATGCAGTTCATTTTCCTGGAAGCGACGGTTATGAAAGTAGCTGTAATTTCCAAAAGCGTTGAGTTTACCAACCCGGTGGTTTAGATTCAGGCTGGCATTGGCTTTCTCGTACCGTCCGTAGCCTACACCGGCAATGGCCGTTCCGTTGGTGCCAAAGTTTTTATTTTTCTTCATCCGGATGTTGATAATCCCCACGTTTCCGGCGGCATCGTATTTGGAGGAAGGATTCGTAATGATTTCGATTTTCTCGATGTTATCACTCGGCGTATTTTTCAGCAAATTGGCCACTTCCTGCCCCGACAGATACGTCTGCTTCCCGTCGATCATGACAATAACGCCCGCCTTTCCTTTCAGTTGAATGCTTTCACTTTGCCGGTCGATGGTAACACCCGGAGCTTTTTCCAGTACCTCCAGCGCCGTGTTTCCACTCGACACAATGCTGTTTTCGACGTTGACCACCGTTCGGTCGATTTCCTGCTCGATGAACGGTTTTTTCGCCACCACCTTTACTTCGTTCAGGCTCCGGGATTCTTCCTCCATTGTCAGCGTCTTGATCTGCACTTCTGCATTAGCGGCATTCAGGCTGAACGCTTCTGAATATACTTTCTTGTAACCTACCAGCGACGTTGCCACGCGGTATTGCCCTTCGGCCACGTTGTCGATCTCGTAGTGGCCCTTGTCGTTCGTAACCGTTCCCTTAACGAGCGTAGAGTCACTGGCCTTGACCAGTAAAATGGTAACAAATTCGGAGGGTTTCTGGGCCTGGTCAATAACCACCCCGCGTACTTTGCCTTTCGGGGGCGTCTGGGCCATTGCCACAGTCATAACCAGCCACGCACACACAGTGGTGATAAATGTTTTCATGAGATGTAATTAGTAGGTTGTTGTTTACTGAATTCGGTTCAAAAGTGTTGTTTACTGTTCGGCTCCCAAAAGAGTACGTGACAAAAGTAAGTAGTATGCATTACATAGAACCTGATCTTACATAGATGGTCGATTTGTAATGATGACTGGCAAGAGGAATGCTTTTTCTGTACCGGGGTGCATTTGACAGATGCAAAGATGAAGAGGTAGGTTGCATCCTTCAATAAAAAAGATGTTAATGGTCGTTAAAAGGTGTTAAACGGAAGTGGTTTTTGATCGTTTAGATAAGAAGCCGCCAACAGAATCGGTAAAACTATGCGACAACCCTTTTATACTACTTCGCTCAGCCTGCTCACCGATCTTTACCAGATCACTATGGCCTACGGATATTGGAAATCCGGAACGGCCAACAAAGAGGCCGTTTTCAACCTGTACTTCCGTAAGCACCCGTTCCAGGGCGGTTTTACGGTGGCCTGTGGTTTGTCCAGCGTGGTTGACTACCTGAATGCTTTTTCGTTTTCCGACGATGATGTTGCCTACTTGAGTATGCTGACCGGCACCGATAACCGCCCTTTGTTTGAGCCGGCTTTTCTGGATTACCTCCGGAATTTGCGTTTTACCGGCGACATCGACGCTATTCCGGAGGGAACCGTCGTGTTCCCGAATGAACCGCTGATTCGGGTACGGGGTCCCATTTTACAGTGCCAGTTACTCGAAACCCCGCTGCTCACGCTGATCAACTTTCAATCGCTGATTGCCACCAAAGCCGCCCGGATGCGTCTGGCGGCCCAGAACGACATTTTGCTGGAATTCGGTCTACGCCGGGCGCAGGGGATCGACGGCGGCCTGACCGCCAGCCGGGCTGCTTACATAGGCGGTTGCGATGCCACGTCCAACGTATTGGCAGGCAAGCTCTACGGGATTCCGGTGCGGGGTACCCACGCTCATAGTTGGGTCATGTCATTCGATGACGAGCTGGAAGCCTTTAACGTATACGCGGAGGTGTTACCCAACAATGTTACCCTGCTGGTCGACACGTACAATTCCATTCAAGGTGTCAAAAATGCCATTAACGCGGGCCAAAAATTGAAAGAAAGAGGCTATCAACTCAGTGCCATCCGGCTGGATTCGGGCGACCTGGCCTACCTGAGCATCGAAGCCCGCCGGTTGCTGGATGAAGCCGGTTTTCAGGACACTTCCATCGTTGGCAGCAACGATCTGGATGAATACCTCATCACGAGCCTGAAACAACAGGGCGCCAAAATCAACATCTGGGGCATAGGCACCAAACTGGTAACGGCCTACGATCAACCGGCGCTGGGCGGAGTGTACAAGCTGGCCGCCATCCAAAACCCAGCCGGTCAGTGGGACTATAAGCTAAAACTCTCGGAACAGGCTATCAAGATTTCGACCCCGGGCATTCAGCAGGTCCGGCGGTATTCTGATGAGCACGGTTTTATCTCCGATATGGTGTATAATGAAGAAACGCCACCGGTTGGTCCAGCTACCATGATCGATCCGTACGATTTTACACGCCAGCGCCATTTTTCTGCCCCAACGGTTTTTGAAGACCTGCTGGTGCCCATCTTCCGGAACGGACAGCCTGTCTACGAAATCCCGGATATTCACGCGGTGCGCAGCCGCGTTCAGGCTCAACTGACTCAACTGCATCCGGGCATCAAACGGTTTACCAATCCCCACACCTACCCCGTCGGGCTCGAACAGGAATTATATCATTTGAGAACCAACCTAATCCTCAAACTCCGTAAATCCTGAATCGTCGAACCCGCCAATCGGGTCTTTTAAACCCATCCGGCCCATTTTTCGTTGTTTTTTCTGACAAGAAATCCATTTCTCGTTCATATTTGTTCTTTTTGTAAAGTCGAAAAACCACATACATGAAGCTCATCAAAGTAGCCGCTGGCGTTGTCAACCAGATTCCGATGGCCTGGGAACACAATCGCCGAACCATTACCGACACCATAGAAGAAGCTAAAAAACAGGGAGTCAGCATTTTATGCCTCCCCGAATTATGCATCACCGGCTACGGTTGCGAGGATATGTTCTTCTCGAACGAGGTCATCGAGCAGTCCAAACAAAGTTTGCTGGAAATTGTGCCACATACCAGCGGAATTATTGTGGCCGTCAGCCTGCCGCTGCGCCTGGCCAACAACCGCACGTACGACACGGCTTGCCTGATTGCCGACAAGCGAATTCTGGGTTTTGTCTGCAAACAGGTTGTTGCCAACAACGGGATTCACTACGAAAGCCGCTGGTTTCAACCGTGGACGGCGGGCGTCCGTGACGAAATCCAGATCGGCGAATTTACGTATCCGGTGGGCGACCTGCTGTTTGACGTATCCGGCGTAAAAATCGGTTTTGAAATTTGCGAAGATGCCTGGATTGCCAATCGCCCGGGCCGCAGCCTGCACGAACGGGGGGCCGATATTATTCTGAATCCGAGCGCCAGCCACTTTTCGTTTTTTAAATCCGTGGTTCGCGAACGGTTTGTGATCGACGGTTCACGGGCGTTTGGGGTCAGTTACATTTACTGCAACTTGCTGGGTAATGAGTCGGGGCGCGCTATTTTTGACGGTGACGCCATGATTGCATCCAACGGTCAATTGCTGGTATCGGGGCCGCGTTTCAGCTACGCCGATCACATGCTGGTTTGCGCCGTTATCGACGTGGACGATACGCGGCTGAGTCAGGTGCAGAACAAAGTCAATTTGGCGTATCTGCTTCCTAATTTGCGCGTGGCCGCTCAATTCGACTTTCCGCCGATCAAGCCCGTGGTCCAAAAAGCCGAACTCGAATACTGGGAACGGGGCAATTACCTGAAAGAAGAAGAATTTGCGCGGGCCGTAGCGCTGGCCCTGTTCGACTACCTGCGCAAAAGCCGCTCGCACGGTTTTGTGTTGTCACTGAGCGGTGGCGCCGATTCGTCGGCTATTGCGGCTCTGGTATCGCTCATGATCCGACTGGCCGACGAAAGCATCGGGCTGGAGGCCTTCAAAAAGAAATTGAGCTACATCAAAGCCATCCAGAACCTGACTACCGTCGAGGAAATCTGCGGGGCTTTGCTGACGACCATTTACCAGGGCACCGAAAACAGTTCGACGGATACCTTGAACTCCGCCGAATCGCTGGCCACATCCATCGGCGCCACGTTCTACAACATCAACATCAACGGTCTGGTCGAAACCTACACCAAATTGATTGAAGACCAGATTGGCCGGAAACTGAGCTGGAACACCGACGATATTGCCCTGCAAAACATTCAGGCCCGGGTACGCGCCCCGAGTGCCTGGCTACTGGCCAATATCCAGAACGCCCTGCTGCTGTCGACCTCCAACCGTTCGGAAGCGTCGGTGGGGTATGCCACGATGGACGGCGATACGGCGGGTAGCATCTCCCCCATTGCCGGGATTGACAAGCACTACCTGCGCAGCTGGCTCCGCTGGGCCGAAATCGAGGGGGTCGGCGGCAGCATTAAAGTGGAAGGGTTGAAAGCCGTTAACAACCTGCAACCCACCGCCGAACTCCGTCCACTCGACCAAAACCAGACCGACGAAGAAGACCTGATGCCGTACGGGGTGCTCAACGCCATCGAAAAAGCTGCCATTCGGGACAAGCAGTCGCCAAAGGAAGTAATGCAACACATGGAAGTGGTGTTCGATGGGCAGTACAGCCGGGAGCAGCTTTACGTTTCCGTCGACCGGTTTTTCCGACTCTGGAGCCGCAACCAGTGGAAGCGCGAACGGTATGCTCCCTCCTTCCACGTCGACGACGAAAACGTAGATCCCAAAACCTGGTGTCGGTTCCCAATCCTGAGCAGCGGTTTTGAGAAAGAACTGGCGGAACTGAAGGAATACGTAGATGGCAAAGATGGCCACGGCCGGAAGGGAAAGATTGGCTTTTAAAAAGGTGCGCCCACGAGCGCTGGTTCATGGGCGCACCTTTTAACCGACGTTTTTTAGGTATTCACCGCAAAAATCTTCATCACAGCAACGTTTGCCGGTGGATCGGCGTATTATCCAGTATAAAACCGGGTAAACCACGACACCACCATGCATCACCTCCAGTTTCTCAAAAGTAGAACCATCCGATTACCCATCATCTACCTCCTGGTTTTGGCCACGCTTTGCTCGTGTTCCAAAGAAAGTAGCGAGCTCAATCCGGATACCGATTCCGAAACCACCACCGGCAGTTCTATCGTTATCGATAGCACCAGCACCCTTTCGGCCAAAGCTGAAGGCAGCACCACAACGGCGGCCAATGCCGACGATCTGCTGGCCAACTCGACCTTCTCATCCACGGTAACCATCACCTTTGGCAGTACCGTTGCCATTTCGAACCCGCTGGCCAACAATGGCGTCACCGTGACCGAAACCAACGGTGATGTGGTAATCAACTCGACCGTCGCCGAGGTGGCTTATGTCCTTTCAGGCACCACCACCAACGGGTCGGTGAAGATTTACAGCGAGAAGAAATTCAAGCTGACGCTCAACGGCGTCACGATTACCAATACCGACGGTCCGGCCATCAACATCCAGTCTGGCAAACGGGCCTTTGTGGTGCTGGCTGATAACACCACCAATACGCTGACCGACGGTGCCACCTACGCAGCGAACGAAACCGAAGACATGAAAGGAGCTTTCTTCAGCGAAGGGCAGCTGATTTTCAGCGGCAATGGAAGCCTAACTGTGCAAGGAAATAATAAACACGCCATTGTCTCGGACGACTACATCCGGATTATTAGCGGGAACATTACCGTGAGCGGGGCAGCCAAAGACGCCATCCACACGAATGACGCCTTTGTTGTCGACGGCGGCACGCTCAACCTGACGGCTTCGGACGATGGTATTCAATGCGAAGAAGGCTACGTGGTCATCAACAGCGGCACGTTCACCCTCAACGTAGCGGGAAAAGGCATTACGGCTTCGTACGATACTGACACGGCCATCGACCCGTACATGACCATCAACGGCGGAACCTTTACCATCAACTCATCGGCGGGCGAAGGCATCGAAAGCAAAAGTACGCTGACGATCAACAATGGCTATTTTATGATCAAAACTGCCGACGACGCCATCAACGCTGGCAAGATGATTTACATCAACGGCGGCACAATGTATGCCTACGCCAGCGCCAATGACGGTATTGATTCCAACGGGCCCCTCACCATAACGGGCGGAACGGTAGTCGCCGTCGGCGCGGGTTCGCCCGAAGCCGGAATCGACTGCGACCGTAGCACGTTTAAAATCACCGGTGGTGTGGTGCTGGGTATCGGCGGATCAACCAGCACGCCCACGGCCACTGTGAGCACCCAACCGTCGGTTATCCTGGGTGGTGGCGCGGCCAACCAGGTTGTCCACATTCAGTCGAGCGACGGCTCCGAAGCCCTGACGTTCCAGGTTCCGAGAACTTACTCAACGATGCTGTTTTCCAGCCCCAAGCTCAAAACCGGCCAAACCTACAAAGTTTTTACCGGTGGCAGCGTGGCAGGAGGCAGCAATTTCAACGGGCTGTATACCCGCGGCACCTACACCGTCGGCACCCAGGCTTCCACCTTTACAACCACCAGTATGGTTACGCAGGCAGGTGGCAGCACTGGCCCCGGCGGCCGATAACCTACGTCTTACAACACCCCAAAAAACCGTTCGATACGGTTTTTTGGGGCTTTTTTGGTAAATTAAACGGGTCGGCTGGTACAACTGGAACTTCACCGTACCTTTGCCGCATGAAATCCGTTCTTCCCGGTTTGCTCTTTGCCATGCTTTGGGCATCGGCTGCGGCTGCAACCAAATTCGGCGTCCTGACTGCCGACCCGCTGCTCCTGGCCGAAACCCGTTTCCTGATTGCGGGACCGCTTATGCTGTTTATTGCCTACGGTATTCAGCGAAACCCGCTGCCCAACCGAACGGAATTCAAACGGTTGACGGTTTTTGCGCTCCTGAATACGACCATCTACCTCGGCGCGTTTGTGCTGGCTCTTAAACAGGTAGCCGCGGGCATTGGCAGCCTTTCCACCGCCACCAGTCCCTTATTCATTACCATCATATCCGCTCTGTGGCTCCAGCGTCCGGTTCGCTGGCACGAAACCCTGGGCATTGTACTCGGCATGGCGGGCGTCATGCTGGCCACTTACCCGCTGCTCCAGAACAGTTTTGCCACCATTCCTGGTTTGTTAATTTTACTGGTCGGCATGGTATCAATCTGCACCGCAACGGTTTATTACAGCCGCTTCACCTGGCGGCTGCCCGACCTGGTCATCAACGGTTGGCAAGTGTTGATTGGGGGGCTTTTGCTGCTGCCTTTTACCCTGTTTTTTGCCGACTTCAGTAATTCCCACTACAACGGGCAGTTTTGGGGGGCGGTTTTCTGGCTCATCATACCGGTCTCCATCATCGGGTTGCAACTCTGGTTTTACCTGGTTCGGCAAGATGCGGTTCAGGCCTCGCTCTGGCTATTTCTGTGCCCGATTTTTGGTTTTATTTACTCGTCCGTTCTGCTCGATGAACCGCTGACCATTCACACGTACCTGGGTACGGCGCTGGTGCTGGCAGGATTGTATTTGGGGCAACGCGAAAAATTCAAAAGAACCCCCAAAACCGTTTAACTACCTAGTCTTCAATAACCGTAAATTCCAGATCAACGGTATTTCGTTCCGTATGCGGGATCGGATTAATGCCCACTTGTTTTGAGTTAAAATAACCCGACTGCGCCAGCACCAACTGCGACTTGATCAGGTTGGAGCGGTTGAAAAGTTCTCCCGGACGAACGGCAACTAGGGTACGCATTTGTGCATCGGTAATTTTTTTATTGCCTTTAAAAGTCACCTTTTCGACCGTCATCTGCGGTCCTTCGTAAACCGATAGTTCCAGGTTGACCGCATCCCCAACCCGCTTTTCTTTGACTTCAACATTGGAAAACAGATACCCCTTGTCCATGTATAAGGAAGTCAGATCGGTTCCGGCCTGGTTGGTCAGCCGATTTGCCAACGCTTCCTTTTCGTACAGGTCACCTGGCCGTAACCCCAGCACTTCGTTCAACTGCGCCGTGGTATACACCTTGTTGCCTTTCCAGACGATGGTTCCGACGGGAACGCCATGCTGCGGTTTTACGGTTTGCGCCCGAAATACAGGCTGATCGCTGTTGCGAAAACACGAACTAACCAGGAGGGAGAACGCCAGCAGGGGCGCTATTACCAGAAATTTTAGCTTTTGCATGGAACCAGATGGTTTTTGAGTGAGCATTTGAATGCGGTTGACAAGCTGCCTGTCCGAGAAGGTTGCCATCAGCGGCAAGGTCGATTCGGAAGTCATTTTCAGGAGTAGATAGCCGTATTGACGGACGTTTCCGCAAAGCCGGGTCACTGAGGCATCCACCATGTATTCGTGGACCTGGCGGATGGAGACGTGGAGATAACGAATCAAGGGGTTAAACCAGAACACAATGCCCGCCAGTTCAAACAGCAGCAAATCTAGCGTGTGCCGGTGCTGAACATGAATTTCTTCGTGCAACAACACCTGAGCCTGTTCTTCCGACGTCAGTGATTCATGTTCCGGATTCAGAAAAATGGAACGTCCGAAGGAAAACGTGGGCAATTCCGATTGGATATAGACCGAGTAATCCGCTCGCTCATCAACCAGCTGGCTGGCTTGTTTCAAGCGGAAAATCACCCGTAGGTTGCGGTAAAACCGTGCGCTTTTGTACAAGACACCCAACAGATAAAACCCCATTAAAGCGTAGCCAACCCACTGAAAGCTATTGACGGTTTGGACAGCAACTTCCGTCGATGCTCCGGTAAGGTCGTTTGCCTGGATTGGAACCGCACCGAATCGAAAAGCCAGCTCCGTCGGAGCCACCGGGCCGAACAAACCAGGCACCGGAATGAGTGGCACCAGGCTACTGGCTATTACGCCGACCAGCAAATACACCCGGTTCCACTGGAAGTGCGTCAGGTTGCCTAAAAAAAGCCGGTAGACCAGGGTAAAAACCGCTAGTAGTGCGGTTCCCTGAAGCAGGTAGAAAAAGATATTATGAAGCATTTCCGTCGGATTTGGGTTTGTTTTCGAATTGGTCGAGCAATTCCATCATGCGCTGAACTTCTTCGGGACTTAGCTTTTCTTCTTTCACCATGAACGATACCACATTTTCCGGCGCTCCCTCGAAATAATTGGCCAGAAAATTTTTGAAGGTGAATTTTCGGTAGGCCAGTTTGGATACCGCAGGAAAATATTCGTGGTTTTTTCCATACGCCTTATGCTCCACAAACCCCTTCTTCTCCAGGATCCGGATCAGGGACGAAATCGTATTGTAAGGCGGCTTGGGATCGGGCATCGCATCAATCACGTCTTTAACAAATCCCTTTCGAATGCCCCAAAGGATTTGCATGACCTTCTCTTCGGCTTTGGTTAGTGCTTCCATAAAGCAAATATAAACGTATAATCCAGTTATGAAACTATTAAAACAGTTAATTAACGTTAAAATACGTTTATGGCCCTATGTTCGTCCTCACCTCTTTTCTAAAATAGAGTTAGTTTTCGTTTAGAGAAGCCCAAAAACCGGTCTTTCAACTGCTTTTTTATTGAAATTTTTAAGTGTAAAAAAATAAATAGTAAACCCCTGAAATACAGACATATAATTCCCTATAATTTATTCTCATTTCGGAACATAAGCCCAAACTTTCGTGTTTTATTTACATGAACACGAACACAGAAAATACAATGGACAAGGAAGGCAAATTGGTACCGTTTACTCCCGGTCAACCCACGGATGAAACCTGGCGAAAATCCATTCCGGCCCAGGTGTTTCTGAATCACTTTTTCGCGATTGACTTTCACATTCAGCGCCAGAACGACCTTTTTGACGTGGCTCGTTTTCCGCTGTTTCAGGAGTTTGCGCCCCAGCTGACCGATGAGCAGATTAAAGCGTTAGAGAAGTTATTGCTGAATAGCTGGAGTGCCGAATATGCGCTGCGTATTACGCCGGTTGTCAACGATAACCAGTACCTGCAAAGCTCCTTACACTGGACGTTTCCGCAGGCCTATTACAGCGTTCTGTTCAGCGTGCGGGCTTTCCTCCAGACCATGGGCGAACCTGCCATGAATGAAGAAATCATCCGTCGTCGCGTTGGCAACATGGTTGTTCGGGGTTATTATCCGGCATCTGTTGGCTTTTATGCCTCCGGCCCGTTGAACAACTACCGGACCATGCGGCTCCCGATGGCCAAGCTGGATATTGCCAAACCGGATCTACTGTTGCCGTCGCGCGAGTCGGCGGCCCAGATCGAGATTGCCCAGTTTTTGAAAACCTCCCGCGATCAGCGCATCAAAACGTTGCGGCAGGCCATTCAGAACAATCCGAAAACGGCTTTGCGCAGTGCTAAAACCGGCAAGGTGCTGCAGAAATTTGGGCAGGAACAATACAAGCAACTGGGCCGGCAAATCGGTTATACGACGTATTTTGACGCCCTGAGCCGCCTGCGCATTTCATCGACGAATCGCGAGATCGAACGGTTTGTGGAATCAGAGATTGACGTCCGGCAGTTTCACGAGAGTCTGGTCAATATTGTGTCGCACATCAATGCCGTCCATGAAGCCTACATTGCCAAAGCACTGGGTCTGCGGGGTTACAAGCAGCTGATTGCAAAACTGCCTTCGTACCTCCAGGAGGGCTTTCTGCGGGAACGTCTGCATCAGGTTATCGAACCGATGCTGGAACCGGGCGAGCAACCCCTTCGCATTGCGGCTTAATCAAGTTCGCATTCCTCATACACGAAAAAGCCCCGGCAGCGCTGTCGGGGCTTTTGTTTATGATCGGCTTTCCAGATAGGATCGACACAGGTCGAGGTATTGGTGGGCTGGCGCCAAGGCGATATCCGTTTCTTTAGCCAGTTCGTCCCAGCCACGCACCTGCAAAATCCCCCGAAAGTATGGATTCTGCTCAAATTCCTGCGCTTCTTCCGGCGTCATGGGTCCACCCTGAAATTCCAGTGTTTTCAAACTGGCTTCGGAAAGCTTGTTGAAATATGCCGGATTCTTGTACGTCAAATACCGTTTGGCATTTACGTGGTGCTCAATCAGTTGCGCCACTTTTTCCGAAAACCCGCGTTCGCGCAGCCAGTCGGCACCCAGTTTTTCGTGATCGATGCGCCCGTAATCATCCATATGATCCTCAGCCAGTTCCGAAGGCAACAGGTGTCCAATGTCGTGCAGAAAAGCCGCAATGATGGTTTCGTCATCGGCCCCGGCCCGCTCGGCCAGCATGGCCGATTGCACCATATGTTCCAGCTGAGAAACCGGTTCGCCGTAATAATCGTTGCCGCCGTGTTTCTCAAACAACTCGGTGATCTCGGAAATCGTCTGCTCAGTTGTCATCGTTTTCAATGAGAGAAGATGGAATGATGGGATGAGTGAGTAGCTAAAATCCGCCAATTGTTAGCTTCCGGCGAAACCATTCACTCATCCTATCACTCACTCAAAATTAATTATTTATCCCACCAAACCGGTGTGTTGATGTCGTTCGGGCCCTGGCGCTGAACGGCTTCATCGATCGACGGTTTATTCAGGCTCAGTTCGGAACTGGGGTACGTAAACCGCACCGGCACTTTGTTCCCGTTCAGGTTCGACGGTCCTGGTGTGATGGCCGGGATACCCGTCCGGCGCCAGTCAAACCAGGGTTCCATACCGTTGTAAAATAACGCAATCCATTTCTGAGTTCCAATCAGTTCGAGCGCTTTGGCTTCGGTAAAAGTCACATTCGGCTGCGTCAGATAACCCGCCGGAACTTCCAGAGCATAATAGTTAAACGATGCCGTGATGCCCTTTTCGTAATACTCTTTGGCGTTGCCGGTGATCATTTTCTTCTGAGCGGCTTCGGCCAGGATGAATTGCAACTCAGCGTAGGTCATAATAATACCTTTTGCTATGTTGAGGTTTGCATCTGTTGGCGCCCCAAAACCGTCGATGTAGTAGTTTGTTCCCACGCGTGAAACATTCTGAGCACCGCCGTTGTAGGTCAGGGCCGAGTTATCATCCAACCCGTTCGGAACGCCCACGTAAGCCGGTTTTCCAGCAGCTACTGATGCCACGGTTGGCCGGGCAAAAATTCCCAGACGCGGATCGTTCAGCTGCATTAGTTTATCGCCCAGCGTTTTGCTCAAGCGAAACTCGTCGAACGATCCTACTCGTGACGTATACAGCGGAAACTGATTGGGTACGGTTGGCAAATACCGCAGGGCTGCGTTGTCGGCATTACCCGTAAAAATAGGCGTTGTCGTCGGGTTACTCACGATAGCCTGCATATCGGCCTTCACATCGCGTTTGTTCGAAATCCGCATCAAATACCGCAGCCGCAGCGAATTGGCCATTTTCTTCCATTTCGTCACATCGCCGTTGAACAAAATATCACCGTTAACGGCCCCGTTTTCCGGTGCCAACAGGTTGTTGGCTTCGATCAGATCGTTCAGAATGCCGTTGTAAATGGCTTCCTGCGTATCGTATTTGGGAAAGTAGGTTTTGTCTTTGCCTTTGGTTGCCTCTGAATAAGGTGCATCACCGTACGCATCCGTTACCAGCGACATCATCCACGACTTCATAATCAGGGCGATACCCTGGTAGTTCTTCTGCACCGGATTGGAACTGGTGGCGATGTTGAGCATGTTTTGCACTTCACGCAGCGTCGAATAGGTCGTGTTCCAGATTCCGTTCTGCTCTCCCCACAGGTAGCGGTCTTCGTTCACAAACTGAATCTTGGCCGTATACTGCATGACGCTGTTGCCAATGCCCCACGCCATTCCCATGTTTTCGTTCACCGTCGAACGGATGATATTGGGCAATAGCAAATCCGGGGTAACGGAATTAGGCACATTCGGGTTGGTATTGACTTCCTCAAAATTGTTGTCGCAGGCGGTACTGGCCGCAATCAGGAGCGCCAGGCAAGCGAACAACTGGATATATCTTCTTTTCATAATGCTAATTGGTTATTTGGTTTAGATCCATAACTTATAGCAACCTAACAATCAGCCCATTATCTACAAGTTATAAATTCTAAACGATAAACTCTTACAGATTAAACGACAGGTTCACCCCATAATTCCGTGCCGACGGAATGGCCACTGATTCTGCTCCTGGAATAACGGTTCCGCCCGACACCGACGAGGTTTCCGGATCGATATGCGGCACTTTGGTCCACAGAAACAGGTTGCGACCTACCAGCGAAACGGTTACATTGCGGAATGGCAATTTGCGGCCCATGATGCTGTTCGGAATGCTGTATCCGAATTTCACTTCGCGCAGTTTGGTAAACGAAGCGTCGAAAATAGCGCCTTCCAGTACCCGACGGCCGAGTGTGAAGGCCGAATGCCATTCGCGGGCCGAAATCCGGCGCTGGTTTTCAGCAAACTGCCCCTCACCGGTTTTCACCACACCGGGCACCACGTAGTACGTTCCTGCCGGTGCATTCTGGAAGGTATTATCGACGGAATTATCGTAATAGCCATTTTCACGCCCTTGCAGGGTTTCGGCCAACTGACCGGCCTCACGGCCCACCACGTATGTATGCGAGTACACTTCGCCCCCCTTCCGGATGTCGAACAGGAAGCTCAGATTGAAACCTTTATAGGTTAGCGAGTTGTTGATCCCGGCCAACCAGTCCGGGTTGTAGTTACCGAGTTTTTTCAGGTCCGTAGTTGAGATGGGCCGCCCATCAGCGGTGATGACCATTTTGCCCACGTTCTGTCCCGTTGGATCGTAGTATGGGCTTTTCGGATCGCTGCTTACGCGCTCGTAGGCATAGCCGTACATATCGCCCATTCGTTCGTTTACCCGGGCCTGCACCGAGAAATACCGATCGGCCAGTTCGTAGGTTGAAACGCCATCGGCCAGTTCGAGCACTTTGCTGCGGTTACGCGAGAAGTTAACGTTCATATCCCAGCGGAAACCAACGTTATCCAGTCGAACGGGCGTCAGGTTCAGCATCACTTCAAGGCCGCTATTCTGAATCCGGCCCGCATTCTGCACAATCTGGCTGTAACCCGTCGTTCCCGACAAAGGCAGGAAGATGATCTGGTTCCGGCTGATTGTGTTGTAATATGTCACGTCCAGACCGATTCGGTTTTTCAGGAAGCGAACATCAAAACCGTACTCCTGCGAGCTGCTGATTTCCGGTTTTAGGCTCAGGTTGGGAATACGCGTTCCCTCGCTAAACGTGGGTGTGGTTCCCCAGGGTGTTCCCGGATTGAAGGGTTGCGAAAACTGGTAGGGATCGGTATCATTCCCAACCTGCGCATAGCCCGCCCGTAGTTTGGCAAACGACACCCAAGACGGCATTTTCATCCAGTCGCTTAAAACCGCGCTCAATGTCCCCGACCAGTAAAAATACGAATTGTCGGCAGCGCCTACCACGTTCGTAGGCAGCGTCAGCGTACTCGACCAGTCGTTACGGCCCGTCAACTCCAGCGTCAGTTTATCCTGGTACGTCAGTTGTCCCGACGCAAACAAACTGTTGATCCGGCGCTCCGACGTGTTTTGTGAATATTCGAGCGGAACCCGGCTGTTGTTCAGGCTGTACACCCCAGGAACCGTCAACTGGGGCGCAAAGTTGTCGACGTAATCGTAGGTATTCAGGCGCTGGTTTCCCCCCGCCGTACCGCTCAGTGTAAAATTCTCGTTCACCCGTTTGTCGACCAGAAACAACAAATCCGTATTGCGCTCCAGCGTTTTCACGGCTTCCCGGCGGTACGAACCGTACGGATACCGCTGCGTGCTGAACGCCCGTTGCCGGGTCCGTAATTCATCCTGGTAATCCACCTGTGTCCGTCCCTGTACCGACAGCCAGTCCGTCAGCTGGTACGCTAATGTCACGTTCCCGATCACCCGGTTTATATCCTGGCCGTTGGTATTGGCGTACAAGTTGAAATACGGATTATCGTGGTAGTTGTAGTTAAAGTTAAACTGCTGAATATTTTCCAGACCCGGTTGCCAGAAGTTCCGCATCGATTTCATGTCGATGTGGCGACCCCACCAGCAGTTGAGCAAGTACATAATGTTTTCAGTCCCGTAGCTCAGATTCGGACGGTTGTCGCTGTGGTTGCGAATATAACTCACGTTGGTACGGGCCGTAAAACGGTCGGTCAGTTTGTACCCCGCGTTGACGTTGAACGTGTTACGGGTCAGGTCCGTGTTGGGCACAAAGCCTTTCTGTTCCAGGTTGGTATACGACAATCGGAAATCACCCTTGTCATTGCTCCCCGTCACAGCAACGTTGTTGGTCAGGATACGGCCCGTTTCGAAAAAATCCCGGATGTTGTTCGGATGGGCAATGAACGGCGTTGGCGTGGCCACGCCGGGTCCACCCGGCACTTTGGTATCGCCAGCCCGGTAGCCTTTATCGGTCGGTGAGTCGTGCTGCACAAGCAGACGGCCATCCATTTTAGGTCCCCAGCTTTCGTCGACCCCGTCGCGCAAACCGCCCCCGGAACCGTCTTTGAATGAAAACTCACCGTTCAGTCCCTGACCATATACATTCTGGTAATCTGGCAACCGCAGGACCGATTCAAACGACAGGTTGGAATTGACGCTTACACCAATTCCTTTGGTTCCTTTCCCGCTTTTCGTCGTGATAACCACCACCCCGTTGGCCGCCCGCGAACCGTAGAGCGCCGTAGCACTGGCCCCTTTCAGAACCGTCATGGTTTCGACATCGTCGGGGTTGATAAAACCGGCTCCGTTGCCGTAATCTGCATCCTGGTTATTCCGCCCCGACGAACCCACAAAGTTGTTGTTGATCGGCAAACCGTCGATCACAAATAACGGTTGATTGGCATTGATATTCAACGACTTTTCGCCCCGAATCGTCACGCGCGACGAACCGCCGATGCCGGATGGGCTGTTTACCACCGTTACCCCCGCAATTTTACCCGCCAGTTGGCTGACCAGGTTGGTTTCCCGGGCCTGCGAAAGCGCCGAGTTGTCAATTTTCTGGGTGACATACCCCAGATTTCGCTGCTGCTTGGAAATACCCAGGGCCGTTACCACCACTTCATTCAGGGCCTGGCTCGAAGCCACGAGCGTAACATTGATATTCGTTCTTGAACCCACCGGTATTTCCTGTGCTTCAAAACCGATGAAAGAGTAAACCAAGACGGCCGATGGGTTGGGAACCGTCAGCGAGTAGGTACCGTCGTTGCGGGTCGTTGTGCCGGTGGTCGTTCCTTTTACCACGATGGAAACGCCCGGCAGCGCTTCACCCACTTCAGCGGAGATTACCTTGCCGGTAATGGTTTGTGCCCAGAGGGGTACACTTCCTACCAAAAGAAGCAGCACCAAAATGGCCCGGCAATGCCTGACCCTTCCTGTTTCGGTAGCAGAAGGTAGCTTTTTTTTCATAGTATAGTTAGGGATGATCCGATTGCTCGGAAGATTTAACGATGCGCACAAAACGGGCACATGGCATTTGCGAAGCCGCAAAAATATGGGGCACGTATTGTGTGATTATTAAGGAAATATGAACTTTATACTATCAGGAAAGCGTATAATACAAAATTTGCAACTACTACATATCTGCAGAATAAAAATGCAAACAAACTAATCTATATCAAAATAAAATACCGTTATTATTAAACACAAGCAAATACAATAACCTACACTATTTGAGTAAAAAGCTGGCTTCCTATCGCTAATTGTATTTATAAAATAGGAACTAACACAAAACAAATCTTTTTTTATATCGTCTGGAAAATACCGATTATACCTTGGTCGACCCGCGGACAATCAATTCGGTGGGAAGGACCACTAGCTCCGGCTCCGGGCGCTCGTCTTCGGCAGCCAGCTGATTCAAAAGAAGCGTGGCGGCTTGCCGGCCAATCTCATCCACGGGTTGAGCCACCGTGGTTAGGCCCGGTTCAATCAGAGCCGAAATCGGATCGTCGCTGAACCCAACCACCGCAATATCTTCGGGAATACGCAGCCCCCGGCTTTTGATCACTTTTATGGCTTCGATGGCGGTAGGGTCGTTAATGGCAAACAGGGCGTCGGGAGGCTGGGGCAGATTGAGCAGGTGATTGACGTAAATATTGGCCTTGTCGAGGGTGAGATCGTACGAGATAATCAACGACGGATCAATCGGAAGCTGGTGGTGCGTCAACGCGTCCCGATACCCGTTCAGCCGGTAACGGCTATTCAATAAAGAATCCGGCCCCGACAGGTGGGCAATCCGCCGTTTGCCGGTTTTGATCAGGTGCTCAACCGCCCGGTAAGCCCCTTCGTAATCGTCGACGGCCACTTTCGACACGGTCAGTTCATCAACAATCCGGTTGAAAAAGACCACCGGTATGCCCTTCCGTTCAAATATTTTAAAGTGCTCAAAATTGCGCGTCTCTTTCGTATGTGACACCAGAATTCCGTCTACGCGGCTGGCCAGCAGAAGCTTTGTATTGGTTACTTCGGTCGCGTACGATTCATTCGAATGGCAGATGATCACGTGATACCCGGCCTGCGCCAGCACTTCCTGCGCGCCGATAATCACCTTGGGAAAAAAATAGCTCAAAAACTCAGGCACCATGATGCCGATAATCTGTGTACGATTGGTCAGCAACGAAATTGCCAGTTGATTGCGCTGGTAATCGAGTTGAGCGGCTAGTTCCAGCACCATCTCCCGGGTTTTTGCTTTGACGTTCGGATGGCCGGTTAGTGCCCGCGAAACCGTTGACTTGGATAAATTAAGTGTTTTGGCAATATCGATAATGGTGGTCTGATGGCTTCTCATTAATTAGTACTATTTTAATATCAATCTCCGTTTTAAAAAACCTATTCATCAGATTTCCCAACGAATGAGCTCGTTTTTGGGAATGTTCCCAAGAAATTGGGAACATTCCCAAAAATATAAGTCAATTTTTTCTTTGCAAAATTACTATTCAACAGTAATATCAGGTAAAATATGCAAAAATCAATGATTTAACTGGCTTTTAGTCCTCCATTTTCCAAAACGCAGTAAATCATTAAATTTTTGCCATCTTCAAAATTAACACGCTAGTATTTGTACTTTTTCTATTACCAACCATTAACCTCAAGGACATTGTCCCACTCTATGTATGGTATCTACTAAACCCATTTGGTCAGGTCGAAATCTGTTATGGATCTTCCTGTTATCGATCACCTTCAATTCCTTTGGACAAACCAATACTGGCCTGACTGTTCGCGGTCGGGTGACATCCGGCACCGAAGCCCTCCCGGGGGTTAACGTCATTATCAAAGGCACGCAACAGGGTACAACCACCGACGTCAACGGTCAGTACAGCCTGGTGGTGCCCAACAGCGGAGCAACGCTCTCGTTTTCGTATATCGGTTACGTTTCGCAGGAAGTTGCCGTTGGAAACCGTACCACCATCGATGTTTCACTACAATCGGATGAGCGGTCGCTCAGTGAAGTTGTGGTGGTTGGATACGGGACTCAGCGCAAGGTAGAAACCACCGGCTCCATTGCGTCCATCAAAGCCGATGAGCTGGTGCAAACGCCCGTGGCCAACGTAGCGCAGGGCCTGCAGGCCCGGGTTGCCGGGGTACAGGTCAACCAGAACACGGGTGCACCGGGTGGAAACGTCAGCGTTCGGGTACGGGGCACGAACTCAATTAATGGAAATTCGGAGCCTTTGTACGTCATCGACGGGATTCAGATTTCCAACGGGGGCGGAATTACCGACGTCAGCCCGCTGTCGACCATCAACCCGAACGACATCGAATCGGTCGAAATCCTGAAAGATGCCTCAGCATCGGCCATTTATGGTTCACGGGCAGCCAACGGGGTAGTGCTGATTACCACCAAACGGGGCAAAAGCGGAGCGACGCGCGTCACCTTCGACAGCTACTATGGTGTACAAAAAGTCAACAAAACGTTACCCGTTCTGAACGCGGCAGAATTTGCCCAGCTGGAAAACGAGGTTTTCAAAAACAGCTACTACCCCAATCCGGCGTCGCTGGGTGAAGGCATCAACTGGCAAAATGAAATTTTCCAGCAGGCCCCAATTCAGAACCACCAGTTGTCGATCAACGGCGGAAACGAAAAGACGCAACTGGCGATGTCACTCAACTATTTCGACCAGGACGGCATTATCATCAGCTCCAGCTTCAAACGGTATTCACTGCGCCTGAATCTGGATCATAAAATCGGTGAACGGTTTAAAGTCGGAACCAGCATTCTGGGCAGCTACTCCATCAATGACGGCATTACTACCGGCAGCCAGTCCATCGGCGACGCGGGCGTGGTAACCGGATCCATTCTGGGGGCGGCCCTCGGTGCGCCCCCGACCCTACTCCCCTACCGTCCGGACGGCACAATTTTCCCCTTTGGTGAACAGGCCGCGCAGTACCGGGAAGTGGCCAACCCGCTGGGGTTTGCAGCCCAGTTGAACGAACGGACCATCAGACGGACACTGGCAAATGTGTACGGTGAAGCCAATATTGCCAAAGGGCTGACCTACCGGGCCTCGTTCAACGTCGATCAGCGCGGTGAACTTTACAACGGTTATTCGCCCCGTTCCATCGTGAACCGTTCCGACCTGAACGACAACTCCGGTACAGCCAGCAAAAACAACGTCAACTACATGGCGCTGCTGCACGAAAGCATCCTGACGTATAATACCGCGTTTGGCAAAGATCACACCTTGAAAGGAACTGCCGTTTTTGCCACCCAGGCGGAACTTTATAACGAGAATAACATCACGGCTACGGGTTTCCCGAACGATGCCACCCAGAACGAAGCTATTCAACTGGGTCTTACCCGCACCGTCAGCAGCAGCCGAAACCGGCAACGGCTGGATTCGTACATGGCGCGGGTCAACTACGGTTTCAAGGATAAGCTGTTCCTGGATTTCACGGCCCGCGTCGACGGTTCGAGCAAGTTTGGCGCCAACCATAAATACGGGGTGTTCCCGGCGGTATCGGCAGCCTGGCGGCTGATCGAAGAGCCGTTCCTGAAATCGGTCACCTGGGTGTCGGATCTGAAGCTGCGGGCCAGCTACGGAATCACCGGAAACGCGGGCGGGATCAATCCGTACCAATCACTGGCCACAGTTTCGGCAACCACGCCTAACTTCAACTTCGACTATAACCTGAACCACGCCTACGTAACGGGGATCGGTACCACCGGTATTGCCAACCCCGATCTGCGCTGGGAACGTTCGGCTCAGACCAACATCGGTTTCGACCTGAGCCTGTTCAACAACCGCGTGAGCCTGATTGCCGACGTATACCACAAGAAAACCGATGATCTTCTGTATATCAAAGCATTGCCGCTTAGCTCGGGCTACGGCACCATCACCGGAAATTTTGCATCGCTGGAAAACAAGGGGCTCGAACTGGCCGCAAACGGACGGATTCTGGACGGTCCGTTGAAATGGGATGTTTCAGCCAACGTGACGTTCAACCGCAATAAAGTGCTGAGCCTCGACGGTGGTGTAACCAATGAACGGTTTATCACCACGTACACGGTTTTGAAAGTGGGCGAACCCCTCGGCTTATTTAAAACCTACGTTTTTGACGGCATCAACCAAACGGGCGAAACCATTCTTCCCGGTTACGACGGCCGGGTGGGTGGTCACAAAGTAAAAGACATAACGGGCGATGGGCAGATTACTGCTGATGACCAGGTCATTACCGGCAATCCGAATCCGAATTTCATCTACGGTTTTTCAACCAACCTGTCGTTCAAAGGCTTCGATTTGAGCATGTTCTTTTCCGGCTCGCAGGGCAACGACATTTACAACGCCAGCCGATTGTCGTTCGAGAATCCGGCGGGTCAACGAAACCTGCTGAAAGGCCTGGTTGATCGCTGGTCGGCCACCAATCCGAGCAATCAGTACGCCAGCGCCTTCGTTGCCGGTCGCCTGCCCATTTCGGATTACGTCGTCGAAGACGGTTCGTACCTGCGCATGAAAAACCTGACGCTGGGCTACAACCTGCCGCGCATCAAGGGCATCCAGGGCATCCGGGTATATGTGAGTGGCAATAACCTCCTCACGTTTACGAAGTATAGCGGTTTTGATCCGGAAGTAAACACCTTCGCGGGCTCCAATACGGTGATCGGTGTCGACAACCTGGTGTATCCGCAGGCCAAATCGTTCCTGGGCGGTATTCAAATCACATTATAATCCTGAACTCAGATTACACAGAGTAAAGGATTAAGTAGGATATATAAAAACTAAAATTATGGCTTTCACCATCTTAGTTAATCTCTTAATCCGTGCAATCCGAGTTCAGAAATCCTTCCTATGAAAAAGATAATCCTTCCGATACTCGCAGCCGTCTGTCTGACTTCCTGCGAACTGGACGAAACGATTTACTCGTCCATTTATACCGAAGCCTTTTACAAAACGGCCGCCGATGCCGAGAAAGCGCTGATAGCTGCTTATGCTCCCCTGGGCGACCTGGGAAATGGGCCAGCCCTGACGCTGGTGGCCGATATGAGCGACGACCAGACGTACCCCCGCTCGGTGGTGGGTCGGAGTACGCTGACGCTGTTCACCTATGATGTCAATTACACCAACCAGAAAAGCAATGGGCGATTGATGGAATCGCCCCAGCAAATCTGGCAGTCGTCGTACAGCGGTATTGAAAAAGCGAACTGGATCATTGCCAAAGTGCCAGAAGCGTCGATGGACGAAAACCGGAAGAAACAAATTATTGGGGAAGCCTATTTTCTGCGGGCCTTTTACCACTGGTTGCTCGTAAAAAACTTCGGGGATGTTCCCATCAAAATCACGCCCAGCTACACCGAAGCCGAAGCGTCGCTGGCTAAAAGCCCCAAAGCCGACGTGTTCAAGCAGATTTACGCGGATCTGGACCAGGCCGAAGCAGCTGGGATGCCCTCCTATCCGGCCGTTGAACGAGGTCGCCCGGCCAAGGAGGTAGCTACTGCGCTCTACGCCAAAGCAGCCCTGTACAACGAAGATTGGGCCAAAGCACTGGAAAAAGCGCAGGCCGTGATCAACTCCGGCAAGTACCGGCTCATGACCGATGTGCGGGACGTATACCGCTACGACAAAGAAGACGAAGCACGCATCGAAAACATGTGGGCCTACGAGGTGGACCCGATCTCACCGGGTCGCAGCCATCAGCTGGTCGGATTGTTTGGCCCCAGCGGTAGCGCGGGTGCTGAATACGCCCGGACATCATACGGTTCGATGTTTGCCTATCAGTCGTTCTTCAACTCCTTCGATCCCGCTGACAAACGGCGTACCTTGCTGGATACCAACTTCCTGAACAAAAGCGGAAAAATTGTTGCTCAGAAAGACATTACGCCCATCACGCCCAAAGGGGTGTTGGTCAAAAAATACCAGGACCCGGTGTCGACCATTGGCTTTATTCCGAACGTACCGATTTTACGACTGCCCGATATGTACCTGATTGCCGCCGAAGCCGAAGCCCAGTTGAACGGTGCCAGCACGAAAGCCTACGAATTTGTCAATACCGTTCGGAAACGGGCCGGACTGACCGATCTAAAAACCGGCTTATCGAAAGCGGCCTTTGTTGACGCCGTTATTCAGGAGCGCGCCTGGGAATTCTTTGCCGAAGGCGACCGCTGGTATGACCTGACCCGCACCGGCAAATTCCTGACGGTCATTCCAAAGGCCGTTAACGATGTCTATCCCGTTCGGAACGTACAACCCAAAAACAAGTACTTCCCGATCCCGCAGGACGAACTGAACGCCAATCTGAAACTAGAGCAGAACCCAGACTGGAGATGATAAAACGCTTCTTCAATACGTATTCGATCTTTTGCCTGACGGCGGTATGGCTCCTGTCCTGTGCCGTCCGGCAGAAGTCGGAAACCAAAGCGCCGGTTTCGGAGGATCTAGACTTTGCGCAGCTCATCCAGCCGGTTCCAGCGCGCGCCGTATTGAAAAATGACGCGTATTTTACCTGGTGTGGAACAATGGTGGCGGACCCACAAGGCCAATACCATTTGTTCTACTCCCGGTTTAAGCGTGAACTGGGTTTTAGTTCATGGGTAACGCACTCGGAAGTTGCCCATGCCGTTGCCGATAACCCCTTGGGTCCGTATATTTTTAAGGATGTGACGCTGCCTCCGCGCGGCCAGGAATATTGGGACGGCCTTTGTACGCACAACCCAACGGTACACGCCTTTGACGGGAAGTATTATCTTTATTACATGGGCAATACCGGCGATGGAACAGTTACTCCCCAGGGATTGAACTTCGTCCACCGCAACAACCAGCGGATTGGGGTGGCAGTGGCCGACAGTCCGGATGGCCCCTGGAAACGGTTTGATACCCCACTAATTGATGTCAGCCCGGATTCGACGGCCGACGACGCTCTAGTGGTCAACAATCCATCCATTACCCGAAGACCGGACGGTGGTTACTTAATGGTTTACAAAGCGGTTGGCAAGAAAAAACCGTTGCCATTTGGAGGCCCGGTGGTGCATAAAGTGGCTCTGGCCGACAGTCCGCTGGGACCCTTCACGAAACAGCCCGGTACGGTTTTCGAGGCAAAAGGCAGCGATTTCCCGGCCGAGGACCCGTTTATCTGGTATCAGTCGGGACGATACTGGGCCATTGTAAAAGATATGCACGGCGCGTTTACCAAAGCCGGTCGATCGCTCGCGTTGTTTCAGTCCAGCGACGGGTTTGACTGGCAACTGGCGAAAAATCCGCTGGTATCGAAGCTTGAAATTAAGTGGAATGACGGGCGGATTGAAAAAGTAGCCCACCTGGAACGTCCACAATTGTGGTTAAAAGACGGAAAACCGCAGGTTCTGTTTCTGGCGGCTGACGTTGACCCGTCGCAATCGTTTAATGTTCATATTCCATTGAAAACGAATTAACCGAAAGAACCTGATGCGGAACAAAGGCGGTGTCTTGGCAATGATGATCCTGCTGCTGGTCGGTATTGGAAGCCCCGGAGTGGCCTCTAATTCGGGTATGCCAGGATTTTCTCGCCCAGCACAAACGGAGCCGAATGCCATCTTACCGCTGAACAAAATCCGCGAATTTACCATTACCGAAAACGACACGACAACTTACGTGCTGAAACTGGCGCTGGACGCATCCGAAAAACCGTTGTATTTCTTCCGAAACGTATTTACGCCCGTCTGCTTAACGGGTGAATGCAAACCGGTTTACATCAATTTTTACTGGGATTTGCTGGGCAATTACCTTCGGTTCGACTTTCCGCCCCGCGAGGTACTGACCAAAATGGATCACAAAGAATTCAAACCGGAAGACTACGAAAAACTTCAGCGAATTCTAAGCAATTCGAACTCACTGCTGAACGATGTGGCCATGGAAGATCTGGTCGGAAAAGGAACCGAAAACCTGGCCGACTCGGTGGACGCCAAGGCCGGGGCCACGCTGAAAACCGTCAAAAATGAAGTGATCGACGGCGCGGTGTACACCTGCTATACCCTCTGGCACCTGGCCCACGGGCCGGTTGTGAACGAAATGCAGAAAATCACCGAGACTTACCGGACCGACGATCTGTTGCACCAGTTCCTGAACAGCGATAACCACCACTACCAGTATTGGGCGATGGAACGCGTGATGGATAAAAATGGAGTGGTTGCCGACTCGTTCGGCCCGGATCTGATGCAGATCATGCGGGCCAAAAACGTTTTCACGGCCCGCTACGCCCTGCAAAAGATAAACAGTCAATTTTTCGCTGATGCCAGGCGGCAAAACTGGTTGTGGGAAACGTACCAACAGGCAGCCTATCCCTTGCAGATGGCCATTCTGAAGAAATTACCGACGATCCCTTTTCGTCCTCCGCTGGCCGAGCAAATCGCCCAGGCACTGATCAGGGCAAATCCCGAGCAGTTCCGGTTGTTGCGGAACGTATTGGCTGCCCAGCCCAAACTCTCGGATAAAACCGTGCAGATTCTGGCCAACCACCTGACGACTGACAATTCCGATTATACCACCGAAATTTACCGATTACTGACGGATTTAAAACCCAGAAGTCCGGCGGTTCAAGCAAAAATGAAGGCGTACCGTATCCATCATCCCTAAACCCCTATCCAACTACATAAACCGATCGATGCAATGAAAACTATCTTTAAAACGCTGCTGATTCTGCTGATGGCATGGCAAGCGATTGCCCAGGACCACGTTTTTGTGGAAACTGAATCGTTTGAAAACAAAGGCGGCTGGGTGATCGACCAGCAATCGTTCGTCGTCATCGGCTCCTCTTATTTGATGGCGCACGGCCTGGGCCGACCGGTGAAAGACGCCACCACCACCGTCAAATTCCCCAAAAAAGGGAAATATCAGCTTTGGGTTCGTACCAAAGACTGGGCACCGTTTCCGAAAGGACCGGGCAAATTTCAGGTAACCATCGACGGCACCCCGTTGAAACCAGTATTCGGCGAAAGCGGCTCGGATGCCTGGAAATGGTACCCCGGCGGTGAAGTTGATATCAAAACCGATCAGGTGCAACTTGCCTTGCACGACCTGACGGGGTTCAACGGTCGCTGCGACGCCATTCTGTTTACCAACACGCCGAAATTTACGCCCCCGGATAAAACCGTTGACCTGACGGCTTTCCGGGCCAAATTGCTGAACCTGACCGACAAACCTACCGAAGCCGGAAACTTCGATCTGGTGGTTGTCGGTGGTGGCATCGCCGGAACCTGCGCGGCCATTTCGGCGTCGCGGATGGGATTGAAAGTGGCTTTGGTTCAGGACCGTCCGGTACTCGGGGGCAACAACAGCTCCGAAGTTCGGGTGCATTTACGGGGTGATGTTGACAAAAACCACTATCCGAAACTGGGCCGGATTGTCCGCGAAATGGACAACGGCGATCCGGGAAACGGCCATCCGGATGGACTGGAGTACGGCGACGCCCGGAAAACTCAAATTGTCAAAGGGGAGCGGAATATTACGCTGTATTTGAATACGCACGTTTATAAAATCGAGAAGAAAGGCAACGCCATTACGGCTGTCATTGGTCGTGATATCGCTACCAACAAAGAAGTGCGGTTTACGGGAACGTATTTCTCCGACTGCACCGGCGACGGTACGCTGGGACACCTGGCCGGTGCCGACTATCGGTTTGGCCGCGAAAGCAAAACCGAAACCGGCGAATCGCTGGCGGCCGAAAAATCCGACGATTTCACGCTGGGCACCTCGAACCTGTGGGCATCGCTGGAGCGCGACACCGCTACTTCATTTCCGGAAGTTCCCTGGGCGCTGCCCTTCTCGGACGAATACCACATCGACGAGGCCCGGTCGGACTGGCAGTGGGAAACTGGTTTTGGCAACTACAACACCATCACCGATGCCGAGAAAATCCGGGATCATAACCTGCGGGCGATCTACGGCAATTGGTCGTACCTGAAAAACAATAAGAAGGATAAATACAGCAAACGTGAGCTGGCGTGGGTGGCCTACATCGGTGGCAAACGCGAATCCCGGCGGCTGCTGGGCGACTACATCCTGAACCAGATGGACATTCAGGAAGGTAAGCAGTATTCGGACGGCACCGTGACCGCCACCTGGACCATCGACCTCCATTTCCCGGACGCCAAAAACAGCAAGTATTTTGAGGGTCAGGAGTTTTTTGCCGGTACCAAGCACATCAAAGTAGCACCGTACACCATTCCCTACCGCTGTCTGTACTCCAAGAACATCAACAACCTGTTTATGGCTGGCCGGAACATCAGCACAACGCATGTTGCTTTTGGCAGTACCCGCGTCATGCGGACTTGCGGCATGATGGGCGAAGTAGTCGGTTTTGCGGCTTATGTCGCCAAGAAATACAATACGTCACCGCGCGGAGTTTATCAGGAACATTTGCCCGAGTTCATGGCGATCATTAAGGACGAACCGGCACCTGCCAAACCGTGATGGGCTTCACTAACTCCAGTAGTCTCCAGAAATACAGGCGGCTGCCAACTTAATCTTTACCATGAAATACAGCCTTAGTTTACTATTCGGATTGCTCAGTATCAGCGGTTTTGCCCAGAAGTCCAAAACCGTCAGCCTCTCCAACGACCGGATTCAATTGGTGTGGGAGTCGACGGCCAGCGGCTGGCGATTGCAGAAAGTAGCCGCGCAGAAAAGCAAACAGTGGCAGACGCTGGCCAAACCGTCGGGCGAAAACACCTTGCTTTATGCGACCGAAAAACCGTCGGATAAGCCGGAGCAAACCTTCAAAACCATTACCGGCGTCGATTTCCCGGAAAAAGAATACCATTACCAGCAGGTTCAGTGGGCCGAATGCACCAGCCCGGTGGCGCTGAACACCGCCGGACAGGCACTCCATTTCTTTCCGAAAGAAGCGAAGCAAACCGGCAAAAATAGCCTCACGTTCCGGCAGGACACCGAAATAGCCACAGTCAGCACGGAATGGACCATCGATCCGAAGTTTCCGCAGGACGTGATTGTGAAGCAAACGCTGACGGCCAAGAAAGGCGGTTTTTTCTCGCTGGCAACGCCCACGCTGGCCGATATTCCCGAACAGAGTTTAGCCTGGGCAACGGTTCCGGGGTATTTTCAGGGCAATAAGCTCCAGCCCAATTTTGTGCTGGCCTACGCCTACGGGCACGGCATTCCGACCCTGCCGGTGTTGTACCGCGAACGCTGCGCGAGCACCCTTTCGCCCATGATCAGCACAAAGAATGGCCTGACGCTTTCGGTCATTGCCGAGCCCGGTCTGGCGCGCGATCCGTGGGCGAACGACAAAATCACGCAGCTTGACTGGAACATTGGTCTGTCGCACATGAACCGTAAAGCGCAGCTTTCGCCAACCTTGTATTTCCCGGTTCTGGGGGAACCGAAGTCGGCGCTAAAACCGGGTGAAACTGTCAGTTACACGTTCCGCTACAGCCTGACCGACGGTGACTGGTTCAAAGCCCTGAATCACACGGTTTATGATATCTACCAGTTTAAAGAAACGCTGGCCCTGCGGAAGAGCAAACAATCGCTGACCGACCGGATCCAGAAAATGCACCACTACCTGATCGATCCGAAAACGTCGCTCTGGAACGTGGAAGAGTTTGAAGGGAAAAATATCGGTGCCCAGTCCTACCTGGGCGGGGTAGTCGGTTCGAACAAAGACGCCATGAAAAACTCGGATTATGGTGCCATGTGGATGCTGGCAACCGCCACCGGTGATTCGTCACTGACCAAAAACGTGCTGCCTTACGCCGAAAATTTCAAGCTCGTTCAGCAGGAAACCGCCAATAACTTTTTTAAAGGTGCCGTTGAAGGCCAGTATTATTTAGCCAAGTCGAAGAAGTTCGTCGAAGAGTGGGGTGCGGTTGTAGAACCCATCGCCCTGACGTACTATACCATGCTCGACATCGGCAACATGCTCTTGTTCGAACCGAATGATGCCGAGCTGAAAGAGCGGCTTCGGTTTGGGGCAGAGCGGCTGCTGACCTGGCAAAAGCCGGATGGTAGCTGGGCGGTGGCTTATGACAAACAAACCGAAAAAGAGATTTTCAAGGACATTCAGGATGTTCGACCGACGTTCTACGGAATGATTGTGGCGCACCGACTGCTGAACGATCCGAAGTACCTCGCAGCGGCCCGTAAAGGTGCCGACTGGCTGATCAAGAACGCCGTCGAAACCGGGAGTTTTCTGGGCGTCTGTGGCGATGCGCGCTACGCCCCCGACTTTGCCACCGGTCAGTCGGCCCAGGCTTTTCTGGATTTGTACGACCTGACCAAAGACGAACGGTATAAGCAAGCCGCCATCACCTGCGCCAAGATTTACACCACGTCGATTTACACCCATCCGATTGCCAGCCACAAGCCCAAAACCGTTAATGGCACTCCGCGCGAAGACTGGGAAATCAGCCAGACGGGCCTGAGCTTCGAGCACGGCGGCATTTTCGGCTCGGCGGGTCGGCACGGTCCGATTCAGTTGTGCAGCCACGCAGGTTTATTCATCCGGATGTACGCCCTGACCCAAGAGCCGATTTTTGCCGATATGGCCCGCGCGGGAGCCATTGGCCGGGATGCGTTTGTGGATGCCAAAACCAGCGTGGCGTCATATTACTGGCAGGCCATGAACCGGGGCGCAGGGCCGTATCCGCACCACGCCTGGTGGCAAATCGGCTGGCTGACGGATTATCTGCTGGCCGAAGCCGAGTTGCGCTCGAACGGAAAAGTGACGTTCCCGCGCGGTTTTGTGACGCCCAAAGTCGGGCCGCACCAGACCTACGGTTTTGCCGCCGGCACCGTCAATGGTGAAAAAGCAACGCTGCTGATTGACGAAAACCGGGTAAAAATTGATAATCCGTCGGTCGATTGCATTCTGGCGAAATCGGAGAAGAGCAATAAGGTATTTGCAATTTTGCTAAACAACAGTGCTCACCCATCTGACTTTCAAATGGCGGCACAAGGACAAACGGCTACCCGGAAGCAACTGCCCCCGTTTGGCTTTGAAGTCATTACCCTGGAGAAATAATAACTTATCTGGATGAATACAACCATTGATTCCCTTGTCATCTTCGTATTCTCGGCTTTTGTGCTCGGAATCGGGATGCTGTTTGCCCGAACTGGCCGCAACCTGAAGTCGTTCTTTGCGGGTGGTGAAGCCGTGCCGTGGTTCATCGGCGGCTTGTCGCTGTTTATGAGCTTTTTCTCCGCCGGAACGTTCGTGGCCTGGGGCTCCATCGCCTACAAACACGGCTGGGTGGCCATCACGATTCAGTGGACTATGTGCATCGGCGCACTCGTCACGGGCTTGTACCTGGCGCCCCGCTGGAAAGCCACCGGTGCGCTGACGGCGGCCGAGTTCATCCGCGAACGACTGGGCACTACGGTTCAGAAAGCCTACATTTTCATCTTTACACTGGTTTCGCTGTTTATCAAAGGTTCGGTACTGTATCCGGTCGCCAAACTGGTCAGCTCGTCGCTGAACTTGCCGCTGGTGCCCTGCACGATTGGGCTAGGCATTTTCATGATTGCCTATACCGCCGTAGGTGGTCTCTGGGCGGTGATGGTCACCGACATTTTGCAGTTTGTGGTATTGTCGGCTGCGGTTTTTATCCTCCTGCCGCTTTCGCTGGACCGCGTGGGCGGTTTTGACGGTTTCACGAAAGCCGTTCCCGACGACTTTTTCAACCTGCTCAATGGCGAATACACCTTTGGTTTCGTGGCAGCTTTTGTGATTTACCACATCTGTTACATCGGCGGAAACTGGACGTTTGTGCAACGGTATACCAGCGTTGACAGCCCGAAATCGGCTCGCAAGGTGGCCTTTTTGTTCGCCGGTTTGTACCTCGTCAGCCCCGTCATCTGGATGTTGCCACCGATGATTTACAAAGCCATCAATCCGTCGCTAACGGGTCTTGACACGGAAAACGCGTACCTGATGATCTGCAAATTGGTGCTGCCACCGGGCCTGTTGGGCCTGATGCTGACGGGCATGTATTTCTCGACCTCGGCCAGCGCCAACACGGCCCTGAATGTGGTTTCGGCGGTTTTTACCAATGACATTTACAAAGGGCTGATCAATCCGAATGCGTCGGATCGGCAATTGATGCGCATCGCCCGGGGCTCATCCTGGTTTTTTGGGTTTGGCATGATCGTCATTGCGTTGCTGGTTCCGGCGGCTGGCGGGATTGTGGAAGTGGTGCTGAGCATTTCGTCCATCTCCGGTGGTCCGCTGCTGGCACCTCCTCTCTGGGCCCTGTTTTCCAAACGCCTGACCGGAAAGGCAACCCTCTGGATTACGAGCATCGGTTTGCTGGTCAACCTGTTTTTCAAAGCCGTTTCGCCCTGGCTACTGGATTTTAAACTCACGCGCGGAGCCGAAACCATTATCGGTGTTGGGCTGCCGTTGCTGCTCCTGCTGGCTTACGAACTTTGGGCGGCCCGACGTTCGGCACAGTCCGGCCAGCAAGTCGCTGACGAAGAACGAAATTATCAGCTTGCTAAGGCTCAAAAGCGGGTTGAAGCCGTTGAAAACATCAGTCTGGAAGAAGCCATCGAAGTCAAAAAGCAAAACCGGTTTGGACTACGGATTATTGCCGTATCGCTGGCTTTTACGGCGGTGATGCTGCTGGGGCTGAGTTTCCTGACAACGAAAGGAGCTGCCATAACCGCCACCATTTCGGGCGTCGTTTTAGTGGCATCCCTGATTCCCTGGCGGGCATCCCGGCGCGTTCAAATACCATCAATCCAGTCACAATCTGCCACCGTAGCTAATTCAAGTCACGAATAATCAAAGGAAAAAATCCTTTCCGCTGTTTTCTATGAAATTCATTCATCCCCTGCTTCTTTTCTTTCTTCTTCACCTGACCTCTGTTTCGTTTGGGCAGTATACCCTCCGCGATCCGAAAGCCATTCCGCTGAACGGCGAATGGGTTTTTGCGATGGACCCGAACGATGTGGGAGAAACCGGCAAATGGTACCGCGACGATGCCCCGATTAACCGCTGGAATAAAGTCACCGTGCCGCACTGCTTTTCCGTTGATCCGCGCTATCAGTTTTACACCGGAACTGCCTGGTACCGCCGGACCTTTCCCTGGCAACCAACCACCGGCAAACGGGTTTTGCTGCATTTCGACGCGGCTTATTACGAAACCGTCGTCTGGCTCAACAACCAGAAAGTCGGCACGCACGAAGGCGGTTACACGCCCTTCCATTTCGACATTACCGATCACCTGAAAGCGGGAACCAATACCATCGCCGTTTCGGTCAATAATAATACCTGGCGCACGGGTACCATTCCCGGCTCGAAGGACTACAACCAACCCAACGACCCGTTTCCCGGCTGGATCAATTACGGCGGGCTGATTCGTCCGGTTTACCTGACCGTCGAACCTGCGGTGTACGTCGAAAATGTCAAAGTGGAAGCCACGCCTGATCTGACGAAAGGAACGGCCTCGCTCAAAATTAAAACCCGGATTCGGAACACCACCGGGCAACCGACAACGCCGAAACTGACTTTCCGACTCGAACAAAACGGTAAAACCGTCAACGTTAGCTGGAAACAGCAGCCGGGCCAGACGACAAATCAGACCACGGTTTGGGAAGCCGAAACGGGCCTGAAAGCCGCCGATGTGAAGCTCTGGAGCGTCGACCAACCGACGTTGTACGACCTTCAGGTGGTGGCCGCAACTGATACTGTCCGGACCCATTTTGGCATTCGGAAAGTGGAAGTAAAAGGAACGCAGTTGCTGCTCAACGGCCAGCCGATCAAGGTTGCGGGTGGAAACCGGGTGGTCGATTATCCGAAACTGGGGTCGCTGGAACCGGACTGGCTGGTGGAAAAAGACCTGCGGCTGATGAAGGAAGCCGGCATGGAACTGCACCGGCTGACGCACTACACGCCCGCCGAAACCGTCTATGACTGGGCCGACCGCAACGGAATGCTCATCATCACCGAAGCCGGTAACTGGCAGCTGACGCCCCGGCAGATGGATAACGACACGATTCGCACCAAGTTCCGGCAGCAGTTCAGGGAGATGGCTGAGCGCGACTGGAACCACCCCAGCGTCATTGCCTACAGCGTTGGAAATGAATACCTCTCTGAGCAACCCGCCGGACAGCGCTGGACCAAAGACATGATTGCTTACGCCCGCGAACTCGACCCCACGCGGCTGTATACCTTCGCGTCGATGCGCCTGAACATTCTGCCCAAAAAGCCGGAAGACGAAGCCAGTCAGTACTGCGATTTTATCTCGACCAACACCTACGGCAACCACGCGCCGATCCTGAAACACATTCATTCGCTGTATCCCGACAAACCGATTTTCATCAGCGAGTACGGCACCCGGGCAGATGGCAAAGACGGCGAAGCGGGTCAGGTTACGCACCTGGAGAAGTTTCTGAGCGACATCCGCCAGCTACCCTATGTGATCGGTGCGTCGTGGTGGTCGTACAACGATTACCTGAGCCGGCACGACGGTACGAACCCGGACGGTACCCGCCCCTGGGGACTGGTTCGGCACGACCGCTCGAAACGGCCCTTGTACAACGCCCACCGCAACGGGATGGCGCCCGTAACCATCGAGAAGCTCAGCTGGACACCCGGCTCGGAAGGTGTTCACCAACTCAAACTCCGGGTCACGGCCCGCACCGATTTTCCAGCTTACACGCTCCGGCAGTACCGGTTAAAGACGGGCACCTCAACCCTGCTTATTCCGGATTTGCAACCGGGCCAAACCGCGGACTTTACGTTGCCGGTCAGCGGTTTTGAGAACACGCTAACCGTAGAAATAATCAAACCAACAGGCTTTTCCATACTTGCACAAACGATTGATTTAACGAATGATACGCGAACA
The DNA here is from genome assembly GCF_054780515.1 of Larkinella harenae. Taxonomy (NCBI): domain Bacteria; kingdom Pseudomonadati; phylum Bacteroidota; class Cytophagia; order Cytophagales; family Spirosomataceae; genus Larkinella; species Larkinella harenae. The sequence goes on along the minus strand of NZ_BAAGWE010000005.1, from coordinate 264,735 downwards.
AGCAACCGATAAGCGAGCGCCTAAAACCGTTCGATACGAAGCTGATTTGATTGTGGTAGGCGGAGGACTTTCCGGTACCTGCTGTGCGATTACAGCAGCCCGCGCGGGTACGCGCGTGGTCCTGGTACAAGATCGTCCCGTGTTAGGAGGAAATTCTTCCAGCGAAGTCCGGTTGTGGGTTCTGGGGGCCACCTCGCACATGGGCAACAACAACCGCTGGGCCCGCGAAGGTGGTTTTATCGATGAGGTTTTACTGGAAAACCTGTACCGTAATCCGGAAGGTAACCCGCTGATTTTCGACACCATTCTGCTCGAAAAAGTGGTCAACGAACCGAACATTACGCTTTTACTAAACACCGCCGTGTACGAAATCGAAAAGTCGGGACCGGAAACCATCAGCGCAGTAAAAGCCTTTTGCACCCAGAACAGCACCGCCTACGACCTGACAGCTCCGCTATTCTGCGATGCCTCAGGCGACGGTGTGATGGCGTTCCAGGCCGGAGCGGCTTTCCGAATGGGGGCCGAATCGGCGGAGGAGTTTGGCGAGAAGTTTGCACCTACGGCTGAATACGGCGAATTGCTGGGGCACTCGCTGTATTTCTACACGAAAGATACCGGCAAACCCGTGCGGTTTGTGCCGCCCTCCTACGCCTTGCAGGACATTACTAAAATCCCGCGCTATCGGCGGTTCAATGCCAAAGAATTCGGTTGCCAACTGTGGTGGATCGAATACGGCGGTCGGCTCGATACCGTGCACGACACCGAAACCATCAAATGGGAACTCTGGAAAGTGGTGTATGGCGTCTGGAACCACATCAAAAACTCCGGCCAGTTTCCGGAAGCCGAAACGATGACGCTTGAATGGGTTGGGCAGATTCCCGGCAAGCGCGAAAGCCGACGGTTTGAAGGCGATTATATGCTGAAACAGCAGGATGTCGTCGAGCAACGGACGCACGCCGATGCGGTAGCCTTCGGTGGCTGGTCGCTGGATTTGCACCCCGCCGACGGCGTTTTCTCCGAAAAACCGGGCTGTAACCAATGGCATAGCAAAGGTCTGTACCAGATTCCGTACCGTAGTCTATACAGCCGAAACATCAAAAACCTGTTCATTGCCGGGCGAATCATCAGTGCCTCGCACGTGGCTTTTGCTTCCTCGCGGGTGATGGGGACCAGCGCGCACGGCGGGCAGGCGGTGGGTATGGCGGCCGCCCTGTGTACGCGCGACGGCCTGCTGCCCCGCAATTTGACCGAACCCGTTCGGATGCACGAGCTGCAGCAGGAACTGCTCAAAACCGGGCAGCACATTCCGGGCCTGCACCTGTTCGACGGTTCTGATCTGGCCCACAGTGCTCGTCTAACGGCTTCCAGCGAACTGGTGCTGAACGAACTTCCCGCCGATGGTCCGTTACTTCCATTGACTTCGTCGGCGGGTCAGATGCTGCCGTTACCCGACGGGCCAGTGCCACAGCTGACGGTCTGGGCTAGTGCCGATCAGGACACTACGCTGACGGTGGAACTGCGCCGGAGCAGCAAACCGGAGAACCATACACCCGACGTACCGCTCCAGATTCTGACGATTCCGGTGTCGAAAGGTCGGCAGGAACTTACGCTGAATTTTGAGGCTACGCTCGAAGAACCGGCTTACGTCTTTATCCTGTTCATAAAAAATGAGCACATTCGACTGCAATACAGTGCATTACGGGTGACGGGTCTTTTGTCGGTTTTTAACAAGGTGAACGCGGCTGTTTCCAACTTCGGAAAACAGGAGCCAACCGAGGATATTGGCGTGGATGCATTTGAGTTCTGGACACCGGAGCGACGGCCCAAAGGCCAGAACCTGGCGATGAAAATTAATCCCGGCATTGCGCTATTCGGCGTCGAAAACCTGCGCAACGGAGTGCAAAGGCCTACGAACCAGCCCAACGGTTACGTTGCTGACCCATCCGATCCGAACCCGACGGTGACGCTAAGCTGGGCGGAAACGCAGCGCATTAGCCGCGTAGAATTGTTTTTTGATGGCGATTTCGACCACCCACTCGAAACCGTTATCATGACGCATCCCGAGACGGAAGTTCCCTTCTGCATTCGTGACTACACACTCTGCAACGACCGGAAAGAACGGATTTTTGAGCAAATGCATAATCACCAGACGCGCAATACGGTCCGTTTTGATCAACCCATCGAAACCCGCAGTTTAAGCGTCCATCTGAAAGCCATGAACGGAGCCGCCCCAGCAGCCCTGATGGAAATACGAGTTTATTAAGTAATATTCTCGTTTCAACCCCAGATCGGGTAGAGTTTGTCGAACCGACAAATCACTACCCGATCTTTTTATTTTCATATTTACTAAAAATCAATAGCACTATTATTATTTTCATTTATCCTATTCCAGACCACCTACGGTTTTGCAGCCATTCCATGACGCCTATTAGGCTATTTAATGATAATTCTCATCATTTTTATCTATATCAAATCAATAAATACAATGTGCGTGGCATCGTTTTTCTTACCACTTTTGTACAGAAATCATTTCCAGACAACCTGTACAAATAGTTAAAACTATGAAAAATCATATTGTATCCGTAGGGTCACAATTCCCGGAATTTAAGAAACTGGCTGTTGTATCCCTGGAAAAAGGCAACGAGTTTTACGAAATCTCTTCCGATGACCATAAAGCTGCTGGCAAATGGCTGGTGATGTTCTGGTGGCCGAAAGACTTTACGTTTGTTTGCCCGACTGAAATCGCCGAATTCAATAACAAATTCGAAGATTTCGCAGACCGCGACACCATCGTCATCGGTGCTTCAACGGACAGTGAATTTGTTCACCTGGCATGGCGTAAAAACCACGACGACCTGCGTGGGCTGAAATTCCCGATGCTGGCCGATACGTCAAAATCACTTGCGGAAGAATTGGGTATCCTGGAAGCCAACGAAAAAATTGCTTACCGTGTTACCTACATTGTTGACCCTCAAGGCATTGTACGTTGGGTATCGGTTAACGACCTGTCTGTTGGCCGGAACGTAAACGAAGTAATCCGTGTATTGGACGCACTGCAAACCGACGAGCTGTGCCCCTGCAACTGGGTGAAAGGCGAAGAAACGCTGAACGCATAATTTTAATTGCGAAAGGATGAGAGAGCAAATAGCTTCGCCAAAATTTAGTCACTAACCGGCGCTTTCACTCTCTCCTTCTTTCACGCTTTCAAACCATGACGACTTCCATTCAAAACGAAACCGCCCTGTCGCTGCTGACCAATCTGGGATTGGATACAACGGCTTCTTACCCGGTGCTGGAAACACTCGGCCAAGTTGATCAGCGGTACCTGCGCGATCTCAAAATAAACGTTGGCAACGTCCTGAATAGCAGCCAGCATCTAACCAAGAAGGAAACCAGCCTGCTGGCGCTGTCGGTGGCGGTTAATGAGAAGCACCAGCCGCTGATTGACAGCTTCTCGACGCTGGCCCGTCAGGAAGGTGCTACGGATGCCGAAATTGCCGAAACGCTGGCCTGTACGTCGCTTTTGAGCACCAACAACGTTTTCTACCGGTTCCGTCATTTCACCGGAAAGGATTATTACCAGCAAACGCAGCCCGGCATTCGGATGAGCATCATGATGAACCCGGTATTGGGCAAAGAATTTTTCGAGCTGGTTAGCCTGGTTGTTTCTGCCGTAAATGGCTGTGAATTGTGCGTTCGTTCGCACGAAGAAAGTGTTTTGAAGCACGGAGCAACAGAAGCCCGTGTTTTTGATGCCATCCGCCTGGGTTCAGTCGTGAAAGGCTTAATTACCGTTTTATAAGTTATAAATTACACTTCATCGACATACCGGCAGGGCTTTTCGGGCCCTGCCGGTTTTTTTGTTGCCAAATAATAAGTTAGCCATTTGCAGGGCAGCCCGTACTAGCCTTAACAGGGTCCCTTACAGTACCTTGCATAACGACTCTTTTTAACTATAGCTATGAAAAAAATTTGGCGCATTCTGTCCATTATCCTCGGCATTATTATACTCCTGGTCGTCGGCGGTATCACTTACATTAAAACTGCCCTCCCTGATGTAGGCCCTGCTCCCGAATTAACGGTTCAAGCCGATTCCGCCCAGATCGCCCGGGGTAAGTACCTGGCCACTCACGTAGCGGTTTGTATCGATTGTCACTCCGAGCGGGACTGGAAGATTTCAAGCGGACCGGTAGTGGCCGGAACTGAAGGCAAAGGTGGCGAAGCGTTTACCCGCGAGATGGGATTTCCCGGTCTTTATTTCGCCCGAAACATCACGCCAGCCCACCTCAACGGGTGGAGCGACGGCGAAATTTACCGCGCCATAACGGCGGGCGTTTCTAAAGATGGACGAGCGTTATTTCCCGTTATGCCTTACGGGAATTTCGGCCAGGTCGATCCCGAAGATATTAAGTCCATTATTGCTTATATACGGACATTGAAACCCATCGAGAACAATTCGATTCCGACACCCGAATCCGATTTTCCGATGAGCTTGATTATCAATACCATTCCGGCCAAAGCCGAAGGCAATAAACGGCCGGTTCCTACCGACTCGGTTGCGTATGGCAAATACCTGGTTACGTTCGCCAGCTGCGGAGATTGTCATACGCCGGTTGATGACAAAGGACAGCCTCTGCCGGGCATGGCTTTCGCGGGTGGACGGTCGTTTCCGATGCCTGCCGGAACGGTCCGGGCTTCCAACCTGACACCCGATCCGGAAACCGGTCTGGGCTCCTGGACCAAGCAGGCCTTCGTTGCCCGCTTCAAAGACGCCCAGCAAAAGGGCTACAAACATCCGGCGACGCTTGAACATGCCGAGTTCAATACCATTATGCCCTGGATTATGTATTCGGGTATGAGTGAACAGGATCTGGGAGCGATTTTTACGTATTTGAAAACCGTTACCCCGGTCAAGAACGCCGTCGTCAAGTTTACCCCCAAAGGGCAGGAGGTAGCCGCCCGTTAAATCAAAAGGCCCGCTGCTCAGCGGGCCTTTTGTTGTTCTACATCTTCCTGAACACCAAGATCCAAAAAGTTAATATTGGTTTTGGAATCAAAGGTCATCCCGCCTTTTTCACAAGATCAACCAACAGATCGATCCAGATCGGGCTATCGTTGAGGCTCTCGACCAACTGCCAGCGCTTACCGCCGTGCTTCTCAAATAATTCTTTGTATTCTTCTCCAACCTCAATTGTAGTTTCCAGGCAATCGGCCACAAAAGCGGGAGAAAAAGCCAGCACGCTCCTGATACCTTTCTGGGCCAGTTCCGGAATCACCTCGTCGGTATAGGGTTTAATCCAGGGTTCTTTTCCTAGCCTCGACTGAAAGCTAGTGGTGTATTTCCCTTCCGGAATGCCCAGTTCACGAACCAGCAATCGAGTCGTTTCGAAACATTGAGCCCGGTAACAATATTGATTCATTCCGTGGAACGACGAACAGCAAGCTCCCAATTTACAGGTATGACCCGTTGCATCTCCTTTCAAAATTTGTCGTTCAGGAAGCCCGTGGTAGCTAAACAGGTAGTGATCAAACGTTTCGGTGTCCATGTACTGGCGCGCCCGCTGAGCAAACCCTTCGATAAACTTCGGATGATCCAGAAAGCGGTTGGTGAATTCGATCCGCGGAATAACCTGCCACTTCCCTACAATATCCATTACTTTTTCGTATACCGAACCCGTACTGGCTGATGCATATTGCGGAAAAAACGGAATTACTACGATATCAGTCAAACCTAGCTGCTGAAAAGCCAATAGTCCAGCGTCAATACTTGGGTTCTGGTAACGCATGGCCAGCTTCACCACGTAGTTGTTGCCCAGTTTATTTTGCAATTCCCGCTCGACAATTTCACCGTAATATTTCAACGGCGAGCCATTGACCGTCCACAGTTCGCGGTAAACTTTAGCGGATTTAGGAGCACGGAACGGCGCAATAATGCCATTAACGAGAAAAAACCGTTGGGCATACGGAATATCGATAACACGCCCGTCCATCAAGAACTCCCGAAGGTATTTTCGAACATCCGGCACCGATGGACTATCAGGTGTTCCGAGATTCACGATCAAGACGCCCGTTTTGCCAAGTGGTTTTTGAACGTCCGGAGATTGATTTTTAATGGATAAACTGGGTACTTCCATACGTAAATAGCGAATTGGTACATCAAAATTACAACGCAAACTGCATCAACCCAATCAATATGTTTTATTTTTGCATCAAATTTATCTATATCAACTCGATTTCTTTTTCACACCCAGAATGACGCTTTCGCAGTTAGAATACATTGTTGCCGTTGATACCTACCGCCATTTTGCCACCGCGGCCGATCATTGCCATGTCACCCAGCCCACGCTCAGTATGCAAATTCAAAAACTGGAAGACGAGCTGGGCATTCTGTTATTCGACCGCTCGAAGCAGCCTGTTGTTCCAACCGAAACTGGCCAAACCATTCTGAATCAGGCCCGTGATGTGCTGCGTGCGGCCCGGCGAATTCCGGAAATTGTGAAAGAATCCCGCGAAGATTTCAGCGGAGAGCTCCGGCTCGGAATCATTCCAACCCTGGCGCCGTACCTACTCCCCTTCTTCATCGGTCAGTTCATTGAACGGTATCCGGCTGTAACGGTGCAAATACAGGAAATGATGACCGAGCAGATTCTGGAGCGGCTCAAAAACGGTCTCATCGACGTGGGGATTGTAGTAACACCCCTGGATGAGAACGGTTTAATGGAAATTCCGCTGTTCTACGAACCTTTCGTTCTGTATGCCGCCAACTCGCATCCGCTGTTCCAAAAAACCGCGATTGAGTCCACCGATCTGAAGACCGACGGTTTATGGCTGCTCACCGAAGGTCATTGCTTTCGTAATCAGGTTGTTAGCCTGTGCGGAGCGGATAAGCGCCAGAACGGCAGCCAACCACTCCGCTACGAAACGGGGTCGCTCGAAACGCTGATCAAACTGATTGATAAACAGGACGGTTTTACCCTACTGCCGTATTTGGCGACGCTCGACATGGATGACGTTCGGAAATCACGGATTCGCCCCTTTGAAGCGCCACAACCGGTCCGGGAAGTAAGCCTGATCACACACCGGAGTTTCCTGAAACGGAAACTGATTGATGCCCTGAAACAGGAAATTCTGGCTCACTTACCCGCCGAACTGACGATCAAACGGAAAAATACCGTGGTTCATCTTTAGCGCCGGCCAAACCGACGACGGTTTCCATTGCGGAAACCTGATCCGGCTCCCACGGTTTCACTGCGGTTTCCGCCCAAACCGTTCCCCGCTTGCGAACGCGCTGGCGGTTCGGCTGCGGCTACGGCAGGTGCAGACCCCAACGGATACGGGTGATTATCGACCACCGGTATTGTTTTGGAAATCAACTTATTGATATCCCGCAAGTATTCTTTTTCTTCAGCATCACAGAATGAAAAAGCAAAACCGCTGTTGCCCGCCCGACCCGTTCGACCAATCCGGTGAACGTAGGTTTCCGGAACGTTTGGCAATTCGTAGTTGATAACGTGCGATAGTTCTTCCACATCAATTCCGCGCGCGGCAATGTCGGTCGCTACCAGCACCCGCGTCTGCCGGTTCTTGAAGTTATTCAGGGCGCGTTGCCGGGCGTTTTGTGATTTATTTCCGTGAATGGCTTCGGCCTGAATCCCCGCTTTTGACAAATCCTTGGCCACCCGGTCGGCACCGTGTTTGGTGCGGGCAAACACCAATACCGAGCCGATTGACTGATCGTTTAGCAGGTGAATCAGCAGACGCTTTTTGTTTGCTTTGTCCACAAAATAAACTGATTGCCGAACGGTTTCAGCCGTAGACGAAACCGGCGTCACTTCCACTTTGACCGGTTTTTTCAGAATGGTATCGGCCAGCTTCGCCACATCCGGCGGCATCGTGGCCGAGAAAAACAGCGACTGCCGTTGCGTTGGCAATTTGGCAATCACCTTTTTAACGTCGTGGATGAAACCCATGTCGAGCATCCGGTCGGCCTCGTCAAGCACAAACAATTCGATGTGCCGCAGATCAATAAACCGTTGGTTCATCAAATCCAGCAGACGGCCCGGTGTGGCAATCAGGATATCAACCCCGGCTTTGAGCGCCTGCGTTTGAGCGTGCTGCGAAACACCCCCAAAAATAACCGTATGACGCAGTTCCAGAAACCGTCCGTAAGCCGTAAAACTATCGCCGATCTGGATCGCCAGCTCGCGCGTAGGGGTCAGAATCAGAGCCTTGACGGTTTTCGGACCCCGTTCGGTGGCTTTCTGATTGTGAAGAATTTGCAGAATAGGAATGGCGAAGGCTGCGGTTTTGCCGGTACCGGTCTGGGCACAACCCAGCAGGTCCTGATGCTCCAATAAAACGGGAATAGCCTGTTCCTGAATGGGTGTGGGAGTAGTATAACCTTCGGCGCTCAGAGCCTTCAAAATGGGCTCAATGAGCGGTAATTTCGTAAAAGACATGTAGTATGTTTTGGTACTTGTATTTGTCTAACTGTTTCGGGACAAATAAAGTGCCATTATACCATCAACAACCGCCAGATCCCGGAAATCAGCACCAGAATCAGGCCAATGGGGGTCAATACTTTCCAGCACAGAAACATCATCTGATCAACCCGTACCCGGGGAAACGTCCAGCGGACCCACATCTGCACCAGCACCGCGAGCATGGCTTTGGCAAAAAGCCAGAAAAAGCCTGTGATATTTCCCCAGGCTGTTCCCGGCAGTCCACTCGTCCAGTCGGCCAGCCGCAGCGGACCCAGGTTCGGCAAGGGCGTGTTCCAGCTTCCCAGAAACAAAATTGCACCCAGGAAAGACACCAGCAGCATCATGGCATACTCCGAAAGCATCAGCAGCGCAAACCGCATTCCGCTGTACTCGGTGTTGTAACCACCCACCAGCTCCGACTCGCCTTCGGGCAGGTCAAAAGGTGCGCGGTTGCTTTCGGCCAGGGTTGCGATAAAGAAGATAACGTAAGCAATGAGCAAAAACGGATTGCGGAAAATATTCCAGCTAAAGATACCGCCCCAGTTGGTTACATCGACGTTTAGAAACTTCAGTCCGAACAGATAATTGGTTTCTTCCGCATAAATGCCCTGCTGAAAACTCATCTCCTGTAAATTCAGCGTCTGCCCGATCATGACGGCGCACAGGATGGTCAGGCCCAGCGGTATTTCGTACGAAACAATCTGAGCCACCGAACGCATGGCCCCAAAGAGGGAATATTTGTTGTTGGACCCCCAGCCGGCCATCATCACTCCGATCACGTCGACCGATACAATCGCCATCAGGTAGAAAACTCCGACGCTCGTGGCGGATCCCTGCAAATCGGGGGTTAATGGCAGAACGGCGTATCCGGCAAAAACCGACGCAAAAATGATCATGGGAGCCAGCAGAAAAAGCCGTCGATCGGCCGCTTTGGGCACAATGTCTTCTTTTTGCATGAGCTTCAGCAAATCCGCGATGAGCTGCAACAACCCATATTTACCAACCTCCATCGGCCCCAGGCGGTCCTGAATAAACGCCGATACTTTTCGTTCGAGGTACACTCCAACGATTACAAAACTCAATGCCAGGATTAACGATATGGGAAGAGCGAGCATAGCCTACGTACCCACGAACTACCGTTCGTGTCTGATCTCTAGTGTTCCGACTGCCCGGCTTCTGCCAAAGGCATCCATCTGTTTGATGGTTCAAAGATAGGCAGGCAGAAGTAATATCGCGGTTTAAAGTCGGTGTAACGAAAAACATTTCCGCTAAACCGGCGGTTGCCCACAAAAAACCGTTCTATGCCCGACCCCACCCAAGAACCCGTCGCCTTATTCTGGTACCGCCGGGATTTGCGCCTGCACGACAACGCTGGCCTGTACCACGCCCTGCGCAGCGGGTTGCCCGTATTGCCGCTTTTCATTTTTGACCGGACCATTCTGGACGCACTTGACGAAAAACAGGACCGCCGGTTGGAGTTCATTCACCGCACGCTGCTCGACATGCAGGACGGATTTCGGCAATTGGGAACATCTTTGATGGTTCGGTACGGCAAACCGCTGGAGGTTTACCAGGAACTCCTGAAAGAATTTGCGATCCAGGCGGTTTATACCAATTATGATTACGAAGTATACGCCAAACAGCGCGACAAAACTGTAGCCGATTTGCTGTACGAAAACGGTGCTGAATTTTACACCTATAAGGATCAAACCATCTTCGACCGAGATGAAGTATTGACCGCCAATCGCTCGTCCTACACGGTTTTTACGCCCTACAGCCGGAACTGGCGCCACCAGCTGAATGACTTTTACCTTTCGTCCTACCCCACAGAAAAGTATAGTCGCAATTTTCTAAAAACCGATGCGTATCCCATTCCATCCCTGGAAGAATTGGGGTTTCGCCCATCGAATAAGCCTTTTCCCGAAAAGACCGTTGGCGCGAATGTACTGAAACAGTATCAGCAAAGCCGCGATTTCCCGGCCATTCAGGGAACGAGTGAACTGAGTGTTCACCTTCGATTTGGTACCATCAGCATCCGTGAGCTGGCCCGAAAGGCCCAGGCCCACAGTGCTACTTTTCTCAACGAACTGATTTGGCGGGATTTTTATTTCCAGGTACTCGATCACTTTCCACACGTCGAAACGGCTTCTTTCCGACCCGCTTACGACAACATTCAATGGCGCAACCACGAAGAAGAGTTTCAATGCTGGTGTGAAGGCCGAACGGGGTATCCGATTGTTGATGCTGGCATGCGCCAGCTCAACGAAACCGGCTGGATGCACAACCGCGTCCGAATGATCACGGCTAGTTTTCTTTGCAAACACCTGCTGATCGACTGGCGCTGGGGCGAAGCCTATTTTGCCCAGAAACTTCTTGACTACGACTTATCGGCCAACAACGGCGGCTGGCAATGGGCCGCCGGTTCGGGCACGGATGCCGCTCCTTACTTTCGGGTATTCAATCCCACGTTGCAGGCCCGGCGATTCGATCCTAACGGAGAATATATCCGTCGGTGGGTACCCGAATGGAATTCGCTCGACTACCGTGAACCTCTTGTGGAGCACACAATGGCGCGAAACCGGGCGATAGAGGTCTACAAACAAGGGCTAGCAGCCGCAAAATAGCCCCACAGCCAACGTATAACAGGGCTTGCTGCTGTCGAGCGGTATGGCGCTACAATACTTTCCAACTGACCATCCAGCTCCGTCCACCCGGTTTTAATTGATCGGCTTTGGGAAGAGGCACGCCAGCCAGGCCGGTTTGTGGGTTCAGACAAATCAGCGTCAATTTGTAAACCTGCTGATCCGTGGCCGAAACCAACTTCGTTGAGCGCAGAAAAACCTGACCTGACCGCTGATCGATGTCATCCACCAGGGCGTAAAGCACATCATCCTTACCCAGCTTCTGGTCGCCAATCTGCGTGGCTTCTGTTAACCGGAACTGCCAGGTTTGCCCAATGGCGACTTTGCCCGGTTTAACCAGTTCGGCCTGTACATCGCCTTTGAACAAAACCGAAGGAGCGGTTTGAGGTCGGGTCAAAGCCCCCAGCAAGCTATCGACCGAGGCACTTTCGAAGCGCAGTTCCAGGCTTTCTTTGGGTTGAATGGCAAACCCAATGGGCTCCGGTTCTTCCGTCGGGATAATTCCTTTGGCCATGGCTTCGGCCCGCTCGCGCTCGTAGGAATTACCTGCTGAAGCCATCAGGTTACTGGTCAGGTATTGACCCGGAAATTGAAAGAACTCCTTAACCGCCACAATTTTGTACAGGTAATCACTCGTTTCCTGGTTCATCGACAGGAAGTAATAATTCGTCTCGCGCTGTTTCTTCATGTGCGATTGCATCCGGCCAATGCCACCGTTGTAAGCAGCCGCCACCATCGTCCAGGAGCCCAGGTTGCGGTATAAAATCCGCAGGTAGCGGCAAGCCGCGTCGGTTGACTTGAGCAGGTCCTTACGCTCATCCACCTTGTCCGTCATTTTCAGCCCCAGTTCGCTGGCGGTTTCGGGCATGAGCTGCCAGTAGCCCAGCGCCCCTTTCCGTGACACCGCATCGGCCTGCAAACCGCTTTCGACCACGGCCAGGTATTTGAAATCGTCGGGAATGCGGTATTTCTTCAGCATGGGTTCAATGATCGGGAAATACTGCGCAATGGCCCGGCGCCGGAAATTGATCAGGTAATTCTGGGAGGAGATGTTTCGCATGAGCGCCACCGACAGGTTATGAGCCACGGCCCCGCTTTCCAACGGAACTGGTTCTCCACAGAAATTAACCCCCGCCGGCTTCGGGGCAGAAACCGTCCGCACTGGCATTTTAGATGGCCCACTCCGGGCCTTACGCTGCGCCAACGCCGTTGTCGCGACGGTTATTGAGAGAAGACTAAACAGGACAATTGAAAAACTGGTTCTTCGTTGATGCACAGACCTATACCCTTGGTTATCAAACAGAAAACGTCCGCAAATGCTTTTGCGTTTCTATTAGACGCATTTTTTAGTAAAAGGTTACGGATACGGCGAAATTTAGCAGATTAAACGGGTGGAGATCGCAGTCCGAGACAGCGCTAATCAGGATTCAAAACTCTGCTTAGCAACGGTTATTTCAGGATTTTCCTTTTTTTTCACGGCTTCATCCGCCTGCTTTTTTGCCACATCGCGGTTAATGATATACATCATGGCAATGGTCACTACCATGGTTCCCGCAACGATGTATCCCAGCAAATCGTAGCGCTCCAATTTTCCATCCGCAGCTTGTACAACAATTGCACCAGCCACCAGTGAAGCCAGCCCACCGGAAATCTGCTGCACCGAGGAGTTGATGCCCATGTAAGCGCCCCGGTCCTGCGGATCGGGCACACCCGACACCAGCGCCCCCGATGATACCATTCGGGCCGAAATACCGGCAAATAGCAATACATTGATGACCATAATCTGCCAGAGGGGCGTGGTGCCCAGGTTGCAATACACAATAACGACCAGAATTCCCCACAGCGATGCGTAGGAAAACAGGGGAAATTTGCCAATTTTATCACTAAGCCGGCCCGCCAATGGGCCGATAATAATGGCCGAAACGCCGGTTACCATGTAAATAAGCGGTAGATCGGCCAGGGAAATACCCAGGTTATAAATGGCAAAGGGACTTCCAAACGGCATCAGCATAAAACCGCCGGTAGCCAGAAGCGCAGTGCTGGCAAATCCGCGCAGGTAGCTCGGCCGCGAAACCGTATGCAGCAGGTGTTGAAACGGATTTCGTTCTGATTTGAGCTGCAAGTGGGCATTAACCGGTTTCATGTAAACCACAATGGCAAGTCCGACAACAACGCTGACGGCTACTATCAACAAAAACGGCGCATGCCAGCCAAGCTTGTTGGCCAGGTACAGCCCCAACGGAATGCCCAGCACCTGGCTGGCGGCAAACGCCGTCTGCACAAATCCCATGACCCGGCCACGCACCTGCCAGGCAAAAATATCCGTGATGATGGCAAACCCAATCGACCCGATCACCCCGCCGAACAGTCCGGTAATAATCCGGGCGCCCAGCAGAAACTGGTACGTGGGGGCAATGCCACAAAGGAGCGTTCCAATCACAAAGCCGCTGTAGAAAAACAACAAGAGCTTTTTACGGTCGTAACGGTCAGCAAAACCGGCGGTTAGCAAACCAGCGGTACCGGCGCTGAACGCATACGCCGACACCACCCAACCAAACTGGCTGGTCGTGATGTTAAGCTCAGCGATGAGCTGGGCACCCAGCGGGGAGAGCACCATGAAATCCAGAATAACCGTAAACTGGATAAACGCCAACATCCCGATAATTCCTTTTTCGTAGGCTGTAAAGCCGGCTTTGGTTTCTACGTTTTGCATCGATGGGTTAAGGTTTCAGTGCTTTCAGAACCAGTTGTAGCGCTTCTTCCAGGTGCTTTTCGTCCAACACAAATTGGCCCCAACCCGGCGACTGATGAAACTTAATGAGCTGGTACAACGGGGCGTAGGCTATAGACCAGTAAAGCTCAATCGGTAACCGGATCAGCTCGTGGCGCTGAATGGCGTTTCCGACAAAAACACGCATGACCTCGGAAAACGGATTTTTGGCATCAGCCTGGAATTTTTCGTGAAACGGCGAGTGACGCATCTGTTCCATGAAGTGCATCCGAATCGGGTGTTTCAGGCAGTACCTGGTGCGGTTGTTCCACTGAATCCGCAACCCTTCTTCAAAATGCATCTCAGGGTCAAAACCGTTGAGTGTTTCGGTGCTCATTGCCCGCATCTCGTCGTAATAAAGCTGCCGGATCAGGTCCTCACGGTCTTTAAAGTAGATGTAGATCGTGGCCGGAGAAACGCCCGCTGCTTTTGCCAGTTTCTGCATGCTCAAGCCGTCGAACCCTTCGCGGGCAATCATGGCCATTGCCTGTTCGCGAATGGCCAACTCCTTTGCTTCGTCCCGTATTCTCATAATGAACGCAAAATAAACGAATGTTCTTTTATTTAAAAAAGACAACAAATTAACATACCGTTAAAAATAAAGCCCCTGCTGATATTCACGGATTCCCAAGCCGGTAGCGTTGCTGCGCTTCCTGCATGGTCAGCACTTTGTAATCAACCTCCAGCCGCTTCGCATTTTCCTCCACAGTTTGGGTAAAGCCCGCTTTTTTCCGGCGTTCATTAACCGAAGCTGGGTTTTCGATCGGCCAGATAAAACATTCCTGTTTGCGCTGATCCGTTTGCAGTGGGTAACAGGCCGCCTGTGTTCCGTACACCTGCGGTTTGCGCTGCTCCATCAGCAAGCGGTCCTGCATCATGGCAACCAGCGATAAGGGCAACTCACCCGCCTGTCCGGCTTTTTCAATGAGTGGGAAATACGTAGAAATTTCCGGCGAATGCTGAATAATGTACCAGGCTGCCGTATGGGTCGGTTTGCCAACCAGCGAACTTCCCGGGTAACCGTACGTTTTGATGATTTCCTTGACACGGATCAAGTTCAGGCTATCTATCCTATTCTGGTATTCCCAAAGCTTTCCGCTTAGATTATCCGTAATCTGAAAAGCCGTCATTAAACTGTCTGCCAGCTTCTTGTTTTTAGAATATTCCATCATATACGCCCGATACCGCTGATCCAGAACGTACATACTGTCCAGCTCTTTTTTGAGCACGGGGTTGATTTGGCCAAAGCCGACAAACGGCAGCGCACAAAATAATCCGAACAAATAGCGTTTCATACGTAGGGATGGTTTCAGGCTTTTTCGGCCTGTCAACGGCCTAAGTAACGCATTTTTTGTAAATTGGTAAGATTAATAATTCACTCACGTCATGCGTAACTGCGCTTTTTTCATTTTCTTCTGTACATTTTTTGCGTCCATTCCGCTGCTCGCCCAAACGCCTAAACGACCGCTGACCCACGCTGATTACGACCGCTGGCAGAATGTTCGTTTCGAAAAACACGCCAATAACGGCCAGTGGCTTTGTTACCAGATTGATCCGCAGGAAGGCGACGGCATACTGGAATTGATCCGAATTTCGGGCAAAGCGCCAAACCCGGCTACCGATAAAACCGCTGGACAACTGGAGGCAAAAACCAGTGGACCCAACGAATCGCCTGACCAGCGGATTGCGTCCTCGCTCCAAAATCAACCGGCGAAAGCGGACCAGCCATCAACCCGGCGGTATACCTTTGCCCGGGGTTACCTGGCACAGTTTACCCCCGACAGTCGGTTTCTGGTCATGCGGTTGAAAGCCCCCTATCGGCTCACCCGCGAAGCCAAAAAGAAAAAAGTAAAAGCCGATTTGTTGCCCAAAGACAGCCTGCTGGTTTTCAACCTCGAAACCGGAAACCGCATAGGCTTTGCCCATATCAAATCCTACATTTTACCGAAAGACGGCGGCTCCTGGGTCGCTATTTTGCAGGAACATCAGGAAGTAAAGGGATTAAAAAAAGACTCCTCGGCTACCAAACCGGCCAGTCGCAACCGGGCCTCCGCGTCAACGAAAAAACCAAAAGGGGATGATTTAATTTTATTGAATTTGGAAACGGGCGCGACTCAATCATTTCCGTACGTTACCTACGTAACGGTTTCGGCCAACGGCAACACCTTTTTTTACACCAAAGACGCCGTCAACGACACCCTGAAAAAAGCCGGTGTTTTCCTGTTTGATACCCAGAAGCAAAACGAAATGCTGGTGGATACCAGCTCGCAGCGAAGGGTATACAAAGGCCTGGCGATTGATAAAACCGGCACGCAACTGGCCTGGATGGCAACCGCCGACAGCGCCGAGGCCGAGGTTCGGTCGTATGCCTTGTTCTACAAACGACTGGTTCCGGCCGGGCTTCCCAAATCCCGAAACCGGAAAACCGTTCCCGTCTTTGCCGGTTTGAGCGGCCAGATGGTGGTGCTGGCCGACACCCTTACACCGGCGTATCCGAAAGGCTGGAATGTAAACGAATACCGTACGCCCACATTTTCCGAAGATGGCAAACGGCTTTATTTTGCCACCTCCATCCTACCGCCCAAGCCTATCAAAGATTCGACCCAACTGGACGAAGAACGCGTAAAAGTAGATATCTGGGGATGGAATGACCCCATTATCCAGCCCATGCAGCTTCGGCAGTTGAGACAGGAAAAGGAACGCGGTTTTCTGGCCGTTTGCGAGCTCACCACCGGTCGGGTCACCCAACTGGGCAATCGGGAAATCCCCAATGTGCAGGTTGATACCCGTTTTGATCATCCCTACTGGGTTGGAACGAGTAATTTACCGTACCAAATCAACAGCATGTGGGACCCGGGGCAATCGGATGTGTATTTAATTAACGCCCAGACGGGCCAGAACAAACTAATTGCCAACGACGCCCGGGTTTCATACGCCCAGTTGTCGCCGGGCGGGAAGTACGCCTGGTGGTACGACGAACGGGATTCGCTCTGGCGCGCCTGGTCCATTGCCGAAAGCAAACGCATTGATCTGACGCGCGGCATGGCCGTCCGTTTTTTTGACGAAGAACACGATACCCCCGATCTGCCCGGTAGCTACGGTGCCGCCGGATGGACCCCGGACGATCGGTATGTGCTGATTTACGACCGCTTCGACCTGTGGCGAATCGACCCGACAGGCCGGGAAAAAGCCGTCAATCTGACCGCTGGATTTGGCCGTAAAAACCGCATTCGGCTCCGGCGCGCCAATTTGAATCCGGAAGAGAAAGTGGTTCCCCTGACCGGCGAGCTCTGGCTGACCGGTTTTTGGGAAAAAGACAAATCGACGGGCATTCTCCGGAAATCGATGAGCGAACCAGCCGCCGAACCGGTTGTTCTCACCCAGGGTAACTACCGATTTTCTACCCTATCCAAGGCCAAGAACGCCCCCACCCTGACATTCCATAAAGGCAACTTCCGGGAGCCAATCAATCTGTATCTAACCGACACCACATTTGCCACACCCCGGCAACTGACCCGCATCAATCCGCAGCAGGACAGCATTCGCTGGGGCAGCGTTGAGCTGGTCAACTGGATCGGCAACAATGGTGTCCGGCTGGAAGGGCTGCTCTACAAACCGGAGGATTTCGATCCGACGAAAAAATACCCCATGCTGGTGTATTACTACGAGCGCAACGCCGAAACACTAAACGATTATAAAGCTCCGGCTCCCAGCCGCTCCACGATCAACATGTCTTACTGCGTTTCCAACGGCTACCTGGTTTTCGTACCAGATATCGTCTATACCACCGGTATGCCGGGTCAGAACGCTTACGACTGTATCGTTCCCGGCGTTTTGAATTTAATTGAAAAGGGGTTTGTAGACCATGACCGCATTGGGTTACAGGGACAAAGTTGGGGTGGTTACCAAACCGCCTTTCTGGTTACAAAAACCAATCTATTCAAAGCCGCGATGGCGGGGGCACCCGTGGCCAACATGACCAGTGCCTACGGCGGAATCCGCTGGGGAACGGGCATGAGCCGGATGTTTCAGTATGAAAAAACGCAGAGCCGGATTGGTGGCACCCTCTGGGACAAGCCGATGAATTACATCGAAAGCTCGCCGTTGTTTTACGCCAACCGCATTCAGACTCCGCTGCTTCTGATGGCCAATGACCAGGACGGAGCCGTGCCCTGGTACCAGAGCATTGAATTTTATTCGGCCCTTCGTCGGCTGCGCAAGCCGGCCTGGCTGCTGGTTTACAACGGCGAAGACCATAACCTGACACAACGCCATAACTCCAAAGACCTCAGTATTCGGATGTACCAGTTTTTCGATTACTACCTGAAAGATACGCCCGAACCTGCCTGGATGAAAGAAGGTCGCTCGGCGGTGGAAAAAGAACTAGGCATTATGAAGTATTGACCATTCGAAAAAACCGTTACGGCGGAGAGTCCTCTTTTCCGTAACGGTTCAATGAGTCTTCAACGGGAAACCAGTGGCAACCGAAGAAAGTAACGACCATTCGGGCCATTATTACCTAAGCTAACCGGTTTCGTCTATATTTGTATAAAACCTCCCATCCTTTAACCTTCTACTCGCTGCATGAAAAAAACGAGTTTGCTTGCCGTTGCGACCCTGCTCACCACCGGTGCCTTTGCCCAGCAGAACCCCATTCAATTTAATGCCAAAGGAATTGTTGCCCTGTCGGACGCCGATATGTCTGCTTCCGCGCTGGCAGATGGTAACTTGTACAAAAGTAAAACCGATCGCGATGTTCTGACCATCGTGAAGTTTCCGCTTGATCGAAGCGGCCAAAACATCATTACCGCTCCCATCTCCAATTCATCGGCCCTGTACGACAAAGCCGCCGTGGTAACTCCCAACGGACGGTTTGCGTTCGTACTGGAAGGCCACGGACAAATGGGCGATACGGTTTCAACGCTCAAGGAAGGATTGAAAAGCCTTCCGGCAGCGGCCCGGATGTTCATTGTTGACCTGGCTCCGGCCAAGCCGACGGCCAAGGTAGTGAGCGTGGGTAACCTGCCCACGGCGGTTACCATTAATCCGCAAGGCAATACCCTGGCCGTGGCCTCGGGCGACGCGGGCAAGGAAATGCGCCTGGTAGAAATTGACAATACGGGTACACCCAAACGGGTTATCACGGCTCCGTCGCCGGTACCGGGAGCCCGCATTACGGATCTGGTCTGGAGCCCGTCGGGTGATTTTATTGCTTACCTGATTGAAGATACACAGGAAGTGGGCCTGATGAAATACACGCTGGATGCTTCCAAAAAGCCGAATATCATTCCGCATGGCAAACCCATCAAAGTAGGTGGTCTGCCCGCTACCGGACGGTTCTCGCCCGACAGCAAATTCTTTATCGTTTCTGATATTAAAAAAAGCGCCAATGCGCAGGGCGCTGGCAAAGGCGAGATTTTTGTGCTCCAGTTCAGCACCGAAGACACGCCGGGCGAGCATAAAGTAGTTTCGCAATTAGCCGCTGGTGAAAGTGGTGAAGCCCTGACTGTCAGCCCCGATGGCTCGATGGTTGTGGTGGCCAATGCAGGACAATCATACCAACCTTTCACCAATGCTGGTTCAGGCAAAAGTTCGCTCTCGGTGTACGCCCTGGACAAAGAAGGAAAACTAACGCTGGCCAACGAATACCCGTTTAATGGCGTTTTGCCCCAAAGCATTGAATTTGATAAGGATGGTGGCGCTATTGCGGTGGCGGTTTCCGAATACCTGGATTATGGTGACCGCACCGGTGCCATTGAATTCTGGAAGGTAGTGAAAGGTGATAAACCGGCCCTGGAAAAAATGCCGGGAAAAATCAGCGTTGCCCGCGGCTGCCACACCGTACGGGTTTATTAGGTAAGAGATATGAATGAAGAGGGATGAGTTAGCCCGCCAAAAGCCACGTTCTGATGTGGCGAACTCCTCCCTCTTCATTCCTCAAGCTCTTTCCCAGCGAAATTGCTTCTTAACTTTTTTCTTGCCGCCATCGCCCTTGTCTTTTTTAAGACCTTTCCGGTCGCTGGCCATTGAAGCAGAGGCTCCATCGCCCTTGCGGTTCGACAGCCACCACGATGGGCTGTGCATCGTTCCGAAGAATGTTCCGCGGTACGTTCGCCCCCCGTGTGGGTGTTCCATCCGGACGTGGCAACTTTTTATCGGGCAATTCGAGGCCATACATCCGGTCAATAGCCAGCCACTTACCAAACACGCCCATAGGCTCCGGCGTTGTCCCATATCGATCAATAGTAAAATGCAAAAGGGACGAAAACCGTGCGGTACTTCGTCCCTTTTACTGTTGTGTGGTGAATTACCTTCCAAAAGCCAGCTCGTAACCAGCACTTACCAGATATTCAGCCACGCGGGGCCTAACTACCCAGTAAACACCGTTGTCTCCACGCAAAATCCAGTGATCATTCCCCTTTACATAGCGATTGTTGGCACAGTCAATAGCCTGCATCAACGTTTTAAACTCTGATTGGCGTGCTTCCTTTAACATCTCGGCCAAACGCGGAAACGCCAGATTCCGCCTTAATCGTAAGGTAATTGTTGAATCTCGAGAGTACATACACGTAGAGTAGACTATTCCAGAAATGGTAAAACACGTGCACAAATCAAGCCAAAATATAGTTGCTTGTAACCGTTTAGTAAAATATAGCAATAATAATTCATTATTCTTAGAGTTCTACGCTCAATAATACGAATATTTTCAGAACAGTCCTTCTCAAAACATTTATAAGGCACTAAAAAATATAATTATACGACTATTCATTGGCTAAGATGTAGAGCGCTCTCCACAAAAAAAAAATCCTGTTTCTTCCCCGCCCCACTATTTCGTTTTTTCTGCTTTTAGTTAACCTCACCAATAAATCACATCAATATACTCATTATCAAAGTTTTATATAACATTTAGCTACTTCTCTCTCTTATTAAATTTGCAAATGGTACAGCTTTTGGCACGGTTAAGTTAAACCAATAGTTACAATCACTATGGACAGGCACAGCCAATCTTTCACAACTATTAAGATCAGAGCAGTGGCACTTGTGTTAGCTGGAAGCATTCTTGCGACAGATGCATTGACTGGATGTAAATCAATCAGAGAAAAAACAAACAAAACGCAACGAGGAGCCGTCATCGGTGCGGGCGCAGGAGCTGTTGCAGGCGGTTTAATTGGCCGCAAATCGGGGAACACCGCCGTTGGTGCCATTCTGGGTGCCACAGTGGGCGGGGCCGCCGGTGCCCTCATTGGGCGTCATATGGACAAACAAGCCGAAGAGTTGCGTCGGCGACTTGAAAATGCCCGCGTGGAGCGGATTGGCGAGGGGATCAAAATAACCTTTGATTCTGACTTTCTTTTCGACGTAGATAAAGCAAATCTCAAGTCAGCTAACCGGGACAATATCACCAAGCTGGCTGAAACGCTAAAAAAATACGAAGACACCGAAGTCCTGATCGAAGGCCATGCTGACAACACAGGCTCGGAAGAACACAATCTGAAGCTATCGGAGCGACGGGCCAAAACCGTAGCGAATATTTTGCAATCAGCGGGCGTTAAAGGAAACCGTCTGATTGAGAAAGGCTACGGCGAAAGTCAGCCGGTTGCCGATAACGAAAGTGTAGCCGGTCGCCAGCAAAACCGTCGGGTGGAAGTGGCCATCTACGCCGATAAAAAACTTCGGAAAGCCGCCGAGCGCGGTACCATCGGTAGCATTAACACCTAACCGAGCGAACGGGAAAACACAATTCTTCATCTTCAGTTATACCTAAAAAAATTATTCACTTTTTGAAAGTTAAAAACGTTATGGAAACAGGAATCACAAACGGCGAGATTCTGGATCGCTTGAACACACTCCTAATGCGTACCCGCGATGGAGAGAGGGGCTATCAGGAAGCAGCCGAAAATGCCAAAGATACCGAACTGAAAAGTCTCTTCCTGGCTCAGTCGCGGCAGCGGGGTGAATTTGCAGCCGAGCTGGATCGCGAAGTCAGAACCCTCGGTGGCGATCCGGAAACCAGCACCAGCCTAACCGCGGATTTGCACCGAGCCTGGATCAACATTAAAACAACCTTTACGGGCAATGACGACAAAGCCGTGGTGGAGGAATGCAAACGGGGCGACGGACAGGCATTGGATGATTACCAGGAGATTCTGAAAAGCACCAGCCTGATGGCCAGTACCCGCGAATTGCTTCTCCGTCAGAAAGAGCGGATCGAATCCGCCCACGCGTCAATGTCGCGGCTGGCCAGTGTCGTATAGTACTTAGCGTACCTTTTGCAAAAGTCTAGGATTTGGCCAAATCCTAGACTTTTTTTTAGATTCAAAACAATCCCAATCAACTAGCAGTTGATTGCTTAACCGGATGTAAAGGGACCATATAGTGTAGGAAGACCTCATTTTAGTAACAAAATTCCTTTTTTACCATCCGGTCATTAATTATCAAACATGGACTCCACAAATACTGTAGAAAACCCGGAAGAAATTCGTTCCAGACCGGGTAAACCTTATCCCTTGGGCGCAACCTGGGATGGCGAAGGCGTTAATTTTGCTCTCTTTAGTGAAAATGCAACGGGCGTAACTTTGTGCTTTTTTGATGCTGATGACCCGACGAAGGAAACTCAGCGCATCGCATTGACTGAACGCACCGAGCAGATCTGGCATATTTATTTAGAGGCCGTTCAGCCGGGGCAATTGTATGGCTACCGGGTTGAAGGCCCCTTTGAACCAGCCCGGGGCTTGGTTTTTAACCCGAATAAATTACTGCTGGACCCTTACGCTAAGGCCATCAGCGGCCCAATTGAGAGCCATTTGGCTCAGCTAGGATTCGACCCTAATAATCAGGATGAAAATCGCTACTCAGAGCCCCAGAACGACGATAGCGCGCCGTATGTGCCTAAATCAGTCGTCATCGACTCTGCATTCGATTGGGAAGACGACCAACGTCCGGATATTCCGCTCAGCCGTACTGTTGTCTATGAAATGCACGTAAAGGGTTTTACCAAGCAACACCCGGACCTGGACGAAACCATTCGTGGAACCTACGCTGCACTGGGCAGCCCGGAGATTACGGCTTACCTCCAATCGCTCGGCATAACAACGGTTGAATTGATGCCTATTCACCAGTTTACTGGCGAAAGCTATTGGGGCTATAATTCCATAGGCTATTTTGCTCCCCATAGCGAATACGCATCAAAAGGTGTGATTGGCCATGCCGTAACCGAATTCAAGGAAATGGTTAAGGCGCTGCACAAAGCAGGGATCGAAGTCGTTCTGGACGTTGTTTATAACCATACAGCCGAAGGAAACCAGCACGGTCCTACCCTTTCGTTCCGGGGCATCGACAATCCGGCCTATTACTGGCTGGTAGAGGGTGACGAAACGTTTTATATGGACTATACCGGAACCGGCAACACGCTGAATATGAATCACCCCCGTACGCTGCAACTGGTTATGGACAGCCTACGGTACTGGGTGACGGAGATGCACGTCGACGGTTTTCGATTTGACCTGGCCACGGCACTGGCCCAGAGCCTGACAGCGGCCGGTCAGTTATCCTCATTTCTGGAAACCATCCAGCAGGACCCGGTTTTGTCGCAGGTGAAACTAATTGCCGAACCCTGGGATATTCAATCCTACCAGGTCGGAAACTTTCCCGTTAACTGGTCGGAATGGAACGGTAAATACCGTGACTGCGTCCGCGCCTTCTGGAAGGGCGACCCGGTAGCGGGGGAACTGGCAATGCGTATTCTGGGGAGCCCGGATCTGTACAACGATGGCCGTCAACCCGGTAACAGCGTAAACATGATTACTGCTCACGACGGTTTTACACTTAACGACCTGGTTAGCTACAACGACAAACACAACGACGCGAACGGGGAAGAAAACCGCGACGGCGCGAATGACAACCGGAGTTGGAACATGGGGGCTGAAGGGCCTACCGATGACGAAACGATTGTTCTGGCCCGCGAACAGCAAAAACGGAATTTTCTGGCAACGCTCCTGTTGAGCCAGGGAACCCCCATGCTGCTGATGGGCGACGAATGCAGCCGGACACAACAAGGCAACAACAACGCCTATGCACAGGACAACGAAATTAGCTGGTTTAACTGGGAATGGACGGCCGATCAGCAGTCGCTGTTTGACTTCACACGCCAGTTAACGGATTTGCGTCGGGAAATCCCGCTACTACGTCGGCGGAAATTTTACCAGGACAACGAAGTAACCTGGCTTCGTGTCGACGGACACCCTATGACGGATGAGAACTGGAATGACGGAATTACGCGGTGTCTGGGGTTGTTAATCGATGGCAGCAACGTGGATGAGCAAGACGAAAATGGAGACCCCATTGGTGACAATACGCGACTGCTGATTCTTTTCAACTCTTTCTGGGAACCGCTGGAGTTCAAGATTCCCAAAGTTGGTCGGAAACACAAATGGCAGGTCTTGGTCAATACGGCTCAGAATATAGAAACGCCTAACGAAGTTTCGGCCCGGGATGCCTTCGAGCTTCAGGCCCGTTCAATGGTCCTGCTGAAAATGTAACGAATTCCTAAGGTCAAGTAGTGATAAGGGGTGAAGAGATTCTAGTCAGTCTCTTCATCCCTTATCCTTTATTGCTTAAATATCCACATCTTCTCTTCAATAGGCGCCTGCTGGATGAATTCGTACAGCTCGGCATCATTTTTAAAACTAAGCTGGTGTACTTGATACGCTTCCACCTGAAGCGAAAATTCAGGGCTATCGAACGGCCACGGATCCACACCAATTGATTGGTCCGGTCGCTGAAATATAAAATAAATAACCCCATCCGGCCCTGGGCTTATTTCGAGTCGGCGTCCCTTCTCGGGCAGGCGGTCCAGGCAAAGAATAAGCGATAACGCATCGCACCATTGCACAAACCCGTAGGCATATGTTGCTTCTTCTTTTGTAACCTGAAGTTGCCTCCTCCAGGTCTTTTGATTCTGTTGCTGCTGCTGCAGAAACTGCGCCATATCGGCGCTTTTTTCTTCCAGCGCTTCATACAAAAAGGTGGCATGCATGGAAACCATCAGGGCGTTCCAACGACTTTTTTCCAATGCAATTTCGATCATCCGCTTCGCCTGCCCTACGGAGTATACTTCAATTCGAAAAT
This sequence comes from Larkinella harenae, assembly GCF_054780515.1. Taxonomy (NCBI): domain Bacteria; kingdom Pseudomonadati; phylum Bacteroidota; class Cytophagia; order Cytophagales; family Spirosomataceae; genus Larkinella; species Larkinella harenae. Next base: position 239,713 of record NZ_BAAGWE010000005.1, on the reverse strand, counting down.
CCATTGGTGCACCCGCTTCCGTCAGGTGGTTTTTTCCTTCCCAAGGGTCCTGGCCGTCGTCGTGTTCTGTCAATGCCACCAAGGTTTCAATCCAGCGTAAGGTTCTTTTTTCCGGTTGCCAGTGGGTGGCAATTTTAACGGCCAGCAAACCATGTGCCTGCTGGTGAATCAGTTCCCAGCCAAAATCTTTGCTCTTAACAATCATACGTTTCCTCGATCAGTCTATAAAAAATGCCGATCTGTAGGACCGGCATTTTCACATTTAGTTTATTGCGAAGTATGTCTTAGCGGTTTTCAACCAGCTTGTTTTCACCTTCTTTGTAAGTATCGCCCGTCAGGGCGGCACGGGCCATTTCAAACAACCGAACCATCCGGCTGGACGTAGAATCCCAGTACTCGGCGGTTTCTGTACGGACCTTCAAGATTGACAACGATGGATCGTCTTTTCCTTCCGGAAACCATGGTTTAGCCATTGGCGACCATAACTCTTCAATTTTAGCCCGATCCTGGAGCTCTTCCGCCGTACCACTTACGGAGACATAGGATGCATCAGAAACATCTGAAAAGGCAACATTAACTTTGTAATTTCTATCGATCTGCTCCGTTTTTGGCGAATGTTCTTTCGTCAAAAACCATAAACTTCCATCAGGGTCTACCTGCATAACGGCCATCGGGCGGCTAACCAGATTTCCATTTTCATCCTGGGTTGTCAGCATACCAATCCGAATACTGTTGATTAGCTTACTAACTTTTTCCATGCCTTCATTCCGTTCTTCTGTTGTTTCCATAATGTTGATGATTGATCTAAAAGTAGAGAGCCGATTGAGTAAGGTTGTACCAGACTCAACCGGCCTTTTCCGGTACAATATCTATAAACGGTGCCAGTTACCCAGTTTAGGTCTTCATCCGTTTCGACATCCCGTCAATCTGATGCAGTTAGCTATGGTCAGATTCTGAGGTATCTTCCACGTAGGTAATTCACAGTCAGTTTACGTTTTAGTTCCAGCGTTGCTTAACCGGATTGTTTTGGTATCTGATACACGTTTCTCGGCTACACGTTACTGACAGAACTTTCCAACGACCGATGGCCCAGCCGGTACAAAACCAGCACCGTTTTTATTAGTTTCTACACGTTTAAAACAGACAATCGAATTAGTTGTAGATCATCTCCTGACGGCCAAGCGCCACAAACAACGTTTTCGATGTCTCAGATTCACTTTCGGGGTGCAATCCCATTTCCAGAATGGCCATGCAGACCCGGATGCATTGGCGGCAAACAGACGCAATCTGGCAAGCCCGATCGGCGCTCATCTGCTCGCATTCTTCGGCGCATTTTTCGCAAACCTCAATGCAGGTCCGTGCCAACAATCTTGTGTTTTCAGAACCCCGAACGTACAGAACCGCAACCTGACGACAGAGATCGGCACAATCCAGACTCAGGAAGATGCAGCGGTACAAATCTTCAATATCTTGTTGGCGTGAACATTCTGTTGCATATTCGTCACAAGCCGTTGCACAGGATACGAGCGTATCGTAAATGTTTTTTTTCCAGATCATAACCCTATAATTATTGATGGTTGAGTAATAATGGTTAGCTTAATTAAAACCGCCGGATTCAATAAATCGCTGGCGCGCCCACATTCGTGCTTCACTTATACTGGTCGAAATAACTTCCTTTTTTTCAGGTCCTCCTTTTTCCAGCATCGAGTTAGCAATTTCAATCGCCTTTGCTCGAACACTGGGAGGTAGCGAACGCATCGCTGCGGGAAAATGGGTGGGATTCCAGAACATCTTCATCTATCGCTTGTTGATGCCAATTGTATTGAGATAATTATGCCATTTTTGATGCTGCTTTAGTCTCGCAATTTATCAGATGATAACCAGTTGACGATCAGCACATATGCATCCGTCATTCTTCTTAAAATACAACACCAATTGCCAATGGTTTCAACACGAGTGTAGAATCGCCCCTCCCCATTGTGTAAGAATATCTACAGCTGTGGGCATAAAAAAGCCCCCGGAGTTCCGGGGGCTTCACAATATTCTGATGAACATTTGATACTATTTTGGAAAGATGAGGTGAAAAGTTGTACCGACGCCAATTTGGCTTTCCACTTCAATCGATCCCCGGTGGCTGTTGATAATATTCTGCGTTGTGGTCAGGCCGAGCCCCATCCCACCCTGCTTGCCCGTAAAAAAGGGATCAAAAAGCCGCTGACGGTTTTCTTCCGAAATACCGGAGCCGTTGTCCTGTACACTAACCATAACGGCACGTTCATGCAACGGAACCGTTCTGACCGTCAGAACGCCGGTCATCTCCTTCATCGCTTCAACGGCGTTGATCAAAATATTCAACAAAGCCGTTTTAAACTGCTCTTTATCCAGCGGCACCGCGCTTGCTTCCGGCGTAAAATCGGTGATCAGTTTCATTCCTTTCAACTGCAACCGGTCATGCACCAAATGAAGTGTTTCGCGTACAGCTTCGTTCAGATCGTACGGTATCAACTCCAGCTCGCGGGGTTTCGACGAGTTCAGCATTTCGGTGATGAGCTGGCCAATCCGATCGGCATTTCGCTTGATGATGTTGATATAAAGCGACAATCCCGGATCATCAGCAGGCAGATCTTCCTTCAGTTGCTCAAGTGCCAGATGCAGGTTGGTCAACGGATTGCGTACCTCATGGGCGATACTGCGGGCTATCTGGCCGGTCATACTCAGCTTTTCGGCCACTAGCAAATCCCGTTGCGCCTTTTTCTGTTGAGTTACATCCCGCACAATAGCCTGATACCAGGTCGGCACGCCCGCTTTGTCTGGAATAGCTACCACCGAGAAAAGGCAGTCAATTTTTTTCCCTTCCCTGTTCAGCAGCAGCACTTCCGTATCTTTGACCTGCTCGTATTCTTCGGCCTGTAAGCGCAGCTGATCGTATACTTCCGGTTTTTCAAACAATTCCCGGATGCCGATCTGTCGCAATTCCGCGTCGGAATAACCAGTCAGCTTCTCCAGGGCCGGGTTGATTTCCTGAAACTCAAACTTTCGATCGGTAATAAAAATAGCGTCGCTCGAACGCTCGAACAATGAGCGATACCGGTTTTCTTTTTCGGCCAGCTCACCCATTACGGATGCCTGGCGCAATGCATACCGAATGCTCCGACCAAGTAGCTGGGCATCAATGCGGCCTTTGACCAGATAATCAGCAGCGCCCAGTTTCAACGCCGAATAATCGACTTCCAGGTCATCTTGCCCCGTGAGCAGAATCATAGGAGTCTGAAAACCGGCGCTGAAAGCTTCCTGTATCAGTTCGATCCCGGTGCGTTCGCCCAGCCGATAATCCACCAGGTACACATCGTATGAATTTTCGTAAATACGCCCTAAGGCTGCGTTGAAATCACTAACCCAGTCAAGTTGGATATTGGCATTATCCCGGGTCGAAATCAATGATTTTGTCAGCACAAAATCGTCTTCGTCGTCCTCAACCAATAGAACCCGGATAGGCTTCTCCGACAGTTCATCGGGTTGAGTCATCAGGTAAGGAAACGGTGTCAATCCAGTATTTTTTTATGGTGTTGGTTATATCAAGTAATGTACTGAAATCAAACGGTTTGGAGATATAAGAACTTACACCCAGGTCGTACGTTCGCAGGATATCTTCTTCTGCCGTCGATGTCGTTAATACAACGACCGGAATTTGCCGGAATTGCTCATTGGCCTTGATTTCGCGCAGTGCCTGGATGCCATTTTTACGGGGCATGTTCAAATCCAGGATGATCAGACTAGGTCGCAGGGCTGTTTCGTAAGAACCGCGCTGGTGCAGAAAGTCCAGCAACTCTTCCCCGTCTTCCACAAAATACAGGTCCGATTGCAGATTACATTCGCGGAAAGCCTGCTCGATCAACATGCGGTCATCAGCATCATCATCAGCAATCAATATACTGGTTCTATAAACCCTCGTTGACATTCCTATGGTGTATGATTAAAAATCCCCTGCTCCTATAGCATTCGACACAACAACTGGCTCCTTCATTACAGGAACACGTTTGGTTCCCAGGTGTTTGAATGATAGCCAAAAATTCTATTCAAGCTCTTCCACAATTTGAGCATTATCTTCCACAAAATAAAAAGGGAATACGTAAAAAAGTGATTTTCAATTTTCCATCAAATTCTCCCTAACTCCCTATAAAATAAAGCCTTACTCTACATTTCAGTAGTTTAACCACCCATTTGGCACGCATTTATCAACAAATGGGTAGACCAAATCCAGATTGATTTATGAAAAGTCCGATTGTTAAATGGCTTCTTGCTTCAGCGATTGTCACATCCGCAACGGTTTTTAACGCTTCCGCCCAAACTACGCCCCGAACTGGTATCAAAGGCGGGTTAAATGCCAGTACACTTTATCTGGATAATGTGGATGATCGCAATGAGCGAATTGGTTTTCACGTCGGCGTCTTTACGCAAATACCGGTAACGGGTTTCTTTGCCATCCAACCTGAACTTCAATACACAACCAAAGGTGTTTCAGCGCGCTATAACCTGCTCGGATCCCGGGGCCGAAATTCGTTCAACCTGAATTATGTCGAGCTGCCGGTGCTGGCAACGTTCAAACTAGGAAACGCCGTTGATTTGCAAGCCGGTCCGTACGCATCGTACCTCATTAATTCAAGAGTCAAAACGGAAGGCGACCTAGGCTCTGATTACCGCGACTTCAACCGGGACAACTTTAACAAGTTTGACTACGGTATTGCGGGCGGCCTGAACATTTACTTCGGCACAGCCATGCTTGGTTTGCGCTACGGCCAGGGGCTGCAACCCGTCGCCAACGACGGAGCTGCCCGGCTTTTGATGGGCCGCGCCAAAAATGCCGTCGCGCAGGTTTCATTGGGTTTTACCATAAAATAAAGCTTCTGCCTACTTTTAATCAACAAGGGGTAAAACGTATGTCTTACCCCTTGTTGATTAAAAGTAATATTTTGATCTAGAGATGGATGTCATACGCTTTCAATTTATTGTAAAGCGTTTTTCGGTCGATATTGAGTACTTCTGCGGCTTTTGTTTTGTTGTAACCCGTCTTCTCAAGCACTTTTATTATGGCAGCCCGTTCGGCGTTTTCAGAGACCGACTTGAGGTTATTAGCCGGTGTCACCGTCGAAACCGTTGAACCGCTTTCCTCCATAACGTAAGTAGGCGAGATGATTTCATACGGCAGGCAATCCAATGTAATGGTATCGCCCTGCGCTAGCAAAACCGCCCGTTTAACAACATTCTGAATTTCGCGCAGGTTACCGTGCCAATAATATTCCTTCAGCTTGTCCTTTACCTCATCGTCAAATTCCTGAACATTTTTTTCGAGTTGCTCATTGGCGATTTCCAGAAAATGTTCAGCAAACAGAATGATGTCAGCTTTACGTTCCCGCAGTGGCACGAGTTCAATCCGGAACTCGTCCAAACGGTGAAAAATATCTTCCCGAAAACGGCCCTGGCGCACGGCTTCGCGCAAATCTTCATTTGTAGCTACCAGAATTCGGACATCAACAAGAATATCCGTGTTGCTACCAATGCGCCTGATTTTTCGCTCCTGTAGAACACGCAGCAACTTAATCTGGTTTTCGTACGAAAGATTGCCTATTTCGTCCAGAAACAACGTTCCGCCGTTGGCGTATTCAAAGCTACCCATTTTATCGGATGTCGCTCCCGTAAATGAGCCTTTGGTGTGCCCAAACAACTCACTGCCAGCCAATTCTTTCGTCAAAGCCCCGCAATCAATGGCGACAAACGGCTTACCGGCACGCTTGCTTTTCTGATGAATGGCGTTAGCGACAAACTCTTTGCCCGTTCCCGTTTCGCCGGTAATAATAACCGACATATTGGTTGGCGCAATAAGTTCGATGTGCTTTTGAAGCATTTCGGCGGCCCGGCTTTTTCCGAAAATAAAGCGTTTGCCTCCGCTGGTGATGGCAGCATTTTTTGACGAACGGGGAGCTGATTTTACCGGACTAACTTCTGGTTCTTCCTCCTCAACAAATTCTGAATGACTATCCACAAGTGATGCCTTTTGCTGGCTTCGCCGATCGAGCGCACTCTTGATGGTGTACAGAATTTCATCCGGATACAGCGGCTTGGTTACATAGTCATAAGCACCATGTTTTACCGTCTGCACCGCCATACGTACATCAGAATAGCCGGTGATGATAATCACCGCCGTGGTGGGGTCAAAGATTTTTATACGACGCAGCATTTCCAAACCGTCGATGTCTGGCAGTTTGAAATCGCAGATAACCAGTTCAAACGGTTCTTTTCGCAGAAGAGTTAAGGCGTCATCTCCTCGTTGAACAGATGCCGTCTTATATCCTTGTTTTGACAAAAAGCGTTCTAAAAGCAGGCATATATCCGTATTATCGTCAACGATTAAGATTCTTTCCATACAGGGACAGTTACAGTGTCCGATTACTAAATGAAGGGATAAAGTTAACTAAACTTGGATATATTGTAAAGCTTGTTCGATGGTCTTCCGATTAAAAGGCTTGCCGATAAAATAATCAGCTCCCTCCTGCGAAGCGCGTTTGCGTTCCGCAAGCCCATCAAAGGCACTGATCATTATTACCTTTGTATTGGGTTCTACGATTCGGATGTGTGATAAAAGCTCAAAACCTACTCCGTCGGGCAGGCTCAAATCCAGAAATACGGCATCATACGCTTGCTGAGCCAGGCGTTGTCGTCCTTCTTCCAGAAAATTCGCGCAGGTTGGCTGGTAACCCATTTGTTTTAATAAACCTGACAATAAAAGACAAATATCTGCTTCATCATCTACGATGAGTACCTTCTTTGTATTGGTCATGTTTGTTATTACCGGCTTAAATTGATTCCCGGTTTGCCAGCCCCTCATCCTTTCCACTGTTGATTTCCGTTTATCATCCTATTAAAAAGCTACATCAACATATACCTATAGATAATAGTGTGCCTAATTTTTCATATTACCCAAAAAACCGCCTGGCAGACGATAATAAGAGCTTATTGATTTGTTCAGCGCCGAAAAAGACGGTTTGATGAGGAGGCTAGACCGGAGAAAATAATTTCATATCTTATAAGAAGAGATGTATTTTTTCCACACAATATTCTACACCTGTAGAAACAATTCCCCACCTCACGCAAATCTACTTAATCAGACACCTATCAACTCATCATCATTTTTCCAGGAATGTTCCTAATTAAAACTCAATTATTGTATTTTTTAATGGAACCCTGGGGGGCAGTAAATTTCTGGCATAACATTTTCTAATGCATTGCTACATAAGCAGTGATTGTATTAACATTTCAATCCAGATATGGGAAACTTACTTTACACAGTAGCAGTCATACTTGTTATCATCTGGGCACTGGGATTTTTTGGTGTTCTCGGAACCGGTTTAGCAGGTAGTAATCTGATTCACATTCTTCTGGTCATTGCAATCGTTGCTATTTTACTTCGTCTCATTCGGGGTCGAAGTGTATAAACACGCACATCATTTAAAAATGCCGCTGACCCTAGGGTCGGTCGATAAATATCATCGCTGAAATTGTTATGAAGCGATACGTTTAGGTTTAGGTGGTTTCATTTTAGGTTAAGTACAAGTTACGGTGGGTACGGAATCCCTGCACCAAATTTGAGTGCAGGGATTTTTTGTTTTCATGCACTCCACCCAAAGAACATTTGAGCGTTGATTCCTGCACTTGTGATTACTTTGGTTCTACAATCTGTAGAAAATATTCCTCATAAACTTTTGGCTCATTGCTAGAAATGAAACGATCAAAAGGTGGATTATGCACTGTAAATCAATCAATTGACAACTGATGCAATACTGATTGAGTGAAAGTGGTACGAAATTTTCTGTAAACTTCTCGTTATCCGCCGTGAGCGGTTATTATTCACTTAAACCGTTTTAAAGGTTATGAAATCGAATTTCAGTGGACTCGTGGTTGCCATTTTGACAGGGGCGGCTTTAGGCTTATTATTAGCTCCTCGTAGTGGAAAAGATACTCGCAAGAAAATTTCGAATGATTCCGACAAATTTCTGAAAGATCTGCAAGACACCATTACGAACGGTTTCAACAGCATTCGCCATCAGTATGATGATGCTAAAGACAACCTGGCGTCCAAATACAACGATGCAGTTGATACGGTAGCTTCGCGTTCAAAAGGCGCAGTTGAGCGGATTGAGCGCAATTCTAAATATTAATTCAATACTTTTGCTACCTTCACGAGTCGCAAACTTAAATCAGAAAAGCACCATGAGAAGTTCAAGAGATTTTCTGCTGGGATTCATTACAGGCGTAGTAGCTGGTATTTTGACAGCTCCGAAGAGTGGCCAGGAAAGCCGTCGATGGATTCAGGACGAAGCTGACAAACGCACAAAAGATCTGCAGGATCAGTGGAACAAAGGCGTTGAGCAAGTCAAATCGCAGGTTGATCAAGTTAAATCACAGGTCAATCAGTGGACTGGTAAATTGCAAGATGAAGGCGAGCAGAAGAAAGATAAGTATAACGACAAAGTTGATGACTTGGCCGATAAAGCACATGAAGGTGTAGATTCGGCAAAACAATCAATTAAGGCCGAGTAAAGGCTTTAAAAAAGTACATCATTAGTCTGACAAGCAGACAACAGATTTACTCAACGTATGAAAAAAGTAGCGAAACACTTGCTGGCAAGTGTTTCGCTTTTTATTTAACATATTTCGCTGAAATACGGAATAGCGCAATTTTAATGGCAATATTTTTTGTTTGTTACCCAAAAACAGTATTATTTTGGCTTTATAGGCCGTTTTTCAGCAATAGAACATTGTCTTTGCCTGAACTCAAAAAATAACTAAGTAGTTTTCTTTTATTTTTTGAAGTATTTTTGATGTTGATGCTGGCAACAACTATTATATTTGCATACTAATGTTAGAATCAAGACTTTAAAGATATAAGTTCGGTGTAAGCCGGGCTACAAACAAAGGCAGCCTAAGCCTGAACGGGCGGCTGTTTTTAAATGGTGTGGATATAGTCGGAAAGCTATTCGGGTAGTCTCGGATAGCTTTTTTGTTGGCTTTATTTTCAACCTATTCACCTGATTTTAACCTGTATTTAACTTCGGTTTAATCTCACGGGGCTACTTTTGATCGATCAAATTTCCGCTGTAAGTCAGCTAGTATCTTACACAAAGGAAGGTTGAACATCAAAGCTGGTGTAACAATTAGCTTTGAATGGTGTGGATAGGATGAAAAAAGCTGCCTGAACATGTTTTTCGGGTAGCTTTTTTGTTTTACTTCGTTGTTGATAGATTTTTGTACCGGAGCCATCCACATCCGGGTCAGTTTGCCCTTAGCAGTTATGAAAATTCTGGTAGTTGAAGACGAACCAAAACTCGCGTCGTTCGTAAAAAAAGGCCTCGAAGAACAGTCTTTTGAGGTAGACATTGCTTACGATGGTCATATTGGCCGAAACATGGCAATGGGTAACAATTACGACGTCATTGTACTTGATGTAAACGTGCCGAAAATGAACGGCTACGATTTAGCGAAATTCCTGCGCTCCGAAAATGTCAAAACGCCCATTCTAATGTTAACAGCGATGGGTTCGCTCGACAATAAAGTAGCAGGGTTCGAAGCAGGCGCTGACGATTATCTGGTCAAACCGTTTGAGTTTCGGGAGTTACTGGCCCGGCTCCGAGCCCTGAGCAAACGCGTGATCGACACCAGCCTACAAGCTAATACTCTGAAAGTGGCCGACCTGGAGCTCGACCTGAATGAAAAAATCGCCCGTCGGGGCGGCAAACGCATCGAACTGACTGCTAAAGAGTTCGCCTTGCTGGAATACCTCATGCGCAACCGCAGCCGTGTCGTTTCCCGCATCGATATCGCCGAAAAAGTATGGGATATTCATTTCGATACGGGAACAAACGTTATTGATGTTTATGTCAACTTCCTGCGCAAAAAAGTAGACAAGGATTTTCCCGTTAAGCTGATCCACACTGTAATTGGAATGGGCTATATGCTAAAAGAGGAATAAAGAAGAAAGGGAAAAAGAAGCTAACGGGTGCGGGGGGACAAAGGTGAAAGTAAGGCCTTTTCCTTTCACCTTTGTATCTCTTTGCTTCCTATTCTTTGTTCCCGTCCCCTTCTTCATCATGACTATTCGTGCTCGTTTAACTGTTCTTTTTACCTTATTAGTAGGCTCCATCATCCTGCTATTCTCTTTATCAATCTATTATTTATTTGATCAGTATCGGGAGCGGGAATTTTATGAACGTCTCCGGCAAAATGCATTTGCCACCGCTCAGTCCCTGGAAAATGTAGAAGTAAGCGGCATAACGGATGAGATGCTCCAACAGATTGAGCTAAATTTCATGTCTCTTTACAAAGGGCATGTCACAATTTATCTCCCCAATAATCAAATCTTGCATTCGACCGACTCCAACTACGAAAAGGTTTCAACCCAGTTTCTGGAACAAGTACGCAGTGGGCAGGAAATTTTCAGACGCACTGGTGAGATTGAAACCCTGGGCGTGCGGTATACGGACAACCATCGCCGAAATCTGGTTGTAGTGGCAACTGCCATTGATCGCTACGGTTTTACCAAAATCGAATGGTTACGCGACATTCTGGTGATCAGTTGGCTCGTTAGTATGGGCATCGTTCTGATTGCGGGTTGGTTTTTTGCCGGTGATGCCCTCAAGCCGGTTTCCGATATTATCGATCAGGTCAACGCCATATCGGCCACCAATATCTACGCCCGGTTGCGGGTGGGCCGGCCCAAAGATGAAATGGCTAAATTATCCATTACGTTCAATGCCATGCTTGACCGGCTGGAACAGGCATTTATTCTCCAGAAAAACTTTGTTTCGCACGCTTCGCACGAGTTGCTCACCCCCCTGACTATCATGATGGGCCAGGTCGACGTGGCCCTGATGCAGCCCCGCAATGAAGCCGAATATAAACAGGCGCTGGAAAGCGTGCTGGAAGACGGCAGGAAAATGAACAAGCTCGTTACCGGCCTGCTCGAGTTGGCGCGGGTTAATGCTGATGCCGCTACGTTGTCGTTTAAACCCGTCCGGATTGATGAAATACTCTGGCAGGGACGCAGCCAATTACTCCAGAAAAATCAGGAATACCGCATTGATATTGAATACGAAAATCTACCCGGCAACGAAGATGAGTTGATTACTATGGGTGAAGAAGCACTCCTCCAAATGGCCTTTCAGAATTTGATGGAAAACGGCTGTAAGTATTCCCAAGACCATCATATCACAGTCGCCCTGAAAGCCGGCAACGCCCAGATTCAGCTCGTTTTTAAAGACTGCGGCTACGGTATTCCACCAAACGACCTCCCCCATTTGTTTGAACCTTTCTTTCGTTCCGAAAACACGTCGGGTATTATTGGACACGGGATTGGTCTGGCGCTAACCCACCGCATTATCACAATCCATCGGGGGCAGATCAACGTAGAATCCACAGTGGGAAAAGGCACAACTGTTGAAGTCATCATGCCGGTTCGCAGTCAGGTTTCGTCTGAAAAACCGCTGGCTTTTGAGCTGGACACTTAGCTAAACAGGGTGATTTAACTGGTTTTTAACATTACATTAATTCACTTTTAACAGCTCTGTAAGACTTTTGACGCTAGTGTTAGATTGAAAGCGAGCATGGAGTCAGCTGTTATTTTATTTACTGCCGTCAGTAGCCTGGGCGTGTTTGCATTCCGGGGGCAGACTAAATACTATCTCAGCCTCTTTCTGCACTTTCTGCTCGTGGTTACCGCTTCTTCCTGGGCATTTCGAGCGTTGTCGTCAAGGGGCGTAATGCAATTTAATCTGTTTGAGACGATCAACCTGTCGTTGTCTGCCAGCATCGACAGTTTATCCGCTTTTTTCCTGATTATCATCAGCCTGACGTTATTAACCAGCTTGCTGTATGCACACGGTGCGCTGAAACAATACCGCCAAACGCGGTCCAATCGTCAATTCTCGTTGCACCATTTTGCGCTTCTTTGGCTGCATATTTCTCTTCTGCTGGTATGTACCCTGCGAGGAGGCACCCCGTTTCTGCTTGCCTGGGAGCTGATGACATTGACGGTTTTGAGCCTGGTCCTGTTCGAAGTAGGTTGGAGTAAGTTTCGGGAAGTCGGGCTCTCTTACCTGGTACAGCTACAGATTGGCTCGGTTCTGATTATGGCCGGTTTTCTCCTGGTCTTTCTAAATGGCCGCACGTTTGGATTTGAGGGGCTTAGCCCGTATTTTCTTCAATCCGCGCCTTTACCGGTTTTTCTGTTGTTTTTCCTGGGCTTTGGCAGCTATGCCGGTTTTGTTCCGTTTCATACCTGGCTGTCACCTACCCAGCGATTTGCGCCAGCGCACGTTTCAGGTATCCTGTCGAGTGTACTGATTCCCATGGGTTTTTACGGTATTTTACGCACGCTAACCTACATTCACAACGACCTCATTGTCATCAGTTTTCTGATTCTGCTTGTTTCGCTCCTATCGGGTATCGTAGGGATCAGCTCAGCATATGGGCAACAGGATAACAGCAAACTACTAGCATACAGCAGTATTTCCAGTACCGGCATCACGGGGATTGGCCTGGGCGTTGGTCTGCTGGGCAGTGCGTTCAATATCCCTTCGCTGTCAGTGCTGGGATTTACCGGCGGTATACTGCACCTGTTTCATTACGCGCTGGCCAAACCGCTGCTGTCTTACAGTCTCGGGTCTATTCAGCAAGCGACAAAAACAAGAGAGTTTGGACAACTTAGCGGCCTGTTCAACACGATGCCCAAAACCTCCGTCTCTTTCTTACTGGGGTTGGTGGCGCTCAGCAGCCTGCCACCTTTGAGCGGTTTTGTCTCCCAGCTTATAATCTATATGGGTTTATTCGACGGGCTTGGTGCTGAAAGCGGTTTCTGGAACTACCTTCTCTGGGCAATTATGGCAGGATTGGCCTTCCTCAACGGCTACACCCTGCTTGCGTATCGAAAACCATTGGAAATTCTTTTTCCAAATGCTAAGCATCCGGCAGGCAGTTTACCCAATACGGAGGTTTCGGACGATATGATTATGGCAAAAGGGGTTCTCGGCAGCTGTGTTTTGGCTACGGGCCTCTTTCCCTTGTTTTTCATCAAGCTCGTTAGTCACGTAACGGTTTTGTACACCCCAAACTTGCAGCCTCTGGAGGCTTTTTATTCCAACATTGTGTATGCTGGCCTGATTGGCACCTTCCTGATTGGGCTGGTTCTCTTTACCTGGTGGCTACACAGCCGTCCTTCCAGACCGGTTAATGTGAGATACCATCGACCTTCTTCGTTCGATAAATCCAAACGAGAGCACTGGATCGGATAAGCTAACCTATTTTTCTGTGATTATTTAGGTTATTGTAAGCTCAGGCCGGTTGATCAACCGGCCTGACTTTTTGTAGACTACTTCAGAATACCGACCAGATTAGCGGGCGAGTAATTGACATTTTTGAGTGTTTTATTGTCAGCAGTCCGATACACCAAATATTTACCGTCAGACTCTACATAGTGACAATCTACTCCCTTTTCTTGATAATGTTGCACTGTGGCTTCGGCTTCTTCCACCGTCAGGCAGGCTTTGCTCAGGTTGGATCGCTGCACTTCATCAAATAAGGTCTTGAATTTTTCGCCCAGCCCAAACTCCAGAATGGCACCCGCCAATACATACTGCAAATCGCACAGGGCATCGGCTACTTCCACAATATCTTTTTCCAGAATAGCCACTTCCAGCTCCTTCAGCTCTTCGGCCAGCAGGGCAACCCGGAGTTGGCAACGGTTTTCGGACGGTATTTGCGGCTGCTCCAAAACCGGATGATGAAATGTTCGGTGAAATTCGGCAACGGCATTTAATGAATCGGGGGTCTGCATCAGAAATTATTTTTAAAAAGTTTAATGGCAATGGCAAGTAAAATGATGCCGAAAACCTTCCGCAAAATGTTGGTTCCGCCCGGCCCGATGCGGTTTTCAATCCATTCCGACGACTTCAGAACGATGTAAATCAGGACCAGGTTGATCAGAATGCCAACCAGAATGTTTGCGGTGGCGTATTCGGCTTTTAGTGACAAAATGGTGGTCATGGTTCCGGCACCGGCAATCAGCGGAAAAGCAATCGGAACAATGTGGGCAGCTCCGGTGCTGTGCTCGTCGGCCTTGAAGATATTCCGCCCCAGAATCATCTCCAACCCCAGCAGAAAGATAATCAGTGCACCGGCAACGGCAAAAGACGATACATCGACCCCAAACAATTTCAGAATGGACTCGCCCACATACAGAAACGAAACCATCAGTAACGCCGATGCCAGGGTAGCTTTTTCGGATTCGATTTTGCCCACCTTCCGGCGCAGATCAATAATAATCGGCAGCGATCCAATCACATCAATGACCGAAAACAGAATCAGCGTAACCGATATGATTTCTTTAACGTTTAGCATTTGCTACGAGGCCCGTAAAAAAGTCTTCAGCGTTTCAATCTCCGCAACGTCAATGGCCGGAAAATTGGCAATCCGGAACGTCGTGGATTTCCAGTCACCGTAGCCGTTACCCAAGGTGATACCCGCCTGACGGGCAGCGGTTTTTACCACACTGATTTCGGCTTCGCTTCCCTGAACGGCAATGACAGTATCCGACCGGAGTTCCGGCTGCTCGATCAACAATTTCCACCGGGTTTGTTCCGCGATAAACCGGTACCAGTCGGCGGCCCGCTCCCGAACCAGAGCGTCTATTTCCGCAATCGGCGGCACCTGCTGCAAAACCCGCATCAACAGGTAAATCCCCAACCCGTTTGGAGTATAAGGTGTCTGGTACTTAGCCATGTTTTCGTGGACGAATAACAGGCTGTTGTAATACTGCCGATCAGCAATGATTTCGGCCTGTTTCAAGGCTGCGGGTGAATAAATCAAAACCGCCAGTCCCGCCGGCAAGCCCAGGCACTTCTGCACCGACGCAAACCAGACATCGGCCAGTGTCCAATCGAACAACAGCCCCCCCAGCGATGAAACGGCGTCTACAGCAATCAGACCACTGAATTCCTGCCGGAACTTAGCCAGCGTATCCATCCGAACCTGGGTTCCATTTGATGTTTCGTTCTGCACAACGCACAACACATCCGATTCGCCGGGCAGGATCATCGGTTTGATCCGGTGCGCGTATTCCATCCATTTTTTCCCGAAAGCGCCCCCGTACGGATGCAGGCTCGTTGTCACCGTCAGCGATTGTGCTATCACTTCCCAGCACTCGGTTGCCGATGAAACAAACGCAATATGGTAGTCCGCCGGTATTGCCAGTTTTTCGTGCAACAGCCGAAGCGTTTCCTGCACAATATCCATAAAACCGGGGCTGCGGTGGTTCAGACTCACCACGCCCGATCGAATCGCTTCCTGGGCGTAGTCGGCTACCTGCGGATATACCTTCGAAGGACCGGGATAAAACGTGATCATGCGGTTGGCTCCTGATCCAGGCTCAACAAATACTGTACGGCCAGGTTATACCCCAATAGCCCCAGCCCTACGATAACGCCTTTGCATTTGGCCGACAGGTAACTGTGGTGCCGGAACGTTTCGCGGGCGTGCACGTTGGAAATATGGACTTCCACCGTTGGCGCGGGCACGGCAGACAGCGCATCCGCAAGCGCAATCGATGTATGCGTATAGGCCCCGGCATTGATGACTATACCGTCGATGGTAAAACCCAGCTCGTGAATTTTGTCGATCAGTTCGCCTTCGTGGTTGGACTGAAAATACCGTATCTGCACATTCGGAAAAGCCTGCTCAATCGTTTCCAGGTAATCCACAAAAGTGCGGCTACCATAAATGTGGGGTTCACGCTTGCCCAGAAGGTTCAGGTTCGGGCCGTTTAAAATAAGAATCTGCTTCATGGAGTTCGGTTCAGAATCGACATGATTGCGGGGTTACGGTTTTCGGAATTAACGGGTAATTCGTACTTTGTAATCCTTAATCCGTCTGTTTCGCTGTGTGGCAAAGTTACATTAACGCTTTTAAAAACTACCTGAAACTGGAACGTTCGCTCGCCGAAAATTCCGTCGAAGCTTATCTGCGCGATGTCAACAAGTTGCGTGAGTTTCTGGAGTTGTCGGGTTCGGCGGCTTCTCCTGTGCAGGTAACCGAATCTGACTTGTTCGCCTTTCTGGCTTATCTAACAGACCTGGGTCTGGCAGCTCCGTCGCAGGCCCGGTTTCTGTCGGGCCTAAAAGCGTTTTATAAATTTTTACTGCTGGAAAATGAACTACAGGCTGATCCCACACAGTTGATTGAAGGGCCTAAATTAAGCCGAAAATTGCCCGACACCCTCAGCTTTCCCGAAATCGAAGCCATTCTGAGCGTCATTGATCTGTCGACACCCGGCGGCACCCGCGACCGGGCCATGATCGAAATGCTGTATAGTTCGGGGTTACGGGTTTCCGAACTGTTGGACCTTCGGCTCACCAGTTGTTATTTTGAAGTCGGTTTTATCCGAATCACCGGGAAAGGAAATAAAATGCGACTAGTGCCAATTGGCAAGGACGCCATCAAGCATACCACGTTGTACATCGACCACGTTCGGAGTCAGCTGGACATTCAGAAAGGAGCCGAAGATACGGTTTTCTTAAACCTGCGGGGCGGCACACTCTCTCGTATTTCGGTCTTCAAAACCATAAAAAAACTGGCGATGGAGGCCGGTATCCACAAAGAAATCAGCCCACACACCTTCCGGCACTCGTTCGCTACGCACCTGATCGAGGGGGGGGCCGACTTACGGGCAGTTCAGCAGATGCTCGGACACGAATCCATTACAACCACCGAGATTTATACCCACCTCGACCGCGATTACCTGCAGCAGATTATTACGGACTTTCATCCCCGCTCATAACAAACAAAAGTACCCGCCGTCAAAAACAGCGGGTACTTTATTTCGTCGGTTAACCCTAACCCAAATCACATTCTTGCATCGCTATTTCCACTACTCTGCAATTGCCTTTTCTCCGGAGAAGTAATGATCTGTCTGTTTAAACAATAGATTAAAAGACGTCATGCTTCCATAAATCCGGGTAATATATTGTTGTATATTGATCTTTTCTTCTTCGTCAATAGAACTGGCATTTACGCGCTGCTCAAGTACCCGTAACCGATCCCGCATCATCACAATTTTATGAAAAAATACATCCATCGGTATCTCTTTGGATGCCAAATCGGTTCGCCCTGGTTTCAGAATTAACTTGCCTCCTTTCCATTTATCACCCAGCGGCACTACTTCCATTACATCGGCCCACTTCTGCAGGATTCGGGAAAGCGCTTGCTCGACATCGAACAGACTAACCAGATCATTGTCCAGCTCAATCAGCTCGACAACTTCCATTGGTGTCGTCAACTTCACTATTTTGACGCCCGTTTCGATAAAAGTCACGGTGTAAGCGCTGGATTTAACATTAATTATTACGCCCTCACCAAATTCGGCATGGCGAACCCGCGACCCAACTCCTAGTATATGATCCATCACCATAGAACCCATTATTGTTTGCACAAAACACAAACAAAGTATATGCCAAATTATACTAATGGGTCATCCCGGGCGTCTTATTACCCGATTTCTTTAGGCATCAATACGTTACAAACGCAGGTTGATTTCGTAGTAACGGTCGTGGCTTCGTCGAAAAGTTTAAAACCGTCTTTGATACTGGCCCAGAGCTCGTCGCTATGTTTGTGGTTATTAATGGTTACAATCAGTAAACCATTGGCTTTGAGATACGTCGCATACCGCTGGAGCGTTTTGAGTGGGTAGCGGCTGTAATAAATCGATTCATTGAAAATGATCATATCAAACAGGCCGGTTGGCTCATACTTATCCATATCCGCCACAAGATACGTACACTTTTTATCGGCCTGATCCTGGGCAGTCTTGATAGCCGTATCCGAAATATCCATGCCCACGTACCGACCATAGTTCTGAGTTTGAAGTCGTTGCTGCAAGAATCCTTCGCCACAGCCAATTTCCAGAATTTCGGGCTGACCTGGCTTCAGGTATTTCACATAACCCACTATGACGCTAAATCGGGCCAGCTCATCAAGCCCTCTTAGCCCTTCCCACAGCCCTTTGTCATATTGATAGTTCCAGCGATCGCGGTTGTCACGGAGAATTTTGCGCTTAAAAAATGAAATGATAGCCTGCATACGGCTGGGTTTAATTTGATCAATGGGAACGGTTTTCGGCCCCTAGCGGCTTGTCGTATCTTCCAGAAAAAGCGTATCCGCTATATTCAGAGCCGACGAATCCAGCGCGGTTCCATCTGGCTCGGTCGGCAGCGCCCGTTCAAGCTGCCGTTTTTTGGTCCAGGGGGCCGTTGTACGACGGCCCATGTCGATGGCCAACAGTGCGACGATAATGGTGAATAAGATGGCTACTATAAACAGAATCCGCCGGTTTCGATTCATGATTCTTTCAATTTTTTGGGCTGAATCAAGTCCAGTAACTGACCTGTTCGGCCCGATACTTCAGCCCACTCCAACCCCTCAAACTCAATGATGGCCACGGCCCCTTTGCTCATGGATCCCACATCGGCATGCGTCAGGAACTCAGCGAAGTAAGAAATGTCCGGGTTGTGGCCAAAAAGCATGACCGATTGACACTGCCGACCCATTTCATTGATAGCGGCCATATACGCTTTCGGCCCGCCATCAAACAGCTTAGGTTCCAGAATCATAGCCTCCGGATCGACCTGCAACTGTTCAGCCATAACTTTCGCGGTATCTTTAGCCCGATTGGCCGTGCTGCTAATCAAACAATCAGGCCTAATTCCCCGATCAGCCAGGTGACGCCCTACCCGAGCGGCCGCCATAATGCCTTCGGTAACCAGATCACGATCGTGATCCCGCTGGAAAATAGCCCTGTCTTCCGCTTTAGCGTGTCGGACAAGATACAGTGTTTTCTTCATGTGCTCAGGTTAAGTAAAGCCGTTTTTTTTCAAAACTACTAATTCTGGTGAAAAGACCATGAATCAACTCACCGTGCTGGCCGATTGTTGCTCACCCCGCCCTGAAAATTCGTATCTTTGCAATTCAACACAAAAAAGAAGAAAACGGCCCGTCAAAGGCCACTCTTACCAATAAATGAGTACGCTACAGGAAATTAGCCGTCGCCGAACGTTTGCGATCATCAGTCACCCGGATGCCGGGAAAACGACACTGACCGAAAAACTACTGCTGTTTGGGGGAGCCATTCAGACCGCCGGAGCGGTTAAATCAAACAAAATTAAGAAGTCGGCCACGTCGGACTTCATGGAAATTGAGAAACAGCGCGGTATTTCGGTTGCCACCTCAGTGATGACGTTTGAATACCGTAACCTCAAAATCAATATTCTCGACACGCCGGGTCACAAAGATTTTGCGGAAGACACCTACCGAACCCTGACCGCCGTCGACAGCGTTATTCTGGTAATCGACTGCGTGAAAGGCGTCGAGGAGCAAACCGAACGATTGATGGAAGTATGCCGGATGCGCGACACGCCGGTGATTATTTTCATCAACAAGCTCGACCGCGAAGGCCAGAATCCGTTCGATCTGCTGGACGAGCTGGAGGCTAAACTCAACATCCGGGTTCGGCCGCTGACCTGGCCGGTTAACATGGGCTCCGATTTCAAGGGTGTTTATAGTCTCTACGACAAAACCATGAACTTCTTCCGCGTTAACAAAACAAAGGTGGAAGAGGATATTCTGGAAATCGACATCAATACACCGGTGCTGGATCAGAAAGTGGGCGAACGGGATGCCGAGCAACTTCGGGAAGATGCCGAACTGATTGAAGGCGTTTACGATCCGTTTGACCGGCAAACTTATCTGGAAGGGAAAGTAGCACCGGTTTTCTTCGGTTCGGCCGTCAACAACTTTGGCGTTAAGGAATTGCTCGATACGTTCTGCACAATTTCACCCGAACCCATCGCCCGTGCCACCGACAAGCGTGTCGTTCAGCCAGACGAGTCGAAATTCACCGGTTTTGTCTTTAAAATTCACGCCAACCTTGATCCGCGTCACCGTGATCGGATTGCGTTCCTTCGTATCTGCTCGGGAACTTTCGAACGGGGCAAGTTTTACCACCACACCCGGCTGGACAAAGACGTACGGTTTTCAAGCCCGTTCAGTTTTATGGCCGACAGCAAAAGCATTGTGGAAGAAGGGTTTCCGGGCGATGTGGTGGGCTTGTACGATACGGGTTCTTTCAAGATTGGCGATACTTTGACCGAAGGCGAAGAGCTGCAATACACCGGTATCCCAAGTTTCTCTCCGGAAATTTTTAAAGAGCTGATCAACGCTGATCCGATGAAATCCAAGCAATTGGAAAAAGGAATCCAGCAGTTGACCGACGAAGGAGTTGCGCAGTTGTTTACGATGACCAGCGGTAACCGGAAAATTGTCGGAACCGTCGGCGAACTGCAATTTGACGTTATTCAGTACCGGCTTGAGCACGAGTACGGCGCCAAGTGCCGCTGGGTTTCGCTGCCGGTTTCCAAAGCCTGCTGGCTGACGTCGGATGACAAAAAGAAACTCGATGAATTTATCCGTCTGAAAGGCCTGGCCATTGCCTATGATAAAGACGCCAACCCGGTATTCCTGGCAGAATCCGACTGGATTCTGCGCATGAACATGCAGAACAACCCGGAAATCAAATTCCACTTCACATCGGAATTCAAAACCGCCGTGGAAGCCTGACCGCTGGCAGAAGCTGTAAAAACGCCGGAACGTTGACAAGTTCCGGCGTTTTTGTTATTTAAATGCGTAGCCCAGTGAGACGCCAAACCAACCCGCCCGGAAGCCATCTCCGTTGACCACCGGCGTCCAGGTCAGCCGAAAAATAGCACCATTCCGAATTGGCTGTAGTCGCAGTCCGGTATTGATTGATCCAAACGCTCCAAACCCCTTTCTCCGAATGAATTCACCGGTCCCAGAATCCGTTCCGGAAGCAGTAGCATAAAGCATCGTAATGCCAGCACCCGCTTCAAACGCAACCCGGCGCTCACCAATGAGGTAATTCACCAGAATTGGAGCCGTTACGATCCCCGCCCTGACGTCAGAATTATTATCCGAAAAGCTCCCCCCCCCGATGCCAGCCCGCATTCCAAGTCCGCTCTGCGTTGGTTTAAATCGAAAATCATAATTCAGGCTGAGCGTTAGCCCGCTTCCTAAGGCTTCCGCATAGATCGCTTTATTTCTGCCACCTTCCTGGGCATGCCCCGATAACGCCAAGCCAACGAGTACTAAGAGTGCGAAAAGAACCTTGGATAATGAATAAGAATACGTTTTCATACATTCATTTTTACCGCTAAAAAACGTAAACACGATCAATGGTTGAAGGGTTATTCTTACAAAGTGCTAAAATTATCCTTTAAAATGGTAATTATGCGCTTTGAACTGAAACTGTGTACTCTTATGCAAACCTCGGCTACCGAACGGTTTTTGCGGTACGTCCAGATCGATACGCAATCTGACCCGCGTTCCACGACCAACCCATCAACGGAAAAACAGAAAGATTTAGGCCGGCTCCTGGTCGAAGAACTGCACGAAATCGGTGTTACGGACGCCGAACTGGACGATTACGGGTACGTATACGCCACAATTCCGGCCAATACCCCGAAGACCAACGTGCCGGTGATTTGTCTGTGTGCCCATATGGATACCTCGCCCGATGTAACGGGGGAAGGGGTAAAACCGCTCACGCACCACGGTTGGGACGGTTCCGACATTGTACTTCCCGACGACCCAACGCAAGTGATCCGGCGGGCCGATCATCCGGACCTGGACGCCCAGATTGGGAATGACATCATCACTGCCAGTGGTACCACCCTGCTCGGCGCCGACAACAAAGCGGGCGTCGCCGAAATCATGGCGGCTGCGGAACTGCTCATCAAAGAACCCGCCATCAAACACGGAACCATCCGGCTGTTGTTTACACCCGACGAAGAGGTTGGACGGGGAACGGAGAAAGTAAATCTGGAAAAACTTGGCGCTGCCTTTGGCTATACCGTCGACGGCGAAATGCTTGGAACCCTGGAAGATGAAACGTTTTCGGCGGATGCCGTGAAGGTTACCATTCAGGGCGTTAGTATGCATCCGGGTTTTGCCAAAGGCAAGCTGGAAAATGCCCTGAAAATAGCCGCTGATCTACTGGCCGAATTACCCAAAGACACACTTTCGCCCGAAACGACAGAAGGAAAGGAAGGTTTCATCCACCCGGGACATCTGGAAGGCAACCAGGATCAGGCTGTGGTTGAATTTATCATTCGGGATTTTAGCTTCAGCGGATTGCACGAAAAAGAGCAGCATCTCCAGAATCTGCTGAACACGGTTTTGACGTCCTACCCCAATTCCAGCGCTACATTTGAGGTCAAAGAGCAATACCGTAACATGAAAGAAGTGCTCGACCAACACCCGGACGTGGTCGAAAACGCGCTTGAGGCCATCCGCCGAAGCAGCCTTAATCCCGAACGCCGGAGCATTCGGGGCGGCACCGACGGTTCGCGGTTGTCGTTTATGGGTTTACCCTGCCCCAACATTTTCGCGGGCGAGCACGCTTTCCATTCGCGGCTGGAATGGGTTTCGGTTCAGGATATGGAAAAAGCTGTGGAAGTACTTGTCAATCTCTGCCAGGTCTGGGAGGAAAAAGCCTGACCAGCGTAGCACACTTATTAAAAAACCGTCTGAACGAATCTGTTCAGACGGTTTTTTGAGCAATTCCGGCGTGTATCAGGCAATCGTCTTGGTAACACCCCCATCAACACGGACCGCAGCCCCGTTTGTGGCCGACGCTAGGTTACTCGCCAGGTAAACCACCATATTGGCCACTTCCTGCGTGGTAGCAAACCGTTTCATGATGGATGTTGGACGGGCATTCTGGAAGAAATCCTTCTCCATTTCTTCCACCGAAACCTTATTCATGGCAGCCATATTGCCAATAAAATCCCCGACTCCTTCCGAGAATGTCGGGCCGGGCAAAACCGTATTAACCGTTACTTCCGTACCCGTGGTCAGCTCCGCCAAACCGCGCGAAACGGCCAGCTGGGCCGTCTTCGTCGTGCCATAGTGGATCATTTCCGTTGGGATTTGCAGCGCTGATTCGCTGGAAACGAAAATGATTCGGCCCCATTTTTTGGCCAGCATTTTCGGGAAATAATGCCGCGACAACCGGACCCCGCTCATCACATTGACTTCAAAAAACTTAAACCAGTCGTCATCCGGAATCTCCGTAAATGCCTTTGGTTCGAAAATACCCACGTTGTTGATCAGGATGTCAACCTCAGGCAGTTCGGTCAGAAGAGCGTTGATCTCCTCGATTTTACTGAAATCAGCCGCAACACCCCGAAACCGGGTACCGGGCAATTCGGTTGCCAACTGCTGAACCAGCGCATCGACACGTTCTTTATTCCGACCATTCAGAATTACTTCGACTCCTTCCTGAGCCAGGGTTATAGCTATTGCCAAACCAATACCGGCCGTTGAGCCAGTTACCAAGGCGGTTTTCCCGCTCAATTGCAGATCCATACGCTTGTTGTGTTAAGAATACCGTTCCGTAATGGCTCTGGCCCGCTCCCGGGTTTCCAGAATCAATGGATGCACGGGCTGCGAAAGAGCCTCCTGCACTTCGCTAACCGTGTCTTTAAACAACAAATTGAGCGGCAATTCGTGCTGTTCGTGTCCAGTTTTTAAAACCACAACGGGCCGCGTCAGTCCCTGGGCGGCCTGAAAACCGTACCAGGTTTTCGCTTCCTGCCAGGCGGCTTCGGGTGCATCGCCGGACACATCGACCACGAATTCCTCCGTGGGCACATGCAGGTTTTGGCGGTCAGCCATGCGCGTGTCCAAATCGGCCAGTTGCTGACGTAACCGAATCATATCCTTCCCCGTCCGAATGCGTTCCCGCAGCGACTGGCGAATAAAATACGTGATGGCCTGCGTGACGTTCAGGCCAATCTCAGCCATTTGTTTGAAAATAAGCGAAGTAGGTGACATACCGGGAATGGTGTTCGGATCGTGCAGCAGCACCCGGCCCGGCTCATCGGGTTGATCCGGCGTTAAAAAACCGTCGATGCGCGCGCAGACATTCATGCCCAGTTTGGTAAAGACCGCAGCCACGTTCAGTTGAATTTCGCGGTTATGTTCCAGCGTTGTGCCCACCGGAATCCGTTTCCGGGTCGTATTGGATTGGTATTTGGATTTGAAATCGAAACTGGTTACGTTGTAGATTTCGGTGGGAGGCAACGCCACCGCCGTGCCGTCATCATCCTGAATGACCCCACACGAAAATTCCTGACCGCTGATGAATTCCTCGAATAACACATCATCCTCGGAATTAACGGCGGCAATGACCAGCGAGTCGTAACCAGACACAGCCCAGGCATCCGCTTTTTCCAGCAGTGTTTTGGGGTGATAAATCATTTCGCCGGTCTCTTCAATCACCACGGGGTAACCAATGCCCGAATCCAGTTCGGTAATTTCTTGTACAAATGTCCCCTTCTCTTCATCCGAAAGCGTTTTCCAGGCTATCAGATCGATTGTCTGCCGGAAGAAACACTGGTCGACGGCTTTGATGAAAGCACTGAGGTTATTTTCCCGAATAATGACGACGCCAATGGACGAGCCCTGATGCGGAGCCTTCACCACAATAGGCAAACTCAGCAGATTTTGCAGCGATTCGAATACGCTGGCTTTATCGCACTGGTTCCAGTCTGGTCGGCTGATGGTGGATGTTTTTTTATCCTGCTGGTTGACCAACGCAATCAATTCATTTTGTAAAATCTTGTTGATTCCGACCGCCGATCCCATCAAACCGGGTCCGCTGTAGGGCATTTTATACCATTCAAGTAATCCCTGAATACTACCGTCTTCGCAATCGGGACCATGCATGGCCAGAAAGGCAAAATCAAAATGCTGGCTAAATTCCTGCGGCAGAATCCGCTGCCCAATGGTATTGATCTGAACTTCCTGCTCTTCAGCTGACAGTTCCGCCAGTGACTCTATGTATACCCGAAAGCGGCTATCGGTCTGTTGCGGGTAGAACGCCCGGATGGAGCTTTTACCCAAAAACTCTTCCCGAATCAGGATAAAATTGCCCAAACCGTCCACGAACACCATGACAGGCTGAAACAATATTTTATCAATGTGGGTGAGTGCCGTACGACCACCGGCAAATGAGACTTCCCGTTCGCGCGACGGGCCACCGAAGAAGATTCCTATTTTCATTTCAGGTACCACAGACGTTGTCCGTGTTGTTAAACTTTTCAAAACACTACCCTTTTTCCGGACGAAAATCCGGGGGTGAGGAAGCGCAAAATAACAAAAAAGCCGCTAATCCGACGGATTAGCGGCCAAACTCTTCTAAGCCTGCTTTGTAGGCGTATGGATTTAAAAGGCTGGTGTCAGGTTCGTGGCTTCGACGCGCGCAACTTCCGGAACGGCTTTCAGGATGGCTTCTTCCAGACCGGCTTTAAAAGTCATGGCAGACATCGGGCAAGAGCCACACGCTCCGACCAGTTCCAGACGAACAACTTTGTCGTTCGTCACTTCCAGCACTTTCACGTTGCCACCATCTGCTTCCAGGTAGGGCCGAATGCTGTTCAGTGCCGTTTCGACACGATCTATTAATAATTCGTTATCTGATACAGGTCCCATTCTCAACGTTATAACAAAAGTGGTCTAAATGACTGACGGTAAAAATACGTTTTTTCCTTCTTTTATCCAATCAATTTGGCTTA
Source organism: Larkinella harenae (assembly GCF_054780515.1). Lineage (NCBI taxonomy): Bacteria > Pseudomonadati > Bacteroidota > Cytophagia > Cytophagales > Spirosomataceae > Larkinella > Larkinella harenae. Next base: position 213,968 of record NZ_BAAGWE010000005.1, on the reverse strand, counting down.
CTGACGGACAATTTCAACGGGCCGGGTTTTGTCCAGGGTGGCATTGCGAACCGAGATCTGCTGCGCCAGTGCTTCAGCAGCTGACCGGAACGCACCCGAGGTCACCGGATCGTTTTCAGTCACCACCGGTTTACCTTCGTCACCCGCTTCCCGGATGCTTTGCACCAGCGGAATCTGCCCCAACAACGGAACATCATATTTGTCGGCCAGTTGTTGCCCCCCGCCTTTTCCAAAAATATAGTACTTCGAATCGGGTAACTCAGCCGGTGTAAAATACGCCATATTTTCGATGACGCCTAATACCGGCACATTAATCTGCGGTTGCCGGAACATCGCCAGCCCTTTCGTTGCATCAGCCAGCGCCACTTTCTGGGGTGTCGTGACGATGACCGCCCCCGTTACCGGCACGGTCTGCACCAGCGTCAGGTGAATGTCACTCGTACCCGGCGGCAGATCAATCAGCAGGTAATCCAGTTCGCCCCAGTTTGTGTCGGCAAAAAACTGGCGCAGCGCCTGGCTGGCCATTGGACCCCGCCAGACGATGGCGTTATCGCGGGGCGTCAAAAAACCGATGGACATGAGTTTAACCCCGAACTGCTGAATTGGATGCAGCATATTTTTTCCATCCACCTGTGATACAGAAGGTTGCAACTCTTCCGACCCAAACATGACCGGGATAGAGGGTCCAAAAATATCTGCATCGATAATGCCCACTTTAGCGCCGGATTTGTATAAGGCTACCGCCAGATTTGACGTAACGGTTGATTTCCCCACGCCCCCTTTACCCGAAGCCACCGCAATAATGTTCTTAACACCCGGTAAAACCGGTGTATTGAAACGCGTAGAGCTGACGTCGGCCGTCAGGTTCACATTTACTTCAATATCCGGACCAATGTACGCGTGAATGGCATCGACGCAGCGTTTGCGAATGAGTTCTTTCAGCGGACAGGCCGGTGTAGTAAGCACTACGGTAAACCGGACCTGATCAACACCTAACTCAATGTCTTTCACCATATTCAGCGTCACCAAGTCACGCTTTAGGTCCGGTTCTTCGACGTGCCCGAGGGCGTTCAGTACAGCTTCTTTAGTGAGTCTATAAGTTGACATAAGTACAAGTCTGATGGATAACAGCGAATCAGGCGGCCTGGTTCGCCCCCGGGTCAATTGTCTGGAAAGCCCGCAACCGCCGTTCTACCTCCTGTTTCTCCAGGGTAACATCAGCTCTTCGGGAGAACGTTTCCAATTGCTTCAATAAATTCTCCAGAAACCGTCGGTGCGATTCTGTTCCTTCGTGAAATGGCCGGTGCGCCAGCGCCTTTTGAATGCTTTTCCATTCGGTGATAAGTCCGCAAAGGTCGGCATCAAATGCGCTTTCGGCAAATTTTTCAAAAATATAGGTTTCAGCCACAGCATTGGGGTGAATCAGATCGGCTTCGTAAAAACGATAATCACGCAAGTCATCCATCATAATCTCGTAAGCCGGAAAATAATGGACCTGTTCATGCCAGACCGTTAACTCGTGGCTGATTGTTCGCAGGGTCGATTTGCTCACCTGGTTGAGTGGCAACGAATCTTTTGTATGACGCACCGGGCTGACCGTGAGCAAAAGTTGCAGGTTAGGATTAGCCCATTTCAAGGTTTTGACCAAACCGTTCAAGGTACTTTGAACGTGTTCATACGCGTAAAGATACTTTTCAAACAAAAAACCCGGCATTTTATGGCAATTGGCCACCACCTTACCCGCTTCACGGTGCCGGTAAACTACCGCCGTACCCAGCGTCAGCACCAGCCAGTTGGCTTCTTTCAGCGCCTGCCCCGTTTGCTTCAGGCACTCGACCAGCCGCCGACGAAGCTCCTCACGACTCGCCCCCCAGAAGGTGGAATGAAAATCGTAATGGAACCACAAGCCATCGCGTTCGACGTACAAATCGGGATCTGGCTCCGCATCCAGCAAAGCCACCCGCAGCAGCTTATCGATCGAAACCGGATTAAACAAGGTGCCAAACGGATTGCTCAATACCTCAATCTTATTATCGGCCAACTGGCGTCCCAGCACTTCGGCAAAGCACGAACCCAGGGTTACGATTCGGGCGTCGGGCCGGATCAAAACAGGGAGTTTTTCCGGCGTCAGTTCAGTACGAAAGTCCATACCATAATAACAAAAAAGCGGTTCGAAAAACTCCGAACCGCCTTACTTTATTTTTTATAGCAACGTACTGGTTACCAGAAACTTACTCGGCTACTACTTCAAACTTAACCGTTTGTTTCACATCCTTGTGCAAGTTAACATTGGCGCTGTAGGCACCCAGAACTTTCACGTCATCAATCGTGATTTTTTTCCGATCGATATCAAAGCCTTTTTCTTTCAGTGCATCGGCTACTTGCGTGTTGGTTACACGACCGAAAATTTTGCCGCTTTCACCGGCTTTGGCCGGAATCGTCAGCGTCAGCTGTTCCAATTCAGCCGCTGTAGCCAGCGCGTCATTCTTGATTTTTTCGGCTTTGTGAGCAGCCTGCCGAATGTTTTCGGCTACTACTTTCTTGTTTGATTCCGTTGCCATGACAGCATACCCTTGCGGAATCAGGTAGTTGCGGCCGTAGCCGGGTTTTACGTCAACCGTATCGTTCTTAAAACCCAGTCCGGCAATATCAGTTTTGAGTATGATTTGCATGATTGTAAATGAGTTGTCAGTTTTCAGTATACGGTTTCTGGCATACGGTTTTCGGTTTTTCCATCAGGCGGAGCAACCGTAAACTGTAAACCGTAAACCGTAAATCCTAAACTTATTTCAGTGAATCGCCTACGTAAGGTAACAAGGCTAAGTGACGGGCACGCTTAACGGCCTGACCCACTTTACGTTGGTATTTCAGGCTCGTACCAGTGATCCGCCGGGGAAGGATTTTACCTTGTTCGTTCAACAACTTCAACAGGAAGTTGGGATCTTTGTAGTCGATATACTTGATACCGGACTTTTTGAAACGGCAGTATTTTTTGCGGTTTTCGTTTTTGCTAACGGGTTCGTTCTGCAGACTCATAATTATTTAGCCTCCTCTCCTGCTTTTTCGGTTTGTTTGTTTTTACCCAGTTGTCCTTTCCGACGACGCTCGTTGTAAGCCACAGCGTGCTTATCAAGAACTGTAGTCAGGTAGCGAATGATGCGCTCGTCCCGGCGATATTCAATATCCAGGGCTTCAGGAACTTTCGTTTCTGCCGTAAATTCAAACAGGAAATAATAACCCGTGTTTTTGTGCTGGATCGGGTACGCCAATTTGCGCAAACCCATGTTCTCTTCGTTAACAATTTCCGCGCCGTTATCGGTCAAAACTTTGCGGAACTTGTCGACAGTGTCCTTTATCTGAGCTTCAGATAAAACGGGAGTTAGAATGAACACCGTCTCATAGTTCTTCGTGAACTGCATGACAATTGTGTTAAATGAATAATTATTTCAAAATGAGGACGCAAAGGTAACAAGAAAGGCAGAAAGAAAAAAGGGATAAACGGTTTTTTGTGGTTCCCTTCTATCCCTTTTTCCGGCACCTACCAGCTCCGTATTTATTTGACCGTAAAGTCGCCCTGGCCAATCTTGAAACCTTCCGAGAAGAGTTCAATCTGATGCGTTCCTTCTTTAAACGGAATATTGCCCCGGCCGTAAACGAACGTCACCGGCTGCCCGGTGTTTTCGTACAGCACGGTTTGCTTTGACGTATACACCATCTCCTGCCCACTAACGATAAACTGCCCGGAACCGGTGGCATTGTCGGCAATAACCGAACCGCTCGGGTCCAGAATCCGGAGATAAATTTCTTTTTCGTTTTGCTGCGTCAATGGGTTCGCTGCGAGCCGAAATGAGATTTTTATCTTCTCAATACGCCGGGAACGGTATTCGCCCCCATCGCTTTCTTTGCCACGACGGTTTATGGCGTTTACCACCAGGTTCTCGGCCTTCAATGCTGCTCCTAGCGTTACTTTCTCACTCAACTCCCGATTTATCTGCGAATAGTTGCTGACGGTATCGGCCAGGGCCTGACGTTCATTTTTCAGGTTGGTATTTTCCTCGGTCAACGTCTGGTTCTGGGAGGTCAGGATACTGTTTTCTTCTTTCAGCTGGCCGATCTCTTTATCTTTTTCACCCAGCAAAGCCAGGTAATTTTTGATTTTAGATTCGTATTTTTTGGCATCAAAAGCCGCCACATTCCGCAGGTTTCGCTTATCGGCCTCCAGCTGTTCTTTTACTTTCAATAACGAATCGACCTGGCCGCCCAGTGATTGAATTTCGGAAATCTTAGCATCCAACTGCGTCGAAATCGAATCGAGCCGCGCTTTGGTGATCAACATTTCCTGCGTTCTATCCGCCAGCGTAGTTTGCTGGTTTTTATTGGTTTGCCTTTCCTGGTAATAAAAATAAAGCAGTAGTAAATTCAGGGCCGCCAGAATCCCTAAGGCCACTAATAAGTAATTTTTACGGTTGTTACGACGGTCCTGGTTATACGACTCCATGGATAGTGTTACTAGAATTGGGTAAGTATTATAAAACGTAAAGTAACGGTTTATCGTCTTATTTCAATAGCAACGGGTATTATTTTCCCTCGTTGGAAGGCCTCCTGTTTCCTTTCCGGTATTTAGGCCGGATCCCTTATCTTTGTCGTCAAACTGCGTAGAAATGACAATTTCCACTACTATTCAGCGTATCGAAAGCCAATTACCGGATGCTACCAAGCTCATTGCCGTTACCAAAACCAAACCTGTTGCGTTGTTGCAGGAAGCCTACGACGCTGGCTGCCGACGGTTTGGGGAAAACAAGGTTCAGGAGATGGTCGATAAACAGCCCCAGTTGCCCGCCGACCTTGAGTGGCACCTGATTGGTCATTTGCAAACCAACAAAGTCAAATACATTGCGCCGTTTGTCAGCCTGATTCACTCGGTGGATAGCCTGAAAGTACTCCAGGAAATCAACAAACAGGCCGCCCGTCATCACCGTGTTATCGCTTGCCTGCTCCAAATTCATATTGCCCAGGAAGAAACCAAATTTGGTTTTGACGAAACCGAGGCCGAAACCCTGCTGAATAGCCCGGAACTGGAACCACTTTCGAACATCCGGATTGTGGGCCTGATGGGAATGGCCACCAATACCGACGACGAAACGCAGATTCGCCAGGAGTTTCGTTCCCTGAAACAATTGTATGACCGACTGAGCCGTATCCAACGATCCAATGTGCAGTTTCAGGAGCTTTCGATGGGCATGAGCAGTGATTATTTGCTGGCAATTGAAGAAGGAAGCACGATGGTCCGGGTCGGAAGTGCGATATTTGGAACGCGAAACTGAAAAACCGTTATCATGGCTAAATTTTTTATTCAATCCGGGGCTATTTTGGGATTTCTGGGCGTAGCGCTCGGCGCTTTTGGCGCTCATGCGCTCCGGGCTACGCTCGAACTGGGCAAGCGAACGGACACCTTTGAAACGGCCGTAAAATACCAGTTTTACCACGCCCTGGCGCTGGTTGCGATCGGTATCCTGCTGCAACTACCGGCAACTTCGAGCGTTTCGGCAAAATTTTATGGCTGGGCAGGCTATGCATACCTGTTCGGCGTTATTATTTTTAGTGGTTCACTCTACACCATTTGTTTTACCGGAATCACTAAATTCGGAGCGGTGGCCCCTATCGGCGGACTGCTGATGCTGGCGGGGTGGGCTCTGCTCCTGCTGGGAAGCCTGAAAAGCTGAGTAGATTATGAAAAAGCAAAAAGCAATCACCGGATTTGCCGTGTTGCTGGCGGGATGGCTGGCCTTGTCGTCTTTGACGGTTCCTGCGCCCGTTCTGTCGGAGCCCCATTCAGAAAGTGCCGCCGACTCCTTAAAGCGTGACCCCTCAACGGGTTTGGTTGCCGACGAGCACCTGACGCTGGTGGTTGCGCAATGCACCGCCTGCCACTCCAGCAAGCTCATTTTGCAAAACCGCTTTACACGCGACGGCTGGAAAGAAAAAATTCGCTGGATGCAGCGCACGCAAAAACTCTGGGATCTGGGCGAGAGCGAACCGGTCATCCTGGATTACCTGGTGAAATATTACGGCCCCGAACAAAAAGCGTTCGACGGTCGGCGCCGACCGTTACCGCCGGTAAGCTGGTATAAACTGTAAGGTACGGATGATGAAAAAGAACGCTTACCACTATCTTTTTGGACAAGACACGCTCTACCAAGCCGTAGATCCAGAACCGCTTGTGCCTAAACCCGTTGCGCCAATCGCTCAGCCGGAGCCCGTAGTGGAACAAGTCGTTGCCGAAATTGAGCCGGAACCGCCTATCGCCGAACCCCTACAACCGGTTTCACCCCCCGAAGCCATTCCCCCGCCGGTTGCTATCAGCGGGCCCATTGTTGCTGTTGCTCCTGCAATCGAAAAACCGTCTCCACTACCAGAACCCGAAAAACCGAAAGTGTTGCTCCTGTTCGATGAAGAGTTAACACCCGGCGAGCTGATTTTCCTGGAAAATATTCTGAAGGCAATCAATCTGGACCTGAACGATATTGATATGTTGAATCTGGCCGGTTCGGGCCTGGTCGATTTTCACGCGGTTCTGGAAAACAAAACCCTGCATCATTTTATCTCTTTCGGCGTTCCGTTCAAAACCATCCACCTGAACATTCAGATGGACCGTTACCAACCCATCCGGATTTTTGGAATCACGTTCCTGCTGACGGATCCCTTATCCGCCATCGAAGCGGATCAAAAACTCAAGCGTAAGTTGTGGGGTGTTTTAAAGCAAGTATTTTTGGATTAAACCCGAAAATGACTTTTATTTAGAATACAATCCCGTATTTTGGCCGTTTCGGGGCATCAATTGGTACTTTTCCCATTTCTTTTTTACCTAACAGATGGTCGAATCTTCCACAGGCTCCGCACCGATTCGGGCTGGCGAATCGGCGGGCCAACCGGGTTTACGCAGAGTAATCACCACGGCGCAATTATGGGCCATTGGCGTTGGAATGGTCATTTCAGGCGAGTATTTCGGCTGGAATTATGGTTGGGCCGTTGGCGGAACCATCGGTTTTCTGGTTGCTACCTTGCTGGTCACCATTATGTATCTGGCCTTCATTTTTAGCTACACCGAACTCACCACGTCAATCCCCGACGCGGGTGGCCCTTTTTCTTATGCCAAACGGGCTTTCGGACCGACTGCTGCTTTCATCGCCGGTTTTGCCACGCTGGTCGACTTTCTGATGGCTCCTCCCGCCATCGCAGCCGCTCTGGGCGCTTATGCTCACTTTCTAAATCCCGAACTCCCGGTCCTGGGTGTGGCGCTGGCCACGTATGTGGTTTTCATCAGCATCAATATTTTCGGCATTAAAGAGTCGGCTAATTTTTCCATGCTTGTCACGGCGCTGGCGGTGGTCGAGTTGCTGGTGTACATGGCGTTGGTCGCCCCTTCCTACGAAACCCAAAATGTGGTTGCCCACAACGAATCGTTTGGCGCTGGGGGCGTGTTTGCTGCCTTGCCGTTTGCCATCTGGTTTTATTTGGCCATTGAAGGCGTTGCGATGGTGGCCGAAGAAGTCAAAAACCCGAAGAAAACCATCCCACGCGGGTATTTATTAAGCATCGGAACCCTGGTGCTACTGGCCCTTGGTACTATGCTGCTCACGGCTGGGGCCGGCGACTGGCGGCTTCTGAGCAACATCGATTACCCGCTCCCCGAAACGCTGGCCCTGGCGCTGGGCCGTACCTCGCCGTGGTCCAAACTATTTGCCAGCCTGGGCTTGTTTGGGCTGATTGCGTCGTTTCACTCCATCACCATAGGCTATTCCCGGCAGGTTTTTGCGCTGGCCCGCAGCGGCTACCTCCCTGGTTTTCTAGCCCGGGTCAACCGCAGGTTTCAAACTCCTCACTGGGCCCTGATCGCCGGTGGCGGGGTTGGGGTTATTGCTCTGCTTTCCGGAACCACCGATGCTATCATCATTCTTTCCGCCCTCGGCGCGGTGGTTATGTACATCAGCAGCCTGGTTAGCCTGTTTCGGCTGCGCAAAACAGAACCGAATCTCGAACGTCCATTTCTGGCACCTTTCTATCCGTATGTTCCAGCGGTAGCGCTTGTTTTGTCCGTCATCTGTCTGATAGCCATTATTTATTACAACGTTTGGCTCAGCGTCCTCTTTGCGGTTTTGCTGGCGGTTTCGCTACTTTTGTTCCGGCTGATTGGCGTTCGTGTACCGAATTCTCCGCCCGTCAATTCGTAGAACCCGTATCGAACCTTTCAGAAAAGCCGTTTGTTAGGCAATATTATATCGTTCTAACCGGTTTACATACAGCCGTCTTACGACTGATTAGCACGTTTTATATGACGTTTGAAGAGCATTTGAACCACCCAGTGGCTTTCCCGGACTTCGACGCTTCGCTGCCGGACTGGCTGCAAGACGAAGACTTGCTGCGTGACGAAGCGGTGCTGCTGGGGCTATCGGATGTGAAACCGGATGATAAAACGAACCTGATCCGATCGTACTTTCAGCATCTGACGGCCTATCTGGATCGGGAGCGGCAGTCTTACGCGGAACAAATCGGGGAGCTGGATGCGCAAATTGAACAGAAAACCATTTCTATCGCTCGGTTGCAGCAAAAAACCGTACAACTTGAAGAGGCCCGCCCGGATGGCGAACCGCAGTTTATGCGTACCGGTATCGGGCTGTTCATCACGGTTTTACTGCTGGTTGGCAATTATTTCCTGATTGAAGAAACCGTACGACCGGCTTTTCGGGCCAGTCAATGGGTAACACTCGGCGTTTTTCTGACCGGCCTGTTCGGGTTATACCACCGCTCAACCGGCATCGATGAAGGATTCCGACCGCTTTTACTCGAACTGGGACTGCCGTTGGCGACATCCTTTTTCGTTTTTGTCCAGGCGTTACAACACCAGACGGTCATCAAATCCGCTGGTCTTTTTCTATTTGTTTTCTTTCTCTTCCTGACGGCCGGAAAGCTTTTGCCCGGTCTGCTGACGGCTTTGGGGAACGATTTACGGTATTGGAATCAGGAGAAAGGGTTAAAAAAAGAACGTGAAACCAAAACACAAATCTGGAAAAATGAGGTTAATCTACTAACAGTCAGCATCGATACAATCCGCCGGAGCAAACAGGAGCTTGTACCTGCGCTGCATCGCATCGAAGCTGAACAACACCGAATCAACGCCCGGCGGGATTTGCTGATCCGGCTGTTTGACCATGAATTTAACCTCGCCCGAAGTCTGCGCAACCGTTTATCGGAACGTCAGCGCCAGAACCTGATTGGCGAGTTAATGAGTAGATGAAACCGAACAAAAATATGAATGAACAACAGCCAAGGAATAGCCAGGATTTTCAGCACGGGTATACGAGTGGTGTCGAAGGCACCGACCGCCAGACGTACGAGGGTTATTTGTCGAGCCAGGTAAGTGACGAATGGATCAATGAACGGGTTGAAAACAAGCGTGACGAAATCCGGCAGATTGACCAGCAAGTGGCTGACACATCGGCTCAGCGTCGTTCGGCTTATGACCGGCTCCAGGAACACGTCATGCAAACGACCCTGGCTGGCAAGGAAAACGATCGTCTGGAAGAGGCAATTAAAGCCGTCGATGAGGAACGCGACACACTGAAAGAGCGTCGGCAGGATACGGCTTCGGAGTACTCCCTGTTTGCCGGTTTTATTTTCGTGGCTGCCGGGATCGCCTTTGTCGCTGGTGACCTGATCATTTCGCACGAAATCGTCGCTTACGCCCTGAACATTCGGAATAATGTTGAAGCCTGGATGTTTGCCGTGGGCCTGGCGATGGTGTCCATTTTGCTTAAACCGGCCTACGACCGGCTGGTGGAAGAACCGTATATTTCCAACTCGTCGCCCGAAGCAGTTAAGCGGTATGGCTGGTTTAAAATGGGGCTGGCCATTCTGTCGATAGTTACTCTGGTCATTCTGGGCTGGTTCCGCTACGATGCTTACCGCACTGACAAACTCAAGGAGGCCATCAACAAAAGCATCAAAAACATTCAGCTGAATGCAACGCCCCTGGACCCGACCAACCCCAATCCGGTGGCGGATCAGAAGGTTTTGCAGCGAATCGAACAACAATTGCAACAGTCCGACGAGCTGAACCTCCAGTTGGTTAACAGTCCCTGGGCACTCCTGTCGTTCGTTTTGAGTGGTGTTTTGTTTGCGCTGGCGGGCGCTGTCTGTCTCGGAATTGGTCTACCAGTGCTGCAAAAGTTCTGGTTTCGCTGGCTACAAGCCGACCCCCGGCTCTGGCGGCTGCGTCGTCGACGGAAACGGCTGGACAAACAACTTCAGTTGGCCCAGCAGGAAGTAGCCAAACACCTGACGCAGAAAAATATCATGGATCACGAACTGGCGGTTTTGCCGTCGCTGGATGAATTACGCCAGCGTAAGCAGCAGTTGACAAACGAGATTGACCAGCTGCTCGAAGACCGAAAACTCGCCCGCACCGACAGCCGGATTGCTTCCTATAACGACGGCTATGAGAAAGGATTAGCTGCGCGGCAGGCGATGAGCGAAGAAGAATACAATCAGTTTCGGAACGGTTTTTTCTCGGTTTCCAATTTGGCCACCAAAGCTCGTTCTTCCTCAGACCAGGATCGCGTTCCCTCCGAAAAGAAATACACGAACCAGCGGCCGGTCAACGGTTTGCGGCCTCATCAGGCCATCCGGCGACACCTGGCAGAAGGACTGGACCGGGACGATGAGATGTAAAAAAAGGGTCCCGGGAATGCATTCCCGGGACCCTTTTTTCTATTCCGTTTATTGAATGGGTGAATAATCCGTCGGTTTCATGTAAACCGATTCTACCTTGTTGGTCAGCGGTCCGTTTTTCTCCGAAGCAGCTTTGGCCTTTACCCACTTCGGGTCCGCCCGAAATTCATCAAAATGTTTCTTTCCCTCGACCTCGCTCGGGTGCGCCAGAATGTACACCAGCTTTGACTGATTGGTTTCGTCGGGTTGCGTGGTCAGCCAATAACCGATGTTGGTCATACCATGACTCTTGAACAAGTCAATCGTGTGATTTTTAAAGCGGGCAATCAGGTCGTTCAGCTTGCCGGGAGCCGGTGAGTAAGTCCGCAATTCAAAGACCCGTCCTGGTTCCTTCGCCGTTTTGATTTTCGGTGAAATTTCGGCCTGCGTCAAGAATATCTGATCGACCTTCGCCACGATTTTGCCATTGGCTTCCGTTTTGGCAACTACTTCTTTCCACTCCGGATCGCTGCCGAATGCTTTCCAGGACGCATCACGGGCTTCGCGGTTCGGATAAGAAAGAATATAAATTATTTTTTCCTGTGAAGCGTCGGTCGGAACCCAATACCCCACATTAGTCATACCATGTTTTTCAAAAATTCGACAGGTGTATTTCCGGAACCGATCAACGATATTTTCAAAATTTCCGGGTGTCGGGTAATAAATTCGCATTTCGTACAACCGCCCTGACTCATTCGTTTTCTCCAATTTGGGGGTTGGACCGGCCACTGACAAACTCAATGCTGCCATAAAAAGGATACAGATTAATAGGAAGTTTTTCATCGTATGCGGTTATTAAATGGAGCACAAAAATAGAGACAGAACTTTAAGAATGGATTAATTCATGATAATTTTGAAAAAGTCTCTTTCTTCAGATAAAATCCTATATTTACGTCCTCACTATCCATATATAATTTTGATTTTATGCTAAGTCGCGTTGCTAATTCTATTTACTGGATGAACCGCTACATCGAACGGGCTGATAATTACTCCCGTTTTATGAGTGTAAATTTTAACCTAGCCCTGGACCTTCCGCCCAACGTTGACGAACAATGGGAACCCCTGTTGATCGCCACTGCCGATAACTACCTGTTTTACAACTATTACCAGGAACCAACCCGTGAGAATGTCATTGATTTTATGACGTTCGACAAACGAAATCCGAATTCCATTGTCAGTTGCCTTAACAACGCCCGCGAAAACGCGCGGACCATTCGGGAGAGTATTTCGAAAGAAATGTGGGAGAATCTTAATGAGTTGTACTTACGGGTTCGGGACACGACCACAAAGGGAGAATCGAACCTCAACCGGTTGCAGACGTTTCTGAACGACGTAAAAAACGGCTGTCAGCATTATTACGGCGTGATCGATTGCACCATTACCCGCAACGAAGCCTGGCATTTTGGACGCGTTGGTCGCTTTCTGGAACGGGCCGACAAGACTTCCCGCTTTCTGGATGTTAAGTATTTCACCCTCCTGCCCGATCTCAATGCCGTCGGTTCCACCCTGGATTTGATGATTTGGAACGCCGTGCTAAAATCGGTAAGTGCTTATAACATGTACCGGCAGCAGTACCGGATGATCAGCTCATCGACTATTGTGGAATTTTTGATTCTGGATAAGCTTTTTCCCCGCTCGGTTGCCCACTGCATCCGCCAGGCCGAACTGTCCTTGTACGAGATTTCGGGAAATCCCATTACCAACGGGTATAAAAATGAAGCGGAGAAGAAATTAAGTAAACTTCGGTCGGAAATTGAATTTACCGAAACGTCCGAGCTGTTCAAAACCGGTTTGCACCAATACCTGGATCGGTTCCAGACCCGCAACAACGAAGCGGCTCAAGCCGTTTACGAAACCTATTTCAGCTTGAAGCCGGTGGAATCCTGACCCTACAATCCCTGATCTTCGGTACGTACCGAAGATCAGGGATTGTAGGTTATTTGAAGAATGGGAACGTCAGGCCAACGTAAGCCATATCGGCCCGGTTGCGAAACCGCTGGTTGTTATCGTCCTCATTTTTTGTACTGGCTCTCATTTCTGTTGTGATCCACTGATAACCGGCTCTAAGTGCCACCCGCCGGGTTACGCGAAGTCGAATATATACCTCGGTTGCCAACGCACCCCGGTCATTATCGCCCAATAAGCGGGCATTGATCCGCTGGGGTTGGGCATATTGCTGGGGATGCCCCCGAAAACTCACCAGCGAGTCGGCCGTTCCGGCAGCATTAGGAACCTTGAAACGCCCTGTCGAGGATCGATACCGTCCTTCGCGGGTTTTACCGAAGGCAAAACCCAATATATCTGCGCTGGCTCCCACTTCTACCGGCCCGATTCGGACCTGCGCCCGGAGACCCAGGTTAGCGGAAGTAACTGTTACCCAATCAAATCGCATGGTATCAATATTAGCTACCTGCAAGGGCGCTCCCAACGCAGCGAAACCGGTTTTGCCACGCGTCAGCCGGGCCGGAGCCGTCGTATAATTCAGATTGTCACCGTAGAAAGCACCAACCCGAATCGTCCAGCCAATGGAAAACATTTGATTGGCATCCAGGTTCAGCATTTCGTAGTAGCTTAACGAAGGAACCAGATAATCCTTCTTAAAGGCAGCTCCGACATCAACTCCGCTACTAAGACGACTGGAGGTGGGGGATTGTGAAAAAGCGACAAAAGAGATGAGGACAAATACGAGGGTTACTACTTTTCTCATGTGGTGACTTACTTTGTATCGCAAAGTTAATCGGATAAACGGAAAGGCAATTATTTTGTTAGGGAGTAGCCCTATGCTTTTTTGAAATTCCCGTGAATTAAGAAGCAAAAAACGCCGACTGATTTCCAAGGTGGTCGTTTTTTCAGCAGTTTGATCCGGTCCAAACCGCCAGCCGTATGCGGGCAAAACCGTTCTGAAAAAGGCCGCCCGCCGATACTTGGCGGCTCAGGCTCTTTCCAGAACGGCAGAAGAATCAGGCGTTATTCTGGTACTTCAGCACCACAGCACCCAGGGGCGGAATAGTCAGGGCAATGGAATTAGGACGTCCGTGCCACATTTCCGGAACCGACACCAGGGGTTCGGTATTCAGTAAACCGCTGCCGTAAAAAGCCCGGTCATCGCTATTAAACAACTCGACCCAGGTTCCAGCCGCCAGAACACCAACCCGGTAATCGGTGCGAGGCATGGGGGTCATGTTCAGCACAACCACCATCTGCTCTTTTAACCGAGTTCCTTTTCGGGCATAGATTAGAATGCTGTTTTCGCGGTCTGTTGTATCGATCCACTCGAATCCTTCGGCAACGAAGCTCTGCTCATACAACGCCGGTTCATTGCGGTACAGCTGATTCAAGGCTTTCACACACTCTTTCAGTCCCTGGTGCGGAACGCAATCGAGCAGGTGCCAGTCGAGGCTTCCTTCAAATTTCCATTCCGAAGTTTGCCCGAACTCCCCACCCATAAACAATAGCTTCGTACCAGAGTGGGTAAACATGTACGTAAACAACAGCCGTAGATTGGCAAACCGCTGCCATTCATCGCCGGGCATTTTACCGATCAGCGACTTTTTGCCGTAGACCACCTCATCGTGGGAAAACGGCAGCATAAAATTCTCCGAAAAAGCGTATACCGTACTGAATGTCAACTCATCCTGGTGCCAGCGCCGGTAATAGGCATCACGCTGGAAATAACGCAGGGTGTCGTTCATCCAGCCCATCATCCACTTCATACCGAAGCCCAGGCCACCGGTGTAGGTCGGACGCGTAACGCCCGGAAAAGCCGTTGATTCTTCGGCAATGGTTTGGGCGTCCGGATACTCCCGATAAACCGCTTCATTGAATTCCTTGAAAAACGAAATAACCTCCAGATTTTCGCGACCGCCAAAAACGTTGGGTTCCCACTCCCCGTGGTTACGCGAGTAATCCAGGTAGAGCATGGAAGCCACGGCATCAACGCGCAAGCCATCGGCGTGGAAGCGATCCAGCCAAAACAAGGCGTTACTGAGCAAAAATGCCCGAACTTCATTTCGGCCGTAATTGAAAATATAACTTTTCCAGTCTGGATGATAGCCTTTGCGCGGATCCGGATGTTCGTACAGGTGCGAACCATCGAACTCATACAAGCCGTGGGCATCGCCGGGAAAATGCGATGGAACCCAGTCCAGAAAGACGCCAATGTTTTCCTGGTGCAAGCGTTCAATCATTCGCATGAAATCCTGCGGGGTTCCAAAGCGGCTCGTGGGAGCAAAATACCCCGTAATCTGGTAGCCCCACGAGGGATCATACGGGTGTTCCATCACCGGCATGAACTCTACGTGGGTAAAGCCCATCTCCTTGATATACGGCACGAGCGCATCGGCTACCTCCCCATAGGACAATTGCCGCGCGGGCTCCGACGGATCACGACGCCAGGAGTTGAGGTGAATTTCGTAAACCGAGATGGGTTTGTTCAGAGCGTTGAATTTCCCACGGTTCCGCATCCAGTAATCATCTTTCCACTCGTACCAGGTATCCCAGACAACCGAGGCCGTTTTGGGCGGAGTTTCCCACCAGAGTGCAAACGGATCGCCTTTTTCCAGCTCACGGCCGCTATCGTTGGTGATTGCGTATTTATAGACTTCACCCCGGCCAATGTGCGGAACAAAACCCTCCCAAATTCCTGAACTGTCCCAGCGAACGTTTAGTGGGTGGCTTCCCTTGTTCCAGCCATTGAAATTTCCGATTACCGACACATACTGGGCCGAGGGAGCCCAGACGGCAAAATACGTTCCGACAACCCCGTTCACTTCCACCACATGCGAACCCAGCTTTTCGTACAAACGGGTGTGTTTTCCCGCCCGGAAAAGATAAATGTCAAATTCGGTCAGCCGGCTGTACGTCGCCGGATCCGACGAAACCGCAGGTTGGGTAGAAGGCTGCGTTTCGGGTTTTGCATCAGAAGTAGGGGTACTCGTTTTTATCGTCCGTTTTGCCATAGGAAAGCTCAATCAATTTTGCGCTTGAAATATAGTTTTTTTTTATTAGCCTGCTACGTTATGTACTCTTTTCCGTCTGCAATAGACCCATTTGCAACAGGGGTACTTCGGTATTCCGGGCCGGATCCGCAATGCGAATCTTTTCGATCTCCTGAATTACGTCCATAATACCTTTTAGGGGGATTTTGACCCACGAAGGCCGGTAACTGATTTCGTACCCCAGCTCGTACACGGCTTTTTCCAGCAGATAGACCAACAGCAGAAAGTTGATCTCTCCGCTATCTTTAAACAAGGGGTGTGGACTACCGATGGTTTCCAGGTACGAATCCATGTAAGTATCCCGAATGAGTTTGAACCAACGCCCCGACACCCGCTGCAAATGATCCGGATCGATGCGCTCGGTTTCAACACTGCCGAAAAGCTTGGCCGAAACGGCGTAGTGGTACGATCGAATCATACCGGCCACATCTTTCAACGGCGAGTGCTTGATTTTCCGTTCGGCAATGCTGCTTTCGGGCTCTCCCTCAAAGTCAATAATCGTGAAATCATTGCCCGTCACCAGCACTTGCCCGAGGTGGTAATCACCGTGGATCCGGATGCGAAGCGATTCGAGTGGGCGGTTACGAAAATCATCGATAAAATCATCGATCATCTCTTTCGCTTCCATAAACACCCACGCCAATCGCTGGGCCAGCGGATCGAGTTTGGTATAATTGTCGATGAGCAACGCGTAACGTCGTTCGAGCAGGTCTTCCAGATGATGAATAATAAACTCCCGGTAGTCGTTGGTAAAATCCTCCGGCACAAAGGCCAGATCATTGGAATTGGGACTGTACAAAGCCAGGTGCATCTGCGCCGTTCGGCGCGCCAGCAGCTCAACCCGATCAAAGACGTCTTCCCGAATGGTAAACAAGCGGTTAGGAACCGCATACAGGAAATCGTTCAGATCGTCGCCAGTCTGATTCCAGCTATCGTGCCGGTTTTCGATCATCAGCTGCATCATTCCGAGCGTCATATCCGGAACTCCCTGCTGCTCCCAGACGAGGCTCCCGGCATAGGCCGGAATGTGAGTAAAATTGCTTTCTTCCGTCAGAAAACTGACCAGCTCTACTTCCGGATTGGTTTCCTGAAAGAGTTTGCGGTATAGTTTCAGAAAGTACTTTTCTCCTTGGCCGGGAACACCAAAAACCAGTGCTGAATTGCTCGAATCAACCGGAAGCACCCGGCTCGTAACCACGGCATCTTCATCTTCGGCCCCTAGTCCCCGTCCCCGTTGAAATGTCAATTGCCCGACCTGCTGCGCTAGTTTTTCCTGTTTAGCCAGGTTATGATAGAGCACCTGCCGAAACCGTTCGTCGTAAATCGCATCGATGATCAGCCCCGTTTCCCCGTCGAATTCGGCCTTGGCCACAATTCCCTTTGATGGAATTTCGGATAAATCAGGCTGATCAGTTTCGACAAATGACAAGGGTAGAAGATAATTTTCCGTTTCCCCGCCTGCATATCCGGCTTCAACAATGACCAGAAAAGCCCCGTCGCCCGAACGATTTTTGGGCAAAAAGGGAACGCTGTGGATAAAACGAATCCGGAACTGCCCCTGCTGACGCGCCTTCCCCGCAAACCACCGGCAGGTGTTCAGGTACGGAGACAAAATGGTTGTCTCCAGCCACCGAATGGCATCAGCATCCTGATCCAGATGAATCCATGACCGCTGGCTGGTCAGGGTTGAGCTAGTTGAGTCGAACATGGAGAAGATTTGATTCCAGGTCAGGCATCTTGCCGTAATAATACAAACTGATTCGAGAAATAAATCTGTTGAAACCGATTAAATCGTTCACAGGTCCGGTTTAGTCCACCAAGTAGTCCGTCAGGGTTTGCCATTGAATCCGCTGGTAAAATAACCTACCGGTACCCGCAATCACGGTATTGACAACGGCGCGGTCGCCCGCTTGCGGCTGCTGGTTATTGATCTGTTCGTTTTGCCCGATTTGACTGGCAATAACCGTCGTCTCCCGCAGTTCGACACGAAACGTACTGGTTGACGATGCAGAAAAAAAATGCGCTGTCTGTTCCGATTTTCCGTTCGGATCAGCACAAGGCCGGGCCGTAAACTCAGCTTTACGTTCTTCATCAATCACCCGAACCACGTTAACCCAATTCTTCGGCGTCGGACCGGGCAGGATGATTTTGATATAATCTCCCACCGCCGGTCGACCGGCTGGTTTTGGCTTTCCGTTCGAATCGTGCAGTAAAAACCTGGCTGTCAGGTTTGATATCGACGACCAGCTTTCAACCGCAAACAGTTTTTCTTTGGCCCGAGCGAATCGCTCGCTGGCCGTTGCGTTGTCCGGATGCGCGTGTTGACTACAATAAATTTTGTTTTCCGGGTTCTCCCCTTTCAGAGATTCAAGGCCATCCAGAACCGCATCAACAATCTGTGTGACTTTCATACGGTTTAGAAGATAAGTAGTTATTGGATGGGGCATTGTGCCGAATCCAATAACTACATTATAGGAAATCAATTAATTTTCGGGTGCCGTGTTACCAAATGAACGGCCTTCGCCTTTTTTCTGCTTGGCTTTCGGATCGGCTTTGGGTCTGCCACGATTGGTGCTCACCTTTCCATCGGCATCAGACGGTGCCCGTTTTTCCCGATCCATCTGTGCTTTATTCTGAGATTTATCCGACATGCTGTTGACGGGTGGGCGCGAGCCGGTTACTTTCCGGCTTACGCCGGGCCGGGTCTTCGCTGCATCCGTCGTCGACTCATTCGAATTGCTTGTGTTGCTTTGGGCCGGGTTAGCGGCATTGCCTTCCTTTGTAGTGGTCTGGGCCTGGGCCTGGAAAGACAGGATTCCCAGCGTAACTAGCGTTGCTACGGTTATTTTTAATGTTTTCATGCGATTATGATTATTTTTTGTTCGTCCTCGTCACGCTACCCATACGGCGCGTTGACTCCCTCACGGCTGGCCCTCCTCTAAACAGCAGAACCACCCCAATTCATATACGTCTTTAACTCAATAGCAGCGGTATTGTTAAAAATTGTGAGCCAATCAGGTTCATACTATACCAATTAAAAAGGCGATTCGTGGAAAGGCGTTAGTGAACTTCTGAAACAAGCTCATTTGCAAGCAGCAGTAGTATTTACCCAACAGGGCTTGGTGGGCTGCGATAATTCGAGAGAATTTCCCGTTAAAGCGATTTATGCGATTATTTGCCAGCAAATCACACTCGCACAAATTACATTAGTAACTTGTCATGACTAATTTCAAGACACTAATTGGGGTAACTCCGGTGCTGTCAATTTGAATCGTAAATCCGTGTAGCATGAGCCTTTCTCGTCCTAAAGCAAACGCAAACCGCCTGAAGAATGCCAGAATATTGATTATTGAGGACAACCCAGACCACCTGTTTCTGATGCGAAACGCCATTCAGCAGAGCTTCACGGATGCAGAACCGATCATGGCAACCAACGGAGACGAGGCTGTTCAATACCTGGATGAATGCCTTCTAGCTGGTTTACGGCTTCCTCAATTTATTTTGTTGGATTTGTACCTGCCTGAACGGGAAAATGGCTGGCAAGTGTTGAAAACAATCAAAAGCAAGGATTCGGAGATTGCGCAGATTCCGGTTCTTGTCTTTAGTAATTCAACCCACAACGAAGATATTTCCGAATCGTACGACCGGGGCGCGACATCATATATCATTAAACCGACGGACTTTGAGGAATGGGTCACTTATTTTCAAATATTGAAGGATTATTGGTGGGAAACCGCTACCCTACCCAACTCCCATTCCACGCATTAATCCGTCGGCCTGACCGCTCGATCTCAGGCCAGCGAAGAGTTAGTTTTTGCCAGAAAACCAGGTCCTGAAACCATGGACAGCCAATACTTGAACGTTTTTTCCAATACCTGCAAAAAACGGCTCAGATCCGATGAATGAATTATGACCGAATTGGCACCCGATTCGTAGCCCTGCTCGGTCAGGTCATGATTTTCTGAGGCCGTTAGCAAAAGCGTCGGGATAAACCGAAAGCGGGGATTCTCCTTAATCGATTGCAGCGTTACCAGGCTCCTGGCATCACTCCCGTCCAGAATAACCATGGCCGGCAAATCAGCCCCTTTTTGGCCAGACAAAGCCTTCTGAAATCCGGTTCCGGTTTCAAAAAGCCGTACCTTCCACGCAGACCACCGTTCACCAACCAATTGGCGTAATAAACCGCTTTTCATTTCGTCGGCCATAACTACCCAGATGTGTTGGTTCGGCTCGGCTCTCCTGGAAATAAGTTTCTCCACGGGTCCGGCTATGACAGGAACCGGTGGCAGGGATGGCAGGGGCACCTCACTTTTCTCGGCTTGAAAAGCCGTCGACGACTTCATCATCGCCAGAATGATCGGATCGATGATCTGTCGCCACCGCCGACGGCTTACGGGTAATGTAACTCCATCTTTCAGATGAATGGCACCCGACATTTTATGCCTTGGCGGTGCTTCAAAATCCAGAATATAATGCGGATTTACCAAAGCCGTTTTATGGACTCGAAAAAAATCCGGTAGTTTTTTCTCAAAAAAGCTGAGGGATTTGGCAACCAGTATTTTGCGTCCATCGCAATAATATATCCACGAATAGTTACTAAATCCCTTTAAGTATTTGATTAATTCCGGATATTGAATCGCTTGTTGAATCATGTTACTTGCCAATGTGTGATTTTGGGCTCTACTTCTAAGTAACATCACACCCGGCAAATATACACCTACTAGTTAGGCAACGGCCCACACGTTCATCGGCTGCTCCACGCCATGAGAAAAAAGCTTAGCTTTCGATTTTCAGTAAATGCATGGGCAGCAAATACGGATCGAGTTCCACATAATTCCACTGGCCTTTCCACGTGTAATAGGCCCCGGTCAGCAAATCATGTACTGTATATTCCTGGTCGTCACCAATGCCCAATTGCCAGGTTGGTACCTGTACCATTCCCGCCCGCCGATTGTAAGCGTCGGTATTAATAACCATCAGTAGCCGGTTTTGGCCCGACACTTTCAGGTAAGCCATCAGCGCGTCATCGTCGATCCGGCAGAAGGTCAGGTTATTGGTTTGCTGCAACGCCGGGTTTTCCCGCCGAAGCCGGTTAACAAGGCCAATCAGATACGTCAGCCGGTTAGTCCGGCTCCAGTCCCAATGCCGAATCTCGTATTTTTCGGAATCGATGTATTCCTCCTTGCCCGGAAACGGCAAGTGCTCCATCAATTCAAACGAAGGCCCGTAAATACCGTAATTAGACGACAGGGTTGCCGCCAGCAGATACCGGATCAAAAACTGCGGTTCATGACCCGACTGGAGAATGCCCGGGTTGATGTCGTGCGTGGTCGGCCAGAAATTCGGTCGGTAATAATATTTCATTTCACTCTGGGTCAGCTCCGTCAGGTATTCCTGCAATTCGTATTTGCTGTTGCGCCAAGTGAAGTAGGTGTACGATTGCGCAAAACCGCGTTTTGCCAGTTGCCGCATTACCTTCGGTTTTGTAAACGCTTCCGACAGGAAAATCAAATCCGGATATTCCTTCTTCACTTCCGAAATCAGCCACTCCCAGAACTGGAACGGTTTTGTGTGCGGATTATCAACCCGGATGATCCGGACGCCCCACGACGCCCAGGTCAGCATCACGTCTTTCATTTCGATCCAGAGGCTGCGCCAGTCATCGGTTTCGAAATAAACCGGGTAAATGTCCTGGTACTTTTTCGGCGGATTTTCGGCGTACTGAATCGTGCCATCGGGGCGCTTCTTAAACCATTCCGGATGTTCGCTGGCCCAGGGGTGATCGGGCGACACCTGAATGGCCAGGTCCATGGCTACCTCCATGCCGTGGTTGCGGGCAATCGCAATGAGGTGTTTGAAGTCATCGAGTGTACCGAGCTCGGGGTGAATCGCCGTGTGTCCGCCCAGCTCCGAACCAATCCCGTACGGAACCCCGGGTTCGCCGGGTTCGGCTACCACATTATTATTTTTCCCCTTCCGAAAGGCGTGCCCAATCGGGTGAATGGGGGGCAGGTACAGCACATCAAAACCCATCGCTTCGATGCGTGGCAAAAGCCGTTCTACATCCCGAAACGTACCGTGTTGCCCCGGCTCCGGTGCCGCCGAACGCGGAAAAAGACAGTACCATGTACTAAAACCCGCTTTGGGTCGATCCACGTCAACAATCAACTCACGCCCGTAGCGCGACGGATGTTTCCGTTCGGGATACCGGCTGAACAGCTCTGTAAACTGCTCGCTGTGTACAAATTCAATGGCCTGATTGTACTGAATTTCATTGTATTCCTCCGCCCCTTCCGTTAGCAGGCCGGTAAGCCATTCCAGGGTCGACTTATCATCTCCTTCAGCCCGTTGCGCCATGCCTTCAACATAGACCGCCCCTGCTTTCAGCTCGCTCAAAAGCCGCTGACCGGCGGCAACCTTCAGATGAACCTCGTGCTGCCAGGAGGCAATGTGATCGGCCCAGCCTTCAATCGTGTAGTAATAGACACCTTGTTTGTCCGCCGGGAATGAAGCTCCCCACCGGTCGTTGTCCACAAAAACCATCGGCACTTCACTCCAATCGGAATCGTCGGCGTGCTTATACAGCAGCCGGGCCGCCAGTTTATCGTGCCCATCAAGGAAAATATCAGCTTCTACGGCAATTGTATCGCCGGGAACGGCTTTGACCGGGAAACGTCCTCCATCGAGTTCGGGGGTAACCCGCTCGATAACAACGCGGGTCTGGCCATCAGCGGGCAGGTTAGCTACTTTATAAGCCGAAGCGTTTGAACGGGCTTTTTTGGTGCGGGTGATCATAAAGAACCTGAATAGTTAGGAAGTGAACAGTCGTCTACCGGCAGACAAACTGGTCAAAAAGGCTATTGTAATGAATAAATGAACGAAGTCGTCACAAACATAACCTAATTTCCCAAACGAGTGTTCGTTCGAAAGTTATTCCTATTCAGGAACGCTAAAATCGCAAAAAATAAAGGACGGAGGTACATCGCCCCCGCCCTTTACGGTCATTTCACCTATTTTAAAAAGACTTATCGGTGGGTTCAAACACCCGTCAGTTTCTACTTTTTTCCAAGACCTTTTCGGTCCGTCATAAATACCGGGACGATCGGGGATGAAAGGTTTCCCAGGAGTGCAGGTATTCCTGCGACGCGGGCACCGGCACCAACCGTTTTCCTTTCAGCGCTCCTTCCGTACAAATCCCCTGCTGGTTCCAGACGGACCCGGTTTCGACATCCCGCAGCGCATCCCCCCCGTTTGTCACAAATTGCAGCGTTTGCCCATCCACCTGCCGGTTCCAGACCCGGAAACTGGCGCTGTCGGAAGCCACCATAAGCAGCAGGGGCGTACCTGCCAGCTGATCATTCGTAACTTTTTGTTTCTGCAACTGCCCCCAGTCGTACGCCCGGGCCACCTTATTGCACTCTACCCCGACCACCCAGGATTTCGGCTGCCAGGCCAGGCTATCGCGCTTGGTGAGCTGACTTTTGTTTTTTCCCCGTTCATAGGTTGCCATGTTCTCATACGGTTTTTTGAACGCCGAATCCGGTTGCAGCACCAGGGTTTCGGGATGCAGGTCGGCCCAGGCACGAAGCGTCATTTGCTCGGTTGGCAAACTGGGCAAAACCGCGCCTTTCAGCGGGCCCGTAATGGCTTCTCCACTAACCTGCCGCCACCAGCTCCCGGTAGTTCTGTCTTCAAACATGGCATTAAAATGGTCCATGCCCACCAACCGGAAGTCTTCGGACTTGTTGCCTACCAGCGGTTGAAAAATACGGCCCGTACGACAAACCGTGCAATATGTGACCATCACCTGCTCTCCGCCCACGGTATCCCGAACCTGATGGTGATACCCAATGAGCTGAATCGGATACGCCCGTGCCTGGCCGTTGACCACCAGGCCCAGCACCACCTTGTCCGCCGGAATGACACTGGATTTCAGATCCAGCATCACGGTTTCTTTGGGCTGGTAAAACATTTTCTCCGCCAGAAACTTAAAATTGAACAGGTAATAAACCGTTCCGTAGACCACAACCAGCAACCCTACCAGAATTTTTGGCCGGACCGGTTTTGAAGCAAACAGCAGGCGATACGTTGGATAAGCCAGCAGCAGCCAGCCCAGCCCGCGAATCGTCCCGATATGCTGGTGAATCCAGTACGCCAACTCAACTGTATTGGCCTCCTGGCTGCCTGGCATGGGCATGATAAAGTAAACCTTTGCAACCTCAGCCGCCGTCAATAGCAAAATTCCGATGATATACAGAAGTATCATAACTCATTGGGGCATATAGTGATCATCCGCCGTATACCCATATTCGGCGATTTTGGTGGCCCGAAACCGGTACAAGTCCGGGTTCTCGGGGGCCCAGGTGGCCAGGCCATCAACGTAACGGTTAAACATACAAAAGGCGGCCGCGATCAAAACCGTATCGTGAATGTCTTTGTCAGTAGCACCCCGCTCCCGAGCGGTTTGCACCTGCTCCATCGTCACGTTTTTGCCGCCTTTCTGCACGCTTCCGGCAATGGCCAGCAAGGCCTTCAGTTTGGGCGAAATCTCCGTCGATTCGTAATTAGTTTTGACGGCCTGCACAAACTCTCCGTCCGCATCTTCCCAATAGTGACTGGCCACGGCACCGTGGATGGTCTGGCAAAAAAAACAGTCGTTTTGGGAAGAAACGTAGGTAGCAATCAACTCGCGCTCCGCCCGCGTCAAACCGTCGTCGCTCTGTAGCAAGGCATTGGCCAAATCGTTCAGCGGCTTGGCGGTTTCAGGACTAAACGCCATTGGTCCGCGAATACCGGGCAATCCTTCGGGTAACTGAATATGGGGCATATGGGTAGTACGTTTAATTATTCTGTCAATTATATATCCCTGACCGCAGCGCAGTCAGGGAATATCACCAACCTATTATGAATTATGAATTATGAATTCTATTTTCTGGCATCACGTACCCAACTGTTCCCATGCGCTGCCCCATCAGTTCGTAAGCCGACGGATCGGGGGCCCAGGTCGCCAGGCCATCCACGTAGCGGTTGAAGAGACAGAAAGTGGCCGCAATCAAAACCGTATCGTGGATCGCGCGGTCGGTGGCACCGTGGCGCCGGGCCTCGGCCACCAGTTCATCAGAAACCGTACGGGCATCCTCCTGAACATGCCGGGCAATGGTCAGCAAGGCTTTCAGTTGGTCGCTGATGGGTGCCGCCTGGTAATCGGCGATAACCTGATCGACCAGCCCGGCGTTCTGCCCAAGTAAAAACCGGGCCGCTGCTGCGTGGCTCCGGGTGCAAAAATTGCATGCATTCAGGGACGAAACGAAGGCGGCCATCAATTCGCGATCGGCTTCGCTCAACGGCGACTCGTTGCGCAACAACGCCTGGACCAGGGCGTACAGGTGTTGGCCGGTATCCGGTCGATACATCACCAGACTGCGAATGCCGGGTACTCCCTCCGGAACTTGTATATGAGCCATCGTTTTTAATGAAAATGAACTTCCTGTGGACTATTCCAAATCGCTATGAAACCAAGAATAAACGTACCGGAAAAAGCAAAAATCGCCGAGCCGTATCCCCCCAGCACCGCAACCAGCGTACCGATAAAAAAGACCGCTGTGGCCGTTACCAACCGCCCGATGTTAAAGCAAAAACCGGTAGCCAGCCCCCGCAGGTGAGTCGGAAACAAGTCGGGCAAGTAAGCAGACATCGTTCCCTGGCTGATTCCGAAAAGCAAAGCCAGCGCGGCAATTTCGAGGTAGACGACGGGTGAAAATTCCGTATTGGTTTTAAACACAACGGCTACCATTACGAAGCAGGCCACGAATACAAACAGCATGGTACGACGGTGGCCAACGGCTTTGACGATAAACCCGGACAGGATGCCCCCCACGACGCCCCCGCCCCCCATCAGCATCATCGCTAATCCGCGCTCCTTCTGCCCATTGCCGACCACCAGACTTTGCACCCAGGTTGGCACCCACGAAAAAACCGCCCACAACCCGACCAGCATGGACCCGAACGCCAGCGAACCCAGCCACAACGCCCGACGGTATTCTGGGTCAAACAAACCACTGGCCGTGGTCTCGGGTTGCTGGCGAATGTTTCGCCAGCGCTCGGGTTCCTGCAAAAGCACCGCGATCAGGCCACCCAGCACCAACGGTAGGCCGCCAATCCAGAAAGCCTGTCGCCAGTTGGGCAGTAGATAGTTCACCAGCCCCGAGAGCATGATTCCAACCGGAAAAGCGACCGCCAGAATCCCCAGTGCTACGGGCCGGTTCCGCTGCGGCCAGATTTCGGCCACAATGACGGTGGTTAGCACCAGAACGCCCCCAATTCCGAAACCTGCCGCAAACCGCAGCCCAACAACGCTCATCCAGTTAGACACCAGTGCCGTCAGCAGCGTACAACCGCCGTACAACACCACCGCCCCCACCAACGCGCAAACGCGCCCGAGCCGGTCACCGAAATAGCCAAAACTCATGCCCCCCAGCATCCAGCCATACAGAAACGTAGCTCCCACATAGGCACTGACCCGGTCAAGTTCGGCTTTATCGGCCTGCCCCAGCAGCTCGCGAACAACGACAGGCAGGTAGGTCGACATCAGGGTCGAAACCGTACCGCTGAAGATGTAGACCAGCATACAGAGCGCAAAAACCAGGTTCCGATAGGCGGTTTTTGGCGGGGCAGAAAGGTGTTGAACAGTTTCCATGTCAACGCATATTTTGATCAAATGTCAGCGATATGTAATACAATCCACCCACCGCCGGCGAACCGTAGGACTGCACAATGTACTGATTGGTCAGGTTGCTGGCACCCACTTTCAGGGCGGTTTTCAGCGCTGGCATCCGATAGGTTACCTGCGCATCAAGCAGGTGGTAGGCCTGAATCCGGCCCGGGCGCAGATCATTGAACGAGCCCACCCAGTCAAATGAATCCTGCCAGTGCCAGGCGACATTAAAACCGATGTTCTTGGCAATGTTCCGGTTCCCGACCGTCACGTTGGTTTTGTAGCGGGGGGTGTTAAAAGCCGGAATGTTGTTCGGATTGGCTCCTTTCAGGTTGAAAGCAGACCAGGTTCCGTTCCCGCCGATAGTGTAGCCGCCCGGCACAAAATAGGTCAGACCGAGCGTGGCCCCCTGCGCCGTCACCTGATCGTTGGCATTGGTATAAAGCTGAAAAACCTGGTACTTCGAATTCAGGATATCCTGAGCAGCCGCCGGGTTGATTTTTCCGTCGGTTCCCAACACCGGGCTGTCGGGCCGGATAACGACCTGGTTCAGAATAAAATTCTGGTACTGCCCAAAATAGTAGTTGGCATCCACGGCCAGCCGGTTATGGATGAGGCCCCGGTAACCCACCTCGTAACTCTGTACTTTCTCGGGCTTGATGTAAGCTACGTTCGACTTTTGCAGCTTGTCTTTGTTATCCATCACCGCCTGCTGGGGCGTTTTGCCCGATTGCATATCGGCCAGGAAACCGTTGACAAACCCGCCGACGGTTGGCGAGTTGATCGAGTTTTCGTAGACGTTCATGCCTGCGCTGTTGGAAGGTGCTCCGCCCAGAATTGTGATGGGTCCGACGTTGAGTTTAATGAACTGATCACTCGGGGTCGGATTCCGAAAACCGGTCTGAAACGACGCCCGGAAGTTGTGGGCCTCCATAGGCGAAAAGACCAGCGACGCCCGGGGCGTGAAATAACCGGCAAAGTTCTGGTTTTTGTCGTACCGCCCCGAAACCGTCAGCTTCAGCTTATCGGCCCAAAACCGTTGACTTGCCTGAAGAAACGCGCCGTATTCATAATACAGAATTCGACCGCCTTTGTCGTCAAACAAGGTACCGTTCGTGAACAGGCTGTATTGACGAAAATTGCCACCGGCCAGCACCTCGGTTTTCGATAAACCGGCTTTTTCCAGCGCGGAGGAAAAGTTGTACTGCGCGTCGGTATGGTGCATTTTCGTCTGGCTCATGATTCCGGCACCCGCCAATCCCTGTATGCCTTCCAGCCGCGCTTTCTCGCGTTCAAACTCCGACGAACCCGGCAAATACCGTCCCTGGTCGGCAAAGCCGCGGGCGGCTGCGTGGCTGGCAGCCGTTACACCCGGTGCTTTGCCCTGGTAGGCTGCGGTATAGCGGGTGAACCACATTTCATCGGCCTGATTCGCCGGAACCACATTGCCGCTCAAATCGCGCACCCACGTCCGATTGATTTGCTGCCCCAGCGAACGGGTGTTGTACGAGTCGTGAGAGTCTTCCTGGTTGGTGTACCAGCGAACGAAAAAGTTTGATCCGCGCAGTTCGACCCGGTGTTGCAGCAAGGAAAAACCGTTGACCGAAAACCGGTTGCTCCCGGTATAATTGGCAGTACCTTTGGAATAATTATACGAATAAATCGCTTCCAAATTGGGTGTGATGCGGTAATGCAAAGCCCCGTTTAGCTTCAGGCTGTAAACATTGTAATCGGTCAGATACCGTTCTTCATACCCTGTCCGGGCCACTTTGCCGATGCCGGTGATCGTCCGGTTTACTTCGTCGCCGTACACATTCAGACCGTTGTAGGCCGGATTGTTGCGGCCTTTCAGTTCCGAAGGTGTCGTAGCATCAACATCCGTATAATCCGTAGCAAACCAGTCCAATCCGCGCATATAGGACACATTTACCTTGAATGCCAACCGGTTAGCAAATGCCTTCGCGTACCGGAAGGCGTAATCCTGATACAGAGCGGCACCGGTGTTGGGATCGTTGAGGTGGTTGACGCCCATTTTGGCCTGCGCGCTGAGTCCCTGATACTGAAAAGGATCTTTCGAGTGCATCAGCAACGCTCCATTAAAAGCGGCTGGACCGTACAGCGCCGATGCTGCGCCCGGAACCAGCTCCACGCTTTCCGCATCCAGGTCCGACAGGCCCAACATGTTGCCCACCGAAAACCCGAAACCGGCAGGCTGGTTGTCGACGCCATCGATCAGTTGCAAAAACCGGCTGTTGCCCGTGCTGGCAAAACCGCGCGTATTGATCTGCTTGTAGGTCAGTCCACTGGTGATCATATCAACCCCTTTCAGGTTATTGATTCCTTCGTAAAAACTGGCCGATGGCGTTTCCCGAATGGCCCGGGCATCCATTTTCTCAATGCTCACCGGGGCCTGCAACAGGCTTTCTTCCACCCGTGAAGCCGCTACCACCACATCCTGCAAGACCTGTGTACTGGTTTTCAGTGAAACCGCCAGGGGCTTATCGGCATCCGTCACCGCGACCTGCTGTTTTTCATACCCCACCATTGTCACCACGAGCGTCCAGGGACCGCGCCGGTTGGTCAGCAACGAAAATTGTCCGTTTGCATCGGCAACGGTTCCACTCAATTGGTCTTTGATCATGATACTGGCCCCGGCCAGCGGAGCTTTGGTATCGGCATCGATGAGGGTTCCGGCCAAGCGCGTTTGCTGCGCCTGAGCATCGCCCGCAAAAACCGTCAGCAAGCAGCCGATCAGTGTAAAAAATAGTATATAATGTTTCATGGAATAAGATCAAACTGAACTAATAATGCTTCTTTTTATGCCTGTGCTGATTGATTTATTTTGGGGTATGCAGATGCGGCTTCCGTTCGAAGCCTCTTTTCTCCTTCGTATTTCGAATGAACAGGGCATACCTCTGTCAAAGACTGTCATTTTATGAAGCTCTCAAATTTTACATTTTCAAAGGGGTCGGAAAGCCATTTTCCGGCCGTCGGTACCCAGTAACGATTCGCTCACCCAACCGTTGGTAATACGCCGGGTCGGTTGGGGTAACGGTCGCCATTCCATCGACATATTTGTTATACAGGCAAAACAGAGCGGTGATCAAAACCGTATCGTGAATTTCCCGGTCGTTGGCCCCCGCCTGTCTGGCCCGTTCGATGGCTTCGGGTGTTACGGCTTTACCGCTCCGCTGGGTCAGGGCGGCAATGGCCAGTAGCGCTTTCATTTTTTCGCTAATGGGCGCGGTTTCAAAATCGTGTATTACCTGCCGGGCCGTTTCTTCGTCACCCAGCAGCAAATCAGCCGCTTTGGTGTGTGCCGCCGTGCAGAAGCGGGTTTCATTGCGCGCCGAGACCAGCGTTGCAATCAGCTCGCGTTCGCCCGGCGACAACGTCGATTCACCGCGCAACAGGAGTTGCGTCAGTTCCCGGATCGGCATGGCCGTATCGAGCCGATACTCGAGCAAACCGGTAATACCCGGCAGGTGATCAGGAAGCGGAATGTGAGGCATGGTGGTACCGTCTTCAGTTGAATGATTGAAACCGTGATCAAAATTTTAATTAGCAAACAGCTTTTCTTCAGCTAGCCTCGTTCCGTCAATCCGGGCTTTTATTTTCGCAAAAGCTGTTTCCCGGCTTGTGGAAACATCGTCGCAGAAAGGCGAAAAACCGCAATCGTCAGTGGTGCCTAATTGGTGTAGCGGAATGTATTCAGCCGCTTCCAGCACCCGGTCTCTCACCTCTTCGGGCGTTTCAACCCGTGGATTGAGCACATCGATCACCCCCACAAAAACGACCTGATTGGGTTTCAAATACGTTTGAATTGTCTTCAATACTTTCGTCCGATCCGGTTCGCTGGCCAGCTGAAGGTAGAAATTATGCACATCCAGGTTGAACAGTTCCGGCAAAAAGTCGGCGTAATCAACATCGGCGCTGTGGGTTGAGTCATGATCGCCACCGGGGCAGACGTGAACCCCAATCCGTTCTTTCTCCTCGTTCGAAAACCGGGATAACACCTGGTTATTGAGTGCGATAAAATGCCGCAAAACACCGCCTGACGGGTCCAGTTTCAGTGACAGCCGGCCTTCCGTAAAATCAATCTGAACCTTGTGAGCACCTTGTTCCAGACAACGGCGGATGTCTTTTTCGGCTTCATCGAGCAGGTCAGCCACAAATTCGGCTTGCGAATAGTCATCAATGCCTTCGGGCGGATAGATCAAACTCAGCGCGGAAGCCGAAATAACGGCCTGCTTCACCGGAAGTTTCGTCAGCTGCTGGGCTTTGGCTAAATATGCATCGGCGTATTGCCCAAAGCGGAATGGGGCTTTTTTCAGCAGTGGCAACTGGCGAAAATGTCCATCTGCAAAATCGATTCGCATGCCCCCGGGCACAATCGTATCGATGCCATTCAGCGGGTACGTTGCAAAGCTGGATTTGGCCTGCTCGCCATCCGTAAGGACGGGCGAACCGGTGTTTTCCAGCGCCTGCAACGTCTCCCGAACGGCTTTTTCGTATAATTCATCCAGTTCCGACGCGGGCCGATCAGCCTGAATAGCCGCAATCAGTTCAAGAGGTCGGGGAATGCTCCCCACGGATTCGGTCTGTAGTTTCATACGAGAGACGGTTTAATACGCCGAACACGGCAACATACGGTTTATAGTTTAATTCCAAGCGTCAATACTCCGGTCCGTCCGTCCGATGGCCAGATGCCCGGCCCCGGGTAAAACGTCGGACGTTTGGTGAAGTACGATTTATTCAACAGATTATTGACGCTTCCACGCAAATTGAAGCGTCGGCTGATCCGCCAGGTTGCGTTCAGATCCCAGATACCGTAGGCCGGAACTGGCCCTCTTGATCCATTCGGCAAGGCAACGGGCGTGTTCAAGGCGTCCGAGAATGTCTGGCTGACGTAGCTAAACTGCGCGGTCAGGCTGAGCGTCCGGTAACGACCGATCAATCCGTTGCGGCTGGTCCAGCGTGGGGCCGATTCTACCTGGTTTCCGTTGATGGTTTTGTTGTCCGTTCCTGTCGACACGCGTGCGTTCGTATACCGGGCATCTACATACGCCGTCGAGGTGAACCCCGTCAGAGAAAACTGGCTCGTTTTCACAAATTGTGTTTCAACCAGCGCTTCAACGCCCTTGGTTTTGCTATCGCCAACGTTTGTCCGGAACACGGTATTTTGCCCGTTCGGGTTGGTCAGAATCAGGCTTCCCAGCCGGTTATGGTACGGCAAATAGAACGCGCTGACGTTGACGTGTAGCCCCTGCCAATAGCCATCCACGCCAATTTCGGCGTTAAAGCCCGTCGCATCCTTCAGGTTTTTATCCACCTGCTCATAGACAGAAGTCGGAATAATATCCTTAAATATCACCGGGCGATAGGCCTGCGACCAGCCGCCGTAGAGTTTCACGTCCGGGCTGAAGCGGTATTGCGCATTGATGCCCAGGAGTGCAAACCGGTGCTCGATGTTATTCGGCAACTGAAGCGGATCGTAATAGCTGATGGTTCCGCGCACCCGCGTCTGTCCACTTTCGAACCGAACTCCCGGCGTAACGGTCAGTTTCGGGGTCAAATGGAACTGGTTTTCGAGAAAAACCGCTACGTTGTTCGTGTACATGTGCAGATCGCGACCAAACGGGGCAACCAGCGACAAGTCAAAATCAGAACCCGTCGTTCCCCGTCCCAGCTGCCGCCGATTCAGGTCGTTGTTCATCACCTGCACACCCACCACCCCGGTAGCAGTTACCGAACCGATGGCATAATTGTGTAACAACCGCAGTTCGCTGGTGTAGCTATTGAACTTATCAATATCCACCTGACGGTTTCGAGCTTGCCCGGTAGCCCGAATCAGGGTGTCCGGCACGTTCGCCAGTGCATCAAACATCACGCTGTTGCGGGACCCCAGTACGGCCGATGCCAGCCACATCAGCCGGGTCTGGTCCGTAATCTGCCAATCCAGCCGCAACGACGGCACCCAGATATCGGGGTTGAAGTAATTCCGGCTTCGGGTGGCCTGCCGCGGATTTTGCGCAAACATTTCTTCCGTGAGCGGCCCCGGAATTCGGTAGACGTATTCTGAACGCCCCAGCTCTGCGCTTAGGCGCAGCCGACGGGTGGCCTGATATTGAAGGCTGACAAACTGAGCCTGAGCATTGGACGTGGCGTTGTCACGATACCCGTCCGAATGCCGCCGGTGGTAATAACCGTAATACGTCAGTTTTCCGATCCGCCCACCAATGGCGTTGTACGTGCTTCGCAAACCGTACGATCCCACTGAATTAATGGTTTCAAACCCAAACCGCCGGGTGGTGTCGCCCGTTTTGGTGACGTAATTGAGCATTCCGCCAAACTGCGCCCCGTATTGCAGCGAAGCCGTTCCTCGTACCAGCTCAATGCGATCAATGCTTTCCATCGGTGCGGAATAATGACTGGCCGGATACCCGTACATATCAGAATTGGTGATAATACCGTTCTGACGAATGTTGTACTCCCACGACCGGTGCGGGTCAAGCCCCCGGGTGGCTACGTTCATTTGATTACCCGTGCCGTCCATGTCGTACACAAACAATCCTGGAAGCCGGGCAAACACCTGCCGGGCATTTTTTTCGGCAATGTTGGCGTCGGTTTCATTCAGTCGAATGACTTCACTCCGCTTTCCACCCATCAGGTAAGTTCCCTGCACATCCGGCAACGATTGCGTATGTCCCTCCCGAAGTCCCGTCACATTGACCTCCTCCAGCGTTCGGCTGCGCAGGGTATCGGATGACGGTTTCTGGGATTGCGACTGCCCACGAACCGTCTGTAACCCGCCCGCTCCAAAAACGATACACATTAATGCACTCAAAAGGTATTGGCAATTCGTCATGATAATGCCATTAAGTTAAAAACTGGCCCCATCGGCCTTGGCCCGGGCAATTGCATACTCACCCACTTTGTTGCCGGCCTTCAACCCCACCTCACAATCAAAACGATAGTGGATCAGCCCGTAAATACGGGATACAGAAGCCTCATCAGCCTGCTTCTTGAATGTATCGGCTTTGTCGGGAAATAAATGGCCTAAAACGGTGGCCGCAGCGCCCGAAAAGGTCGAGTGCCCCGACGTATAGGATGGAAAGTTGGGCAAGCCGACCGACGTTTTTACACCAAATTGCTGAGGACGCGGATAGTAGTAATAGTATTTCGTTTCCCAGCAGACAATAGCAGCATCCATTTCCGCGGTACCGAGCAGCGCCAAAGTCCGCGCCATCCGTACTTCACTGTGTTTGGCATCATGACTTACATTGGCCGCCGTGCGGTGCCAGTGTCCGGGAGGGGTGTAACTGCCTGCTCCATCGGCCCAGTAGTTGGCAATCCGTGCCTGTTCGCGGGTTTGTTTCTTCTGAATATTTTTCAGCTCATCAAGGTCTTTCTTGAAATCCGGACTATCGAGCGCTGGCGGTGGTACCGCACGCAGCGCGACAACGGTGGCCCGGTCGAAATTCCACGGCAACACGTCTCCATAGGTAGGCAGCATGGGCGGACGGAGCGGTAATTCCTGACTCACCCAGGCTTCGCGCAAACCGCGTGCTTTTGCTTTCTCGATCATACCACCCGTCATGGCCTGGTTGTTGGCGGCCGCCATTCCGTCGGTTCGGGCCCGGCCCATCACCTTGGCTGCTACGGCATTGCCCAGTTCGACACCAGCTACCAGATCACTTTCCACATTCATACCGGCCCACAGGCGGCTTTCGCGGTGCTGTTTCAGTTTAGCCTCCAGAAAAGGGACTTCGCCCGGAAACATGGCCTTGAGAATGGTCATCGAAGCCGCTGCAACCACGGCATCTTCTGAGGGATAGGTGGGTATCCCCGAAACCGGTAACGCCGTCTGAATCGTCGCGTCGGTTTTAGAAGGAGCAGCCCGATTGTACTTGTATTTGTAATTCCAAGCCGTTACCAACGCATCATACTGTGCTACGCTCAGGTAGGCTAGAGCCCGGGATGCGTACGGGGGGTTGGCAAACGGAAACTTGGGATCTGCCAGCGGATTATTCGCGTCGGGAATTGGATATTTTCCTTCTTTGTTATAGGCTGGCGGGTTGTTGTAGCGAGCCGCGAGTTCGCGGGCAATTTCGTTCCAGCGGTAAACGGCCCCGCTGCCCCAGTATTCGACAGCCTCCCGTTGTTCTTTCGTCAGGTTGGCAGATTGTTGCTTCAAGCTCGCCAATTCAGCAATATATTCCGGAGAAGATACAGCTTTGGGGGCCGCAACAGCGATTTCCGACGATGAGGCAAGCAAGTAAGTTTTCCAGCTACCGGCTTTTTCATCCACGGAAACCGGAATGTAATGATCTCTAACCGGTTCATCAATCGTTTTATCACAGGCCGCCAGCACGGCTGTCAGGCCAAAAAGCAATGCCGCCGATTTGATATTTTTCGTATACTTTTTCATAATAGGTTACGCTACTGAATTCGTGACTGAGATGGTTTTAGACAAGCTGTTATGATTTATTCCACACTTTAAACTGATACAAAACGCCCACCATCAGGCTGGTGCTTTGCCCCACATTCCGTCCTTCGGTTACATAGCCCACCCGGGCGTTGAGGCCGATACTTTTGGGTTGAAACTTACCGTACCATCCCACCATGGTGGCCTGCATGTTGTTCGTCGGGAATGGCATATCATGCCGCTGGATGAAATCACCCTGCGTACAGGAGGTCCGTTCGGCCCACACTTCGGTTTGCCAGCTTCTTCGCAGAATACCGAGCCGTAATCCCATATCGTACGCATTTGGTACGTGAACTTCATGGGTGTTATACAAGCGGTTATCGGCCCGGTAAGAATCCCGATCAACGGTTATATTACTGCGCCACATATAGGTCCCGTGTGCATTCACGTAGAACCCCGTGCCCGGGTGTTTGTAATTGGCAATTAATCGCCCCGAAAATGTCCGGCATTGTAACCCAATCGACATGGGCATGAAGTCGGGCACATAGTTGCTGACCGGCAACGACGCCCCGGCTACCGCGTGCAACGAAAAACCGTGCGTTGATACGACCCGGTATTTCAGCCAGGCTGATAGATCCTGAAATCCTTTCTGTCCCAACAGGTTTCCGGCGCTGGTCTGGGTCCAGACATACGGCAAACTCAGAATCACGTTGAGTCCTTTTCCAATCCCGATGGCAGGCATTAACATGACATTTTGGGTAGTATGCGTACCGATATTGGAATTGGAGCGTTTGAGCGAGTTTTCCCAGTACTCATTCCAAGTACTTTTTCCGTACATAGCCGCCACACAAACCGACCCTTTTCCCATGTAAATTGCATCATGCGGCATTTGTGCCATCGACTTTCCTGCTACCATCATCGCAATAGTCAGCAGGCAACCAGTAATTTTTTTCATTTTTATAAAATAAGTGAAAGATCAGGTGGATACATGTCGGAAAGCGTATTCGAATGTCTTAAAACCAGCGACTTAAGGAGATTGAAACCGAATAATCGGCAAAAGCCGCATCACCATGACGAAGGCCTTGCGGATCAAGCTTATCGTAGTAACTTTTGATCCGGTTGCGGTAGAGTGCCACCGGAACCGTAGCGGCAGCGGAGAATTTCCCCCGCATGTAGGTAAGCCCCGGCTCTACGGATACAATGTAACCCGGTCGGCGGTACCCGCTGCTGCCGCCAAAAACATCGGACGACGGCACACCTTCAACCCGGCCGCCGAGGATGACGGCCAGTCCCGGAACGAACGACAGCGTCTGACTCAAGCCCAACCGGGCCGCAAATTGATCCGCCACGGAGAAATACCCGATTACGGGATCAACGGTTGTGGCTTCGGGGGTCCGGAGCACCTTATTCATTTCGCGGGGATTGAACAGGTAATATCCGTTCACATAAACCGCCAAT
This sequence comes from Larkinella harenae, assembly GCF_054780515.1. Lineage (NCBI taxonomy): Bacteria > Pseudomonadati > Bacteroidota > Cytophagia > Cytophagales > Spirosomataceae > Larkinella > Larkinella harenae. The sequence continues at coordinate 177,604 of NZ_BAAGWE010000005.1, read as the reverse complement.
CCGCCCGCAATCTGTGCGTATCCCTGGCCTTCAAGGCTGAAACCCACACCGCCATCGCCCAACTGAATGGACTGATCAACCGGTTTGTTGATCACGTAATCCCGTTTTTCTTTGTCCAGCTTGTGAAAATCACCCGTTACGCCCGGATTTCCGGTTGGGAGTTTGATGCCCGCGCCCAACGCGAAGTTCATTTTAGGGTATTTCAGCGGGTCAACCAGCCAGTAATTTCCCGAAATCCGAACATCACCGATTCCCTGAGAATACGTATGGAACCGCTTTTGTTGAGGATTGGCCGAGACAGCGTTCCCGTAATGTTCGTAGAGCGATGAGCGATCGTTGTACTGGATCGGCAGGTTAACCGAAAACGATAGGCGGGGAGTGGCCAGGTAGGTAATTCCCAGATCGAGCGCGTGGGAGAGATTGATTACTTCCGTATTCTGTTCCAGCCGTTCCTTCTGTTCGACGTCGCCTTTAAAGTGCCGAAACGACCGGAAATACCGATATCCGGCGTTGATCTGCCAGTGTCCGGTGCGTTGTTTAAAAAAGTCAGCTGATGACGCTGTACCCGGCGTGGCCGAGCTCATGTGCCGAACCGCCACGCACCCCTGGGCTACGACCTGGGTATGCAGCATGGACAGGCACAGCAATGCCCACGCAAAACCGTATAGTTTTTTCATTGATCCTGTTCTAAAGATGATAGCCTTGAAATGAAGCGCAGGGTGAATGACCGATTCGATCGAGAAAATCGCATCAGCCTCCAACGAAATCGCCCAAGTAACGGAGCGGATTCCCTAACCCAAATCGCTGTAGCCTTCCGGCGAATACACCGGAGGAATAGCGGCATTGGACCAGCTGCGGAATCCACTGCGAATTGTAGGTATGCGACGAACCCGCACGGCTTTAGGCCATGACTGATTCATACATCCTGCTGAGAAGGCTACACTTCAGGGGGAGGAGAAAAAACCGGCAAACTCCGGGATAAAAGAAGGGATGCAAAGGACGGAATACGCACGGTTTTTTCGGTCCAATCGTAGAAAAAGAACCAGGTTCGCGCGCGGCTGATGGGTGAGTATTCCTTTAAAAGTAATTTAAGCAGATTATTGGCTTTTTTAGCGGTTTCGGAAGTACCGGTGGCAAATTGTTCTTTTACGAATGAAAGCAGGTCCCGCTGGAAGAAAGACTTTGTCTTGTTGACGTAGCCGGTAATGTGTAAGGTGTCGCCCGAGACATCGAGATTGACAATTTCGTAATAGCTTCCCCGGTATTTAAACCCTTCGGATTTCTGCTGGGTAAGGATGGCCTCGTTGGGGTGCTTCTGGAGGGGAATCTGGAACTCAACCAGGTGGTCTACGGAAGAAAAAACGGTCAGTCGCTCTGACAATTCATGCTGCTCCTGCCACTGCACACTAAGCAGTACGAGCAGGTGCCCCATCATGTGATAGAGCAGTAGCACAAATAAGGCGAGCGATGTAAACCGTTTCACAACCCTTAAGTTTGGAAAAATTTATTCAAATATATACTATTCTTCAAAACATTCTACTTATTGTAGAAATTTTGAACTTGATATCCTCTTGCTCACGGGTTTACGGAGTAGCCAATTCAACCGACAATGCAAATCGGGTTGAAGAAATGGTTGGCCCGCTAAAACCGCCCCCCCCGCCGTACATCCCGCGCCGACCGTACATCCCACCGCCATACATCCCGCCACCGTACATTCCTCCCATACCCGTCATGCTACCGGCATCCGACGCCTTCTGTTTGGGCCGCTCCGGTACCCCTGTTTCAAAGGCAATAGCCAGTGGCGTACCGGGCTTCCCGTCAATCAGCGCCAGGGGGATGGCCAGTTGGTAAACCAGCCGCCCGGCTTTCTCTTCAATTTTGCCCGTTATACCGGAGGGATCACCGCTGGCCGACACCAGCATTTCGTCCTCGGCCACCAGGTGAATCAGCTTCATTTCAATTTTCCGGTTGATTAATTGCTTCATCATCATACCCCGGTCTGTCGGTCCGGTCTGGGCGGCAAACGCCAATGGCTTGCCCGTGGCCGGGTCGATTTCTTCCGCCAGTGGGAACTGAATTCCACGCCGGGATTTTTTCTTACTCTTCTGATCGAGCCAGATGGTGCTGCCAAACAGCAGGGCCTTGAACTGGTCCTGATCGTTGTCCAGCTGAAAGGTCAGAAAAAGCTTGTCGGCGTTGTTGGTTGCCACAGCGTGAATTTTGGAATTGTCCAGGTAAACTTCGCCGGGCGAATCGCTTCCGATAGCCGCTGGCGTGCTGTTCCAGCTGCTTTTTACAGGTACGGTTTTCTGGCCAAAAGCCAAACTGACGGCTAAAACCAGGGTCGTGCTGAGTATGATCAGTCGTTTCATTGCTTCGTTTCTGTTATGCATTTCTTGTTCGTTCCAGACCGCTCCGAATCCCGGAACGAATCATTTTTCCGTATCCATCATCTGGCAGCTCATCGGCGTAAAGCTGGGCCAGCTGATAGTTGTTGCGGGCCGCGTCAAAGTCTTTCAGATCTTCATGGCACTTCCCGATATTCAAATACAACGACGGATACACCGCCAGCATGTCTTGCTCCTGCACGTTTATAGCCGACCGGAGCGCAATTTCATCCCACGCTAATTTATCAATGACCGTACTTTGGTGACGCGCCATGTAATGGGCCGCAATGCATCGTTCAACGTCATTGGTCGCTTCACGCCAGGCTCGCTGAACCAGTTGAAAAGCCTCGTCCGGCTTTCCTTCACCTTCCCGCTCCATTCCGGCCCCACAAAGTTGAACGATATTATTTTCGGGATCAAATTGCATACAACGGTTTTTCGGATCAAGCGGTTAAACCGTCACTTCTTTTGAAACAGTTGCATTGCGTGATACGGCCCACAAACCCAGAAACGTAAACACGCCATTGAGCACCAGTCGTTCAAAGCCAAATTGGTATCCATTGAACCATTGCGCCGAATGATTATTGACATACAGCGTCAGCAACGGCGAAGCCAGACACACCAACGGCACCCAGCCATCGCGGACCGGACGTTTGGTGAACAACCCGAACGAATACAGCCCCAGCAACGGCCCGTACGTATAACCGGCCAGGTCAAAAACCGCCGTTACGACATCCTGGCTATTAAGCCGGTTGAAGATAATAATGACCACAAAAAACAGTACCGAAAAACCGATATGCACCCAATGTTTGATCCGGGCCCGTTCCACCTCCGGGCGGTTTTCGACGTCCATAAAATCCACGCAGAAGGAAGTAGTCAGAGCAGTCAGGGCCGAATCGGAACTGGCGTAGGTGGCCGCCGTAATGCCCAGCAGAAAGGTAATGCCGACGACCAGGCCGAAATGATCGAGCGCCAGCATGGGATACAAATTATCGGTTTTGGCCGGAATTGCAATGCCTTTCGAATTGGCGTAAATGTAAAGCAACGCCCCCAGCGAGAGAAACAGAAAAACGACAACGGAAAATGTACCCGTAAACCAGAACATATTCTTCTGAGCTTCACCGATGTTTTTACAGGTCAGGTTTTTCTGCATCAGGTCCTGATCCAGCCCCGTCATAACGATGGCGATAAAGATTCCGGAAATAAATTGCTTGAAGAAATTTTTCGGATCATTGGCATCCCAGAAAAAAATCTGGGAGTAGTCACTTTGTGAGATCGTAGAAACCATTTCGCCGAAGCCCAGGCCCAGCTCCCGCGAAATCAGGATAATGGTCAGTATCACCGCCGTCACCAGAAAGGTGGTCTGGAGGGTATCGGTGACGATAATGGTTTTTACTCCGCCTTTGAACGTATACAGCCAAATGAGCAGAATGGTAATCGCAACCGACACTTCAAACGGAATACCGAAACTGTTGAAAATGGCAATTTGCAGCACCCCGGCGGCAATGTACAGACGAATGGCCGAGCCAACCGTTCGGGCCAGCAAAAAGAACCCGGCACCGGTTTTGTACGACCAGAAACCAAAGCGTTTTTCCAGGTAACCGTAAATGGAAATCAGGTTCATCCGGTAGTAGAGTGGCATCAAAACCATCGCGATGACGTAGTAGCCCACGATATTGCCCAAAATGACCTGAAAGTAGGAAAACGCTTTGCTACCCACCGCGCCCGGCACCGAAATGAAGGTGACACCGGACAGCGAAGTACCGATCATGGCAAATGCCACCAAGTACCAGGGAGTCTGGCGGTTAGCGGTAAAAAACGTATTCGTATCGGCTCCTCTGGCGGTATACCAGGAAACCACAATGAGCATGGCAAAATAGGCAATCAGGATGGTTAATGCAATGTTGGGATTCATACTGCCGGAGGCAACTTTTTAGGTAAACGATGGGTTATCATTCTGGGAGTTCTGTTATTCCACAGCTTGCAAAAAACGTGGTAAAAGCAGCCAAAATTTCGTAAATTTGCTAATCAAATAGGAATACGCCCCTATATCACTGATATTCAGCAGTATTCAAAAGTTCTACTGAAACATTGCTGAAACACACTCCTATTTTGAGTTCTAAATGTAAGAAACCCCGCCGACATTTGTCAACGGGGTTTGCCAGATATACTCAATACAAAGACTAACTAAGAAATTCTATTTCGATCTGTTGAAAACCTCGGCCATGCCTCTTTGAAATCTTCTATAGGCAGCCGCCGAAAGGTGGCAGGCATTTAGACAGATTAGCTTTGTGGCCGAAAGGTGTGCATTGCATTCCGGGCAGCGCCATTGACTGAAGCAATCAAAAAGCGGTTCGCTTTCGTCCCAGATTGCTTTTTTGCCATTGATATAGGGAACCCCCTCTATTATTTCGTGTCCTATTACAATTTGCATTAGATTTTATCGGTTTGCGTTGAAAAATGCCCGGGCGAATCCTTTTGGTGTTGCAGACCGCAAAGCCTGGCGGTTCGGCACGGACGGCGGTATCTTGTGCATCATTGATCCGTACAGGTTAATTGCTGGTGTACTGTACAGGTTCGTGTTGAAGTTTCCCCAGAGGATTGTTTTCTTCGTGTAGGGGTCTCCGTAATCAAGCGGATCGAAACTCATTCGCCGGTATGGCTTCAGTTCTGGAATTAGTTTCTCAATTCGTCCAACTGGGTTTTCGAGTGCCCAGAACTTCAGGTTTTCACAGTGTTCAGCGAAGATCATTACCAACTGAGCCAGAGCAATCATGAGCGTTAGGCTCTCTTCTGGAATTAGTGGCCACCATCTGGCCCCCGAAGCTGCAAAATACGTGCAGGGCGGGGCGGCTAAAATGCCATAAACATCTGAAGAATACCCCATTAATGATTTCCAAGCAGTATCCGAAAGCTGGCCATCTTCTAATAGAATGTCTCCTTCTATTTGCTTGTCCCAGAGCAAAACCGGATATCCTGCATCGATATACGGCTGCGCCCAGGCTCCGGTATAGTCGAATAGCGAAAGAATCAGTTTTTCATCCGTATTCACGCCTTTACCTTCTTTATTGAAGCGTAACCAACATCAAAAGCATCGAGAATTAATTTCTCCCAGGTCATCTCCGGGTCTATTCTTTTTTGATTCTGTTCTTCAATGAATTTTGCCTTTTCTTCTGGGTTCCACTGATAGTGAATATCCTCCCATTGTTCATCCGTTACCTCCATTTCAATACTGTCAAAATGTATGGCCGGAAAGGTTATCTTTATCTTAGGCATTTTCTTTGTTGTTTAGTTGTCGGACGGGGAAACTTTCGGATTCATTACCGGAAACTGAAGATCGAGCCAGTTCAGACGACCGGCCACCTGGAACATTTCAGGAAGCGGAACCCGGTTGATTAAATCCTGCGCGACGATCTCCACTTGTTCAGCACTGGCATAGACTTCGAGCTGGTGACGGCATATCTGCTGAAGAACACCCGCCCAGTGAATTTCAATCGGTCGAATGCTGATCAATACCCCCGTTTCGGCTTCGACCAGCATCACACAGACGGTCTTTTTATCGAGCTTCAGAAACGGGCCGCGTTCGTCGCCGATCAGTCGGTACATATTCAGCGGGTGGCAGAAATCCCCCACCCCTTCCATTTTCAGGAGAATCACCGGCACCGTCTGCGGAGTCGAGAAAAGGCCGACCGCCATTGGTGTGCTATCCCAAAGCGGAAGATCGTAATCGGCATTCTGGGTGAAATAGGCCACCGAAAGAAACTCGGTGTTCGTCCAGAGCATAAAGTGCTCATTGCCCAGACCGGCTGGGTTCGGCATCGGGAATACCTCCCCGACAATGAAGTCTAGACTGTGAAAATACATCTTAGTTATATTTGTTTGAGGTAAGAAGAAGCCCCGACGACCTGCCGGGGCTGGTATTGTCGTTATTCGGAAAGCAGGTGAGAGAGGCCCCATTCGCGGTAAATAAAACTCTTCGTGAATACGGGGTAAAATCTTTTATTATGCACATACTGTGGGGTCCAATTCGCGAAGAACTCTCTTTTAGTGTCTTGACTTGCCAAGAACCAATACAGTGACGGAATGGTGATTTTTTCGTCGGTTTGAATTAATTCCGGGCATCCGGCCACAAGCCTGTAATCAAAATTGTAGTAGTCTCCGAATCCAAGGGCGGGAACAGTTACATTGGTAAAAAAATCATTATTAAGCAGCAGTCCGGCCAGTTGGCTCATGTTCAATGGTTCACCGTAGCTTTTATAAGGGAGGGCGTATTTGATTTGGTGGCTATCTCTGCTATTGAGCATGTAATGGCCAGTAATATTAATCTGGCATCGACAACCTTCTGACTCAATTTTATCAATCAGATCAAGGACGTAATTGAAGTAGTCGAACACAATCCGGTTTGGTGTCCACCACGGCCTTCCGGTCATGACCTCAATCTCAATAAATCTAGGAGCGTCGTAACTATTAAAGTTTACCATGCATTCCGGGTCACCACAAAGGTATCGATCAACATCAACGTAATCTCCTGAATAGTCATAAGCGGTTGAAGTTGCGTTTTGAAGCTGAATGTGCCTAATGGAATCTCTATGCTTTAAAAATTGCTCCAGCGTTCGTGGGTCTCCGGTCCGCCCCAATTCTTTTGTCTGCTCGGGCGCGCCTTCGGCAAGATTACAAATCTCATCAATTGTCACTATGCCGAAGTCTTTGATATTTGCCATGTTGTTCTTTGTTTGAGTACAGGACAAAGTTAATATTAATATTAACAATCACAAGGATGAAAGGTGAATATTAACCGTTCGACCAAATGATTTATCAGAAAAGAAGCCGGACTGATTGGCCCGGCTTCGTCTGGATCATTTCGTCTGATTCGGCAGTTCTAAACCTTTCGCGGCCCGTTCGTTGTAGAATGTACCGAACACCTTTTGCACTCGCTCGGCCAATGCTACCGGCATACCTTTCAGAACGCGGGTTTTCAAGGCATATTCGGGAGAAAAACCGGCTTCGATCAATCGACCGCCTAAGATCGTAGCGCGGGGGCTGATAACAACCCGCTCAGCGACCAGCTCCTTGCGGAGTTTCTGGGTGAAGTTGCAGAACCATTTATTGGGAGCCAAGTCGCGTTCTAACGTTTCGTCGTAAGCAAACTCAATCACCGAAAACCGATCCAGCGTTGCGGCATCCAATTGATTGCGTCCGACGTACTGACGATCCGCACCCAGGCCGAAGGTGTTCGCGCAGGCAATCAGAACAAAATCCTCGTGTTTCTTCACCATCTTATCGGCGAAGGCGCAGTACTCATTAGCCAGGGCGCTATTCAGAACCGCAATCACGTTCGGGTTTCCGGCATCTACTTCATCCAGAACAAACAAGCCGCCGTCCTCAAAAGCCTTCCGAAACTCCGTGGTTACATAATTGCCGTTTGCGTCACAGTAGCCTAATAGTTCGGCTTTAGAGGTCTGGGCACAAACCGACTTGCAATAGAACGCCAGTTCCAACGCTTCGGCCACTTGCTGACAAACGGTAGTTTTCCCAGAACCGGCAGGGCCGACCAGCATAACGTTATCGCGAATGGCCGCATGTTGGAGCAGGTTCTTGAACTCTTTGTGGGTCTTACCCTTAACTTCCTTCGCTTCTTTATCGCCAAGTTTTACCTCAATCCGGGTAACGCCAACATCTTGAAGCTTCAATTCGACGATTTTCGTTACCAAGTGCGGCAATGCAACTTCGTTTTCCTCGCGGAGTTCTTGAATCTGGCCGTCCACCGATTCGCGGAAAGAACGCAGGTTGTCGTTTACCATCTTTTGAATCTGCTCTGGGTTTAATTCAGGAGACCTGCCTTTTGCTTTGGCTAACGCTTCGGCAAACATCCGGGCGGCTTTGGTAACTTCATCGTCCTCTCCTTCTTCAACAACCGGAGCCGGAGCCGCCTTCTTTCTCTTTACCTCCTTAATCTCGAACGGCTCACCTTTTACCTCGGCCACTTCTTCAGTTGCTTCAGCTTCTTTCACCGGCTGCGGTTGGTCGATAACTGTAATCGTGCTGGCCGGAACCGTAACGGATACGGATTTCTTTTCAATTTTACCTTCTCCTTCGTTGGGGATGTTCGCCTGAGCTTTGAAGGCATTGTACAGGGTCCGACGTCCACCTTTCGGATCAAGTTCCAGTCCCAGCGTCTCACAGATTTCAGTCCAGCCCGTCTCTTTCGGGAATCCCATCGCTACAGCATAGTCTTCTTTCGTGGAGTAATCTTTTGGGTTCAGGATTTGAACATCTGAAGTCTTTGGGGCGGTGATTACAGTTTCCATTGCAGTTAGTTTTGCTTGAGTTAATATTATTGTTTCGATTACCCTACAAAGTTAATATCAATATTAACAATGTCAAGGGAAAATCAAGGGAATCCCAAAATTATTTTTTCGACTCAATCGGTTGTTAATGCGGGAATTGTAGACAAATCAGCGGGATTTGGGCCATTTTCGTTCCTAAATCTGCACTGGCTGGCTTTTTTCGATAGTTAATATTATTATTGCCTATCTTTCGACAATCAAAACCACTCGAAACGGTACGCAAAATTGTATGAAGCTGACTATTTCCCCCGCACTCGCGGAATTGCCCACGATCAGTTCGAATGACCTCTGGGACTTGCAGGGCAACCTAAAAGACCTGAGTAAGTCGAATTACAAAAGACTCGTTCAGTCCATCGAAACCGAGGGGTTTTTCTTCCCGCTATTCGTCTGGTTCGAACCCCAGACGGGAGACCCCTACACACTCGACGGAAACCAACGGCTACGGGTGCTGCGCACGGAGTTTCCCGGTGGGGTTGATCTGCCTTACGTCGAAGTAAAGGCCGACGATCAGGAGCACGCCAAGAAAATGATTCTCTTAATCTCGTCCAATTACGGCGAAGTCACCAAGGACGGTTTCGATGAGTTCATTGCGACGATGCCCGACACCGATTTCATCAAACAGGCTACCACCTTTGACGAATGGATGGATCGACCTATTAAGGATTTGGGTGACGACGACGGCGACGAAGGGAGTGGCGACTACGAAACCAAGTACCGGATCGAGATTGAACTGGGTGACGAAGCCAGTCAACAAAAGATGTACAATGAACTGATTGAACGCGGTATTTCATGCAAGCTTTTGACATTGTAAGGTATTCCGACCCGGGCCAATCGTTCCGGGTCGCTTCCGTCGTCGGGACGTTCGATCTACAGAGCACCAAGACTACCGAACGATTTACGGGAACGATTGACCCGCCCGCGGGCTGGCAGATTGGTTTGATCGTCGGCGCATCCGGTACCGGCAAGACTACGATAGCCCGAGAACTGTTCCCGGCTGCCTACGTAACGGCATTCGAGTACCGGGCGAAAAGCATTCTGGACGATATGCCAACGGGGTGCACCGTGCAGGACATTACGACGATGTTTTCCAGCGTGGGGTTCTCGTCTCCCCCGTCGTGGCTCAAGCCGTATTCCGTGCTCTCGAACGGGGAGAAGATGCGGGTCGATCTGGCGAACGCCTTGCTACGCCCCGAGAAGCTGGTCGTCTTCGATGAGTTTACGTCCGTTGTTGACCGCGTCGTTGCCCAGGCTGGTTCGTTTGCCGTTCAGAAGGCCATTCGCCGGACCGATCGGCAGTTTATCGCCGTGACCTGTCATTACGACGTAGAAGAGTTTCTAAAACCCGATTGGGTGTTCGACACCAACACCATGCGCTTTTACGTCCCGGAGGTGAACGGCGCGGGAAAGCTCTGTTCGACATCGACCTGTACGAGATCGACCGACCCGCACAAAAGGGCGAGCTATGGGCGACATTTAGTAAGTATCACTATCTGAGCCACGATTTCAACAAGTCGGCGCGGGTGTTCGTCGCGACCGTCAACGGGCAACTGGCCGGGTTTACCGCCGTGCTGACGTTCCCCCATCCCGTCGTAAAGAACTGCTTACGCATTCACCGCACGGTGGTACTCCCCTCGTTTCAGGGGCTGGGGCTGGGAATCAAACTTCGCAACACCATTGCCAGCTTGATTACGCGAGAAGGTAGGAAGCTGATCACGACAACGACGCACCCCGCGCTGATTCGACAGATGCAAAAAGACCCGCTCTGGGCCTGCACGGCCAAGAAGCGGCACCCCAAACCGGGTAAGAGTTCGCAGTTCAACAGTACCAGCAGTAACCGAATTACCACGTCTTGGAAATATGTAGGTAAGTAAATACGATCATGGGAGCAAAGCGGATTGAAATAGATTGGGCCAAGGTGGATTCGATGCTACGTGTCATGGAATCCGGGGCGGCTATTGCTCGTGCGCTTGGGTTCAATGAGGAAACGCTTTACCGAGCCTGCAAACGCGAAAAGAAGCAACTGTTCCAGGACTACGCCCAGAGCATCAAGGCCCAGACGCATTACAGTCTGAAAGCGGCTCAGTTCAAAGAAGCCTACGGATACGAGTTCACGTTGACCGATGAGAAGTCGGAGCGGCAGCGTGACGGTAGTTTCCGGGTTGTTGAGCGCAAGACAAGACGCGTTCGGCAGGCACCGTCCGTGCCGATGCTGATCTTTCTGGGTAAGCAGTACCTCGGACAGACCGAGAGCAGCGGCAACGGGAATGGCGGCCAGGGTGGCGAAATTCCGGGCTGGGATATAATCGGAGACGAAGAAGAGCAGCCTGAGCAATGAGCAACGTAAAGCCCCTGTATCAGAATCAGACGCTGATTCGCCCCATCGTTGACGTATCCAAGTTGCGGGCGAAGTTTCTGCGCGTTTACCACGATCTGGATAAGCGAGCGAAAACCGACTACGTGGTGAATTTCGGTGGTGGTGGCTCCGGGAAATCTCACGCGATGGCGCAGTATCTCGTAAAGCGGTTGATGCAGAAAAAGGAGAAGCTACTCGTTATTCGCAAGTTCGGAACAACACTGAACGACTCGGTGGTTGCGCTCTTTCTCGAAATGGCGCTTCCGTTCTGGGGCCGCAAAGAAAAGCGCGACTACACCTATAACAAGTCGCAGAAGAAGCTCACCTTCCGCAACGGTTCAGTAGTTATTTTCCGGGGGCTGGACAACCCGGAGAAAATGAAATCCATTGCCGGGATCACAATGGTTTGGGTCGAAGAAGCGACTGAGCTATCAGAAACCGAGTTCAATGTCATGAGTGACCGGATTCGGTCGCAACCCCAAATCTACCTGACGTACAACCCGATCAGTGAGCGGCATTGGTTGAAGGCCCGTTTCCATGATAAGCCGGACGAGCGCGTTACCGTCATCTTCAGTACGTTTCTGGATAATCCGTTCGTCGGTGCGAAATACATCGCCGATATGGCGTGGTACGAGAAAAACAACCCGGAACACTACCGGGTTTATGGTCTCGGCGGCTGGGGCATCATTCGCCCCGATAACCCGTATTTCACGGCCTACAAGCCAACAATTCACAAGGGCGAGACAAAGTACAACCCGAATTACCCCGTGTACCTGTCGTGGGACTTCAACGTCAAGAACACGGTACTTATCTCGCAACACTTCGACGGCCAGCGCATCGAATACCAGCAACTCATTCACGGTGGCGACGATCTGGAGGGGCTGTGTCGTGATCTGGCGTATCGGTTCAAGAACAATCAGGTGTACTTTACCGGCGACGGTTCGGGCAACTCCGGCAGTGCTTACACGACCGGCAACAAAAGCGCCTGGGAGCTTATCAAAACGTACTTCAGCAAGTACGGTCACAAGTATTGCAACTACTCGCGGGTGCCGAAATCGAACCCGTCCACGGCATCAAGCCGGTTTATCTGCAATGCGCTACTGGCGTACTTCCAAGGGAAGATCATTATCGACAAAGAAAAGTGCGGTCTGCTGCTGGACGACATCGAACGGATGCGGGCACTCTCCAACGGGTCGCTCGACAAGAAGGATGCCGACAAGCACAATTACGGCCATGCCGGGGATACGTTCCGCTACGATCTGTGCCAGTTCGAGAAGAGCACCTATGACGGTCTGGGCCTGAAAATGGCAGCGTAGAAAAAATATTTACCGAACTACGGTCGAAATGTTTGATAGAACCCGAAGTTAATATTAATATTACCATCGGTTTACAAAACAAGTTCTATGAAACAACTTTTTACCTTCCTCCGGCGTTTCGATGAGTTAATCTGTTTAATCGGCATCTACCTTGTCATGGGCGCTCTGGAAACTTTGTTCTTCTACCTTTTCTGTCTTGATTCCGGTTACTCCCCCGGCCCGGTTATGCTGTTGGCCGGGGCGGTACTTGCTCCCATCATTTCCGTTGTCGTTCCGCTGGCGTGGATTCAGCTTCTGGCGCTGCTCGCTGACGGCCTTATCTACTTATTCGAATGGATGTTTTCGATCCCGAACGGCACGACGCAACCGTCAAAACGTTGATTGAGGCCGGTATCTTACTGGTCAAGCAGATTCAGGTACACGCTTCCCCTGAACGCCTGCAAGCTCTGCGACTGCTGAATGATTCACTGACCCAGCTGTACGCCTACTCCGACCGGCAGAAGCGTATGCCGGGATTAAACGAAACAGAGCGGCACCTGCGCTCGCATTTTCAGCGCAAGAGCAAAGAAGAAGTAATTCGTTTTCAAAGCCTTAAACAGTATTCCAAAAATGAGTGAATTACTTCGATCTGTCGGCCTGTCCGGGGTTACGCCCGAGAACCAACCCGCTAAGGTGTACGTGAATGCGCTGCCCGGAATGAGTACCGAACTGGCGGCTGCCGTCACCAAAGGTGCTGATACCGTTACGCAGTTGTGGGCCAAAGTTCAGAGTGTCGCACTTGAACGGCTGACGACGTGCCTTGAAATTGAGCTTCAAAAGCAAGCCAGCTTCCGGCATATCGTGTGCTCCACCGAGCAACCCCGCCCCGCCGTATCAGCGTTGCCGGTGCTGCCAGTCGCCCGGTATCTGGGCAATGCCATCGCGGCCCCGTATTCGGGTCGTCATGCCGCCATTCGGGTCAACACCGTGGAGTTTCTTTCGCAGTCGTCGGGCAACTCAACACTGAAGGTGTACGACCTGATGGGTCGTTCGGAATTATTCAGCCAGGCCGTGGCGATCAACGAGGGGTACAATGCCATAGCAGTGAACAAATCGTTTTCCGTCAACTGGCGCGGCCTTGATCTGTTTATCGGCATTGACATCAGCGCAACTACATTGCTTGAACTGGAATTGTCGTGTGCTCCCGATGAACTAACGATTGAGTCGGGTATGCTCCCGCTGGCTGGCCTGAAAGCCCGTTCGTCGTTGATCGAATCACCGGCAGCGGTGTACGTCGATGCCTCGCTGACCTGCGACATTCTGAGCGTAGCGGATCGGTTTGTCGATAAGCTGTGCTGGCCGTTCGCTTACTATTGCGCCGTGCTGCTGCTCGATGAAAAGATAGCAAGCCCGAAATTTAACCTGTTTACCCAGACGAACCGGATGGATACCGAAGATCGGATCGTGCAGTACAAGGACGAAGCCCGAAAACGCGTCTCACAGGCCGCAAAGCTCATTTTTCAGCAACTCAACGGGTCAGTTTGTCTATGCGCTAACGAGCAGGATCAGCCGGGTTTCTATTCCGGTAGCTTTGTTTAATAAGTGAATTTTCAACAAAAATTTGTTTTGTATGTTAAATTAATGTTATAATTACTCAATTATAATATAAGTAAATCATAATTATATGCTGACTGGTATACAAAGTAATCTTCTGGAAACACTGCGTCGGGAAGTCGAACGACTTCAGCAACTGCGGCAGTCTACACAGTCCAGCTTGGTTCAGTCAGCGCAGCTAGGGGCCGATCTGGTTCGGGAACGGATTCAGACAACGGGGCGCACTGCGTCGGGTACAACGATGACCACCCGCGCCCGGCAACGAATAGGGCGCTACTCCCGCGCTCACGGTCGTCGCCGTCGGCGAGCACAGCGTCAGGTTGAGCACGTCGATTTCACGCTGACCGGCGAATTAATGAGTGCCTGGGGAATTGTTGGTTCGGATGCGCAGGGGGTTAGTGTCGGCTTCAAAAACGACGGAGCTTCCGAGATTGCCCAGCATTTAGAGGATTATTTCGGCCCCGCCTTCGATATGACCCCCGACGAGCGGGAACGTGCCAGCAGACCCGTTTACGAGAGTGTTAATAATCTTTACGATTGAAAGCTATGCTACTTGAAACTATTGAAGAGATTGATCGGTTCATTACGCGACAGAATCCCGACACCCGGATTCAGTTGAATGGAATTGCCGAATCAAAGTTTATCGCATCCGAAAACAAAGCCGGTTTCGTTATTCCCGGCGAGGAAGATCGCGTTTTCTGTCTGGAAACCAGCGACTATGAGTTTCAGATTCTGCACGTCATCAGGGGCGGAACCCCCAACACTACTAACCAGTACGGCAGTACAATCAGTCAGTCGTTTAATGTCGATTGTACGCTTATTATTTTGACTACATTATCAGACAAGCTTGGTGCCGGAATCATGGCTATTAATCAAGCCAGATGCGCTCAGTTGAAGTCATTTAACAATGATACACTTTCCGTATTAAAAAACGACCTGAAATTATCAGTCAACCAAGACAGCACCCCGCACCCCGGCCTGTTCGCTCGCTCATTCAATTACTCAATAATGGGAGTACGGCAAGAAGAATTTTCACTAAATTGCACTCCCTTTTTCAATATTTCTGTCTGAAAAATAGTAAGTATGCAAGCAGACTTTCAACGCGCTTTGGAGAAGGGGGATATTGAACCCGCCAAGCTGCCCGACGGATCATTCTTCATCCGTGACAATGTTCAATTCTATCAGGCTACTCAGCAGGGAATCAACCTGTACATGGGCCGTTTTCACGCCTTTTCGGACCTATTGCGTAGTCATGACGTTCTCAAGCTGACGACCGACCTCATGGATACCGCCCAGGCGACGAAGCGAAGTTTGCTAAAAAAAGCAATGCTGAATCTGGTCGCAGACCCGGAATCGGCACAGGATTGCTTACGGGAAGTACTTACGATTGAAGACCGCATTGATGCCCGGCGTTCGTTCGGTCTGGACATTGAACAAGTTTATGAAATTGCGTCGATCTGGTATTTTGCCGAAGACGAAAATCCGGCGAAACCCGAACCGGCAAAGACAAAGCGAAACATCGGAATCTTCGCCAAGCACCCCGAATTGTACGCTTTTTTTTTGGCTACACCCATGGGGCAGTTTGTGCCCTTATCCGAGCTGTTGAATCACGACATCGTGAGCTATATCCACGAGGTTCGGTTTCAAGAGGTATTGGACTGGAGCAGGCTACTGTTAATGTCCGAGAGGCTTGGTTTCGGGAGAGATACGATTTCGCTTTTGCAATCACGCAAGGAGACGTCAATCTTATTCGACAATTTGATAACCTCACTGTCGAAGAGTTCCACAACTACCTTGATGCCCGACGACGTGACGAGTTAAAAAAGAGAGAGTTAGAAAGAAAAAAGAATACCCCCACCCCATCGAGATAAGTAATAAATGGCTATTTAACCTATCCAATTAATGCAAACCAAAATTACCAGTCGTAAGCAAAGTGACGTTGCCTTGCTGAACTCTTACTTAAATCTCAAGTACCCTAGTGCAATCTCTATCATTCAAGCTGACCCGGAAACGTTGACACTGGATTGCTTTGCGCAGTCCTACATCTTTCTGGCGGACTCGCACACTGATCAGGAATGGTACGGTGTTTTCAAGTCGATGCTGTACGACCTGTTCGCGCAGCGTCAGCAGTCACCCCGTACTGCACTGGCTTATGCCGAATCACTGGCGTTCGTGGCCGCAGCCCAAAACCTACTCCATTCCATTCCCGTTGCGGCACCCATGAGCTAGATCAACCCAAAAAATACAGCATCGAATTAGGGCGATAACGCCCTTTTTTTATATCAATATTAACTTACTTTTTCACAAATCGAAACTTAGTTAATATTATTGCTTTTGTCGAAATAATAATATTAACATTTCCCTATCTTAGCGGGCGGCACTTATCAGGCTACCCGCATGGAAGACAAAAACGTCCGGTTTCGATTCGAAGCCGTCTCCGAACTACCTACCGTTGAGCAGCAGCTTCTTACGCTGATCGAACTGAGCCAGAAACAGGAACAGGTCATCAAGCAGCAGGCGGCAAGCCTACAAAATTCCGTATCCCAACAGGAAGCCTCACTCGACCGACTAAACCGTGCCTGGAAAGAGGCCGGAAACAGCATCACAACCGTTAAGGATGCATCGGCTCAGCAGACGGCGCGGGTCAAAGCCGACGAAGAGCGTCAAACGGCCATTATCAAGGCCGAAGCTCAGAAGCAGGTTGCCGAAATCAAATCCACCGAAGCGCAGAAAACAGCCGCGGCCAAAGCCGGAGCCGCCGAGCGTGACGCTGCCGCTAGGGCATCGGCCAACGAACAAAGTGCGCTCGCCCGGTCGTTAGCCAGTCAGGCACTGGCCGAATTGAAGGCGGCTCTCAATCAGCAAACCATCGCCGTAAAGGCGGAGCAGGAGCAGCAAACCGCCATCATCCGGGGTGAACAGACCCGGCAGACGCTGGCGTTGAAGGGCGAACTGCGGGAACAGGCCACAGCCATCCGGCAACAGAGCGACGTTCTGCGGGAGTTTCGCACGTTGGTAGCCGCCTATTTCGGAGTGCATGAGGTAATCGACTTCGGCAAGTCAGTGATCGAAGCGAAGACAAAGCTCGATACCTTCCACATGGGCCTTACCCAAATGATCGGCTCGAAAGCGGAAGCAAATAAAGTCTATCAGGACGTTATCGAGCTGGCGAAGACAACGCCGTTCAAGATTGAATCGTTGACCGAAACCACGTTCATGCTCAAGGGCTTGGGCGTTGAAACGAAAGAGCTGATTCCGACGCTGAATATGCTCGGGAACATGGCCGCTGTCGTGGGTGAGGATCGACTGCCCCGGATTGCAAAGGCGTTTACCGACGTACAGAGCAAGGGCAAGCTCATGAAGCAGGAGCTTAACCAGTTTGCAGAGAACGGCGTACCGCTGTACGATCTGCTCGCGGAATCGATGAAGAAGCCGCGCGAGGAAATTCTGAAGATGGCCGAAGCGCACACGATCACCTTCGATATGGTGAAAAAGGCGCTATTCGATGCCAGCGAAGTCGGCGGTCGGTATTACAATTTGATGGCACTGCAATCTCAAACGCTCGGCGGGCAAATTGCCAACTTATCCGATAAGTATTTTATTGCCAAAGCACGGATCGGTGACTTTTACGAGGATACGATCAAGAGCGGTATCAAGACGCTGAATCAGCTCATCGATACCACTATCGGTTCCGAGAAAGCGATTGAGCGCACCGTCGCTTATATCAAAGCCGCCGCGACGGCCTATATCTCGTGGCAAGCCGCAACTCGTGCACAGGAGGTGGCCACCAAAGCGTTAGCGGTGGCCCAAACCGCCTGGAATGGCCTGACCACTGCCGGAACGCTCGCCACCGGCACCTACCGGCTGGCGGTCATCGCCATCACCGGCACAACCGAAGGGTTTACCCGCGCTCAACTCGCTTCGGCGGTCGCGGCCCGTTCCCTGTGGGCGGCACTGGCTGCCAACCCGATCGGGGCCATCGTGGCCGTCGTCGGTTTAGCTGCTACCGCACTTATGACGTTGGATGCTGCTACGGTAGAAGTTACCCAGTCAATGAGTGAGCAGGAGTTTCAGGTACGCAAGGAGCAGTCCGAACTTAATCGGCTTACCGAGGCCGCAATGGCGGCTCGCACCGGCACCGTTCGACGGAAAGAAGCGATTGATCAGCTCGTCGCAAAATACCCCGAATACTTCACGGGTATCAACTCGGAGAAGGTCACGAATGAGCAACTGAAGGGGATTCTCGACAAGGTCAATGATTCGTTCAAAACCCGGATTGCGCTGGCGAAAGAAAGCTACATCGCCGAGAAAAACGCTGACAAACAACGGGCGCTGTGGGATGAAGAAGCCGAATCAATCGCCCGGCTGGTGAAGAAGATGCCGGAGTTAAAACAGTACGGCAACGACTCAGCGGCTATCATCAAGCATCTGGAAAAGTCGTACCACGACTACCATTCATCGGTTTCCAAAACGCTACAGCCCCACGGTCTGGCAACGATCATGAGTGCGGAGTGGATGAAGGCCGGGGCGGAAGTTCTGCGAACGAATCAGCAGAGCCAGAAACAGCTCGAAGAAGAGCAGAAGGCCTCCGATACCCGGATTGCAAACGCGAAGAAGTCCGCGCAAGATGCGCAGGTTGCTCAGGTGAAAGATTTCTACGAACGTCAGATCAAGGAATCGGCCGGCAACAAGAGCCGGATTGAACAGCTCAAAAAAGAGGAAGCCGACAAAATCGCGGAGATTACCGAGAATTCCCAGAAAAAAGTTGGCAAGATTCAGGCAGACGGAGCCGAGACGACCAAAAAGCACATCAGCCAGACGGAGATCGAGATTATGCAGATCAAAGCCAAGGCGGGTGAGAAAACGCTGGAAGACCAACTGCGTTTGCTGGAACTGGAACAAAAGCAGCGAATCGACAATATTCAGAAACTGGAGCTTTCGGAAAAGGAAAAAGCCCGACGCATTCAAAAGGTCATTTCCGAAACGCAACCTCAGATCGATGCGTTGAAGGCAGACCTTCAGATCAAAAGTGTCAGCGCCACCAATATTGCCATTGAGAAGCTGGAAGCGCAGTCGGGCGAGCTGCGGCTCAAGCAGCAAATTGATTTGCTGAAAAAGCAGGAACAGGCCGAAATCGAAGCCGTCAACAAAAGCTCGAAGCTGGTTACTCAGAAGCAGGACGAAATTACGGCAATCATCAATAAATACGCTCCCCAGCACCGGGAACTTCAACTGAAGCTGGAAGACGAGAAGTTCAAGGATTTGATGGCGAAGCAGTTGGAGCACGACGAAAAAGTCAAAGTGCTGACTGTGCAGCGACTGGAGGCCGAAAAGATTCTGGAAAAAGCCGGAGTCGCCAAAACGCACGAAGAACGGTTGGTACTGCTTCAGGAGTACGGCAAAAAGGCGAGCGACGAAATCAAAGCCCAGGCGGTGGAGCAACTGCGGATCAATTACGAACAGTCGCAGGAGTATTTTGATCAGGTTCGATTGACATCGGAGAAATCCAGCGCGGAGTACAAAAAGGCGCTGGACCAACGCAATCAGGATCAGTTGAAGTACGAACAGGCCCGGACGCAGTTGGAAACCGCCACGGCCACCAAAACGGTTGAGCTGATCAATCAGACCGAGCAGAAGGTCAAGGAAATCCGGCAGCGGAACGCAGAACTCGAACGCGAGGGTATTGAGAAAAACCGGCAGTTCCGGGAACACGCACTCAAATCAATTCTCGATCTCTTCGGGCAAGGCAATCCCATTGTGGCGCAGTTTGCCGGGGCGATTCTGTCGGCCATCAACAACGTCGATGTGCTCTCGGGCAAAACCGAGCAGCTGGCCCAGAACCGGGTCGATCAACTGAAGCAGACACTTAGTCATCTGGAAATCATCCAGAGTTCGAGTCTGAATCGCTCGCAGGAGCAGATCGAACAGACAAGGGTTGGTATCGAAAAAACCAAGCTGGACATTACCAAAGCGCAGGGTGTCGTTGATGAAACGAAAATGAAGTCGTTCGAGGCCACCATGGGCATTTTCAGCATGGTAGCGCAGGTCGCGAAAGCGATTGCCGACGCGTACAATCAAATGGTGGCCGAAACGTACCAGGCGATTGCGGACGGCTACCAGCGAACCCGCGATGTGTTTGCGCAGATGTACAACACCATGATTCGCATGAATCAGGAGGCTCTGCAACTGGAACTGGAAACCTTCAAGGGTACCTATGCCGAGAAAGAAGCCCTGATTCGGTCCTACCACGCCGAAGAAATGAAGTACGCCGAAGGTCGGGATCGGATTGAAGCCGAGTTTGCTACAGCCCAGCAGATTGCCCAAATCCAAGCCAACGCCGGAACGAATATCAAGAAGTTCCTTTCGGAAATGATTGCAGCCCAGTACGACAAATTACAACGCGAAGAAGCGATGAACATCGCCAAAATCGAACGCGAACTGGAGATGCAGCGGGAGCTTCGTGACGCTAAAATTGAGGCATTAGAGGAAGAGATGGCTGCGTTCAAGGCAGCGAAAGAGCAGGAGATCGATGCGGCCAAATCGGCCAGTGATGCCCACGAGAAGATCCTGAAACAGAATCTCGATGTCTTCAAGGACATTACCGAGCAGCGAATGCAGGCCGTCCGGGATGAACTGGATGCGTTCAAGGAGGCCAAGAACGCGGAAGTTCAGGCTCTCAACGAATCACTTGCCAAGCAAAAAGCACTTACGGATCAGTTTTACAGCGACAAAGCTCTTCGGATGTCCGAAGACGACATTTACCGGAAGGAATTATTGGCTGCCGGTGAAGCTCGTGAGGTAGCGGCTCTCGAAGCCGCCAAACAGCGCGAATTGCAGCGAGCCGCCGATGCCGGAGCCAGCGCCGAAGAGAAAGCCCGTATTACCATTGCGTTTGATAAGCTCATTGCTGAAAAGCACAAGGAGTATCAGACCGCGATGGGTGACAAGACAAAGGAAATTTCCCTCGCGAACCTGCAAATCAAAGAAGAGGAAAACAAGAAGATCAAGGAACTGGAGGCTGACTCGGCGAATGCAATCAGCATCCTGAAAGACCAGATCGTCGCAAAGGAAAAGGAAGCTGCTGCCGAACAAAAGGCACTCAAAGAGGAAATTGCGAAGAAAGACAAGGAAACACAGGACCTAATCCGTCGCAATCAGGAGGAAACAACCGCCATCATCAACGCACTGAAAGAGCAGATTGCTCAAAAGGACCGTGAGATTACCAATCAAATGTCGGGGGCCAATTCCGAGTACAAAGAAGCCGTAAAGGCCGCTCAGCGGGAAATATTCGAAGCAACGAAACGCATGAAGGTTGCCGAGTTGCAGGCTGAGATTGCGATTCTGCGGGGCAAGCGAAATCTATTTAACCGGGGTAAGATCGATAGCGCAATCGATGATCTGAACGGAGCTATCGGGGATATTAACTCACTCGGTTTTGCAAAAGGTACCGAGTTTGTGGATGCCGAAAACCGTTTTCCGAACGGGACTGACACCGTTCCCGCCTGGCTCGATAAAGGAGAACGGGTTATGACTAAAAAGCAAAACAAGCAACTCGGTGGAATCACCAACGAGGAACTGGTTCGCCGGTCGATGCTGATCGACAGTCTGAAGCAAACCTATCCCGGATTGCTCGGCGGCTTCGGACCCGTGCCGGTGATGGCCTCCCCCGCTGAACTGTTCGGGCACGATGGCGGCACAACAACGATTGATCTATCCCAGGTGGAAAACCTGCTTACGGGCCTGACCAGTGAACTGCGTAATAAAAAACTTCTGAATGTCACCATCGACAAGCAGGGGATCGCCACCTACCTCGAAGGCCAGCAGTCGCAGACAATGTATTTATCAAACATAATGAGTCGATGAAAGTCTTTTTGAACTCCGTCCCAACGGTGCCACCGCTTGGATTGGACGCGCTCACGCTGCAAAAAATCAGGAACCCCCGCACCTGGGGGTTCTTCTACCGGAAGATCGGCTATGTCAAATTCGGAGACGTGACGTTTTCCGATCCGTCGTCTGTGCGGACGTTGCGGGATGCGTACCGCCGTGACCGTCTGAACGCTGAGGTGGCGTTTGCCATTGCCGACGATCAGGGGCGTTCGATCTACGAATCCTACGTAGACTTTGTGACGTATTCATCCCGACCGGGCCGGGCTTTTTGTTCGTTTCGAGATTCTAATCCCGTCACAACACTGGAGGCTTCCTTTACGAGCGCGTTTTCCGTTCCGGCGACTCAGACGATTTCGCTGCCCGGTCAGCCAATCACTGCCGAATCTGCCTATGTGCTGAGCCGCCCGACCGTAACCCGCCCCGTCAGCGGCCCCGTAGCCCACGCGTTACCACTGATGCGGAAGGATGATAAAGATCAGTCGATTGCCGGAACGCTGCTCTCGGTGCTTCAGCCGTTGTCGTTCGAGCCGATCTACAAAAACGAAACCGGAAAGCCGGTAACGATTCAGATTTCGGGCGTGGTCGATGTCGATTTCACAACCGACGTATCGTTTTCGGCATCGCTTGGATACCGACTCCTGAAAGATAACCGCGTAGTCGGCTCGGCACCCTTTTCAACGTTTGCCATTGAGTCGGGGTCGCACATCGTTACGGGTGTTGATACCGTCATTACCGTGCCACACGACACGTCGGTTGCCATTGGCTGGATGTCGGCCAGCTCAAACGCGGCCTTCACGGCAACGTACCGACCAACGACAAGCCTGGGCATTCAGGAGCCGGTTTCGCTGCCGGAGACAACCTGTTTCGGAATGTACGCGCACGATCTCCTGAAAGAACTTGCGTTACGCTGTGGCCCTAGTTTCGGTTTTCGGAGTGATTTCTTCCGGGTGGGAGATGGCCGCTCGGTTTTCCTAACGAATGGTGCCAATCTGCGGGGCGTAAATCGTCCGTTCAAGATCGATTTTGCGTGGCTGTTCGACCAGCTGGACCGGTTCTTTAACCTCGAAAAAACACTCGACGGCCCAGACCGGCAAACGCTCCGGCTCGAACCCAAGGTTACAATGCTTCACGAAGCCGGAACAACGATTCTGCCGTCAATTACCGACGTGCGTTACAAGGTCAATACGCAATTCGTCGCGTCAGAAGTTTTGACCGGTTTCGGTACCTGGAAGAGTAACGGCCTCACGTCGGCGATTGAACCCAACGGCAGTCGCTCCTACCGAACCGATAATTCGACCTTTCGTAATACGATTGATCTAAGAAGTGCGCTGATAGCATCCGGTTCGCTGATTGAAGAAATTCGACGCAAGCAGTTCCTTGCCGAAACGACCGGCTCCGGCAAGGAAGAAACGCACGACGACGATCTGTTTATCATCATCGTGGATCAGAATGGACGCGCAACCACGTCGCCGAACTACAACGCGGAGCTTTGCCCGGAAAATGGCCTGCGGAACTGGCTGCCGTTCTTGACTTACTGCGGCAATTTAACGCTCGAAACCGTTCAGGGAGCACTCGCTCCCAACGAATCAACCACCTTCGCCCCTGCCCCGCCCTTGATCGGCGATCAGATAGCAACCGTCACAGTGTCACTATCGATGCTTGAATACGAACGACTCAACGATTGGATCGAATTTCACGACGGCGAACAAACCTGTACCGGATTATTGATGGAAGCGAGTTGGTCGCAGACCGCCGATGGACCCGTTGCAACACTCATTTTAGCCTGCTGACCACCATGCAAAAGTTTGATCATTTTTACCGCTTCTTTACCCTTTCGGAGAATGGAAAGGAGTTTCCGACCAACCGACTGACCCCCGCCGAGAAATACGCCATCATGCCGGTTTTGCCGGGGGATATGCTTCAGTTCATCGTTCCGCGCGTTGATCTGGCCGGACTTGATCTGGACTTCGCCCGGATCGATCTGAAGAACCTGAAAACCGGAGCCGTTACCGAAAACGCTGGTGCTCTGCGTCGGCAGGACGGCGAGCTATGCAGCCGTATTCGCATTGGAATCAACCGCGCTCCGAAGCCGGGGGAAATCCGGCAGTTTGCGATTATGGGTACCGCTCCCGATCCGGCCACCGGCGAGCCGGTAAAGCTGCCGGTACTGGGAACGTTTACCGGCGCACAAACTAACCTGAACGACTACGTTGCGGCCATTCAGGAGCACTTTCAGAACTACCCTTACACGCCGGTTTCGGTGGATCGGTACGGCAATGAGCTATTAATCCGGGCGTACCACGGCCCCCGGTTTCGTCTGGGCAATCAGCCGCTCGGTATCGGTCTAGGACGCAATCGTACCTACAACGACAACAGTCCGAGCGTAAGCGCCCAGAAAACGGGAACGGTGGTCAAAGCCGCCAAGGACAGCTTTCGGGTGTCGATCTCGACCGACATCGAAGCGGGGAATATCTTCAAGCTCGGGGCCGTTACCTACGTGGCCAACTCCCGGCAGACTCCCGCCGATGTACTGGCCGGCCTCGGCGTTTCCGCTAGTGGCCGAATCGAGGTTGCGCCGGGAACCGTGCCGATCCACAGCGTACAGCCGGGGGCCATCGCACTCAACAACCGCAACCGGCCAACAATTTCCATTGTTTACAGCAGCACCTCGGGCGGTTCTGACCTGTACGATGTCATCATCGGGGCGGATATCCAACCCGGAAACGTGTTTCAGATTGCCGTTCCGGGGCAAACAAACCGCTCGTATGCGGTCGCTCCCGGCGACACCGTGGCGACGGTCGTAAACTACTTTGCGAATGTCGGGGGTAAACTGTCCGTTCCGGCAGGCTCACAACCGCTTCTGACAGCCGTTCCCGGCTCCCGGTCAATCACCAATACCAATACCCCCGGAATCACACTGACCGATAAGGTCGTTATACCATCCGCAACCGTGGATCAGTACCGCGTGTACATCGGAACATCGATCCGGCGCGGCAACGTCTTCATTCTCGGAGCCAAGAGCGTCACAGCAACGGATGACGATACCACGCTGACCATCGCCGAAAAACTCGACTACACCGGACACCCGTTCACGGTCGAGGTGCCGCAGAATAGCGAATTGACAGCCTACGCCAAGCGCGGCATGGCACTCAGCGAAGCGAACATTGCCGCCGTCGATCTGATCGACGGTAGTGTCTGGATGAAGGCGCTGCCGCTTGTCTGTACGGTATCGATCCCGAAAATTCTGGAAAACGGAGCGTATCAACTTCTGCTGACTGATAAGCGAACCGAAGCGACCGTAGCGGTCAGCAATTACCTCCAGGTGACCGATTTTGCCCGCGATACGGCATTACTGCGCTGGGGGGATGATTTTCCGGGGTCGGGGCGCAGCATCTTCGGCTACGACTACGGCGAGCCGGGACTTATGCAGCAAGTTCGAATCCCGGCTTTTTTGAGCGAATCCCGGCAGTTTCAACAAGAAACGCTTTACACCGGCATTGATTCGGTGGAGCGTCGGCAGTCGGCCCGGTTCACGCAGCAACGGACGCTTACTACGTCGGCGCAACCTGCTGTCTTTCACCGGGTATTATCGGCAGCACTAAAACACAACCTCGTGTCGATCAATGAGATTCCGCTGCTGTGCTCCGGGGAATATTCCGAATCGGAGTTTATTGGTCGCAGGCAGCTTTTACAGGCACAAGCAACCTTAACAGAGCGGCAAAGTGAGCGGTCTATGAATGACTTCTATCCGCTCAGTGCCGAACTGAGATTTGCTTTGATTGAGTCGATTTCAGGAGCCGAAGGCTTGCTTTTTTATTTAAAGGATAGCAATACAACCCTGCCGATTAGTGACGCGACAAGAATCACTCCGGGAAGCTACGAGCTTCTGGTGCGTTGCGAAAACGAAAGTCGTCACCTGATAGTCTATAAAAACGATCTAATCTTAAATCGATATGAACTGACGGCCCGAATGCTACACCGTACAGAATCGTTAAGTCTATTATCTGGCGAACGATTGCGACTCGTTGTTTTGAAATCAATTCCAACTGAAGTATCCGAATTTTACAATGAACCATTGGAAAAAGGATTCGATGCGGCATTTAATGAAGATTTCACCTGATCGACAGTGCAGAAGGTAATATTTTTTATATATTTCGAGAGTTAATATTAATATAAACTAAATTAATATTATGACTTCAAAAGAAGCGTTTTTCGCTTTAGTTGACCAGAAAATTCCTGATAATACAGTAGGTCTTATTAAGCCCAGTAATCTACGGGGAACATGGAAAGATTTGGCCGAAAACCTTTATAGTGACCCTGAAACAACTGCATCCATGCTGGCTGGGTTATCCAAGCGTGTAACGCAGGTGCCGGTTATTGCAGAGTTTGCCAACACGGATGCCAGCGCCTGTTTGCATCCGGACGGGTCGCTTTGCGTTCAACGCTCAGGTTCACTACCAGCCGTTGGTCAGAACTTCCTGTATTTTCAGGGGCCAACGGGTAAATACTACGAACGCTTTGTCTCCGACGGGGTGTATTCGGGGGAATGGGCGGGGCTGATTGGCGATGGTATTGCGGATGATACTACGAAGTTAATGGCGGCTAGCCAGGCGGTTGAGGGAAAAGGAGTGCTTAAGCTATTTCGATTCAAGACCTATAAGGTTAATCAGATACCTTGTCGGTGCGATATTGATGGAAACGGGGCGACCATCAAGCTTTCCAATTCGCAGAACTCCTCCATTTTTAACATTAGTGCACACAATGTGACACTCACGAATCTGGTGTTGGATTATAATAAAGCGGGGAACACGACGGCCGGATTGGGGAAGGCCTGTGTGTATAACATTGGCTATAACGGACTGACGCTGGATAATGTTACATTCATCAATGCCAATCGGAACGCTATTTACGTCAAAAATAGTACTGATGGCGTGATCGATAACTGTCGTTTTATTAACAACAACGGAGAATCCATCTTCCTGCATGGCGGCTGTAAAAGATGGACGATTACTTCCAATAAATTCAAAGATTGTCTGCGGGATTATATCAAAATCCATGCTCACGATGGTGTTAATACGAACTGGGAAACTCGCGACATCATTGTTCAGCGCAATCACCTCGATTATTCGGGGGTTGTCTTGCCAACATCCTATAACACCCTGGCCATTGAGGTCTGGCGGGGTGATGCGTTTACCAACAGCAAGTCCGAAAACATCATTATCTCCGACAACATTATCACCGGCAGTAAACAGCCGGGTTCGGCCCATATTTGGGGGATCTCGATGGATAACACCGACAATTTTATCGTTTCCAACAACATTGTTCGTGATGGCGTAAAGTATTGCTACGAAGCGGCAGGCTGTCAGAATGGAGAATTCAAGGGCAACCACGGCAAAGGCTACGACAACCGGGGCATTAGCATCTCCAAGGCGCGGACCAATAACATCAAAGTAGAAGGGGGATTCATTGGCAATGCCGTGGGCGTCGAAACAGTTCCCGGTGTATTCAGCTACGAAAACATTTATGGCCTCGAAGTTACGGCAGGCACTCAGGTCGATATTGACAGCGTAAAATTTGACGACACTGGCGAACGAGCCATTTTCTACAACGGCGGGGGCCACGGGGCAACAATCAACAATCCGAAGTTCAGTATCGCTCACCAAAAGGGTAATATGACCTGTATCTACATGTTTAATGTGGTGGGCTTTTCGATAACCAATGCTAACGCATTTCCCAATACAACTCTTGCTACGGCAGATTTTGGAATGCCCGGCGCGCGGATTCAAGACTGCCGCAACTGGAACATCAAAGGGTGCACACTGGATGGACGTAAGGCCGTTACGCTGGCTCCGCTCGGAACAACCTGTATTACGGTTTCGGGTAACTCCGGTCGGGGCATCTTATCGTCCAACTGGATCGGCAGTTATTCCGTCTATGCGATTGATACGACAGCCGCCACCTCTGACCCCATTCAGGTCAAGAATAACTACCACTACCAGATCGGCAACGCAACCAAATTCAACATCAGAGGTACGGACATCGGCGATTAAATCAGCGCAACATGGAAATCACGATAAAATCAATCGACGAGGGTAATGGTATTGTTGTTCTCGCCGGTGACGTTCAGGATGGCTACCGAAAAAACGTAACTATCAACGGGAGACTTTACCGGCCTCGGTTCAATGCAGGACAATGCTGGCTTTTCATTGGCAAGCCATTAGGGAGAACCTATTCCATCAAAATCTAAATGGATCAACTAGCTCATATTACATCCGGGGCGTGGGCCGATTCTCAATCGGTTGAGGTCTCTTGTAATTTTACAAATGGCGCGCAGGTGCTTCTATTTCGGGGCGAGCAGCTCATTGGAACGAGCTTGCTCACTGCTGGACTCAGCACCATAAATGTATCCCCATTGGCCGCAGGGGATTTGATCTACGCCTGCATTACAGCCAAGGGGAATCAAGCGGGTACTCCAGTTATTGTTTCCGCTTCAAAGGTGCGATTTTCGGGGTGGAAAACCCCAACAGAGCTATCAGTTATTACATCTGAAGGAGAAGTCTTAATTGTTTCCGCAGAGTTATTTTTGAAGAATTACGGATACCTGCCAGCCCCTATTTATGACCCAGAAGGTGTCGGGGCGATCATCCACCCGGAATATGAAATTCCCCCTGTCGGCGGTATTCAGTTTGACCTGACAATTGTTCAGAAATTCGCCGAAACACTGCTTTTCGTGCGGAACATTCGGGGAATCAAGGGTAATCCACTGGTAAGGTACAACGGCGGCAGCTGGACGAGCACCACCTCCAAAACGTACACCGAAAACGTGACGGCCACGATTGACGTTCGGGGCGAAGACGACACCGAATACACTTCGCGTCAAGAATCTATTGCCGTTGATTCACAGCCCACGACGGCGTTTTACCTGACGAAGCACATCGATTATGGCAACAACAGTGTCAATACGATCAACAACACGAATGATCCGGTCGAATACATGCTGGAAGGGTTCGACATGACGTGGCGACCGAACATGATCTATCAGGCGGGCGAAACCCGGTATATTTATCAGAATGTCCCGAACGGCAATTACATCGCCTGGGTACGGTTTCCGGGCGACCTAAATCCGGCAAACTGGGGCAGGCTCCCGTTCACGAAATAGTCTTAGTATTTTCTTTTTCACTTTATAAACCACAATTTTTTATGTCATCATTGGCTGACTTTCTGCCTGAAAACACCGACCCGCAACAACTGTCTGTACGCATTCCGTTGGACAATGTGGGTATGATCCCCAAATCAAATTTTATCGCGCTGGCACTGGTAGACCGTAACACGCTGCCGAATTTTGGCGAAGAAGTGACCATTCCCGGCGAAACGCCCATCACGCTCAGTGCCAGCAATCTCGTGGCAACGATCAAAGAACTGACCTTTCTCGGAAAAGCATGGTTCTTCGGTGAAGGCACCGTGAACGGTCGGAAAGCGAAGCCGGAAGAAATGCTGGAGCCGATTCCTTACGGAACCCGTACGGAGCAACGCGCAACCGGCGAAGTGAAAGAAACCGTGGACATTGATTTCAAGTACATGTTCCTGAACATTGCTTTCTTTAACTCCCTGCGGGCTGGCAAAAAGGCGTTCGACACGTACCTGTTCACGAACAAGTCTGTGCAGGTGGTTCGTTTCGATACCGAGAATCCCGTCTTCAAAAACATCGGTCACGAGCTGACGGGTGAGTTCGGTAACGACATCGCCGGTAGCTTCTCGCTGATCTGGAACCACGAAGAGGGCGAGCTGATCCCGACGTTCGGGATCAAAGACAACGAGCTAAAAGCGGAAGAATTGCGGTACACGTTTGGCGCGTTCACCGTCACCGGCGCGGTCGTCGTTCCCGGTACCGTCAATCGGTTTACGCTCGCTACCGGCACGGCTGCCGAGTTGACGCGTCCGGTCTTGGAAAAGGGCTCGCCCCGGTACTCGATCTTCAAAAACGCGAAGGAGCCAATCGGTAATCTGCCGGTGACCATCGACACCAATACGGGCGAGGTGAACATTGCCAGTACGCTCGCGGCTGGTCGCCACAAATTCACGGTCGCGGTCGAGAACGAAACCGGCATTTTCGGCAGCTACACCTTCGAAGTGCAGAAGGCCGCTTAATTGATTCCTTTTTTTTGACATGGCATAGTTAATATTAATATTGACTATGCCATTCTTTTAGCATCAAATTCTCACCCTGTCATGCTCGTATTTAACCGCGATATTTCCCCCTATCTTCAACAGTGCGCGGGTGGCAATGCCCCCGGTGGCGCACTGCTACACCAATACTATCCCGAGTCGGTCAAGCACAAAAAAGCGATTAATGAAGTATTCGGTGAAAAATACCCGCGCTACCTGAATATCAACCGTCCGAAAGAACGCGAAGAACATAAAAAGTTTCGGAAGGAGGTTTTCGAGCAGCAGGGGAATCCGTTTCTAGGACTGCGCTCGCAGGTCATCAATGCCTTTGATTATATCCGTCAGGCGGACGATTTTGATATCCAGTTTCCGACCACAGAGATTGACGAAGAGCATTCGCTGAAAAACTACATGACCAGTTCGTCATTCTCCCCGGAAGGCGGGGCTGTGAACTGGTTTTTCAAGGAGTTTGCTCCCGACTACGTGAACGATCCGAACGCGGTTTTTCTGATTCTGCCCGAACAGCTTCCCGAATCTGATCTACTGTATACGGAGCCGAAGTTCTTGGTCATTCCCAGCGAAAACGTTTTCATGCACCGGAAGGGCAAATTTGCCGTGCTGATGAGTCCCGAGCGGCATTTCATCAATGTAAACGGGGTGCAAAAGCAGGAAGGCATTACGCTGTATTTTGTCGATCACGACAGCTATTCGATTGCCCGGCAAATGGGCCGCTTCGTCAATGCCGATTCGGGCCGCAAGGAGGCCAACTGGCAGGTTCTCGGCCACGAAAATATTTACGATGAACTAGGCCGAGTCGTGGGTAGTAATTTCCTGCCACCACGGCATTACTGCGAAATGATGCCTGCGTTCAAGCTGGGCAAGAAGCGGGCGAAGAAAAACAATATGGGCGAAGAGCTGCATGTCAGCATTCTCTCCGACTCGCTGCCCTACGTGCGAAAAGCGCAACAGATCGATAACGATATTTTTGTCGAGCTGAGCTTTCATATTGCATCTCAGGAATGGCGGAGAGCTACCGGAAGATGTGGCTATCCGGGCTGCACTGCCGGTGTGATTGTGGAGCGCGAAGACGACGGAAGCGGCCACATAAAAGACGTGAAGGAGTGCCCCAAGTGCAAAGGTACCGGTTATAATAGCTCCGGTTCCGGACTGGAACTGATCTGGGTCACGGGTGGCGAAGACGAGGATTTCGGCGGAGGTAGCAAAGCGCCCAACGGCGCTCCCGGTGGCTACATCCCCCGGTCAATTGAGCCGCTTAAAGAATTGGTGCAGGAACTAAAGCGCAACACCGAAGAGGCTTACGCAACGATGAACATGCAATTCATTCGCGTGACTCCGCTGGCGACGTCCGGTACCTCGAAACGGTACGACCGGGAGGAATTTTACCGCGAGCTAAACACCCAGGCTGATCACATTCTCGAATTGCTGGAGGAAGGCTATAAGTGCGCCGATGCCATTCGGTTTGCGCCATCCGGTCGGGCCGGTGAGCAGATTCCGAAAGTACTACGTCCGGTACGGTTTAACCTCGAAAATGCCGAGTTGACGCGTGAAGAGCTGAATAACGCGAAGGATAAAAAGTACGATTCGGCGCTGGTGTCCGCCTATGAGATCAAGATGCTTCAGTACACGACCGGCGAGCAATCGGACCACTACCGGCGCTACATGGCGAAGACGAAGTTCGACCCACACCGGACGCTGACGTATCAGGAAAAGCTACTCCAGACGAACGAGATTTTCACGAAAATGAAGCCGGAAGACCCGAAAACGCGGCTGGCAATTTCTGAACTCCACTTCTCGGTCAACTTCGAAGGACTCGTTAGCCGAGCACTCCGGGAAGATCCCGATTTCTGGCTCAAGGACGACAAACAGCAGTACGAAACGCTTCAGCGGTACAACGAAGATTTGATTGGCGAGCTACGTCCCGCGCCGATGGCGAAAGAGGAAATGCCGCCTACCACCCAGATGAAAGTACAGCCAGGCGTTGACTTAGAAAATGTTACGCAGACCGTTGAACAATAATTTGTTTTTTATATATTTCGAGAGTTAATATTAATATAAACTTAGATAAGATTTTTTATGGACAAAAAGACTTTTGAGCAACTATTCCCCAACGATGAGGTGGTTGTTCAGTTCGGCCCCCGGACGGTTGAAGTGGGCCGGAAACTTCAGGAAGTTGACCCGCCCCGCAACGTCATCATGACGGTGGCCGGATGGGAATCCATCGACCGGGACGAAGCGGGGGAACCGATCCACACCCCGGCTAAATTGCTCGGTATGCCCGCCTATAAAACGGTTGTCGATCCCAAGTCGCCGACCGGCAAGCGCAAAGATTACGACATCATTCCGTTTGCGGAAGAGGGCGAATTGGAGGTTGAAGAGGATTCGCTGCCGGAAACGGAAGAGGCTGAAGTAGAGCGGTTCATGAATGCAACTTCCGGACTCGCCAAGAACTCCAAAGCGTACAAGGAGGCCAAATTGCAGCACGAGGACAATCTCGCTCGCATCAAAGCCGCCCAGGAGGATTCGGGCAACGAAGACCCCCAATAACGATTTCGTTCGACGGTACGGGTGCACTCGAAGCTGACGAACTTTTTTATTACTGGAGCCACCGGCTCGAAACACTCAAACAAAATGAAACGGAGAATTCTTCTCGAAAACCTTTTGAAAAAATCCGGCCACCTGACCGACGACCAGATCACCAAACTTTTTGAGAATCTGGACGAAGAACACCCGGATGAGGATGCGACGAAGTTGCTTGCCAGTTTGCTCACCGCCGACGAAGCCGTAGGTAACGACGTGATTTTTAAGACTGTGAAAGGTCGCGCGAAAGCCGAAGCCCTCGATCCTATCGATGCGATGCTGAAGACATTCGTTCCGAAGCTAAGTGCCGATCAGAAGAAAGAGTACGACAAGTTTGGCGCAAACGATTCTCACAAAAAGTACGCTTTCATGCTGAAAGCTTTCGATGAACTTGGCACGAAGTCCGGTGACAAGAACTACAACGATCTTCAGCAAGAGTTTACCGACCTGAAAACCAAAATTCAGAACGGCGATTACGTCGAAAAGTCGGTATACGAAACAGAGAAAAGTGCCGCGACGACTGCACGGCAACAGGCCGTACACATGTCATTGCTGGCGAAAGCGATTCGGAATGGCAAACTCCGGGACGTTACCAGCGACCGTCACTTCGAGCGCAACTTCGTGGCTGACGCGGAAGAGCTGCTCAAAAACGGCGTTGGCGAGAAAAAGTTGAAAGGGGTAATTGATTACGCTACCGGCCAGATCATGCGAGCCGACAGCACCGAGCAGCCGCTTTTGGTGGATGGCAAATCAGTCACACTCGATACGCTGGCCGATCTGACGATTACCCAGTACGATTGGGCGAAAAAGTCCGATCCAACCCCCAAAGGCGGAGTAATTACCGCCGACGACTCTGCAAAAGCTGGAATGTCTGCCGCCCAGCGACGGAATCTACAAATGGACAAAGGAGACGCGTAGCAGCTAGTCAAACTTTTTCACATTTAACCGTCACAACGCCAAATGGCAAACAACATTAACCTTGGCCCCGCGCGGATCGTTCGTGCATCCATCATGCACACGATGGAAAATGGCCGCAAGTTTAACAACATCGGTACGTTACAGGCGCTGCGCTCCCCGCAAAACGCTACGCTGACGGAAGCGATGAGTGCCACCTACGCGAACAAGAATCAGAAAATGTCGTTCGTGCAGGGGTCCGGGGGCGAAGAAGATATTATCGCCCGGGTGTCGCTGAATTACACCCGTCAGTGGTCGCCGACCTCCAAGCGATCCAGTCGTCAGGTTACCCAACCGGGCGCTAATGGGCTGGACCGTCCGGCAGCCCCCACAACCGTCAACGTCGATTACGCGCTTCATAAGGAGTACGAAATCGAGTTCAAGACGATTGACTTCGCCACGATGGAGGACGAAGCCGAATCGTACTTCGAAAGCCTGAACAACAACGTTTCCGGGTCTGCCGGTGAGTACAAAATGCTGGGGCAGATCGGAGCGCAGTTCGCGGATTCGGTCGAAGAAGGGTTGCTGTCACCGATCAACGCGGCAGCTCTGGCGGCCGTCATCTCCGGCATCGGTACCAACCTCGTGACCAACACGAATACGGCCACGGAGATTTACCTGTACGACAAGGAAGGCCGGAAACGGGACGATTTTTTTGACTTCCTGGGCAACATCAAAACCGTTCACGGCATCAACGGAAAATTGATTGTTATTGGTGGCCTGAAGCTGGTAACGTACATGCGTAAGCAGAAAATCGTCGGCATCAATGACCTGGGCACCGATGCGGCAAAGATGTACAACGAGCTGCCGATTGAGTGGTATTACGATCCGGCCATTGACACCGCCTTGGGTCAGGATAAAATCCTGATCATGAGTCCGAACTCGGCTTGTTTGCAAACGATTTTGGAGCACGTTCACATCGTTAAGCAGAAGGAAGTCGCTCAGACCAGCTTCGGCTTCGCAGCCCTCCAGATTGCCCCGTACGACGCGGACACGTTCGCGCTTGACCTTGACTTTCGGGTTCGGTCTTACGACACGACGAAGTACCCGAAATGGGTCTTCACGCCCTCGGCGCGCTTCGGTCTGTTCACGCGTCCGGCAGGCTACTACAAGACCTACGGCGGATGGCAGACGGTCACTGGTATTTTTCAGGCGCAACTCGTCAACGTCGAACCAGACGCTGAAGAATAATCAACTCTCCACCTGAGCCGGTCGGTCGAAGCTGACCGGCTCCCATCTTTCACCAACATGCTTCTTAGTGGATTTCTATTTGCTATCGCGGCCTTTCTGGGGCTGATGCTTTATCTCGGTCGAAAAAAACAGGTAGCGGCCTACTGGCCAGCTCCTGAGAAACACCCTCAGGATCGGTACACGGAGCGAATAGAACGGCAGCAGGCCGCAAAAGCAAACGAATTCAATCCGCTCGACTGGCTCGGCAAAACAACGGCGGGTGCACTGGAACAGGCGCTTGAACCTAAAACCGAGGCAGCGACACCCGCAAAGCCAGAACCGGCAGTTGAATCGCACGACGGATTGCTCATTCGGTACCTCCCCCACCTGAAGCCGCTTTTGTACGCCGGAAGTATCGCACTGCTTTGGTTTATGGCAGCAGCCTGGTACAACAACCTGTCGCTGTACGTCCCGGAAGCGGCTGATGCCATTGGCGATTTCAGGATTCTGTTTCTGAAAAAGGTTGTCGGAGCAGTCATCCCCTGCCTTTCAGCCGTCGCGGCCTCTGTATTAATGTTTTTCATGCTTTTTCCACCAGTTTACAAATACCTCAACGGATGGACCTCCAAAGACTTCGATCTGTATACCGACCTGAAGAATCTCGACCAGCCCGGTCCGGCCCGTCGCGTCATGTTTTTCTGCTTTCTGTTTACGCTCTTCTTTTTGGCATTCCTGCATTTCTTTCCGCTCAGCCTACAAGACCTGACCCTGTAGAGGGGCTTGATCCTGTAGGCGTATTGAAGCTCGAAAACACCGTCCGAGAGAAAACCAACCGCAATGACCACCCCCGCATTACAACGTTCAACCAAACGTACCACAAGCAGCTACCGGCAAACTCCGCGTACTGCGGCACGTCGCTGGAGTGGGCGATTAAAAAGGCAGGCTGGGGACTGGACATTGAATACGCTCCGCTCGCTCGCAACTGGGCACGGAAGAAAAAGCACATCGTTTGGTCACGATCTGGCGGGGCGGTGCCCGGAAAAAAGCCAACGCGGAACGATGTCGTGGTTTTCTATTATCAGTCGCGTTGGCACGTCGGGCTTCTGGAGGATTGGCAGGAAGGCTCAGTGTATTGCAAAACCGTCGAAGGAAACACCTCCGACCGGGGAGTATCAACCATCAAAAAGCCCACCGGCAAAGAAGGAGTTTATGATGAAAAGCTTCGGAACAAGAAGGACATTTATTGCATCGTTCGTCCTTATTACATCCCTATCTATTAGTGCGCTGACCTCCTGTGTGGAGGTCAATCACGATCCGAAAGACCAACACTGGTCGTCGGATTCGGTACTGGTCGCCAAATCCGAGGTCGATAGCACGGCCATCTACCGTTGCGACACCTGCCAGTTTGCCAAGGCATACAACCGGGCAACACGCCTGCACACGCAGCACAAAAAATGCGCAACCTGCCCCTGGGAAACGCTGTCGCTTCGTGAGCGCAAAAACAATGTAGGCGACCTGCCGGAGCCAGACACACCCGAGTCCAGGCAGCCCGAACGAATTGCAGACACGGTTAAACTTAAATCCCCCGGCGATCAGGCCGACAGCAATTTCCCATGATAACTAAAATTTGGACATTTCTTCGCGGCCTGAACCTGAGCAGCATCTTTCAGGGCATCACTAAACGGGTCGGTATGGTTTTAAAGCCCCTCTGGGACTGGTTCTGGAGTCCGATTCCGCTCAGCCTCGGCCCCCTGCTCATTCTGATCTTCTACGCCCTGCGGGGTTGCGACAACCACCGAATTGCCTACACGTCACAACGGGAGGCCGATCTGGAGGACTCGATTATTTCCCTGCATAGCGAAATGGTCTTTCTGAAAATGGATACGTCGTTCGCGAATCGTCAAATCAAGATTCATCAAGCACAAATCTTATCGCTACAAAATGACTCGATTCGGTATCATA
Organism: Larkinella harenae; assembly: GCF_054780515.1. NCBI lineage: Bacteria > Pseudomonadati > Bacteroidota > Cytophagia > Cytophagales > Spirosomataceae > Larkinella > Larkinella harenae. The sequence goes on along the minus strand of NZ_BAAGWE010000005.1, from coordinate 140,871 downwards.
ATTTCCTTATTTCTCTGCCTGACGACGCTTTGCAGGGCGACATCGACGCAGTGTTCAATCGACCAGCAGCCGCAGCAGGTGTCTATCGATACATTCCGTCTGATCCCGGCACGGCCAGTGAAGCCAGCTTCCGTCACGCTGACCCCCGAGGGCGCCCGGCTGGCACTGGAAACCAAATTCCGGGTCGCACTGCTCGAACAGGAAATCAACCTCCATAAGCAGAACCTCGCTCTGAAAGACACCATTATAGCCCAGCTTGGGCGCGCAAACCTCCAGTTAAAACAGCTCGTCAAAACGGCCTCCAAGTCCAACGACTCACCGCCCCCGCCGACAAAGCCACCTTTTAACTGGGCCAGAATTGAAAACTGGGGTTGGAGGATTCTGTTTGTCACCCTGGCCGTGACCGCTACGACGACGGCATTAACGAAATAAGCACAGCAGACGATACCACCCTTTTTCAATGTAAAAGCCCCGACAGTCATGCCGGGGCTTTTCGTTTTAACTATGAGTAAAGATAATTTGTTTTAGACTACAGAAATTCAAGCAAAAGATTCATTGTGTAGGTCTTTGTACTCTGATCTACATCAGAGTTAATATGGGTTACACCCACGACTTTACTGTTCAGGTTCGCTCTGAACGAAGGAATCATATACCACGGCTTTTCAAGTGTAAAAAAACGTTCAATCGCCATTCTGCTTATTAACTGGCGCATATCATCTACACTTCGGTGAGCTGGCGCTCTCATCATATAATCCAGTAAATCACCACCATTGATAAAATCGGTTTCTGCATCTACACCTTCCCAGATGTCATTTGTAGTTGTTGTGCTCATAAGAGATTTTGTTTAAGTATCTATAACAAAAAAACGCTCCGAACAATTCGTCGGAGCGTTTCCAGTTTCTATTCCTAAACCCTTAACCTTTTGTAGCGGGGGCCGGGATCGAACCGGCGTAGTCACGGCTTATGAGACCGGAGGGTGACCAACAACCTCCCCGCGATGTAGAGAAAACTGCGTTACGAAATCACGCAACGCAGTCTGAATCTTACCAATGTTCATTACTGAGATTCGCGTAGCGATTACAAAGTTAATATTATAGTTAACTTTCAAAACATAATCGCATAATTTTTATTAAATAATTTTTCACAATGCCCGTAGGTCTTCCCGATCGGTCGAAATAATACCCGTCAGCGGGTCAGACTTCTTCAAGACGTTTACGGTTCGGTATTCAAAGGATGTCGCGTCAGGTAGCTCGAAATCCATATCCAGCGCGAACCAGATCGGGCGGTCGTAGTGCGGCCTCTCTTTTCCATCAACCGTGACCGTTCCTACCTGCTTAACCTTTTCGAGTTTGACACTCTGCTCTTTTCCAATCGGATTGCTGTCGGAGTCGAAGAGCTTCAGCCGGAGCACCTGCATTCCTAAGTTTCTCCGTTCGTGCCATTCGAAAAAATACCGCTTTATTCTTTTGCCGTTTACCGTGAGGTATTTCACGATGACGGACTTGATTTGCATAGATGGAGCCATATGAGGGATCAGTAGAAAAACGTAATGTAGGCAAAAAATGCAAGTGCCGCGATCCAGATTCCGACGAGCACCAGCGCAGCATCGTACCACCAATTGGCTCTTACCCACTTTCCGTGGACATCAAGGCGACGTCCACGGAAAAAGCAAAGTGCGGCCAACGTGAGCAGAACCGCCGTGTAGATAAGGATAACTTTCAGGTTATTCTCCATCTTCGACGTTCGTAAAAGGCGGTAGAGCAGTAGCAAAGATCGGCGGCTGTGACGGTCCCCCAACAACCCCAATATAAATACGCTTCGTTACGCGCATGACCTCAATTTCGTCGTCGGTTAGCTCCCAGCATGAGATAACGTTCCAGCCATCACGGAATACCGGCAGTGGTACTACTTCCGGCTGATCATCCGGCCACTGTTGCGGTGGTCCCAAAACTCCATTTTGTTCGGGAAATTCTACGGGCCTCATCGGTTGGTGGCGTAAAGTGGTGATACAGCTGGGCTGCTTTGAATCTCTGACGTTGCCGGAGGAGTGAACGGGTCACTCAAAAACGGCTTCAGAAAAGCGATAGAGGTATCACCGATCGTAATTGTGTAGGCATTCTGAGACTGACTAACCGTAATTGCTCCAGCCTCACATTCGAGCGTTAGGGCACCGGCTGGGTCTGACGTGAGCGATTCCATAATATCAAGGCTCACCGAAGTAAACTCAGCGGTTGGTTCAGTGGCAAATCGCAATGATTTAGCATTTGAAGCCCCGACCAAGTACAACACTCCCCCATTTCCTTTAACGATGATTGAACAGGGTGTCTTTTCGCGAACGGCAGCGGTCAGAATGGCAATGATTACTTTTTTCATGATAGTTATTTTGTTTGAGGAATTAATAGTAATACTAACTGAAAAGGGTACTAATTATCGATTACGACGACGCATGAGCGTACATTTGTACCGGATGTTGCAAATGCGCCTTCGGGTAGATCACGGAAATTACCGTCAACGTCAGTCATCCACTTTCGAAAATCCCGACTCGGTTTATCGCTGGCAAACTTCCAGTGCGGAGACATAATAGCCACGAGTCGGCCTTCGTCAGCCAGGCACGCGTACATTTTGCGAACGTGAAGGATATCCTGATTTTTGGCAAATGGTGGATTGGCAATAATTCGGTCGTAGAGTCGGTTGTCTTCCTTTTTGAGAAAGTCAGCACCACGAAACTCCATGGGCGCCCGCTTCTCGATCAGCTCCCGGATTACTTTGATGTTCCGGCCCCAGAGTTCGAAAACGTCGATCTTGATTTTTGGGTGAACATTCCAGACAGCTTTGCAGATATGGCCCGTGCCGGCCGATGGCTCCAGTACCGAGTGATGTGCTTCGATGTCGGCCAATTGAACCAGCTCAGCCGCGATGTTCATTGGAGTCGGGAAGTACTGATACTCCGAGGCCATGTTACGAATGCCGTCTTCGCGCAGGCTTTTCAATTCATCGCTCGGGTCTTGTTCGAAAACAAACGCCCGCACACTACCGCCTTTCCATTTTCCACCAAGTCCTTCTAAAACTTTGGCAAACTTCCGGTAAAGTTTGGGGTCCAGTTGTACATCCGGGAGTCGGAGCAACTTCCCCTCCTGGGTGCATGCCTCTAAAACGTCCTGTACTTTTTCCATTCGATATTTTGTTTGAGTAATTAAATTGAGGTTCTAGTAAGCCTTGCCGTTTTTTCCGGTCAAGGCGTTATAATTGAGTTTAGCCCTTACATGAGCATCAATATCAATACTCTTCAGAGCGCAGAAGCTCAAGATGCGCAGAATTATATCGGCCATCTCATCCTCTACCCTGTGTTTGATAAGGTTATTGAAGTGTTCTATTTTTTGGCTATCTGTCAAGTTCTTGATTGACTCCATAAATAATCGAATATCAACCTCAACCCATTTGCCCGTACGGTCTGCCTCAACAGCTTCGCTGACCTCAGTAACCACCAGCATCATGTAATGCGACAAGGATTGTACTTCATCGTAAAACCCCTTGTCTCGATTGATACCATAAATTTCATCGGACAATACATTTAAGTTCAAGGCCCGAATCCTTTCTGCTGTAGCACTTTGAAGCTGAGACCGCAATTGCGCGATTGTGGTTTTACATTCTTCGACTTCATTTTTATGAGCCAGGTCATTTTCTGCCTCATTCTGAATATTTGAATCGACATTCATTCCCCGACGGTACAATGCCACATGCTCACCCGTGATGTCGAACAACTTTGATCTTAATTTATAGTGTCGCATTCCACCACGCCCGGCGCTCTCGGATTGATCAATTGCTTTGATCCCTACGAGTAGACTCAAGAAGTCGTTGCCTATCTCGTATTGCCCACAAAACTCATTAGATTTAATCGGAACCCAGTTCATTTTAAGCAGCTTCTCACGAAGTGCTGTCAGTGCCTCGTCGTACCTGACAATTGCCAGTCGATTTAAAGCCCTCATTTTTTTGTTCAAAGCATTACGCTTTTGAAACAATGGCAAGATGGGTGTAACTGCATCCATTAGAATTGATTATTGAAGAAGATTTGACATTAGGAAACGTAAAGCTTTCAGACGGTTCAGGGCTGACTCCATGACCGCAATCTCGTAATCGGCACTTTCCTGCTTCAGCTTGCCGGACTCAATACGCTTGGGGTACACAGACTTTCGCAGTCCGATTTCGCGGATCAGGCATTGAATCTCCTGATCAATGGTGTATTGCTGTTGCGGCATATCAGTAGCGTTTATCGGTCCAGTGAATTAGCTTGAATGTGGCCACACCGCCCCGCTCCTGGACAACCTGCCGAAACCAGCTCGTAAACTCTTCTACCGAATCGAAGCCGTCGTTACGGGCTAGGTCAATAATCTCGTCGTCCAGCATCCAGCGGGCATCGGAAGTTTCAGAGTCGGCAATTGCGATTTGGAGAATACCACCCGAAACGGCCTCCATATAGATCAGTTGACGACCTTTGCAGGTGCCATCCATGAACTTGCGGTAATGCTTTGTGCGAACACCAACCGCGAACTGAATCGGCATTCCGACCCGCCAGCGGTTGTTTACATCCTCCCGGATCGTGTGAATTTTTGAGCCGGAAAGGATCTTCTGTTCGAAGTTCGTCGGGCGGCTAGTACCCTTGAACATAATTCTGAATCCGAGTGTCATAGTTTTGACCGAAGAAAATCGTGAACGTCGCTTTCAATCAATACCCTGAGATGGGGATACTTCAGCTTTTTAGCCTCCAGCTTGTCAGGAGCCACCAGAATGACGAAGGGCTTTCCATCGTGCATTTCCCCCGTATCGCAGCGCAAATGCTGAGACCGATCCGGTATCGGTTTTTTGTACGTCTCGTTCCGAATCGAGTTGTACAACTTCTGATCCGGGATTTGTCTCTGCTTGATGTTCAAATAGATTCCCATTTTGTTTGAGCATTTTTTGGTTATTGTTCTTGTTCACTGAAAAACTCTTCGGGGGTAATCTCCATCTCGATCAATTCCTTGATCAGCGTTTCGAAAGCGATTTGCTTCGCCTGGCTGTAAATTTGCTTCCAAAGGTCTTGGCCTTCCTCAGCAGAGACAACTCCGTTCGTATCGATGATTTCGGCTAGTGTGCGGGCCTTTTTGTGTTCAGAGCTGTTGCCGGTTGCGCCCATTGTGGCCTTCTCATTCCGCACCATCTGCTTCGCTCGTTGCAGCATTTCAGCTTTCCGTTCCTGCGAAAACGGAATGCGGCCAGCACTGTAAAGCCAGTCATAGAGAAGATTATTCAGGTCGCGGTAGACTTTACCTGCTTTAATCGCGTAATAGGCACTCTCAAACAGGAATTTCCCCTTTTTGTACTGTTCTTCCGGGGTCGGGGGAGCCGTCTCCGGTAAGGCTTTCTGATTCTCGCGCTCTTCCCGGCTCCGCAGAATTCTCAGCGACTCGGCTTCTTCCCGGAGCAGGTTTTTGTAAGCCGACATCACTTTGCCGAACGAACGAGGGTTCAACTCGGCAAACATCTCGAAGCTACCACCGTCGCCATCGGGCAGCCCGCCCTTGATGCCGGTACGGTACGCCAGCAATATCTCTTCTACCTTCAGCGTCGGGTATTCCTGCTGCATAAAGACCACCAGCTTAAACAGGCTCATGTCGTGCTGCTGCTTCATGGCCGGTGCGACTTTGATGCCGAGTAAATCGACCAGCTCATTCAACAAATTCTGCATCTCCGTCAACGATGCCGCCTTCAGGTTCACCCCCTTCTTCTGTGCGGCCAGTAATGAACTGGCTAAAGTCAACGTGTCCTGAGGTTTTATCACCGCCACCGCCTTTGCTGCTGCCACCTGATTTGTTGTTTCGTTTTTCACTGCGTTCAAGATTAGGAATGTAGATGTTTTTGTACGAGTAGGCCATCGTCTGGCCGATATTGAAGAAGGTCTTGGTTTCTCGTAAGATCAGCGTTCCGGCTTTGTTGGGCGTTGACCAGTAATCGAGAAAGTCTTTGTAAAATCCGTCAGGATAGAGGTTCGGATGTTCACGTCGGTACTTGGAGATTTCAATGCGAAGATTTTTAACCTGCTCTTCGATGGTGAGTTTAGGTTTCGACTTTTCGGGCTTCTGCGCCCGGAGCCAGGTGCGAACCAGATTGCGCAGCTCGTCCATGTCGTTGTAGTTCTTGCCCCGGTTCTCTTCGACGTACGGTGCAGTTCGCTCATGCGGCACACCTCGAATCTTCAGCAGCAGGCCGATTTCGTCGGGAGTAATTCGCTGCTGTCCGACCGTGATGTACGGAATCACGGCGTGTGATCCGGGCCGCATCGGGTCAGGCGGTGAAGCCGGTTCCGGTTTCGAGTCGGATTCATTTTCGAGTTGAACGCCAAGATTATTATTAATACTAACATTAAGATTCTTAGAGTTTATATTAATACTATCTCTATTCTCTTTTTTATATATCTCTATAGGCGTTCGCCCTGAAATTTCGGTGGGGCTATTAAAGCTTTCTTTAGTAGGCAATATAACGGTCTGATTTTCAGCAAATTGACAACCTTGACCTATTAAATAATCCTTTAATAGGCTATTAAAACTATCTTTAATAGGTGCGTCAGCTATTAAAACTTTCTTTAATAGGGTGTTAATATTTTCTTTAATAGGTAGCGTGGCTATTAAAGCATTGTTTAATAGGCCAGCGGCCGGAAATTTTTCGGTTTTGATGGCGTTCACGAGTGCTTCGGTGAGCCAGATCGAGCGTTTGTTTCCGGCATCCTTGTCGATGCTTGTGCGAATAAATCCGGCATCTTCCAGTGCACCGATGTTTTTTGAAACCGTCACAAACGAAGTGTTTTCGAGCTTTGCCAGTTCGTTGTTCGACTGCGTGACCGGCCCGCCCGCTTCCAGGCACAGGTTGATCAAAACCCCGCAGAACGCTTTTGCGCTCTCTGAAAGCTGCCGATTTTGTCGCACTATGTCGGGGATGATGATCACTATTACTTGCTACTGAAGGGTTAAAAACGAACCCCTTGCTGGTGTATCCGGTTGGCATTCCGGGGTGCGGACGTGGACGCACACTATACACCAGCAAGGGGAATCTTGCTGTACTAACAGGTTCACGTCGAAAACAAATTAATGGTTGCCAGCCATTTTGCAAATGTATAGTTAGCATTAATATTAACAAACTTTCGACAAGAAAAATTTGCAGGTTATTTCTCCTGCGGATTTACTTATTCGTAGTTTTGACGTTGGACGACTATACCCTTATGAAAAAGATATTCGTAGTTCTCGTTCTGGCCGCTTCGTTTGCTGGATGTAAGAAAGAAGACGCACCCGGCCTCGTTACGAATCCGGCGCAGATCGTATCGGGCAAATACGCGATGACGTATTACAAAGAGGGGCCGTTAGAGATCAACCTGCCCTCGCAAGGCTATTCCGGCGAGTTTGTTTCGACTCGTATTGATGACAATCACATTGATCTTGTGATCACGCTGAAAGACCCGACCGAGAGCGAAACAATTGAGGTAGGTACGCTTGAGCTGAAATCAGCATCGAATACGTCGAATACCTTCAGTCTGATTCAGGACGGCACGGATTACGGCACGATCACCGCGACAGAGATTATGATGAAAGATACGTCGCCGGACGGTACCGTAACCGAAATTCGGGGGAAGCGGTAGCTAGTGACCGCCCAGAAACTTGATAAGAACGACCACCAGAGCGATTCCGGCGAGCATGATTAGTGCAACGTGAAAGCCTTCAGGTGGTCGTATTTTCTTGCGTTGTAGTTTCACTACACTATTTCTCCGTTTAGCTTTTCATAAAGCTTTACCACCCCCGCAATCAGTCGGCTTCTCCCCTGTTTTGCGTTTCGAAACGAAGTCGTGTTTTTATAGCCAAACCAGTTGGCCATATCGTCCTCTGAGATTTCGTGACGCATCCGAATGATTTTGTACTTCTGTTCAGGGGTCATAATTTAGGCTTATCTGCTATGTCTTACAAACATAAGCATTTATCGAAAAAATGGGTGATCAGAAATTGTAATTGCCGACTCCAGGCCGTTCGCCCGAATGTACCGTAAAAATGATTCTTCGGTGCGATGCCCGGTGATGCGTCTAATTTTCATGGCTGGCAAACCAGCCAAAAAAGCGTTCGTCGCGAATGACCGTCTAGCGGTATGTGAACTCATTAGCTCACACTTTTTCTTTTCCTCGTGCTGGAGTTTCCCTAGCTTCGTAAAATTCACCACGACATTCTCTGTCAATTTTGCTGCCTCGGCAATAGCCTTGATATGGCGGTTGAAGTATTGGATACTAGGCAATTGAAGTTTCCATTTACGCTGACTCAGAATTTTTTGAGCCCGTCCAGAAATCGGAATAACAACTTCGTCGCCGGTTTTTTGCATTCGCACCCTGAAAAACTTCCTTTGATCGACCTCATGGATGTAATTAGAGGCCTGGGCTAATACGCGCCTTAAATCGCTATAGCGCAGACCGGTATCGGACTGGATCAGGTATCCATCCCTAACTCGTTCCAGAGCACGATTATTAAGCTCAACTGCCTCCAACTGTTTTAATTCCTCTACAGTGTTGTAGACCTTTGTAGTTAGCTCTTCCGCAATCTGAACTTCATCAGCTGGGAAGGGTATTTTATCGGCTTTGCATTGCGCCCGAAGGATTGATTTGATACGATTAATGCATGTGCAAATCGTATTGTGTCGTAACTCCTGACGGGTCAAATAGCCCTTGAATATATCAAACCAAGCCTCGTCCATGTCGGAGGGGAAAACGACCTGAGTTGAACGCTGATAGGCCGTTAGCCATTTTAAGGCCGTCCAGTAGCTGTCCCGAGTCCGGGTACTATACCGCTTTCCGGTTCTTTTGATCAGGATGGTTCCGTTTTGCATAGCATCAACGCGCTGACGAAAATAATCTAAGAATGCCGTTTCCATTAGAAGAGATTGATTTCGGGCGCAGTATCAAGAAAAAGAATACCTTTGCTCATGGTGATTGTAAAATTTAGAGGTTTTGCGGTCATGTTATTGCCCCGGAAGCCTGCCAGCGACCGGGGCAACTCTTTTTAAGAATCTTGAGAAGTTTCCTCAAATCCCCATCTCAAAGGGTAGCCAGCTTCAGCCCAGGCATCTATCACGGCCTGTTTGTTCAATTTTTGAACCCCATTAACTGTATTAATAGCCCCCGTTGCGGGGTCTCGAACAGTATTAAGTTCAACCTTTACGAACTGGTTCAAAAAGCCTCTGGGAACCTTGACATGGGTGGAAGATTTTTCGGAATAATGACCGGAATCGCGAGCCGTACTTTCTTCTAAAGAAAGGTCAGCGTCACAGTTAGTGCCTGAGATGTAGCCCGATACAACATCAGCCGATAGACTAGGCACCTCTAATTCACTCCGAACTCGATCAATAAAGTTTATGCCTGGGTTTTCTGAGGGCAATTCAATGGCATAGCCCGGATGCGATGAGAAGTAAGTTGTAAATTTCATGGGATAGCCCGTTTTGCCGATAGCGCAGCGTTAGAGGTTTTGCGTTACGAGTCTGCCAACTCGTTCGGTCGCTTAACCGATGAACAAATATATAAGACATATCTTTATAATGCAAGACATATCTTATAATTTTAGAAAAATATTTTTCGAATTGATGTTTTTTCGACTTTTCTCGCTTCATTGTAGAAGTTTTTGAATCGTACCGCCCGGAATTGAAATTCCCAATCCATAAAATTGGCCCATCCAAAGCCGAACAAAAAAGCCCAGCTGTAGACTGGGCTTTTTTGTATGTTAAAAACACTACATTTCCTCGATAACTCTATTTAATTTTTGTACCAATTCCTGAGCTTGTTCTTTTGAGAACTCTATTGTAGAGCTTCCCCAAGCTGCAACCGCAATTACAACTACTTTTTTTTCGTTTTCTGGCCTTTCCTCGTCACTTCCATTGTGAATGTAGACCTGGCTGGCTTTTTGACCTTTCTGAATGAATATCATACGATTGTTAGAATACGGGTTCATAGCTATGAAATGACTCGTTGAATTAATTGAGAATGGTTAGAGTTCCGTCATCATTTAGAATGGCTTCATATTCTTCAGATTCATCAAGGATTCCAACAACGTAGTCGCATAGAGTTTCTTTATCACCTACATAAGAGTAGTAGTCTCGGATGGTATAGGATTTCGTTCGAACATCGTAGGCAACCCCATCATTTATGCTTACAATTACGTGCTCTGTTGATTCCATTTTCGGAAGTTTTTGTTTTTAGTGTTCTCTATCTAAGAGCCAGTTTAGCGAATCTAGTTCGCCGGACAATTGCCCCTGTGCAAACGAATTGTGTGGAGCTTCGGCGAGTTCTGTTCTTAGCTCTTCAATTCGATCCTCAACCTCTTCGAACTTGTTAACTAGCTTATCTGCAACTGCGTACAGCATATGCTCTTGCATTGTCGTATCATGCACTCCGAAGTAAGCACGAAGCTCTTTTAGATCACTTAATGTTATTTTCATCTGTATCTAAAGGGTTTTATCAAATGATGGTGATGTTAAAAAGTCGCAGACAAACCGAATAGCCGAAAATAAACTTGCCTATGTATCCATTCCTTCGACTAAACAAGCATTTATTCTTCGGCTTGATTGATAGCCAGAACGGTTTTTGGTTTCCCATTTCATTCGGACGATTAGTTTCTTGGATTGTCGTATCGAACCCGTAGCTTTTCGATGTACTCCAGAAGCGATTCGCGGGTATTTTCTTCATCCTCGTTCTGCTCAATGAACGCTTCGGTGTTGCAGAACGGGCAGGGCTCTTCACCACCACCGTACAGGTTGCCGTTATTGTCACAATGGTCTAAGTCCCAGAGCCATCCATCGATACAGGTTGCGTCTGGGTATGATGCGCCGAAATATGGAAATTCCGGGCATGAGTTCACCTTTTGGGTTTCGGTGTTTTTGTTTTCAGTTTCCATTTCGGACGATTAGTTACTTGATTGAAACTGTTCGAAGTAGAATATAACCGGCTTTTCAATTTCCTGAATAAAACCGTACCGCTTTGCGATTTTGTACTGTGTTGAATCCCGATTCAGGGAGGTGAGAAAGCCGCTAATCAGCCGACGAAAATCTTCAAGGCTCATGCTGTGCTTATTGATGTTGCAGGATGGGCAGGCTGGCATCTGATTATCGATATTCAGCCGTTCAGGGTGCCTGAATGTGCCGTCGTGGACAAATTTCCCCTTCTTGCGGTCGTAGCGGTGATTTCGCACACAGGGTAATAGCTCGTCCACGTGCCAGTTTTTCGGCAAGTCACAACCGCAGTACGCGCACTTGCCGCCGAACTTGCTGAAAATCATTTCGCGATCTTTCTTAGTTGCCATTTTCGGACGTTATTTAGATTGGTGCTTCTCGACAATTTTCCATGCCTTTTCTTTGATCCAAATAAGGCCACTTGGACTCCATTTCGTTAGGATTAGGTTGTTAATTCGGACCACCTCGGAATCGGTGCCACGCCAGATCAAATCGACATAGAAGGGAATAATGTCTTTTCTGGTCAGTTTGCTTACGTCGGTAAGCTCAGTATGATGTACTGCTCCCATGTTGTTTTTCGGACGGTTTATTTACTTCTTTTTCGTTGATTGTTGATTCGCTCCTTTTCCTTGAGTTTGTTTTTCGGTTGCTTGTTAAGCTCAGTTACCTTCATCTGTTCAAGCATAGCGTCGATGGCCTTATACATCTTTCGTCGTTTACTAGCTATTGTCATGATTCGGACGATTGTTAGATGGTAAATTGTCAATTTGATTTCTTCTCCTATTTTTGCGACGCCTTGCAAGGCACAGGTCAGGGGAGTCTGGCCGCAAAGGGTCAGCCGAAATGCTGACTTTTTTGTTTTCAGACAAGCTATTTACTGAATTTGTCATATTATACGTCTGAAAAGTTCTATATACGTTGAAAAATTATACATCTATTTTTCAGACGTTTTTGTGATTTGAATTTGATATTTTTGTGATGGAAACGTAAATGGCAGCGTCGTTGGCCCGGTAGCTTATACCGGGCTTTTTTGTTTTCGGACGATTAGTTTACTGTTTTAGGAACGGGACATAGATTGCCTTCCTCGCTTACCGCGATGTCGCAGTCGGTAGGCTCAAAATCGTTTTCCGCAACCAAATCTTTGAGGAAGACCAAACTATTTCTGATTCCGATAAGTGTCTCAAAATCGTTGTATGCGTCAAGACGTTCGCCCCCTGCCACTTTAATTTGAAGTCGCTGAATTTCAAAATACAGACGATCTGTCTGACGTTGGATGTGATGTGCTACCATTTTCGGACGATTAATTTTCTGGATTAGATGAATAGGAATTGTAGTCTGCCTTAGACAATTCCATGATATTCAGAATTACTACCTGATTCGGTCGGTAGAGTTGCCCATCTGTTGCATGCTCCTGTAAAAATGTCCGTCGTGGAAATTTGCCGAGAACATTCATGGTCGTAAAACAGCCAAATCCAGAAGGATGAGCGAAGGAGGTTAGGAAGAATCGTGTCTCTGGGGGAAGTTCGGGTTCTTGACTAGATATGGTTTCCATAAAACGTGTGAAAAATATTTGTGAAAAAATGTGACCAATACGGCAAAAGCGTATCCTAATAGAGAAAGGGACGGTTGTTAAACTGCAAGAAATAAGCCTTTCGGATGATGGATGATTCGGGCGTAGTTGTCGCCAACTGCAAACTGAGTTTCGGTTTCGCGAGTCACCTTATAGATTTTCCCGATGGTAAGGCCGTCATTGTACTGCCCGTCGCCCTTGTCGATACACATGACGTACTTATCGCCAGAATTGTACGAGGTCAACACACGGCTAATGTCACGCATCAAAACAGCGTTGGAAGAATTGAGATGAGTCAATTCAAGTTGACTCTTTTTAAGAAGGTCGATTAAGTTCATAAAACGTGTGATTAAAAAAGAGTTGAAGAATTATCGATGTGGAATTAGTCGGAAAGCTTGAAACTCAGTGCAGCTATCAAAGTGCGGAAAACGGCGGATGATGCACTGGAATTAATAGACTGGCTTCGACGCCGGTCTAAATACAAATAGGCATTGTCAGATAAAGCTCATTTTCGGATGCTTCACCGGATTTTTCGACCGGACGAACAACAGCAGCACTATTGCTCCGGATCAAATCAAACTGAATGTATTTGCTACGAATTGCCTTGATGGTTGATAATAGAAACCTCCCATTGAAGGCCATTTGAGTAGGTAAATCCCCGGTCGCCTCGTACTCGAAATATTCCTCGACCTGATAGCCCATATGCTGGTTTGAGCTGCTAATAATGAGCAAGGGATCGGTTGAAAAAGTGAAAAGCACCTGATTCATGCTGCCCGAATCGGAGAAGGTTGTTGCCTGAGTGAGCGCATAGATTAACTCGGTTCGCTCAATTCGGGCAGTCGAAAGGTTCAGCGCCGGAATGGCATTGTTGAAGTCAGGATAACGCTCATCCGTAAGTCGAAACACAAGGCGTTTCATGCCAGTATCGAGCACGGCCACATTCTTGTGAAACTCAATGTAGCACATCGTTAGCGACTTAATGACCGACGCGAGTAGTTTTCCGGCTTTTCGCGGCACAATGACACCGAACGGTTTACCATCATAATCACCCTCCAGTTTGGTCAGCCGGTGCCCATCAGTCGCAACGACCTGTAGCTTATTCTCGGTTGCTCCGATATACACTCCGCACATAGCGGGCCGCAGATCGTCCGTCGTGGTGAACGGAATGGCGATTTCAAGCATTCGACGCAAATCCTGCGCGTTAAAAGAAAGCCCAACTTTTTCCGATCTGCCCGGCCCTGGAATAGACAATTCCCCCTCCTTCGGTTCTGGAATTTTGGGGTAATCCGCTGGGTTGTTCAGGTTGTAAACGAAGTACTTGCCGCGCTGTGCCTCGATTTGCAATTGATTGTTCTTGATAATCAATGAGATCGGCTGTTCTGGCAGGCTTTTTACTACTTTATTCAAGTAGTTGAAGTTGATCAGGAACTTCTTTCCGGCATCGGCGGGGTCGGTCATGGCCGCAACCGTAATGGCTAAATGGTTTTGCAAGTCCATCGCCGAAATGGTAACCGTATCTGCTTCTCCGACGATAAAGAAGATGTCGTCCAGAATCGGAACAACCGGATTTCTGGCTTTGACGGCCTTTAGTTCGGTCAGAACGTTGGAAAGTACCCGGCTGCTGATAATAACCAGTACGGAGGTGTCGATTGTTGTTTCAGTTGTCGTCATTTTGTTTGAGTTGATTGTTTGAAATTTGAAAGATTAAATCCCGGTGTGAGCTGGCCTTTTCAAGTAGCGTCTCCATCTGATTGCTTTCTTTATGCGTTGGCAGCTGTCGCTCTTTCCACGAGATCAAGCTACACCACGGACGGACTATTTTTAGAGTTTGATCCTTGTCGGCATGCAGCGTGAGAATGTGGTATTTGTCGTGTCTGTCAACCCCCGCTATGGTGCTATTCAGTTCCATCGCCCAGGAGCAATCCAGTGCCTTTTGAGAGGTCTGACAACGCTAGCCTGGCCTGATTGACTTCGGGGTGCTGTTGCAGGTATTCGGAGATTTTCAGGCCGGTTTCGAGCGAGAATTGCGGGATCAGGTCAACAACCGGATAGTGCTTCACGGCCCCCGGATTGTTCGATTTGACCTTCTTGATCGTCAACAGAAGCGGAAAGAACCGGATCGAACCAAGTGTCTGAAGGCAGTTGTCGAACATATCCCGCAGGTTTGGAATGCTGGTTTTGCTGCCTTTGGTAGTAAACTGCCAGTAGCCCAGTACTGGAATGTCTTTGATCACAAACCGAATCGTCAGCACCTGCGTCCATTTGATGGCTTCGGCCTGCCGAGCCGATAAGTTCAATTTTAAGAACTCTTCCGTCGCGGCCATAATATCGGGCCGCTCTGCCGTCGTTACTTGCGTGTAGTCACCTTTCCGGACGTTCCAGATGTAGAATGTAGCGCCGTCGCCGTACCCGTACAGCTTGCCTTGCTCGTTACGGATTTCGAGCCGTTCGGAACATACCTCGTTGAAGTCGTCCGAATAGAAGAAGATCGGCAGTTCGGTCGGCTTTTCACCGTACAACCCCGTTACTCTTTGCGCGAATCGACTCCGAACGATGAAGTAATCCGTCGAGCGCGGAAAACCTCGCTCTGGGTCTTTCTCGCCGTTTGAAATGCGCCCTACTTCGGTCAATGTGCGCTTTTTTGCGGGTGCTACTGCGTCTGTCTTAGCCTGTGCCTGTAATGCTTCTTGATTAATTCTCATGGCTTTAGAATTTTTGGGGTTCTGGATGTTTCGGCTCTGGCCGGAAGTCTTTGATCGGAATCGCCCGGAAGCTGCCGTACTGCTTCTCGGCGTTGTAGCAGTAGAAGGATTTGCCCGAATCGGTGAAGCGGTAGATTTTGCAGCCGATCCACTCATTGCGGGTCCATGCCCAGTGGATGTCTCCGATTTTAGGCACAACTGTGGGCTTTTCCGATCTCGGAAAGAGGTCTGTTTGTTCGGATTTCATGGAATTGAGATTAGACGGCTACGGCATCGGACATGCCTAAAACCCGGTGGTGGTCGGCGATTGATCGGCCCGGGCGAATCGTTCCGTCGAAGTGATGAACTAACTTGTTTTCTAGCTCGCCCTTGTAGAGTGCGTTGTAGATGGCAAGGAAATGATCAATCAACGCTGGTGTATATACGTTCTTCTTCGACTGGTTGACCAGCGTGTACGTTGGTGAGTCTTTAAAATCCTTCGGCGCCCACGACCAGCATTCGTCAATTTCCAGATGCGGGAAGTTTTCCTCGAAAAGGATCTGATTGATGGCGAGCTGAAACTTAGCTGAATCGTGAATGCCTCCGCTTTTGAAGTCGATGTTAACCAGCTTCCGAACACCTTTCACGGTCGCATAGGCCACCAGATCAAGACACCCCGCAATTCCGAGTTCGTCGCTGGCCAACATTCCTTCGATCAACACCGGCTGAATATCGAACTCTTCGCAAAACGTCGCGTAGCTGGCAATTGCTTTGTTTAGTCGCTTCGCCCAGGCACCGATTAAGGCCTGTTTTAGCTGGTATCCCAAGCTTTTCAGGTAATCAGTAACAACAATGGTTGTTTTGCTGAAATCGAATCCCTTCAGGTGGTAATCCGCAAAGCAGATGTGCATGAGCGTTCCGAAGTCGGCGGCTTCATCACGCAGGATATCCGCTTTTTCGCCGTGCTTTTTCATCCACTCGATCAGGTGCGGAGATGTCGGCATGACCTTCTTAATGAACGAGGTGGTCGAAATGTAGAATGTCGCCATACCGTGCTCAACCGTGTAGTAATACCGACTGTCGAGCGAATCTATTCGGCGGATCAGCCGCGGCTGAACAAGTAGAACCTCCGCGTCGGCGAAGATGTAAAGCAGGTTATCTATTGCGTCCTGCTCCGTGAAAGGCTTATCGTTAACGACCATTTTAGCAGAAGGCAATCAGCGTGAACAACAGGAAAAGCAGGATTCCGATCGGAAAGAGAACGTTTTCGATAAACTCAACGAACGGCTTTTTCTTCTCAAATTCCGGGTCCTTGAAGCAGGTGTTAAACACTCCGCGACGAATATCCGAACGCAGCTCCAGTTCGTTTTTGTAGTGGTACGTCAAACCCGTTGGGCGAATGTACCGCATCCACCGGCATTGTTCAGCGAATGTCCAGTCGCCCGTAAAGGTAAAGTCTTCCAGAACGAGCGACACCCCGAATTTATCGCGTTGTTCGTAGTCCTGGTAAAGCTCACAAACGACGCCCCGTTTGTAGTTAAAAGAAGGGTGATTGATTTCGATCAGGTCGCCGACCTTCAATTCGCGGTCTAATTGCATGGTTGCCATCTTGGTAAGGAAGTTTGGAATGTGAGTGAGAGCCGCCGATTAGCGGCTCAGTGAGGTGTTTTATGAGCGGGCAAAAGCGCCGTGAATAATTCGGCCGGCAGCCTCAATTACGGCTGCTGAGTGCTCCGGGCGTTCTTCGTTACAACTCCGTACGGCCCGGCGAACCGTTGAGCGAAACGCCCGTTCGTTAGCGCCCGATGCTGTCCGGCAACCGGCCATGATTCGTCCTATAATCTCTTTGTCGGTCTGGCCGAAGTGAACGACGGCTCTATCAATTCCCTCGCCGACTGCCTCCCCTTCTTCGGAAAGAATTGCGATTTCGGCGTACTTGTCGGTAAACTCAATAATGTCTGCCGAGTCGATCTCCATACCTTCTGCGCTGGCTTCGTTCAGTGCGTATTTGATCAGGTCACGAACGCGACGCAGCGAGAAAACCGTGTACTCGCGCGAGTCTAGAGAAATGCCTACCTTTGTCATAGTTATATTTTGTTTGAGTATTGCTTAATACTGGCTGTCTCATGGCGGTCAGTATTTTTATTACCCTTCAAAGTTAATATTAATATTAACAATGGCGCAACAAAATTAACTATTTTTTTTCGATGATATTAACAAATTGAGCCTGCGGTGGATTTCGTCTTTGCTGGTGGAGCGGTCCTGTAGATACCGTTCGCACGACCGCAGACTATAACGCGGTTTGCTGCCGACCGTCGAATGTTCGATCTCGTTTGCTTTGTGCAGCGCCCAGAGCTTAGTAGGGCCGCATTGTAAATAGTCCATGGCCTGCGAGCGGGTGAGCCACTGCGGGGTATTCTCCGTGCGGATTGCCTGAATATCCTTTTCGAGGGCCGCGACCTGATCTAAAAGCCTCTGAAACAATTCATAAGGCACAATCACAACCGGCTGTGCGGTGCTTAATTCTTGGGTAGAAAGTCCTGCTGCCATTGCTTTAACTCGTTAATCTCGTTTTGAATTTCAATGAGTAATAGTTCCCCCTGGGCAATCATGGCCTCGCAAATCCGGCGCTTCGTTGCCGCCTTCTCGTTGTTGGCCGACCGGCAGAACTTCGAAACCGTCTGGTAACTCGCTCCCGCCTGTTGAGCAATTACGCCGAAACCTAAAATCTTGCCCAGTGGCAAAAAATTCTGCGCTACTTTTTTCATAAAAACATTAACGTTCGCTAAGTTATCATTGTCGTTAATAAAAATATTTGCGAATATTAATATTCCCTCCATAACTTGCAAGGAAATTAATATAATTATTAACGACAAATGCATATGACAGAAAACCTAATTGACTTTATGACCGTTAATGAAAAAATCGTGTCTCTTCGCGAACATCTGAAAATGAATAAAAATCGTTTCGCGAAATTCCTAAATATTGCCCCCAGCACGATGGGGCGTATTGAGGAAGGAATGCCGATTTCGCTGGATACGCTGAATAAGATTGCTAAAACGCTCGATGGTGTAACAATCGACTGGTTGCAGGATGAATCAGACAACGAGATTCCTCAAACCGTAAAACTGTCCGACGATATGATTTCGAGCAGTGAGCGGCACGAAGGAAGACGGCTCCGTAACTTTTTACGGCGCAACGACATACCGCAGAAACGACTTGCCGATCAGCTGGGGGTTTCCAAGACGCAGGTATACCACTACCTCGGCAGCGAACGGTTCCACCGGAACGTATACGATTCGCTGCTGGCCGCGTTTCGGGTGCTGCTTCGCCCGGACATTACAGAATCCGAAATATTCGGTTCTACGCGCCGGGATCGTGACAGTTCGGTTCAACTGCCGAAGGTAGAGCCGTTGCAGCGCTCCGACTTTCGCGGAATCCCCGCCATCACAGCAGAAATGCGCCGGTCAATCTCGGCTGAAGCGATTACGGAGTTACGGCAGAACTTCGCTCCGGCGTTGCGTCCCGACTCTGCGACTTATATAGTTAAGGATATGCTAAGCGAGGAAGAATTTGAGAAAGCTTACAGCCTGGAGGTGGTCGCCAGTGACCACATGGAGCCGTTACTCCCGGCAGGGTTCAAGGTGTTGGGGTTGTTGCTGAAACCCGAAGAGTACGGCCTGATTACCTCCGGGGTGGTCGCCATCAAGATTCAGGGTGCTCCCAGTCTACTGCTGAAAAAGGTTATGAGCAACAACCTACGAACAACCGGCATTCTCGAATTAGGGTCCTATAACATCGGCCTGGGTGGCACCATTCAGGTTCGCGAGCAGGATATTGAAATTATGTTCCGGGTTCCCCAGTCGCTGGGCGGGCCGATATAATCACGAATGGCAAACGTTACTTTTACTCCCTTTCTGAATGACAAGGCCAACGATGCCGGTCTGCATCTGGTCATGATTCGTATTACCTATCAACGCAAGCATAAGTACTTCGGAACGAGTGTTTACGTTTCCCGGAAATACTTCAATGAAAAGGCCAGCGCGGAAAAACAGAACTGGATTCTGCGCGGCCACAACGGCCACGAAACCGCCAACGGCATGATTGCGGCCTACCTTGAAAAAGGGAAAAATGCCGTCAAGAGTCTCGTTCAGATCGGCGAGCCCTATACCGTCGATCAAATCAAAAGGCGGATCGAAAACGCCGACAGTGATTCGTTCGATGCCTATCTGGTTGGCCGGGTGGCGCACTACAAAGCGCGGAAACAGAACGGTACCGCCCGGAACACGGAGGCCGTTCTGAAGTGTGTGCGCGGCTATCTGGGGCGTGACAATTTTAATTTGGCTGATTTAACCCGGTCGGCCATTGAAAGCCTTGAGACGTGGATGCTGAACCGACCGACCCGACGAAACCCCGAAGGCATGCACCGGAATACGGTTTCGGAGTACCTGCGCCGGTTGCATCAGCACATTCAGGAATTCATTGTGCAGAATAAATTGCCCGACAGCATGGACCCGCTCCGGGGAACGTCGTTGCCATCCGTGCCGACTAACCGGCTCCGGCTGACGACCGCCGAACTTCGGGTCATGGGCGAACTGGAGCTACGCCCCGACAAGCTTCCCTACCACGTCAGAAACATCTATCTGGCTTCGTATTACCTCCACGGCATTCGGGGTGGTGATATTGTCATGGCGCGCGTTTCTCAGCTTCACGGCGGCTGGCAAATGGTGGACGGCGTAGCGAAGCACCAGTACCGGTTTTCGTTTGTTTCCGACAAGTCGGAGAAGGGCAAAACGGTAATCATTGACGACCGGATTCTACCGATGCTGCTCCAGTACACCGAAGGGAAACAGCCGGACGACTTTCTGTTTCCGTTCCTGAAGGCGAAGCATAAGGAAATGCCGTTCTATCTGTTGAAGGAGAAAGCCAGCGCCCAGGTCAGCTACATCAACAAGCTTCTGAAGAAGATCGCCGAAGACATCGGAGTCCCTTCCGAAAAGATGACGATTCACACGGCACGCCATACGTTTGCCGAGCACGTTCTGGATGCAACCGGCGACATTCGACTGGTTCAGCTCACGCTCCAGCATTCGAAGATCGGCACGACCGAGCGGTACACCTCCGGGTTCAAGCAGCAGTACGCCGACAAAGCGAATGTGATTTACCGCCCCGAAAAAACGGGTACCAGCGACTGAAACATTACTGAAACAATTTTCGGTTGCAAACAGACGTAAACCTTCCGTTTTTCGGAGAAGTAGTTAATAAAGTTTTTTCGATGAAAACTAAGTTAATATTCGAAATTCGATCAACAACCGCGAAAATTCGACTATTAACCGTCGATCCGAAAAAACTTAAACGAAAGTGGACGTTTCATCCTCTTTTTGTGTTATATCTTTGCTAATCAAACAAGAAAATTCGTGTAATGCAACCGTTCGAAGAAAACGACGTTGAAGTATTGGAAGAAGTCATTGATACTGAACTCTATAATCTGGTGGTGTTCAACGATGATGTAAATACATTCGATCACGTCATCGACACGCTGATCGATGTTTGTGAACACACCCCCGAACAGGCCGAACAATGCACGATCATCATTCATTATAAAGGAAAATGTCGGGTGAAAAACGGGTCGTGGGAAGAACTGGTTCCGAAACGAAACGAAATATGCCGCCGGGGTATTTCCGCCGAAGTCTTAAAATAAAATGATGAATTATAAATGATGAACAATGGGCGGATCCCTATGCATCATTCATAATTCATAACTCATCATTATAAACCTGCATGGAATTTCCTTCCAAATTAATTGAAGACGCGGTCAATGAAGTGGCGAAATTGCCGGGTATTGGAAAAAAAACCGCCCTTCGACTCGTCCTGCATTTGTTGAAGCGGGATGAGGAACAAACCCAGAGTCTGGCCGATACACTCGTGGCCATGCGGTCGAAGGTAAAGCATTGTCGGAAATGTCATAACCTTTCCGACAATGACCTTTGCAGCATTTGCGCCAGCCATAAACGCGATCGTTCGCTACTTTGCGTTGTAGAAGATACCCGCGACGTGCTGGCGATCGAAAATACCGCCCAGTATAAAGGGATGTACCACGTTTTAGGAGGAATTATTTCGCCCATTGAAGGGGTTGGCCCCAGCGATCTAAAAATCGATTCGTTGATTGAACGCCTGCGTAATCAGGACGGCGATACAATCAAAGAAATCATTCTGGCGCTCAGTCCCACCATGGAAGGTGACACAACGGCCTTTTACCTTCAGAAAAAGCTGAAGGCGTTTCCGGTTAAAATTTCAACCATTGCCCGGGGGGTACCCATCGGTGGTGACCTCGAATACGCCGACGAAGTAACGCTGGGCCGGAGTATCCTCAGCCGAATTAGCTACGAATAAGATTCCGTACCCACTGGTTAATCGCCGTGGGTACGCGAAAAGACCTCCACTTTGCGCCGAACGGGCTTAACGGTTTTCAGGTAATCATAAATAGCCCCCAGATCCTGTTCCGACATTCCGGCGTACATCGACCACGGCATTACCGTATTAAAACCGTCGCCCGTTTGAGGAGCATCGAACGTGGCCGGATCGTACGTTTTGAAGCGACGGATAAAATCATTTTTGGTCCAGGAGCCAATTCCGGTTTCGGCATCGGGCGTAATGTTGGCTGTCCGGAGCGTTCCGGCTGATAGCTTTATTTCGGTTCCACCCGCAAAAGCCGCTTTTTTCGTTAAACCGCCCATGCTGCGCTTCGTGTGGCAGTCGGCGCACCCCGCCATCGTGACCAGGTACTTTCCGTACGAAACATCCTCCTTTTCCGCAGGCATGGGTTGTAAACGGGCTTTGTGCGGCATCATTTTCAGAGCCAGTTTGATTGGGGCAGTGGCTTTGGAGACAGGCACAGTATTTTCTACCGGTTCGAGTGTTCGCAGATAGGCCAGAATCGCGGTGGCATCCTGTTCGGCCATCTGTCCGTAATTTGCGTATGGCATCAGGGGAAACAACGGTTTCCCCGTTTTCGATACTCCCGCTGTTATGGCCAGCAGCAACTCGGTATCGGTCCAGTCTTTCAGCGCAAAAGGCGTAATATTCGGGGCGTAGTAGGTGCCGGGCAATCCGTAATTTTTGCCAAACTCCGCCCCTCCTCCACCGAACGTTCCAGACAGCACTGGTCCCGCCAGCCGGTTATAATCGCGTTTGGAATGGCAATCCATGCAAACCGCTACGTGATTGGCGAGGTAACGACCCCGCTCAAGCTGGGCCTGCGAAGTAGCAAGCTGGACGGTATGGATTCGACCCGTAACGGGCGAGTATGCTTTCGGACGCACGCAGCAACTCAGAAAAACCGCAACGACTGCGGTCAGCAGGAATACAAAACGATTCATTTCATTGTTGTTTACTGAAAATCAAAAATAAAGAACCGAAACGGTTTGACCTTCACGGAAATCAGTCTCTTGAGCGAACGGAAACCAGATCGGGTAGCATTTGTTACAAAAAAGTCGCTTTCTTTGCGCCGAACGAAAACATTGCTGTTTCGGGCGTGTTTTCCCAGAAACCGAGTATCTCACCTCAAACCATTCGGATATGAATCGCGCTGCGTTTTTAAAAATGGCATTTGGCAGTGTCCTAACCCTGAAAGCGTTACAATCGTCGGCTTTTGCCGGGTTTACCCAGGCAGAGGGGCCCTTCAAGCTTCCCCCACTTCCTTTTGACGCTGGGGCGCTGGAACCGCACATCGACAAGCAGACCATGGAAATTCACCACGGCAAACACCACAAGGCGTATGTCGATAACCTGAATAAAGCCGTTGCGGGTTCTTCAATGGCTTCTCTGTCGATTGACGAACTGGTTAAGAAAATCGACAATAGCACTCCCGCAGCCGTACGCAACAACGGTGGTGGCCATTGGAATCACACGTTTTTTTGGAACATTCTGGGCGCCAGCGGTGGTAAACAACCGTCAGGCAACCTATCGGATGCCATCAATAAGAAATTTGGCTCTTTCGACAAGTTTAAAGAAGAATTCGGCAAGGCCGCTGCCGGACGGTTTGGCTCCGGCTGGGCGTGGCTGATCGTCAGTGGCAAAAACATCGAAATTGTTTCTACCCCGAATCAGGACAACCCGCTCATGGCCTTGGCAGAGAAAAAAGGAACACCAATCCTGGGGCTGGACGTGTGGGAACATGCTTACTACCTGAAGTATCAAAACCGTCGGCCAGACTACGTAACGGCTTTTTGGAACGTTGTCAATTGGGGCAAAGTCAATGAGTTATACAATGCCGCGATGAAGGCGTAAACGCATTAAATCAGGCTTTTAGGCGTATAGTCTTTCAGGGTGAGAAGGCACACCAGCCAGTCGTCCGTCCGAAAAGCTGTAAACCTGAAAGCCTTTTTTAGTAATTTAGCGGTCGACTACACGAAGGCCATCAACAACATGAGCGATATCTTATATGACCAGATTCCGTCGCTGGATCTGGCCGATTTTAATTCCGATAATCCGGAGCGGAAAGCAGCGTTTGTCCGGGATCTGGGAGCAGCTTTCAACAACATCGGTTTTGTTGCCATTAAAAATCACGGCTTGACCGATGAGCTGACCGGCAAGCTGTATGACTCGGTAAAAGCGTTTTTTGCCGCCGACACCGAAATCAAACAAAAATATGAATTTCCCGAGCTTCACGGTCAGCGGGGGTATGTCGGCAAAAACAAGGAAACCGCCAAAGGTTTCAAGGTAGCCGATCTGAAGGAGTTTTACCATGTTGGACAGCCAGAACCCATTAACGGGATGCCGGATAATGTGTTTCCCGACGAATTTCCCCAATTCAAAGAAAATACGCTGACTACCTACCGCACCCTCGAACAGGCCGGCCGTAC
This sequence comes from Larkinella harenae, assembly GCF_054780515.1. Lineage (NCBI taxonomy): Bacteria > Pseudomonadati > Bacteroidota > Cytophagia > Cytophagales > Spirosomataceae > Larkinella > Larkinella harenae. The sequence continues at coordinate 116,752 of NZ_BAAGWE010000005.1, read as the reverse complement.
GTTGTTGCGGGCCATCGCCCTGTACCTGGAGTTGCCAGAAGATTACTTCGAAGACAAGGTCGATCACGGTGACAGCATCCTGCGCGCCATTCACTATTTTCCGCTGGACCCGAATCTCGTTCCGGAAGGAGCTGTTCGGGCGGCTGCGCACGGCGATATTAACCTGATCACGCTGTTGATGGGCGCTAGTGCCGAAGGGCTGGAAGTATTGCGACGCGACGGCAAGTGGATTTCCATCACGGCCCTGCCCGACCAGGTCATTGTCAATGTTGGGGATATGCTCGACCGGCTAACCAACCACAAACTCAAGTCGACGATCCACCGCGTGGTCAATCCGCCCCGCGAAAAAATGAATAGCCCCCGCTTTTCCATTCCGTTTTTCATGCACCCCCGGGCCGACATGGATCTAACCTGCCTCGGTAGCTGCGTTTCGACTGAAAGCCCTAAAATTTATGAAGATATGACCGCCGGCGCTTTTCTGGACGAACGGTTGCGTGAATTGGGGCTGAAAAAGAATTAGTCACGGGTATCAATAATTCGATTGAACGGTCCTATCTTGTCGCTTCATGAACCGATGTTTGTAGCCAATAAACACCCGTTCACGAAGCGACAATTTCATTTCAATTACCAGACAATCAGTTTGGTAAGCCATCCTATTAGCACGTAATCGTTTAGTACTCATCGTTAAACTCGACGAAACAAAGGAAGTTAACGCAATTGCATCTTTCTGATATAGAATGAGTTGTTATAACTCGTTCACAACGAATTTCGTGTATGGCTTCTTACCTCCCAACGTACCCTCCCATCGTCCCGGTAAGGCGCATACGCTATCTTATTTTTTTGAAAGACGTTCTGATCCTAGCGTGTACTACGTTTGGCGGGCCTCAGGTCCACCTAGCCATGATGCTCGACCGGCTGGTCACCAAACGCCGTTACCTGACAGAGGAAGAACTCATGGAGCTCAACGCGCTCTGCCAGATTTTACCCGGTCCCACTTCTACCCAAACCATTACGGCTCTGGGGTTCAAAATCGGTGGACCTAACCTGGCCTACCTGACGCTTCTGGTCTGGATGCTGCCGGGCATGTTGATTATGACCTCGGTAGCAATCGGGATGTACTACGTACAGCAACGTTCTATTTCACTGGCATTCACCCGCTTTATCCAGCCTATGGCCGTCGGCTTTTTGATTGTGGCCGGCTACCGCATTGCCCGAAAAGTGATTCATAACCAAATGGGACTGGTGCTGGCGATTGTCTCTACCTTAACAGCTTATGCGTTTCCTTCGCCTTACATTACCCCCGTTGTGCTGGTGGTGGGCGGACTGACCACGGCTTTTTCGTACGAAAAGCAAATCATCATGGAAAAAGCACCCATCCGAATTCAGTGGGCTAATTTTTTTCTGTGGTTGGGCGTGTTGATCGGTGCTGCTATTCTGGGGGCGGTTACGCAGTCTATGCCGATCCGGATTTTTGAGAACTTTTACCGCAACGGCAGTCTGGTTTTTGGGGGCGGTCAGGTGCTGACACCCATCCTTTACAACGAATTTGTTGAATTCAAACACTACCTCAGTCGCCAGGAATTTCTGTCAGGTTTGGCCATCGTTCAGGCCACTCCCGGCCCTACATTCTCCTTTGCCTCGTATATTGGGGCATTATCCCTCCGCGCCGATGGCTGGAGTGGTCAGCTCCTGGGCGGGTTAATGGCTTCCGCCGGTATCTTTCTACCCGGCACCTTCTTTATTTTTTTTGTATACCGCTTCTGGAACCAGTTGAAACGGTACCGCGCCGTACGGGCATCGCTGGAAGGGATTAACGCAACCAGCACCGGACTTACCATTGCCGCGGCTTTTTCGCTTTTCCAGCCTATGTCTGATCAGTGGTCATCGGTGCTGGTGGTGGTTGCTACAATCCTGCTGCTGGAATATTCCAGAATTCCGCCCTACGTGCTCATAATTGGCGGCCTTTTTCTCGGCTTTCTACTCTGAATTGAACAATGCCCTTACATAGGCGGTTCACCCGTAGCGTATTCTCAACGCTATGTTTATGAAACAACTTGATCAGTTTATGGGATGGTTTCACGGCCATGATGCAGGAGCGGTTTCGCGTCAGCAATTTTTACAGTGGACCGGGCGCGGAATCACCGCCGGAATCGTTGGCAGTCTGGTTGCTTCGTGCCGCTCCGGACAATTGCCCGCCCAATCACAAACAACGGTTTACAACACTCCGGATGGTGCGCGTGTACCCTCTTCGCCCTGGGAAACACCGCCCGCAAAAGTACCCGCCAACGCGGACGAGCCCATTCAACTGGAAGCCTGGAAAGCTAAAACGGAAAGGGAAACCGAGACCCCCGCCCCGCTCCCGAAGGATCAGCGCATTGGTTACGCTATCGTGGGTCTGGGCCATTTATCGCTGGACGAACTTTTACCAGCTTTTGGTGAGTGCAAAAAATCGAAAGTGGTAGCGCTGGTCAGCGGTAGTGCCGAGAAAATGCGCAAGGTGGCGCAGCAGTATGACATCAAACCCGAGAATTGCTACAGCTATCAGGAGTACGATAAGCTGAAAGATAACCCGGCTGTCCAGGCCATTTACATCGTCTTGCCCAATTCCATGCACGCCGAATACACCATCCGGGGTGCTCAGGCTGGCAAACACATTCTTTGCGAGAAACCGATGGCTAATTCCGTGCAGGAATGTCAGGCTATGATCGATGCCTGCAAAAAAGCCGACCGGAAACTGATGGTGGCCTACCGGATTCAGTACGAACCGAACAACCGGATGATTCGGCAGATGGTGCAGGAGCAGAAATACGGAACCGTGAAGTTTATTGAAGCTGTCAACAACCAGAATTCGGCCAATCCGCAACACTGGCGACACCTCAAGGCGCTGGCGGGCGGTGGAGCACTGCCCGACATCGGACTTTACTGCCTGAATACCATCCGGTATTTGCTGGGCGAAGAACCGATCGAAGTGTTTGGCTACCAGTACAGCACGCCCAACGATCCACGTTTCCGGGAAGTGGAAGAGCTCATGTCGTGGCAAATGAAGTTCCCAAGCGGTGTATATGCCAACTGCGCCACCCACTACGGTGTGCACGAAGCCCGGCGTTATCGCGTCTACGGCGAACGGGGCTGGATGGAGTTATCCCCAGCTTTTCCGTACAAAGGCATTCAGATGCAAACCTCCCATGCTGAGGGCAAAATTGAGCGCACGGAACACCCTAAACTCACCGAAATAAACCAGTTTGCAACCGAAATGGATCATTTTTCGGAATGCATCATGCAGAACAAACAGCCTTTTACACCTGGTGAAGAAGGTTTGCAGGACCAGCGCATTATGGAGGCCATTTATCAGTCGGCCCGGGAAGGTAAACCGGTCAAGCTACCGGAAATTAAGACCAAAGATACATTTCGGGGTCCTGTGCCGAAGGAAGCGTAACGAAATTTCTGATAGACCAGGAGCCTCTGTCAGGAATTTCAGCTTATTGATAGCCCCGTGCCTGCAACTGAAACAACTCAGCATACCGCCCTCCTTTCTCCAGCAACTCGGTATGGCTGCCAATTTCCAGGAGTTGACCGCTTTCCAGCACCAGAATGCGGTCGGCCATCCGGACCGTCGAAAACCGGTGCGAAATAATAACGGCCGTTTTCCCTTCCGTCAACCGGGCAAACCGTTGGAAAACTTCGTATTCGGCCCGGGCGTCCAAAGCCGCCGTGGGCTCATCCAGAATCAGGACCTGGGCATCGCGCATATAGGCGCGTCCCAAGGCTACCTTCTGCCATTCCCCACCTGACAATTCAACCCCTTTGCCAAAATTACGCCCCAGTTGCTGCTCGTAACCACCCGGCAATTTGGCAATAACCGCATCGGCCAAACTCCGTTGTGCCGAGTTTTCGATGCGGGGCTGGTTGGTTCGCTCGTCGATATCGCCTACGGCAATGTTGACTCCTGCCGACATTTTAAAGCGAACATAATCCTGAAAAATCACACTGATGTTTCGACGCAAATCAATCAGATCATACTCCCGAAGATCACGCCCCTCGAGCAATATACGCCCTTCGGCGGGGTCATAAAGTCGGGCCAGCAGCTTGACCAGTGTCGTTTTACCAGCACCATTCTCGCCCACCAGCGCCAGTTTTTCACCAGGCTTCAGCGTAAAGCTCAGATTACGAAGTGCCCAACGATCCGAATTGGTGTATTTAAAACCCACATTTTCAAATGCAAAACCGTTCTGAATCACCGCCGGAAAGGGCAACGGTTTTTCGGACGAATGAATCAACGGTTTTATATCGAAGAAATCAAACAAATCCTGCAAGTAAACAGCTTCCTGAGCTAAGCTACTGAATTGCAATAGAATACCTTCCATCGACGAACGCAGCTGGCGAAACGAACCTGCCATAAACGTCAGATCGCCAATGGTGATGGTACCGTTGACGGCCCGGGCCACAATCCAGACGTAAGCGCCATAATAGCCCACGGTTCCGATCACGGTAAGCACCGTACCCCAGCCCGCCCGCCGGATGGCCAGTACCCGGTTTTTCCGGAAATACTCCACCGAAAGGTACCGAAATCGGTCGATCAGAAAATTCGACAAACCGAAGATTTTTACCTCCTTAGCGGTTTCGTCACTGGCCCCAACAAACCGCAGGTAATCGAGTTCGCGCCGTTCGGGGGTCCAGCTTCGTGAGAGGGAATAGCTTTTCTGGTTAAAATAATTGTCTCCCATAAAAGCCGGAATTACGGCGATTAAAAGAAGAATCAGCAACCAGGGATTGTAGACTGCCAGACCAGCCGCCAGAAAACCGATTGAAATCAATTCCTGCAATTGCCCGAAAACGCCGGACAACAAAATCGACCGACCCGTAGTCTGGCGCCGGGCCCGTTCGAGCTTATCGTAAAACGTCGCATCTTCAAACTGCTCCAGATCAAGCGTTGCCGCGTGTTCCATGAGTCGGATCGACGTTTGATTGGTCACCAGATCGCCCAACAATCCGTCAATGAGACCCGTTAGTCGCCCCAACCCCGTTGATACTACCGCCAGGCCAAACTCAACCGCCACGAGTGTCCAGAGCCACTGCGCATCGCCCCCGTTTTGGCCAGACAGCCGAACCACTTCGTCAATGATCAGCTTGCCAATGTATAATGTAAGGGCCGGCATGGCGGCCCGAATCAGCCGGACAACCGCATTGCCCAAAAACAAGCCCGGCGAAGCCTGCCAGACCATACGAAAAAACGCGGGAATGTTACGCAAGGCCACAAAACGTTCTTTCCAGGAGAGCGAATCGGATTTAGCGCTTTCGCGGGCAGCACGTCCGGGAATATCAGGAATGGAAGATTTGGCCATATTTTACATACACCATCCCCGCCGAATTGGTTCTAACCCTGAGTAACCGGTTGTAGCTCACTCCGCTGCCGGAAAATCGCCGACTTCAAGGCAAGACCGTAAGAACAACCCGCTGATAGCGGGTTAGCGAGGGCGTGCCCGTATCGGTGACCGCCAGAATAAAATGTAGGGTCTCGGGCTTCTCCACCTTGGGGGCCTTGAAAAGAGCGTTCTTCTGGCGGCTACTCCGCAACTCCGGAACCCGGCTGCCTTCGTAAGTACCCACTTCCCGGTAGTACATCCATTCGTACGTTAATTCGTTGCCATCAGGGTCGCTGGACCCTTCAGCACTCAGCTTGACCTCTTCCCCACTTTTTGCCGTCAATTGACGGGCATGAGCCAGTTTTGCCACGGGGGGATGATTGGCTTCCTTGTACGGTTTGGTGGTCCAATCGATCCGGGCCGCAAAATCGTGCTGGTAGGCTTTTCGCCAGCGCCAGATTGTGGCTTTATTCGTATTGTGCCATGCGCCATCAAGACCCAGTACCTCATCTTCCGTGTCCGACCAGATTGGCCGGGTTTCGGGTTCAAGAAACCACTTCCGCGTGCGGGGTGTGTACAGCTCATAACGCCCCCCCCAGCTTCCGTAGTCGGGATGTTCGGGATCGCCCAAACCGTTATCAATCAGATAAAGAAACGTTGGCGTGTCGCCTTCCATGATAAAGTCCGTATGTGGATGTTCGGCCCCGAGTGGCCCGTGGTTCTTGCGAATATGCGTGTCGAGCCACGCATTACTAACCAGGTTGGAATCTGCTCCGTCAAACCCTCGCGTAAAACCGTCCCCGCTGATGCCCCGCCAGGTTGAATAATGATAACCACCCCTGGCGTGAAAACCAGGGCTAATGATGTAAAAGAGCTTGGGAAACGTTTTCCGAAGCCAGGGCCCGGCATCATCCTGATCAGAAATGGTATACACCCGCAGCTTGGCCACAAATTTGTCAACATCCTCCGGTGAACGGGTTTGGCGTACTTTCCAGAGTGCCTGCGCCAGGCAGTTTACGCCCCCCCAAACCGGAACCCAGACCGGACGGTCGTCTTTTTTATCCACAACAGCGATGATGTGTTCCGATCCTTCGGAATCATGGCCCGGGCCAACTGCTTCCATGCCATACTTCGGAACCCCCGATTTGATCAGATTTAACAGATGAGCGGTTTCGGGATACCCTTTTTCGTGCAGCAACAGGTTGTTTCGAACCTTTCCGTAAGCCTCTACAATCCGCCGAATCCGTTCTGGTGCCACCCGGCTGCGTTGATGCACAGAAGTTGTTGCCACCAACCCCTCCACGTCCCACTGATTGACATACGTCAGAAAACGGACCAGCGACTGGGCATCATCGGGTTCATTCTCTATGTCAGTCAACACCAGAACCCGTAATTTCGATGCGGGTTGCTGGGCGTGGCCTCGAGTTGCCAACAACACCAGGGAGGTTATAAAAACGTAAAATGAAAATCTCATACCGAGTAACGGTTTATAATGACTCAAAACTTACCAAAGTGTATGCGATCCAAAAGCTACCTTATTATTTATTTATCAGACAAAATCAGAATTCCGTCGCTGGCGGTGAAACAAAGCCATTTCGTTCCGGTTATGTCTATAGTTCTTTCCGGCTCACCCTAATGAAAGGCACTATTTTTTCCTGGTTTACGGCTTTTATTGTTCTCTCGACACTACTCAGTGCCTGCCAAGGCAAGCATAAGCAGGATCGTAACGAGACCACCACCGCCCCCAGACGCCCCACGGATCTGCTCGAAGCACCCCATGTCCCGCCCACGGTCAAACCCACCAAAAAATCCCAGGATTCAGCAACTACAGCGCGCCCTGTCCGGATTCGTTGACGTCCCAAAATGAGTTTAATGCTATCTTAATGAGGAGGAAGCTCCAAATTCCGATTTTAGACGTTGTTAAACAAACGTGACTAAGAACGAGTGTCGTTGCCTACACACGCTATATGGGTACCCTCAGACGTATTTACCATCTATTCTTCATAACTAACTTTCCATGAAAAAGAAAGGCTTCACTGCCCAATTTGAACACTTCTCGACCGTTGTCACCAAAGCTACCGGCAGTTCGGCAGCCTTTTTACTGGCACTGCTAACAATTATCATCTGGCTGGTTACCGGTCCTATCTTTCATTATTCCGACACCTGGCAGTTGATCATCAACACCGGCACCACCATCATCACCTTCCTCATGGTGTTTCTGATCCAGAAATCGCAGAATAAGGATTCCATGGCCATTCAACTCAAATTAAATGAATTAATTGCAGCCCACGACGGTGCCAGCAACCGATTGCTCAATATCGAAGACCTTTCGGAAGCTGAGCTTCAGGCCCTCCACCGCTACTTCTGCATCCTGGTAGAAAAAGCAAAACAAGACGAGAAAATAACGGCCTCTCATTCTGTAGAAGAAGCTGAGGAGCGTCACCAGGAAAAACTCGAAACAAAACACCGAGAGAAGAAACGGAAGAAGGCCGCGTAGGCTGCCCCACTATCTATCTTACAACCAAGACCGTTGAGCTTTCTTAAAACCCAGGGTACGGTACCAAACCGGAGGAGCTTTTGTTTACAGTAGTTTGTAATTCCGATACTCACCAATCCGCCAGCCGATCAGGTTTTCGATTGCTTTCAACAACCGATTTTTGTAGGATAATTTCTTTTGCCGGATATCGAAATCGAACTGCCAATCCATCCGCTTAATGCGCGGCTGCATCACTGCGGGGTGCGTTCCTTCGAATAACGCCAGCGAATCAACCTCGCCGTAATCGAAGTGCTGAAGTTCCTGACGTGTTCTGTCCATGTGTGCATCGTCGTGCCAATACCGGCCAAAATTACTCAATTTGTCGGCTTGCTTATCCGGCGGTTTCACCCAACCGTAGTGATACAGCGTCGCATCGATGAGCTTGACGTTTAATTTACGGTTATTATAGGTCCGAAACCCCTGCGCGTCACGGTAGGCGGCTATGTTACCGTTGTTACGAACAATGCGAACTTCCCGACGGTACCACCGTCGGGAGTCGCCGACGTACCGGTAAGATCCGTAGAAATGCAGGTAATTGAGTAACAGGCCTTCCACGGTCTGGTCCTCCTTGTATTTTGTCAGTGCCTCCCGGATAACAGGAAGATATTTTTCGTGCAGCACCTCGTCACCCTGGATATAAAACGCCCAATCAGAATCGGGTGCTACAGCCGCCAGGGCTTTATCGGTTTCAACCGCCAGCACCTGCCCACCCGCCCGCAACGAATCGTCCCAGATGGTTTCCACAATTCGAATTTTGTCTGAAGGAATGGATCGAATAAGCGCCAGGGTATCGTCTTCAGACTGCCCGACTGCCACCACAAATTCATCGCAAAGGGGCAAAACTGACTGAATCGCTTCAACAATCGGATAATCATACCGAACGGCATTTCGGATGAAGCTAAATCCGGAAACTTTCATTTACCGACCGTTTGGGGTTATTTATACTGAAATTTGATCGGACTCGGGGTGTAACGGAACACCAGTTCGTGCACGCCTTTCTGAAAATAAAAAGGGTTCTCGACCTGGTTGCTGTTGAACGTATACCCTACCCGAATACTGTTCGACAACTCGTATTCTGCCAGAAGAACGAAGTAGTTCAGGGTACTGATGAGGGAGCTGTTGTTGGCCCGATACGACACCCCAAGCCCAAGCTTCTCTTCAATCCATATTTTAGCGTTGAGGTCGATCCCGAGCGGAAGGCCTGTTTGGTGGGTTAGCAGTATAGATGGTAAAAAATCGATACTTTCGCCCGCGTCAAATCGTCCCCCGAAGTTGATAAAAAGTGGGCGTTGGTAGCGCACAGGAAGATTTTGCCGACTCCCCAAAGCAATAGGACGAGTCACTAATTCGGGCATCGACACGCCCGCCCAGAACCGTTCGGCTTCGTAATAGACACCCGCCCCCACACTCGGCATAGCCCGGTTAAACGAGGATGCCGTAGCGGGATCATAAATTGGCAATACATTGATTCCGCCCGAAGCACCAAACGATAGCTTCGCCATCGATGGTAAGGTAATTCGGTATGACAAACTTCCGTAAAAACCGGTCGATGAGTAAAGCCCCATCCGATCGTTCAGGGCCTGAAGTCCAATACCAACTTTGCCTCCCCCCACTGCCCCATCAGCTCCGAAGCTTTGCGTAACCCCAAAACCCGGTCCACGCAGGGCAAGCCATTTCCGACGAAAAATGGCCGTCATGGTCAGGCTTTCGCGACTGCCGGTATAAGCCGGATTGATCGTTAACGGATTCGTCAGGTATTGCGAATAGAGGACTTCACGCTGGGCCCAGGCGGTCTGTTTAAAAGCCGTGATCAAGGCAAGAGTAAGGACGGTTTTCCAGACAAACGATCGAATCATTCACACGGGGGATTGGATGTACGAAGGTACAAATTAAAGCTATTCTACCTGAAGTATTTTTATCTCCGTCCGGCGATTGCGTTGGTGATCGGCTTCGGAGCACACCTCTCCATCCCGGCACTCGTTCAGGAGCAGGCTTTCGCCGTACCCTACCGCTGTCATCCGCCGGAACGAAATACCGTTTTTTTGAAGGTAAGCAACAGCGGCCCTGGCTCGTTTTGTCGATAACGTTTTGTTGTAAACAGCCGAGCCACGACTATCGGTATGCGATCGCAGCTCGATGCGCATCGCCGGATATCTAGCCATCAAAGCAACTAATTTATCCATTTCTACTGCTGCATCCGATCGAATTTCCCACTTATCGAGATCGTAATAAATATGATCGATTTCAATCACATCACCTTTACGAAACATGACCAACTCAGCAGGAGCTTCTTCTCCTGGCAAAATACGGGCACCCGCGGTTCCCATGCCTTCTTTCACCGCTTCGATCGTATAGTCACATCCTAAATCAACCAGAAACTCGTAGTTTCCTTCCAGACCGGTCATCATTTTCAAAACCGTGCTGTCACAGGGGCTTCGTAACACCACTTCAGCACCTTCGACAGGTTGGCGTTCCGAATGAGTGACAACCCGTCCGCGGACTACGGTTTTTACCGGTTTTCCAGGTACGTGCGGACTGGACTGGAGTGGTATTTCCAACCGAACCGGCAAATCATCCGACAATCCTTTGGTTGAAAAACCCAGCCGATTAGACTGATAGCCGTCCACGGAAGTAGAAATCAGAAAAGTACTTTCCGGGTCCAGACAAATCCGGACATTCCCCTCAGCATCGGCCTGTGCCTGCCGCTTCCCGTCTTCCAGGTCCTGCTGATCAACATCGACGCGGGCATTTCCAAGCGGTTGTTTAGTTGAAGCATCGAATACATGAATAACGAGTTCACGACACGTATACAAGGATCCTTCCCGCCGGAACCGGTAGATATCATCGTCGCTCCCTCCTCGCAACCGGTTGCTGCTGATGTAGCCCAGCATACGTGCTCCATCGGTAACAATGCCAAAGTCATCCTTGGAAGAATTGAACGGTTCTCCGATGTTTTCAACCGACTTAGGGGTCGTTCCTCCCACTAGCTGGGCATAAAAAATGTCCAAATCACCCAAACCGGGATGCCCGTCGGAAGAGAAATACAGGTTGCCCCGATCGTCAACAAATGGAAACAGTTCGTTTCCTTTGGTATTGATGCTCTCACCCAAATTGACCGGTTCCGACCACTTCCCATCAGCAAGTCTGGACACATAAATATCCGTTCCGCCGAATCCGCCCGGGCGATCAGAGGCAAAATAAAGTAGTCTATCGTTCGGATTCAATGCCGGATGCCCCGTCGAAAATTCGTCGCTATTAAAGGGCAGTTCCTGCGCTCCACTCCAGGTCCCCCTGTGTTCTTCGGCAACATATAGCTTCAGTTTGTTGATACCGTCGGAGCTTTCGCGGTATTTCCCATCGTTGTAATTGTTGCGCGTAAAAAAAACTTTGGATCCATCTTTTGTAAACGCAACTGGTCCTTCGTGGTATTTCGTATTGAGGACCCGGCTGAATCGACTCGCCCCGGGCGTTACCTCATCGTTCGAAATGGTAAGAGGCTGCCCATTGGCTCCGATCGAAAAGCCTAAGGTTTTGCTGTCGTTGGCCGTCGAACGCGTATAGGCATCTTCGCCCAAAACCCGTTCAGTTCGAGACGTTTTTCTAGAGCGACTGGCTGTTCCTCCCCCTAAACTAGCAACAGTTTCCTGAACCACGGGAGCTTCAGGCATGTAGTATAAGTCCAGAAAAGTTGAATTGTCCCAATTAAAAACCCGTTTTAACGCATTCCCCTGGCGTTTGTTCGCAACAAAAACCAAGCCTTCCTTGTAGTACATCGGACTGAATTCCGACTTGGTTGTATTAAATTGCAGAAACTCAATTTTGTAATTTCCGGCGTTGCGCGACAGTACGCTGACGTCATTGTAAAGCTTTGAAAACCGTTTTCCCCGTTGATCGTCCGTCTGGAGTTTGTTGTACTGTTCATAAACGTCCTGTGACTCTTTGTACTTCCCATTGCTAGCCAGCGCCTGTGCATAATAGAGATAGCAGGAAATGTATTCGTCAGCGGGCGTCTTAAGCTGATTTGTTAGTGTACGATAAACCCGTTCAGCATTTGGCATGTCCCGAATCTGCCGGTAACTATACCCGAGTTTGGCTAACGCAGCCAATCGTTCATTCTCTGATAATTCTGTGCGATTCATCGCCTGCTCATACAAGCCGATGGCGTTGTTGTACGCCAACAGATCAAACTGGCGGTCGGCCTGTTTCAATAACGACTGACTCATCAGGAAATTAGAACAACCCAATACCAGAAAACACAACAGGTAAAAACAGCGCATACAATCAGTCATTAGCCCATGTCTTGCTTGTCAAAGGCCATAATTCGGATCGTTTTCAAAATGGTACAACAATCTTTTCTTGCCGGATGAGGATTAATCCAAACTATGGATTTACCAAAACCGTATCAGAAATAACGGGGAGTCAGAATCTTATTTTTTCCAAATCCAAGCTCATACCGGAGCATAATTTCATGCGAAGGTAGTTTGAACGTTTGCATGGTATTCAGCATGTAATCATAAGCGTATCCCAAACGCAGCTGATCCGATAGCTGTACTTCCACAATACCAACAACCGCATCCTGGTCGTAGACCTTACCTTGTATGCGTGCGCTTTCGTAGCTATTAAACTGGTTTCGGCGATATGAAACACCGACCGCAACGCGTTCAGCAATCCATAGGTTCAGGTTTCCGTCGATACCCAGTGGCGCGCCTTCTACGTATTTCACCAGCGTCGACGGTTTTAACTTCAGCGCCGGACTCAGTCGAATCACAAAGCCGGCCATTGCATAGACGTGACGGCGTTGGGTCGCTTGTTGTAAACCGGAATCATAATCGGTCAGTCGGTTTTTTATTAGCTGCGGCACCGAAACGCCGATGTATGATTTATCATTGCTTAAGAAAATCCCCGTTCCGAAATTGGGTAAGATTTTGGAAATGTTCTGAGCAAAAGCCTGGTCACCCTCCTGATCCGTCCGGACTTTGGTTAAATCGGCCTGAAAGCTGCTGGCCCCGGCCTGAAGACCCAACCCCAATGTTGACCGGCTGCCCACTTTAATCCGAAAAGCATAGGAGGCATAGGCACCAGTAGTACTATACTCGCCAATCCGGTCATTAAACAATTGTAGGCCGAGGCCGATTCGCTCCCGATTGATGGGCATGTCGGCGGTAAATGTTGTGGTTTGCGGAGCTCCCTCAATCCCTCCCCACTGGTTTCGGTAAAGAGCGGTCATGCTCAACACTTCCCGGCTACCCGCATAGGCCGGATTTAAAGCCATCATGTTGAACATGTACTGCGAAAACATGTGGTCCTGCTGAGCATGAACCTGTTTGGCACCCACTGTGCAAGCCAGCAGCAGTGCTATTTTTCCGAATTTTCTGGTAAAACTGCGTATCATTTTTGTTAGCGATTAATCGTCATAAACCGTATGAACCTTCGGCCATCACTCAATTCAACGACGTAGAAATACGTGCCATCGGGTAATCCTTTTCCACTCGAACCGACTCGCACACCGGTATTTGTCGTGCCATCCCAGTCGTTTTTGTAATCAAGGTTTCGGTAAACTGTGTGGCCCCAGCGATTGAAAATCTCCAGCCTTACGGTAGCTCCTCCCGTATTACGAATGACGAACAAATCATTTTTACCATCGCTGTTGGGCGAGAACCCTTCGGGTATTATGATCTCATCCGGTTTGGCATTTAAAATCAGGGGCGTTGCAACACGTTCCTCGTTTTCGGTCGGATCATTGTTTCCGTTCGGATCTGGATCAAAACCGTCGGTCGATACATCGCGTAGCGTATCTGCACCAGCTACAGCCATCGCATAGGCCGAATTGAGGTACGGCGTGGTGCGGCCATCAGTTTTTACATTCAATGCCAGCAGCAACGTATCGCTCTTGCCAGCCCCCAGTTTACTGCCCGATGCTAACATTTCTGTTTGCGCATCTCCATCGAAATCTTCACGGTTTCGCAATTCACTTCCCATTGCAACTTTTGGCGACTCGAGCACCCGATAAGTGGCTCCCGTCGTTGTGTTGAATACCTCCGCCAGGTTGTCACTGATCTGAACATTGGTAAAGTCCTTCGATCCGTAGTTCTTAACAATGATCTGATAAGTCACATTGTAGCTGCCGTCGGCCTGACGCGCCGTGTCTTTTACCGCCATTGCCACACCTATATTTGGTGCTACAGGTGGCCCCAAGAGTATCACAGTTGTGGGCGTGCTGTTATTCCTCGGATCCAGGTCATTGTCTGGATCGACGTTCGGACCAGCCGTTGAGGTATCCGTCAGCATCGTCACGCCATCAAATGCCATAGCGCTTGCCACGGCGATATTATGGTAGTTCGTCGTCTTGCTGTTCCGAACATCAACGCGTACCGTCAGGTTGATATTCCGCGTACTATTCCTTGGCAGGCTACTGAGTGAATCGACCAGCAGATTCGTCAACATTCCTTGGCCTGTATACGTTGTATCAACCGTCAGTCCCGCATCTGCCGTCACGACGGGCTTCTCAGGTCCAATAAGGACATCATCACCGAATGTCTGTGCCAGGTTATCAACCACCTGCACCCGGTTCAAGTCATCAAATCCAAGATTAGTGACTTTTATCGTATAGGTGATTTTGTAAGCGCCCGAACCGAGATCTTCCAATTTGTTAATCAACTTAGCGGCTCCTAATAAAGAAGGGGGCAGATCAAACCGAACGCCGGTCGGGATACTACCCAACGGTGCAGGGTTAAAGCCATTGTTCGACAGATCAACCACAACCGAATCGGCATGGAGGCCAGACCCAATGATTTGCGTATAGAAAGGACCTGACGCCTGATTAGGCTGAATGTTTACGGTAACCAGTACCGTATCCATAGCACCAATAGCTAAGCTACTCTTCTCACGATCCAGCAGCGACGATAATCCACGTCCATCGAAATTCGGGTTCGGAGTTAACGTGCTTCCAACCCCCACAATCGGCTGGCCAACCACTTTGTAAGAAACCGGGTCCTCAAAACCAGCAACCAGACTATCCGACAACTGAATTTGTGTCAGGTTCGAGCTACCGTAATTTTTGATGGTAATCTTATAGGTGACATTGTAACTGCTATCGGCCTGTTGCTTCACATCCGTCACCGCTAGGGCTACTCCAAGCTGCGAGAGGGGAGCCGAGTCGAAACGGGCCGGCGTTGGCTCGCTGTTGTTATTCGGGTTGCCATCATTATCTGGATCAGCCAAGGCGCCATCCGTTGAAGCATCATCGACGGTTGTCCCATCCAGTTGCGCCAACAAATACGCCTGATTGAAGAAAGTCTTCGTCAGACTACCCTCCGGATGCATTCTAACGTTGACTTTCAATAGAATGTGTTCCGTTGTTCCCGCTTTTATAAAACTTTCGGGAGTCAGTAGCTGCGTCTTGCCAACCCATCCGGAATAACTGTCATTCAATTTCAGGGTTGATGAATTATCAACGGTTACTGAAACGGATTCGATTACATGCGGATCGAACACGGACTGTACATCGTCAGTCACCTGTACCTTTGTTGCATCCTGGTTACTGAAGTTTGTAAGCGCGATTTCGTACGTAAACTCGAATAGGGTTTCTTCTTTTTGCCGAACACCCTTCAGGGCTTTTGCTACACCGACCATTCTTGATTCGGAAGCGGTGCCATCTTTGATCGTAACCGTCGCCTTGTTGTCTGCCAGGTTTGGATCTACCTGGTCGAGGTACGTAATTTCAACCAGATTTGTAATTGGCCCCTTTGTCAATAACCGTACGGTATACTTGTACGTTATTTCTTCGTTTGCCGACAGAACAGACACCCAGGCCCCTAGATGCCCGTGAGCATCGACAATTAGATTGCCCGGTGAAACCAGCTCCAAGCCCGTTGGTAGAATAATCCGGATGTCGCTATGGGTGGCTGAACAAGCTCCTTTGTTGCCTAGCTTGACCGTAAAAGTGACAATCTCTCCCACTTTGGGGGCTGGCTTGTCTACCTCATAAGTAACATATAGGTCTGAGCGGCAAGTATCTGTATTACAATCGAAGATAGAAACATCAATCATTGTCGCGGCACTGTAGCATCCCGAAATGCTTCGTTCGAAGGCGTAAAACACGCCACGGCCTACAGAATCGGGCCGCACCACAATGGGTGAATTTGGATTTTCGCCACTATGGAATTCAAAAACACCACCCATCGTAAATGGCTTATTCTCAACCACCTTAGCCAAATTAACCGTATGAGACGGGCACGTATTACGCGCCATCATCGGGGCAATCGGCGATTCGATCGGGTCTTTGACCGTGATGACCATCGCTTCGGAAGGAACCGATGTGCAGCCTTTCTCATCGACAATTTGAACCGAATACGTTCCACTGGCTTTGACCAGAATACTTTGCGAAGTTGCCTGCGTATTCCAAAGATACTTATGACCGTCTGGCGCGGCATTCAGGACAACCGAATCACCATGACACAACACGGTATTTACCGACGCAATAGTCGGCCGAGTAGCTGGCCCCTGAATGGTGAGTCGCAGGGTCGATTGAGCCGCCTGACAAGGACCATTACCGTCAGGATCGTTGGTCGTAAATGTCAGATTAACAAACCCTGCCTGAACATCCGATAACGACGGCCTATAGGTTGCATCCAGCAACGCTGCGTTATTGAATGTTCCTGTACCGCTGGTAGTCCAGACGGCACTTGTAGCAGCACCTCCTATAGCGCCATTCAGCTTATACTCTTTTGCAGCACAGATCGTTGCATCTGGCCCCGCCGACACGGAAGCTGGGCTGGTGGTGCACAACACCGCATTCTCGCAGTCAATAATCACCACCATAATCGGACTTGACAGGCTAAAACAACCGGTTGTGGTTTTCTCAACGACATAATAGGTACCGGCCCCCACTGATTTTGGATTGGCTACTTTTTGCGCCGGATCCGGTGTCGCTGAGGTATAGAATTCAAAAATACCTCCCGTTGAAGACGTTGTACCACTGACGGCTTTGGTCAGATCTGCCGTTGTCAATGGGCATTGATTAATTAGGTTAGTGGCTACTGGTCGTGCCACTTTCGGCGACACCTTAACGACAATATCATTCGACTTTTCGCTTTTGCAGGCGCTGGAAGAACAACAGACTGCCGAATACGTCGCCGACAGGGCTGGAGTAATGACTATTTCAGGCCCGACCTGATTGTTGGACCAGATAACATACCCATCCTGGCACCCCTGTGCTCTTAGTGTTACCGCTCCTCCGAAACAAACTGCCGTGTTACTCGCCGTAACCGTTGGCGATACCGGAGTTCCGATTTTCACCGTACTTAATGGCGACTTCTCACTGACGCAATCACCGATTGCACACGTTGCCCAGTACCCCGTGGTAGCTGTTGGCTGAATTTCGATGCTGGTTCCGCTGGCGCCCGTTGACCAGGTAACGACACCCAGACAACCAATAGCTGTTAGTTTTGCGGTTTCGCCCGGACACAGCACGGTTTTATCAGCAACAACGGTGGGCGGGTTGAGCATGGTTACCGACACGCTCACGGGAGCCGAAGCACCACTTTCGCATTGATCCATTTTACAGATCGCCGAGTAGGACTGATTTGCCATTATAGTATGGATCGAAACGCTACGACCGGTTTCGCCCGTTGACCAGACAATCAAACCGTTTGTACACCCGGTTGCGGTCAACGTGGCTGAGCCTCCATAACATACCACGGGAGTCGAAATGGATACCTGCGGTACGGGAATATCACAATCCCCTTTGATTCGAATGACGACCGGTGTAGGATCACTTAAACATCCCTTGATTTTACAGTGCGCATAATAGCTTGTCGTTGTGGTTGGGCTTACTTCAATACTGCTTCCGGTCATACCCGTTGACCAGATGATCTGGCCACCGCTGCATCCCGAAGCGGAGAGTACTACCGTTTCCCCCGGTTCAATTTCTGTTTTTGAGGACCATACGACTGGCGAAGTTGGTGTGTTCACTACTACCGTATACGCGTCCGAAGGCGCACTGGTACAGGGATGATTTTGGCAAACTACGGTATAAGCTGTTGTCTGATTTGGAGAAACGAGAATACTCGTCGTTGTCGCTCCATTCGACCATAGGGGAACGCCGGAGCAACCTGTAACCGTCAGCAGAATTTCGTCACCCAGACAGATATGGCCATCGGTGCATTTGCAGACCCGAATCTTCGGTTTTTCCGGGGTATTGACCCGAACCGTAACTTTGGCCGGGGCTCCATTGCATTGCTCGCTCATCCTACAGGCTGCATGATACTCCGTCGTTTGCGTCGGATTTACAACCAGGGTATTTCCAGTTGCATTAGTCGACCAGACCACCGTTCCGGTTCCACAACCAGTTGCGGTCAGCGTTACTGTTTGTCCGCTACAAACCACATCATTCGAAGCGGTCACTGTTGGCGTCGGCGCGTTACTGTTGGTAACATTGACGGTAATTACGTTGGAAGCCGTGCTAGCACAAGCATACTCTTTGCATTGTGCCGTATAATTTGTCGTAGCACCCGGACGAACCGTAATACTGTTACCCGTTGAATGATCAGACCAAATCACCTGACCACTTGCGCACCCTTCTGCCGTCAGCGTGACGGTTTCACCCGCACAAATCAACGTTTTATCCGATTTGATAATGGGCGCGGCCGGATTAACTACTGTTACTGAAAGTGGTATTGAAGCCTCGCTGGTACAATTACCCACTTTACAATAGGCCCGGTATGTCATGTTACTCGTTGGCGATACACTTACACTAGCTTCAGTAGCATTGTGAGACCAAACAACCGTTCCAGCACAGTTCATTGCCGTCAGTTGGACCGAACTACCCAGGCATATTACATCCGCGCTGATATCAACCGAAGGGGGCTGAGGCTTCACCACCGTAATTACATGTGCGTCTGACGGAGGACTTGTGCAGCTCCCTTGTACACATACAACCGAATAAGAAGTGGTTTCTTGAGGAGACACCACAATGCTCGCCGTAGACTCCCCTGTTGACCATCTTGGCGTACCTGTACAGTTCGACACCGTTAACGTACTATTTTCGCCAGGACATACGCTATTGAGCGTACTGCTAATGATTGGTTTTGGCAACGGTCCCGTTCGGATGGTTATACTTTGCGACGGGCCGCTGATACAATTGTGGATCCGGCAGTTCGCATAATAGGTTGTTGTACCTTCTGGAACTACCGAAATCACAGATCCCGTTGCTCCCGTTGACCAGATGACTTTCCCTTCACAGCCCGTTGCCGTCAAGCTCACCGAACCACCTATGCACACATTAACCGAGCTGGCAACAATAGTTGGGGGACGTGGATCTGATACTTTTATAACGACCGGTTTTGACGGTTCGCTGATGCAATTGGCAAGTTTACATAGGGCCGTATACGTAGTCGATACGGTGGGTGTAACTACGATACTCTCCCCAGTCTCATGTGTCGACCATACGACAGTCCCTTCACAACCTGTAGCATATAATTTCACCGCATCACCCGGGCAGATATCAGTTGTTGAACAGATAATAACCGGTGGCTCTACCGTACACGTTGTACATTGAATTCCGGTTATCGTAACCGTAGCAGCTTCTGGGCTTGAACAACTACCAACAGTTTGCGTCACGGTATATAATTGATTACCTGCCATCATCGGAGTAACATATACGGTAGCGCCAGTTGATGAAGACAATCCTAAACCTGTCCACTGGAACGTTGCTCCTTGAGTGCCAGTTGCGGTTAAGGTAACAGCTTCACCTATACAGGTTGTTACCGACGGAGATACCGAAATTTGTGGTTTACCAGGCAAATCGGGTGCTGACAATAAAGCGGTTACCGAATTAGTATGGCATTCGCCCGCTACAATCGTTATGCTGTAAGAGCCAGCCGCAAGTGCGGTCAAAGTGACTTGTCCATTGTTATTCGCAGTGCCGGTTCGCAATATACTTTCCCCATTATTGCGCGAATAACGGATCTGATAATTTTGATTTGCAGCAAGTCCTCCAATCGTAATGCTTCCATCGTTATTATCGATACAAGAACTCGGATTTGCTTTTGCAACTACCTCCACCACCGGCAGCGGGTTAACCACCACATCCACCATCGCCTGGGCTACACAGCCCGGCTGCTGAGGATCATTCACCGTCACCGTATAACTCCCACTGCTGGTTACAGGGCTTACATTCACACTCGAACCCGTCCCGCTGAACCCGTTAGGGCCCCGCCACACGTAGCTCACACTGCCCACCGAGCCACTCACACGCGCCTGCAGGGT
>NZ_BAAGWE010000005.1:0-96488 GCF_054780515.1 Larkinella harenae | reverse complement strand
CACACGTAGCTCACACTGCCCACCGAGCCACTCACACGCGCCTGCAGGGTCACACTGCTGCCCGCACACAGGGGCGAGACAGGATCCACCTGCACCGTCAACGGACACGGGGGAGCCGGACACACCGGAGCCACCACACTCACACTGCCCACGGCACGGCATCCACCGGAGCCACTCACCTCCACCGTATAAGTCCCACTGACTCCACTCGTGGCCGGGCTGATGAGCACGCTGGCCTGGGTACTGCTGAAGCCGTTGGGACCCCGCCATACGTACCCCACGCCCCCGCTGGCATTCAGCGTGAGCTGACCCACCCCACCCACACAGGCCGTCGTCGAGGAAACCTCCACCACCGGCAGCGGGTTAACCACCACATCAACAATAGCAGATCCAGTGCAATTTGCCCCTGTTACAGTCAAAGTGTAACTGCCGCTATTCGATAACTGCGCATTGGTTATGACTGGATTCTGTAGATTTGAGCTATATCCACCAGGACCGTTCCAACGGTAACTTGTAAAACCGCTTGTGGCCGTTAAACTTACCGTTCCACCTAAACACACATAAGAAGCCCCCCCGCCGGCCAAAGGATCACACGTACAGGAGTTTATTACAATAGGAGATGTGACATATTGATTTCCGCAGCCATTGCGGCTGTATACAGTAAGCGTGTAGCTTCCTGCATAACTAGGCTGTGCATTGTTAACCGTAACAACCTGTCCAGTTTCATAAAAACCATTCGGTCCCGTCCATATATATTGATAATCTCCAACACCACCACTGGCGGTGGCCGACAAGCTAAAACTACTTCCTATACAGACGCTACTGCTAACAAAAGCATGAATAGTGGGTTTGGGAAGGACGGTGAGAGTGGTAATCGCCGTTCCGGAGCAGACAGAAGTACCCGTTATGACAACCGTATAAACGCCTGAATTAGCTGGACTTGCATTCGGAATTGTTGGACTTTGCAGTGTACTTGTGAAACCGTTGGGGCCCGTCCAATAGTAGCCTGTTCCGCCTTCAGTAGCTGACAAATAAATGGTTCCACCTTCGCAAACCGGTGTATTACAGACTGCTGTGGGCAATGTTCCAACCAATGCCGTGGTACTTGCTAAAGCTGTACAACCCGTTGCATCCGTTATTTTAACTGTATAAATGCCCGCGTTGGCCAAGGTTGCTACTGGAATGGTCTGGCTCTGTCCGGTGCTGCTGAAACCATTGGGGCCCGTCCAACTATATTTGTACGGTTCAGTACCTCCTTGAACCGTTACATTCAATACCAACGGACTAGCTTCGCAAGTCGGTTGCGCAAGAGCGGTAGGAACAATCTGACACGCAGGACCGGGAATTACTTCAATGGCGCAACATCCATTGACTGAACAATTTCCCAGCATACCAGTAAATGAGTAAATACCCGGTGATCGGATAATTAGTCCATTACCGGATATAACCGCCTGGCTGGCAGGAAACTGACTCTGTCCGTTTCGGGTCCATACAACAGTTGCTAATGGAATAGGAAGGCTCACGGTATATTCATCACCTTCGTACCATTCAAGAGGTACCGAAAAGCAGGTTAATGCTATATCATCTTCGGAAAAATCCTGATTATTCGGAACTGAGTTTGAATCCGTTCCCTGACTAGCTATTACTTCGGCGGTATTGAACCACACTCCCCTTTCCTTAACCCGAGCTTTCAATTCCAGTATCACCGAATCGCCCATGGCGATTGAACCGATATTCCAGTTGCCCGTGGTCGGTACAAAGGAGTTGGTGCCCCGCAAAACCGTGTGAGTAGTATACTCGGCACCTCCCGGCAGCCCGTTCTTGACAACAACGCCCGCTGCCCCGGCATTACCATCATTTCCTACTATAATAGTATATGAGACAACATCATTTAATGCTGGTCTGGCGTTGTTGACCTTACTCGTAACATATAGATTCGTCGTTTGCGCTGCAGTTCCCCCAATACATACCAGCATCAAAAGGGCAATCTGCCACCACCGACAAATTCCCTTCTTTATCAGCGAAGACATTACAATATTAAATTGTTTTGACAAGCAATATATTGAAAAAACTAAATCTGATTTCTTCGAAACCGCATTCTCCGGTGTCACAGAATTCGGCCAGTTCTTCGATGCATTCATGGTGTGGTGTGGGTTGAAATGCCGAGTGGCATTCAATAAAGGAGATAATGGTCCTTTCTCGGGCGAAAGCGGTTGTACTTCCCCCGAAGAAGTATCATACGAATAAATGCCCGAAGGTTGAAAAACGTCTGTATCCTGTGTAGATGTTTTTTTCATCGGCTTTTTCAGTTTCAAACAAGCTTCTCTGTAAACGGAGCATACCTCTAATTCAGACTGCCGAACCCGCTAATGGTCACTCCTTCCAGCCGGTTTGACCAAAACAATAATTTGCGTGCTCCAGCCTAGTTTTCCGATGCCTACGGTTTTCTACTTCTTATGGCTAATCATCTCGATTGATGCACGGAAAGCAAGTTACATATCTTGTACACACAATATTCAATAGCTAAAACTATGCCATTGCTGAACGGAGAAATTATATCGAATGGCTACAAACGCAAGAAACCGGCTACAAACCGGTTTCTTGCGTTTAGAATAAATCTTATAATTAGAAGTCGTAGCCCAAAGTTAGGTAAGCAACGGGTTTTCCAACTATATTATCTTCAATACCCCAGGCGTAATCGAATTTAACGTAATAACCAAAAAGCATCGTCCGGGCTCCGGCACCGTATCCAATCAGGAAGGGATTTTTAAAATTGGTAACCGTTGCCTGAAACGGATCGCCGGCTCCTCCAACAATCTCCGTGTTCAAACTGTTCTGACGGCTGAACGGTCCTTTTCCGGACCATGCCGTTCCAATATCACTAAAAGCCACCAACTGGAAATTACGAAGGAAGTTGGAGGTTACCGGACCGCGGTGCAGGTAACGAATTACCGGTAGACGGAACTCGGCATTGGCCAGCATGTAGCTATTACCGGTCAATTTACCTAGACGGAAACCACGCAACGGAGCGGCCAAATCCAAGAAAAACACGTCGCGGTTGTCCCGATTGGCGGGCATAGTAAGCGGATTGTTCGGTTTATTGTCCTTAATACCTTCCGAGATTCCAATCCAATTCTCCATCCCACCCAGTGTACTCTTTTTAGGAGCCCGGCCAGCGGAATGACTACCTGACACCCGAAGTGCCAACACAAAATCGCGGTGCAGCCGCTGGTAATGCCGAAGATCAAGCGATATCCGATCAAAACTACCGGCCCCCCGCCGAACACCACTCTCAACTCGTTCGGTTAGTCCAACGTAGTTTTCATACTTCAGCTTAAACCGGGTTCCGTCGATCATGTTTGTACCGCTGAGGGTTGTATTATCAAAGACGTATTCGAAGCGTGCACCGGTATAATCGGAGGAGCTGCCACCAGTCTGTAGTAAATCCAGATAACGCGTGACTACATAGAAGGGAGCCACCGTAAACCGGCTGTTGACCGAGATCGGGTACGAAGCCGCCACCGTTACTTTATTAAACCGGTATTTCTGATACTGTCCGGCATCGGAAAAAATAGTCTTCCGATCAAAACGAGCGCTGTAATCAACCCGATTGACCAGTTTATGATATTCAGCAAACAGATCGCTGTTCCGTAAGTTGGTGGTAATGAACAAACCCGCCCGAATGATGTGGTTTTCCAGCAGGTCATTCATCGTTAATGATTGAAAGTAACCGAAACCACGGATGGGGTCGATACGCCAGTCGGAGCTGGCATCACTGGCCACAAACAAACCCTGGTATTTGTAAGGCCCCCGGATTGTTACATTTTCCCGGCGACGGGTGCGCGGGATCGACACTGATGCGGTGGTGCTCTGGCTACGCCGTTGACGATATTCAATGGATTTAGCAACCTCGCTGTCAAACTGATAATTGTTGACATCCACCTCTCCCGGCTCCAGTTGCAGGGAAGAAGCCACAGTTGAATCAGCCGTTTTAACGGCGGGTGTGGTACTTGCAGCGGGTGTAGCCTGCTTGCTGGCCGATTCTGCTTTAGGAACTTCTAAAACCGTTGCCCGACGTGTTAAAGGCAATTGGACGGTTTGACTCAGATTGGTTCGCGAGCGGAATCCGATCACTTCGTTTCCGCCTTGTAACCGGCTATAGACCATGGCACCCGATGTAGGATTCAGATCAAAGGAGCGGATGCCCTGCCCCAAACTGGTGACAAACTCTTTGGATTTGGCTTCTACATCCAGCCGGGCCAGGTTGCGAACCCCGGACGCATCGTCCAGGAAATAAATGGTGTTTTCGTTGCCCGCTACCGGACGCATAGCCGTACTCAGCGAATCCGTGAGTCGGGTAACGGCTTCGGCCCGGGGCGTTCCATCGTGCAGGAACAGGCTTAACTGATTTTGAATGGTTTTGTACGTTCCTTTATCGACGCCTAATGAGTCGCTGCGACGGTTTGACGAAAAAACTATCTGCCGCGAACGGCCGACGAATTGCGGATACAGGTCGTCATACAAGTCATTGGTCAACTGTTGCACGGTACCGCGGCCCATACTAAACAGAAACAGGTCATTCTGCCCCCGGCGATCTGCACTGAATACGACACTGGCTCCATCATCCGAAGCATCCATGTCGATGACCTGATTGACACCCCGTACCACCATCCGCTGCTTCAGCTTGGGCTTTTTATCGAGTTCCGTATAAATATATAAAAACGTCTGCCCTCTTTCTTCGGTCAATACAAGCAAATTATCCCGTTGGAAGGTCACCAACGGCGTAGACGGTTTAACGGGCGATTCGTCCTGTTTGTAGCCACCTTTACGAATAACGTGTTTCTTCTGGGTTTGCGTATTGACCAGCGTCACCTCAAATTTGCCCCGCCAGGTAGTTCCGTAAGCATAATAGTTCTGATTGGGGCTCAACTTCAAGCTGGTCAAGAGCGCTGGCTCTTTGAGGGTCGAAGCCGTAACCTGAAATGTATCATCACCGGATCGATAGGCGTCGGCCACGGGTTTTGCCATCGAAGAATAAAACTCCCGCCATTCACGCAAAAACCGTGAATAAGGAACACCCAGGGTGCTGGCAATACTGTTCTGCTCATTCCGGATGATGCGGGTAAGATTCAGAATATTCGAGATATTGTCCTTGCCGTACCGTTCTGCAATGTAATTCCAGATGGAGTGACCAACCAGTGTAGCCTCGTCGCCAACAAGTGTAGATGGTTTTCGGACCGGCCGCGTCAGCGCCACATCCCGCATGTAATCATCCAGGCCCACACTCCAACCTTCGGAAATATACGATGCGATTCCCGGCATATACCATTCCGGTAGCGAAAGCAAAAGGGAGCTCTGCAAAGCGTCTTTCAGGCTGCCTCCGTACAACATATCGTAAACAAAAAGCAGGGATACCTCCTTAATAAGTTGTTTGCGGAAGCTGATCTGATCCCCTGTAAACGCCAGTTCCAGCCGTGATTTTGACAGACTAAGTTCTTTATAATTGGTTCCGCTGGGTGCACTTAGGCCGATATTGCTCTGCGCTAATTCCTGCGGTGAATTGTAGATAAACACCTTAACGCGGTTGTAGGGCGTATATCCCAAAACCTCGGTAATCCGATCAAAGTCCGTTTCCGCATATTGCGCGGCCAGGTTGGCAATCTGATTGCCATCCTGGTAGAAGTAAATTTCAAAGTTGGAAGTTTTGATCACCTTCCAGTCGAACTTCCGGTACTGAATACGATTTCGACCAAACTGTTCCTGAGAGGGATAATTCTGAGCCATTGCTCCACCCGCCACCAGCAACATTCCGGCAATACACAGTATAAATTGCTTACTCATATTGAAGCTACTTTTATGCTTGTTTCAGCCTGGCGACACGAGCGTACAATCAGGCCACGACCGATTGCCAACGCCAAACTTTATGTAACTTTTTTTCCACTGTAATATAACGAAAAGGCACGCTCAATATTCACCTCCGGATCTAATTCTTTCCGCCCCTCCAGAAAGTCGGCAAACTGGTCGGCAAAATAAGGAGCCAGGGATACGCCTTTGGTGCCCAGTCCGTTAAAAATTCCGATGGCCGAATGAACGGGATGCAATCCGATAAACGGACGCCGATCCTTCGTTGCCGGCCGAATACCTACCCGCTGCCCCACCACCTGATACGGCACCTTCAACAACGCTTGTAATTTCTGTTCAAGAAACACTTTTCCGTCCTCAGTTGTTTGCCAGTCGATGTCGTGCCAGGTGTAGGTAGCACCCACCCGATAATTATTTGATTCAACGGGCATTATAAAGACCCCTTGATTAACGATCGTGCGGATGGAATAATTGTTCATGGTGATATCAATCGTCTGCCCTTTCACCGGATTATAAGGCAACCAGTCAAACCACGGGTTTCGGTACGCATGCGGGCCTTCGCAGTAGATCAACTTGCCGAAGGTCTGCTCTTGCCACACAACGTTGCTTTCTTCAATAACAACGTCTTCTGAATTGAAATGGGCTTCGATATACTGGCCTCTCTGTTCAAAATACGCCCGAATTTCACTGAGAAAAACCGGAACATCCAGCCAACCCGCCTGCGTCACTTCCAATCCACCAAACGGGTTATGAATATAAGGCTGGTACGCTTGGTCATCAACCGAATCCGCCACGTACTGACCAATGGATTGATCAGCGGTTTGGGCGAGATAGGAGTTTTGCTCTTCGATTGAACGGTAAGGTCGGTAAATAGTGGAAAAGTTCAAAAAATGCGTATTCAGCGTTTGCTCGGCTTTTCCGTAAAAAATTCGAAGAAAAGGGAATAAAAGATCGGCCTTCCAGGTCCGAACCAGTTTTTTACCCGTCAGTGGATTAAAAATCCCGGCGGCTGCCAGAGAGGCCGATGGGTGCTGAGGTGAATTTACCAGAACAATTTTTTTTCCACGCTGGTGTAACGTCCAGGCCAATACCGAGCCCGCAATTCCTTGTCCGACAATTAAATAATCGGCCGTCATGTTCGCTGGGGTCTAAAATGGCCCTCCCGGTGGAGTTGCGCAATTTTCTCGTCTGCCAGTTGAACCACCCATTCGGTTTGTTCATCGAGGGTGATGTAAGAAGTATCCAGCAAAATAGCGTCTTCAGCTTTACGAAGTGGCCCTTCGGTGCGGTTACTGTCAATAAAATCCCGTTTTTTCAGGTTTTCAAGAATGGTATCCAAGCCCACCATTTCTCCTTTTTCAAGCAACTCAATCTGCCGGCGCTGCGCCCGGATCACCGGATCGGCAGTCATGAAAATCTTCAGTTCGGCGTCCGGAAAAACCTTGGTTCCGATATCACGCCCGTCCATCACCACCCCGCGTTTGCGGCCCATCTTCTGTTGTTGAGCGACCATGGCGTACCGTACTTCCGGAATGGCACTCACCTCACTCACAATATTGGAGATGTACATTTTCCGAATTTCTTCCTCCACATTCAAGCCATTCAGGCACGTTTCGTTTCGCCCCGTCCTGGGGTTAAAACTGAAGGTAATGTGAATGAGAGGCAGCGCGTCCTGAACGGATTTAGAACTGGTCAGGGCAATATGATTCTGAATAAAATACAAACTAACGGCCCGGTACATAGCGCCCGTATCAATATAGGCGTATTCCATCCGGGCAGCAACCTGCTTGGCCGTCGTGCTTTTCCCACAGCTGGAATAGCCGTCGATGGCAATAATAATTTTTGACATGAATGCAAAGGAACAACTTTCCGGATAACTCTATTGCTTCCTGGCTAAAGAAATGCTCTCCTGACGGGCAACGAATTCGGCGCGTAGGATGGCAAAAATGTGCTCGTCGAGGTACTGGTTGTTCTTAAAAGCCGCTTTTCGCAAAACGGCCTCAGCGCGAAAACCCGCCTGTTCCAGCACGCGCATGGAAACAATGTTTCCCTCCAACACACAGCCAAAGACGCGGTTTACCTGAAAGTGGGTGAAGATATAACTAACCATGGCCGGTAAGGCTTCCCGCATAATACCCTGTCCCCAGTGCGATTCCCCCAGCCAGTAACCAATCTCGGCATTATGCCGGTAAATATCTTCTTTAATGGTGAAGCCGACATTTCCAACAGCCCTTCCATCAATGTCAATCGCCAGATTCACCGGTTGCTGATACGACCGGTTCATCCGAATCCAGGAGCTGGCATCGCGGACGGTATAAGGATGTGGAAAAAAATCGCGGACCCGGTCCCATATTTTCCGGTTATTGGCATGCTCCGACAACGAGAATTCGTCACCATCCCGCCAAGACCGCAAAGTGCAGGTATCTAAATAAATCGTTGCCACGTTGCTGCGCGTTTTGGGCCAATATACGCTTTTTACAATATGGCTTTTCATTTTGGGGTTACGAATTTTGCACTAAAAGTACTGAGAGGCTCCGCGCACCGTGCGCCCCAATGACCAATGACTGCTCAATGTCAGCGGTTTTGGAAGGCCCGGCAATAAAAACGCCGAATCCTGATTCGCCCACTTTTAGTCGGTCGTACGCATCGTGCATATTGGCAACCAGATCTGCGGTATTAATGATCAACACCAGATGCTGGCAGATAAACGGCAAAACCCGGTGTCCACCCCGCTCTTCCGGAACCCAAATAGCGGAATTTTCAGCCACCCCAAACGCCCCCTGAATAATAGCCAGATCAACAGTTTCCAGTTGGTGCGGATCAACGACGTCCGACGAAACGGTTGTCAGGTGTTGCAAGGCCGGAACCTTACTTATTACATGCATTAAATCCCCATACGTCTGGCGGATGTACGCTTCGGCTTCGTCAAAATTAGCTACTAAAGTGGGCGTACCACCTATAAATTGTAGAATCTCCGTGAACTTGGCAACCAGATCCGGGTAATCCGATTGAAAGGTTGCGGTTTCTGGCAAGGGTTGAAATTCCGGTTTATTCTGACGGACAGCAGCAAGAATTCGTTCGCGACTATTCATTGATTAGTTTTTTCCACGCTTTACATACCATTCCCGAAAACTTTCTTTCGGTGGTTCGGGCATTTCGCGTTGTTTGTACCAAGGATTCAGCGGATTGGAAACGGCAAATGGGGCCAAACGCATGACCGCTCGCCCGGCCTTCCCGGAAAAACGGAAGAGTTTCGGATTGGCAAACACACTGGCCATCAGTTTCATACCCTGTTTTTTACTGCTGTCCACGTAGCCTTCGGCGGCCAGCACTTGTCGCCATTTATAAAGCTGATCGTGAATATCAATTTTGACCGGACAAACATTCGAGCAGGATCCGCAAAGGGTTGAGGCAAAGGGCAAATCGGCATTTTTCCGCATATCAAGGTTGGGCGCCAGAATCGAACCAATGGGACCAGCCACGGCATTGTGGTAACTGTGCCCCCCGCTCCGGCGGTAAACCGGACAGGTGTTCATGCAGGCACCACATCGAATGCATTTGAGTGAATTCCGGAAATCCGGACGCCCTAGCTGCGTTGTCCGGCCATTGTCCACAATGACGATGTGCATCGTCTGGCCCGGGCGTGGGCGGTGAAAATGACTGGAGTAAGTCGTAATGGGTTGTCCGGTTGCACTACGAGCCAGCAGCCGCAGAAAAACGCCCAGGTGCCGGGCTTTCGGGATGATTTTTTCGATTCCCATGCTGGCAATGTGCACATCGGCCAGGTGGGCGCCCATATCGGCGTTGCCTTCATTCGTGCAGACCACAAAACCACCCGTTTCGGCCACCGCAAAGTTAACGCCCGTCAGAGCTGCCCGGCGCGTCATGAATTTTTCCCGCAGGTGCTGACGAGCCGCTTCGGCCAGGTATTTCGGGTCGGAAGCCCCTTTTTCCGTCCCCAGGTGTTCGTGAAAAAGCTCGCCAATTTCTTCCTTTTTTTTATGGATACAGGGCATTACAATGTGGCTTGGCGGCTCTTTCGCCAGTTGAACCACCCGCTCGCCCAAATCCGTGTCTACTACATCAATGCCCTGCTCCACCAGAAACTCGTTCAGATGACACTCCTCCGTTAGCATCGACTTGCTTTTGACCATCTGACTGGCCCCGGTTTCCTTCAAAATCTGGAGCACAATTTCGTTGTGTTCTTTGCCATCAGCCGCCCAGTGAACCTGTACGCCGTTCCTGATCGCATTTTGCTCAAACTCCAGAAGGTATTCGTCCAGATTGGACAAGGCATTGTGTTTGATACGGGAAGCGGTTTCGCGCAGGGCCTCCCATTCCGGTATTTGAAAAACCGCCTTATCGCGCTTTTCGCGAACAAACCACAATGTTTTATCGTGCCAGGTAGTACGATCCACATCGTGCGTGAATTTTTCAGCGGCTTGTGAGTGATTCATCATCATATTGAGGTTTCGGGCTTTTCCCGAAGGGTTTATTACAAAAGTTTTTGCTGTTCCTTTCCTAACGTTCAGAACGACCTAATTCATTCCTTCGAGCCGTAACTTCGGAATGACGCTATTCTTTCAATCTGTTTCTTCCAGTTGAAAAAGCTCCTCAACGGTTTTTTCGAACACCCGGGCCAGTTTCAAGGCCAATACGGTGGAAGGTACATAGCGGCCCGCTTCAATGGAATTAATCGTTTGACGGCTCACCCCAATTTGTCCGGCCAGATCTGCCTGCGACAGATCCCGTTCGGCTCTGGCCACCTTGATGCGGTTTTTCATACCGCCATCAAAACCGTTCGTTCATTCCGACGGATGGACAGACGAAAACGAATAATAAACACGAGCAAAACCGTAAACATATTGTATATCATCACGTCCAGAAACAATCCGCCGTGCAACAGAATGAGTAAGACGGCGAGCACCAGATAATTAGCGTAAACGGCCCATTGCAAAGATTCCAGACGTAGCTGGCTAATCATTTCATCTTCCACTTTTTCTTTCGAGAAAGCAATCAGCAGCAAACCGCCTATCATCCCAAGCGCAGCCACTTCATCGGTCAAATTGATTGAACTATATTCACCATTGAATGGAAAAAATCCACCATCGGTTAGTCCCCATATCAGTTTATCGAGAAACCCGGAATCTTCCTTCGGTTTTCTAAATGTAACATCCAGAAATACCAGCCGGAATTCGGCATACCGCACGGCCAGCCCCAGAACCAGCGACGGAATAAATAAAAACCAGCCTGCCAGCCGATACGAATGCGGAAATAACCAACGTGATACCATAGCTATATCTGATTTGATTGACTAAATGTAAAATATACTTTACATTTAGTCAATCAAACTATACAACTATTTTGTAGCGGTTATTCCTGATTCAGTATTTCGGCAATGTGCATCACCTTTACCGGCAGTTTTTGCCTTCTGACAATTCCCTCCAGGTGCATCAGACACGACATATCCCCCCCGGTCAGCACCTCGGCCCCATTCCGAACGTGGTCTTCGACGCGATCGACGCCCATCCGGGCTGAAACGGCTTCCTCAAAAACGCAAAATGTCCCCCCAAACCCACAGCATTCATCCCGTCGGTCCAGGTTGATCAGCTCCAGTTCATCGACCATGTGCAGGAGTTGCTCGGGTTTGGAGAACGGAGACGCCACCAGTTCCGACATCTGCGATAAATGCAAACCACGCTGTCCGTGGCAACTCTGGTGTAGGCCCACTTTGTGCGGAAACCGGGCCGGCAGTTGTTTTATCTTCAGAATATCAGTCAGAAACTCGGTTAATTCATAAATATGGCTCCGGATGTGCTGGGCATCGGCTTCGCGAGCATCTGAATGCAGGTGATGTTTGATGTGCAACGCACAACTACCGGACGGGCAAACAATGGCGTCATAATTATCGCCAAAATTCCGGACAAACAATTCGTTGCAATCGTGCGCCAGGCTTTCAAAACCCGAGTTGGCCATTGGCTGCCCGCAACAGGTCTGATTGAGTGGATAAGTAACCGTACAACCCAGTTTTTCCAATAATTGCAGCGTAGCAATGCCAACATTGGGGTAAAACTGGTCTACGTAGCACGGCAAAAAAAGTGCGACTTTCATTCTTAGTGAGCAGTTTACATCAGGGAGGTTCCAGTGAGTCGCAACGGTTGTACCGCCCACGGCGTCCTCTTTTACCGCCCTGCTTTTTTGGGTTTTCGGAAACGATACGTTGCCAACACCGGTAAGTGATCCGACAATTTCGGCACATTCAGCACCCGGTACCGGACCAACTCCAGTTCGCTCTGCCGCAGGCTCAGGATGTAATCAATCCGTGCCCCGGAGCCAACCAGTGTCGGAGTTCGGGAATCTTTTCCGGCATCGACCCAATGATTCGCCAGCCTCTCTATTTCCGGGTCATCGGGGTCCGTATTCAAATCACCGCACCAAATGACCGGTTGAATGCTGTTCTCCAGTGTTTTGTCGATGAACGCCAGCTGCAAATTCCGGTTCAGGGGCGATTGGTGATCGAGGTGTGAATTGCAGAATCGGATCGTTTTCTCGTTCGGCAGTTCCACGTACGCGCTCAACAAAACCCGCTGCTCGGTTTTGTCCGGGTTAGGCAACATCATCTTCTGGCTGGCAATGATAGGATACTTCGATAAGATAGCTATCCCGTACTTACCTCCTTGGAAATCGATCGCTTTTCCGTAAAGCGGATACATGGATGTCAGCCGGGCCAATTGACTCAGGTGATCAAAACCACGGCTCCGGGTTGTGGCACTGTCCACTTCCTGCAACGCAACCAGATCAGGGCTGTATTCCCGAATCAGTCGCCCAATCTGCACGATTGTATTGTGCTCTCTTGCGTTGGCACCGTGATGGATGTTGTAGGTTAAAACCGTAATTGTCGACTGAGCCGTCGTTTTTAAAAATAATCCACTTAGTAATACAACGAAAAGTAGCCTGATTCGCATTAGTCTGTGTGGTTGGTTTATGCCAAAAATACGCACAAATCCAATTCCAGCCCCGCTTTGATTTCCTCTAGTCCATCAAAGCCGGAAAATGTTAGTAAGCAACAGCCATTTTTCTCCCGGTTTGGCCATCGGTAAAGCTTGCTGGTAGGTCCACATCAGATTTTCCCATTCCTGCACTTTGGGATTGGTCGCATCCATTTCGGTTTTTCGCTCAAAGGAAAACGAATCGTCGGTTTCCATAATCATAAATAAGCGGTTGCCGATGCGGTAAATCTCCATCTCGGTGATCCCGGACGACCGAATGCTTTCCTCAATTTCCGGCCGTAGTTTTTCGTGGTACTTCTCGTACTCGGCGATCTTCACTGGATCGTCTACCAGATCAAGGGCAAAACAGTAACGCATGAGGAGGTAAAAATTAAGCGTTAAAATGAATGGACAGAACTTATAATTCTTCACTCATAACTCTTAACTGATTCGGGTTTGTAGCCTTTCCAGCCATAATAGGCAACGACCAGAAAACAAAGAAGCGGGACAATGTAGGCAATTTTGATGTTGCTCTGGTCGGAAAGGTAGCCCATCAGTACCGGAAATAAGGCTCCTCCCGCAATGGCCATCACCAGCAGGGACGAACCCAGTTCGGTGTCTTCTTCCAGTCGGTTGATGCCGAGCGAGAAAATGGTAGCGAACATGATCGACTCGAAAAAAGGCACGGCAAAAATGGCCCAGACCGCCACCTGGGATTGCATCGTCATGGCCACCGCCAGCAATCCGGCGCTGATCAGCGAATACATCGTAAGCAAGCGATTGGCGGCAATAAACCGGGAAAGATAGGTACCAATGAACCGACCAATCAGGAACCCCAACATGGCCCAACCCAGCCATTCGGCGGCTGTTTTTTCGGGCACGTCGCTGGAAAATTTGGCAAACCGGATGAAGAAGCTCGTCACACATACCTGCGCCCCTACGTAGAAAAACTGCGCAATGACACCCCAGCGTAAATGTCGGTGCCGCCAAACCGATCCCAGGGTCGACGGCGCTTTTTTCTCGCTTTCGCCAATATCCGGCAGCTTCGTAAACATAAACAGTGCCGCCACGGCAATGACTACGATTCCGATGACAACGTACGGCATCTTCACCTGATCGGCTTCGTACTGCAGGTAATTGTTAAGCTGCTCCGCCGACATGGCCGCTAGCTCTTCATCCGAGTGTTCGATTCCGCTCAGAATAACACGCCCACCCACAACCGGTGCCAGAAAAGCGCCCAAACCGTTGAACGACTGACTAAAATTGAGCCGGGTTGTTGCCGTTGCCGGGTCGCCCAGAATGGTTACGTACGGATTGGCGGCTGTTTCCAGAAACGCACAACCGGAAGCAATAATGAACAACGCTCCCAGAAAAAAACCGTACATCCGCGTATCAGCAGCCGGTACAAACAGAAATGCCCCCGCAGCGTACATCACCAACCCCGCAATGATCCCACGCTGGTATCCGTACTTCTTCATAACGTACCCCGCCGGCAGCGCCATCAGGAAATACCCCAGGTAAACCGCCGAGTCGATCAGCGCCGATTGCAAGTCGGTCAGCTGGCACGCTTTTTTGAGGTGAGGAATCAGAATCGGTTCCAGGTTATGGACAAAAGCCCACAGAAAAAACAAACTGGTCACCAGCGCAAACGCCATTGTATAGCTGCGTGTTGAGCCGGTCGTGTGGGTGGTGGTTGAAGAAGGAACGGATGCCATGAAGGGGTAGGAAGTAAAGTTGAAAACTAGCGGATAAAGGCCGAAAAGGCTACGTGAGAGACCGATCCAGATGGACGTACCCGCCATCAACATAAATCAGCTGCCCCGTGGTGTGGCTCGACTTATCAGACAACAAGAACACCACCATATTGGCGATTTCCTCCGGGGTAGTCATCCGTTTTTCCAGCGGTATTTTTGAGACAATGCTATCCAGTTTGGCTTTTGGATCATCGAACGTTTTGATCCAGTTTTCGTACAAAGGCGTCCACGATTCGGAAACCACAACGGCATTAACCCGAATGCTGTACGGCAGTAATTCTACTGCCCATTCGCGCGTCAGGGCGTTTCGTCCTCCGTTGGCTGCGGCATAGGCCGAGGTATTGCCCTGACCGGTTTCGGCAGTTTTGGAGGTAATATTAACAATCGCTCCTTTGGACTGTTTTAAGGCGGGTAAGGCATGATGGGCCATCAGGTAGTAGTGGACCATATTCTTGTGCAGCGACTGCATAAACCGCTCGTAATCACCCTTCTCCAGCCCTACACCGTCATTTACCCCGGCGTTATTGATCAATCCATCAATGCGGCCAAATTTTGCCAGTGTCTGTTCAACGGCTTTTTTACATTCTTCGGGTTTCGTCAGTTCAGCTGCAATCTGAAAAGCTTGCGCGCCAATTGCCGTCAGAGCCTCGACGGCCCGTAAGTTATCGGCTTCATTCCGTCCAATAATGACCGGAATAGCTCCTTCGGCGGCCAATACGGACGAGATTCCTTCGCCGATTCCTTTGGCTCCACCCGTTACAATAATTACTTTTTCTGTTAGGTTCAGGTTCATAAACGGTTTCGCAGACCAAAGCCCGCGCGTTTGTGATTAACAATTTATTTTGCGATGGTTTTTCAGACAAAAGAGAAGCTATCTCCGCCCGCTACAACTTGTAAAATTGAATGGCATTTGCGCCAAAAAACTTCTGCCGGACTTCCTCTCCCCACGGTCTGACGTAGTCCTCCACGATGCTTTTCATCTGATCGTATTCAGCCGCAACCAGGCACACGGGCCAGTCGGAGCCAAAAACCAGCCGGTCGGGCCCGAATTGTTCAAAAACGATATCAAGGTAGGGGCGAAAATGCTCCGGTTTCCAGCTTCGCCAATCGGCTTCGGTCACCATGCCCGACACCTTACAATACACATTCGGGTGTTTGGCAATTTCGGTCATGTAATTCGACCAGGTATTGACTTTTTGGTCCCGGATGTAGGGTTTAGCCAGGTGATCGATAATGAACGAAACCTCCGGCACCGCTCGAACCAGGTGCAAAGCCGCTTTTAACTGGTTGGGGTAAATCAGAATGTCGTACGTAAAGTCGAAAGCCGCTAGTTGCCGAACTCCCCGGATAAATTCCGGACGCATCATAAAATCTTCCGGTTCAGCCTGCACCACGTGCCGGAATCCTTTCAGTTCTTCGTACTGCGAGAAATATTCCAGCTTGTCGTAAAGATTATCCGCCCGCAGATCGACCCAGCCGACCACCCCTTTGATAAAACCGTAGGCTTCGGTCAGGTGCAATAAAAAGGCCGTTTCACTTTCCGACTGATCGGCCTGTACTGCCACGCAGCCATCGATGCCGTTTTGTTGCAGAACCGGCTCCAGATCGGCGGGTAAAAAATCCCGCCGAATCCGTTGCATATCTTCCGTAATCCAGCTATCCCGTTCCGGATTGTACATCCAGAAATGCTGATGTGCGTCGATTGTCATTGGAATGAAAAGTTGAAAATTAAAAGGTAAAAGCTGGTAGCATGCAGCAAATTCTCATCTTGAATAACCGCCTGTAGCCTCTTCGAGATTGGCTCCAATTGAAGTACCACTTTTTAATAATTGATCCGCAATCTTAATCGGCACTTTTTATTTAATGAACCATTTATACAGATTTGCGATGCGAAAAGTAAACACCTTTATTTGAACAACACGCTCTTTCGAGTCGGCCATGCGCTCTAGCCTTTACTTTTAATTTTGAACTTTTAATTTTTAATTAACTATACGAAACCGCCGTTTGCTTCTGCGTGCCCAGGCCTTCGATACCCAGTTCGACCACATCGCCCGGTTTAAGGAAACGTTGTGGCTTTAGGCCCATGCCCACACCGGCTGGCGTTCCCGTTGAAATTACATCGCCGGGTAAGAGCGTCATGAACTGGCTGATGTAGCTGACCAGCGTCGGAACGTCAAAAATCATGTCGTCGGTGTTGGAATCCTGCAAGGTTTCGCCGTTGAGACGCAGCCAAAGACCCAGTTTATTCGGGTTAGGCACCTCGTCTTTGGTGACCAGGAAGGGTCCCAGGGGGGCAAAAGTATCGGCGCTTTTGCCTTTCACCCACTGCCCACCGCGCTCGAGCTGAAACGCCCGTTCGCTGTAATCGTTGTGAACGGCGTAACCAGCGATATAATCAAACGCTTCTTCCTTGGAAACGTACGTCGCTTTTTTTCCGATGATGATGGCCAATTCTACCTCCCAATCCGTTTTTTCCGACTTTTTCGGGATCACCACATCGTCATCGGGCCCTACCAGCGCCGTGGTAGATTTGAAAAACAGAATGGGCTCGGCTGGAACGGGAGCATTGGTTTCGGCGGCATGTTTGGCGTAGTTCAGACCAACACAGACAATTTTGGAGGGCCGTTTGATGCACGAAGCCCGGCGGACATTACCCGATACGGTCGGGCAGCCAGACGCGTTGCCATCCAACCATTGGGCGAGTTTTTCCAGACCGTTGTTAGCAAAAAAATCCTCGTCAAAATCCTGTCCAAAAGCAGATACATCCAGACTAGCACCCGAGGGCAGCATAACACCGGGGCGCTCATCACCCGGCGCGCCAAAGCGAAATAGTTTCATTGTGGAGGGTTTATGTGTTAGAATAAAGCGAAAACCAGGCTATTTATAACCTTGGCCGCAAAGGTAAACCACCAAAGTCAGATCGCAACGGTTGCGCCCGAATCTTATTGGATTCCTACTGCCCTACCGCTTCCTGGCTTTCCAGTTGCCAGTTGTTATTAAAAAAACCGGCTTTACGAACGCCTTTGATTCCGTCTTTTACCATTTCGAGGCCAAAAATCATGTAATCCGGAAAACCGCTTCCGGCAGCAAAATATTGATTCGCGTCAGCAGCTTTCAAGCCCGGCAAACCGGTTCCGGCTACCACCGCGACCGAAGCCACCGGACTGTCCGAACGCGGCCACGCAAAATAGGCGCTGATGTCTTCGCCCGTAAACCGTTCTGACCCAATCGTAACCTGTCCCCGCTGAACCTGAATCGGGCAGTTTGCCAGCAGTCCGTTCCAGGCCCGGTTTGTGGTGGCGTTGCCGAAAAGAACCACACCCCGGTCAGCGTATTGGGCCGGATCAAAGTCTTTGTCCGCTACCAGATCAACGGCGCCATTGCCCCGATAATACCACGTTTCGGCATCGTAGCGGGCTTTGTTGTACGCCCAGTCGTTTTCGGCTGCGGTACCAGCGGTTCCGTATACAAATACCATCCGATGGTTGAAGGGCTCTTTAAACGTCCCATTCCGGTGCGCCCCTTTCTGCTTGACGGCTGGCTTGGCTCCAAGTTGCCACTGATCTTTTTTAGCAAGATATAACCGCTCGTCGGCACTTTTAACGGTATGATGAACAGCATTCAGACTATCCAGGGCGATGGTGACGGTTTCGCCCGGTGTAAAATCAGCCAGGCTCAACGAAAGCAACGCCACATTCTCGGTTTTACCCGCAATCGTTTTCTTATCCCGCTTTAGCTGAACGCGGCTGTATTCCAGCGGGTGTTGCTGCTGCTCAACGGATACCCATCGCATGGTGGACGAAATACCGGGGTTAGCCGTCGTGAAATCAATGGTCGTAACGGCGCTGTCAGCCTTGATCCGGTGCCATTTGAAGTAATCAAAAATGGGGGTCCAATCCACGCTTTCGTTGCCGTACCAATGTGACCCACCAGGATATTCATAATGGGTAAAATCCGGGTGAAACGTACCGAGCAGCTTGCGCATCTGCCGGGCGTATTCCACCGAAACCGTACGGTCGGCGTCGCCGTGCAGAATATAAACACCCAGCGGTTTGTAATTGGAAGCCAGCCTGATCACATTACTGGGATTGCTGGACCGCAGCAACATTTTTTCCATTGCCGTTCCTCCTTCTTCCGGAATTTTTCCGTCGTGCGACCCGTAACCGGCCAGCGTGGGATAACCCGCACAAGGCGCAATGGCGGCCCAGTTTCCCGGAAATGTAGCCCCCAGATACCAGGTACCGTGCCCACCCATCGAGTGCCCCGTCAGATAAATCCGTTGCGGATCGGGTTTGAATTGCTGCTTCGCCAGATTGAATACTTCCAGCGCATCCAGCCGCCCCCAGTCTTCCCAGTTAAAACCGCGCGGACGGCGGTTGGTCGGTGTCACCAGCACACCCCAGTCTTTCGGCTGGTAGGCCCGCGCCTGTCCGATGGCTTCGACCCCGGCACCGTGTACCGACAAAAACAACGCGGGCGCTTGGCCATCCGATTGGCTTTGCGGAGCCACCCCAAAATACTGCACACTTCCGTCTATATTGCTAATAAATGTCTGGCTGTAGTGTTCGCCCAGTCCGGCAACGTTCAACGTCACCGTTTTTTCGTCGATCGGTTTTGTAGCTTGCAGCAGTGTCAGAGCAACGGTTCCGTCTTCTTTCTTGGCAACGCCCGACGCATCCATCCGAAATCCTACTTTTCGGGTGGTCATCGCCGGAACCGCTGGCAGATCGGTCACCAGTTCTTTCCCGGCCATGCGGCTTTTTATCTTCAAACCCGTTAACGGTTTCTTTGTGGTGTTCACCAAAACGACTGCTCCCCACAACGGTTCCGTTTGTTTTCCCAAAACCACACTCGGTAGTGTCGGATCGCCGATCGCCAGCGTTACCGGTTTTTCGGGAAACATCAGTTGAGCGGTCACTCCTTGAAACCGTGAAAATTGCGAGGTACGAACGTAAATTTCGTTCAGTCCTTTTTTGAGTGCCACCGGAATTTGCAACCAACCCAGCGCATACGGATCTCCCGCGTGAGGTTCTCCATTGACGTACACCATGTTATGACCCGTTGCCTGCAAAAGCCCTACCTGCGCCCGGTCGGCCTGATAGGTCAGATACAGATACCCGTTGTTGAACGAACGACCCCGAAACTTGCCTTGTTGATCAAGGGTGATGGCCTGCCAGCGTAGAGAGTCCGTGCTGGAAACCGTGAACCCCTGCCCTGCTACCGGTTTTTTCAAATCACCCCGGTATAAATGATAGGCCAGTTGATCGGTATACAAGGCCTCACGCCCATACTGATGACAGGGTCCAATGGCCAGTCCCTGCGTAAATTGGTAAACGCGCTGGGCCTGACCAGTCAGGCAGGTGCCGAAAACGAAAAGAATACCAAGTAGAAAACGGTTTTTCATAACAAGCTGAGAAAAAGAGATCAAGCCATTTTAAAGACCCAGACGGGCTTTCCAGCCAGTTGTTGCCGCACTTTTTCCGGAATACTGATTTCTATGCCATTACCTGCTTTTTTCCATTTTAAGACTTGTTTTGCCCCCAAAATTGTTAGTGAAGCCTTTGCTTTGGATGGAGCAATGGGCAGTGTAACCGTTGCAGGCAATAAAGTTTCTTTTTCCGTTGGCAGATAGGATGCGTAGGAAGCGTTACCGTTGGATGTGAAAGCCCATTGGTTTTGACGATACGGTGCAAGCGGTTTGGTTCCATAAATCGATTCGCCATTCACCTGCATCCAGGCACCAATTTCTTTCAACCGGGCGTAGGCTTCTTCATGCCATTCGCCGTCGGGACCGGGTGCGATGTTCAGCAGCATGTTGCCGTTCTTGGCCACAATATCCACCAGCATCTGAATCAGTTTACGAGCGGGTTTAAAGTTTTCCTTCGGAATGTACGACCAGCTATCGCCCATCGTCAGACAGCTTTCCCACGGAATCGGCATGTACTGATCCGGAATTTGCTGCTCGGGCGTTACGTAATTCTCGAATTCACCCGAAACCGTGCGATCCACAACGAGCAAACCCGGCTGTTTTTGCCGACCCATCCCGGCAATTCGGGCCATATCGATATCCTGGCTATACGGAATGGTGCGCTGCCAGCTCACCGTCGAGTCAATCGTACTGGCTGGGCGCACCCAGCCGCCGTCCAGCCACAGAATGTCAACCTGACCGTAATCGGTCATCAACTCCTCAATCTGATTGTAGGTAAAGTTGCTGAACTTCTTCCAGAGATCGGGGTATTTTTTGGGATCGTACGTCACATTGCGGTCTTTCGGCGGAAAATACGGCCACCAGTACGAATCAACGTTCCAATCGGGTTTTGAAAAATAGGTTCCCACCATGAAGCCCTGATTTCGAAACGCGCCCAGGATTTCCTTCGTAACGTTGCTGCGCGGATTTGACGCAAACGGCGATTTGCTGCTGGTAATTTTATAATCCGTCTGCTTCGAATCGAACATGCAAAAACCGTCGTGGTGCTTGGTGGTGAAGATCATGTACTTCATCCCGGCCGCTTTGGCCGCATCAGCCCAACGTTCGGGGTTGAAGCGCGTTGGGTTGAACGTTGTCTGCAGGTTTTCGTACGCTTTTTTGTAGCCGTACCAGTCGTTGGCGTACGGCCCCCGACGCTCACACCAGCCCTCGTCTTCCGGGCACAGCGACCACGATTCGACCACGCCCCACTGGCTGTAGGTCCCCCAGTGCATCAGCAACCCAAATTTAACATCCTGCCACTGCGCCAGTTTATTCTTTACCTGATCGTCTTTTGGCCAGACGTACTTTGAATGGTTTTGTTCGGAATGCTGCTGTGCTCTTGCCGAAACCGAAAGCAAAACCGCCAATCCCAAGCTGAGGATCGTTTTTTTCATAGGTTAATTGTGGAAATTGTTGGGTTAATTCTGTGCAATGTGATCTCAGTCGGACGCTACCCGCGACGTTAATCGGGAATCCTACCTATCCTGAACTTAGACTCTGATTGGATAAAAATCC
Organism: Larkinella harenae; assembly: GCF_054780515.1. Classification (NCBI taxonomy): domain Bacteria; kingdom Pseudomonadati; phylum Bacteroidota; class Cytophagia; order Cytophagales; family Spirosomataceae; genus Larkinella; species Larkinella harenae. The sequence goes on along the minus strand of NZ_BAAGWE010000005.1, from coordinate 74,898 downwards.
TCTTACAGCGCCATTTTCTGAATAAAATACCGTCCCACGTTTCGGCCTTGCTCTACGCCGTTGTCGATCGAATCCCGGAAATGAATTCCGCCGTATAAACGCGAAATGGCGGCTTCATTGGCGGCTTGTTCGAACGAACGAAAGGAGCGCGCCGGAATGCCAAATTCAACCTCGACCGTATCGGTGTACGGAATGGGTCGCCCCGCCAGTTTGTTCAAAACCGTCGCAATGGCCGCCGACATCACGCTGTGTCCACTGGTATACTCCGGAAACGGCGGTGTTTGGAGCATGGGGCGCCAGTCGCGGTCAATTTGCTGATTGATAACGGTTTCGGGCCTGATGCGATTGCTGTGATACTTTTCTTCCCAACAGGAAATAAAGGCATCGGCCATCACTAGCCCCACCAACGTGTGCCAGCGCACGGTTTCGGCCAGCGGCATTTTCTGTTGCGTACACACGATGCTCGTAATGCCCATCCAGTGGCCACCAGGCGTAATTTTCTTGGTACCGAAACTAACGTGCCCTTTTTGATTGAGGAAAAACGGGTTACAATCCCAGAAGGCCGCAATGTGTTTTTGCTGACTGGTCAAAGCACGGGTTGTGTCGTAAACCTCCTGGGCCAGCAGGTAAAAGGGCGAGCCTTTTTGCTCACTGTAGACCACCATCGGATGGGGCCGAAACTGGGCGGCACTGTCAAGTAAAAAAGGCCGGAGTTTGGCCCAGTGGGGTTCATAGGCTTCCGAATAAGCCGGTGGCGTCGGCTGCCAGTAGCCGGGCTCACTGGTCGGCGTATACCGTAAATAACCGCTCGTTTTGATATAACCATCCTGAGCGGCATACCGGACCAGCTTCTTCACGACGGTATCGGCATAAGCCCGCGTCGCCTGAATTTGTGCCTCATTCAGTTTGTAGCGGGTTTTGGCTTCTTTAAGCAATTCTTCGCGGTCTTTTTCCAGCGTGTAACCCGATGGCAGCAACTCTTCTCCCATCCGCAGCAAGGCATATAAACTCCCCAAACGCGCGTTGACCTGATCTTTTTTGGGTGCCAGGAAGGTAGGATAACTGCGCAATAAACCGTGGAAAGCCGGGTAGTTGGCCGGGCGTTGCTGCTGATACAACAGTTCGTAAGCCGCCAGATTGGCGTAGGCGTAGTAACGAGCCGACGCACAGGGACCCGTGACGTCGTTCACCATCACATCCGTCAGTTTCTTCAACGTCCGGGCGTAAGCTGCTGTTTCCGTTTCGACGCTCGGGGGCGTTAGGGCCTGACTAAATCGTGCAATGCTAACAAAGAGGAGGACTAAATACGTTTTTTTCATAATCAACGGGCTTTCTGATAAACCCGAACGGTATCGTTGTTACGGCCAAATAGAATTTTCGTGCCGGTTTTTTCTTCCAGCACGACAATGTCCCGCACATCGCCTTCTACCCAAAAACCGGCCCGCGACTGTGGTACGTACGAGAAGCGCATCTTGCCTTCGTTTTTAAATAGGGTTCCGTAGTTTGCATCCATCTTCCCGATTTTGATGCGCGTGTACGACTGATTGCCGCCTACCAGCAGATCCTTCAATCCGTCGCCATCGTAGTCGAACAGTGAAATGGCGTAAATGGGAGCAAACTGGGCTTCAACGGGCAAATCATGCTTCGTAAAGGTACCATCGCCCTTGTTTTCCAGCATCACCGAGCTAAAAGCGGTAGCCTGAAGTGTATCGGCCATTGCCAATTGCGCTGGCGTCAGAATTTCCTTCAGGGTTGCGTCAGCGTAGGATTGATAGGTCGGGAATTTCCGGCGAAGCGGAAAAAGTTGATTCAGGGCTTCATCACGGCTCACCAACGGGTACGATTGGCCCTGCACGTAGTAACACAGGAATGGATCAACGGCCTCATTTTGATCGAAATCGCCGTAAATCATTGTAACGGGTTCCTTGGCCGTAGGTTTCATCTGGCAATTGCGGCCAAAATTCCCGACCACCAAATCCAGATCCCCGTCGTTGTCCAGATCCGCCACCTCGATACGATTCCACCAGCCAGCCGGAGCAATGGGCATACGGGTGAGAACACGTGAAGAAGCGTTTTCGCCCTGGCCATTTTTCAACACCGTGACTGGCATCCATTCCCCGGCGATAACCAGGTCCTGCCAGCCATCCTTGTCCACATCAAAAGCAACGGCATCAGTAACCAGACCGATCTTGGTCAGAAAAGGAGCCAATTGGGCAGTTTGGTCGGAGAAAACGCCTTTTCCATTGTTGATCAGAATCCGACTACTAGCGGGTTCGGGATAACGCCCCGGCACAACCCGCCCGCCAACAAACAAATCCAGATCGCCGTCTTTATCGATATCAAGGGCCACCACACAGGCATCACTCACGGTTTCGTCGGGAAGCGCGTTGCCCTGGCGTGTAAAATTTCCTTTTCCGTCGTTCAGGTAGAGTCGATCCTGCAACAGCAAATCTTCCGATAAATACGCAAAACCCCCACTGGCAACGTACAAATCCTGATCCCCATCGCCGTCGGCATCGAAGAAAAGCGCATCGGTGTCTTCATACATTTTGTCGGCGTCAAAAGCGGGTTGCGGCACGGTTTTCCAACCACCCGTTTTCTCCTGAATCAACAGGGTTCCGGGCTGGCCTTTTGCGCCGGCAGCATACAAATCCAGCAAACCGTCGCCATTGACGTCGGCTTTCGCCAGGTGCGGGCCCTGAAACGACAACATATTCGGAATCAGCAATTGACGTTTGAAGTCATTGTAGGCATCCTCAATATGGTCATACGGCAGGGTATCGCCCGGCACTTCCGCAAACAGCGGTTTTTCGTCGGTATGCGTGCTCCAATTGTATTTTCCAGCAGCCTCTTCCGGTTTCAGGACCAGTCTCTGATTGGAATTGACCTGGCGAAGCACCTGCGTCCGGTCGTCGGGCCAGACAATGCGCAGGCTATCGACGGTTTTGGCCGAGCCTACGCCGAAATGCAGGGGCGTGTACATACAGGACTGAAAGCCGCGCGACGGATTAAATTCCTGATACTGCGTAGTGCCCTGCGCATACACCCACACTTTCGCACCAGTAGCGAGCGTAGCGGAATTTTGCCCTATCTGTATCTGCAGGTAGCGCTGCTCCGCCACCGGGCTATCGTTGCGGTAAATTGATGGTGGCGTGTTGATGTTGTTCGTAATGATTTCCAGATCGCCGTCGTTGTCCAGATCAGCATAAACCGCCCCGTTCGAAAGCGCCCGCTGATCCAGCCCCCAGGCTTTCACTTTATTCTCGAAGGTAAGTTGTCCGGTATTCCGAAAAATATAGTGCTGTGTGGCCGTGGAAGGCATCTGCTTGAGAATGTCCATCATGGCTGTCGAGTCTCCGCGCGCAATCTTCAGCTGCTGATCGGCGTAGAACTTCATGAAATCCATGTTGGTATAATCGCGCAGATAGCCATTGGTCACGTACAAATCCTTCCAGCCGTCGTTGTCAAAATCCGCAAACAGCGGGCACCAGCTCCAGTCGGTATTGGAAATCCCCGCCAGCTGGCCGATTTCGCTGAATTTGGGAACCAGAAAACCGTTCTGCTTTTTCACGCCAGCGTTTAATTGCAGCATATTCCGCATCAACTGGTGGTAAAAACCGTTGCGGAGCATGTTCTGGTAAGTTTCGTAGTTTTCCGGTCCAAAGAGCAGTTTCTGGCGCCGGTTGTCTTCGGGCAGCATATCCAGCGTAAAAATATCCGGCAAACCGTCGTTGTTAATGTCTGTCACTTCGTTCCCCATCGAGAAGTAGCTCAAGTGCCCAACCGACTGTTCCAGCGAATCGTGAAAGTGACCTTTTCCGTCGTTCAGGTAGAGGTAATCCTGCTCGATATAATCGTTGGAAACGTAAATATCTGGCCAGCCATCCAGGTTAATGTCGGCAATGGCAACGCCCAGCCCGAACCCGATCGGATTGCCTTTGATTCCGGCGGCCTCGCTGACATCGACAAATTTCCCGTTATCATTCCGGAACAGCCGGTCGCCCGCAAATTCATCGCGCATGGCTTTCACCGCAGCTGCGTCAAACCGTTTAAAGTCTTTGATGTTATGGTTCAGCAGAAAGCAGTCCAGATCGCCATCTTTGTCGTAATCGAAAAAAGCGGCCTGGGTGCTGTGCGTGGTTAAATCCAAACCGTACTGCGCGGCTTTTTCTGTAAAGGTCAGATTTTTATTATTGATATACAGCCGATTGCGTCGTTGTTCAGGCCGACCGCTCCCGGAATAGCAGACATAAATATCAAGCCAGCCGTCGCCGTTGATATCAACCAGGGTCACGCCGGTTTTCCAACCCATCCCCTTGCTGACGCCCGCCGAGGAGGAAATGTCCTTGAACTTTAGCCCGCCCTGGTTCAGGTATAGACGGTCAGACACCATATTGCCGGTAAAGTACAGATCGGGCAAACCGTCGTTGTTCAGGTCACCCACGGCTACCCCTCCACCGTTGTAAAAATATTCGTAGGCCAACACATTGTTCTGTTCAGTTTCAACTAGTTTATTGACGAACCGAACACCGGTTTGTTGGGGAGTGAGCAGCGTGAACTGGGCCTGTGCGGAATCCTGGATCAGCAGCCCAAGGAGCGCGAAGAATGAGGAGAGGATGCGCCCGGTAGTAGATGTTGAATGGATGAGATGGATCATGTAAAAGACTTACGGGTTAATAAGCCGTTGTGGGATTGGCCTATTAACCCGTAAGTTACAAATTATCAAACAAGTTAATTACTGTTTATCCCACCAAACGCGGGTCGTAAACAGATCAGGACCTTGGACGGCAATGGCCGCATTGTACTGAGCGGCATTCCGGCTGGCTTCGGATGAAGGATACCGCAACCGGCGCATGATCGTGCCGCCCGTTTCGTTGCCGGGGTAATTGGTCGGCGTCAATACCGGATATCCCGTCCGACGCCAGTTGGCGTAGGCTTCGTAGGAGTTCAGGAAGTTAACTGCCCAATACTGCGTTCCAATCTGCTCCATCTGTTGCGCCGTCGTGCCGCTTGCCAGATACGGATGGGCCGTCAGATAAGCGGTGATGGCCGACGCCGGGATTGTGCCGCCGTACAGTGACATCATGCTCATGGCCGCCGTCACGCCTTTGTTGTAGTGAGACGCTGCCTGACCGTCGCCCCAGCCACGAACAGCGGCTTCTGCCAGCAGGAATTCCACTTCCGCGTAGGTTTGGAAAATCGTCGGAGCTGCGTTGTTAGCGATTTTGTTCAGGTTAGCCTCCGAATACGTGGCCATCGAGTTATCATTCCAGGTTGGAATCAAGGTTTTGATGGTCGTTACATCATATCCATTCGGCAGGCCTTTTTGCTTGGCCGGGTCCGTGGCAGATGCTTCTTTCGTCGGATCGGCGTTTCCTTCCCAGAGAGTAGCAATGAATGGCAAACGAGGATCATTGTTGTTTTTCAGGAAGTTAACAAACGTCTGACTCAGTTTGCTATTGGCATTTCCTTTCAGGTTAGCCGCATCGTATTCCTGCGTTCTGAGCGTGTTGCTGTCCAGGTTCCGCTTGTTGTCATCACCCTCAACGTGGTTCACTTTCGCAATGTCATCATTGCTTTGCATCACGCCACCGGCAATTGCTTTCTTCACATACTGCTCCGCTTTTGCCGGGTCAACTTTTGTCAACCGCATCCCCAACCGAAGCATCAGTGAATAGCCGAACTTCTTCCATTTGGTCAGGTCACCACCATAGATGATGTCGCTGGTACCGTACCCGGTTTTGGCTGGGTCGAGGGCCTGAGTGGCCTGATCCAGCTCGTTCAGCATATCCGCGTAAATATCGGACTGCTTATCGTATTTCGGCGAATATGTATTGGTCAGATAGCCCTTGGCCGCTTCAGAGTACGGGATGTCGCCGTACAGGTCCGTAATCCGGTGGTAACCAAATACCCGGAAAATCCGTGCAACGTTGTACAGGTTTGACTGAGCCGGGTCATCTTTCGTTAAGGAAACGATTTGCTCCAGTTCTTTGACGTGCGATCCGTAGGCTGTTTCGAAGAAAGCGTCCGAATACGGGGCGTTGTACAGGTATTTATCTCCCGACCAGTAGGTGTTCAGAGCTGCAAAGTGCTGAATGATGGCACCTGCATAGATCAGGTTCCCCCGGTGGTTTTCGTACCCCGTACCCGCCGTTTTAACAATGCTGAACGAGAGCAGGTTCGGAATAACCGGCGTCGTCAGGGCGTTGGGGTTGGTATTCAATTCCTCAAAACCGTTATCGCAAGAGGAGATCAGAAGGCTGGCACCCAGAATACCGGTCAGGATCGGCAGCCGTCTTCTTTTTATCGCTTTTAACATAGTGTAATCGTGTTAAATCTGTATTTTTTAGAAACGTACCATCAGGTTCAGACCGTAGCTGCGAGCGGGCGGAACACCGAACATTTCGAGGCCCTGCGCGTTACCGCTGTTGTAGGTCGATTCTGGATCAACGTTTGGCACTTTGCTGTAAAGCAGCAGCAGGTTACGAGCAACCAGAGACAGGCTAACCGACTGAACCGGCGCTTTGCCCAGCAGCGACTTCGGCAATGAATATCCGAAGGTCAACTGACGCAGTTTTGCAAAATCTGAGCTGTACAGGAATGGTTCGGTCAGCGTGGTCAAACCACTGTAATAATCCTGAACGTCTTTTCCAGCAAAGGTTTTGGAATACGCATCGCCGGTTGGCGTTACACCCGTCACCGTCAAACCACTTTCGCGACCTACCAGCGTTTCTTTCGCTAAACCGCGGGAATACGCAAAGTAGTTGGTGGCACTGTACAGTTTAGCACCGAATTTCGCGTCAATCAGGAAGCTCAGTGAGAAGTTTTTGTAGTTAAACGTGTTGGTCAGACCCATCGTCAACGGCGGAACACCCCGGCCCAGCATCATGAATTCGCTGCGCATTGGCACCCCCGTAGCGGTGTTATATACGGTGTTTCCATTCGCATCCGTCAGGGCTTTGTAACCGGCGATCATACCGTACGGTTGCCCCTGGAAGTGGTAAATATAAGCGCTCTGCGTACGAGACTGATCCAGTTCCAGACGGGTCAACCCTTCCGCAATCCGCACCACTTTGTTGTCGTTATAAGCCATGTTGTAGGCCACATTCCACGTAAAACCGCTGGCGCGTTTGATCGGCGTTCCAGTCAGCAGGATCTCAACTCCTTTGTTAACTACTTCACCCACGTTCAGCAGTACGTTGCCGTAACCAGACGCCGAAGAGGTTGAAGCCGTTACTGGGTCATTTTTCGTTACCCGGTTGTAATAGGTCAGGTCAACACCCAGCGCGTTGTTAAACAATTTGGACTCGACACCTAATTCCAGCGTCGTTGACGTATTTGGTTGCAACAGGGCGTTGGGGATTGTTCCACCGTTCACCCGCATCAGCGGAATACCACCCACATACGAGTTACCTTCCAGCGCATAAGTCAGGTTCAGGGCGTACGGGTTCGGATAACCACCACCCACCTGGGCCAACGAAGCCCGAACCTTACCGTAGCTCAGCCAGTTTCCTTTGTTCTTGATAACGTCTGAGAAAACAAAGCTCAGACCCGCTGATGGATAGAACAGGCTGTTGTTGGCTTTTGCCAGCGTCGAGAACCAGTCCTGACGACCAGTTAAGGTCAGGAACAGCACGTTCTGGTAGCTCACATCGGCCGAAGCAAACAGCGAGTTAATTCCGTAGCTGTTGAAGCCGTAACCAGGCGTTTTGTTGATGGTGTTATCCAGGAAGTAGTTGAACGGCACGTTGAACTGGCTTCCGTTGAAGCTCATCTCTTCCGTTGAGCGACGCATCCGGTTTGCACCAGCAATAGCATTAACGGAGAATGCCCCAAATTCCTTGTCGAAGCCCGCCAGTAATTCTGCGTTGGTTTCCTGAATCTGAACCTGACGACGGTTCATGGCACCCAGGGTGGCGTAAGCCAGACCGGTTGGTTCGATACTCAGGTACTTCATCATGTTGTTGTCCGTACCTACCCGCCCCCGGATGTACAGGAAGTCGGTAATGTTGTAGCGGGTGCTGAACGATCCCAGGAAACGGTTCCGGATATCTTCATTTTTCACTTTGTTTACAACAAAATACGGGTTCTGCGCGTAAACGCTGCTGTTCCACAGGGCTTCATAACCGCGCGCATCGTAACCTGGATCCAGGGAACGGATATCGACCGTGTTGGCGATCATCTGCACCCCAAAGTTTGGGTTTTTCGGTGTATCCGACAGGAAGGTCCGGTTCGTTCCGGTTTCAACATTGTATTGAGCAACTCCTTCGAATACTACTTTTTTCGACAAGTTGGCGTTAGCACTCAGGTTGAACGACTTCCGGTTGAAACCAGAATTCGGAATGCTGCTTTTTGAGTCAAGGTTTGAAGCCGAGAAACGGAAGCTGGCTGCATCGTTGCCACCCGCTACTGCCACGGTATTGGTAAACGTGCTACCGGCATTGTAGAAGTTTTTGACGTTATCTTTCTGCGCCGAATAAGGCCGTGATACGCCGTCAAATTGCGTATAAGGCTGACCATCAATCCGGGCACCCCATGATTGTGCACCCGTGTTGATCGCTTCCTGCTGTGTAGCGGGTTTTGCCTGACGAATTCCTTGTCCGTACTCATACTGCCAGTCGGTCAGGTTGAAAGGGCGATCCATCGTATAAGTACCGTTGTATTCAACACCAATACCTTTCTGGCCTTTACCGGTTTTCGTAGTAATCAGAATAACCCCGTTCGATGCCCGGGAACCATACAGAGCCGCAGCCGTTCCCCCTTTCAATACCGAAATAGTTTCGATATCATCCGGGTTAATACTGTTCAACCCGTCACCTGTATCAGTTCCACCCCACATACCCGCCGAGTTGACGTTGGTATTATCGATGGGAACACCGTTTACCACATACAGGGGTTGGTTGTTACCGCTCAAAGAACCGTTACCCCGGATAATAACCCGGCTCGAACCACCCGGCCCCGTTGCCGTGGCCGTGGCATTCACCCCGGCTACTTTACCGGAAAGGGCATTTCCCAGGTTGATTTCACGAGCCTGCGTGAAATCCGAGCCTTTCACTTCAGTTACGGCGTAACCGAGCGCTTTTTTATCTTTCGCAATACCCAAAGCCGTTACAACAACTTCGTCCAGCGTTTTGTCATCTTCCGCCAGCGATACATCAATGGTAGTCTGATCGCCAACAGTAATATTCTGGGCGACAAAACCGAGTGATTGAATAACCAGTACGCTCCCTTTAGTAACGCTGATCGAATACCGTCCTTCAGCGTCCGTGATGGTACCTCTGTTCGTTCCTTTGACTAAAACATTAGCCCCAGGAATGGCGCTCTTGTTTACGTCTGTCACTTTTCCCTGCACATTCAGCTGTTGAGCCCAGGCCAGGCTACAACTCAGCATCAGTAAGGTAAAAAGGAATGTAAACCTTTTTTTACATAGCTTCATTGGTTGTCAATTAGGTGGTTGGTGATAAATAATTACTACCTGTATACTGCTCGATGGCATACAGCTATGACTGTGCTCGGGAATAGTGCACCCATATTAGTCGCCTATTTTGCAGGAAACAGCAATAAAATTTTGCTAAGAGAATACTGACGACAAATATATTTCTTTTTTTAAAAAATTTAATAATACATCAAGCAATTTTAAATTAATGTTATATTAAAATGGTTCTTATACAAATTTGTGTTTATCTAATAGATGCACTTTCTCTTAACCACTATTTGCACTATTTTAACATACAACAACTGATATCACCCCCCTGCAAACTAGTATCATTCCTGTATTGAATTGAGTAAAATCGCTTATTTACAATGTGTTTTAAATTTACGTAAAATAAATAAAGCCCGAAAATGCAAAAAGCACATTTTCGGGCCCACATTTAATTATTAACGCTTTTTTAATTGTTCAACCGAACAAAACCGCCGTCGATGGGGTAATCGCAACCGGTAATAAAACCTGCTTCATCTGAACATAGATACAACGCTAACCCAGCGATCTCGGCAGGCTTGGCCATCCGACCGATAGGTTGAGTGGAAGCCAGTTTTGCAAACATCTCGGCTTCTTTACCCGGGTAGTTTTTCGCCAGAAAACCGTCTACGAACGGCGTATGAACCCGGGCGGGTGAAATGCAATTACAGCGAATGTTATGCTTAAGGTAATCCTTGGCAATCGATAAGGTCATCGACACCACAGCTCCCTTTGTCATCGAGTAGGCAAACCGGTCCGGAATACCCACCGTTGCCGCAATCGACGCCATGTTCAATACCACGCCCCCGCCATTGGCTTTCAAGTACGGAATCGTTGCATACAAACAGTTGTAAGCGCCTTTTACATTAACCGTGAAGACGCGGTCAAAGTCGGCTTCGGTGGTGGTTTCAACGGTTCCAATGTGAGACACTCCGGCGTTATTGACCAGAATATTGATCGGCCCCTCCACGGCTATTTGCCCAATCACCTCCACTACCTGCGCCTGATTCGACACATCAACGGCGTGGGCACGCGCCCGGCCACCGCTGGCGTTGATGTCTTCGGCCACCTGACGGGCCAGATCAGCGTTCAATTCCAGAATATGCACCAGCGCCCCCGCCTGCGCAAACGTCTGGGACATGGCCAGCCCAATCCCGCTGGCCCCACCCGTAATGATGGCTACTTTATCTTTTAAACTGAACATATTTTTTAAAATGAGCGACTGAGTGAATGAGCCAATAACCCGACGGTGTTTTGGTTTTTATTCATTCACTCAGTCAAAATTATAAAGAAACGCCCCTTTTCCAGGGAATGAAATCATCCTGGCCGAGTTGCTGAGCTTTGGTTTTTACTTCCCCACTGGCGAGCTGGATTACGTACTCCAGCATGCGCTCGGCATTGTGCTCGATGGTTTCTTCGCCTTCGATAATGGGGCCGCAATCGAAATCGATCACGTCGGGCATCCGTTTGGCCAACGCGGTATTGGTCGAGATTTTGGCAACCGGACAAATCGGGTTTCCGGTGGGCGTTCCTAATCCTGTCGTAAACAGAATGATGTTCGTGCCAGAACCGGCCATCCCGGTGGTTGCTTCAACATCATTCCCGGGTGTACAGAGCAGGTTCAGACCGGGCGTTGTGGCCGGTTCGGTGTAATTCAGCACATCGGTTACGGGCGACGTTCCGCCTTTTTTGGCTGCCCCCGCCGACTTGATAGCGTCCGTAATCAATCCGTCACGAATATTGCCGGGCGACGGGTTCATATCGAAACCAGAACCAACTGCTTCGGCTTTGGCCGAGTAATCCTGCATCAGATGAATGAATTTTAGGGCTTTTTCGTCCGACACCGAGCGATTAACCAGTTCCTGCTCCACACCGTTTAACTCCGGAAATTCGGCCAGTACAGTGGTTGCCCCGAGTGTGACCAGGATATCCGAGAGATGCCCGATGGCGGGGTTGGCTGATAAGCCCGAAAAACCGTCGGAGCCACCGCATTTCAAACCGACCGCCAACTTACTCAGGGGCGCTGGCTGGCGCTCAATTTTGTTGGCTTCAATCAACCCGAGGAAGGTTTCGCGGATGGCGTTGGTCAGCATGGCGTATTCAGTGCCGTCCTGCTGTTCAAAAATCAACATAGGTTTGTTGAATTTCGGATTGCGCTTCCGAACCTCATCTTCCAGCATCGAGGTCTGCGTATGCTGGCACCCCAGACTTAATACCGTCACCCCAACCACGTTTGGGTTGTTGATAAAACCGGCAAATAACCCACAGAGCGCTTCCGAGTCCTGCCGGGTGCCTCCACAGCCCATTTCGTGCGTCAGGAACTTGATTCCATCAATGTTTTTGAATGGTCGTTTGGCCGTCGGTTCATCCAGGGTTCGCATGATTGACGGATCAGCAAAAGGCTCCATTTTATGCACCTTGTTGACTTCTCCGGCTTTGTAAAGTTGCAGCAGTTCGTGCACCTGCTCGCGGTAAATCTCCGACTGGCCGTACCCGAGTTCACGCTCGAAGGCATCCTTCAAAATCAGAATATTGCGGTTTTCGCAAAAAACCAACGGCACCACGAGCCAGTAATTGGCCGTACCCACCATGCCATCGGCGCGGTGGTAGCCCATAAACGTCCGGCTGCGCCAGGCCGATACATCGGGTGCCTGCCAGCTATACGGTTGTTTTTTGTCGATACCGTATTGATCGGCATCGTGCTTGAGATTAAACGTCGTGATGGGTTCGCCCCGTTTGATGGGCTGGGTGGCTTTACCGACCAGCACCCCATACATGATCACCGAATCACCGATTTGCAAATCTTCAGTTACAAACTTGTGTTTGATCCCCACGCCAACCGGCAACGTGTAAACTTCTCCTTCAAAATCAATTTGATCACCGGGTTGAAAATTTTGGAGGGCGACAATAACATTATCGGCGGGGTGTACTTTCAGAACTTTATGCTGCATAGTTATAAAGAGTAGGAATAATACGGGATTTTGAGCAATCTGCATCCCGTTGTAATTCAAGGCACAAAAGTCTGTGAATTATCACTAATATTGAAAGAAAAACCGCAAGATTCTTTACCCATTCATGCAAGTTTCTGGCAATCTCCTCAATCTTTTCGACCGAACGATCCGTTTCAGCCAATTGACCATCGAGCAGGGCCGGATTCACCAAATCGACGAACTGGGCCCCGAACGCACCGGCGCACCGTATTTGCTCCCCGGTTTTGTGGATGCTCACGTCCACATCGAAAGTTCGCTGCTCACACCCGCCCAGTTTGCCCGGCTGGCGGTTATACACGGAACTATAGCCACGGTGTCCGATCCGCACGAAATTGGCAACGTGCTGGGCGTTGCGGGTGTCGAATACATGATTGCCGATGGCAAACGCACGCCCTTCAAGTTTTGCTTTGGGGCTCCTTCCTGCGTTCCGGCCACCACCTTCGAAACCGCCGGAGCAACCATCAGCGTCCGGGATGTCCGACGGTTGTTGGGGATGAAAGAGATTGGCTACCTGGCCGAAATGATGAATTTTCCGGGCGTTCTGAATCAGGATTCGGAGGTTATGGCAAAAATCGCCCTAGCCAATGCGTACAACAAACCAATTGACGGTCACGCGCCCGGCTTGCGGGGCGACGACGCCCAGCGCTACATTGACGCTGGCATGAGTACCGACCACGAATGCTTCACCTACGAAGAAGGGCTGGACAAGGTGCAACGGGGAATGAATATTCTGATTCGGGAAGGCAGTGCGGCCAAAAACTTCGAAGCGCTGATTCCGTTACTGGAAAACTTTTCCGAAAAAATCATGTTCTGCTCCGACGACAAACACCCCGACAGCCTGGTTGAAGGCCATATCGACCAATTGGTGAAGCGGGCGTTGGCCAAAGGTCACGACTTGTTTAACGTACTGCGGGCAGCCTGCCTGAACCCGGTTCTGCACTATCGGTTGCCGGTAGGGCTGCTGCGTGAAGGCGACCCGGCGGATTTTATCATGGTCCGGAATCTGACGGATTTCGCCGTTATTCAAACCTGGATCAACGGCTCAATCGTGGCAGAGAACGGCATTTCGCACCTGCCGGATTTACGGAGTGAACACGTGAATCAGTTCCATTGTGAGATCAAAAAACCGTCGGATTTCGAATTGATCGCTAACAGTTCTGCTGCGAACCAACGGGTTGCTACGACTGATCTGCAGTCGAAACTACCCGCCACGAGTCTAATTACCACCCCGACTCCGCAACCACTGCAACTCCGCGTTATTGAGGCCTTGGATGGGCAACTGATCACAAATCAATTACTCCATTCTCCGACGGTTGTTGAAAACCGTGTTGTCTCCGATGTCTCGCGCGACATTTTAAAGATCACTGTTGTCAACCGCTACCAAAACACGGTGCCCGCGCTGGCATTCATCCAAAACTTCGGGCTGCAAAAAGGGGCCATTGCATCGTCGGTTGGCCACGACTCGCACAACATCATTGCCGTAGGTTGCGACGATGAAAGCCTTTGCCAGGCCGTCAACCTGGTCATTGAAGCCCGGGGCGGTTTGAGTGCAGTCGCCGACGCCACCCACCAGCAAGTCCTTCCCCTCCCCATTGCCGGTCTGATGACCGATGCCGACGGGTTTGCCATCGCACAGGACTACACCGCCATTGACCGGTTTGTCAAAGATGTGCTGGGTAGTACCCTCACCTCCCCTTTCATGACCTTGTCATTCATGGCGCTGCTGGTCATTCCGCACCTTAAACTTAGTGACAAAGGCTTGTTTGACGGGCAACATTTCCGGTTTACCGCTCCACTCGCCGTTTGATCTTTGCGGCAGGTATGCTTGCATACTACCATAAAAATAATCCAATTATTACAAGTTTTTGTAAAAAAAGCTTTCGACTATTTTTATTACCAAGTTTTGTTAATAAGTTTACATTCTATACATGAGTGCTTTGTATTGACCCATCCTAAACCATTATTATGCCTCGCTACCGCACCCCGTCCGGTATTGACGAAGAGCAACTCTGGGACCAGTTCCGGAGTGGCGACGAAGTGGCTTTCGCCCGGCTTTATAAAGAATATGTGCAAGTGCTCTACCACTACTGCGCTCACTTTACTCCCGACCGCGCTTTAATCAAGGATTGCATTCACGATTTGTTTGTCGAGTTGTGGAAACACCGGCAAACCATCGGCCAAACTACTTCCGTCCGGTTTTACCTGATGGCGTCGATTAAGCGCAAGCTGGTTCGTCACCTCAACGCCGAGCTGAAATTCAGCAGTCAGGACGATGTTGAAAACGACCGCGAATGGTTGCCCGGCTGCGCCCCCTCCCACGAATCGACGCTGATCTCGTTTGAAGAAGATGACCACGTCAATTCCTGCGTAACAAAGGCTATCGAAAAGCTTCCCCGCCGTCAGCGCGAAGCCGTTTACCTGCGGTATTACCAGAATTTAAGCAACGAAGAAATTTCGTCGTTGATGCAAATTAACATTCAGTCGGTTTACAACCTGATTTTCGGGGCGTTGACGAATCTGAAAAAATACATCTCGCCGGATAAAGTGGTTTTGTAATACAGGGGGATTTAACTCTTGCATGCCCTTTGACGTTTACCGATTCAGGTTGCCTACCTTTGTACCCTGAATCGATAAATTTCAAACAGCAAATTCTGCATGAACCCCATTACTACGCCCCTTCCCGAACGGATGCGCCCCCGCACCCTGGATGATGTCATTGGCCAGCAAAAACTGATTGGGCCCGGTCGGGCTCTGCGTCGCGCCGTCGAGTCCAATCGGATTCCGTCGATGATTTTGTGGGGGCCGCCGGGTGTCGGAAAAACGACGCTGGCCCAGCTAATTGCCGAAGCTACTAAGCGTCCATTTTTCAGTTTGAGTGCTATCAATTCGGGCGTCAAAGAAATTCGCGACGTATTAAGTCGTCCGTCAGGCTTGTTTCCGCCCGTAGTTTTCATTGATGAAATCCACCGATTCAACAAAAGTCAGCAGGATGCCCTGCTTGGAGCGGTAGAAAAAGGCACGATTACCCTGATTGGTGCGACCACCGAAAATCCGTCGTTTGAAGTCAATTCGGCGCTCCTCTCCCGCTGCCAGGTTTATATTCTGGAATCGTTGGGTGTCGATGAACTGAAACAACTAATCGACAATGCCCTCCAAAAAGATAGCTATCTCAAAGAAAAAAGAATTACCGTTGCCTCGTACGATGCTCTTATGCGGCTCTCAGGTGGTGATGGCCGCAAGTTGCTGAACTTGCTGGAGCTGGTGGTAACGTCACGACCGGACAACCAGGAAATGACCATCGACGATGAGCTGGTGACCACCGTTGCCCAGCAACAAATCGCTCGCTACGACAAATCCGGTGAGCAACACTATGATATTATTTCGGCGTTTATCAAATCCCTGCGGGGCAGTGATCCTAACGCGGCTTTATATTGGATGGCCCGGATGCTCGTGGCCGGCGAAGACCCGGTTTTTATTGCCCGCCGGATGTTGATTCTGGCTTCGGAGGACATTGGAAACGCCAATCCTACGGCCATCATCATGGCAACAAACGCCATGCAGGCCGTTAAAGCCATTGGTTATCCCGAATGCCGGATTGTGCTATCGCAGGTTGCGGTTTACCTGGCCACTTCACCCAAAAGCAATGCTAGTTATGTCGCTATCAACGAAGCGATTGCGCTGGCCGAACGAACAGCCGATCAACCCGTACCGCTTCATTTACGAAACGCCCCCACAAAATTGATGAAACAAATCGGGTATGGTCAAAACTACCAGTACGCACACGACTTCGACGGCAATTTTACCCCCCAGAATTTTTTGCCCGATGAATTAAAAGGTACCAAATTGTACGAACCCGGACAGAATGCCCGCGAAAACGAAATCCGGAAACAATTGCAACGCTGGTGGGGCGATTGGTATGAGTACTAATAGGGTACCGGCCGACGAAAAAACAAGGGTTGCCGACTGTTTTCGGCATTGTAAGTGTGAATAGAACGCAGTAGAACAATAATCAAAACAACATCAAACAACTGCACGGTTTGAGCGGATAGCAATTCGTTGACCAGTTTGGCATTGAGTTTAACAATACCAAACAGTGCCCATAGCCATTTGTAGAAATAACGCGGATAATCGCTCTGAGCCTCCCGAAAAAAAAGCAAAAAAAAGCCCACGCAAAGAATAATCCCCGATACCTGATGTACTTTTAGTGGCAAATGAGTCATTAACGCGAACGAAGCGAGCAGGGCACTCATGCCCATAATCATCCATTCCGCTACTGTCGGCTTACGAAGAAATATGCCCCAAACACGTTTGCTATTCATTGGCTCAATGGGTAACATAGGTAATATGTCCCCATTGCATACGTAAGTATGCGAATTTATTCCAGACGGAATAGAACTAATTAGGGAATGGAACCAAATAGTTACATATTTATACCGAACGCTCCTTGCACTTATGCCAATAACAAACGACCCACTTGCAAGTGGGTCGTTTGTTATTGGCATGAAAGTAAAACCGTGTCTATCTGTTCTTGTCCAGCGACGCAACCGACATTTTAAGGTATTGATCAAACCATTTTAGATAGCGGTCGAAGCGGTCCGTTTGGTAACTGGGTACAGACAAGCCGTGAAATTGATTCGGATAAACAATCAGCTGGGTCGGAACGCCCAGCGAACGTAGGGCTTGATACATTTGCTCGCTTCCTGCAATGGGCACATTGAAGTCTTTCTCTCCGCCCATGAAAAGAGTCGGCGTCTTGATGCGGTCGGCTTTTAGGAAAGGAAATGATACTTTCAGCCATTTGTCAGTATTTTTCCAGGGAGTTCCCAGCTCATTTTCATACTGATTAACGTACTGATCCGAACCGTACATGGTGAATTGCAAGGAACTACCGGCCCCGCTGGCGGCAGCCTTAAACCGTTGGTCGGTTGTGATGGTGTAATTGGTGAGAATACCGCCGTAGCTCCAGCCACCGATACCAAGTTTGTTCGGGTCAGCTATGCCATTGGCAACGAGATAGTCTGTAGCGCCCAGTATATCAACAACTTCCTTATTACCCCAATCGCCGTAGATGGCCTTACAGTAGGCCAATCCACGCCCACTGCTACCCCGGTAATTTACCCCAGCCACCGCATAACCTCCCCCTGCGAGCAGTTGCCGCGCCAGATCAAAACCGAAATTATCCTGCCCAACGGGCCCACCGTGGATAAAAAGAATGGTGGGCAGTTTCTGCCCTGCTGGCACATTAGCGGGCCGAAACAGCATATTTGAAACCTGCGTTCCGTCTTTGCTGCGAGAGATAAATCCTTCTACATTGGCCAACAGCAGGGGAGCGACGAAAGCATCCTGAATAGTGGTCAGTCGACGGGTTTCGCCGTTTTCAACGACATAAATCTCGGCTGGTAATTGCGGTTTGCTCATGAGCGTGGCCCAACCACCTTTCGGATTCTGCTCCAGGTCGGCAAAAGCGCAGTCGCCACCAGCCAGCCGGTTTAATTTTCCGGATGCCAGCTCAAAAGCTCCTACGTACGTCCGGCGGTCATCGTCGACCAAAACAGCGATGGATTTCCCGTCGGGCGACCAGCGCGGATTCCGAACCGGGCGATCCAGGGAGGTCGATAGCAGTTTCGGTTCGCCACCCGCTGCCAAAATAAGGGCCAGCACCGGCTGATCGTACATGATAAAATTCGTAGCCGCCGTCGAACGCAGGTAAGCAATCTGCGTCCCGTCAGGACTCCAGACCGGGCTCCGGTCGTAACCAGCCCAGGTGGTCAGCTGCTTCGCGATGGCCTTTGCCCTGGCCTCAATGACGAAGAGATCGGCATTTTCGTTTTTATCCGGATCGGTGGTCCGGTTACTCACGTAGGCAATCAGTTTGCTGTCGGGTGACCAAACCGGCGACGATTCATCGTAAATACCGCTGGTCAGCGTATCCAGTTTCCGGGTTTCTACATCCAACAAATACAGGTGAGCCGCCCGACGATCAAGATAGCCTTTGGAATCCTCCTTAAAATGGTACCGATCGATCACGTACGGTTTCCGAATCTTGGTTTTTGCCGAGTCCGAATAATCCTTGTCCCGAACCACAAGCGCAATCCGCTTGCCATCCGGAGCCCATTCGTATTCTTCCAGTTCTCCTTTGAGTTCGGTTAGTTTTTTGCCTTCGCCCCCGCGCCGGTCAAGCAGCCATAACTGACTGTCCTTGTCACCATTACGAGTTGCCACAAACGACAAATAGCGTCCGTCCGGACTCCAGCGGGGTGTTGATTCACTCTCTGCGCTACTCGTCAATTGAACCGATTGCTTGCCATCCCAGCTAATCATCCAAAGGTCGTTGTTCCGCTTATCCTTTTCCTTATCCACCGACGACAACGTATACGCAACCCACGCACCGTCTGGTGATACCTGCGGATCGGTAATATTTTGCAACCTAAGAATATCCGAGGGCTGAATTGGGCGTCTGGTCGGCAATTGAGCCAGCGCCGTGCCGGCAAACAGGCACAGAAAGAAAATAACTCTCATGTTTGTTTTTGAAGAGGAATGGAGCCTGAAGATACAAAAAGTTTTAATTTGCGGCTCGGCAATGCCCCCATCTGTAACCAACTTCAACTACCGAATGTCCGTAAACCGTCTTAGCCTCCTCCTCACTCTTTTCGTTTTGGTCCACTCTTCGGTGTGGGCGTCCAAAGTGGATACCGTCGAAACGTACAGCGCATCTATGAAAAAAACCATCAAGGCGGTGGTTTTGACTCCGGATTCGTACACCAACGGCAAAGAATTCCCGGTGGTGTATCTGCTGCACGGCTACAGCGGCAATTATGCCGACTGGGTCAAAAAAGCCCCCGCCGTTCATCAAGCCGCTGATACGTATCAAACGATTATTGTTTGCCCAGACGGCAATTATTCAAGCTGGTATTTTGACAGCCCCGCCGAGCCCGCATCCAAATACGAAACCTACGTTTCGACCGAACTGGTATCCTGGGTCGATAGCCATTACAAAACCATCAAAAACCGCAAAGGCCGGGCAATTACGGGCTTGAGCATGGGTGGGCACGGCGCGTTGTACCTGGCGTTTAAGCACCAGGACATTTTTGGAGCCGCTGGCAGCATGAGTGGCGGTGTCGACATCCGGCCCTTCCCCAACAACTGGGATATGGCCAAACGGCTCGGAACGTACGCCCAGTATCCCGAGCGTTGGGAGCAGAATACGGTTATCAACCTGCTGCATCTGCTCACGCCAGGGTCACTAGCGCTTATCATCGACTGCGGAACGGAGGATTTCTTCTTTCGGGTCAACAACAACCTGCACCAGAAAATGCTGGACATGAACGTCGCGCACGATTACATCACCCGCCCCGGCGCCCACAACTGGCCGTACTGGAACAATGCCGTCAACTACCAACTGCTGTTCATGCGGCAGTATTTTGATAAGTGACCGGTCTCGGTATACGGTTTTAGTTTCCGGTGGCTGACGCGCCTAGCGACTGCGTTAGCCACCGGAAACCGGAACCTATGCTTGCGAATCTACGAAGTAAATCATGGCATTGCTCAGAAACTGGGCGTAGGCCGGATTCGGTTCGCCATTCTGGCTGGTGTAGCGAGGATCATCAACGTATAACTGCGCCAGACCCCGATAAGCCGTCAGCGTATCCCCATTGCAAACCGATGGCCCCCACATTTTTTTGATGAAAGCAAAATGACGCGCCACTTGCTGTTGAACGGCTGGATCTGCCGGGGCTTTGTGCATCAAGCCAGCCAGCGTTTTGGCCACTTCCTCGCCCTCGGCTTTTACGGCTGCAAAATCGGCTTTGCTTAGTTGACGCAGCTGGTTTTCCGATTCTTCAACGGTTTTTTTTCCGTATTTGGCAACCGCTTCCTGGCGATAAGATTCGGCTTGTTCTTTCGAAAAGCCGGCGTATAATTCTTCGT
Organism: Larkinella harenae; assembly: GCF_054780515.1. Lineage (NCBI taxonomy): Bacteria > Pseudomonadati > Bacteroidota > Cytophagia > Cytophagales > Spirosomataceae > Larkinella > Larkinella harenae. The sequence goes on along the minus strand of NZ_BAAGWE010000005.1, from coordinate 54,522 downwards.
CCGTTAACATATCGGTTTCTCCTTTTAGTTTTGAAATGGTTTTGTCAATAGTTCCCAGCAAGGTTGTGAGTCGATCCCGGCGCTCGCGCAGCGCAGCTTTATGGCTTTTCAGCGCGTCTACCAGATCGAAATCAGGATCCTCCAGCACCCGACGGATTTCGTGCAGCGAAAAATCCAGTTCTTTGTAAAAAAGAATCTGCTGCAATCGGATGAGCTCTTTTTCGCCGTACAGCCGGTACCGGGCTTCCGTGCGAATAGAAGGTTTCAGCAGGCCCAGGCGATCATAATGGTGAAGCGTGCGCACACTCACCCCCGCCAGACTGGCCAGCTTTTTTACTGAATAGGTTCTCATACTCACTTGCTTACTGATAGCGACGCTGTAAATGTAGGCTATGACGTAAGGGGAGAGTCAAGAAAAAAATAAAGTTTTTTCAAACTTTGCTTTATTTTTAACCTCATTAGCCTGTAACGTTGGAACCAAATCTACCCTTTGCCGACCTGATCCGCCCGGTCAACACGCCTGCCGATGCCGATGCGTTTCTGTCCATGATGGAGACTTTTTGCCATCACTTCAACTATCCATTTGACCGGCCGCTCCGCCAGCAACTCATCCACGATGTACTGGCCAACCCACAGCTGGGGTCGTTATGGCTGGTTGAAGCAGAAGCCCAACCCGTAGGATACGCGGTGCTGACGTACGGTTTTGCGTTCGAATTCGGAGGTAAAACCGCCCTGGTAGACGAATTATTTATTACGGAATCGCACCGGGGTGCGGGGCGGGGACGCCAGGTGTTGCTTCGTCTTCAGCAAGTAGTGAATGAATTGGGTATATCAACCCTGCTATTGCAAACCGAAAAATACAATACCCGCGCCAAGCAGTTGTACGAATCCCTGGGCTTTGTTGATCAGGACCGTAGCACGCTAATGTGGTTTAAACCCAATTGAATAGCCATGAAATTCTTTGTTCCCGCTACCAAAAATCCGGATGAAGCCGAAAAAGTGTACGGCATTCTGCGGAAATCAATGCAGAAACACCGTTACGAAACCACCGACCAGCGCATCTACTCCATCACGTTCGACGACAACGGATTTAGCCTGACCGAAACCGTTGGTAAACCGTCCGACACGTCCGGGGAAACGATTGTGGCCATCTTCCAGTCCGGCGATCTGTATTTGATCTGCACCAACAACCGGGGTGTTTTGCGCGGCCTGCCGATGATTGCGGGCGAATGGGCCGTTACCAACGTGGAATTGTTCGAGAACGAATAACCCGTTTGGCCCGGGCTTCATTTACCGAAGCTCAAACAACAGCGTCACTCCTCCACCCAATTCGATCTGGTCGCCGTGTTGAAGCGGATACGTCATGCCCGCAATATCCGCCCGCTCAATGGTATTGTCTGGATGCATGAGTTTGGTTTTGTTACCGCTGGCCGGTAAGCCGCCCGGATCGACCAGCAGCGCGTATCTCCGCTGATTGGGGTTGTACTGAATCGTGGCATGGGCGCGGCTCACGGCGCGGTTTCCAGCACCTTTCTGGGGATCAAAACCGGGGTCATCGTCGTGCAGAATGACAATATCATTGATTCGTACCCGGCCGGATGCCGTCTGGGTAGAATTCCCCCGCCCCATGTAAAACATGGTTTTCTGGGTGGGATCCAGTTCGTATTCGGGCTGCTCCGTCTGCCCAACCAGCGTTTTAATCACGGCTAACTGAACCGGTCCATCGGCTTTTTTCGGATCCAGCACCGTAAGTGCCAGATTGCCCTCCCGGTAGGTATGTTCCGGTAACACATCCCGAAAAAACGCCACCGTAAATTGCCAGTTTTTAGGCAAACTGATGTAATTGTCGGCCAGTTGCCGGTTGAGTTCCTGCTGGAATTTTCCGGGCTGATTGGTCCACAAGGCAACGCGATTGACCTCTTCTTCTTCAGCGGTTTCGCACAACACAAACAGCCGCAGCCCAATCGGTGCGTTTTCGGGTTCATTCTGGTACGCCCGCAGCTTTTCGATCACAAACCGCATGATCTGATTGCGTCGCTGGGCCGCGGGCGGAGGTCCCGACGGCTTCGGTTTTGGCGTTTCGGACGCAATTTCGCGTTCAACCGGCATGTTGGTCGAAGCCGTGGAAGTCGATGCAAAGCCAAACAGATTTTTAACGGTTTCAAGAATGCCCATAACCTTTCACGGTTTTGATTAAAAACTTCCTAAATAACCTCGTTTTTGCAGGATCGGTGCCACAACGGTATTGGCCAGCTGAACCGCATCAGCCGACGAATTCCCCAGCTCGATCCGGACGCATACCACCGTATGCGACCGCCGGTCGGGCGTGGGCGTGAAGAATACATACCATCCGTCGTTTCGCTTCTCCCCCAATACAATCCGTTCGGGCGTTCCCGTTTTCCCGGCGACCTTTGCCCCGCTGATCTTGCTGCGACCACCACCCGGATTCGACTGTTCGATCATAAACTCTTCCAACTGATCCGCATAATTCGACCGGCCAACGGGCTGTCCTTCGGCAACGGGTTGCGGTTTTCCGGCCTGATTCAGCACATACCGCGAAGGCTGCAACACGCCCCGATTAGCAATCGCTCCGGCCATCCGGGCCATCGACGCAGGCGTAGCCGTAAGTTTGCCCTGCCCCCAGGCCAATCCCGAAAACTCACCCCGGTAACGCCGGGGATAGCGATCGCTCTGGTAAAGCTGCCGCCGGACCACGAAAGACGAGTCACGCCAGTGCTGGCGAATTAGCTTGCGCTCCGGATCGGTATGCGTATCCGTGTACGAATAACCGCCGACCAGATCGACGTTCATCCCGGTTTTTAGGTAAAGATCAGCGAGCTGGTCATCCAGTTTATTTTCGTTCGCCAGCCGGATAAAATACACATTGCTCGAACGGACGATAGCCCGTTTCATATCCACGAATTCTCCGCAGGGCTCCGACTCACGGGCACCCCGCCGGATAATCTCCTGACAGGTAATTGGGTAACTAACGCCGGATGCCGAAGCCCCCAGTTTGTTAAACGCGGCCATCGCTGTTAGAATCTTAGCCGTGGAGCCCGGGGCCGACGGATAGGTCATCCCCAAATCCCGCTCCGTAACCAGGTAAGGCAGTTTCAACCGATCCCGATCACCCAGAAGCATCGGCTCGGGCGTCTTCAGGTTGGGCAACGGGTGCATCGCCGACGCCATCACATCGCCCGAAGTCGCATCCAGCACCACCACCGAAAGCCGATGGTCGCGGTACTCCGACGTGGCCAGCCCCTTTTGCAGCGCCACCTGCAGTTCGGCATTGACGCTGAGCTGCAAATCACGGTTTTGCGCCTTGCGCTCTTCCACCTCACGGCTGTCGATGCCAGCTCGCAGCGCCGGGGCCAGCTCTCGGTAGTCGTAAACCGTCAATGTCCGGGTTTGCTGCACGGGTCGGCTGAAACGGTCGGCCCGGTATTCGGTCGTAACCAGATCGGTTTTGCGCGGGCGGCTGTTGAAACCGCGTAATTCGCTGAAGTGTGCAGCCTCCGCATAATACCCGTTGCTTTGTCCCCAGAACAATTGCGTGTTCAGATCGCCCACCCAGAAAAACAGGTGCTCACCAAACGGGTAATACCGTCGCAGCCGTTTCTGCACAAGCGTATTGACGTTGTCCGACTGGAGGCCGCTTTGTTGCAGGCGCCCGGACTGCTGAGCCACTACTTCCGGCGAGCTCGTTGCTAGCACCAACCCGTTGCGGTCGTAAATGGTACCCGAAGCCAGTTTACGGGTCAGGCGCTCGATGCGGGGGTTGTAACTAAAAACCGGATCGCCGAAACGCGTTACCACCCGAACAGGCCGCACGATGTACTCCTCCCCTCGCCAGCCAACAACCGGCATCAGCCGTCCAATCAGAATCACGACCCCGATCAGAAAACCCGAAATACCGGCCATCAATACCGCATCGTAATGTTTTTCCAGGTATTGACGTTGCGCCAGCTGACCGGGTCGGTGTGCGACACTGAAAACCGCCCCCATTGCGGTCAGATTAAAAATAAGCGATATTTTACCGTAACTCAGAAACGGCACGCTGATTCCCGTCAAAGGAAGCAAGCCAATGGACCCACCGGCAATGATCAAAAACTGCACGCCTGTTGCGATGGCAATACCGGCCACCAGGAAAAAGCTGAACGGCTGTCCCGCTCTACGAGCTTGCAGGAAAACCCGGTGCAGCAGAATACCAAACAACAGAAAGACGGCAATAAGACCTAACCCACCCAGTTCTTCGCCAACGCTCGGCAGAATCATGTCGGTGTGCGCAGCAGGCATGGCAGCCGCAAATCCTTTGCCCAGTCCCTGCCCGGTCCAGCCCCCAGACGCCAACGTCCAGAAACCGTGCGCCAGGTGATCACCGCCGTACACGTCGTTGTTCCAGGGGCTCAGCCACATGGCTTTCCGATCGGCCAGCCGGTCGCCCACGTAAGGCAGCAGATCACCGAAAGAAAACATCGCCATGATCAACAGCAAAAGCACCGGCGCTTCCGTCAGCAGAGCCGCCCAACCCAGGCCCGTCGTTGAACGGGCATCGCCCCGCCAAAACAGGTAGCCGACCAATACACCGAAACTCAGCAGCAATGCCAGCCAGCCGGGCAGCAGCCAGAGGGCCAAACCGTAGCCCACGCCCGTAGCCAGCGTAACGGCCAGATTGCCCCTAGCGATGCTGTAAAAAAGTAAGAAGGTAAAACAGACCACAAGGGCCGGACCCATATCGCCCAATAGCAAATACAGCAACATGAGCAGGCCCGCGCCCGCCAGCGCCCCAAAACTGACCGTAAACCGCCAGCGTAAATCGGGCAGCTCCCGAAGTTGCTGTTCGTTGGCAGCAAAAAAACCGGCAAAAAACAGCAGCAACAAGTATTTGGTGATTTCGCTGGGCTGAAATGTCAGCCCAAACAGCGACAGATTGACGCGAACCCCACTGCCTTCCGGTCCCGTTCCCAGAAGTAACGTCAAAACCGCCAGTCCAATCGCCAACACCAGCCAGGTCCAGCCGGATAGCCGGACGGAGGAGCGGTTTACAAAAGCAAACAACGCATCAAACCGCCAGTCGGCGTAAAAACGACCAATGTTCAGTTGCGATAAAACCGTCATCCCAACCAGTCCAATGCCCACGCCCTGTAGCGTTTGCCAGGCATAGAGCGTATCCTGCAACGGATCCTGAATAGCCAGCAAAGTCAGCACCGAAATGCCGGTTAGCAACATCAACACAGAAAGCAGCATGGAATCGGACTGAAATCCCCGAAGTGACCAAAAGCCCTGCACGGCCCAGAAAGCCAGCACAAACAGGGCAACAATGCCCCAAAACTGCCACGTAAAAGTCGTAGGCGATCGAACGACCAGCGCCTGATCGGCTTTTAATTGACCGTACACAACGGAGCCAATGAGCCGAATCTGGTGCGGGCGGGCCGCGAATTGGTACGATTGATCACTCGTTAGCTGACTCGTTCCGCGACGCGTCCCAAACTCAAACCCAGGTTTGAGCGCCACCACGCTGTAGGCCGAGTCGGCTTTCAGCCCGGTAAAGGAAAACCGGCCATCGGCGTCGGTGCGGGTGTAAAAAAACCGATCCTGTAATGTATCCGGCTGAGCAGTGGTGATGTGGCGTTTCAGTTGCACCAGAACTCCCGACATCGGTTGTTCTTCCCGCGTGACCCGCCCCGCGATGGAACGGTTTCCGCCACCAACTGCCAGCGTGGGCGCATAGGCTTTCGGATTTGTGCGCTCCCGGACGTAAAGTACCGAGTCAAACCCCATCTGCTGACGGGACAATTGCAGCCGACTTTGAAAATCCGCCCCACCCACCGAACTACGCCACGGCAGTGGAGCCCGCACCGAAAATTGTCGTTTGTTGATAGCACCCAGGTTTTCCAGGGAACCGCCCTGCGCTAGTTTGGCCGCCAGCGAGTCAGCCACCAGCGACCGGTCTTTTTCGTCCGTGTAATAGTTACCCGTGGTCAAAAGGCGCTGAATGGCGGCCGATTTGACACCCGATGTTAGCGCCAGGGCACGCCCGTTTTTCAGCGACGCTTCGGCTTGATTTAATCCGGGGAGCAAATTGATATACAGCCGGATAAACAGCAGAAGCAACATAATCGTTGCTCCGACCAGATACGCGCGGCCGGGTGAAACAGGAGCTGATTTCATTCGTTACGAACTAAGTTAGCAACCCTTTTAGTTAGCGGTTCGGGTCGAATCCGGGGTTGTAGTGACAGAATCGGGCGTCGACGACGGTGTGCGGTTTGTTGTATCAGCCGGTGCTACCGGAGCTACTTCGACGGAATCCGTAGCGGGTTCTTCCAACGGAATCCCCTCCGTCTCATTCAGGTTGGTATCGGCGGGCATCACCTCCGCATTTGTCGAGTCAAGCACGACGCCCGTTGAATCCTGAACGGTTTCCGAACCCGTTGTAGTCTGCTGGCTCCGGTAAAAAAAGAATAATCCGACCAGTGCAGCCACGACCAGCGTGCCCACGGTTACCCACGCCCAGTTGATGCCACCCGCTGGTTCCTCTTCGTAAAAAACGGGTTCGGACTCGATTGGGGTGACAACGGGCGTTGGAGCGGCCATCGTTCGGTTTGGTACAGTCGCCGGACGAACGCCGGAATGGCTGGCCTGCAACTGCTCTACATTGGCCTGTCCCAGCAACAGGCGCAGTTCATTGCCGTCGCTTAGCCGCCGGGCCGGATCTTTCACCAGCATGGTGGTAATGAGGGCTTCCAGGCTGGGCGGAACGAAGGTTTCTGCGGTAACCAGCGCGGGCGGAACGGTTTTTAGCACCTGGTTCATAAAGGATGCCATCCCCGCATTTTCGGTCATGGAAAATGGAACCCGCCCCGCCAGGCATTCGTACAGAACGACGCCCAGCGAATAATAATCGGTAGCCACATCCACACCGCGGGGGTTGTCAAACTGCTCCGGCGACGCATACTCGTAGGTCATCAGCGACTGGCCCGTCATGGTCTGCGATTGCTCACGCAACCGGGCTACCCCAAAATCCGTCAGTAGAAAGTGGTATTCGCCACTCGGCAGAATGCGGTATAGAATATTTTCGGGTTTGATGTCGCGGTGGATGATGCCTTGCGGGTGAATGGCCTTGAATGCTTCGGCCATCTGTAGCCCCAGCCGGATGGTTGCCGGCACATCCAGGTGCTTTTTGTCAGTCAGCAACGTCCGTAAACTGCCGCCTTCGATCCATTCCATCACGATAAAAGGCATAGCTAGCTCCAGCGCTACTTCCCGAACACTGACCACGTTTGGATGCCGAATATTGGTCATCAGCTCTGATTCCAGCCGAAACCGCCGGAGCGTTTCGGCATCGGTATTGAGCGCAAAATGCTTAATAGCCACCAGATCGCCCGACGCCACATGCCGGGCCTTCAGCACCCGGGCGTTGGAGCGGCCAATTTCACCGATGATTTCGTATCCCGGAAAATGTGTGTTAACACTTACAGTTGGCATCGCCACTTAATTTAAGGAGTCAATAGGCACCATATTCATCGCCGAATCCAGCTCCCGGGGCAAATCATACTTCAGAATTTTGCAGCTGACCCGGGTTCCACGGTCGCTGTTTGGCGCCGACTGAACGGGTGACGAATTGGGCTTAACGTTGTTGAAAAAGATTTTTTCGGTTTTATAAAGTCCCCCCTTGTCCTTGTAATAGCTAATCTGAACCGCAATGGACGGAAACTGTATATCGCTCGGATTATTAAGCTGAAGCCGCACGTTTTTGATGCCGCCCAGCAAGCCGACGTTGTAGTCGATGATTTCTACGTTGAGTGCCTTGGCGGCTGCAATGGCCTGCAACCGGAGTTGTTCACGCCGTTGGGCTTCTTTGGCCTGCCACTGTTGTAGGGTATCTTCGACGGTTTTGGCCAATGTTCCCGGTATCGCCGTGCTGGTCTCCCCCACCAAACCGCTGACGGAATCAGCCGGTGTTTGCGTGCTGCCATCGCCCAACGGTTTGGAGCGCAACTCGGTCAACATGTAATACAACCCGGCACCACCCAGCAAAATGATCAGCACCAGAACCGTCCACTTCAGTCCGCTTCCCGACGATTGGGGGGGTGAAGCGGATTCGGAAAGGTGTCCTGCTTCGACCGGTTCGACGAGCACAGAAGCGGTTCTGTTCACTTGGGGCGGGTCTACATCCACGACCGGAACGTTCGGAGACGGTACGGTTTTACGGGGCGCAAATCCCGTCCGGCTGGCCTGTAAATAATTCAGCTCAGCCTGCTTCAGCTGCCAGGTCAATTCGTCCGGATCACTCAACCGATCAGCCGCGTTTTTTTGCAACAAACCCTGTAGCAGCTCCGTAAACGGCACCAGCGTCGGGTCCTGATTGGTTACTGTCAGCGCAGGTGGCGAATCATTGAGCACTTTGTTCATGAATGTCACAATGCCCGAATGATCGGCTAACGCAAACGGAACGCTTCCGTGCAGGCATTCGTACAGCACAATGCCCAGGGAATAATAATCCGTGGCGGTATTGACTCCCTTTGGGTCGTTGAACTGTTCGGGCGACGCGTATTCGTACGTCATGAGCGACTGCCCCGTCAGCGTGCTCGATTGTTCATGCAACCGGGCCACGCCAAAGTCCGTCAGCAGGAAATGCAGCTCCCCGCTGGGCAACGGCCGGTACAGAATATTCTCGGGCTTGACATCTCGGTGGATAATTCCCTGTGGATGAATGGCTTTGAAGGCTTCGGCCATCTGCAACCCCACCCGGATGATGGTCGGAATGCTGATGCGGTTTTCACCGGTAATGAGGTTTTTCAAGCTCCCCCCTTCGATCAGTTCCATCACGATATACGGCAGCTCAGCCTCCAGCTGTACCTCCCGGATCTTGACCACGTTGGGATGGGCAATGCTGGTCATGATGGCCGATTCACGCTGAAACCGCCGGAGCGTTTCGGCATCGGTGTTGAGCGCAAAGTGCTTGATGGCCACCAGATCACCCGATGCCAAATGGCGTGCTTTCAGTACACGGGCGTTACTCCGACCTAATTCGCTCAGCACTTCGTAACCGGGAAAACGGGTATCAAATCGGATCGTGGACATCAACGACGAGGGGGTTGGGTAGATTCTGGTAAATTTTGTACGGACACCCCGAATAGCACATTCCGAAACGTATCTTGCCGAACAGCCACACTAACGGGAACCTCTACACCGCGAAAGTACACATTGGAGAGTTGTATCTTCGTTTCCCGCGAGGTTTCAATTCCGGTTTTAAAATCGCTGATCAGGATATTTTCGACGAGTACGGGCCCCGACCGCGTCACCCGCAGGGCCACCCGTGCCTGAGCCGTGTCTGCGGGCAGGATGACCGTTAGCGGCCTATTGCCCACGATCCGTAGCAACGAATCGGTTAGCACCAGCGGTTGCTCAATTCGAAACGTATCCGCCGGCAGTGTCAGCTGGTGATCACTGCTCCGGTGCGCCTGCTGCATCAGCGAATCCAGCCGGGCATTCTGCTGCTGGGCGGCAGCCTCCGCGGGGTCTGCAATGGTATTTGACCGGTCCATCTGAGCTTCATGATGCAGGCTGGATGGCTGGTATTGATACCACACAATCCCGGCAATGCCGCCAGCCAGCAGTAAAAATAGCAAAATCCAGACCCCCGTCGAACGGGACTTGCCCGGTTTGGACGGCTCAGTTGCGGTTTTCTCCGCGCCTGGTTCTTTTGAAGGTTTTGGCGAAACGCCGTGACCGGTTTTTGCCGCTCCCGCCGAACGCCCCTGAACGGGCGTTGTGTTTTTCGCCAGTACCACCGTGATGTTATCGTTTCCGCCCTGTTCGTTGGCCAACCGGATCAGTTCGGCAGCCTGGGCGTTGAGGGATTGATTCTGGTTAAAAACCGTTGTGATGTGGGCCTGGGTAATCATGTCGGTCAGGCCATCGCTGCATAACAGCAGCACATCATCCGGTTCGAAATCCGTTTCGCCTGATTCCAGGAAATCCGAATCGTCGACGCGGTGCACCAGCGAACCCACATCGCGCAGAATCTCGTTCCGGCGCGGGTGCCGCATGGCTTCGGCTTCGGTCAGTTCATTGGCATCTTCCCGAATACCAACCAGCGAATGATCGTGGGTCAATTTTTCGAGCACTCCGCCCCGGAACCGGTACAGGCGTGTATCGCCCACGTGCACAAAGTAGAGTTTCTGCAACCGACTGTCGGCCACAACCGCCGTCAATACACACGCCATCTGGGCCAGCTGCGGATTCTCCTGTCGTTGCTGATGAATCTGGTTGTTGGCAAATACGACCGCTTCGCGCAGCATGGACAACGGATCGCCGTTGGGTGTGGTCATGTATTTTTCGATCGACTCCCGGGCAATGGCCGCAGCGCGGTCGCCCCCGGCGTAGCCCCCAACCCCATCAATAACTGCCAGTAGGGCCGTCGTATCGGACCAGATGGTCGAGCTGATGAAGGTATCCTGATTATCCTGTCGGCGTTGGCCAACGTCTGTCTGTCCGGCGATTTGTAACGAACTCATTCCAAAAACAGGGAACTAATGAATGAAACCTTTACCAAAGCAACCCTCAAAAAAGGAGGTTGTTTCCGTTACCGGGGTAAATCCTGAAAATGCCGGAGGACCAGAAACCCCACAAACAGCAGCAAAAGGATGACAAGCAGCGTATCCATCATGGCTAGACAAGGCGTTGAAAGTTGAGCGTAACCATGCTATTGAGTAGAATCTGCGCTTTGTCCGGTAAGGTATGCCACTGCGGATTGGCGGGTTCGCTGCGGGGAATCAGTTGTTCGTTGACCCGGGTTTCGTTACGGCTAAACGAGGCAATCTGAAAAGCCTGCAGTTCGTCGTTGAAGCGAATCCGGGCGTGCGGATTGGATACATAAGCCGATTCGACCAGCAGGTAATTGGGGAAATGCTGGTTGTCGGTATCTTTCCGTGCCACCACCACCTCCCGGTCGCGCATCGCGTACGTGGCTTCCTTGTTCAGTTCAGCGACGTAGTAGTTGATCTGGGCAAGGCCGGAAGCATGGGTTCGGGGCAAAGCCGGTGCGTTGCGGGCAACGGTTTCGGCGACGACCGAACGTTTGGTAGCTGGGGCCGCTGGTTCAAACGCAAACTTGACCACAAACGCACCCGGTTCGCGGAAATCGATGTGCTGAAACATGTGCTGATCGATGTCTACTTTTTCGTAGCGGTTCGTTTGTTGCACCCGGCGCGTGACCCGCACGCTATCCGATGCGGCTACGGGTGCATTGCCCGGCAGAATCCCGGTCAGCGCCCCAACCACCTTCACATCCGACGGTTCCACCGGTTCGCCCCCAAACTCCCGCCCTCCGCCAAACTTGAAGAACCAGCTGGAAGCGACGGGAGCCACGTTCGAAAACCGTTCTCGCTGCGCTTTAATAACCGCATGAAACGCACCGACCGCTTCGTTGACGATTACTGGAAAGGCGTTTTCTCGCTCTTCATAAACATCCGGGTGCAGAATAATGAGAAAATGCGCATTGAATAGCATGCTGGAACCAACCGACTCCCGCTCGATGGAGTCTTCGAAGGAGGCCACCAATTCGCCCAGAATCTGGGTGTTGGTCGCCCTGTTGTTCGGAGGATTCTGGGGTCGACTGGGTGGTACTAACAAGTTGCTTAATTTGCTCAGCCAGCCGCTGGGTTGATCTGCCATGTGTGAATGCCATTGGGATGTTTCCTTTCTCCTAAACGAGAAATAGAAAACTTTTCTTTTTGGCTTCGCAAAATATGTTACCAATGAACGGGCTATTCCTCCGTTAGGGGTGTTACCTGTAGCGCATCCCGAAACCGTTCGATCCGCCCCAGATCCACCTGATTGATCTCCCATTTGGCCAGCGCGTCGGGGCGGCCTTTTAACTCATTTACCAGCCGGGTAAGAACCGCCTGGACAATCTCCACCTCTTTGGGCGTCGTTTCAAACGTAATTTTCATAAGTTGAGTAAGCTGATCTACCGATTTTGACGAGGGGAAAGTTAGTCTGGCAAATCCGGTTTTCAAAATCCAATTCATTAGAATCGTTCCGTGCGTCTCTTTTCCAGCAAAAGGGCTTCATTTGGACACAGAATAGCTTTTTTAGCACGCATGAATGATCTATTCGGGATATTGGGAATTCTTTGCCTCTTCAGCATGAGCACCATCGTGCCGGCTCCGCCCGTTGAAAAAACCGTACCGGTTATTCTGGACACGGACATGGATTCGGATGTGGACGATGTGGGGGCGCTGGCGATGTTACATACTTACGAACAAACCCGAAAAGCCCGGATTCTGGGCGTTATTGTCACCAGCGACGAAGAATACAGTGCGGCTTGTACCGATGCCATCAATACCTGGTTTGGGCGGAAAGACATTCCCATTGGCGTCAGCCAGCGCGATTCGCTGAAGGCTTTTTCCCGCTATACGAAACAAATCGCGCAACATTTTCCGCACCGCGTCACCAACCGCACGGCGGAGGAATCGACGGTGGTTTATCGGCGTCTGCTCGCCAGCCAGCCCGACCATAGCGTTGTGATTATTACCATTGGGCACCTGACGAGTCTGAGCCGGTTGCTCAACTCACCCGCCGACGCCATCAGTCCGCTGACGGGGCAACAGCTGGTTGCGAGAAAAGTCAGCCGCTGGTCGTGCATGGGCGGCCAGTTTCCGCAGGGAAAAGAAGCGAACTTTTACCGTCCCGATCCCGCATCAACGGTTTTCTGTCTGACTCACTGGACTTTGCCCGTCACCTTTGCAGGCTGGGAAGTTGGCAATATGCTAGTCACCGGGGGCGAATCGTTTAAAGCGCGTTGCTCGCCATCCAGTCCGGTTTATCAGGCGTATCAGCAGTACAATGCTTTCAAAGGACGGGCCAGCTGGGACCAGGTCGCCGTTCTGGAAGCGGTGGAAGGGACCAAGCCGTATTTTGGAGTTGAGTCAAACGGCCATTGTACCGTCACACCGGATGGCCATAACGAATGGAAACCGGCAAGAACGTCGGCAAAAAAACACACTTACCTGACAATTAAAGCCCCGGTTGATCAGATACAGCAACGAATAGAGTCCCTGATGCTGGGCAAATGAGGGGCGCTTTCAAATACGACTGGTGTAGTAACGTCAAAAGTTGCGGCACCGGCCTCCACCTGGTTCTGCCATTCCCCCGAATACCGATTCAATCCTTTTTTGTTACAATTTGTACGGTTGTTCGTCCGGCCCATCCGGATTTTCCTTTCTACAACCAGGCTCAGCCCGCAATTTTAGGGAACGAATCGCTACGAACAACAATACCATGAACATCCGGAACCTCTTCTTTTTTGCGGTCTGCTGCCTGCTCGGCGCGTCAATGGCCCAAGCGCAATCATCGTCCAAACGCTTTTCTCTGGGTCTGAAAGTTGGGGCCAATTTTTCCAGGCTGAACGACCTCTCGTACCAAACACCCCGGCTCGACATGAGCGGTTTGCCGGTTTTAAATGGTGGTCAGATTGTCTATGATTTTTTTCAACAGAATGATGCCCGCACGACGGGGCTTACCGGCGGTTTGTACGCCCGATTTGGCAATCGGTTTTTTATCCAGCCGGAGGTGCTGTTTTCGGTAAAAGGCGGCAAATTCGACATCATTCGCCAGGGACTCGAAACGCTCTCGGTACCGGTAAAAGTTGGCACTATAGACCTTCCGGTATTGGTTGGTTTCCGATTGGGGCCGCTTCGCATCAACGCCGGCCCAATGGCATCGCTTCCCGTACTCGGTGGAAATCTGAAAGCATCCTTCAAGGAATACACGACCCAGCCTTTCAACCAGACCGCGAAAAAAGCGCAGTTGGGCTATCAGGCTGGGATCGGTTTATCACTGGCCGGTATGCAGCTTGATCTTCGGCACGAAGGTGGCTTGAGTAAACGCATCATTCAGGATGTGCATGAACTCACCGATGTTACGTCTTCGCGCTCCAACCTGTGGCAGCTGACAGTTGGGTTTGGCTTCTAAACCGCCCCTTATTGGGGTGCCGTGCTACACCACCGTTCCAGCAAGGTAAAAGGCGTCGTCTGGCAACAAAGGCTTCCTTACATTTCAAGGGGAATTAATCGGTATTAAACTAAATTTTATCTTTAAAAGGTATTTTTTAGAACTAAATCCGTACATTTTCCCCGCTGATTCTATTGAAAGCCCGACCGCTATGAAAAAACGAGCCTTCTTGAAACTATCTTCAACCTTGCTGGCTACTCCAATGATTTCTCCGCTGACAAACTGGATCGCTGACGACAAGCTCAAAAACTGGGCGGGCAATTACCTGTACAGCACCAACCGTTTGCACCAGGCCCACTCGCTTCAGGAGACTCAGGAATTCATCAAAAAGCACGGCAAATTTAAAGTCTTGGGAACGCGCCACTGCTTCAACGGTATTGCAGACAGTACGCAGGAGTTTCTTTCCCTGGTGGAAATGAAGAAAGTACGGGCCATCGACCCCAAACAGAAAACCGTTACGGTTGATGCCAACATGAAATACGGTGACCTGGCCACCTACCTGGATCAGAAAGGGTTTGCCCTGCATAATCTGGCGTCACTTCCCCACATTTCCGTTGCGGGGGCCTGCGCGACGGCCACGCACGGTTCCGGAATCAAAAATGGCAACTTATCAACGGCGGTTGCCGCCATGGAGATTGTGCTGGCCAACGGCGAGGTCCGGACTATTTCCCGAAAAGACGGCGAATTGTTCCGCTCGGCGGTGGTTCACCTGGGGGGTTTGGGAGTCGTCACAGCGGTCACCCTCGACCTTGTTCCCAGTTTCAAGATGCGCCAGTTCGTTTACTTGGATCTGCCGCTGGAGCAACTTAGGACCCATTTTGAGGCCATTGAATCAAGTGCATATAGCGTCAGTCTGTTTACCGACTGGCAAAAAAAACGCATCAACGAAGTCTGGTTGAAAGAACGCATCGGCACTGAAAAGCTGGCCCCGGCCAAACCGGAATTTTTCGGCGCTAAACTGGCAACGAAGAACCTCCACCCTATTGCCGAGCTTTCGGCCGTGAATTGCACCGAGCAAATGGGAGTACCCGGCCCCTGGTACGAGCGGCTGCCCCACTTCCGCATGGGCTTCACTCCCAGCAGCGGCAAAGAACTGCAATCGGAGTACTTTGTTCCCTACTCCAAAGCCGTGGATGCCATCCTGGCCGTTGAGCGCCTGCGCGACCACATTAGCCCGCATTTATTCATTTCGGAAATCCGAACCATCGAAGCGGACGATTTCTGGATGAGCCCGTGTTACAAACAGCGTTCCGTAGCCATTCACTTCACCTGGAAACCCGACTGGCCCGCGGTCAGAAAAGTACTCCCCCTAATTGAAAAAGAGCTGGCCCCGTACCGGGTGCGTCCGCATTGGGGCAAGCTATTCAGCATTACGCCCGGCCAGCTCGCGCAACGGTACGAAAAACTTCCGGAGTTTCGGAACCTGTTGACGCAGTATGACCCAAAAGGCAAGTTTCGAAATGCTTTCCTGGACACGAATATATTTGGCCGCTCCACGCCTTCGTCCCTGCTGGCAAAGTAGAAAATGCCACTCAATTCGTTAAAAAAATAATTTTGCCGTTTGGCTTTTCAGTTTTAACCCTTCACTATTTTCCGCTAGACCAATGATGACAAAAAACCGTTTTGGATTCCTCCTTCTGGCAGGCTTGCTGCTTGAGTTTGGGACCGGATACGCCCAAAAAGGCAAGAAAATTTACACCGCCCCCATCGGTATTCAATCGTACACCTACCGACATAGCTGGCCGAAAGGCATTGTCGCGACCCTCGACACCATCCAGTCGCTGGGCATTACCGAGATGGAAGGCAGCACGCCCAATGGCATCTCAACGGCCGAGTTCAAGAAGTTGCTGAAAGAGCGCAACATCAGCATTCCGGGCACTGGTGCTGGCTACGACCAACTGGTTAAAGACCCGATGGATGTGGTTCAGAAGGCCAAAGAACTGGGCTCAAAATATGTTATGTGTGCCTCGATTCCGCACCAAAAGGGCAATTTTACGCTGGAAAATGCGAAAAAAGCCGTCGAGGATTTCAACCGGGTGGGTAAAATCCTGCACGAAAATGGCTTGACGTTTTGTTATCACAACCACGGTTTTGAATTTCAGCCGTACGAAGACGGAACGCTTTTCGATTACATGGTAAAAAATACGGACCCTAAATATGTTTCGTTCGAAATGGATATTTTATGGGTCACGCACGGCGGAGCCGATCCGGTCAAGCTGCTCAACAAATATGGTAGCCGGTGGAAACTGATGCACCTGAAAGACCTTAAGAAAGGTGTTAAAGGAGATTTAACCGGCAGCACGCCCCTGGAAAACGACGTCATTCTGGGAACGGGCCAGATTGATTTACCAGCCGTGTTGAAAACCGCTAAGAAAGTCGGAGTCAAACACTACTTTATTGAAGATGAAAGCCCCCAATGGAGTTATCAGGTTCCGAAAAGCATTGCCTATTTGAAAA
Organism: Larkinella harenae; assembly: GCF_054780515.1. Classification (NCBI taxonomy): domain Bacteria; kingdom Pseudomonadati; phylum Bacteroidota; class Cytophagia; order Cytophagales; family Spirosomataceae; genus Larkinella; species Larkinella harenae. The sequence continues at coordinate 38,046 of NZ_BAAGWE010000005.1, read as the reverse complement.
ACCTGACGGAGTAAAAACCGTTCGCTTCCAAACCGTGTCTCTGTTCCAGCCCAACCATTCGGAACGGAGACACGGTTTTTTGTTGCTTGAAAACCATGTAATCCGGCCTACTGCAATTCATTAACCTATTGCTAACCAGTAGCTTCAGCCACATACGTCTAATTCCGATGCGATGTCCAAAACACCGAATCCATTATCCGTGTTTAGTAGGAGAACACCGCACAACTAACAAGGCCTGCCGACCATTTAACTTGATTTAGTGTTACGGCGGACAGCTCAGATTTCATCGTATCCATTCACCGTACGCCATTGTTACCAATATCATTTGGAGTGAAAACAGTAGATTCATAAAGCCACCGAACAAACTGGCACAGAGTTTGGGCAGATTTGATTGATTCTTTCCAACAAAACTGTCGAATCTGCTAGCAAAATTTTTTTATGACTACTAAAACTCTTTTCGTCGAATTATTCAATCCAGCAAAGATTGAGAACGTTAAGGCCATAACCAGTACTCATAAAATGGCAAAACACGGTAAACGGAGCCCTTACAAAATGAATCCATACAAAACTGCCCTGTGGGTGTTGATATTGTCGGTGGCTCTCGGCTTCGCCTTTATGTGGGTAAAGGTATTCTCCTCGCTGTTTAGTCCCTGGTTTGAATAGTCAACAGTTTCTGGCGCGGATTTTGCGGGCAACTTTTTGCACCACAACCTCGTGCCTGGTCTCCCCTTTTACTAACCATAAAACGCTCGGTCGGAGTAATTGAACCATTTTTTACTAATCGGTAACTAGCCGGTTTCATTCCTTCGGCGACAATAGTCAAACTCTGGCCCACCGCCGGACTTAGCTCAGACCAACCTTCACCTATACATTTCGCTTTTCTACCGCAATCGTTTTCGCGCGCTTCAATCATTTCGTAGTTTACCGCGGTAACAGACTGCCATGAAACGAACGGTTCCGCCACTCCTGATTCCTATTCTGATTGGGCTGGCATTTTTAGCACTTCCCTACATCTTTGCTCCGGGTGGTTTTCCCGGGTGGGCGAGGCTAACTCACAATCCCCACGAAAGGACGAACTTTTTGTCGTACCTGTTCATGCTGGTCTTTTTCTTCGTCAACTACTATTCCCTAATCCCGAAGCTGTACTTTAAACGTCACTACCTGACCTACGTTGCTGTTGTTGCCGGGTGTTTTCTGCTTATTTTTGTCACCGTTTTACTGCTGGATCGGCACGATCTTTTTTCCCGGCAACCGCCCCTTCCCGGCCCCGGTCAGATGAATCAAAAACCGCCCGTCGGTTTCGAATTAAGTCACGCCTTGTTTCTGTTCCTGGTTGGCATTTTCGTTTCTCTTTTTTTACAGAGCAACAACCGGTGGCGGCAAACCGAGCAGGAAAAGCTGGCCACGGAACTCTCTTACCTGAAAGCCCAGATCAATCCGCATTTTTTGTTTAATACCCTCAATACAATCTATTCGCTGGCCATCGAAAAATCCGACCGCACGGCCGACGCCATTGTGAAACTCTCGTCGTTGATGCGGTACGTTATTCGAGACGCAGGCAGCCACCAGGTTCCACTTGCAAAAGAACTGGAATACATCAGCGATTACATTACCTTGCAGAAACTACGCCTGGATGAAACCGTACAGATTGATTTTTCGATCAACGGACAGCCCAAAGGCGTCCAGATTGCCCCGCTCATCCTGATTTCATTCATTGAGAATGCCTTTAAATACGGGGTCAATCCGGAAGATAAATCGATTATTCAGATTGCCATTACCCTGCAGGACACTACTTTGCGGCTCGTCGCCTTCAATCGGAAGGTCCGCTTTTTTCGCAATGCCGAAACTGCGGGGGGCATCGGGATCGACAACACACGAACCCGGCTTCAGCTGGTTTATCCCGACCGTCATACCCTGGCCATCAACGAAACGGCGAATAGTTTTTCGGTTGACCTAACCATCAACTTGGTATGATCCGAGCCATTGCCCTCGACGACGAACCGCCCGCACTGCGGGTATTGACGCATTTTTGCAGCCTGCTTCCCTTGATAGACCTGCAGAAGACTTTTTTACGCCCCGACGAAGCCCTGCAACACTTGCACGAATCGCCTACCGACTTGCTGTTTCTCGATATCAACATGCCTTCGGTTTCCGGCATCGAGTTTCACAAAGCCATACCGCAGCACCTGATGGTCATTTTTACGACGGCTTACGCCGAGTATGCTGTCGAGGGTTTTACCCTGAATGCGGTTGATTATTTATTGAAGCCTTTTACATTTGAACGGTTTCAGCAAGCCGTTCATAAAGCCAGCGACTACCACCGGTTGCGAAACCGGCCCGAGCCTGGAAAAGAAGCTTATCTGTATGTCCGGGCGGATTATACGCTGCATAAAATTGCCCTCTCCTCGATCCGGTTTATTGAAGGTCTGGACGATTACCTAAAGATTCATATTCAGCATAGCAACCGCCCGATCGTGGCCCGAATGACTATGAAAACCGTGTTGCAAAAGATTCAGGAAGCCGATCCGGAAACCGATCGCTTTATTCGGGTGCACCGGTCTTACATCGTGCCTTTCAATCGGGTTGAACAGGTTTGAAACCGTATCATTATGGTAGGTGACGAGGAAATACCTATTGGAGCGAGCTACGAAGCCAATTTTTTTTTCAAACGGTTTAAGGCATAAAAAAGGCTCCACAATCCTGGTTTTGTGGAGCCTTTTCTTTGGTATGTTAACCATCCCTTTACTAACTGACGGGGCCTTTGCCCAGCACTTTTTCAGCAAAATGCTCATCAGCGATCAGCTTTTTTATGATTTCTACATCATTTCCACTCAGCAGATCGCCGACACTTAGCTGGTAAATATTGGCCAGGTCTTCCAGTTTGTCAATCGACGGACGGGTTTGACCACTTTCCCATTTGCAATAAGCGGGTTGGGTCATACCGATGTTGAACGCGATGTACTCCTGCGAATAACCAAAAAATTGGCGCAGTCGCCGAAGCTTTTCAGATAGGACAGGCATATCTAATTGGGGTTAAAGTTTACTTAAACGTACTACACTGGTATTAAGTAAATACTTCTCTGCATAGTATTCCCTTCGTTATAACTCCGCAATTCATGATGCTTTTCAACAAAACCTACGAAATAACCGTATGTTTTAGATTGCCCGCCCCCTCTTCACTTATCAAACGGCCCGCCGTTCCTGCCAAAAAACCGAAATTTAAGCCCGATTATCGATTTTTAACCGCTCGCTATGAAGCTATAAATGTTAGTTATCGGTTGGTGTTCGCGAATACCCCACCTTTGTACCAGGCAAATAGCGATTGTGCCTAGAGCTCAGCGGAAGCCAAAAAGCTGTAGCCAAGTAGGCACTCAGTGAATGGTAATGGTACGAAAACGATGATTCTTGCCCAATTTAGAGTAGAAGAGTTGTCTCAGGGAGCCCAATGGCTCCCTATCTTTCATACCGGCATAGCGGCCCACAGCCAGGTTAGTTATTAAAATATAACCGATCGTTATAAAGCTATAAAAGCGAGTTATCAGACAGAAACAGATATTCAACAAACTTTGTATCAGTCAAACGGCAGAAGAAAAGCCGCACGATGAGCGAAAGCCGAAAAGCTGATAGAGTAGGCACTATTCACACACGTACGATCATGAAAACGTTCAATCTTGTAGAATTCGATGTTACCGAAATGACTGAGCAGGAATTAGTTCAAACGCTGGGAGGAACCAACACCCCCGCCCCTGCGCCCGATTCCTGTCATTCCTGGTGTGGCCCATCCAGTTCCAGCAGCAGCGAACGAAGTTCTTTTTTAGGGTTGGGATTAAGTATCAACCTCGACCTGGATCTCAGCTTCGAGTCGAGCCGGAACCGCAGTTCGTGGTCGTGCTAACAAGCGGACGATAAGCATAGCCTAATCAGCAGAAAAGAAGTCAACTTGAGGAAGGAATACATTCACTCAACGGGCTGCTTTTCTGCTGATTGCCTTTTGATCGCTTTCATTCCGATTTCTAGATTCCAGAAACAAATGCTCAACCGAGCGGTTCTGTATGAATTCGGCATTAAGTCCGGTATTTCATCTGTCCTTTTTACGTTATGAACGATAACGACTTTTCCTCGAGCCTTATCACGTATTTGCCCCGAGTCAGTGTCCGTAGTCAGCTCATTTACATGACGGTTTTAGGGGTTATCCTGATTACGTTGCTGGCTTTGCCCTTTGTTTACGTCGACGTTTCAGTGCAGGCCACGGGTCTGGTGCGTCCCATTTCGGAGCGCAGTGAAGTAAAAGCCACCACCGGTGCCATTGTAGAAAAAGTATTGGTGAAAGAATGGGAATCCGTTCGGCAGGGCCAGCCGCTTTTTCAGCTTCAATCTGAAGCACTCAATACCAAACAGCGGCTTCTGGATCAGCAGCGTCGGGAAAAAAATGCGTTTATCCGGGATTTACAACAACTCACCAACAAATCCTGGAAGGTAGTTAGTGGGCTATCAGCCCCTTTGTACCGCCAACAATTTGCTCAGTTTCGCGCCATTGTGGAAGAAAGCTGGCATGCGCAGGAAAAACTGAAACGCGAATACCTCACCAGTCAGTCGTTATTCAACCAGAAAGTGATTGCCCGACTGGAATACGAGGATGCGTTGTACGCCCACAAAGCATCGATGGCTCGCTATAATTCGCTTGTTGAACAGCAGCGCAGCGACTGGCAAACCGACCTGACCCAGCACCTTCGCGACCTGACCGGGCTGGAAGCCGAAGCCGAACAACTTCGCGAACAACAGGCGCTTTATGTTTTGAAAGCCCCGGTAGCCGGAACCGCCAGCCAGCTAGCCGGACGTTACGCGGGCAGTTACGTGCAGCCGGGTGACGTGCTGGCCGTCGTTTCACCCGATTCGACGCTAATCGTCGAATCGTACGTTTCCTCCAAAGACATTGGTCTGGTCAGGCCCGGACAACCCATCCGCTTGCAGGTTGACGCCTTCGATTATAACCAATGGGGCTTGCTGACGGGTAAAGTCATCGACATTGCCAATGACTTCACAATGGCAAACAACCAGCCGGTTTTCAAAGTGCGGTGTCAATTGGATCAGAACCACCTTACCCTTCCTAACGGCTACAAAGGCCAACTGAAAAAGGGCATGACGGTTTTGACCCGGTTTAAAGTGACACGCCGGTCTTTGTACCAGCTTCTGTACGACAAAACCGACGACTGGCTTAACCCAACCAATGCCGCTGGTAATGAACAGTTAGCATCCAGCAATCCTCACTAATCGTTTCGGTTGCCCGTTTCGTATCAGTCGCCCAACGGTTTTATCCACATCTCCGTCTTCCAACCACTATGACTTCCCGCACCAAAGTTAAACAACGCGATATTACGGATTGCGGAGCGGCTTGCCTGGCTTCCGTGGCCGCTCATTACCGGCTGTTGATGCCCGTCGCCCGAATCCGGCAACTGGCCGCTACCGATCAAAAAGGAACCAACGTTCTGGGGATGGTCGAAGCCGCCGAAAAGCTGGGTTTTCAGGCAAAAGGCGTTAAAGCCAGCTTCGAAAGTCTATCAAAAGTGCCTCTACCGGCCATTGCCCACGTGCAATTGAACGACGGCGCCCTTCACCATTATGTGGTCGTTTACAAAGTTACCGCGCAGGAAATCACGGTAATGGACCCTGCCGACGGGCAGATTTACCGCAAAACCGTCGACGACTTCAAAAAGGACTGGACGGGTTTGCTGGTTCTGCTCATTCCCGACGAAACCTTTAAAATCGGAAACGAAAAAACGTCAGTCCTGCAACGGTTTGGTCAATTGATGCAGCCTTACCGCGGTATCCTGATCCAGACGCTGTTCGGTGCCTTGATTTATACGATTCTGGGGCTTTCGTCCGCAATTTACGTGCAAAAAATCGTGGACAATGTGCTGGTTAATGGCAATCGCAACCTGCTTAATCTGCTAAGCGTGGTTATGATTGTGCTGTTGTTTATTCAGATTTTCATCAACATCACCAAAAGTTTTTTCAATCTCAAAACCGGTCAGCGAATGGATGCGGCCCTGATTTTGGGCTACTACAAACACCTGATGCGCCTGCCGCAGTCGTTTTTCGACACCATGCGCGTGGGAGAAATCACCTCCCGCATCAGCGATGCCGTTAAGATACGGGCGTTCATTAACGATACGGCGCTGGCCCTGCTGGTCAATGTGCTGATCGTACTATTCTCGTTCGGTTTAATGTTTACGTATTACTGGAAACTGGCACTGATCATTTTGCTGGTGGTTCCGTTATACGCTGCCGTGTATTGGGTCTTTAATCAGTTCAACCAGCGGTATCAGCGGAAATTAATGGAAAACTCGGCGGATCTCCAGGCGCAGCTGGTGGAATCCCTGAACGCCATGCCCACCATTAAACGGTTTGGTCTGGAGCAGCACGCCAGCCAGAAAACTGAAGCCCGGTTTGTGAAGATGCTGAAAACAATCTTTCAGACAGGAACCGCCGGTATCTACGCTGGCAATGCATCGGAATTTATCACCCGGTTATTCACCATTGTTTTGCTGTGGGTTGGGGCTGGTTACGTACTCGACAACGAACTGACACCCGGGGAGCTTCTCTCCTTCTACGCCATTATCGGGTATTTTACCGGCCCGGCCGCCAGCCTGATCGGGGCGAACAAAAGCATTCAGGAAGCCCTGATTGCCGCTGACCGCCTGTTCGAAATCATGGATCTGGAACGCGAATCCGACGAGAACAAAGTACCGCTCAAGCCGGATATGGTGGGCAATATCCGGTTTGAAAATGTTACCTTCCGCTACGGTACCCGAGCCCCGGTTTTTGACGGTTTAACCCTCACCATGCCCAAAGGGAAAATTACGGCGGTAGTGGGCGAAAGCGGTTCTGGAAAGTCAACGCTGCTCTCGCTCCTTCAGGGCCTTTACCCGCTGCAAAGCGGTACCATCCACATCGGCGAATACGACACCAAACACCTGCTCCCCCATAGCTTGCGGGAAGTTGTCAGCGTAGTGCCCCAGAAAATCGATCTGTTTTCCGGTAATGTGATCGAAAATATTGCCGTAGGCGAAGAACAGCCCGATATGCAGCGCGTCCTGTCCATTTGCAACCGACTGGGTATTACCGATTTTATTGAACGGATGCCGAACGGATTTAAAACCCATCTTGGCGAAAACGGCGCTTCATTGTCAGGTGGTCAACGGCAACGTGTCGCCATTGCCCGCGCCCTGTACCGCGATCCCGAAATTCTTATTCTGGATGAGGCCACCTCGGCTCTTGATTCAACGTCGGAGCAATTTGTGCAGCAAACCGTGCAGCATCTTCGAAAAGCAGGCAAGACCATTATCATCATTGCCCACCGATTGAGCACGGTCAAAAAAGCCGACAAAATAGTAGTACTGGAACAAGGAAAGCTCATTGAGGAAGGCAGTCACAAAGATCTGCTTCAGAATGGCAAGGCGTACTCGCAATTCTGGCAGCAACAAACCGAAGTGGTGTAGAGGCATTGTCGATCAATGAGTCTGTCTGCCCGTTCAGACCGTGCCTTCAGGTGATAAACCCCGACGAGGCTGCACAATTATTCACAATCCAACCTCCTATCCTGGTGCGCTTCTTTGGCTTCGTAAATCGATTTGAAAAGCGCGCCAATGACCGGATCAACATCGATTTAGCCTTTTATCAGCAGGCCGTGATGCCAGCATCATTGTTGCTAAAATTAGAGGAGAAATTGCCGTTCCGTCAGCGAACCTTCGGCCGATTTTGATTTCGGTCGCCACATTTCCTGAACGAAACTTTATCGAAAAGGAAATCGCCCTGTCACTTGAAAGCGGCAGGGCGATTTCCTTTTTATTGCTTCACAATCTTCTTCCGAACCACCTGATCGCCGATTCGGACCTCGATCAGATACATGCCACTCGGCGCGGTCCGCAGGTCGAGGGTTCGTTCAAAACCGTCGTCGGATTTTTGAAATTGCTGTTTCTGGATTTCCACGCCGGCTACGTTGCGGATCGACACCGTCAGGAGACCCCGTGCACGATTTCGGAACGTAAGTTTAGCCAAGCCGTCACTGGGATTGGGGGTAATGGTCAGGGATTCGTCCGGCAGGTTCGTCGGTACTTCTGTAATGGTGCCGGGTCGAACAAAAATCCGGGCGGTGGCCGTCGTGTTGCACAAATCCAGACCAGAGCCCGTCACCGTGTACGAGGTGGTTTGCGTCGGTCGGGCAATAACCTGAGCGCCCAAGGTAGTGCTGAGGTTCTGCCCTGTCCAGTTAAAGATGCTGGCTCCCCGGGCATTGAGGGTTACTGCTTCGCCGGGCAGTACAAACTGCTCCGAAACCGTTAACTGTACAGACGGCTTCATTCCAACGGTGGCCGTAATATCGTGGGCCACATTAAGCCCCTGCCGAATCCGGTAGCGTTCCCATTCGCCATTCGCATTTTGCTCCCACGATGTGTTATTCAGCGACTCGCCATCCCGCGTCGTGTACAATGCCACCGTATCACCGGCTGCGTAAGTCAATTCAATACCGATGTGGAAGGGTAAACCGCTCAGGGGCACGTTACGCTCAAAAACCACCCTGGTGGCCCGGTTGTTGGCAACATCGTCCAGAATGGTGCGCAGGGGTACTTCTTTTGTTTCCAATACCGCCCCCGGACCATTCTGGAAGCCCCGGGCGTTCCAGACCGTGACGGTAACAACCGATTCGGTTTCAGCACCTTTGGCCGCTTTGGCCACCCCAAAGCGGAGCGACGCGCTATGCATATTATTATAACTCAGTGAATTGTCAAAGAACTCCGACACCGCTCTGGTTCTGCGGCTGTTCTGCCCGGCCACGTAGCCCGTTCCGCCGGGTTGCCGCAAAACCGTACGGGTTCCGCTGAAATTGGTTTGATCGGCACAAAGCCCCACGTTCAGTACCTCGATGTATTGTTCCCGAACAAGCGGTGTTGAAGTTCCAGCCGCGTTCGCCGTTACCAGCGTCACTCTGAACTTGCCGGGCTGCGAATACGTCACCACCGGATTCTGTTCCGTTGACGTTGCAGGATTTCCCCCTTCAAACGTCCATTGCCAGCTCGTCGGGAAATTGGTGGAAAGGTCGGTGAAACGCACTTGGCCGCCCAGCAGAATTTTCAGGTTTTCGGCCCGGAAGTTTGAGGTTGGACGCGTCACGACCGAAGAACCGCAAACGTTGGAGTTGGTCAGGTTGGCCCGCCGAACCGCAAACTGCATCACTGCCCGCATCCGGGTTTTCTGTCCGCGTGTAAAGATGTTAAAACAGCCATCATCGGAATAGTCCATGTAGTTTTCGACCATGTTGGTTCCTCCGCAGCTAACGCGCCCTTTCTGACAGCCCCGGCTTTCGGATGCCTGCGTCGGCGTGTCGTCCACAAAATCATTCCCGCAATTGGCGTCGCCCCAAATGTGAAACAGCCCCAACCAGTGGCCTACTTCGTGCGTCAGCGTACGGCCCAGGTTGTAGGGGGCCTGCATGACGGGGAAATTTCCCTTTTCGGCATTTCCGAACGATTGGTACCGAATGACCACCCCGTCGGTGCTCCCCGCTCCCATGTTGGACGACAGGCCCGGCAGTGTCGACTGGCTCGGAAACTGGGCGTATCCCAGCAATCGGTCGTCGCTCGGCGCAAAATCCACCACCCAGATGTTAAAGTATTTCTCGGGGTCCCAGTACGTATTGGGTTTCAAAACACCGTCGATATCGGCTTTGCTCCAGGTGCTTTTGCCAAAATTCGCAGCGCCGTTCACCCGGTCGATCCCCCGCTCGGCGATGGTACCACCGGTTGGGTTGATGGCCGCCAGGCAAAATTCAATTTCAATATCGGCGCCCCGGGCGTCTTCGTTGAACCCACGGGTACCGACTTTCCGGCGAAAATCTTCGTTGAGGGTTTCCAATTGCGCCTTCACCTGCGCTTCGCTGATGTTTCGGCCCGTTCCGACGCCTTCGCCGGCGTGAACGACGTGAACCACCACCGGAATGGTCAGAATGGCGTCGGCCAGTCGGCCCGTCCGTTCGAGTTTCTGAATTTGCTCAATGCGCTCCTGAAGAGTTTTTTCAAAAGCCGCCCGACTGCCCATTTCGGGGAATTTGGCCCGCAGGGCACTATCCATCTGCATGGTTGCGCACTGCTCCCGCGCGGGTTGAGCCGCCAGGTGTTGCCAGGCCGGTATTTGCTGAGCCCGTAACGAACCGAACGTGCAGGTGAAAAGACCGAGAGAAAAAAGTATACGTTTGAACATAGAAGCAGTACAGTTTACAACCTGTGACCGATGGGTTGGCAGTTCGGCAAAAAAACCGTTGTTGCAGCTTTACTTCGTGTTGGAATTGAAAGTAAACCGGTAACTGGCGTTAAGTGGATCAACATATATTTTGTCAAAATATATTTCAACCGTCATGGAAGTTTCCGTCAGGTTACGAACGGTGTACGGTAAAACCGATCCCGCAAAAATCGGAATCACAAATTCCAGGGTGGCATTTCCATTGACGAATGACCAAGTGTCTTCAAAAAGCACGGCAGCCTCATTCGCACTGCATTTTGAAGAGCCGTTGTTGTATTCAAATTTATGTTCCGATCCGGCGTAAAATACGTATTCGTCGTCGAGCCGACACGCACTTAAGCCCGCATTCTGAATCGGAATCACACCGGATTTCTGATCCTCATCAATTACTTCAAATGACACCAGACGCCAGACTTTCTTCTCCGTTCCGGTCAGCAATTGACTATAGGTTAACGGCTTGGGTTCCAGTTTTTCGGAACAGCCCGAAAACAGCGCCGTGGCAACCAGCAACAGAACCAGCGATCGGCTGAGTCGTTTTAGCGTACTCATCATTGCGGAGTGTAGGTTAATGGGAAGGAAAGAAGAATGATTGTGTCTTTGTTTGCCTGGGTGGTAAAGGTTGCCTTCCAGCGCAGGTTGAGCGTGATCTGACGGTTTTGCGGATTCCAGGAGCCCGTGCCGCTCAACGTATCACCGCCCAGCTCGGACCTGGATTGAACCGGAATCGTCAGGGTATTATCGCCATTATCAACAAACGTAAACGGCAGTTTCACCGCATTGAACTCAAAGACCTCGGCCAATCCGATGTTCCAGTTGGCAACGGTGTATGTGATGCAATCCGTACTGCTGATGTCGATGTTCGGTACGCTGGCAGTGGCATTGGTCAAATTCAACAGATTCGCATAGTCGCCACGTTGCCGGGCACCCCGGTAAGTCCCGCTGAACAGACAATCATCCTGAATGGTAAACGTGATGCTTTTTCCGAGCAATCCCTGCGGGCCAAAACCAACCCGCAACGACGCGGGTTCTACATCGGTCAGCGTAAAGACGATTGACTGGGATTCGAGGATGTTGTTGGCGTTGTTGATCAGCCGGACTTTGATCTCGCCAAAACTCTCATTGGCCGGAATCGTCACGGTTCCCCGGGTTCCTTCCACGGCAAAATCCTTACCTTCGCGCGCGGTTCCCGAAATGGTGTAACGCACCGTGATAGGCTCCTTCAATTGTGGCCCAGCGTTGTGAACGCGCACCGAAACAAGCTGGTTGTAACTCTCCTTGTACGTCAGTGAAGAATCCGTAAACCGCACAAAATAAGGATCCTGCAAAGTACGATCCATATCCTGCTCCTCACAGGAAACCGCTATCCAACCGATGAGCAGCGCGATTAAACCGGTCAGTAAGTATCGATAATTTTTCATTTTCATCCAATTTCAAACCGTGCCGACGAGTTGTCGAATTTCATGTACGCTGTACTGCAATTAATAGCCCGGATTCTGCGCATCTCTCAACGCCGGATTCCGCTGGATTTCACCCTGTGGAATGGGCCAGCGTTCGTATCGGCTGTTCCAGTTGGGGCTAAACGCCGACATCACGGCCTGCGCCCGCCCCGTGCGGACGAGGTCGTACCAGCGATGTCCTTCGAAAGCCAGTTCGTACACCCGCTCCCGTTCAATAGCCGTCAGAATATCCGCCTGGCTCGTTACCGTTACATTCGGCGCTTTGGCACGAGCCCGCAGAACGTTCAAATCGGCAGTAGCACCGTTGGCACCACTCAATTTGTTCTGCTGCGCCCGAGCTTCGGCCCGAATCAGGTACATTTCGGCCAGCCGCATCAACACAATGTTGTTATTGTCATTGTCGGCCGTTCCGTATTTCTGCACGGTCCAGCCGTTGTCATTGCCGGACTGGTTCTGCGGATTGAAGGCAACCGTGGTTTGACGGGTGCCAGATTCCGGCGACACCAGCAACAAAATGACCTGATCGGACGGAATGACTTCCCGTCGGCCCAGGTAAAGGTTGGTCAGGCCAAAGCTGCTGGTTCCGGGGTCATCGGATAAACCATAACCCACTTCCAGAATCGACTCCTTCGTAAAGTCTTTATTGACTACATCCGTAAAATTGGGTTCCAGCGTATAGACGTTTGCGTTGATGACCTGCGTAGCAAACTGCTCGGCCTGCGCCCAATTTTTCTGATAAAGATGATACCGCGCCAGCATGGCCCGCGCGCTGATTTTGTTGGCGTAGGTACCGTTGATAACTTGGGCCGTAGACCCCGCTTCAATCGTTGCCAGATCGGCCTCTGCCGCCTGCCAGTCTTCCAGCACCGACGCCAGAATTTCGGCTTTGGCCGTTTTCGGAATGTTCCGGTTCGTTCCCTGATCGGTCGTGGTTACTTTCGGAATATCCCCGAAAGTATTGGCCCCGATGAAATTGGCGTAACCGCGCAAAAACCGCATTTCGGCGGTCACCTGCCGGCGGACAGCCTCCGAAACCCCGCTGATCGTCGGCAGGCGTTCTAGTACAAAATTGGCCACATAAATTGTCCGGTACATGTTGCTCCACAGCGAAGCTACCGCACCATTGGAAGCCGTAATCTGCTTGGTTCCCAGCTCCCGATAATCCGTAAAGGTCCCGTTGTTACGGATGTAGTCGGCCGTAAAATCGCCAGCTATCATGTTGGTTGCCGCCATGCCACGCAGGGCGGAATAGGCACCGATCCGGACCGGCTCCACATCGGATGGTTCATTCAGGACCAGGTTGTCAACCAGCAAATCAACCGGTTTGGGCTCCAGTACGGTGGTACAGGAAGCCAGCCAGACCGTTGCCACTATGGCGATATAGTAAACGAATCGTTTCATAGATTTAAGGAGATTCCGACCATCATGGTTTTGTACTGCGGAATGGTAAAAAAGTCGATGCCCTGGGCTGTTGTCGAGCCGTCGAGCGTGCTCACTTCCGGATCCGGGCCGCTATAGCGCGTCCAGGTCCAGAGGTTTGTTGCCGAGGCATAAATGCGAGCTCCCGAAACGATCCGGAATCGCTCCATGTACTTTTTGGGAATATTGTACCCCAGGACAATGTTTTTCAGACGCAGGTAGGAGCCATCCTCCAGAAAGCGGCTACTGTGGTAGTTGTTGTAGCTGTTCTGGTAGACATACCGTGGTACGCTGGTGATATCGCCCGGTTTTTGCCAGCGCTGCAAGGCCTTTCGCGATTGATTACTTTGCAAATCGGCACCCGTATTGATGGAGGTTACGCTTGTCAGGTTCAGAATTTTGTTGCCGTAGGAAGTCTGAAAGAAAACATTCAGGTCAAAGCCTTTGTAAGAAAACCGGTTGGTCAAACCGCCAAACAGCTTCGGCTGAGCATTACCGATTACCTGACCATCTTCGGTGGAAATCCGACCGTCACCGTTTTTGTCGTCGTAAATAGCATCGCCCGTGGCCGGATCAACACCCAGGAATTTCAGCCCCCAGAACGACCCCAGTGGCTCACCCTGCAACACCACGTTGGTATTACCGACCCCGTCGGCCGTATAACCACGAAATACCGGACCATCGTTGGCCAGTTCTACCACCTTATTGATGTTCCGGGATAAATTCAGATCGGTATTCCAGCGGAAACCGCCCCGGTCGAAATTCACGGTCGAAATCATCAGCTCAATGCCCCGGTTGGAGATTTTTCCGATGTTCCCCTGCAAGGTTTCAAAACCGGTTGTCGACGGAATGGGCTGAGCAAACAGCAGCCGGTCGGTCAGGTTGTCGTATACATCCAGCGAAAAATTCAGGCGGCCATTGAACAGGTTCGCATCCAGCCCAATGTTCGCTTCGCGGGTTCGCTCCCACTGCAACGTCGGATTCGCCAGCGCTTCTGGCCCTAAGCCCGTGGCACCGCTGTAGGTAACCGATGACCAGGTTCCCAGGAACTGGTAATCGCCAATTCGCTCATTACCCGTAAAACCGTAGCTGGCCCGGAGTTTCAGGTCGTTCAGAAACCGGAAGGGTTCCATAAATTTCTCCTGAGAAATCCGCCACCCCAACGAAATGGAGGGAAATAAGCCAAACTGGCGCTGCTGGCCAAACCGGGAAGAACCGTCGTACCGCGCCGTTACGGTAGCCAGGTAACGGTCGTCGTAGTCGTACCGAAATTCGCCGAAAGTGGAAAGCAAACCGCTCTGTAGAAGATTAGAGCTTCCGTTGTCGACAATCCCCGCCGAGGTGATGTACGTAAAATCATCGCTGGGAAACAACCGCCCCGTTACGCTGGAAGACCGTTCCTGGCGTTGCAGAACCTCCAGACCCAACAGCGCATTAATCCGGTGCTTCTCACTTACCAACAAACTGTAATTCAGAGTATTGGTATTAATAAAAGTTGAAAGAGTTCCTGAGCTAAACACCCCGTATCCCCGGCCCCCAACGCCCTCCAGATACCCACCGATGGCAGTGGCCGAGGATTCAAACTGGTCTTCCGTAACCTGGTTGTAGTCAATACTGACTTTCGATCGAAACCGCAGGTTTTGAAGCAGTTCGTATTCCGCCCATATTCCCCCCAGAATTTTCACGGTGTAGCTATCAAAGCGGGGTAAAAGCGCCTGGGCTACCGGGTTGAAGTTTGGAAAACCGGCATAATTGGGATCATTTGGCCCGTATAGCTTCCCTTGTTCGTTGTACGGTGCGTAGAACGGAAGCGATTTGACCGCGCCCGAATAGACTCCATCCAGAAAGTTATCGCCCTTAACGCGTTTGTTCAAAACCCGCGACAGCGTAATATCCGTACCAAACGATAAGGCCGAATTGGCTTTATGGTCGAAGCTCAGCTTGCCCGACATCCGGGTAAAGCGGTTGTTTAACTGAATTCCTTCTTCGTCGCGGTAGCTGCCACTCAGGTAAAAGTGCGTTCTTTCGCTTCCTCCACTGGCCGAAAGCTGGTATTGCTGGTACAATCCTTTCCGCAGTACGGCATCCACCCAGTCGGTATTGACCCCATCGGTGACGCCTTTGATCAGCCCCAGCTTGTCGGGGTTTTGCCCGGCGTTGATGACTGCTTCGCGCTGCAAGTCGAGCAACTCCGATGAATTCAGCAAGTCAGGGCGCCGAACAATCTCGGTGATGCCCCGCTGTACTTCCGCCACGAAGGTCGTTTTCTGATTGGTTTTTCCTTTTTTGGTAGTGACCAGCACCACGCCATTAGCCGCCCGCGAGCCGTAAATAGCTTTGGCGGAGGCATCTTTCAGTACCTGGATCGACTCAATGTCGTTGGGGTTAAGCAGCGAGAAGGCGTTATCAGTTTGCCCCCCAAAATCCCGCGACGACAGCAACCCATCTTCCACCGGCACACCGTCGACGATAAACAACGGACGGTTGCTGGCTGTAATGGATGTGCTCCCCCGTACCCGAACCGTCACCCCGCCCCCCGGCGTACCCGACGACTGCGTTACCAGCACCCCCGCAGCCTGCCCCTGCAAGGCCTGATCGAAACTAGTAACCGGAATTTCCTTGAATTTTTCGCTGGTAACCGACACCTGCGAGCCGGTAATGTCTTTTTTCTGTACGGAATTGTAGCCCGTTACCACCACCTGTGCCAGTTCGTTAACGGCCTCAACCATCTGGACGTTGATGATTGAACGGTTATTAATGGAAACATCCTGAGCGACCAGGGCAATGGACGAAAAAGTCAGAACGGTTTTGTCGTCAGGAACATTAATGCTGTAGTTTCCGTCGGTATCGGTGCTGACGCCTACAGTGGTTCCCTTCACGACAACGTTCACACCGGGAAGCGTAGTGCCGTCCTGTGCTGCGGTTACCCGCCCCGTTACCCGGCGAGTCTGCCCAAATGCCAGACTTCCCGTCAGGACAATGAGTAGGAACCAACAACTTAAAAAAGTATAACGTTTTCTCATCTACGGTTACTGGAAGTTTAACTGGCTGGCTGCAAAAAAAGCATCATTAAACGTTTTTGCGACGTTCAATATACTTAATTTCCAAAATAATAAACGTTTAAGTACGTGTATTCGATGTGTACAGAATAAAAATTTATGTAACATCTACTAAGACGCTATTTTTCTCCTGATCGTTGTGGTATTTACATAAAAAAAATGCCGAACTGCTGATGGTTCGGCATTTTTCAAATGCATGGTTTCGATTCGTTGTTCTGTCCGTGTTTTCCGGTTAAGAAATCAATATCCCGGATTTTGTACCAGTTGGCTGTTCGCATCCACTTCCCTCTTTGGAATAGGCAAAACAAGTTTGGGATCATTCCAATTGAAATCACCGGTTTTGCTACGGGTTCGCTTAATATCGTGAATCCGTAGTCCTTCAAATGCCAACTCGTATACCCGTTCCTGCAACACATTTTGAATGGTTGGAGCCGCAATGGGAGCCACCCCAGCCCGCTGACGAACGGCGTTCAGGTCCGCAGCCGGCGTTGCGCCCACAGCCGAGTTTAGCCGCAGGTTACATTCAGCCCTTACCAACAGCATCTCTGCCAACCGGATCACCGGAATATTAGCCCCAAAATCAGTGAACTTTCCTGTATAATACCGATTGACTCCTTTGTATCCGATATAAAACAACTCGGTCCGGCGCGCATCCGTCGAATCATAGGAATTGACAAAAGGCGTATTTACCTGTACGTCGCCCCGGCCAATGTTTACCCCATTTACCGGCAAACTGGCATACAAGGTTGTCAGGCCGTCGTTTGAGGTTCCGGCATTGTTCTGATCGTTCTGCTGAATTTCGAAAATACTTTCCGATGTGTTTCGGTTGCGAAAAGCCGCCGTCACAGACGGATTCAGCCGGTACATTCCTGACTCGATAACGGTGTTTGCCGCTGTCAGTGCCTTGGCATAATCACTCTGCTGAAGGTATACACGCGCCAGAAACGCCTGTGCAGCGTGTTTATCAGCCCGTGTACCGTTGTCCTCCGGTAGCAATGAGATTGCTTTGGTCAGATCATCGATGGCCTGTGCGTATACCTGTGCGACAGTATTGCGGGGGGCGGTCTGAGCCGCCTGCTCCTGCGTCAGCGTGGCCTTCAAAATCAACGGCACACCCGGTTGGCTATTGTCGGCTGTTGCACCCCAGGGCAGCGCGTAAAAACGAACCAGCTCGAAATACATAATACCGCGAATAAAACGCGCTTCGCCTTCCAGTCGGGCTTTCGTTTCCGCCGTCTGCACTTTATCCAGTGCTTCGAGCACGTTGTTGACGGTATTAATGGCAGCATACGCCCGCAGCCAGGTCCGCTCCACATCGGTATTGATGGCCTGCGTCGTTTTAAAGTAAACTTCCCGGAAACTGACAAAGGTGCCCCGCCAGGTAATGTAGTTTTCTCCGCCCTGTAATTCCGCCAACAGATTCAGGTTGGTACCGTACAAGGCACCGTTGCCAAGATGGCCATAAGCGCCAATAATGGCACTTTCAACATCCTCTTCGGTCGACAAGGCCGTAGCCGCGTCAATGGATTGCGTGGGCTGCAGGTCCAGGCGATTGTCGCAGGCTGTCAACCCTAGCGCCAGCGAAAAAACCGCCTTGATGATTATGTTCTTCATAGTGATTATCGTTTCTTTCGATCGTCTTCGGTCCGTATGGATCATTCAACGACGATCCGGCTAAAATTAGAATCCCAGATTGATACCTAATGTAAGTGTGCGACTTTGAGGAGGTGTATAAAAATCATGCCCCAAGGCTACGTTGGCCGTTTGCGTCGTTGAGTTGGCGTACTGCGTACTTACCTCCGGATCATACCCGGTATACTTCGTAAACGTAAACAGGTTCAGGGCAGACACATACACCCGCGCCGACTGGGCAAATACCTTGCGCAGCAAACGGCCGGGGATATTGTAGCCCAGCGATACGGTTTTTACCCGCAGAAAAGAGCCGTCCTGCATCCAGCGCGACGAAATCCCGGTTCCGTTCCCTTCGTACAAACGCGCCTGCGGCACATCGGTCACATCGCCCGGTTTCTGCCAGCGTTTCATCTGATCAACCGTCTGATTGTCGAAATAATCTCCATTGACCGACTGGAACAAACCGGCTACGTTGTAGAGATCATTACCGTACACAAACTGCAACAAAAAGTTCAAGTCGAAGCCCTTGTACGACAGATTGTTGGTCAGACCACCCGTAAAATCCGGGTTTGGATCGCCCACGTACAGGTCGGGAGCAGCCGAAAAATCGTTGGTCGGCTGGCCGTCTGGCCCTTCATAGATTGCATCGCCATTGGCGGGATCAGCACCCAAAAACTTTTTCCCGTAGAAGATTCCCAGGGGCTGGCCTTCGGTGACGTAACTCAGGAACCGCGAGTTGGGCCGGATGGGTGAGACATCGAGCCGAAGTACCTTGTTGCGGTTGAAAGCAATGTTGAAATTTGTCGACCAGCGAAACGCGCCCACGAAGTTTTGCGAAGTAAGGCTGAATTCAATCCCCCGGTTTCGGAGGCTACCCACATTCCGGGCAATTGTCGAAAAACCGTTGACCCCCGGCTGGGGCACATTCAACAACAGATCATTCGTTGTTTTATCGTAAAGGTCAATCTGCCCATTCAGGCGGTTGTTGAGAATTCCGAATTCCAGCCCGACATCAAACTGCGTTGACTTTTCCCACCGCAAATCCGGATTGGCAATTTGAGAAGGCCGAATCCCAGCCTGATCGGCATACGGAATCGCCGTATAGAGCCCGCGCGAATCAAAGTTACCGATCTCCGAGTTCCCCGTTACGCCGTAGCTCACGCGAAGTTTCAGCAAACTCAGGGCCGGAATAGCATCCTTGATGAAGGGTTCCTCGTTCAAAATCCAGCCCGCCGATACCGACGGGAAGAAACCGTAGCGGTTATTGGCACCAAACCGCGACGATCCATCGACCCGGCCCGACACGCCAATCAGGTAACGGTCCTTGAATTTGTAGTTGGCCCGGGCTACGTACGACAGAATGCTGTACCCCGTTTCGGTTGAACTCCCACTCAGGATTCGGGCAGCACTAGCAATTTTCTTAAATTGATCGTTCGGAAATCCCCGCCCTTCAGACGACAAGGATTGCAGATTCTGCTCCTGATAGGTGATTCCGCCCAGCAGGTCGATGTTGTGATTCCCAAACGTCCGTAAATAAGACAGCGTATTGTTGGTTGTCCAGTTGATGGAACGCGACTGCGCCTGGTAACCGTAGCCCGTGGGCGAACCGTCTTCCGTCTGCCGGCCCCGGTAGATTTCTTCCTGCAAATTCAGGAAATCAAACCCGTATTCACTCCGGAACGTTAGCCCCGGCACAATCTGGTACGATCCGAACAGGTTTCCAAACATCCGGTACGTATTGGCGTAGTTCGAGGCAAAATCGATTTCAATCAGGTTATTGTAGTAAAGTGTTCGCCGGTTATACTGCGTTGGATTGGCCGGATCATAAGCTGGCTGGATGGGAGGCAGGGCGTTCAGCTGCACCGGATTTGCGAAGGCATTATCACCCGGTGTTTTCTTGTTAATGGTTCGCGAAAGGGCCAGACTGGTTCCAACCGTAAACTTTTTACTGATCGAGTGATCGAGATTTAGCCGAATATTGTTTCGCTTGAATTCGTTCGCAACCACAATTCCGACCTGGTTGTTTAGCGCCCCCGACAGGCTGAAGCGGGTTTTCTCGTTCCCACCGTTTATCCCAAAATTGACCTGATTGACAGAACCCGTCTGAAACGATTTTTCGGACCAATTCTCGTCAACAGTCGAGTTGAAATCCAATCCGTTGCCTTCAAATTCTTCGGCGGGATCATACCCCACGTTGGTAGCCGCTTCCGAAAACAGTTCTTTGTACTGAGCCGCATTCAAAAATTTCCGCAGACGCGTCGGTTTGCTCACGCCGGTGTAATAGCCTATCGTCACATTTGTCCGACCCACTTTCCCGCGTTTGGTAGTGATGAGCACCACCCCATTACTGGCCCGCGAGCCGTAAATCGCGGAAGCGGAAGCGTCCTTCAGGATTTCGATGGATTCAATATCGTTGGGATCAATGTCGGCCAGTGGGCTAAACAACTCGTTATCGGTGGTATTAACGTCCTGGGATGTAATCGGAATACCGTCTAATACATACAGGGGTTCATTGCCCGCCGAAATGGAAGCGGCTCCCCGTACCCGAATCTGTAATGCCGACCCTAACCGGCCACTGCCCTGCGTAATCTGAACCCCCGGGGTGCGCCCCTGTAGTGCCGTTTCGAAGGTTTGTACGGGCAGCCGGGCAATGTCATCTCCTTTGACTGTTACCTGCGATCCCGTCAGGTCCCGGCGTTGCTGGGTTCCATAGCCCACCACCACCACTTCACTCAACGCACGGGTGTCGCTGGTCAGTTGTACATCGACAGTGCTGCGGTTTCCAATGGCAATTTCTTGCGTTGTGGTACCAACAAAACTAAAAACCAGGGTTCCTCCATCTGATGGCACGCTTAAGGTATAGTTGCCACTGGCATCCGTTTGTGTACCGCGCGACGTTCCTTTTAGCTGAATAGAAACCCCCGGTAATATTGATCCATCCTCGGCAGCGGTAACTTTTCCCGCCACTTGCCGATCTTGCGCCATAGCCGACGCCCACACCAGGCTGGCAAGCAACCAGCCAAGTAGTAATGATTTTCTCATACAAATAGGTTTGTTAATGAAATACGTATACCCAACTCGTTTCCGGTCAACGGCGGACCAGCTCCTTATTTGCAATTTAATGCAAACATTCTGATATGAAAGCCCCTATAATCAATAAAAAGAGTATGCTAGCATACTCTTTTACGGAACGGTATAAGTAGGATGAAAAAACGAATGCAACGGTGGCACAACATGCTTTATCCGAGTGCGTTTCGGCCTATTATTATCTAAAATAAAGCCCCGAATACCGAGGTTCAGAAGGTTGACAGGTTGTCAGCGGGTCTTTAACTCGACTTCACCCGCCCGGCGGACTTTCTCCCAGGTACCCGACTGATTTCCTTTCAGGTAACGGATAAAACCGGCCAGTGCGCAAACATTCATAAAAGTAAAGTAGAACGGCACGAACAGTATTTTCCAGCGCAGATTCTTTTTTTCCAGCCGATAGCCTACCCAGGCTGCCGCGTAAAATAGACATTGTAAGGCAAATAAAACCGTCCAGCCGTAAACGCCCGACGAAGCAGTTGCCCATTCCCGAACAGCCAGCCACGCATTGGACAGAAAAATCAACGGCAAACAAAACGGAGCTACAGCCCACCGCATCACCCGGTGTGAAACATACTCGAAGGTGAGCCAGCCGTACCGGAAAATGTTCAGCAGGTATTTTAGCCGCGCAATGGATTGGAAACCACCCGCCGAAATCCGGATTTTACGTTTCTGTTCATCAATGATCGAGAACGAGGGCCGTTCCATCGCGTACGCTTCGGGTTCATACGCTACCCGGTATCCGCGCCCCGCAATGCGTAAGGAAATGATGAAATCATCCAGAATGGTGTCCGTCTCAACCGGTTCATACAACTCGGTCCGTACCGCAAACAGCTCTCCAGCGGCCCCTACGATGGTATGCAGATCGGAATCTAGTTGCTTCAAAAAAGACTCGTATTTCCAGTAAAGTCCTTCGCCCGAACCAGCCGCCGACTCGCTATCGTTGGTCAGAATCCGCTTTTCACCCGCAACGGCCCCAACCTTTGGATCGCGAAAATGATCGACCAGACGCCGGACGGCCTGGGGGTTCAAGATGGTATTGGCATCGGTAAAAATGGCCAGAGGTGTGGTTACCTGCTGCATGGCACGGTTCATGGCGGCTACCTTACCCCGGCGCTCAGTCCCTTCTATGAGGTCAATTTTAGTGCCATACGTCGCACGCAGAAACTCCGACGAACCGTCCGTCGAACCTTCGGTAACAAACAGAAAGTGAATCCGATCCGCAGGATAGTGCTGCGCCAGCGAGTTCGCTACTTTGTCGGCCAGGCACATACGCTCATTATAAGCGGGCACAATCAGCGTCACATCCGGTGCAAATGCATCGGTGGTTTCCAGCGCGGGTCGGCGACCGCGAATCCTGACCAGCAGCCACACTAGTATACCGTACCCTATATACGTATACAATACGAGTCCAACGCAGACAATCAGCAGAATTTCCATAACCATACCATTAAGTGACCGCAACCACGGACGAACGACCCGCTTTTTCCGGTCGACGAATTTTATGCTTGAAATGCCATACTACGGCATTTTTCAGGGCGCGAAGGTAATCCGTCTGCCACCGGATCACGTAAAGGAGGGCCGCTTTGGTAAGCGCGAAGCAGAAATAATACAGGATAAAGAAAACCAACGGAAAACCGCTGACGTTTCTCCGCATGAACAAAAGTCGGTTGCGCGTATGGTAATACACTTTCATCGCGTTCATCTTTCCGACACTCATGGACTCCTTGTGATAAATCAGGGCCGACGCCTGATAATAGATCTGAAACCCCGCCCGCTGGATCTGCATCGACCAGTCCAGTTCTTCGTAGTACAGAAAGAACGATTCATCCATCGCCCCACCCTGCTCCACCGCCCGGCGACTGACCATCATGGCGGCTCCGTGGGCAAAAGCAGTCGGGCCCGACTGATCATACTGTCCGTGATCCGTTTCACCCAGTCCAATCGACCAGGTTCGGCCCGTATAGCGGTTTAATGGATGATAGCCTGCGTACTGAATAACCGTGGGCTGGTCAAAAAAACGGATTTTAGGGCAGGTTATACCAATGCCCGGATTGGCTTGAAACGGAGCCAGCAACTGATCCAGCAAATCCGGGGTCACCTCCGTATCATTGTTCAGAAAAAAGAAGTAATCCCCCCTGGCGTGTTTCATACCGAGGTTATTGCCACCCGAAAAGCCAAGATTTTCGGCGCTCACGACCACTTTCACGTTCGGATAATTTCCCTGACGAATCCGGTCGGTAGGATCTTCCACGGACGCATTATCCACCACAATGGTTTCAAAGCGGGGGTACGCCAAATGGCGGGTCGACTCCAGCAACTGACAGGTAACGGCAGCCTGATTGTAGTTGATGGTGATGAGGGAAATCAACGGTACCGTTTGATCTACACGTTCTCCTTCTGCCATACCGCTTTGAGCGTTCGAATGATAATCATCAAATCCGTTTTGAACGAAAACTTCTTGGCATACAGAACATCAAGCTGGATGCGCTCCTGATCCGAAACGGCTGATCCACCCCGCTTGGTTACCTGCCAGAGCCCGGTCAAACCCGCTGGAGCGGCAAATCGGCGGGCATACCCCGCAGCGGTCAGTTTTTCGGCCTCGTAAGGCGGCAGCGGACGGTTTCCGACAAACGACATGTCTCCCCGCAAGATATTGTAAAACTGGGGTAGCTCGTCAATGCTGGTGTTACGCAGGATTTTTCCCAGGCGTGTTACGCGGGGATCTTCCTTGAATTTCGAGAACATCGCTTTGGCTTTCTCATTGCGGAAGTGCGTTTTTTCACAAACCTGTTTGTCATCCAGAAAAAGTGGACGCTGACACTCGGTTCCGGCCAGCTGACAAGCCTCACAGAGCTGGTCAACCGACTCTTCCACCTTTTTCGTATTGTACATGTTCTTGGAAGCCATGCTCGCCAGCATCTGGTCGGCATCGGTTCGCATGGTCCGGAACTTGTACATATTGAATACCTTGTACCCCATGCCGACGCGTTTGGAACCGTAGAAAATCGGCCCTTTCGAATCTAGCTTCACCAGAATGGCAACGATCAGCAAAATGGGCGAAATCAGCAGCAGCAGCAGGAAGGAAACGACAATATCGAAGATTCGCTTTCCAATAGGCATCCTGACCGAAATGGCTTTTTGTTCGTGATGCCTCGACTCGGCGTACTGCTTTTTTCGAATTAGATACGACAGCCGCGTCTGAAAAGCCTCTTCGGAATAACCGTAGTGAAACACATCAACAACCCGCCCCCGGAACGGTTCGGTGCTCAGGTCAATGGCGGGTTCGCCAGTCAGGAGTATGGTTGACAGTTTGTCGGAATGCGGCAGAGAACGGAGTGCGTTGAGAAACGATTTACTATTTAACCGATCGTTGAACACAATCAGATCAATGTTGGGATCGGCCTCCAGGCAAAAAAGCGCTTCATTCAGACTGCTGACCGTCGTGATGGAAGCGGTTTCACCAAAGGCGCGATTAAAAGCGGCCGCCATCTGAGGATCGTCCTCGACGTACAGAACCCGGTACGTGGTACCATTCGCTAAGACCGTCTGCATAAGGATCGAAAGCTAGTTGAATCAAAAAGCGGTCCGATTGCCACTGGCCGGAAATGTCGGGCTGTTTTTATCCCCTGACCGACGCAGAATGGCGTTTATTTTCGCCCTCACTTCCAACGGGTTGAACGGTTTAATCATATAATCGTCAGCCCCCTGCTCCAGACAAGCGATTTTGGTCGCGCTATCCGTAAAAGTCGACAGGACAATGATAGGCACTTGTTTCAGCAACGAACTAGCCCGAATGGTCCGAATCAAATCCTGGCCACTTAGGTAGGGCATCTGCAGGTCGGTAATAATGATATCAACCGGATTACCAGCCTCCAGCCAGTCCATGGCTTCGATCCCGTTGTTGAGCGTTGTTATTTCAAAATCAGACTTTAACGTATGCCGTAATACTTTTCGAATATAGGTATCATCCTCTACGACAAGAACGTGGTATTGGTTTTCCATAGATGTATATAATGACACTCAAAACAGGCTTTTATCTTTCTATATTATTAAAGTACTATAAAACAGAGAAGACATTCATTGAGCATCGGATGCAATTACCGCACTATACCCTCCTCAACAACAAAAACCGTACTATAATTCAAGATCTATTAATTATTGTCTGATAAATATACTCAAAATAACGCACAACCGTCATCCAGTTAACCATTAAAGGCATAATTAATTTAATTTTAACAATAACCTTATCCGGTTATTGGCAAAGCCGGGCTGTACTTAGTGAACAATTCTAAGCCGATTTAGAATTTAGCTAATTCTGTGCAGTTCAATTTTTAATAGGGCGGGAATAAGCGCAAGATGGCTCCTAAAGTCATTGAAGATAAACATAACTACGGCACGCTCCGGATTCTGTCTGGCCAACTCTTCAATTTCGTACAACTGCTTTTCCAGATTGGTCAAACC
Organism: Larkinella harenae; assembly: GCF_054780515.1. Lineage (NCBI taxonomy): Bacteria > Pseudomonadati > Bacteroidota > Cytophagia > Cytophagales > Spirosomataceae > Larkinella > Larkinella harenae. Next base: position 12,635 of record NZ_BAAGWE010000005.1, on the reverse strand, counting down.
GACCATTCCCAGCCAGGGCCTCAGCTGGTGAGTCAATTGAGCCACTTCCGTCCAGTTTTCTTCGCCAATCCGTTTTTCCAGTTCCAGAAAATTCGGCATTACCTCATCCAGAAACATGCTCATGGCTGATACCAGCATTTCGGTGTCATCACCGTACAACTCCTGCAGCCGTTCACGATCCAGTCCATCGGTTAGGTGACGGTCAGAGGGGGTAATTTCTTCCACATTTATCGGGTTTAATGTCTAATAACCAGCACTCAATCAACTTACTTAAAAAGTAAACTGGTCAAGCACTAATTAGGCCGTTGGCAGTACTTAGCAATTTTCTGGAATAAATCACTGGGATTGAACGGTTTGGTAACATAATCATTAATTCCGGCGTCAATAGCCCGATCGCGGTTGCTGTAAGTTGCCGAAGCGGTTAGCGCAATGACCGGCGTTTTGGTATCGGTTTCCCGGATCTGCTGCGTGGATGTGTACCCATCCATGACGGGCATTTGCAGATCCATCAGCACCAAGTCGTAACTCCCCGATCGGAATTTATCCAGACCGATTTGCCCATTTTCAGCCACATCCACCAGAACACCCCAGCGATGTAGAATCTTCAGGGCCACCTTCACATTGACCGGATAGTCTTCCACCAGTAATATTTTCACTCCTTTCAGCGTCTGATCATTGATCGTATCGGTCATAGTGTAGGTCTGCTTGATAATGGACCCAAGCCGCAAATCAAGTGTAAAGTAGAACCGGGCTCCCTTTCCCTCCTGACTTTCCACCTCTATTTTGCTGCCGTAGAGTTCCAGCAATCGTTTGGAGATTACCAGGCCCAGCCCGGTTCCGCCAAATTGCCGGGTTGTAGCCGAATTGGCCTGGGTAAACATCTCGAAAATGGCCTGCTGCTTTTCCGCAGCAATGCCAATTCCCGTATCCTGCACCGACACATAAATTGAAGCGATTTCATCGTCTTTCTTCAACAGCGACAATTCGATGGTCACCGTTCCCTGTTTCGTAAACTTGATGGCGTTGGAAACCAGGTTGGACAGTACCTGACCAATTCGGAGCGAATCTCCCATCAAAACATCAGGAATGTCGTCGTCCACCATCAACTTGATCCGCGTTCCGCTCTCCTCCGCCTTGAACTGATGCGCTCGTTTTATATTGGAAACCAGGTGTTTAAAGTCAAAATTGTTCTCTTCCAGCTCTACTTTTCCGGCTTCGATCTTGCTAAAATCCAGAATATCGTTGATCAGAGCATGTAAATGCTCAATCGAAAATTGCAGGGTTTTAAGGTGCTCGGCCAACGACGGAGGCACGTCCTCCTGGCTCATCAGGTAGGTCATTCCAACAATACCGTTCAGCGGTGTACGGATCTCGTGGCTCATCATCGACAAAAAATCCGATTTCGCCAGAGTAGCCTTTTCGGCGGTTTCTTTGGCGGTCCGAAGCTCCTGCTCGATCTGTTTGCGCTGCTCAATCTGCGTTTGCAAGAATTCGACCAGTAACACCAGGTTTTCGGGTGCCAACTCCGGCATCTTATCACCACCCGGCGTTTCCATCGATTTTATGGCTTCAATCAATTTTTCCTCCGACTGCCGCCGTTGACTGATTTCCTCTTTGAGTTTCTGATTGATGGTAGCGTACTCTCGCTCGTTCAGGAAGGAAGAATGCTCAAACAGCTCTTTATCCCGATCAAAATTATAGTAGGAGTCGTTGACGGCTTTGACAAACTGTTGAAACCGCTCGTGCTTCAAGCAATCTTCGGTCAAATACTTGTTGATTTGCCGAAGCAGCAGTTTATGAAGACTCGTTGTTTCCATGCGTTAATTTTCAGAAAAAACCGTTACCGTCATCGTTTGGTTGTGCAGTTCGCAGCGGGCGTTGGACTGGAATGGCGAAATTTCGCCGTACGAATAAAAACCCGTCATTACCGCATCGGCTCCAAACACTTCCCGCGCGGCCTCTACCTCTTCTTCCGTTCGCTGCCCCAACACCAGCTTCCGGCCCACGCAACTAATCAGTATCGCCAGTTCCGGCGCAAAATTCAGTTGTTGCAGGGACGTATGAGCCGCACTGGCCGACGCATCGACGAGTCGGTCAAAGTTAGCCGTCATAAACCGAATCAACGATTTTTCGGGCATGTCGCCCGCGAAAGTCATGCTTTTAGCCTCTTCATCAATGGCCAGAATTGTCCGAACCAACGGTTCAGCGTCGGCAGTGGCCCGCATCGACAAGGGGAAAAGCAGGGCCGCACCCGGTAGGTTTTCCGCGTATTTCCCTAAATATTCCTTGTACAAATCCAGCGCCTGCTTGCCATCGATCTGGTACAAAACGTTGTACGTTGCTTTTGTCACTTCGCGCTCTGGCCCAAACACATCCCAACCTCCCACCGAACCATGCCCAATTTTAAGCTGATTTCCGTAAAAACCGATGCCCACAATCTTTCCCGCAGCCGGGTTCTGATTCAGCCCCACCAGTGTGCGTTCAAACCGGGCGGCATCACCCGCCAAACCACCGGAAATCGGGATGTGGCGTTTCAGGTGCAGGTTGAGCGCTTTGGTCAGGTCACTGCCATTGACCCAACTGCCGTCGGAGATTAAGAAAAGGGCCGCCAGATCCGGTTGGTCCAGTGCCTGCGCAATCTGCTCTCCGGCCCAGTAACTTTCCGAGTGCTTTGTGATGTCAATCTGAACGGCCTGAATGCGGGTCTTTTCAAACTCAATAGCCGTAACAATCACCGAATTGTCATGAACGCTATCTAGGTATATTTCTCCCGATGTGGAATTAATCACGATGTCTGCCGCTGGAAACCGGGCCTTTAGATCATCGTAGAGATTCAATTTCTCCAACAAAAACCGCTCTCCAAAGGCTAACACCAATTGGGATTTGTCGGCCGAAAAACCCACCGTTTCAGAAAGGAACGTCCATGCTTGGCCGTTGTAGACAGATTGATTCAGTTTCATTCGTTGTGTGACCAGAAAAGTTAGGTGGGTACCAGGAACTTAGTGCAGAAAAACGCTGAGTATTTCTCCTGCAAAAAGCATACTAAAGGACACCAAATGGTAACATATTTGCAAAATGTGCGAAAATTTCTTTGGTAGTTTCCTGTTTCGGCCCCGATTTAAAATAGATTAGCCACACGATCAGAGGCCTGTCTTCAGAATTGGAGTCTGTAAACCACTTTCCTGCTCTTGTCAATAATCTGAAAACCGCCTGCAAAGTCCGGATTAACGGACACAAAATAAGCAAAAAGGAATAAAAAATGAAGCAAATTGTCGGACAAGCCGATACGCAAATATCGTGCTAGATCATTTCGGAACAGCCAGAAGTTTTTTATACGAAAAAATCCCCGTTATTGAACCTCCAGCGGCAACTCTTGCTGGTAAATATCGGCGAAACATTCCTGAAGTTCGTGGACGTAATATAGGTATCTCCGACTGCTGACACACAACCAACAGCTCAGGCCAGGCACCAGTTTTAAATCCTGAAAAAACCAGAATAAACGCGCAGGGTCTTGCTGAAAGCCAAATGAAATTAACCACTGCTTGGTCAAGCGAATGGGCTGAGGGCGGTGATGCGGCAGAATCTCCTGCAGCAACTTTTCAGTAAAAAGAGTCGGCTCATTTCCGACGTAATAATATCGGCCGACTTGTGGAGGGCTGACTTTCATGGCATGGAAAAGCTTAGATCGATACCTACACAAAAAGTAGAGCGAATCTGGAATAAGTACTACCGGGAAAAGCGCTAAATAATTCGGCTGCTAATTACAGGTTAGTTTACAGTTTTCAAAATGAAAAAGACCCCAATAGGGCCTTTTTTTTATCCTGAGGGCACTTTTTCTCGCTTTTAGTAACCTACTCTAATGGTTCATTAACTAAATCGCACCGGGCTGAAAACGCTTATATCCATAGCGGTTGTCTGGTTGGTCAGCACGTCGGCCACCAGCTTTCCCGTTCCAGGGCCCAGGCTAACGCCCATCATTCCATGACCGGTCGCCAGCGTCAGGTTCTCAAAACCCGGCATCCGGCCGATGTACGGCAATCCGTCAGGCGAGCAAGGCCGCAAACCGCTCCAGACCTTTGAAATCTCTGGCAAATCCGCAGGCAGATCGGGGTAATAATTCTGGATGGCATTGACAATACCCCGCACCCGGTTCATGTTTACCGACAGATCCGTTCCGGCCACTTCGAGCGTTCCGGCAAACCGCAAATCCGGTCCCATGGGTGTAGCCGTGGCCCGCGCTTCGAGCATGATGGCCGGAACCCGAATGTTCGGCTGCTGGTTTTGCAGCATGAAACTGTACCCCTTACCACCCTGTAACGGCAGCGACACGCCCAATAACCGCGTCAGCTCAGGCGACCAGGCTCCGGCAGCAATCACCAGTTCATCAACGGAATGCTCGGTGGTTGTTCGTACCGACGTAATGCGCGAACCAGAACGGCCAAAACCAGTGACTGCCTGGCCTTCCAGTACGGTAACGCCCTGCTTTTTGAGGTACGTCACCAGCGACCGGATCAACTGGCTCGGGTTCAGGTGCGCATCGCCGGGGAAGTAAACAGCGCCCCGCACGTTCACGCGAACGTTTGGTTCGAGTTCCTGCACCTGCGCGCCGGACAATTGCCGGGCTTCGATACCCGCCCGATTGGCCACCTCGGCTTCTTCCGCCATTTCGTGTTCGGCCGACGCGGTTTTGTACAGCATCAGCAGGCCAACTTCTTCCCAGCCAAACGACAGGCCCTCGGTTTGAGCCAGTTCCTGGTAGAGCTGTTTGCTCAGCAGGCTGATGTCACGCAGAGCCGGAATCGACCGCTCGACGTGTGCCGGAGTTGAATGTTTGTAAAACAGCCAGCCCCAGCGGAGCAGATCGGCGTTCAGACGCGGTTTGATATAAAAGGGGCTGGTCGACCGCATCAGCATCCGCATTCCTTTGGCAATCATGCCCGGCTGGGCCAGCGGAATGATGTGACTCGGCACAATCATTCCGGCGTTCCCAAACGAACAACCGTCGGTGATGGAATTTTTATCAAAAACCGTAACCCGATAACCGGCTTTGTTCAGGTAATAGGCTGAACATAAACCGATAACTCCGCCCCCAATGATACCGATGTGCTTCATATGACCTGAAAACCGTGTACGTACGGATCGTCCTCGTCCAGAATAAGGTGGTTATAACCGTGAATGATTGCCCAGCCTTCGATGCTCGGCACAATGGCCGATTGGCCCGCCAGTTCGGTTTCCTGTTCGATCCGACCCGTGAAGATGGACCCAATGATGCTTTCGTGCACAAAATCCTGCCCAGGTTTTAGCCACCCTTTGGCGTACCACTGCGCCAGCCTGGCCGAGGTTCCGGTTCCGCAGGGCGAACGGTCAATGGCCTTGTCACCGTAGAAAACCGCGTTGCGGGCCGTCGAAGTAGCCGCCAGCGGTTCGCCCGTCCACAAAATGTGGCTCAGGCCGTTGATCGTCGGATTTTCGGGATGCACAAACGTATGCTGTTCGTTGAGCCGTTGCCGCATCACGCGTGCCCAACCGATGAGCTGTTCGGCCTTGAAGTGCTGTAAACCGGGAAAATTGGCCTGCGGATCAACGATGGCATAGAAGTTGCCTCCATAGGCGACATCCACCGTCAGCGTTCCCAAATCCGGACACTCCACCGTCAGGCTCTCAGCCGCCAGATACGACTTGACGTTCGTAATCTTCACGGACTTTACTTTCCGGCCTTCCTGAAGGTATTCGGCGCGAACCAGCCCGGCGGGTACTTCCAGGTTCAGCACTCCCGGCGTTTTAGGCACAACCAACCCCTGCTCGATTGCTACCGTAACCGTACCAATGGTACCGTGGCCACACATGGGCAGGCAACCCGAGGTTTCGATGAACAGCACGCCCACATCGTTGGCTGGGTCGGTTGGCGGATACAAAATGCTGCCCGACATCATATCGTGCCCGCGCGGTTCAAACATCAGACTCTTCCGAATCCAGTCGTACTCGCGGAGGAAATGTTGCCGCTTTTCGCTCATGGTTGCTCCCGTCAGGTGCGGAATGCTGCCCCCGGTTACAACCCGCACCGGATTGCCACAGGTGTGCGCGTCAATGCAGAAAAAATTATAATTCATAAAACTGGTTGAAAACCGTTTTTCGGAATGAGCCAAAAAAACTTACGCCGTTTGCAGGCTCGGACGAACGGCCAGGGCAGCGTTAATAATTCCTAGAACCCGTTCGCGTTCTTCGCCCACCAGTGTCAGACGTGGTGCCCGGACGTATTCCGAACCGATACCTACTGCGGCTGCGGCCAGTTTGATGTATTGCACAAGCTTGGGCTGAATGTCCAGCTCCAGCAATGGCATGAACCAGAAGTACAGATTCCGGGCTTCGTCCATACGCCCCGCTTTCACCAGGTCGTACAGGGTAACGGTTTCCAGCGGAAACGCATCGACCAGACCAGCCACCCAGCCATCGGCACCGGCCGACAGCGACTCCAGCGCGAGCGTATCGACCCCACCGAGGAGCCGGTAACGATCGCCAAACGCATTGCGCATCCGGGCGATGTTGGTCAGGTCGCGGGTTGATTCCTTAACGGCCTGAATGTTGGGCAGTTTAGCCAGTTCTTCAAACATGGCTACCGTGGTCATAATCTTGTAATCAATCGGATTGTTGTAGATCATGATCGGCAGCGAAGTTTCCTGCGCAATGGCCTTGAAAAATTCAACGGTTTCGCGAGCGTCGGCAAAATACCGCATGGGCGGCAACAGCATCAGACCATCGGCGCCCTTTTCCTCGGCTTCCCGCGCCCCCCGCACGGCTTCGCGGGTGGTGGTTTCGGCAATGTTCATGATCACCGGCACCCGGCCATTGACAGTTTCCCGCGCCGACTCCAGCAGCGACAGTTTTTCCGAACCTGTCAACGTGCTGACTTCTCCCAGCGACCCGGCGATGATCAATCCGTGAACACCTGCATCCAGTTGAGCGTGAAGATTTTTGACAAACAGCGGCAGATCGAGTTCATCGGAAGCCGTAAACGGCGTGAGGAGCGCAGGGTAAACCCCTTGCCACTGTACAGAAGTTGCCATAAGATTTGAGGATAAGTCCGTTTAACGAAATAGAAGAAGTTAGCTATTTAGGTCAGAACAAAGTTGGGGAATTAATGAGGGCCCGACTTCACAAAGATTGATCAGTTCTAGTATTTTTTTTGCCAGTATAGATAATCCGCCACAAAAAATCGACTAATCCAGTATCAATTCCCGATTCTTTTGTTACTTTGTTTAACTTCATCACCCCAACGACCGATCCCCTTATGATGCTACGCTCCACGCCAGTTTTCTGTACTGTTTCCTGCTTTCGGCTGATCGGATGAAACCGCTGCTGTTTCGGGTTCCTACGGTAGATGATCGCTCGTTTCGGGTGCAGGTCGACGACGGCCCGCATTTTTACGACCGGCTTCATTTTCACCCGGAGCTGCAACTGACTCTAATTCGCGAAAGTGTGGGCACGCAGGTGGTTGGCGACCGCATCGACCGGTTTCGACCTTACGATCTTTTGCTGCTGGGGGCTAATCTGCCGCACGTTTTTCGGAACGATCCCGACTATTTCACGCCGGATGCTCCCCACCGGGCTTTATCGTACTCGGTTTATCTACACCCCGATCACCTGAAACAAACGGTTTTCGGTATGCCTGAGCTGGAACACCTCGACCAGCTTTTTCACGAAGCCCGGCACGGTGTCCGCATTCGGCTTGCCGAAACCTCTGTCCTGACGACCCGGATGGAACAATTGCATCAGCTCCGTCCCTTCGAGCAATTGATGACGCTGCTGACGGTTCTGGACAGCATGGCCTCCGACCCCCGGCGCGAAACCCTGTCGATTACGGCTTACGAGCAGGCCCGGCGCCCCGACGATCACCAGCGGATAGACAACGTATTCACCTATATATTAAATCATTACGCTTCATCCATTACCCTGGATGAAGTGGCCGCGCAGGCTCACCTGACGCCCAGTGCCTTTTGTCGTTTTTTTCGGCTTCATACCCGGAAAACGTTTTCGCAACTGCTCAATGAAGTACGGATTGAACACGCCTGCCGGTTGTTGCAGGAATCCAAATTACCCATCAGCCAGATTGCTTTTTCGTGCGGTTACACCAATTTATCCAACTTTAATCGACAATTTAAACTCATTACCAACCTGACGCCGGGGCAGTATATCAAAGCCCTCTTCTAAAAATTATGATGCTAAACTTAAGAACCCTACTCTTCATCGGCATTCTTTTCACCGCTTTTAGCCAAACCTCGACGGCCCAGTTCCAGAGCGTTCGCTGGACACCCGATGGAAAGGCGTACCTGTCGTCCAACCGCGAATCCATTCTGCGGACTGATGTGGTATCCGGACGCGAAACTCCGCTAGTTACCAAAGAACAACTGACCCCGCCCGGGTCCGGAAAACCGTTGAACATCGCCAGTTTTGCCTTCAGTCCGGATTCATCAACGGTTTTGATCTTCACCAACACCGCCCGCGTCTGGCGGTACAACAGTCGGGGAGACTATTACCTGCTCAACCGGAACACGAACCAATTACGGCAGATCGGCAAAAATCTGCCGAGCCAATCGCTCCTCTACGCCAAACTGTCGCCCGATGGTAAGAAAGTGGCTTATGTGAGTAAGAACAACCTGTTTGTGGAGGATGTGATGAGCGGCCAGACTACACCACTGACCACCGACGGTACCCGTAAACGCATCAACGGCACTTTCGACTGGGCCTACGAAGAAGAATTCGGTTGCCGCGACGGTTTTCGCTGGAGCCCGGACAGCAAACAGATTGCCTATTGGCAGATCGACGCCAGCGCCATCCGCGATTACCTCATGCTCAACACCACTGATTCGGTTTACTCCCGCGTTATTCCTGTTGAATACCCGAAAGTGGGCGAATCGCCGTCACCGGCCCGCGTCGGCGTGGTGCAGGCTACCGGCGGAGCAACCCGCTGGCTGGTTGTGCCCGGCGATCCGCAGCAACATTACCTGGTCCGGATGGAATGGTTTCCTACGGGCAATGACCTGATTATTGAGCAGTTGAACCGGAAGCAGAATCAAAGTATTTTGTTTGTAGCCCAACCGTCTACCGGTGTCATCAATACCATCCACCGCGAAACCAGTGATACCTGGATTGACTCCAAAGCTGTTTCGCCGGGCACCTGGCCGTGGCTGGAAAGCGGAAAGTCGTTTATCTGGGTATCCGAAAAAGACGGCTGGCGGCATCTTTATCAATTGAGTCGCGACGGAAAAAAAGACGTGTTGCTTACACCCGGTGCTTACGACATTGCCAGCATCAGTTCCATCGACGAACGCAACCGGTATATTTACTTCATCGCTTCGCCCACTAATCCAACTCAACGGTATTTGTTTCGCACCAAAATGGATGGCAAAGGCAAGTTGGAACGTATTTCGCCAGCCAATCAGGTGGGCACGCACTCCTACGATATTGCACCCGGCGGACAGTTTGCCATGCACTCGTTTAACAGCCATCAAACGCCTATGGCAAGTAATTGGATTCGGTTGTCGGATCATCAGGTTCTGCGGGCTTCTACTTCCCGCCCGGCCCCGAATGCCCAAACGCCACGGAAGGTGGAATTTTTCACGGTTACCACCGCCGACGGTGTTACGCTGGACGGCTGGATGCGGAAACCCGCCAATTTTGACAGCACTAAGAAATACCCGGTGGTTTTCCATGTGTACGGCGAACCTGCCAGTACCACCACCAATGATGTGTTTTCAGCGGGGAACAACAACCTCTTCGATGGCGATATAGCCAAAGCCGGATACTGCTACGTTGCCCTGGACAATCGCGGAACGCCCACGCTCAAGGGGACGGCCTGGCGCAAAGCCATTTATCGGCAAATTGGCCGGATCAACGTGCGCGATCAAGCGATGGGGGCTAAAAAGCTATTCGAACAACACGCTTATCTGGATACGAGCCGGGTAGCCGTCTGGGGTTGGAGCGGGGGCGGCTCTACCACACTTCACCTGCTGTTTCAATATCCGGAAATCTACAAAACCGGGATTTCCATCGCGGCTGTTGGTAATCAGCTCTTTTACGACAATATTTACCAGGAGCGGTATATGGGCTTACCGCAGGAAAACCGAGAAGACTTTGTTGCCGGTTCCCCGATTACGTACGCCAAAAATTTGCGGGGCAATCTGCTCTACATCCACGGAACGGGCGATGATAACGTTCACTATTCCAACGCCGAGGTACTGATCGATGAACTGGTGAAGCACAACAAACAATTCCAGGTGATGCCGTATCCAAACCGTACGCACAGTATTTCCGAAGGCGAAGGTACAAACCGTCACCTTCGTACACTTTATACGAAATTTTTACTGGAACACTGCCCACCCGGTCCACGGTGATCGCATCCAAATCTGGCTTCGTCTTAAAACTCTCACGATGAATACATTCTGTAAAACCGTCGGCCTGCTGGCGAGTCTGTTTATATCCGTAACGGTTTCGGCCCAAAAGTACGTTTTCACGCACGACGACACGCTGCGTGGATCCATCACGCCGGAACGAATTTGGTGGGATCTATCTTACTATCATTTACAGGTAAAACTGAATACTGCTGACAGTTCGATCAGTGGTAGCACCACCATCCAATACCGAGTTTTGCAGCCCAATCAAATCATGCAGGTTGATTTGCAACGTCCGCTAAAAATCAGGAAAGTGATTCAGGACGGCAAAGAACTCCCCTTCCGACAAGATGGGAACGCCTATTTCGTGACGCTTCAGAAGCAACAAATTGTTGGAAAAACGGAGTCGGTTGAAGTTCATTATGCCGGACAACCCAGAAAAGCTAAAAAGGCTCCCTGGGATGGCGGTTTTGTCTGGAAGCGTGACAAAGCCGGGAAATGGTTTATTGCCACAGCCTGTCAGGGTTTGGGAGCCAGCTCATGGTGGCCCTGTAAAGATCATATGTACGACGAGCCCGACAGCATGCTAATCAGCGTAACCGTTCCGAAAGACCTTACGGATGTATCAAACGGACGACTACGGAGCGTTACAGAGCACAACGATGGTACGCATACATTCGACTGGTTTGTCAGTAATCCAATTAATAATTACGGCGTCAATCTCAACGTAGGGGATTACATTCACTGGTCGGATACGCTACAGGGGGAGAAAGGCAAGCTGGATTTAACTTTTTATGCCTTACGCGAGCACGAGGACTCGGCACGTCGTCAGTTTCAGCAGGTAAAACCGATGCTCAGAGCTTTCGAACACTGGTTTGGTCCTTACCCTTTTTACGAAGACAGTTACAAGCTGGTCGAGACGCCCTATCTAGGTATGGAACACCAAAGTTCGGTGACCTACGGTAATCAATTTCGGAACGGTTATTTAGGACGCGACTTGTCCGGCACTGGCTTTGGGTTGCTCTGGGATTTCATCATTATTCACGAATCCGGCCACGAATGGTTTGCCAACAACATTACCTATAAGGATGTTGCCGACATGTGGGTCCACGAAAGCTTTACCAACTACTCCGAAAACCTGTATACAGAGTTCTACTACGGAAAAGACGCCGGAGCAGCTTATGTGATAGGCTGCCGGGCTCAAATTCGTAATGACCGACCGATTGTGGGAGTTTATAACGTCAATCATGCCGGTTCTGGTGATATGTATTACAAGGGCGGTAATATGTTGCATATGATTCGCCAGCTTATTGGCGATGATGAAAAATGGCGCGCTATCCTGCGGGGAATGAACAAAACGTTCTACCACCAGACCGTTGAAGGCAAACAAATTGAGGAATACATCAGCCAGCAATCAGGCATCAACTTTCAAAAGGTTTTTGATCAATACCTGCGTGATACCCGGATTCCAACGCTGGAATACCGAATGCTCAATAATAAGCTACAGTACCGCTGGACAAACTGCATCTACGGTTTTGATATGCCACTGCAAGTTTGTCTCAATCAATCCGGGCCAAATCAACTTCTAAAACCCACAACGCACTGGCAAACACTAACCACATCAGGCGTTACCACCTTAACCAGTGATCCCAACTATTACGTTTTTGTTCGATCCAGTAAGCAAGTTAAGTGATCGCACAGCTTCAATCAAAAACCCATAATACGAAGGCATTATGGGTTTTTGATTGAAGCTTGAATAGAATTCACGGCGAATATTCGTCATGCGGGAAGTTTTTTCACGATTAGGGCATATTGCTTACCATATCCAGTATAATTTCGGTGACCTTCTTCGATGCTTGTCAGAAATTTCCGCAAAGAGCGATTACGATTGCACCCCGCATATGCTACAGAGTTTGAAAAATATCTGAAACGAGTCCTGGTCCACTCCAAACCAATGCAGTTCGAATAAGACCGGATCAAGCTGAAAAGTTGTGGGCAGTTAGGCATACAGTTTGGTCAATCGGAATAGGAAGAAGGGAATATCTCTGACTCCCCTGCCGGTCTCTTTAACTTCCCACCGACGACGCTTGATAAAGAGGGTAACATGCTGGTTGCGAATCGGAAAGTCCTGAATGGCGATCTCTGGCAAAAAGCCTTTAGACTCCATTTTTTGATCTTTACAGTCAATGGGAGGCTCGTTCTTTTCAACCCGATAAATGTGCAGACCGGTACGGGTTCGAGCGACCT
>NZ_BAAGWE010000004.1:0-438235 GCF_054780515.1 Larkinella harenae | reverse complement strand
TGCGGCTTCTTTCAGGATTGATTCCCGGTGTTCGGGAGTAAAAACTCGTTTTTCTTTCTTCATTTCCTTAAAGTTAGTGACAAATCCTTTTTAGATTTTGTCTCCAACTATTTAAGGGGCTAAGACAGTTATAAAGAAGGCCAACTAATCCTACCATTTTTTTAAAGCCCCGAATCTAAATCACGCATTGTGTGGGCGTCATAACCTATTCAACTGACAATATTTTGCAAGGGTCAATTTTTATTTAGCCTCTATCAAACATTTGATTGACTGCTGAAAGATGTCCTGATTTTCCGGTTTCAATGCAACAGCAAACCGATGTAATTGATAGTTAGTCATGCGGTTTTCCGCCAGAAGTTCCAAATCATTCTGTGACAATTTAACAAAAACCATATAGACTTTTCTGGGATCATTTTGAACGTTGGATTCCATGATATGCCCTGCCAATTCTTGCTGATTCTTCTCAATTTTAGCTCCATTTTCCAATTTAAGCGTTAACATAAAATTGTAAGGAAGTTTTGATTTGCCCAACACTTCAAGTCTAAGCAAGTAGTTAGTAGTGCCTTTAGACATGGATTTAGTGGCTTCAATCGGCTGGTTGAGCAAGGTCGTTCGAAAGCCGATACGACCTTCCTTTTTATTTTCGTTCCGGGCAAGCAGGTGGCTACAGTGCTGAGCTGAAACCGTTAAAGGCACGAAGGATAGCACATAGATAAGGGCGGAAAGCTTAAGAAGGGATAGCATAGCTTCTGGAGGCAGGATGATAGTAAGCGAATTTAGAAAGAATACTCCTAACAACGAACAGTCTAACAAACCTCCGAAAATCAAAACCCGGCAAAATAGTTGCCGGGCTTGAAAGTTCAACTCTATTTTTAGCCTAAGCTCGGCAACAATAGGTTTTTCATAAAAAAATAAAGGCTGAATAACTGATATTGGGGGCTGAAATGGCATATTAAACAGTCAAACAGAATTTTGATAGAATCTTTTTCCAACCTGCAGTGGAAAATAAACCCTCCTTATACCCAACCATCACCAAGGATCAACTGTAGAAAGAGCTGAATGGACCTTGCGGCTGAGTTCTACCGAGAACCCGGCTTCGGCCCGTTTGCTAATCGTTTGAAACGCCAGGTTAGGGTAGCGGTTTTACTGGCTGTGGAATGTATAATGGTTGTTAACTCTGAGGATGAACTTTGGATAGCCGGACGGCCTTTGCTTTCCGGCTATTTTTATGGAAATAAAAAAGCCCATTCCTGCCAGACAGGCTCCAATAGTTGAGATGCGACAGCAGCATAGCTGGATTTGCTTCCCAATCCTGTCAACGTTTACGCATGGCTATTTTTCCATCGAACACCTGCTGCCATTGCCAATCCACTTTTCCTTTTTCACGCGTTAAAATCACGAATGGATCGTTTAGTTTCACGCGGTTTGCGGCATGAAAAGCGCCTTCCAGGGTAGATCGGTAATACACTTTTAAAGTGCTGGGGTTGCCCGTTGCCCAACACTCCAGGCGGTAGAACGTTTGCACCCCTGTTGCGTGAATTTCACACAGATTCATCCCCCGGTATTGATCCTTGACCCGGATGGTGTAAGTCACGCCATCCGGGTGCTCACCCGACCATTTCCCCAGCCATCCGTCCGTCTGCCGGAAGCTAAGCAGCGCGGAAAGCGTAATCAATAAACCTAATACAGCCGATAGTTTGTGCATAGCGACGATAACTGTTATGAATCATTCATTTCCAGTTGACAACCAAATGGGCTAATTTGTTTCGGTTTTCCGTGATATACGCACACCTCCCCGGCCGCGACCAGAATTTGGACCATGAGAAGGGAGCGTATAAAAAAACGGGTCGGATGATGATTTTGGCGAAAGCGCGGGCGTACAAGCTAATCGTGAATGGCGGAGTTGCCAGAAATCCGCTATGCTATTATACCATGCTCTGCGATTCAACCGGAACGGTCACTAACTCATCAATAATTTGCCGGATCATTTCATCGGTCATGGTCCCAACTTCTGCTTTAGGGAAATAGAGAGTCGTTAGCTGATCCGGTCCAATCTTAATGTCGAGCGAAAAAACCTGTCCATAATAGGGAAGGTCGGCAAATACAAACTCCTTGAAGTAGAAGGACTGCTTTACTAACCAATTGATTTGAGGAAGCGTCAGGCTTTCCCATACTAGGCGAACCGAATGATCCAGTAAGCGGTATTTTTCCGGAGTGGGCAGTGGTTGGTAGTTCATTGATACGAGGTTGGTCTACAAAGTTCCGAAAACAAGAGCTTTATTGACGCTATATTTTTTATTTTGTTGGCAAACTGACAAAAATCCCACCAAAACCAGCTGGTTTACAAACGCTAACCGTCACCTATTCTTTTTCGACTGGAATCCCCGAGTCTCGTTCAATCGAAGCAACTTACTTTACCTGGCGCCTACCCTTACTTACTATTTTTGGCCGTCTGTACACTAGTATACGTTGTTGATAGCATCTTTTGAGATGGCAAAACGAATAGACTATAACTTGCTGGCAACCGTAATCATAAAAACCAGAACGCCGTGTTTACCTCCATCCGCTCGTACATTCGCCTGAGCAAACTCGCCAAAGCCCTGAATGAGGCTCATCAGAACCAGTTCGATGATGAACTGAAAGCCTTAAGCGCCTGTACTAAAAAATTTCGCCAAACCGGCAAAAAACACGCCGTAGTTAAACACGAGCAACACGATTTTTATTACGTAGTGGGTAGCCGATCGGCCCAGGCACTAACTGAAGAGGGCTACAGCATCCTGCAACCGTACAAACACTCCGCAACGATATAAAATCAGGCGTTCACACACTTCGAAAAACTGGTTACTTTTTACGTAATGGCCTGACCTACTGATCTGGTGGCAAGCCAGTTACTCATCGTCTGGATCTGCTAACTGGCCGGTTGTCCATTCTCTAGCCGTCACTCTGCCGTTAAATTATCCATCTTTTTCCCAATTAGTGCTATGGTTTATCGGATATAAACTTGTGTTTTTTGCATACCATTCTGATACACCTTCCGCCGTTAACCCTTACTGTGTATGCAAAAATTATGGCCAGGCATCAGTGCCCTTGTGCTCGCGATCTGGTTTATCGCATCAAGTCGGGTCCTTGCTCAACAAAAACTCTCGTTGGCCGGTGAGTGGCAACTTCGTCTGGATCCGGACGATCTGGGTGTACGCCAGCACTGGTGGCAACTTGAGTATCCCGACCGGGTGACGCTGCCCGGTTCGCTCACGGAAAACGGCAAAGGCAACAAGGTCACCCTGCAAACGCCCTGGACAGGTGACGTTTTTGACAGTACGTACTTTGTCTCGGACCGGTATCAAAAATACCGGCAGGGAGTCATCAAAATCCCGTTCTGGCTTAAGCCCGTTACATATTATGCCGGTCCGGCCTGGTACAAACGGCAAATCGACATTCCGGCGGACTGGGCTAAAAAACAGCTCACCTTAAACCTGGAACGCTGTCACTGGGAAACGATGGTGTACGTCAACGGCCAATTCTGCGGCACCCGCAACAGCCTGGTTGCCCCCCACCAGTTCGACCTGAGCAAAGCCCTGCGCCCGGGCCGGAATACGATTGTGGTGCGGGTGGATAACCGCTACCAAATGCACATCGGCCCCAACTCCCACAGCGTTGCGGACCACACACAGACCAATTGGAACGGCCTGGTTGGCGACCTCTCCCTAACCGCCGGATCACCGACGTACTTTGAAGACGTTCAGGTCCATCCGAAACCTGGAGCCCAAGCCATTGACGTAAAACTTGCTTTGCAGCAACCCCGGCGTCAAACCTTTCGGGGCAAGATTATTCTCCAGGCCAAACCCCTGCAACCGAACGCAACGACCTTGCCCAACCAGGAGCAACCCGTCAATTTTTCTACCGAAGAAACCACCGTTACGGCTACCTATGCGATTCCAAACCCGCAGCTTTGGGATGAATTTACCCCCAACCGATACCAATTACGCGCCCAGTTAATCAGCGATCAGGGCGAGGTACTTTCCGAAAAAACGGTACCGTTCGGGATGCGCGAAATGGGCACCAACGGCACCCGGCTGACCATCAACGGGCGGCCCATTTTTCTGCGGGGTGACGTCGATTGCGCGGCTTTTCCGTTAACGGGTTACCCGCCTACCACCGAACCCTACTGGGAAAAAATCATGAAAACGGCCAAAGCGTACGGTCTGAATCACCTGCGCTTCCATTCCTGGTGCCCGCCCGAAGCGGCTTTCGAAGTGGCCGACCGGTTAGGCGTGTATCTGTACGTGGAAAGTCCGCTCTGGGCCAATCAAAGCAGCGCCGTCGGAACCGGTGGCGTGATCGACGACTTTATTTACCGCGAATCGGAGCGCATCCTGAAAGCGTACGGAAATCATCCATCGTTCTGCATGATGTCGTATGGCAACGAACCGGGTGGCGCTTTTCAGTCGGATTTTCTGGGCCGCTGGGTCGACCATTTCAAACAGAAAGACAGCCGGCGACTCTACACCAGCGGAGCGGGCTGGCCGATGCTGCCCGAAAACCAGTTCCACGTTCACTCCGACGCCCGGATTCAGCAGTGGGGTCAGGGTGTCAACAGCATCATCAACGCCAAGCCTCCCCAAACCGGCTACGACTGGCGGGAGATCATCCAAAAGGCTTCGGCCCCGTACATTAGCCACGAAATTGGGCAGTGGTGTGTCTACCCAAATTTCAAGGAGATGGTCAAATACAAGGGTGTGGTGAAGCCGACCAATTTCGAGATTTTCAAAGAAACCCTCGAAGAGGCAGGCATGGGCGATCAGGCCGAAGCCTTTCTGCACGCGTCGGGCCGGTTGCAAACCCTCTGTTACAAAGCCGACATTGAAGCGGCCCTGCGCACGCCCGGTTTTGCCGGTTTTCAGTTGCTGGGCCTGCACGATTTCCCGGGCCAGGGTACGGCCCTGGTCGGGGCGCTGGACGTATTCTGGGAATCGAAAGGTTACACCTCTCCGGAAGAATACCGGATGTTTAACAACACGACGGTTTTGCTGGCCCGGTTGGACAAGCTGATTTACGAAAACAATGAAACGCTACAGGCCGCGCTGGAAATAGCCCATTTCGGTGCCCAGGAGTTGCAGAATCAAACCGTGACCTGGCAGGTACTCGATGCCGCGGGGAAAATCAGGCAGAGAGGCACATTGCAAAAAGAGCGGGTTGCCATCGACAACGGGCAAACCGTCGGCACCGTTCAATTGCCGCTGTCGGGCTTCAAAAAACCGGAGATGCTGACGTTGAAAGTAGCCCTGAAAGGTACGAACCTTACCAACGCCTGGAACTTCTGGGTGTACCCGGCGGGCACCAACCCTGACGCGGCCACGGGCAAGGTGATTGTCACCCACTCACTGACTGCCTATGTTGTCAACCAGTTGCAAAACGGGGCCAACGTGTTATTGCTGCCCTACGGGCATGTCCGAAAAGGCAAAGGTGCCGAAGTGGAAATTGGCTTTTCGAGCGTATTCTGGAACACATCGTGGACAAAAGGCCAGGCGCCCCAGACGCTGGGGCTGCTCTGCGATCCGGCACACCCGCTGTTTGCAGCCTTCCCGACAGAATCCAGCAGCAATTACCAGTGGCAGGATCTGGTCAGCCACTCCCAAACAGTCATTCTCAACGGTTTCCCGAAAACGCTCCGCCCCCTGATTCAGCCGATTGATACCTGGTTTGAAAACCGCCGGTTGTCGCTGGCGTTCGAGGGGCGGGTCGGCAAAGGAAACCTGCTGGTTTGCAGCATCGATCTGGAAAAGGACTTAGCCCAGCGACCCGCGGCCCGCCAGCTGAAATACAGCCTATTGAACTATATGAACAGCAGCCGGTTCAAGCCGACCCACGCGCTTTCGGTCGAGCAGATCAACCAATTGTTTCAGCAGGAAACCACGCTGGTTAGTCCCGTCCAAAAGAAATAAACAAACCTATCATCTCCGCTAAACGAATTTATGGCTTTGCAGGAAGTACATGTGTGGGAAGAATCGGTTATCATTCCCACCTACGGTGTTGGGGCTCCCGAAAAAAATCCGATGTTTCTCGAAAAGCGGGTCTACCAGGGCAGCAGTGGCGTGGTGTATCCGAATGCCGTCATCGAGAAGATCGACGACCACAAGGAAGACCGGGTGTATCAGGCTATTTTTCTCGAAAACCGCTACCTGAAAATCATGGTTTTGCCCCAGCTGGGTGGCCGGATACAGATGGCGTACGACAAGGTCAAAAACCGTCATTTTATCTATTATAATCAGGTCATAAAACCCGCACTTGTGGGGTTGACGGGACCGTGGATTTCGGGCGGAATCGAGTTCAACTGGCCGCAGCACCACCGTCCCAGCACGTTCGAACCGGTGGACTACACCACGGAAGCCCATGCCGATGGCTCCAAAACGGTGTGGGTTAGTGAAGTGGAGCGAATGTTTCAGACGAAAGGAATGGCGGGCTTCCGACTGTACCCCGACAAGGCGTACCTGGAAATTCAGGGCGTGCTCTACAACCGCACCCAATTGCCGCAAACCTTCCTGTGGTGGGCCAACCCCGCCGTCAAGGTCAACGATCACTACCAGTCCGTGTTTCCGCCGGATGTCTATGCGGTGTTCGATCACGGAAAACGAGACGTTTCGGCCTTTCCGATTGCGAAGGGAACGTACTACAAAGTGGATTATGCACCGGGCACTGACATTTCTCGTTATGCAACGATCCCGGTACCAACCTCGTACATGGCCGTGGCCTCGAAGTACGACTTCATGGGCGGCTACGAACACGACAGCCGGGGCGGTTTGCTGCACGTGGCCGATCATCACCTGTCGCCGGGCAAAAAACAATGGACCTGGGGCAATGGCGAATTCGGCTACGCCTGGGACCGCAACCTGACCGACGAGGACGGCCCGTACATCGAGCTAATGACCGGCGTGTTCACGGACAATCAGCCGGATTTTTCGTGGATCATGCCCAATGAAGAGCGGCAGTTTACGCAGTATTTCATGCCATACAGTGAAATTGGACTGGTCAAGAATGCCACGAAAGAAGCCGCTGTTAATTTGGAATGGACGGCAAAAACCGTCAAGATAAGCGTCTATGCAACCGCCGTTTACGCCGGTGCCACGGTCCAATTGACTCAGAACGGAAAGGCTATCCTTGAGAAAACCGTTGATCTGGCGCCCGAACAGCCTTTCCTCTACGAAATCAACTACCCGGTGATAACCCCAGCGGAACTACGGCTGGTCGTTAAAACCGTTGACGCGATCGAACTGGTCACGTACCAACCCGAAGAAACCGCAGAGCAGACCATTCCGGATCCGGCCCAGGCAGCCCAAGATCCCGCCGACGTGGAGAATAACGAGCAGTTATACCTGACGGGTTTGCACATCGAGCAATACCGACACGCGACTTACGTGGCCACCGATTATTACCAGGAAGCGCTCCGGCGCGATCCCGGCGATGTCCGGAGCAACAACGCAATGGGGCTCTGGCTGCTTCGACGCGGACAGGTTGCCGAAGCTGAACCGTATTTCCGGCGGGCCATTCAGACGCTGACACAGCGCAACCCCAACCCCTACGACGGCGAACCCTATTACAATCTGGGGCTTTGTCTGCAACTGCTGGGTCGCTACGACGAAGCGTACGACGCCTTTTACAAAGCCACCTGGAATGCGGCCTGGCAGGGCACCAGTTTCCTCGAACTGGCCCGCATTGCCACGCACCGGAAAACGTACGATAAAGCGCTGAAGCTGGCTGAGCAATCGTTAATCCGCAACTGGCACGGCCATTCGGCGCGGCATCTGAAAGTGGCTTTACTACGCAAAACCGGGCAGACGGCAGAAGCCCGACGGCTTATCGACGACACATTGGCTCTTGATCGGTTTCACTTTGGTTGCCTGTTTGAGAAATCGCTCCTTGAGCAGACAGATGAGCCGTCGAAAGCGGCCCAAACACGCCGGGAGCTGAATACGCTGATGCGGCATTACGTCCATAATTACCTGGCCTACGCGCTGGATTACAGCCGCGCCGGACTGTACGACGAAGCTATTGCCCTGCTGTCGGAATGGCAGCCGTCCGGGCAAGCCGTTTACCCGATGGTGTACTATTTCCTGGCCCATTTCCATCATCAGTTGGGCCAAAGCGAAACCGCTCAGGAATATCTTAAAAAAGCAACAGACGCTAGTCCGGACTTTGTGTTTCCCAACCGGCTGGAAGAGTTGCTCGTTTTGCAGTGGGCGACTTCGCAAGTCCGTCAGAATCAGCCCATCAATCACGCCCCCACCTGGTATTTTCTGGGAAATTTCTGGTACGCCAACCGCCAGTATGACGAAGCCATTGCTGCCTGGGAACGCTCGGTTAGCCTGAAGGATACCTTCCCGACAGTCTTCCGAAATCTGTCGCTGGCCTATTATAACAAACGGCGGCAGCCCGAACAGGCCCGGACGGCCCTGGAAAAGGCATTTACGCTGGACCCGACCGATGCACGGGTGTTCATGGAGTTGGATCAATTGTACAAGAAGCTAAACCACCCGCCCGCCGAGCGACTGGCACTGCTGGAAAAACACCGCGCCATCACCGAGCAGCGGGATGATTTGTATCTGGAGCGAATCACCCTGTACAACCAGCTGGGCGATCACCAGAAAGCCCGCGATTTGTTGGCCGCCCGGCAATTTCATCCCTGGGAAGGGGGCGAAGGCAAAGTAGTGGGTCAATACCTGATTTGCCACCTCGAGCTGGCCAAACAGGCGCTGCAAAACACCAATTACGCCGAAGCGCTGACGCTGCTGGAAGCCGCCGAAACCTATCCGCCGAATCTGGGTGAAGGCAAATTATTTGGCGTTCACGAACCCGACATTTTTTACCTGAAAGGCCTGGCTTATGAAGGACTGGGCGAATCGAAAACCGCCCAAGGCTATTTTGAGCGGGCGTCGGTGGGGCTGGAAGCGCCGGTACAGGCCGTCTTTTACAACGACCAGCAGCCGGACAAACTATTTTATCAGGGGCTAGCCCGCAAAAAGCTGGGGTTGCACGAGCGGGCCGAATCCCTCTTTACCCGTCTGATCGAGTACGGACAGGCGCACCGTAACGACTCCATCAAGATCGACTACTTCGCCGTTTCACTACCCGATCTGCTGGTATTCGACGCTGACCTGAACGAGCGAAACCGGATGCATTGCGATTACCTGATGGGATTGGGTTATTTAGGCTTGGGCAGCAACCACACGCAGCAGGCGACCGACTGCTTTGACCGCGTTCTGGCGCGGGATGTCAACCACCAGGGAGCTGCGGTGCATCGGAAGATGATCCATTTTCTGGCTCTTCTGGAAGTAGCAGGTTAGGCTTTCCGGCGCTGGCGAAATTCACGGGGCGACACGCCCATGACGTGCGAGAAAACCCGGCTGAAATGGTAAGGGTCGCTGTAGCCGATCTGGTAGGCCACTTCCTTGATGCGGAACCGGGTGTTTTCGAGCAGGCGACAGGCTTCCTGAATTTTCAAAAAGGTGAAAAAGTTGATGGGCGCACTTTGTACTTTGGCCCGAAAAACCGCCGAGTAATGAGAAGCCGACATGCCCGCAACCTGGGCCAGCTCTTCCAAACTGAGCGACTTACTCAGGTTTTCTTTCATAAACGAGATGGTCCGGCTGACCGGGTCATTTTCCGGTTGAACGAGGGTATTGGGGTTGTAAACCGCCGTGTTGAACGTCGCCAGAAAACGCGCCAGGCTGCTGTTGGCGTAAATAACATTATCCAGGTTAAACGACATTTCAACGTGCGCCAGGATGTCGTCAAACAGTTGAAACCGTTCGGGCTGGGGAGAAACCGTTACCGGAGCAAAATCGTGCTCCGGCTTGTCACGGTCCGACTTCAAAAAATCTAAAAAATGATGCGCCCGCGAGCCCGTAAAATGCAGCCAGTATATCGTCCAGGGGTTCCGGGCATCGGTGCCATAGCGGTGAGCCAGTTCAGCCGGCAGGATAAACATCTGGTTGGGCTTGACGCTGTATTTCTGTTCGTTGAGAAAATACCAGCCTTCCCCCTGAACACAGTAAATCAGAATGTGCTGGGGGCTGCCTTTCCGGCGTTCGCGGTCGTGAAAAGCCGCTTTCGGGTAATACCCAATGTCGGTGATGTACAACGTTTCGCAAAGGGGATGAACGGCGACCTGTTTCTTCAGATCACTGGGCAAGACGCAGCTGCGTTGTCCGGCAAAGCCTTCCTTCTTCCTGATCATATCGCTTTTTACTGGGGTACGGGCTAGGTGAAAGTCCGTAAAAATACAGAACAGTCTCCTTTTCTTGCTCAATTTTCAATTTGTTCCAACAACCGTCATGGCAACCAACGGTCTTAATGCAAACTATATTTTCGGCATTGCCTTTATTTCGGCGCTGGGCGGCTACCTGTTCGGCTTTGATTTTGCCGTCATTTCGGGCGCACTGCCGTTTCTTCGCACTTATTTTGGGCTGACGGCCTGGTGGGAAGGCTTCCTGACCGGTTCGCTGGCCTTGGGCTGCATGGTCGGGTGTCTGCTGGCGGGCACCCTGGCCGACCGTTACGGGCGCAAGCCGGGACTGATGGTAGCTGCCCTCATCTTTGCGCTATCGTCCCTTGGTATGGCTTTTTCCAGTACCCTGTCTGTTTTTATCGCTATGCGTTTTTTTGCCGGTATTGGCGTCGGCATGGCATCTACGTTGAGCCCCTTGTACATTGCCGAAATCTCGCCGGCCGAAGTGCGGGGTCGTAACGTGTCGATCAACCAGTTGACCATTGTTGTTGGGATTCTGATTACGAACCTGGTGAACTATAACCTGGCCGATCAGGGGCCTGACGCCTGGCGCTGGATGTTCGGCTTGGGTGCGGTACCGTCGGCCTGCTTTCTGTTGGGCGTTTTCTGGCTGCCGGAAAGTCCGCGCTGGCTGGTGCAGACCGGAAACGTTGGTCAGGGTGAAACCATCTTGCGCCGGATTGGCGGGGATGCTTTCGTCCAGCAAACCGTTGCGGCCATTAACCGGTCAAAAGAAACAACCGGGAAGTCTTCGTTTGCACTGCTGTGGGAAAAAAGTGTCCGCCCGGCGATTTTTGTGGGCATGGGATTAGCCGTTTTGCAGCAATTGTGCGGCATCAACGTGGTATTCAACTATACCTCCACCATTTTTGAGACCGTCGGTGCCAACCTGGATCGCCAACTTTTTGAAACCGTTGCCATTGGTGTGGTCAATCTGGTGTTTACGCTGGTGGCTATGTGGCAGGTCGACCGGCTGGGCCGAAAACCGCTGATGCTCATCGGCACGCTCGGCCTTTCCGTACTGTACGTTATTATTGCTACGCTGCTCAAAACCGGCGCGTCGTCGGGGCTGCTGTCGGTGTTTGTACTCCTGGCCATCAGCGTGTATGCAACTTCCCTGGCCCCCATCACCTGGGTATTGATTTCGGAGATTTTTCCGAATCGCGTTCGGGGACTGGCGCTGTCGGTGGCGGTGCTGGCGCTGTGGGGCTCTTACTTTGTGCTGGTTTTCACGTTTCCGATTCTGGCCGAATGGCTGGGCACGTACGGCCCCTTCTGGCTGTATGCCATAATCTGTCTGCTGGGATTCTGGTTTGTCCGGCGCCATGTCCAGGAAACAAAAGGAAAAACACTGGAAGAGCTGGAAGAAACTTTTATCGGCCATTGAAACCGTAAGATTATCCATCTTAATCCCTATTCTCGCCATTGATTTCCCCAGAGCCACCCCTAATCTTTGTATTTTTGGAATTAAGCAAATAACTATTTGGACTTTACCGCGCCAACTGACTATTTTCACTCCTGTTCCCGAATCCTTAACTAAACCCTTAGCCGTTTCTTCTATGCATTTCTCTCTACGGTGTCTGCAAACGATCTTGTTGCTCGTTTGCTTTACGCTCACCTCCTTTGCCCAAAACCTGATCAAGGGACGGGTCATGGATGAGCGAAACGAAGGAATACCCGGTGCGACCATCACAATCAAAGGAACGACCCGGGGCACGACAACCGACGCAGCGGGTGCGTTTCAGCTCAACGCCAGCCCGAATGAAACGATGGTGTTCAGCTACGTTGGCTACACCACCCAGGAAATTGCCGTGGGCAATCAAACTACCCTGACCGTTCGGATGACGACCGACAATCGCAGCCTGGAAGAAGTGGTTGTAGTGGGATACGGAACCGTGCGGAAAAGCGACCTGACCGGTTCGGTATCCACCATCAAGGCCGACGCCATCAAGGAAATGCCCGTAGTATCAGTCGATCAGGCCATTCAATCGCGGGCGCCGGGGGTACAAGTAACGCAAAGCTCGGCAGCACCGGGCGGAGGCATTTCCATCCGGGTGCGGGGTGCCAACTCCATCAACAGTGGGAGTGAGCCGCTGTACGTCATCGACGGTTTTCCGATGTACCCCGACAACGGTGCGATGGGAACAGCCGGTAACCGGCAGGCCAGCAACGCAATGGCCACCATCAACCCCAACGAGATTGAATCCATCGAAATTCTGAAAGATGCTTCGGCGACCTCCATTTACGGGTCACGCGGGGCCAACGGCGTCGTGCTCATTACGACCAAACGCGGGAAAGAAGGTGCCAGCCGGGTGGACTACGAAGGTTCGTATTCGATCCAGCAGATTGCCCGGCCTATTGAGGTGCTGAACGGCGCAGATTATGCCCGGTATCTGAATATTCTGGAACGCAGCCAGGGCGGTAGTCCACGTTTTACCGACGCGCAGATTAACCAGATTGGCGAAGGCACCAACTGGCTGAATGCTATTACACGAACCGGTGCCCTCTCCAACCACCAGCTTTCGTTTACGGGCGGTACAAAAGGGACGCGCTACGCCTTCGTGGGCAACTACCTGAGCAATCCGGGAATTGTTAAAAACACCTTTTTCAAACGCTACGGTTTTCGCCTGAACCTGGACAACGATTTTCTGAACGGCCGGGCCACGCTGAGCAACAGTTGGTCGTATAATCGCACGGGGAGCAGCAACGTCGCCACTGACCGGGGCGGTCCGGGCGGGATCATCATTACCGCCCTGGGCCTGGACCCTACCGTGGCCATTTACGACCAGAATGGTGCTTACAACTACCCCAGCTACGACCAGCGTTTCATCATCAACCCGCTGGCCGAAGCGCAGGAAGGGTACGACCGGGACAATATCAACCGCCTGTTTGGCACCACCGCCCTGACCATCAACCTACTGGAAGGGCTGAAATTCCGAACGAGCCTGGGGGCCGATGTGGTTACTGCCGAACGCACCACGTTTTATAATAACTATACCTACACGGGTCGGCAGTATGCGCGGCAACTGGAACGCGCCAACCGTAACGTCAGCAGCATTCTGAACGAAAACATCCTGAGCTACAACAAGCAGCTTCGCCCGGGCCACAACCTGGACGTGACGCTGGGATACACCTACCAGCAGGAAAGCAACAAGCTCAATTCAGCCTCCACCCGTGGGCTACCATCCGATGACCCGCTGTCGGTGAACATGCAGAACGGAAGCCGCCCGCAGGTTCCCAACTCCGGACGGCTCGACTGGACGCTGGAATCGTTTCTGGGCCGGGTCAACTACAACCTGAAAGACCGTTATCTGTTGACCGTTACCGTTCGGCGCGATGGCTCGTCCAAGTTTGGCCCCAGTAACAAATGGGCCAATTTCCCGTCGGCGGCCCTGGGCTGGCGGGTGGTCAACGAAAATTTTTTCCAGAATTCCGGCCTGAGCAAGGTGTTCGACGATTTCAAGTTCCGGGCCAGCTACGGTTTGACGGGTAATTCGCAGATTCCGGTGTACCGATCGCTGGCGGGTCTGGTGCCGTACAACTACGTACTGGGCAACACGCTGGTGGCAGGGTACGGCCCGAATCGGATTGCCAACCCCGATCTGAAATGGGAAAGCACCGCCATGCTGAACCTGGGTCTGGATTTATCACTGCTGAACAACCGTCTGTCGATGACGTTCGACGTGTTCAACAACAAAACCACGGATTTGCTCCTGGACGTTTCCATTCCTCAGAGTACGGGTTTCAGCACCATCATGCTCAACTCCGGCTCACTTTCCAACAAGGGTTTCGAGTTTTCGACGAACTACAAAATCTTCAATAGCTCGGCCTGGAAGTGGGACGTAAGCGGGAACATTTCGATTCTGCGCAACGAAATTCTGGACCTGGGTAAAAGTACGCCTTTCTTCGCCAACAGCACGAGCGGCCACCTGGGGGTTTTTGGTAGCTGGGTGGAAGCGGGCAATCCAATCGGCATCTGGAAGGGCTATAAGTACGTTGGCCTGTTCCAGTCCGACGACGAAGGCAAAAGCTTTGCGGCCCGTGCCGGGTATCCGAAATACGAGGACGTAAACGGCGACGGCAAATACACTTCCGACGATTACGTGACGATTGGTGACCCAAACCCGAAATTTACCTGGGGGCTGAATTCCAGCGTCAAGTTTAAGAACTTCGACCTGGCCATTTTCTTCCGGGGTGTTCACGGCAACGACGTGCGTAACCTGCAACAATCGGAGATGGGCGACGGTGTGCAGAAAATCAACCAGATCGGCAACATCCTGACCGATTCTTGGACTCCCGAAAACCCGAACGCCAGCCGCCCTGTGATTGACGGTCGCCGGGATTTTATCTCGTTCCGTCGGTCCTCGTTCTTCATTCAGGACGGTTCGTTTGCCCGGCTTCAAAACCTGGCGCTGGGCTACAACCTGCCGCTGAATACCAAGTACATCCGCAGCGCCCGGATTTACGCCAGTGGGCAGAATCTCTTCCTGATTACCAAGTACAAAGGCTTCGATCCGGAAGTAAACAACCAGGGCCAGAACAACCTGAACCGGGGGGATGATTACGATGCCTATCCACGCGCCCGGATGTTTACGTTCGGCGTCAACCTTGGTCTGTAAGAACGCTAACCCTTCAATCGCAAAAGACTCATGAACCTGTTTCATTCTACCCGACTCAAATCGCTGCTGCTGGTGTCAATGCTGGCCGCGGGCGTGGGCTGCTCGGACTTAAAAGAGACCCCGGATTTTATTAATCCCGATACGTTTTATAAATCAGCCAACGAACTGCAATTGGGCGTCAACGGAATTTACGACGACCTGAACTCCGGCTACTCCGGTTATTTCTACGATCGTTATGTGTTCGAATGCCTGACGGGCGACCAGATCGGCTGGGAAAAGGGCCCGTTGCAGTACAACCTGGGCAACGTCAGCACCGCCGATGAATACATCGAAGCCTACTGGCAAATCAGCTACCGGTCCATCAACCGGGCCAATGCCGCCATTGAGATTGCCGATGGTATGCAGGACCCGGCCAACGATGCGTTGGTGAAACGGCTGAAAGCCGAAGCGCAATTCCTGCGGGCGTTCTATTACTACGGTTTGTTGATTTACTTTGACAATCCTCCGCTGACGATCAAATCGACCAAAGGCATCAGTGATTTACCGTCCAATTCGGGCGGCAAACGCGCCGTCATTGATCAGATTTACGCCGATGCCAAAGCCGCTGCGGACGTGTTGCCCGCTTCGTACTCGGGTGCCGACGCCGGGCGGGCGACCAAATGGGCCGCCAAAGCGATTCTGATGAAAGCCCAGCTCTGGGACGAAAAATGGGCCGACGCCAAAACCACGGCCGAAGACATCGTCAACAACAGCGGTTTACAGCTATTTGAAAACTTCGGCTACAATTTCGACCTGGCACACGAGAACCAGGGCGAACGGCTTTTCGAAGCGCAGGTATCCGCCGGAGCCAACGCCAGCGAATGGAATGTACATTCCGCGCACTTCAACCCCGAAGATTACCCCAGTGAACTGGGCGGGGCAGGCTGGAGCTGGTTGAGTGCCACTCAGGAATTCCGGGCCTCGTACGATCCGAAAGACAAGCGCATTGATGCCACCTTCATCGAATCGTACCCGACGGGGCGGTTTGGCAAGGTGGATGGCCAGTACCCCGTTGTGAAGTGGAGCCCCAAAGCCGATTTCAACTTGTCACGTTTCGGCGGAGTGGTGAAAGCCGACGCCAATCCGAAAGATCCTTCGCAGTTGATTTTCGGAAAAGCCTGGGCCGGCAAGCTCGTCGAGCTGGGCATCAATTACAACAACACTGAAAAGAATACCATCTACCTCCGGCTGGCCGACATCCTGCTGGGTCATTCCGAAGCCTGCAACGAAAGCAATTCGGGCGACAAATTCATGGGTATCAACAAAGTACGGGCACGGGCTGGGCTGGCAGCGTTGAGCGGATTAAGCCAGTCGGCATTGCGCGATGCGATCATCAAAGAGCGCGAACAGGAGTTTGTGTTCGAGCAGGTCATGTATCCGGAGTTACGCCGGAAAAGCAAATTTGGTGGGCAACCGGATTACCTGGGCGACCATATCAAGCATTACATTACCAAATACAGCGTCGGCCGAACGCTCAAAGCCCGCGATTATGTACTGCCCCTGCCACTGAAAGAAATTCAGGGAAATCCGAATGTCAAACAAAATCCGGGTTGGTAGGCGACAACCTTCCATCGATCAGAAAGGGGCTTGCAAAAGCCCTTTTTTGATGCCGATTTTTTAGCGATCTTTCCCTCATGAAGTACCTCTTTTTCTGCTCGGTTTTCCTCGTCCTCCTGGCCTGCGAACAAAAACCCGGCACGCTGTTTACCACCTTATCCGCATCCGAATCGGGGGTCCGTTTTCGGAATACCGTGACCGAAAATGATTCGTTCAACCTGGTCGATTACTACTACGTTTACAACGGCGGTGGTGTAGCCGTCGGGGATCTGAACAACGACAGCCTTCCCGATCTGTACTTCACCGGCAATCAGGTTGGCGACCGGATTTACCGCAACACCACGAAACCCGGTTCTGACCATCCGACATTCGAAGATGTGACCAGCCAGGCCGGCCTGAAAAACGGAGGCTGGTCAACGGGCGTAACGATGGTCGATGTCAACGCCGACGGTTTGCTGGATATTTACGTCTGCAAGTCCGGAAATTATGCGGGTAGCGGGCGAAAAAACCAATTGTACATCAACCAGGGAAACTTCCGTTTTGAGGAAAGCGCCGAGCGCTACGGCCTGGCCGACAGCAGTTATACCAACCAGGCCGCTTTTTTCGATTACGACAAAGACGGCGATCTGGACGTGTACCTGCTCACCAGCACCAACCTGATTCGCAACCCCAACCAGGTTACGCCGGTCATTGCCGACGGTTCCGGGCTGGCCAATGACAAGCTGTTTCGCAACGATTCTGACGCTTCCGGCCCCCGATTTACCGAAGTGACCAAACCCGCCGGAATCCTGCACGACGGTTTTGGACTGGGGCTCACCATCGCCGATTTCAACGGCGATGGCTGGGAGGACATTTACGTCGCGAACGATTTTCTGGCGAACGATTTTCTGTATGTAAACAACCAAAATGGCACCTTCGACGAGGTTAGCAAAACGTATTTCAAACACCATAGCCAGTTTTCGATGGGCTGCGATGCCGCCGACATCAACAACGACGGGTTAACGGATCTGGTGGTGGCCGATATGCTCCCGGCCGATAACGAACAACGCAAGAAAATGGCGGGACCGTCCAACTACCAGCAGTTTGAAAGCATCGTCCGGCAGGGCTACCACCCGCAGTTCATGCGCAACATGCTCCAGGTCAACGGCGGCAAAGCCCCCGATGGCCACATGGTGTTTTCGGAAATCGGGCAGTTTGCCGGGGTGTCGGCCACCGACTGGAGCTGGTCTCCCCTGCTGGCCGACCTGGACAACGACGGCTGGCGGGATCTGGTCATCACCAACGGTTATCTGCGCGACATTACCGACCTGGATTTTGTGTCGTTCAACAACGCCTTCGCCCGCGATGGCAATCAGACACCCGAGGAAATCAACCAGTATTTGCGGCAGGGCGCACCCAAGATGCCGAGCATTCGGAAAGCCAACCGATTTTTCCGTAACAACCGCGACCTGACGTTTGCTGACGTAACTACGGACTGGTTCGGCACGGAAACCTCCCTTTCGAACGGGTCAGCCTACGCCGACCTGGACCGCGATGGCGATCTGGATCTGATTATCAACAACATCAATCAGGATGCTTACATCCTGCAAAACAATACCGTCAACCGGCATTACCTGCAAGCTCACTTAACAGGCCCGGCGCAGAACCGGTTTGGCCTGGGTGCCAACGTGACGGTTTTCGCAAACGGCTTGACGCAAACGCATCACCAAACCGTGACGCGCGGCTTTCAATCGTCGAGCGATTACCTGATTCACTTCGGTCTGGGAACGGCCCAAACCGTTGACTCCTTGTCCGTAACCTGGCCGGACGGCAAATCACAAACCATCAGAAACCCGGCCATTGACCGGATTATCGCGCTGGACTACCGGCAGGCCCAGCAAACCGTTTTGAAAGCCGAAAACCCTCCTGCAACGCTGCTGACGGATGTTACCCAGGATACCGGTATTCAGTTTGTCCACCGCGAAGAGTCGTATCTGGATTACAACCAGGAACCGCTGTTGCCGCATAAACTCTCGCAGCAGGGCCCCAAACTGGCGGTAGGCGACGTAAACGGCGACGGTTTGGAAGACGTGTTCGTGGGTGGTTCGTTCCGGCATTACGGCAACCTGTTGCTTCAATTGCCCTCCGGAAAATTTGTCCAAAAAGCGTATACCGACGAATCCCAACCCAAAGACGAGGAAGATGTGGGTGCATTGCTGTTCGATGCCGACGGCGATGGCGACAACGACCTGTACATCGTTAGCGGTTCCAACGAGTATTTCGACGGTTCGGCTTATTTCCAGGACCGGCTGTACCTCAACGACGGCAGAGGAAATTTCCAACTGGCCACCGACCGATTGCCCACAATTCGGCACAGCGGGTCGTGTGTACGGGCGGTGGACATCGACCACGACGGCGATCTGGATTTGTTCCGGGGCGGTCGGCTCAAAGCCTTGCAATATCCCCTACCCGGTGAAAGTTACCTGCTGATCAACGAAGGCGGTCGGTTTCGGGATGCCACCAACGAGCTGGCCCCGGACTTACGGACAATCGGCATGGTAACCGATGCCGTCTGGGCTGACCTGGACCGCGATTCGTGGCCCGACCTGCTGGTGGTAGGTGAACTCATGCCGATAACGGTTTTTAAAAACAACCGGGGGAAACTAATCCGTCAGGCCAGCGATGCTCTGACGAATTCGGACGGTTTCTGGAACTGCATCCGGGCGGGTGATTTCGATCATGATGGCGACCTGGATTTTGTGGTTGGAAACCTGGGCCTCAACAGCCGTTACCGCATGTCACCGAAAGAGCCTATGCGCGTGTACGCGGGTGATTACGACGGCAACGGACGGATCGACGCCATAGCGTCTTACTACCTCAATGGCGCAGAATACCCGATTGCCTCCCGCGACGAACTGGGCAAACAGTTACCCCTCATTAAAAAACAGTTTACAAACTACGCCCAGTACGCCAAAGCGAAGCTTACGGACTTATTACCCCCCGACCGGCAAAAAGGCAGTCCGGTTTTGCGGGCCTGCCAGCAACAAAGCATGTTGCTCGAAAACACGGGAGGCCGTTTCCGGCTCAAACCGCTGCCTGCCCTGGCGCAGTGGGGGCCTATTCAGGATTTCTGGGTCGAAGACGTTGATCAGGACGGCCATCTCGACGTTCTGGCGGTCGGTAACGCCCTGGATGCCGAGTCGGTAGCGGGCCAGTATGATGCACTGACCGGTGTGGTCCTGAAAGGGGATGGCAAAGGAAACTTCCGGCCACTGCTTTTCCCACAAAGTGGTTTTCTAGCGGATGGTGACTGCAAAAGTGTTATTGGGCTCAACGGGCGGGGTAAACGGCTGTTTTTGGTATCCACCAACCAGGGTGCCCTGAAAGTATTTGGCACCCAGCATCGCAAGTCGCCAAATTAAACCAACGATAAACCGGTCAGGTCCTGGAGACAGGATGGCCCAGAAGGGATCACCTGACCGGTTTAAAATCAACTTTATCCATTGTAAATCTGGGCACAGACCCCGAAATTCACGCTTTGTTAACGTCTCCCTCCTAAACGTAGCTCTCCGTGAATAATCGGTTGTTCCACGCTTTTATCCTGCTGTTGAGTAGTCTGCCCGCAGTTATTTTCCCAACCCCCGGTTTTGCCCAGACCAAACGAATTGTCTATCAAGAAAGTACGCAGGATTTCCCCAATCCGGAGCGGGGATTTTACCTGCCGTTCGGCACCAGCACGGAAAAGTTTACTCCGCTTGATAAAACCGTTCTGCAGAAATACCGGAACGAAGCACAACAACCCAAAAGCGCCAATTATTCATTTTTCTGTTCCCTCATTTACCGCGCTTACCGACTCGAACGCTTTAAGGACTCGCCCATCGATGCGGATTTTCTGCAAAAAATTCAGGACGATTTCAACACCGCCCGTTCAGCCGGCGTCAAGTTAATCCTACGGTTTTCATATACTGACAAGACGCATTCCGGCACCTGCGTCGACGAATACAAAATTTGCCCTCCCTACGGCGACGCGAGCAAACCGGTTGTTTTACAACACATCGCCCAGCTCAAACCGTTGTTGCAGAAAAACGCCGACATAATCGCGGTGTTGCAGATGGGGTTTATCGGTATCTGGGGTGAAAACTACTACACGGACCACTTCGGCGATGCTTCGCTCAACCACCTCGGTATCATTCCCGACAGTAGCTGGCAAGATCGGAACGCGGTATTGCGGGCGCTGTTGGATGCCTTACCCAAAGACCGAATGGTTCAGGTCCGTACACCGCAGATCAAACAGCGGTTTGTCAATGGACCGCAGGCGCCGGTAACCCTGCCGGGTATGACCGCCCAGATGGCGTATGACCAATCCAATGTGGCCCGCATCGGGTTTCATAACGATTGCTTTCTGGCGAGCCCCGACGACTACGGGACCTTTTATGATTACGGCAATTCATCGACCAAACGCGGCCCCGCCAATGAAGTGCTTCGCCGGTATTTTGAACAGGACAGCCGCTATACCGCAGTCGGTGGCGAAACCTGCGACGACACCTTCAGCCCCCAGAACGATTGCGCCCCCGCAGGCCGGGCCGAACAGGAAATGGCGGCTATGCATTACAGCTACCTGAATGCGGCCTACAACAATACCGTCAACAATGATTGGCAGAGCAGTGGCTGTATGGCGCAGATCCGCCGAAATCTGGGGTATCGACTAGTCCTGGAAAACGCTCTGTTCCCCACCTCTGCCCGGGCAGGTCAGGCGCTTGCGTGCCAGATCAACTTAAAAAACGAGGGGTATGCTGCGCCGTACAATCCGCGTCCGCTTCAGCTAATCCTACGGCATTCGACGACCGGTGCCCTAACTGTATTGACCAGCCAGACCGACATCCGGCGATGGTTCAGCGGAAACATTCAGTGGAAAGAGTCGCTACAACTGCCTAAGGAATTGCCTTCTGGCCGTTACGAGGTGTTTATGAACTTACCGGATGCCTATCCGTCGCTGGCCCAGCGCCCCGAGTACAGCATCCGGCTGGCCAACGAGAATACCTGGGAAGCGGCAACGGGCTACAACCGACTGAACCACACGTTGTTAGTTAAGTAAGAAAACCATTGCTCTGCTCAGAGACGCAAAATAACGGCGTTAATGTAGAGTAGTAAGTAGATTTTAAATGCCAGGCAATTTATTAAACGTTGTGGGTTAGTTCTTTATCCGCCTTATACGGATTGAAGCTCATCTTTTTCTCCAGGAACAGCTTGCCTTTTATTTCTACATTATGGTATGTAAAGTTGGCAACAACAATAATCAGTGCTAAATACGGAATGATCATTAAGTCGTAAAGCAAAGGATTTTGCGTTTTTAGCATATTGATCAGGACAATTTTAAACAAAAACATGAGCATATAATGCGTCATATAAATGGAGTAAGACAATGTTCCTAAGTAATGAAAAATCTTCGTATTTAAAATGGAGGATAAGAAGCCTGCTTCAAATGAAAAAACCAGAATGGTAATAAAAAATGAAATCGGAATTAAAAACGTGTACTGAATCGGTACATACATAATCGAACCGACCGATATAATCAAAAAGATGATCTCCAGCTTTGAAAAAAGCCTTTTACTGGCAACGCTACGGCGGTTAATGTGCTCATAGCAAATGCAAGCCATACAGCCCATAAAAAAGCTATAGGCGCACCGCAATACGCCAAACTGCTCCGTTTTAACATCCAGATCGCCATGAATTAAATAGATCGCCAGAAGCATTATAGCCGAAAGAATGAGATAAACCATCAATTTATAACTGGGCTTATTCTTTCTTATAAAAATGATGGTAATACAAAACACGATATAGCTAAAAAACTCAGCACTAATTGACCAACTGGGCGCATTCCAGGAGCCCCAGAAAACGGGCATACCGTAGGATTGAATCAGGAAAAGATGGCTGATAAACGCGGCAAGATCGTTACGAGCGAAGGGAGGATTCTCAAACGGTATGAATTCAAACAATAGCATTTTGAATACTTCAACGCCCAGAAAGACGAAAAGCATAAAAAAATGAAGCGGATACAGACGAATCACCCGCTTTATCATAAACTTCCCTATCCCGCTTGGCTGTAAATTCTGGTAATTGTAATAGATGACGAACCCACTCAGCACAAAAAAAAAGTCAGTAAAGTAAGATGAGTGCGACACAAATCGGGTATACCCTACATAACCCGGGCCCGGAGCATAATGATAAACAGCAACAAGCAGCGCAAAAAGCCCCCTAAAACCGTCTAAAATGGCAAATCTTTTTTTCATGGACAATTGATACCGCAACCGAATAATATTCTATAAATCAACCGCTTACAACCATTCAACTGTATTCTAATCTTAGTAATCGGGGGGTAGTTTTTCAGTATTTATTGAGTAGTATGTTGATCTTCAAGCAAACTTTTTTCAAGAGCAGAGCTGACTTGCCCAGCGCTTCTCGCTTCCTTCTTCTGTGACTACTCGTTCACAATATCCCGGAACATCATTCGGTCTTGCCAAATCAATTGACTAACCTACACACTTAGCAACACATTTAATAATTTCCATCCTTGGAATTGTTCAAAAGTTAGAGTTTGGTTTCTTGATCCATTTTAGGGCTTCACCGATCTCAAAAGAACGTTCTCCAATCGTAAGAACTAACCGACAATACTCTCATTTCAGGGTGGATAGACCTGTTCTTTGTTTCGTTTGCATTTTCTGGATTACCTACGTGCCCCTCTTATCGTTACGGCTTGAAAAAATTCATAAACCAAGGTGACGCTCAAGCGGATTGATTCGAGTAAACATTTGAAACCGAAAACCCGTACGAAAGCGTGCTTCCGTACGGGTTTTCGGTTGGCCTGGACCTGGCTTATTGCCAGTCTGGATTTTGCTGCAACTTGGGATTCGCGTTGATTTCTACTTGAGGAATCGGGAAATGTTTATGCCTGGGCAACGGTTTGCGTTCCGGATAATCCGCATTTTTTGCTTTGGGGATTTCCGTCAAAAACTTGCCGGTGCGGGTGAGATCATACCAGCGATCGCCCTCTCCAAAAAACTCCCAGGCGCGTTCCCGCAGCACCGCATCGATGAAAGCCTCCTTGCCCAAGCCAGGTGTCAGGTCCGGAATCCCGGCTCGTCGGCGGATTACGTTGATGAAATCATACGCAGCTGCGGTGCCGCCATTCAGGCGCGCTTCGGCTTCGGCGGCAATCAGAAACGCATCGGCGTAGCGCAAAATTGGCATGTTATTGCTGTTGGCTGCCCCGATCGATTTCGGATCTTTAAATTTACCGAGTACCACCAGACTGTCTCTGGAAAGCAAGCGCGTATCAATGGCCGACTGCCGGACCACCGTTCCTGAACTAGACACAAAGCTGGTGTCCAGCAATAACCGCCGTTTATCAGCCGGGTTAAAGGAATTGTAAAACGACTGATACATGTAAAAACCGCCGGAAGCGCCGTTTGAATAAACACCCACCCCGGTTTGGGGAGCCACCTGCCAGGCTACCGCCGTGTATTTATTGGGAGTTGCCAAACCGTTGGATTCAGCCGCAAAAATGTTCTCCACCCGAGCCAGGGCCTTTTTATCGACGGCGTACACATCCAGCACATTGGGCAACAGGCTATGTCTGCCAGAACTGATCAATTCCTTCGACTTGGCCAGCGCCGTGGGCCAGTCTTCGCCGTAGAGTGCGGCTTTCGCGTGCAATAAAATAGCCGCCTGTTTGCTGGCTCTGCCAGAAACCAGACTAGCGGAGTAATCGGGTAAGGCGGCTGTTGCCCGGTTCAGATCGGTGTAAATCTGGGCATAAACCTCCGGCAGGGGGGCTTTGGCATTGATCGCTTTTTCAATGGTATTGGTCGGGGTGGTTTTCAGCGGAATTTCACCGAAGTTCTTGGCCAGTGTCCAGTGCATCAGCGCCCGCAAAAAATAGGCTTCCCCGATGACCTCCCGGCGTCGTATGGTATCCATATCCGTGTTGGGCGCTTTTTCCAGCAGCCAGTTCGCTTTTTCGACGCATTGGTACGCCGACTGCCAAAGTTGAATCGGTGACTCAAAAACCCGCGCAAAACCGGTCTGCACCGAATAGGTAGGCTCGTACGTGTAAAGCGTAATGGAAGCCCGGCCCACCACATTCCGGGGAAACATGAGGTCGCTGGCGGTTTCGGCCAGCAAGGGATAATGCCCGCCGTACAGATCGTAGAAACTGCCGTACATCGCCACTTGAGCGGATTCTACCTCCGCCGAGTTTTTATAATAATTGTCGGTGTATATCTGGGAAAAAGCCGTTTCTTCCAGATCGCAGCCCGTCAATGCTGTAAACAGCAGACTGAGGAGCGTAACGGACAGGGATCGGTTATATCTTTTCATTACCATCTTGATTTTTAACGGTTTGGTGTCAGAATTCGACCTGCAGCCCGATTAGCCAGGATTTGGAGACGGGATAAACGATGTTATCAACACCGACGAGCGTGTTGGAACCACCAAACGAATTGACTTCCGGATCGAAACCGGTGTAACGCGTTAGGGTAAACAGATTGTTACCACTGATGTATACTTTGGCGTTAGAGAGCCCTTTGATCGGCGAAAACTGGTAACCGATTGTGATGTTCCGGGCGCGTAAAAAGGACCCATCCTCAATGTACCGATCCGTCAGCGGAATGCGCTGCGCCAGGTTGGTTCCGGCATGAACGTATTCGTTACTCGGATTTTCGGGCGTCCACCGATCCGCCAGGCCGCTCAGCGCGTTGCGCATACCCAGCGGATTTTCCAGCTGGTAAGCCGCCAGGTTGAGCACTTTATTGCCGTGAACACCCGAAAACAACGCATTCATGTAAAAGCTTTTAAACCGGAGATTCGTCGAAAAACCGTAGGTAAAGTCCGGTGCCGAATTGGTCAGTACTAGGTCGCCGTCATTGATCCGGCCATCCCCGTTCACATCCTTTACTTTCACGCCCCCAACCCGCGAGCCGGAGCCTTCCAGGATCGTCTCTCCGTTCTGGTAAATACCGTCAAACACGTAGGTTCTGAACAACCCGATCGGCTGCCCTACCACCAGGGAGTTATAAAAATTGACGTCAAATTTTTTCAGATCATCCTGCAACCGCGTGACTTTGTTACGATTGAAGGCAATGTTGGCCGAAACATCCCATTTGAACTTCTCGGTAGTAACAGGGTGGGTTTTCAGGGCAAACTCCAACCCTTTGTTTTGCAGGGACGCAAAGTTGCCAAATACGGTTGAATACCCCGATGACAGCGGTAGGCTGCGGGCAAAAATCAGGTCCTCGGTGCGTTTGGAATACGCGTCCATCACCAGTGAGAGTTTATTCTTGAATAAATCCAGATCAAATCCCACATTGACCTGCGTGCTTTTCTCCCATTTCAAATCCGGATTAGCCACCCCGGTTGGCTGTGTTCCAACGATGTTGACGCCGTTAAAAATATAGTCGCGGCCCAATCCAACGGTGGCCAGCGACTGATAGGCTCCAATGGCACCCTGGTTCCCGGTTTGTCCGGCACTCGCCCGCAGTTTTAGATTGGAAACGATGGCGCTGTTTTTCAGGAACTCCTCTTCGGTGACATTCCAGGCCCCCGAAACCGCCGGGAAGAACGCAAACTTATTATTCCGGCCAAATTTCGACGAACCATCCACCCGTCCGTTGAAATCGATGAAATATTTGCCTTTAAAGTTGTAGGAAAGCCGGCCAAAGAACGACACGAGTTCGTCTCTGGATCGGCTGCTGCGGGCATCGCGCACCTGTGCCAGGCCGATGGATTCGTTGGAAGTTGCATCGGACGCAAACCGTTGGCCCGTGGCATAATTGTAGTTGCTGTTGTTGACAATGTAACTGTAGCCGGCGATGCCCCGAAACGTGTGATCAGTAGCAAAAACCCGGTCGTAGCTCAGAATACTTTCGTGCATCAGCCGGTTGTAATTCTGATTCTGCTTCATGGCAAAACCACCACCCCCGCCATTGGCCGAAATATCCGTAATCGTGGCTGCCACAATGGGAAAGTAATAATCCAGCAGACTGCCCGTGATAACGGCGTTGAAATTGGCCCGGTATTTCAAGCCTTTCAGCAGACTGAAATCGAGGTAAACATTCGGCACAATCGTGTTGGTTTGCTGCTGATCGAGGATTTTGGTAAACTGCAAAGGATGCCTCAAATCCAGGTACATACCCCGCAGTTGCCGATCAAAATTCAGAACATCCCCCCGATCATCGTACGCCCGCAAAACCGGCGGGGTTGCCAGGGCCAGTCCGACCAGCGAATTAAGCAACCCACCGCCGTCGGGATCAACCGAACCCGTCGGAATCCGCTGGTTGATCGACCGGGACATCAGGGTACTGGTTCCTATTTTGAGCCATTTTGTGGCCTGGTGATCAAGGTTAAGCCGGAGTGAATACCGGTCAAACGACGAGTTGATTACAATTCCGTCCTGATTAAAATAATTAAAAGAAACCAGCAACTGCGTTTTTTCATTGCCGCCCGATACCGTCAACTGGTGATTCTGAATCTTCGCCTTCCGAAAAATCAGGCTTTGCCAGTCCGTTCCGGCCCCAATGGAATCCGGTCTTGGAAACCGGTTCGGGTTTCGGTACACTTCATTCTCCAACTCGGCAAACTGCGTACCATTCAACACCGGGATGGTTTTGGTAATCTGCTGCTGGCCAACATACGATTCGTAACTGATCTTGCTTTTTCCGCTTTTCCCCCGCTTGGTGGTGATAATCACAACGCCGTTTGCCGCCTGAGAACCGTAAATAGCAGCCGCCGAAGCATCT
Organism: Larkinella harenae; assembly: GCF_054780515.1. Lineage (NCBI taxonomy): Bacteria > Pseudomonadati > Bacteroidota > Cytophagia > Cytophagales > Spirosomataceae > Larkinella > Larkinella harenae. Next base: position 410,966 of record NZ_BAAGWE010000004.1, on the reverse strand, counting down.
TTCAAGACCTCAACCGATTCGATATCATTCGGATTCAGATTGGATAATGGACTGGTTTCGTTGGCGTTTCCGCCCACAATCTGGCGCCCTCCGTTGGTATTGATCGGAATATTTTGGGTCGTGTTCTGAACCTGAACCCCATCAATAATGTAAAGCGGCTCAGACGAGCCATTGATGGAATTAGTGCCCCGAATCCGCATACTGATGGCTCCACCGGGGGCCGCGTTGCTCTGGGTAACCTGCAAGCCCGCAACCAGTCCCTGCAACCCCTGCGCCAGATTGGATGCCGGTGTTTGGAGCAGTTCTGCGGCTTTGACGCTGGTGATGGCACTGGTAACCTCGCTTTTCCGCTGGGTGCCGTACCCCACCACCACCACTTCGTCCAGGGCTTTGGTGTCCGGCACGAGCGATACGTCAACCACCGAGCGGTTGTTGATTGCTACTTCCTGCCGCGTGTAACCGATGTAGGAGAAAACCAGCGTACTGCTTCCCGATGGTACTGTCAGCGAAAACCGTCCATCCACGTCCGTAACCGTACCGGTCGTGGTTCCTTTCAGAACGACGCTGACCCCCGGCAGCCCTTCATTGGTTTCGCTGCGCACAACACCTTTGACAGAAAACTCAATGGCTGGACGAACCGCATTTTCACCCGCAATTACCTTACCTTCGGGCAGTACGGGGTTGATTGCCGATTGTTCGGCAGGTATGCTGGTGGTCGATTCTTCATCCAAAACCGGTGCGCTTTTTTGCCGAACCGATGGCTCATTGATGGAAAAGATAAAATAAATGCTATTCGGTTTTTTGTAGCGCTTGTAAGCCAGCCCAACCGGTTTGAGCAAAGGGGTCAACAGCCGGTTCAGGTCGCTCGCTGACGCATCGGGGGGCAAAACCTGGAGGCCTTCGACCGTTTTTTCATTGTAAGTAAACCGAACACCGAAACGATTTTCCAGCTGTTTCAGAACATCTTTTAACGATTGCGTACTCGATGCGGGCGTCGACGATACCGCTTGTTTTCGGTCCTGGCCGGGTCGTTGAGCGAGTGCTACGCCCTGCGCAAAGACGGCCCCCGGTCCCCCAAACAGAAGTAGAATCAGCCCTAAACGGGCCGTTGACAAAGAGAAACGGTTTTTCATTTCATGCTTGGCTAATGGTTAGGAATAGAAAAAGAACTTAGCGACTAATGTGAAGCTGGTCACCATCGCGGGTGATCTGGAGTTTGTTGGTCGTGGCAAGCGCGTCGATCAGATCGTCCAGGTTTTCGGCGGGCACCACGCCCGTCATTCGTTCCTGCGCGATGTCGGGATCGTCAAACGTAACGGTTAATCCGAACGTATTTTCCAGACGGGTCGTCACCTCTTCTAGGGTTGTGTTTTCCAGAATCCACTGCTGGTTTGTCCAGTCGTTGTAGCGTTCCGGTTCTACCATCCGCCGGGTGAGTTTTTTCTGTTTTCCGGTAATTTCCACCAGTTCGCCGGGTGCCATGACGATGCTTTTCCGGACTGTTCCCTGACCCACATCCAGTTTGACTTTTCCTGAATTGAGCACCACCTGAGTCGCTCCTTTCCGGCTGGCGACATTAAACGCGGTGCCCATCACTTCCACATTCAGTTCGTCGGTATGCACAACGAAGCGTGTCGGCACCGTTTTTTTGACCACCTGAAAAAAGGCTTCCCCCGTTAGCCAGACTTCCCGAGTTTGGCCACCCTGCCAGTTTGTTGCCAGTTTGAGAGTGGAATGTGCGTTCAGGGTTACCTGCGATCCGTCGGGCAGGGTTATCGTCTGCGTTTCACCAAAGTTGGTATGATACTGCGGAGCAGCCCGGCGGTTGAGGTAATACAGCAAGCTTCCCAGCAAAGCGATTCCGGCCAGTACCGCAGCCCAGCGCCCCCACGACTGCAACGGCCAGCCAACGGTTTTTGGTCGTTGGGTTTGCTGGCGGGTTTGCATGATCCGGTTCCAGACGGCGGTTTGTTCCGCTGGCGTGGGTTCATCGGCGCGGAAGTTCAGAAGTACCACAATTTGCCGGGCTTCACTAACGAGACCTTGTTTATCAGGGTGTTGTGCAAGCCAATTCTGCCAGAAGCGGTCATTTTCCGGATCCGGATGCCGAACCCATTGTTGAAAAAGGGGGTTCAACGCGAAGTCCTCGGCGGAGTAATTTTCAAAATTCATCAGGCTCAGTTTCAGAATTAGCAGTACATTTTAGGCTAATCTGAGAATTGAACCAGATCTCATCAGCAAAGTGAAAATATTTTCAAAAAGTATGATTATTTCCCCAAAATCGTCGATTAATAGAACCGGATCAGGAGCAACGCCAGGCCAATGGGCGTTATGTTTTTCCGCAAAACACCAATCGCTCTGGAAATCAGATTGTAGGAAGAGTCCACATTCATGGACAAAATCGATGCAATTTCTTCGTAAGACAGATTGCTGTAAAACCTCAGGTAGATCGCTTCTTTTTGACGCTGCGTCAGCGTATTCAACGCTTTCAGAATACGCTCTTTCTGTTCTTCGTCCAGTTGCTCGGCAATGAGGTGAGCTTCGTGCGGAGGAACTAAATCAAAACCACCCGACACCTGGTTGCTTTGATCCACCACCTGCCACGGTCTGGCTTTCAGCTGGTCAATCATGGTATATCGCATGGCTTTCAGAAGGTAATATTTGACGGAAGTCGTTTCCCGGAGGTTATGGCGGTTTTCCCATAATTCGATGAACAGGTCGTGAATACCGTCCCGCACCAGTTCCTTGTCGGGCGTGAATTTGCTGCCGTAGCTGTACAGAATTTTGAAATACCGATTATACAATTCTCCGAAGGCTTCTTCATGGCCTTCCTTAAACGTTTTCCAAAGTAGTTCATCACTTCTGAGCACATCCAGCATAAAGCTCTTATTTCTAATCCATTACGCATCAGACATTATATATCTGAATAACACCACGAACTGAATAAAGTTAGGTTTCCTGCTGAATTTACTCCGTTTGGCTTACTGCAAAGTTGCCGGATTCGGGCAGTAAAGACTATCCAGAAGAGTTGCATCCCGGCCAACCAGACGGGGTCGCCCAGACGGGGTCCCAGATCTTGCAGGTGCAAGTGGGTCGGGGTACGCTGGTCAACCACCTCCTAACAATCCTGCCGATTGCCTGCCATTTTGTTGCGCCTTAACCGCAGGTCTGTCCGTTTACAAACCGTTTCATAGAAGCTAAAACCTGGTTTCGAACGTTTTCAAGCGCGTTGTTTTGTTGCGGCCGTAGAGTAAATTACTAGCTATTTTCTGACCAAACCCCATAACCTATACCGCTCCGAACGGTTACGTAAAAAAGCCGCCTGTTTTTTTCTTATCAGAAGTGAGCAAGTAGCTTTTGCCAGCTGATTTGTAAAACCGTAGACTACCTTTCACCAGCCCAAGGATGTGATGAAGGCAAAAAAGGGATGTCATGCGTGCGGTTTGACCAACCAGATGGAAAACGATTATACCAACCGCTAGGGACAATTAAAATGGTCAAATTCACTCAGTATCTAAACTTTTTAAAAAGTATGAACGAGGAAAAGAAAAATGAAATCAACGCCAAACAAGCCATTAGTCCGGCTGGATTGGCCAATCAGTCTGTAGAAGGAACCAGCGGCCCCGGCAGTCAACTGCCCGACGAAGAAATTCAGGACATTTCGCCGACAGAAATCGAAGATCGGTACCTGGACGGCGATGAGGACCAGACGGGCGCCAATGTCCGGGAAACCCACCCCAACCGCAATCGGGACGGCAAACCGCAATTGGATAAACCCTCGTACGGCGGGGGGCACTAATGAAAAGGGCGCTGAATGCGCCCTTTTTTATTACTGCTCCGCTATTACCGCCATTGCATCAGGGCCGAATTCAGCGCCTGCTCCACCCGACGACGGGGTTTGTGGAAGTAAACCATGCCGTGCCCGGGCAACATCAGGTCCGTGTCTACCTTTGCAAACCGGCGGAGTGATTCCGTATAGATTTTCTTATCAAAATCGATGGAACCGCTCCAGCCAAAGTCGCCACTCAGCAATGTTCCGATTACATCCCCGCTGATGACAACCCGCTTGCTCTCCCAGGTAAACAGAAAAGCCGTACAGCCCATGCTGTGACCCGGCAGGTGCATCACGTCAATGTCGACTCCCAACACCTTTAGCTGCTGCCCGTCAGACACGACCCGGTCAACCAATACAGGCATGAAGGTTTTATGGTACAGATAGCCACAACAGCGTTCGTCGCCCGCAGCTACCGCATCGGCGGTTTCCTGAATGGCAATGAACGGAACGCCCTGTTTTTTGAGCAAATGTGCTCCGCCCGCGTGGTCAAAATGCGCGTGAGTCAAAAAACAATACCGGATATCGGCGGGCGACAGCCCCCAGTAGCGCATGTTGGCAAAAATCTGGTCGAGGGTGTCGCCACAACCACAATCAAATAATATCAGCCCCTCTTCCGTCTTCAGCACATACGAATTGGCGTCGTTCCACAACGCGCCCGGTTGGTCGAACGTGATGCCGTTCAGATCTCCACCTACCTGAAATAAATTTTTGAGTAGTTGCATACATAGTTTTCGCCCGGTTTAAGGAGCGCACTCATAGTACGCTCAGACAACCCGGTTCAGACTATTCATTCCGCCGAAAAGCGTGACTTTATCCTCCCGGCTTTTACCCCAGTATTATTTTCTTTCCCAAAAACTAAGTAAATGGCCCGGCTCTGCCCAACATTTCTTACTTTCCCGCTCTTAAACTTCAAATTCACACGTACATTATGGAAATCAAACGCAATGCCACCGCCCACTGGGAAGGTTCCGGAAAAGATGGCAAAGGAACCGTCAGTACCGCCAGCACCGTATTAAGCGATACCCAATATTCGTTCAATACACGGTTTGCCGACGGCGTAGGCACCAATCCCGAAGAACTCGTGGCAGCCGCTCACGCGGGCTGTTTTTCGATGAAGTTAGCTTTCAATCTGCAGGAAGCCGGCTTCACCGCCAGTTCCATTGATACCAAAGCCGTCGTTACGCTCGATTCCAACAGCGGCAGCATCAGCAGCTCGAAGCTAACGGTTACGGCCAGCGTTCCGGATATTTCGAAAGAGAAATTTGATGAGTTGGTGGCTGATGCGGAAAAAAACTGCCCGATTTCAAAATTGTTCAATACCACAATCAGTGTTGACGCCACGCTTTCATAAGCACTTCCCCCCAGTTGTCAACAGAAACCGCACTCAAAATAATCTAGGTTTTTATTCACAATTGGGGGAATAATCCTAAAATACTCCCATTTCTGGCCTTTGGTTTGCTGCAATATATCATAAGCCGGTTCGTTTTCGTTGTATAGCGTAGATGAATCGTATTTTCTTTCAACTTATGAAAATCCCAAAGGCCCAAATGAGACTAATCGTCACCCTTTTTATCCTCGTATTGAGCATTTCAGCCTGTAAAAAAGGCGGTTCTGGCTCGGAAGATGTCGACCCCCGGGAGCAATACCTTGGTACGTACGATGTTGATTATACGACAACGACCGCTTTAGCGGGCTTCCCGGAATATGGCGAAGGCAGTGGCAAAGCAAGTCTTACTTTTGCAAAAGGCGATGCTACAAACGAACTTCGAATGACCATCGAGTTTCCAGGCTTTAGCGCCAAAACAGAAATGGTTAAACTGAATGGCACGCAATTTACCATGAATAAGACGCGTAATACCATGATTATCAATGGAAAAAGCTACGAAGGAGAGTTTACCGGAACGGGCTTGTTTGAAGGGCGTAATGTAACCGTTAGCATGATTACCAAAGCGTCTACTGCTCAATGGAATGAATCCTACAAAGGTCTGAAGCGTTAAGACTGCTTTCCAACCTATAAGTCCACCCGGTTCAAGGAGCTACCGGGTGGACTTTTTTGTTTACCGACGTTTTTAGCGGTATTTTTACTTCCATCATCACTTCACACCCGTTCACCTGTGGCCGTTTATACTGACCATATCCGCTTGCTTTTTGGCCTGAAACTTAAACAGATCCGGTTGGACAAAGGACTCTCGATCAGCGAGCTGGCCCAGATTTCGGGGCTCTCCATTTCGTACATAACCGAGATCGAGAAAGGACGTAAATACCCAAAAACGGATAAAATTGCCGCCCTGGCCAAGGCGATGGACGTTGATTACGACACGCTGGTTTCGCTCAAGCTTAATAAAAAGTTAGAGCCAATTTCCGACCTCCTTCGGTCTCGGTTTCTGACCGAAATCCCACTCGAATTACTGGGCATCGACCCTGCCGACCTGCTCGAGCTTCTGGCCGAGGCCCCGGCGAAAGTTAGCGCGATGATTTCGACGGTTATGAACATTGGCCGTAGTTACCACGTCAGCGTCGAACGGCTTTATATGGCGGTATTGCGGTCGTACCAGGAGATGCACGATAACTATTTTGACGATATCGAGCAGGATGGCGACCGGTTTCTGACGGAATTTGCTTCAGGTCACGTCCGGGTAGACGAGGCACTGCTGGCCAGCCTGCTGCGGAACCGATACAACTACACCATTCAGCATTTCGACCCGGAAACCAGTCCCGAACTGGCCGGTTTACGCTCGGTTTTTCGCCCGGAATCCAGTACTTTATATTTAAACAGCCACCTGTCTGTTGAACAAAAAACGTTTATTCTGGCTCGAGAAGTAGGTTTCCAATACCTCACCCTCAAGATTCGTCCCTACACGTACTCCTATGTAGAGGTAGAATCGTTTGAGCAGATTCTGAACAACTACCGTGCTTCCTATTTTGCCGGGACAATTCTGATTCGCCGGACCGATCTGATTCCGCGCCTGCAGGCATTGTTTGACCGCCCAACCTGGCACAACGACGACTTTCTGAACCTCATCCAGTCGTTTAATGTAACCCCCGAACCGTTTTTCTACCGACTTAGCAACCTGCTTCCCAAGTATTTCGGCATCGATCAGCTCTTCTTTTACCGCTTTAATAGTACCGCCGGGCAAACCAACTTTCACCTGACGAAGGAGATGCACCTGACCCGTCAGCAAGGCCCCAAAAGCATGATGGATGAGCACTACTGTCGCCGGTGGGTAGCCTTGACAATTCTTCAGGAACTAGCGTTTTTGCAGAAGAATAAAAACCACGTTGGTGCCCTTTGCCAGGCGCAGCTGTCGACATACGCTGATTCCGGCAACACCTTTTTCATTGTGTCGGTCGCCCAGTCGTACCAACCGCATCTGCAACAGAATATGAGCGTGTCGATGTGTTTCAAGATGACAGACACCCTGCGCAGTAAAATGAAATTTCTGAATCCGCTGGCCCCCGGCATTCCCCAGCGCATTGTCAACGAAGCCTGCGAGCGCTGCGGTATTTTCGATTGCCGCGAGCGCGTAGCCGCCCCAACCGTGCTGCAACGAAAGCGACAGGTCGAAGCCATGAAGAAAACCCTGGACGAACTGAAATAGCGTGAAGAGTGATGAGTGCATCAGCCAGCTCTTCGCTCCTCATTTAAAAGCGCTTAGTCCCGTAATTTCGTTGCCCAGGATTAGTAAGTGAATGTCGTGCGTGCCTTCGTAGGTAACAACCGACTCCAGATTCATGAGATGCCGCATGATGGGGTAGTCGCCCGAAATGCCCATTGCTCCGTGGATCTGCCGGGCTTCCCGAACCACCTTGAGCGCCATTTCGACGTTGTTCCGCTTGGCCAGCGAAATTTGAGCGGTGGTAGCTTTTCCTTCATTTTTCAACACGCCCAGTCGCCAGCAAATCAGTTGAGCCTTGGTGATTTCCGTCAGCATTTCGGCCAGTTTTTTCTGCACCAGTTGAAACGCGGCAATTGGCTTTCCAAACTGTTGTCGTTCCAGTGCATACCGACGCGTCGAATCATAGCAGGCCATTGCAGCACCCACTACTCCCCAGGCAATGCCGTACCGAGCCTGATCCAGGCACCGCAACGGACTTTTCAACCCGTCAGCCCCCGGCAGCAGATTCTCTTTCGGCACTTTAACGTCCTGAAACACCAGTTCACCCGTCGCACTGGCCCGCAACGACCATTTATTGTGAATTTCGGGCGCCGAAAAACCGTCTATTCCGCGTTCGACCACCAATCCTCGCACACGGCCCTGCTCGTTTTTGGCCCATACTACGGCCAGATCAGCCACCGGCGAGTTGGTAATCCACATCTTCGAGCCATTCAGCAGGTAGTGATCGTCCAATTCCGTGAACGAGGTTTGCATCCCAGCCGGGTTGGAACCGTGGTCGGGCTCGGTCAACCCAAAGCAGCCTAGCCATTCGCCCGTCGCCAGTTTCGGCAGGTACTTTTGCTTTTGTTCTTCGGTTCCGTACTCGTAAATGGGCCACATAACCAGCGAACTTTGCACCGACACGCAGGAACGCAGGGCCGAATCGCCCCGTTCGATCTCCTGCATCATCAGCCCATACGAAATGGCGTCGAGCCCCCCTCCGCCGTATTCCACCGGAATAGTTGGTCCAAACGCCCCGATGTCACCAAACTTACGGGGCATGGATGCCGGAAACTCGGCTCGCTGGGCGTATTCTTCAATCGTGGGCAGAATCTCCCGGTTTACAAAATCCCGCACGGAGGCCCGCACCAGTTTCTGGTCCTCGCTCAGCAGTTCGTCGATGGTATAGAAATCGGGCGCTTCAAAATCCATTGCTAGCTGTTTCATACTAAAAAACCCGTCGGGCGGCCAACTAGCCGACCCCGACGGGCTTAAATTACAATTATTTAGGCATTAATTGATCAGCACGCCCACTTCACCCGCCGATGCCCAGTTCTCGTTTTCGTTGACCGACGAGAGCGCAACCAGCTTTATAAAACGGGCTTTCTGCGGAGTCGCAAACGGAACCTCCTGCTTCACCGGGTTATTCCGGATGTTAGCAAATGACTGTTTCTCCAGTACCGGCTTCCAGTCGGTTCCGTTTTCGCTTATGTAAAAGCTATATTGGTAAATTGTGCCGCCATTCTGCCCGTCCTGGCGGGGTGTGTAGGTAAAACCTTTCAGGTTCAACGGCTCTCCCAGGTTGATGACCAGCTCGTGCGGGTGTTTTTTTCCTCCCTCCTGCCGGGCGGTTTGCCAGACGGTTTTTGGATTTGAATCAATAGCTCGGGCGGCCGAACGAGCGGCCTGCTCATCACTGCTTACAACCGACCATTTTTCGGGAGCCAGATCAAACGAGGCCAGTACGGTTTCGGAGGATGCGGCCCCGTTGTTAATAAACGCTTTGGCCTTGACGACTCCCCCTTTTCCGTAGTTGAACGGTGCTGTGTAACGGGCCGATGCCAGGGTTGGTTCGCTGCCATCGGTGGTGTACCGAATCACCGGATCGGCGACTTCGGACGAGATGGTGACCTGGCCTTTTTTGTCACGTATGATTTCGGGAATAGACAGCAACTCGGGGGCTTTATAAACCGCAATTTCTGACAGAACCGGGCAGGCGTTGGATTCCAGAATCGTTACCCGCACCTTCGCGGTTTTAATGGTCGGAAACGCCAGAATTCGCTTGTAACCAATGGTCGTCTGCTGGTCGACGATTTCAAACTGCTTCCCGTTCCAGGCTTCTACCTTAAACGATTTAACGCGCTGACCCAGCGGAATATATTCCTGCAACACCAACCGATTGATTTCCGTCGGTTTGCCCAGATCGACGACCAACGAACCGGTTCGCACGGCATCATCGGTGGTCCAATACGTATCGAACTTACCATCGGACAGGTTGCTGGCGGCAAACCGCTTGTCGTTTCCGCGCGCGGCCGAAGCCGTTACGGTTTTTCCCAACGCCAGGTTGGTTTTGAACGATTCGGCCACAGTTTTTCGGAACTCCATCAGGCGGATTGAGTCGTTTTTATGAATCAATCCTTCGCGCGACACCGGAACGTTCAACAACAAATTCCCATTGCGGCCCACCGACGAATAGTAAATTTTCATCAGATGCGTCAGCGTTTTTACGCGGTCGTCGGTATCGGGGCTATAAAACCAACCGGGCCGAATCGACACATCGACTTCCGCCGGAATCCAGTATTTGCCATTTTCATTTCCGGTATTCAAAACGTGGGTCGGTGGAGCCGCGTGCCCCATACCAAAACCGTCGGTATTGAGCGTCGACCAGTTGGTTTCGCCCGCAATTCCCGACTCGTTGCCCATCCAGCGGCAACCCGGACCTATATCACTGAAAATGATAGCTTTGGGCTGGTGTTTGAAAACCACACCCCGAAACAAATCCCAGTCATATTCCTGCCGTTTTCCGTTTGGACCCTCCCCATTGGCCCCATCAAACCACTGCTCGAACACATCGCCGTAGCTGCTCAGCACCTCATCGAGCGTTTTGGCAAAAATCTGGTTATACTCCGGGGTTCCGTAGGCCGGATGGTTTCGGTCCCAGGGTGAGAGGTAAACCCCGAATTTCAGTCCGTATTCCTTACAGGCGTTGGACAATTCCCGCAATACATCGCCCTGGCCATTTTTCCAGGCGCTTTCCCGGACCGTATGTTTACTAAATTTGCTGGGCCATAAACAAAAACCGTCATGGTGCTTGGCCGTAATGATGATGGCTTTCATACCAGCCGCCTTGGCCGTCCGGGCCCACTGCCGGGCGTCGAGCCGCGTGGGGTTGAATACTTTCGGATCTTCATCACCGTGCCCCCATTCCTTGTTGGTAAAGGTATTGGGCCCGAAGTGGATGAACATATAATATTCCATTTTCTGCCACTCAACCTGCTGCGGACTCGGCACGGCACCGTAGGGCGCGGGCGGAGCCGTTTTCTGAGCGGCCAAATGCACTGAACTGAGTAGAAAAACGAAGAGTAATTTTTTCATTAAAAACGGGGTTAAAGTCTCCCGGGCGGGGTGTTCCGGCAATACGTTTTTGGCTTCAAATATATTGCTTCAACGCCGGGAATACGAACGTCTGTAATCAGAATCCGTACTTATCCGCCGAATTGACTAATTTTACCAAAAAATACCTAAATAATATAAGAAATCCGGGGCGAACCCAGAACCACACTCCATTGTTGAGAGAGTAGGAAATTTCATTTATGATTCATACGCTTTCGTTAACCCTCGAACCAGACATTGCTTTTGATGATGCAGCTTTCGAGCGGGAAATTTATAACCGCTTACACCTTCCGGCTGATTTGCTGACTGAAGCAGAGCCGGATCGCCCCGTTGTTCGGAAACTCCGGCAATCCATCGATGCCCGTTCCCGGCAGGTTAAAGTACACGTCGATGCCGAAGTCTACGTCGACGAACAACCACGGCCACTATTGTCGTATCAGCGTCATTTTCCGGATGTTAGCCGCGCCCGTGAGGTGATAGTGGTTGGGGCCGGGCCTGCCGGTTTGTTTGCGGCTTTGCGACTGGTTGAGCTGGGCCTGAAACCGATCGTTCTCGAACGCGGCAGCGACGTGCGCGCGCGTCGGCGCGACCTGGCGGCCATTAACAAAGACCACCTGGTCAACCCCGAATCCAACTATTGCTTTGGCGAAGGCGGAGCCGGTACGTATTCCGACGGTAAACTCTATACCCGCTCCAAGAAGCGCGGTGATGTGCGCCGGATTCTCGAAATTCTTGTCGCTCATGGGGCCACCGACCAGATTCTGGTGGATGCACATCCGCACATCGGTACCAACAAATTACCTGAAGTGGTGGTGGCGCTTCGGCAAAGCATTATCGAAGCCGGTGGCGACGTTCGTTTCAATACCCGCATGGTCGATCTGGTAATCGAGCAAAGCGAAATCAAGGGCGTTGTGACGGACCGGGGCGAACTGCTGACGGGTCTGGGTGTCATTCTGGCCACTGGGCATTCGGCCCGCGACGTGTTTGAGTTGTTGCACCAAAAAGGAGTTACAATCGAGAACAAACCGTTTGCGATGGGTGTCCGGATCGAGCACCAGCAATCCCTGATTGATGCGCTGCAATATCACCGCCCCGAACGCGGAGATTACCTTCCGGCGGCTTCCTACAGCCTGGTGACACAAACCCGCTACAAAGGCATCGAACGGGGCGTATTTTCCTTTTGCATGTGTCCGGGCGGTTTTATCGTTCCGGCGGCAACAGCACCGGGCGAACTGGTCGTGAACGGGATGTCACCCTCGCGCCGGGATTCGAAATACGCCAATTCCGGCCTGGTGGTGGCCATTCACGAAAACGATTTGAAGAACTACCGGGCGTACGGCCCACTGGCCGGTTTGCAATTCCAGAAAGAACTCGAGCAGCGCGCCTGTCTGCTGGCGGGCGGCAACCAAACCGCCCCGGCCCAACGCGTTTCTGATTACGTCAACGGGCGGGTTTCCAACCGGTTGTTACCGACTTCGTACCAACCCGGGTTAAAACCGGTTGATATGCAAACCGTATTGCCCGACACCATTGCCGCGCCCCTGAAAGCCGGGTTGCAGCAGTTTGGTAAATCAATGCGGGGTTACGTCACAAACGATGCGCAGATGATCGGCGTTGAAAGCCGCACCTCTTCGCCCGTTCGCATTCCGCGTCTCCCCAACACCCTCGAACACGTTCAAATTCAGCGGCTTTTCCCCTGTAGTGAGGGAGCAGGATACGCCGGTGGGATCGTTTCCGCAGCCATGGATGGCGAGAAATGTGCGGAACAACTGTATAGACTTTATGCCTGATCATTCGTTTCATAGCTTTGCCAGCGCCCTGAAGGAGCGATTGGCTGAACCGCTGCCCGGCGTTGAAGCACACCTGAAAATGGCTTCGCGGTCGCGACTTCGCATGGCTATGCAACCGAATGAACGGACCCGGCGGAGTGCCGTGCTAATCGTTTTTTATCCCTACAAAGGCTCCATCCTGGTTCCGTTGATTCTGCGGCCCCAGTACGACGGCGTTCATGCCGGGCAGATGGCCTTTCCGGGCGGGCGAATGGAACGCACCGACGAGAACCTGATCCGCACGGCCCTGCGGGAAGCCCAGGAGGAAGTCGGTATTCGGGTTACGGATGTAAAGGTGTTGGGCAAACTCACCGAAATCTACATTCCACCGAGTAATTTTTACGTGCAGCCCGTGGTCGGCATACTTCCCTACCGCCCCGACTTTTACCCTGACCCGCGCGAAGTAGAGCACGTTGTTGAGGTTGAGCTGGATGAGCTGATGGACGAAAGCATCATTGGTGAAAATGCCGTAGAGGTGCGCGGCACCGTGATCGACGCTCCCTTTTATCAGGTACAGGGCTTCAAGGTCTGGGGCGCTACTGCCATGATGATCAGCGAATTACTAACCGTTATCAATTCCATTGCAAAATAGGCTGCCCAGGGGCAATAAGTGCGTTATCTGCCACAAAGCCCGCCCGTATTCAGCCAGAATTTAACGTAATGAGTGTCTGCATCCACCACAAAAGACCAACGTATAGACCTGCGTGGTGGGATAACGTGAACGAAAGGACTCTTCGCACCATAAGGTATATACCAAAAGTGTGACTACTAGCCGGTTATTGCCATTCATCTTTGCCCAAAACCAGCCATAATTTTGTTTCAGCCAGACCGCAAGAGCAATAGCCCAGATTCCAAGTAGGCCGGAAAAAAGATGGCTTTCTATTTAAAATTCACTATATTTGTAATACAAGTATTACATATTTTTTGTAAACTATGGCTACAATTCTTCTTTTTACCAACGCACTAGCGCCACCTTTTTAAATCGGCATCGCTTTTGTTTATTTCTGAACTGGCGACCTGAAGACACGGTTTTATTCGCTTTAAATACCGCCTTTTAGCGTATTTTAGGCACTATTTTACGAAAACTGTTGTATCTTTATTGAGCTATCGACGGAGCTTTTTTCCCCGCCGACCTATTCCCAACGATAGCATTTACCATCGATTTTTATCCGTAACCATTCGAATGAGCGAAATTCTGGACCCCACTGAATTACCGGAAGATCAAAATGAAGAAACCCTACAGCAACAAACCGTAGTGTCGGGGTTGTATGAAAACTGGTTTTTAGAATACGCATCCTACGTTATTCTTGAAAGGGCTGTTCCGGCCGTTGAAGACGGTCTGAAACCGGTACAACGCCGGATTTTGCACGCCCTGAAAGAAATGGACGACGGGCGTTTCAATAAAGTTGCAAACGTCATCGGGCAAACCATGCAGTACCACCCACACGGTGATGCTTCCATTGGCGATGCCCTGACGACGATTGGCCAGAAAAACCTGGTATTTGATACCCAGGGTAACTGGGGCGACATCCGTACCGGTGACGGGGCAGCGGCTCCGCGGTACATCGAAGTGCGCTTGTCCAAATTTGGTAACGACGTTATTTTCAACCCGCAGACCACGGAGTGGCAGTTGTCGTATGACGGACGCAAAAAAGAGCCGGTTACGCTGCCCGTTAAGTTTCCGCTGCTGCTGGCGTTGGGCGTAGAAGGAATTGCCGTTGGGTTGTCGACCAAAATTTTACCCCACAACTTTATCGAGTTGATCGAGGGGTCAATTAATATTCTAAAAGATAAACCGGTCACCCTTTACCCAGACTTTCAGACGGGCGGTTTCATCGATGTCAGCAACTACAACGATGGTAGCCGGGGCGGTAAAGTTCGTATCCGGGCTAAAATCGAAGAGTTCGACAAGAAAACGCTGATCATTCGCGAAATACCGTTCGGCACTACGACTACTTCCATCAAAGATTCCATCATCAAAGCCAATGACGACGGAAAAATAAAAATCAAGAAAGTCGAGGACCTCACGTCGAAAGATGTGGAAGTGCACGTTCACCTCGCCACCGGCGTGTCGCCCGACATAACCATTGATGCCTTGTATGCCTTCACGGAATGCGAGGTTTCGGTATCGCCGAATGCCTGCGTCATTATCGGGGACAAACCGCATTTTGTTTCAGTCAACGATATTTTAACGATAAATACCCACCAGACGGTTTCGCTGCTGGAACGCGAGTTGCAAATCCGGCGGTCGGAGCTTCTGGAAAAATTACTGTACAGTTCGCTCGAAAAGATTTTTATCGAAAACCGCATCTATCGCAAAATCGAGGAGTGCGAAACCTTCGAGGCCGTTCTGGAAACTATTGACAAAGGGCTGAAACCGTTCAAGAAGCAGTTCTACCGCGAAATCACGGAAGACGATCTGATTCGGCTGACGGAAATTAGAATTAAACGGATTTCCAAATACGACGGTTTCAAGGCCGAAGAATTGATGCGACGCCTGGAGCAGGAATTGGCCGAAACTGAAGACAACCTGGAGAACCTGACGCGTTACGCCATCGGTTACTTCAAAGAGTTATTGAAAAAATACGGAAAAGGACGGGAGCGTAAAACGGAAATCCGGGCATTCAATACCATTGCGGCTAATGTGGTGGCCGCTGCCAATGCCAAGCTGTACGTTGACCGGGAAGGCGGTTTTGTCGGGACCGGTCTGAAGAAAGACGAATTTGTCTCCGACTGCTCCGATATCGACGATATCATTGTGTTCCGGCGCGATGGAAAATGCCTGGTCACCAAAATTCAGGATAAAACATTCGTCGGCAAGGACATTATTTACTGCTCCGTTTTCAAGAAGAACGATGAACGGAAAGTTTATAACATGCTGTATCTGGACGGTAAATCGGGTATCACCATGGCCAAACGGTTTTGCATTACCGCCGTCACACGCGACCGGGAATACGACCTGACGATGGGCAATCCGAAGTCCAAAGTATTATGGTTTACCGCCAACGACAACGGCGAAGCCGAAGTGGTGACCATCAACCTGACCGCTCAGAGCACCGCCAAAATCAAGCAGTTTGATTACAATTTTGCGGAAGTTCTGATCAAAAACCGGGCCGCCCAGGGCAACATCGTTTCTAAATACCCCGTCCGGAAAGTGAGCCTGAAATCTGGGGGCGTTTCTACGCTGGGTGGTGTCGACATCTGGTACGACGAACATCTGGGTCGCCTGAACCGCGACGAGCGCGGAAAATATTTAGGCAACTTCGACAACGGAATGAGCATTTTGGTCGTCTATAAAGATGGGCAGTATGAGTTGACCAACTACAATCTGACCAATCGGTACGAACCGGCAGAAATTGTGGTGCTTGAAAAGTTTGATCCCGAACGGGTTTTGTCGGCGGTGTATTACGAAGCCAACCAGAAGCTGCATTACATCAAGCGGTTTAAGGTTGAAACGACGACGCAGGACAAGAAATTCAGTTTCATCGGTGATACAAAAGGCTCGAAGATGCTGGCGGTTTCTGCGGATCAATACCCACGGTTTGAGATTACCCACCAGCTAAAAGAGCGGGGGCCACTTGAAAAAATGGTACTGGAGCCGGAAGGCTTCATCGACATCCGGGGTTGGAAAGCCCTGGGTGCAAAACTTCCATTCGCCAAGGTGAAAGAAGTAAAATTATTAGCACCCCGACGGAATAATGAGCGGGATAGTGCGGAAAATAGAACGGGAACTCCTAACTTAATCGTTGTGGAACCGGAACCCGAAGAACCAACGGATGAAACTTCCGTCACCGAAGATACTAGTTCGGAGAAAAAGGTGAAACAGCTAGGTTTGTTCTCATGAGATGAATTCGATGCCGTACACGACCAGCCGGCAATCCGGTAATTACAAACGAGCCAGACACCGCATTCGGGTGTCGCGGGTGAAGCGTCTGATCAAAGGGGGAATTATCCTTACCTTTGTGGGGGTTACCGTTGTGCTCCTTTGTAATTTCTGGGTCGTGTACAGTACCCGGAGCCAGGTTTATTTTGATACCGACTCGCTGCCCACCAACGAGGTCGGTTTGGTGCTGGGGACTAGCAAATCCGTTAAAAGTGGAAATGAAAACCTGTTTTTCCGCTATCGGATGGAGGCCACGGCCCGTTTGTGGAAAGTTGGAAAAATCAAGCACATCATCCTGAGCGGCAACAACGACTCCGAGTACTACAACGAACCGTCGGATATGAAAAAGGCGCTGCTTCGGCTGGGTATCCCCGAAGCTGACATGACCCTCGATTATGCCGGTTATCGAACGTTCGATTCGGTGGTTCGCTGCAAACAGGTCTTTAATCAGGATAAGATTACCATCATCTCCCAGAACTTCCACAACGCCCGCGCCCTTTACATCGGCAATCATCAGGGCATTGAAGCCGTCGCTTTTGCCGCCCAGGATATTCCCGGCGGTTATTCCTTCCGGACGCTGATTCGTGAGTATCTTGCCCGCCCACTGGCCGTTCTGGATGTTTACATTGTTCATCCACAACCGGTTATGGAAAACATTGAAATCAAATAGTGTATTCCGGCTGTATTTCTCTTACGATTTACTCATCATCGGTTTTGCCCTTAATTGGAATTAAGGCAGGTTGGCAAATTCCAGAATATATCCCGCTTTTTTATCTCCTTCGCTGGCGATGTAAAGCGTTCCATCGGGGGCAAAACAAATGCCTTCGGGCTGGCGAAACAAGCTGGGATCGAGGGGCGTTGACGCCACGATCCGCCCCTTCCGATTGACCACAACCAACATTTTACCCACCGATGTGATGAAATAAAAATCACCGGTTTTGGGATGAACCGCCAGCCCAGACGGTTTAAACTTGTCCGCCTTGATCCCGGCTTCCTTCAGCGCTTTTTCTTTCAAAACAAGCCCTTTAAAAACCACTTTGGATTTCAGGTCGTACATATAAACCGCTTTTTCCTCTTTTTTGGGACCGTCTTTTACAGCAATCATGAGCCGGTCGCTTTCGGAGTCATAAGCTAGTCCTTCAACTTCCGTTTTGCCCGGCAGATCAGTCGGAATCCGGGCAATTTCTTTGGAAAACGGCTTGAAACGGTATAAATCACCGTTACTTTTTAGCGTAAAAATTTCATTTTTCACCCACTCAATTCCCTCAAAATCGCCGTAATTCCCAAATACCGAAGAATCTGCAATCTGCTTTTTTTTCAGGTCAAAGATGTAAGCCACGGCCACTTCGTCCTGAATGCACAGCAATTTTCCCGGCTGATAATACGACAAACCGGAAACCTCCTCCAACTCCGGGGGAAGTGTAAACCGCTGGGCGGGCGCTGTTAAATCATACGGGATTACCTGAACTTCAGTTTGTTCAACGGTTTTTGAATCCTGCATTTTTTTCGAGTCGCAGGCACTCAGTATCACCAAAAAGACCCAAAAATACCCATAAACTTTACGCATCACTCAGTGTCTACAAGGTTAAGATTTTAATGAGTAATCAGGATGTAGAACTGCTATCATCCTCTATGCTTTAGCAATGTCCAGAATCGACTATAAATGGAGAACGGCTCATAACTAATAACCGCTGTTCTGCGCTTAATCCGACCCAACAAGAGACCTGCATTCAATTTCCGTACAAAAATCGGGCAACGATTCATCGTACTCTGGCGTATGGTTAATTAAGATGATTGGTAAGCATAGCAAAAATTGAAGCGCTTGTAAAATAAGGCTGAAAACCACCCGCATACCATCCAGCTTTGTAACCAATTTATCTATGACAGTTCTTAAATATAAAACAATTTGGCCACCTTTTTAGACTTTTCAATGATTCCACCACAAATCGTTCCGTTCCATCTACCTGGTAAACCATGTTGACTATTTTTGTGTTAAACTGCAATTGCTACTACCACTGCATCAACGGATGAACTATATTCTACGTGGGCGGTTCGGGCTTCTTTTTGTCATCCTGAATACACTCTTTTTGCCGGTTATTGCGCAAACATCTTACCAGATTAAAGGCCGGGTAACTGATGCAGCCACCGGTGAAGGCGTTCCATTCGCCAGCATTGCCATCAAAGGCAAAACGGCTGGAACAACCTCCGATGAGACGGGTCAGTACCTGCTAAAAACGACGCAGCGGGGCGACTCACTGCTTGTGTCGAGTATTGGCTATCAGACACGATCTTTCCGGATCAACGGGGCTATCGATCAGACCATTGATGCCGCACTGCCTTCGTCAGCCACCAAGCTTCAGGAAGTTAAGGTGTACGCCAAAGGGGGCGATCCAGCTTACCGAATTCTTCGGGAAACGATCCGTCGTCGGGATCAGTTTGATCCCGACCAGCTCCTGGCTTTTCAGTACGAAAGCTATTCCAAAGTGGAGGCATATGTCAACAACTTCGCGAATGAACGAAAAAACGGGCGCAAACCTGGCCCATTGGGCCGTGTGCTGTCTAAATTACCCGCTATTTACGACAAAGACGGCAAACCTGCAGTACCGGTGTATGTATCCGAAACCCTTTCGGAATATTACCAACGCTCCAGCCCGAACAAAACCAAAGAGCGCATTCTGAAAAGTCGGGCGTCGGGTGTTGGCGTCAGCGACGGCGGGGTGGCGGCCCAGCTGACGGGTTCTTCGTTTCAACAGTATAACTTTTACCGAAATTACATCAGTCTGCTCCGGAAAGACCTCCCCTCTCCTCTGGGTCAAGCCTGGCAGGCAGTTTACACCTTTCGGCTGGTCGATACCGTCGATGTTGCCGGAAAAAGCTGCTATCAGATTGATTTCGAACCCAAACGCGCAACGGATCTGGCCTTTGCCGGTACGGTCTGGATCGATACCACCCGGCTGGGGTTGGCGCAGATTGAAGCCCGCATCGACCAGCGAGCCAATATTAACTTTGTCGATGAAATCCGGATTGAGCAGGAATGGGAAGACGTAGAAGACAGTGAGTCGACCACGGCGGTTCGGTTGCCGGTCTTAACCCAGCTTCTGATTGATACCGATGAGCCAACGCCCAATGCGCCCGGGGCGCTGGTCCGGTTTTATATGGCCGCCCGTAACGTGCAGGTCAATCAGCCCAAAGAAGCCAAATTTTACGAACCACCCCTCGAACTGGCCGAAAACTACAGCGAGAAATCACCGGACTACTGGCAGAAAGCGCGCCCGGAAGGCTTGAGTCCGTCGGAGTTGCGCGCTTTCGATGTGGTCGACTCGGTACGAAATATGCCACTGATGAAGTTCTTGGGCGAGGTAGTGAACCTGACTATGGTGGGGTATTACCCGCTGGGCTCCATTCATCTCGACGCTGGCCCGCTGCTCAACAGTTACGCGTTCAATAACGTGGAAGGGCACCGGTTGCGGTTGGGACTTCGAACCAATACGGGTTTTAGCCGCCGGTGGGTGCTGGGTGGCTACCTGGCATACGGTACGCGGGATCAGCAATTCAAGTACGGCCTGAACGTCGACTATGTTATCCGTAAAAAACCGTATACCGTTGCCGGCATTCAAAAAAGCTACGACATCGAACGGCTGGGTACCTCACTTGAAAACCTGGGCGGAAACACCATTTTTGCCGCTTACACCCGCTTTGGCACCCTGCGACGACCTTACATGCAGGAGTCACGCACTACTTACATCCGGAGCGAGCTGGGCAAAGGCATCACGCAAACAATCAGCCTGCGAAACCGTACGTTTGAACCGCTGTTTCCATTTGCCTACCTGACCAGCCAACGGGATCAGACAACCGCTAGCACCTACCAAACCACGGAAATGCTGTTCGAGACGCGGTTTGCTCCGGGCTCGCTGATGATCCAGAGTGAAAACGACCGATTCAGGGTGGATGGTGTCAATAATCCGGTGATCACCTTTCGGTATCAGGTAGGAATGCGAAACGTTCTACACGGCGACTTCGCCTACCATCGCTTTAGTTTGAACCTGCGGCATTCCTTTCGAATGGGCGTACTGGGCCGCACCCGATATCAGATCAATGCCGGCTATATTCCTTCCACGATCCCCTATCCGCTGCTGTACATGCCTCTGGGGAACGAAACCTTCTTCCGCGTCGAGAATGCCTATAACCTGATGAATTTCTTTGAATTCGTCACCGACCGCTACGTGGGCGCTTTCGGGGAACACAATTTTGAGGGGTTGTTCTTTAACCGGATTCCGGCCATTCGCCGGTTGAAATGGCGATTCCTGGCTACGGGTGCCATTCTGATGGGCAATGTGAGCAACGCCAATCGGGCGCTCATTCCGGCAACAAACGAGCTGGGCCAGACGGTTTTGGGCTTTCAGTCGCTGGGGCAAACCCCGTATGTAGAAGTCGGTTACGGCATCGACAACATTTTCAAAGTGCTGCGCATCGATGCCATTCACCGCCTGACATACCGCACGAATCCCAACATTTCCACCTTTGGCATCAAAGTATCGGCCTGGGTTAATTTATAGCACCGGGCTTTTACCCAATGCCTACCACGGCCAAATGAACCGGTGAGAATCCGGCGTAGTATGGGCTAAATGTAATATCTTGCACCCGTAAAAGTCCCCTAATCAATCACATATTATTATGGCAAAAGCACCAGAGGCTGAAGTAGCGGTTTTGAAGGAGTTTATTGAGGCAAGCGGAACCTCGGCAACGGCCGACGAACGCGGCTTTTATTATGCCATCCACGCTCCGGGTTCAGGCCCCCACCCAACGGTACGTTCCAACGTAACCGTCAACTACGAGGGTTCGCTGACCAACGGCAAAGTCTTTGACAGCGGAAAAAATATAAGCTTTGGCTTGTATCAGCTTATTCTGGGCTGGCAGGAAGGAATTCCTCTCATTGCGCCGGGCGGCAGCATCACGCTCTACCTCCCGCCCAGCCTGGCCTATGGCTCACGGGCTCAGGCCGGGATTCCGGCCAATTCAATTCTGATTTTCAAAATTGATCTGATCCGGATTAACTAACAGCTTTTCAGAAAAATCAGAAACCGGAGTTGTACTTACCCGTTGCTTACGGCAACCTTCGGTAAGTGCAACTCCGGTTTTCATTGTTTTATAGAACGTTATAATCAACCCTGGGGATTGATACCAACCAGCTCAATATCGAAAATCAACTCTTCACCAGCCAACGGATGATTCGCATCCAGCGTTACCGTGGTAGCGGTTACATTCCGAACCACAACCGGTACGGTTTGCGGATTGCCGTCCTGATGCATGTTAAGCGTCAGGCCAATTTCCAGTTCAATATCATCGGGAATTAACGAACGCTCAAACTCAAAAACCATATCCGGGCTGGATGGACCATACGCATCTTCGGCCGGAATCCGGACGGTTTTAGCTTCGCCTACTTCCATGCCATTTACGCCCTCGTCGAATCCTCGGATCACCATGCCGCTTCCTACCTGAAACTGAAGGGGCGACCGGCCGCTGGAGGAATCAAACACGGTACCATCGTTTTTTCTGCCGGTATAGTGCACCTGCACCGTATCTCCAGCTTTTGCTTGTGCCATAAAAATAGAATAAGTTGTGTGCCCAAAACTAGGTAAACCCACCGAAAGTCACTTACGTTTTGGTAATTATTTGAGTTAACATGTCCCTATCCGCTCGCGTTCAGCCACTTTCTTTTAGCCCTCCGTCCCTGCTTTTGGGCTACAACGCCTGAATCAATAGGCCCTGGCAAAGATCACCCGCTGTTTAGACGGTTTGCCGCTGTATAGACACGTTCCTTCTTCCGCTTCAGCGTCAAACGGAATGCACCGAATGGTGGCTTTGGTTTCTTCCTTGATCGCTTCTTCGGTTTCGGGAGTGCCATCCCAGTGCGCCAGCAGAAAACCGCCCTTTTCGATTTGTTCTTTGAATTGATCGTAAGTGTCCACCCGAAACGTATTTTCCTGCCGGAACTGCACGGCTTTCTGGTAAATCGTTGCCTGAATGTCTTCGAGCAGATGCTGAATGTGGTTCACCAGGCCATCGAATGAAATGGTTTCTTTCGTTTTCAGATCCCGGCGGGCAATTTCGACGGTATTGTTTTCCATGTCCCGCATCCCCATGGCCAGCCGAACCGGCACACCCCGAAGTTCGTACTCGGCAAATTTCCAGCCCGGCTTGTTGGCGTCGCTGGTATCAAATTTCACCGATATTCCTGCTTTGCGGAGTTCTTTCACCAACGGATTGATTTTTTCGGACAACTGCGCCAGCTGTTCTTCATTCCGGAAAATCGGAACGATCACCACCTGAATGGGAGCCAGTTTGGGCGGCAACACCAAACCGTCATCATCGGAATGCGCCATGATCAGGGCCCCCATCAACCGGGTGCTAACGCCCCAGGACGTTCCCCAGACGTAATCCTGCTGGTTGTCTTTGGTCAGAAATTTCACATCGAAAGCCTTCGCAAAATTTTGCCCCAAAAAGTGCGATGTTCCGGCCTGCAACGCCTTGCCATCCTGCATCATAGCCTCAATACACAGCGTATCGTCGGCACCTGCAAACCGTTCATTGGGTGTTTTAGCACCCCGAATCACGGGTACCGCCATCCACTCCTCCGCAAACCGGGCGTATACGTCCAGCATCTGCCGGGTTTCCTCCTGGGCTTCCTGCGCCGTCGCGTGGGCAGTATGTCCTTCCTGCCAGAGAAATTCCGCCGTCCGCAAAAAAATGCGGGTCCGCATTTCCCACCGTACCACGTTGGCCCACTGATTGATCAGCAGCGGGAGGTCACGGTACGACTGAATCCAGTTTTTATACGTACTCCAGATCACGGTTTCTGAGGTGGGCCGAACAATCAATTCTTCTTCCAGTTTGGCTTCGGGATCAACCACCACCCCGGAGCCGTCTTCCGCGTTCTTGAGCCTGTAGTGCGTCACCACGGCGCACTCCTTGGCAAACCCTTCCACGTGCGATGCTTCTTTGCTCAGGAAAGACTTCGGAATAAACAAAGGGAAATAGGCGTTGGTGTGGCCGGTTTCCTTGAACATATCGTCCAGCGCCCGTTGCATTTTTTCCCAGATTGAAAAACCGTACGGCTTAATCACCATACAGCCCCGAACCGCCGAATTTTCGGCTAGGTCGGCCTTTTTGATCAACTCGTTATACCACTCTGAATAATTCTCGGAACGCGACGGAATAGCTTTTGCCATGACTGACTGAAATATATTTTTGGTGCAATTAAACCCTCACCTATAAATGTGGGTCTAATAATATGAGAAGCTTGCAAAGATAGGTTTTTATCCTATATTTGTAATCAAACGGCCTAGTTGTAATCATTTTGCCGACTTCTGTGTTTTTGTAATATGACGGGGTCCCTAAGAACCTTTTATCACCACAACACCATGAAAGTGCAACATACCTGGAAATACCTCACGCTACTGGCGGCTCTCGGCTTTTGGGGCTGTAGTCCCAGTAAGCAGCTTGCGGGTGAATCCGATGACCTTTACGGTTCGTCATCAGACGCCCCGGCTTATGCCTCGACTCAGCGGGAGTCTCGGCCGGTTGAACGTACGCGCACTGCCTCACAACGGTATGAGGACAGTAAACTGAACGCTAACCCCGACTATTACAACGAGGAGACGGCGGCTTTGTATGACGATGAATACTACAGCGATATTACGGCCCGGAAAGTACAACGCGGTATTTCACCCGATCCGGGCTGGAGTACAACGAACTACAACGATGGGTTTGCCGATGGCTACAACATGGCCTTCATGAATTCGCGCTGGAACCGCTGGGGCTGGAACAGCCCATTCTACGGGGGTTTAGGCCTGGGCATTGGTGTAGGTATGTCTCCCTGGGGCTGGAATAGCTGGCGCTATGGTGGAATGGGTATGTATGATCCATTTTACGGTGGTTTCGGAGGAATGGGCGGTTTTGGCGGTTTTTATGATCCGTTCATGGCCTATTCACCCTTCGGATTTGGGTACGGTTTCAACAGTTTTTACAACCCGTACATGTACGGAGGTGGGTTTGGCTTTAACCGCCCGGTCGTTGTGGTCAACAATTACGATCGCATCGGTGCCAACCGCGCCACTTACGGTGCCCGCCGGGGAGCCAGCAGCGACCGCTACAACGGTTCGTTCGTGAATACGCCCCGCAGCTATAACAACAACAGTGGTGGCCGCCGGTCAGGTGAGCTGAACTCGTCGAACAATACGGCGAACAACAACACCTACTATAGCCGCCCGAACAACAACAGCGGCAACGCCACAAACAGTGGATACGGAGCTGGTCGGGCCAACAGCCGGGGTGCGGATTATTACTACGGCGGTTCTGGCAATAGCGGTCGCGCGAATGCGAATTCCGGCAATTCATCAGCCCGGCCAAGCTACAGCGCTCCCCCCAGCAATTCCGACTATTACGCAGCTCCGCGCCAAAACAGCCGGGGCAGCTACACGCCCCCGTCAAACAGCGGTTCGCGGTATAGTGCTCCACAACAGCAACCGACCCGGACGTATCAGGCGCCAACTCGTAGTTACGAAGCTCCACAGCGAACCTACAGCCCACCCTCGCAACCGAGCTACAGCTCACCGTCCTACGGTGGTAGCCGGGGTGGTGGCGGATCATCGGGTGGCGGTGGCTACTCCGGTGGTGGTGGCTCACGCGGTCCGCGTTAACGGTGATTCAATCCGATCATAAAAAATAAAAAGCCCGTCGGTTATTACAATCGACGGGCTTTTTCGTTGTATAATCGTGCCGGAATTGCTGTTCAACGGTCGAACGAATGATCTTTTTTGGAGTTATTATTAAACCAAAGCTCTTTTAAATGCATCTATAGTTCACCGCCCGGTTAACAGGCAAAACCGTTACATGATTCTTATTTCTAGCACACACTTTTATGAAAAATAGCATCTGCATTGTAGGGCTTCTGCTGTACGCAGGTTCTGCCCTGGGACAGGCTGACATTTACGCCGGTGACGCATTTCGGTATTCAGAGATTACCCAAACCGGTACTGCCCGAATGCGCGCACTGGGCGGCAACCACGCCAGCATCGGCGGTGACGCCAGCTCCGTTTTTGGTAACCCAGCCGGTCTGGGTTTCTACAACCGCTCCGAGATCAGTTTGAGCCCGTCGCTGAACATAACGAGCGCGCAGGCTACGTACATCGGAAGTCAAACTTCGAACAGCATGACAAAACCGGGCATCAGTCAATTCGGTGTAGTGCTGGCGGGCAACAAACAAAACGAAAACCGTCGCTGGCGAAGAACCGCACTGGGGATTACGTATAACCGTCAGGTTCAACTCAGCAATAATTTTGTATTTGAGGGCCGGAACAACCGCAGCTCAATTGTTGATTCCTATATTGTTGACGCTAATAGACGGAATCTGACGGGCAATCAAATCAACAGTGCGTATAACAGTAGTACAAACGAAGCCGATTTTCCGTCTGCGGCTGCTTACCAGCTCTTTTTAATTAACGGGACGGTAACACCCCAAGACCCATCTCAGGGAGGTCCTCCGTACTTTCGATACGACCCTACGGCTCCTACCCAACAGCGCAACACGTACCAGTCATCGGGCGGCCATTCGCAGTGGACCATTGGATACGCCGGAAACCTGGATGACAAATTATACATCGGAGCGTCGTTGGGATTAACCCGCCTGCGGTTTGACTTTGAAAACGTTTACCGGGAAACCGTAGTGGGTGGGGCTGTGTTCGACAACTATAGCCAGATCGACAATTTTACCGTAACGGGTAATGGGATTAACTTCTCGCTGGGCATGATTTACAAACCCGACCGTAACCTGCAAATTGGCGCAACATTAGCGACGCCTACGTTCACCAGTGTACGGGAAACCTTTGAGCAGTCGTTAAGGGTTGTTGCCCGAGACCCTAACCTAAGCCAGCGGCTGGATCGCACTGAGGTTTTTGTCGTTCCGAACAACTTCGAATATTCCATAACAACACCGTTCCGGGCTTCCGGGGGGTTAACATACTTTTTGGGGGGCGGAAAACTCGGCTTCATCACGGCCACGGCTGATTACGTGGGGTATGGCGGTATGCGGGCCACCACCAGCGTGTACAACACCCAGGATAACACGGATTTCAAAAACGACGTAAAAAATGAAGTACAGCGGACCTATAAAAACGTCGTAAACCTGCGCGCCGGTGCCGAAATTCGGGCCGGGTTGTTGCGCATTCGCGGTGGGGTTGCTTACCTGCCCGATGCTTACAAACAGCAGTTGAATAACATTGATCGGACCCGGTTGTTGCTGTCGGGTGGATTGGGGGTGCGGACGGATCGTTTCTTCGTGGATGCCAGCGGCACGTACGGCACCACGAAATCGGCTTATACTCCGTACACATTACCTAACGCGTCGGATTACGCGTCGGCCCAAATCGACACCCGAATGACGAATGTTACCTTGTCAGTCGGTGCTTTCTTTTAACAGCTCCGCTCCCGGCACAAAAAGGGCTTCCCGATTTCGGGAAGCCCTTTTTGTTGGTCCAGGGTGAGTATTTTTCACGCAAACTGTAACCGCTCACAACAATTTTAAGTAAATTCGGTTAAGTAGTTGAACTAACTTTCAATGGGTAGATTCAAAATGCTGCGTTGGATCCGGCAAACGGTGGCTACCTGAACTGATTTTCAGCTTATTCCTTTTTTCATTTGAAAAAGCCCTTTACCACCGCTTCAGAACTTGCTTTGATCGACGGGTTGAAAGCACACAGCCGCGTCGCCTTCAGCCAGTTATACGATCGATACGCCAACACACTTTTAGGGGTTTTGACCAAAATCGTAAAAAACGAAACAGAGGCCCAGGATTTGTTACAGGACACGTTCGTCAAAGTCTGGAAAAATATTCACCGCCACGACCCTAACAAAGGCCGCTTGTTTACCTGGCTGCTCAATGTGGCCCGGAACACAGCCTTTGACTTTTTACGTGCGAAGAAAACCGAAAATCAAACCGAACTGCCGCTGGATGGCTATTTACCCGGCATGGGGATGACCTTCAATCATGTGGGATATATTGGCTTTACGGAGGCTATCAACACCACGCTGGACCCCCGCCACTGGCAGGTGATTCATTTGCTCTACTACCAGGGCTACACCCAACAGGAAGCGGCCGAGGAGCTCAAACTACCCCTCGGCACGGTCAAAACCTGGACCCGACTGGCTCTTATTCAATTACGGCAACAGTTTCACTCCGAACAGTTTGCGTTTCAGGGGTGATCAAAGCGTCACGCCATCGTTTTCCTGCAACTGTTGAGCTGGCTTCTTCGCCTGCTCTTTTAATTCTTCCAGCTTTTTCTTGCCGTAAGCAAACCGGGTAATCACAACAAACAGAACCGGAACAACAAAAATGGCAAGCGAGGTAGCGGCCAGCATCCCGCCAAAAACCGTCCAGCCGATGGTTTTCCGCGCAACGGCTCCGGCCCCGCTGGCAAAAACCAGCGGCAACACGCCCAAAATAAAGGCCAGCGAGGTCATAATGATGGGTCGTAGCCGCAAGCGAACCGCTTCCAGTGTCGATTCCAGCAAATCAACCCCTTTATCGACCCGCTCTTTCGCGAATTCGACAATCAGAATGGCGTTTTTGGCGGCCAGACCAATCAGAGTAATCAGACCGATCTGGGCATAAACGTTATTGCTAAGATACGGAATAAGCGTCAGCGTCAGGATAGCTCCAAATGCACCAATGGGCACCGACAACAAAACCGCAAAAGGTACCGACCAACTCTCGTACAAGGCCGCCAGAAACAGGAAAACAAATAGAATAGAGAGACCAAAAATATAGACTGAGCTGGACCCTGAACTAATTTCCTCGCGACTCAACCCGGAGAAATCGTAGCCATATCCGGCGGGCAGCACCTTATCCGCAACTTCCCGAAGGGCGTCAATGGCCTGCCCACTACTGTACCCCGGCTTCGGACTGCCGTTGATTTCGACGGAACGGAACAGGTTGTAGTGCGATATAAGCGGAGCATTTTCAATGACCTCGGTTTTGATCACGGTACTCAGCGGTACCATCGCTCCATTCTGATTCCGGACAAAATACCGGCCAAGCTGCTGAATATCGCCCCGATAAGCGGTGTCAGCCTGGGCCACCACCCTGAATTTGCGACCGTAGACAATGAAGTCGTTCACGTAGATACTGCCGAGGTACGTCTGCATGGTGGTATACACTTCACTGACGTTCACCCCCAGCTTCTTACACTTTTCACGATCTACATCGACGCGGAAAGCGGGCGTTTTAGACGTGAAATAGGTAAAAGCCCGCGCGATTTCCGGCCGTTTATTCGCTTCGGCCACAAAATTCTGAACAACTTTATCAAATGCCCGCACATCGTCCGTACTCTCCCGTTGTTCTATTTCGAAGGTAAAGCCCGCCGTTTGGCCCATACCGGGAATAGCCGGAGGAGGGATAACCACCACATTAGCTTCCTTAATCGTAGAAAGCGCCCGCTGCAGTTTTGCCACTACGGAATCAATCTGAACCGATTTATCTTTCCGCTCGCTCCACGGTTTTAGTTGAGTAAAGACCGTACCGCTATTGGACTTGCTCGAAAACGTAACGGCGTTCAAACCGCCCAAAGCCGAAAAGTGGGCAACGTAAGGCTGTTCTTTCAGGATTTTCATCACCTGATTGAGCACCGTTAAACTACGCGTGGTGGAAGAGGCTTCCGGGATTTCGTACGTGATGATGACCCGGCCTTCGTCTTCCGTTGGGATAAATCCTGTTGGTTTGTTTTTAAACAGGATTCCCGTTCCCACGAACAAACACGCCAGCAACACCAATACCAGCGGAGAGGCTTTAATCAAGCGGTTAACGCTTCGACTGTAGCTACTACTGGTTCGTTCAAACCACAGGTTGAAGCGGTAGAAAAGCCCGTTCAGTCCTTTCGATTTATCGGTAATTTCTGTTGGTTTCAGCATCAGGGCGCACAAAGCTGGCGTCAGCGAAAGGGCAACAAACGCTGAGATCAACACCGATACCGCAATGGTGATGGCAAACTGCTGATAAAGCCGCCCAACAATTCCGGGAATAAATCCGACGGGAACAAAGACCGCAGCCAGAATCAACGCGATGGCGACCACCGGGCCGGAAATATCCCGCATGGCTTTTCGGGTGGCTTCTTTGGCGGATATTCGGTCGTGGTCAATGTAGTGCTGAACGGCTTCAACCACCACAATAGCATCATCGACCACAATACCGATGGCCAGCACGAAGCCAAACAGCGTCAGCGTATTGATGGTAAATCCTAACGGAATAAAGAAGGCGAACGTACCCAGGATGGAAACCGGAATGGCCAATACCGGAATCAGCGTGGCCCGCCAGTTTTGCAGGAACAGAAACACCACCACCACGACCAGTCCCAGGGCTTCCATCAACGTTTTCACCACCTCATCAACGGATACCTGAACAACCGAAACCGATTCGAAAGGCACTACATAGTCAATGTCGTTGGGGAACGATTTTTTCAGCTCATCCATAGCCGCATAAACGCCTTTGGCCGTGGAAAGTGCATTGCTCCCGGGCAATTGGTAGAGCAGCAAATAAGCCGCCCGGTTTCCGTCGACAAAAGAGTTGCTGGTATAGCTGAATTTTCCCAACTGCACACGGGCAACATCTTTCAGGTACACAATGCCCCCCGACCCGGGTCTGCTCCGAACAATGATGTTCCGGAAGTCCTCTTCTTTGCTGAGCCGGCTATTGGTAAAAACCGTATATTCAAACGCCTGGGCGGATTGCTGCGGAGGAGCTCCCACCGAACCGGCGGCCACCTGTAGGTTTTGTTCCTGCAAAGCCGCAACGACATCACCCGGGGTCAGACCCAATTGAGCAATTTTGTCCGGCTGCAACCAGATCCGCATACTGAAGTCGTCAGCCCGCGAGAAAATATCCCCCACTCCTTCCACCCGCAGTAAGGCGTCGCGGATAAAGATATTGGCGTAGTTATCCAGGAACGTCACCCCGTGGGTTTTGTTGGGCGAATAAATCGCGACGAGCATAAACAAGCTCGGGTTCCGTTTCCGAACCGTCAGACCAAGCCGGGTTACTTCCGAGGGCAACTGCGGTTGGGCAATGCCCACGCGGTTCTGCACATCGAGAGCCGCAATATTGACATCCGTGCCCACATCGAAGGTCACGTTCATGGTCATTCGCCCGTCGCTGGTGCTGTTGCTTTGCAGATACAGCATGTCGGGCGTTCCGTTTACTTGTGTTTCGATGGGTGTTGCTACCGTTTGCTCAACCGTCTGTGCATCAGCGCCGGTATAAGTCCCCGTTACCTGAACAACCGGCGGGGTAATATCCGGGTACTGTCCAACCGGCAGGTTAAGAATGGACAAAGCCCCTACCAGCACGATGACAATAGAAATAACGATGGCCATGACCGGCCGGTTGATGAACGTATTAGCAAACATCTTTACTTCTGATTAACGGGTTTTTCCGGTGGTTGACTGAGCTGGTGGTGTCGATGCCGACACCGCAGCCGAATCAGCGGCTACTTTCACCACAGATCCTTCCCGTAATTTTTGAATACCTTCTGTCACAATTTTGTCGCCTTCCTGAACCCCATCTTTCACAATGACGTTAGGCCCAATGCGGTTTCCCAGCGAAACTTTTTTCTGCGCAACTTTGCTGCTGTCTCCCACCACATAGACAAAGTATTCTCCCATTTGCTCCGTAACGGATTTGTAGGGAATCAACAACCGCTGGCCCGACTCGCTGTTCAGCACCCGCAGGTTACCATTCATGCCGGATTTGAGCATGTTCTGTTTATTGGCAAAAAACAAACGTACTTTGAGCGTTCCGGTTTGTGGATCAACGGCGCGGTCGATGATGCCAATTTTGCCCGCAGCCTTGTAGGGAGTTCCGTCGGGCAGCACGAAAATAAACGTCGAGTCGCTGGCCTTCCGGTTTTGCAGCCGGATAAACCGCGGAATATCGGTTTCATCGATGGCAATGTCGACGGCAATCGGATCGTCGGCGGAAATGGTGTTCAACAGCGTCTGGCCGGGCGATACAGCTGCTCCCAGTTTCACCTGCGAGATTCCAATCGTTCCCGTTAAGGGCGCTTTGATCGTTGCATAATTCAGGCTCGTTGCCACCCGCGACACATTGGCTTTGGCAGCTGCCACCTGCATTTTGGCGGATTCCAGCGTGGCTTCGGCGTTGTCAACAACCTGCCGGGCAATCGCATCTTCCTTGGCCAGCGTCTGATACCGGTCGGCATCTTTCTGGGCGCGGTTCAGGTTTGCCTGCGCCACGCTCACGTTGGCAACTGCTTCGTCGTAATTTGCCTGGTATTGCTGTTTGTCAATTTCGTACAGCTTTTGCCCCTTGCTCACCACCTGACCTTCCGTGAAGAAAATACCGGAAATATAACCCGCTACCTGCGGAAAAATCTCGACCTGATTCAAAGGCGTTACCGTAGCCGGATATTCATCGTAATAGACCGCCGTTCCCTGACTAGCTACCGCGATAGCAACCGGGGTGGGCGGTGGAGGCCCCTGCTGGGCTTGTTTTTTATCTCCTCCGCAAGCCGTCAGAACAACCAGCAGAACAACCGGGATGGAAAGCGATTTAAAGCTCCTATTCATTCGAAATGAAGGATAAATGGGGAATTGCATAATTCATTTTCAGTAAGTCGGCACCGTTCCTAACGCCCGTTGCACGTCCAGTTTGCTGACCAGCACCTGATACAGCGCGTTAAAATACGTCAGTTGGGTAGCGCGAAGGTCGTTCTGCGCAATGATTACATCCAGATAGGCCCGAACCCCCGAACGGTATTGCAACTGAATAACCCGGTATACATCGTTGGCCAGTTCTAGATTTTCCTGTAAGGCGCGGTACGTCGCCAGATTGCCTTTGTAATTGGCCAGCGCCTGACTGTATTCTGTATTAACTATATTGGAAAGATTGGTAACATCCCACTCCGAACGCTGCAATTGAAGTTCAGCAATCCGGTTTTCCTGGATACGCCGACCACCCTGAAAAATGGGCAAGGCTATCGACAGACCAACCAGAGAATTGGGAAAGTTTCGGCTATATAAGCGGGAAAACTCATTGTTCTGGAATACAAAATTATAATTAGCCTGCGCCGAAACGGAAGGCAGATACGCCCATCGGTTGTACTTAATGTTCGCTTTCAGCAGATCCTGCTGCGTCCGAAGGAGCTGAAACTCAATGCGGTTTTCAGGTCTGATTAGTTGATTGGTATCTATAAAAACTTCATTGGTTAGCTGGAGCGTGTCATAAACAACGTTCAGCTCCGCTTTGGCCGGATAGCCCATCAATTGCTTCAAAAGCTGCGCTTTTCCGCTGATCTGCTCCTGGGCCTGCTTACGCTGAGCCCGCGAATTGTTCAGGGCAATAGCCGCCCGCTTGTAGTCCGTCCGGTCTACAATTCCACTTTTATATTGATTGGTGGCATCCTGCAAACTACGCTCCAGCCGAACAATGTCGCTATCCAGAATATCGACCTGCTTTTGGGTCAGGATCAGGTCATAAAACGCCTTACTCACGTTCACGGTTACATCGATCTGGTTATCCACCAAATTTTGACGCGCCCGTTGCCGATAGGTGTTGGCGGTCCGGCTGGCCAGCAACACATCGCGGTTGAAAATATTCTGGCTTAGTGCAAACTGGATATTCGATAAATTAGCCAAACCCGTGGTTACCGGTACCCGTTCCGGTGATGAGGGATTGCTGAAATTAGGGAGTAAGGAAATGGGGAGT
Organism: Larkinella harenae; assembly: GCF_054780515.1. Lineage (NCBI taxonomy): Bacteria > Pseudomonadati > Bacteroidota > Cytophagia > Cytophagales > Spirosomataceae > Larkinella > Larkinella harenae. The sequence goes on along the minus strand of NZ_BAAGWE010000004.1, from coordinate 377,659 downwards.
TTGAGGTAATGCTGAATGTTGTAAGCGCCGGAAACTTGGGGTAGCCAGGCCGACAAAGCCGACCTGATGGTCCGTTCGGCAATCAACTGATCAATTTCGTTTTGCTTAATAACGGGCTGATGCTGAACGGCATAGCGGATACAATTCTCCAGTGTAGCCTGTTGTAGCGTGGAGTCGGCAGATTGTTGCGAATAAGACAAATAGGGCCAAAGAAAAACCAGGCAAGCAATCAGGCACTTTTTCGCTACGAACATAGAGGTTTACGGCACGATAACCTTTTAAAAACAGCAATCAGAGTGTGAAACTGTATATAATACACATTGACACTTTTAAATGGTTCCAACCTGTGCGAAAAAGATTATAACCTTTTAACCCCTATTAATGTTATAAAAAAGGTTCAATTTGCTTACTAAGCTCTTCTACAGCCGTTTCGCCCGAGACAATTAAATCAGCCTGGGTATAAAAAATTCGCCGGTCGTCGTACTTCTGACGCAGATTTTCCAGTAATGTAGGGTCATTCCGGTTGAAAAGCGGGCGTTCATCGTGCTGGTGGCGCACCATGCGGTCGAGCAGCAGCTCCGGCAATACATCCAGAAAAATACTGAACCCTGCGGTTTTGATGTACGCCATGTTGTCGTGAAAACAGGGCATTCCTCCTCCAGTTGCTACAACCAGCCGGCTATCGGGCTGAATGGTATGCAAAACCCGGCTTTCCACTTCCCGAAAATAGGCCTCGCCATCGGTTTGGAAAATAGCATTGATGCTGCGTCCGCCCTCTTCCTTAATGATTAGTTTGTCTGTATCGACGAACCGGTACGCCAGTTGCCGGGCCAATCGTTTGCCGAGGGTACTCTTCCCCGACGATGGCATCCCGACCAAAAAAATATTTTTCATTTAAAATCCCTGAACGACAACCACTTATTTGTTTTTCACCAACTTCACAACCTCTTCGGGAGCTGGCGTATCCACATGGTGCCACTTTCCTTTTACTACGCCATCGCTGATCAGCCACAAGCCGGGGTTGGAGCGCACGATGGTTTTCAAAACCGTGGCATCCGCTTTGTAAACCGGAACAGAAAGTTGGTATTCGTGCCGAAAATCATTGATTTCCTGATCACTGACCGAGGTTAAAATCATAGGCATAATTTGACTGCCTTCTACGCCTTTCATTACTTTGCGGATAGCGGGCATGTCGCCAATGCTCATGTCGTGAATATCCCGAATGATAAGCATGAGCTTGTTACCCTCAAACGTTCCCTGCGTAAAGTCACCCTCGTCGTTCCAGACGCGGTAATCCGTAATTTTAGGCTTGGCCGATTCGTTCAGCAATACCATTTCCTTAAACTTATAGGTCGTGTCGGTCGGGTATTTTTCGAGTTCAACTTCTTTTCCGTCCTTTTCCATTTTGTAAGAAAAGCGCAACGGTTCCGAAGGCTGCATCTGGGTCGGTATGCTTTTTCCCACGGCGTACGGAAGCAGATCGAGAGGAGGCAAATGGCGAATCGCGTACACGCCCAGGCCAACGGAGCAAATCGTAGCCAGCCCAACCAGGAACCCCGTAGGCAGGTTCCGAAAAACTTTCCGCTGCCAGATAATGACCAGAATCAGAACCAGCAGAAAAATATCTTTGCTGAACGACGTCCACGGCTTTAGTTTGATGGCGTCTCCAAAACAACCGCAATCGGTCACCTTGTTGAAATAAGCCGAATAAAACGTCAGGAAGGTAAAAAATACAATTAACGCCAGCAGTACCCAGGAAGTGAACCGAATCCGGTACGACAACAGCAACGCTACGCCCAACACGACTTCGGCTGCACAAAAAAATACAGACAGAATTAATGTAAATGGAATCAAACCGTGGAAAAAGCCCGCCATCGACGGCAAATCAAGGGCAAAAACCTCGAAGTATTCGGTGAGTTTAATCTGCGTTCCAACCGGATCGTTGATTTTGATCAATCCCGAGAAGATAAAAATAACGCCGACGAGGAAACGGGAAATCTGCGCGATGACACGCTGCCAGGTAGCCGGTTTGGGGGCTACCCGGGTACGGTTTGGGGCTACATTCATTGAGGTACAGAGGTTTCTACTATGCCTAACTTTATCAAACAGAACACCGCATAATTAATCATGTCCATGTAATTGGCATCGACGCCTTCCGAGATGAGCGTCTGGCCCTGATTGTCTTCGATCTGCTTCGTGCGAAGAAGTTTCATCAGGATGATATCCGTCATTGAGCTCACCCGCATCTCCCGCCAGGCTTCGCCGTAGTCGTGGTTTTTGGCAAATAGCAAGGCCATGACGTTGCCCACCTGCCGGTCATACAGCTCTGTCAACTCCTGAGCCGGTATTTCCAGTCGGTCGCTGTCGGCCAGTTCCAGTTGTATCAGGGCCATCACACAATAATTGATGATGCCCATAAATTCCGGTACAACACCCTCTTCTACCCGTTGCGTACCGCGTTCCTGCAAGGTCCGAATCCGTTGCGCTTTGATGAAAATCTGGTCGGTGATGGAGGGCAGCCGCAGGATGCGCCAGGCCGTACCGTAGTCTTTATTCTTTTTCTGGAAAACCTCTTTGCAGAGTTGAATCACTTGCCGATATTGAGCTTCGGTTTGCAACATACGTTGGAATCTTCAGTTGTCAGTCTTCAGTAGCCTTTTGTTTTCCGCAGCATTCTGAGCAATGACTGAAGAGAGGCGCCCAAAGACTACCTACTAATTTCATGCCGAAAGTTACGAAAAAAACGCTCAACCTGCGGGGAAATGTTCTGGACCTAAGTACCCCGGTAGTGATGGGAATCCTGAACAGCACTGCTGATTCGTTCTACGCCGGAAGCCGTATTCAGTCTGTCGATCAGGCCGTTGAAAGGGCCGCAGCCATGCGCTCCGAAGGGGCTACGTTTCTGGATATTGGCGGCTATTCGACCCGGCCCGGGGCCGCAAACATCAGTGCGGAAGAAGAAGCCGACCGGGTTTTACCCATCATCGAAGCCATTGTTCGGGCAGTTCCGGATAGCTGGATTTCGGTGGATACCTTTCGGGCTTCAGTGGCGCGGCAGGCAGTAGCGTCGGGAGCGGTTTTGATCAACGACGTTTCCGGCGGCACCCTGGACCCACAGATGTTCGAAACCGTTGCCGAACTGGGTGTTCCCTACGTGCTGATGCACATGCGTGGTACCCCCCAGACCATGACGGAGCATACCGTGTACCGAAGTCTGCTGCCGGAAATTTTATCGGAGCTTCAACTCCAACTGGCACGTCTGCGGGAACTTGGTCAGAAAGATATTCTGATCGATCCCGGCTTCGGTTTTGCCAAAAATCCGCAACAGAATTTTCAGGTGCTCAACCAGTTGGACGCCTTCCACACCTTCGACTGCCCGTTGCTGGTGGGCTTGTCGCGCAAATCAACCATCTGGCGGACGCTAAACATCCGGCCCGACGAAGCCTTGAACGGAACCACGGTTTTAAATACCCTTGCCCTGACCAAAGGAGCCGCTATCTTGCGGGTGCACGATGTACGCGAAGCAACCGAAGCGATTCAGCTCGTGATGAGTTACCAACAAGCGACTTAAAACCAATCCCTAAATCACACAATCTCTATTATGAAAATTGGCTTTCTCGACATTGAATGGGTTGATATTGTAGACGTTCTCTTGCTGGCCTTTTTGTTGTACCAGATTTATTTCCTGGTAAAAGGCACCATTGCCAGCCGGATATTCCTGGGCTATCTGCTGGTGTACCTGCTTTACCTGGTCGCCAAGGCCGTGGGGTTGGAATTACTGACCACCATCCTGGGGTACTTTATTAGCGTGGGCGCACTCGCTTTGATCATTATTTTTCAGCAGGAAATCCGACGGTTTCTGCTCATCATCGGCAAATCCACCAATATTGCCAACAGTCGTTTGTTCATGCGGTGGTTTCGACAACCAGCGGTGGTAGAACCGTCGACCCCTTTGAAACCCGTCATTGATGCCTGCAAATCCATGTCAACGGAATTTACGGGCGGCCTCATCGTCATTGCGAAAAACGACGATCTGGACAAATTCATCCAGACCGGTGACCCCCTCGAAGCGATCATTACCAAACGCTTGCTTTTATCAATCGCCAGCCAATACAGCCCCCTTCGCGACGGTGCCATCATTATTGCCGAAGACCGTATCCGGGCGGCCCGTTGCATCTTACCCATTTCCGAAAACGACGAAATTCTGACCTCAACGGGCTTTCGACACCGGGCCGCCATTGGCATTAGCGAAGTGACCGATGCGGCTGCCATTGCCATTTCCGAGGAAACGGGCCGCATCTCACTGGCCATTGATGGTGAATTGTATGCCAACATTTCTTCAGCCGAACTAGAAGAAAAACTACAGCAGTACCTGGCCGATTTGAGTCGTATCAAAAAAAGGGAGAACGGAAAAGACACCCCGGTTTAAAGAAAATACCTTGTAACCATTAACCCTCTTTCATTAACACCCTATCGACTATACAATTAAATATGTCACATTAAAAACCGCTAACTAACTTTGATCGTAGAATTGAAGGCCCGGATTTACTTTTATCCGACAGGAACTGTAAACTGTGCTGGATTTCAACGTACCCCCGTCTCTTAATTTTCCTGCACCTCATGGTGACTTTACCAGAATACGATCGACTGCCGTTAACCCAGAAGGCCGACTTGCTTTGGCAGCACGGGCAACATTTAATGAATCGGCCGGTGCCTCCCTTTACAGTAGGATTGTACGCCGTGGGGGATTTTTTTGTGGAGGCCTACTTTACCGAAAGCAAATATTACGAAGGCAATCACGAACTTCAGCATCTGTTCTCGCTTCGTAGCCAGCAGCGGCAGCATTCCCGAAACCAACACCCTTTTGAGCCGTATGTGGATCACATTGATCTGCTCCAACTCCTCTAAAAAACCATTTCCGGATCACATAGACGGTTTTGACCTCCTACGCAACCCGGAAATTTATTCCTTGCCAAAACCGTTCTTTCGTCTTAGCTGACAGACGCTTTGTCGCCCGCAGCCTCAGCCAGCGAATCGGCTCCTACCAGTTTTTTGTAGAGCGTCAGCGCCTGCGCCACAACCTGGTCCATGTTATAGTAACGGTACGTCCCCAAACGCCCAACAAAGTATACATTTTGTTGCTGATCCGCCAGTTGCTTGTACTTCCGGTATAACTCAGCATTTTCGGGCATCGGTACGGGATAATAAGGATCCCCTTCCGATTGCGGGTATTCAAACGTGATGCTTGTTTTGGTCGGGTGTTCCTGGCCCGTCAGGTGTTTGTATTCCGTCACCCGCGTGTATGCATGGTCATTCGGGTAGTTGACCACAGCCACCGGCTGGTGCCATTCTTCGTTTAGTGTCTGGTGTTCAAAGCGCAACGAACGATATGGCAACTTACCGTAACAATGATCAAAATACTCATCGACCGGTCCCGTATAGATCAATTGATCGTATGACAAATTGTCTTTCACTTCTTTAAAATCCGTACTGAGCATCAGCGTGATGTTCGGATGGTCGACCATCTTCTCGAACATCTTCGTAAAACCGTGCAACGGCATCGACTGAAACTCGTCGGAAAAATAACGATCGTCCTGGTTAGTCCGGGTGGGAATGCGGGAAGTCACCGATTTATCCAGTTCCGATGGGTAAACCCCCCACTGCTTCTTGGTGTAGTATTTGAAGAATTTCTCGTACAGATCGCGTCCCACCTGACTCACCACCACATCTTCCGAGGTTTTGATATCATCAACCGGTTCGCCCACGGTTTTGAAATATTCAGCCAGTTCGTCAGACGTAAAGTTTTTCCCGTAGAGTTTGTTTACGGTATCCAGGTTGATCGGAATCGGCAACAGCTGGCCTTCTACCGATGCCAGAACCCGGTGCTCGTAGGGGCGCCACTCCGTGAATTTAGACAGATAACCAAAGACTTCCGGCGAATTGGTGTGAAAAATGTGCGGACCGTAGAGGTGAATCAGAATACCGTCTTCGTTGTAATAATCGTAGGCATTTCCGCCGATGTGTGGTCGTTTGTCAATCAATAGAACTTTCTTTCCGGACTGGCTGGCCAGGCGCTCAGCCAACACACTACCGGCATATCCGGCTCCAACAATTGCAAAATCGTAATGCTGCATAAACAGACGATATAGTTTTTTTACGGGCTTAAAAATAGCAATTTTTCTTTAACAGCCTCCTGGTAAACAATGAATCCTTATTTAGCGAATCAGGTATTTCCGACGAATTTCATTGATCAGAAATTTTTTCTGGGTCGTAAAACTTTCCGGATGGAGCTGCTCGAATTCCGTCTTCCAGGCCTCAAACCGCGCCGGTTCCTGTTGGCGGAATAGCTGTTCGTTAATTTTTTTACTGATCAGAAATTCTTCAAAAGTCATTGGTTCAAAGCATACTGGTTGTGTAAACCTGACAAATTGACGGATCTTGAAGTTCCGTTCCTGCTGGCATACCGTTTGAAAGTTGTATTTACAACTAAATTTTCAAGCCATGGAATTACAATTGGTAAGCAACACGGGATTGGATACCGTACCGGGCGTTCAGGAAAATCAGGATGCACCCTTGCTCGACGCGTATTCCAACACCGTGGTAAATGTAGCGAAAAAAGTCAGTCCGTCGATTGTACAGATTAAAGTAAGTGGTCGGCAAAAAGAAGGCCAGCAACCGCTCCGGGGCCGTAGCCAGCCCGACGGCGGAACCGGATCAGGTTTCATCATTTCATCCGACGGTTACATAATCACCAACAACCACGTGGTGGCGGGTGCGCAAAAAATTGACGTGGCTCTGCCCGACGGACGGGATTTTGAAGCGACCCTCATTGGCCGTGACCCCGCTACCGACATTGCTGTTATCAAAATATACGGCGAAGGCCTGAAAGCGATCCGGTTTGCCGACTCAAAACAGGTGCAGGTGGGGCAAATTGCCATTGCAGTTGGCAATCCATACGGTTTTCAGTATTCCGTTACCGCCGGGGTTGTGAGTGCGCTTGGCCGGACGCTCCGCTCAGAGTCCGGGCGGCTAATTGATGATGTCATTCAGACCGACGCATCGTTGAATCCGGGCAATTCGGGCGGGCCGCTCGTCAACTCGCAGGGCGACGTGATCGGGGTCAATACTGCCGTCATTCTGCCCGCCCAGGGTATCTGTTTTGCGGTTTCGTCCAACCTGACCGCTATGGTAGCCGGAAAACTCATCATGCAGGGCCGGGTTCGCCGGGGGTATCTGGGCATTGCCGGTCAATTAATTAACCTGACAGAACGCATTAAGCAGTACAATCACCTAAACGCCAAAACCGGGGTGATTGTGGTCAGCACAGAAGCCGACGGCGTTTCGTACAACAGCGAAATCCAGCAGGGTGATATTATTGTCGAATTCAACAGTCAGGTTATTACTTCCGTTGATGATCTCCACAAGGTTCTGACGGAAGAGACAATCGGCCAACGCACACCCATGACGGTCTTGCGGGGAAACCTGCGCCATGAGATTGTTGTCATTCCCGGCGAAGTGAAATGACAGAAAAGAGGGAGCCAGCATCAGCGTGTTGTGCTTCGGCACCTGATGCTTCAGCTCCTCTATTTTCAATTATTTCGTATGCTTCCTCCTACGTAGTTGCACGGAAAACAATACGTAGTATCCCTCAAACTAAAACTAACTTATTGACAATGAATAGATAAACGATTAACTTATCCGATATAAACCCTTACCCCATGAAAACGGACACGCTACTAGGAATCGGAAAAAATTACGTTGGCAGCCGGGTTCTCATCGGCATTGTCATTTTTTTCGGCTGGCTGCTTCTTTTTATTTTTGGAATGAGCATCCAGTCTTCAGAACTGAAAATTATCGAAAGTGGTAAAGGAATTAATTGGGAAAACCTGATCGTTTACGGCCTTAGTTTCACCCCCACCAATACCGCTATTATGGCCGCGCTGGGCGGCATCATTGGCGGCATTGCCAGTAATCTGAGTGCCTACAATCAGAAAAAGCACGTCGACATCAGCGAACTGGACACTGAATCATTCGAATACCGAAGCCTGATTTACATGAGTGAGCATCCGCTTGTTTCGATGTTTCGGGGGTTTCTGGCGTACCTGATTCTGGTAGCCGGATCGTACATTGCCAATTTCACCATGCCCGTCGATTCCGATCATCCTACCACCATTCAGGGTATGTCGGCTTCTTCTTATTTCAAATTCGCCGTTACGGTTTCGCTGTTGTCTTACCTGGTGGGCTATGACCCGACGCAGCTCCAGCGCCTGATTGGCTCGCTGAATGTGGGGGGCAGAAAAGCAACCGACTTTGAAGGACGCGTTCGTATCAAGGATGGCAAACACATTGCTGAAGGTGAATTCGTCGGAAAAGCGGTTCCGGCGACAACCGGATCGATTGAAGACGATGAAGACCAAGGAACCACCACAAACCATACTTCCCTGAACGGAAAGGCCAAAAGCCGAAAAACCGTATCCTGAAAGCTGGCGTTATTTTTCGTTGAAAAAGATCTCCAGACCGTCTTTTCCTGCAACAACAATATCCAGACGTCCGGTGCCGCGCAGATCGGCCAGGGCGAAGTAAATGCCGGTGCCTTTGCCTTTTCCCGGCTGGCCATACGCGATGGTATGCTTTATGAATTCTTTGCCATTCCAGGTAAAATAATACAAGCCCACATCATCATAAGCACCAGCATCGCCGTCGTTATGCGCCCGGTAACGCTTGCCGGTGATCAATTCGGGCTTTTTGTCACCGTCGAGATCGGCCCATTCCAATACGTGGTATTGCGACGCTTTTTCGTCAATGGTGTGTTTTTTCCAACCCCGTTTGCCCCCTTCTTTCGTTTGCTCGTACCAGTGTAAACCGTACCCGTGTCCCTGTCCTACAATCAAATCATTGAGTTTATCACCGTTTACGTCCACCACTAAAATAGGAACGCTGGCCTGGCGGCCCAGGTCAAATTCCGAGTGCAGTGTCCAGGGGCCCTTTTCCCGGTCGGCAGGGGCTTCGAGCCAACCCTGGCTGACAATAAAATCATTGCGCCCGTCGCCGTTAATGTCACCCATTCCCAAGCCGTGATCTTGGGTAGGAGCCACATTCACTTGGCTGAACGTGCCTCCTTTTTCCAATTTAAAGTATTTCAGCGGATGCTTGGGGTTATTGGGTACAATTTCCACGGTTCCATCGCCGTCTACATCCCAGGCTCGGGTGGTTTCTACGTTGCCGACTTTCGCAATTTCGTGCACCGGCCACATTCCCTTTTTATCCGGTCCCGGGTTTTCCAGCCATTTCAAATCCTGCCCGAACCAGCCCCCGGTGATAATGTCAAAATGCCCATCGCCGTTGACATCCAGCGGAATCGTTGAAAAGTCGTCGTAGTATTGGTCAAACCGTTTTTGGTTACCGATCAGATAGCGTTTACGAAACATCGCTTTCGGGTCTTTCGAGTTTTCGTACCAGAAATCACCCGAAACCAAGTCCGGAAGGCCGTCTTTGTTGAGATCGACCACCCCGACGGTTTCGTAGCTTTCGGCGGCAACAAAGTAGCGACTGAACTGAATATCCTTTGAATCGGTGGCCAGGGAAGCCAAACCCGCAAGTCCGATGAAAAACGTACTAATCTTCATACTTGCAAGTTTATACATAATCTTGGTTATTTACCGCATTCACTTGCTGGAGAAAACGGTCATTTTGTCCAGGTGTTGGCCTTTGTCGGGTCCGGCCCACCATTAAAATCACCAGAAAATCGGATCAACTGTCAAAATCCAGCTAGCTTGCGGTTTCTGTCTACCAAAGAAGCTAAAAGTAGAAATACTTTTCGCAGTATAAATAAGCTGGTTTGACCAATTACTATTCGCGTTCATGCCTGTACGGAAGACGCTTTCAAAAAAATTGAGTTTCTTTCATAGGCTAACACTTGCTAGGGATGTTAGCCGCACACCGTGGTTTAATCCGTCCGGCTGCCGACGATGCGACCGGACGGATTTTTACTTTCCGTTGCCAGTTTTCGCTGACCGATACGTCCGAAAGGCTCGTTAAAACCGGCCCATTTAATTCAATCGATTTACTCAACCCACAATACCAGTCCTTTCAGGTAACTACCCTCCGGATGGAACAAATTGACCGGGTGATCGGCGGGTTGACTCAAATGGTGTAATACCCGCACCTGGCGCCCGGCTTCGATGGCTGCGGCAACCACGGTATTGTAGAACAACTCGCGGTCGATCACCTGCGAACACGAAAACGTGAAAAGGATTCCCCCTTTGGCCACCCGGCGCAACCCTTCGGCATTCAGCCGCTTGTAGCCCTGCACGGCGCGGTGTCGGGCCGACAGGCTTTTGGCAAAAGCAGGTGGGTCCAGTACCATCACCTCGTATTCATCATTATGCGCCTGGAGATATTTCATTACATCATCCACAAAGGCTTCGTGCCGTTCACCGAGATCTGAATTTCCAACATTCAAAGCAACGTTGTGGTTGGTCAGATCAATGGCTTTCTGGGAAGCATCCACCGAGTGCACCAGTGTAGCCCCGGCTTTCAGGGCATAAATGGAAAAACCGCCGGAATAACAGAAGGCGTTCAGCACCTTTTTCCCGGCCGAATAATAGGCCAACAGCTTACGGTTATCACGCTGATCCAGGAAAAAACCGGTTTTCTGGCCGGTAATCCAATTAACCAGGAATTTATGCCCATTCTCCTCCACTTCATGCGGCACATTCACCAACCCGTAGCGGTACGCGTTTTGAACGGTTGCGCCGTACTCATCGGGCAAGGTTTCGGCACTTTTGTCATACACCGCCTTGAGTTCTTCCCCAAACACGTTTTTGAGGGCTTCGGTAATCAGGTTTCGCTCGCGATGCATGCCAATTGAATGGGCTTGCAAAACCGCTACGCCATTGTACACATCTACAACCAATCCCGTACAGCCGTCCCCCTCGCCGTGAACCAACCGATAGCAGTTGGTATTGGGCGGTAAAATCGCCGTGCGTACCTTCCGAATTCGGGCCAGCTTGGCCGTCCAGTAAGCCACATCAGGTACAACCCGTTCAAACGAAAAAATCCGAACCAGAATACTGCCGTTGTGGTAGTGGCCCGTTGCCAGGTACTTGCCTTTCTTATCCAGCACCTCCACCACATCGCCATCCTGAGGATCGCCTTCGGTATGGGCTACGGCCCCGGAAAAGACCCAGGGATGAAACCGCCGAACCGCTTCGTCGCGACCGGAACGTAAAAATATTTTGGGTAAATCCATTGAACGCTTGAGCTATATTGAAGGGCCGAAGCTACAAAATTCGGGACAAAATGAATGCCTCTTACTCTTCACTGCGCACTTTCAATAACCGTTTCAACCAGCTTTCCTTTTCCACTACTTCCGCTTTCTGCTCGTCGTCCGTAAGTTTGAACGTTGCCAGACTTTTCAGCTCCGGCTGCCCGGCATCCACCCAGCAGGTATACCAGAAATCGCCCACCATCTTGATTGAAGCCTGCATTTGCCGCTCCACCTGCCCCCGCAACCGCTCGTGGTATTTGCGGGAAAAATCCTGGGAATAAACTTTGACTGTCAGGTTGTTGCGCTCCTCAAAACCGTATTTTCGCGTTCCACCCACCACTTCTGTCAATTCTTTCTCGATTCGCAAAACGGAATCCAGTGCAGCGTGCGCATCAAAAATTGCCCGCCAGGCCCGGTTCTGGGCCGAATACACGTAACCAGCTGTACCCACAAACAAATCATACTCATCACTGAACAGTTCCGGCAACCGCGACTCCCAGAAACCGTGTATGCCCTGCTGCCCCGTCAACTGGCCATTGTAATTACGGGTGGTGTGCAGCGGCACGTTTGCATCGGCGATGTAATGCCCCAAATCCGCCGAGAGCTTCAGGATTCGCCGGGGATCACGGTCTTTGAACGCTTCCGTCAATTGGTATTTAGCCAGTTGGATGTGCCAAGGCAAAATACCGTGCACCGCCAGGCTATCCTCTCCGTATTTCGCTACGGCCGATTGCCAACTCCGGGGTAAAACACGCTGGGTTGTATCACCGTAGGCATCTAAATCAATGAAATGGCGCGGAGCCTCTCCCACCACCGCATACCGACGCTTATCCGGATTAACCGCGTTCTCGGTGAGGTAATCGATATGCTTTTTATAGAAGACCATCATTTCTGGTGGTAATGTAAACACCGCCAACCGATTGATCCGTTTATGGCCGTAAAATCCCCAGTGCGGGCTGACGGTAAAATGCGCGCTGGCTACCGGTACGAAAAAAAACAACAAAAATGCTTGTTTCAAAACATTTGCCCAGTACCTTTGACAAAACATAGCATTTAAGAAAGAAAAGTTTACACTTTATTTATAAATACCTATGTTATTCAGAATAATATTTCGAATAACATTAATTTCACAAAATCATGAACCGCAAATCAATTGGCTACAGCGTAATTCTTTTATTTATGAGTGTTTTTGGCTTGGTAATCTATGGTGCTTACTCACCTGCACGAAAAGCGCAAAAACAGCAAATTGTATGTTTTAAATTTAAAGAAGGCACTAAAACTGAGGCTATTGAACAGCATATGCGCGAATTTGCCTTGTTAAAGCATGAAATTCCACAGATCATTTCTTACACCTCCGGCAAGACGCTGCATACCGAGGGAAGTAATTCCGGGGAATATGACGTCATGCATTATATTACGTTTCAGAGTGAAGATGACATTAAGACGTTCAACCAGCACGAAAAGCAACGGGCGTTCGTAAAAAATAATCAGGGAGCCTGGGACAAAGTGTTTATCATCAATTCGGACATTCGCTGATAAATCGGCTGTAATCCAGTAATTAGAAGATATAATTTGCATTGTTTCCCGCAAATTCCTACTTTTGCGGACATTTGTGAGCAAACTGTATACATTACCAATAAGCAATGGCAAATCATAAGTCGGCATTGAAGCGGGTCCGGGCAAACGAGAAAAAACGTTTGTTGAACCGTTTCCAACACAAAACGACCCGTACGATGATCAAAAAATTGCGGCTGACCACGGATAAAGCAGCTGCAACTGAATTGTATAAAACGGTGTCGTCGCTGCTGGATAAACTGGCAAAGCGTAACATCATTCACAAAAACAAAGCATCCAACAACAAGTCGAAGCTGGCAAAACTTGTCAACGGCTTGGCTCTTGCTGCTTAATTAACGTAACCTCCGGATAGCGCCCGATACGGCCTTTCCCTGGATACGCGTACCAAAACGTTAGAGAAACCTTATCTGATCGCATCGGATGAGGTTTTTTTGTGCCCTTTCCACACACCATCATGTCCTACGAAAACTTCCGTAAAATTCTGAGTTGGGCTGAAGAAGACCGCCCCCGCGAAAAACTGATGCTCAAAGGCCGTTCCGCGCTGTCTGACGCGGAACTGATTGCCATTCTCATTGGCTCCGGAACCCGCGACTTATCCGCCGTCGACGTATCAAAAATAATCTTGCAGAGCGTTGGGCAAAACCTCAACGACCTGGCCAAATTGAGCGTTAAGGATCTGTCGAAATTCAAGGGAATTGGAGAAGCCAAAGCGATCAGCATCGTGGCCGCCCTCGAACTGGGCCGTCGGCGTAGGGAGCAAGACCGCCCCCAGAAACTGCGCATCACCAGCTCCCGCGATGCTTACCAGGAAATAAAACCGCACCTGCTGGACAAACCGCACGAAGAATTCTGGATATTGCTTCTCAACCGCGCCAATGAAGTGATCCGGCCCGTACAGATTAGCTCGGGGGGAGTATCGGGAACCGTAGCAGACCCCAAGCTGATTTTTAAACACGCCATTGACCAGCTGGCCAGTTCCGTTATTTTAATTCATAATCACCCCTCCGGCAACCTGACGGCTTCCCAGGCCGACCGTGACTTAACCCGAAAGCTGAAAGAAGCGGGAAAAATTCTGGATATTCCGGTGCTCGACCACCTGATTTTTACGGATCAGGCGTACCTGAGTTTTGCTGACGAGGGGATGCTGTAATTGGGAGCCCGCAAAAACCACCTGTCAGGTGGTTTTTGCGAAACGTTTTGGCCCAGCTTTTTACTTCTGTGTGACAGAAATAACCGCTTCCTGCGGTGTGCCGTCCGGCTTGGAACCCGGGAAAGGTTGTACCTCCGACAACGTTACTTCGTAGCTTTCACTACCCAACTGAATAATTACCGAGCTACGGTTCTGGAGTTTTTCCCCGCATTGACCAATACACAGTTCGCCGGATTTCGACTGGGTGTCGTTTTTAAGCGAAAATTTCACCTGCGCATTTCCGAGCCAGATGCAATTGGCATTGATGGGGCAACGTCCGTCCGTAATACTTTCGACATTCAGCGATACGTTCTGTTTTACCCGGGCCGACTGGTTGACTTTGACCGCTACCGGCTGATTTTCTTCGACCGGTGCTACCTTGTTGCCTTTGTCGCAGCCCAATGCCAATAGCCCTACGAGCAGCAATCCGTACCAATTTTTAAATGGTGTCATTTTACGTTTGTTGTTATTGTTTAGCTATCTGACCCGCTTATATGAACAAACGTTGGAAAGGTTATTGTTTTTTTTGAACTAGCAGCTGATTCAGAATCTGAACTCCAAACCGCTTCAGCATCAGGCAATAAAAAAGGGCCAGAAAGGCCCTTCGTTAATATATAATGCCGCTCAGCCAGTACATGACATACTTACCTCACCGCAACTGATTCACTTGATATTAATAGTTCCGCTCTTTACCTTCCAGCCAGCGACCTGCAATAAAAGCCGCAATTAAAAGTGAAGCGAAGAAAACGAGTGCAACAATAGTCATGAACATAATGGTACCTGTTTATTGGTTGTTACCGCAAAAATATAAAAAACTGCGTATCGAAGACAATCTCAACGGTATTTTCGTGCAGTCTTCTGACTGATCCGACTTTGATTCTTCGTCAAAGCACCTACCTTTACAAGACCCCTTTCGTGCTGGGTAACGAATCCAGTGCTTTCAAATCACGTTTCACCGCCATTTTGATGGATTTGGCGAATGCTTTGAAAATCGCTTCGATTTTGTGGTGCTCATTTTGTCCCTCCACTTTGATGTTGAGATTGCAGAGTGCGCCATCCGAGAACGACTTGAAAAAGTGGTAAAACATCTCCGTGGGCATTTCGCCAACTTTTTCGCGCCGGAATTCAGCCTCCCATACCAGCCAGGGCCGCCCGGAAAAATCAATACCAACCTGCGCCAGCGCGTCATCCATAGGCAGCAAAAAACCGTACCGGCTGATGCCTCGCTTGTCGCCCAACGCCCGCCGATAAGCTTCGCCCAGTGCCAAAGCGGTGTCTTCAATGGTGTGGTGCTCATCAATGTGTAAATCGCCCTTCACCCGAATGACCAGATCCGCCCCCGAGTGTTTGGCCACCTGATCCAGCATGTGATCAAAAAAACCAATGCCGGTTTCTATGGACGACCGACCGCACCCATCCAGGTTCAGTTCAACGTGAATCTGGGTTTCATTCGTATTCCGGTCAACTGTTGTGGTGCGAGCCGGCAACTTCAGGAGTTCATAAATCTTGTCCCAATCGTCCGTACACAGCGCCAGGGCGTTATGCATGCTGTCGGTCATTCCTTCGGTTGGATCCTGGGGGGCAATCAGGATGGCTTTCGAACCCAAGTTGACCGCCATCTGGATATCCGTCAACCGGTCGCCGATCACATAACTTCCGGCCAAATCATAGCCCCCCGTGAGGTAACTCGTCAACATACCGATCCCGGGTTTGCGGGTTGGTGCCTTGTCGTGTGGGTAGGTGCGGTCAATGTGAACGGCTTCGAAGTGAATGTTTTCCCCTTCCAGCGTCTTCATCATTTTATGGTGAGCGGGCCAGAAGGTATCTTCCGGAAACACGGCAGTTCCCAAACCGTCCTGATTGGTAACCATCACCAGTTCGAAATCGGTTTCTTCGGCGATCTTACGCAGGTTCGACAGCACTTTGGGGATATACTCCAGTTTTTCAAGGGAATCGACCTGTTGATCGGGCTGGGGTTCGAAGATAATGGTACCATCCCGATCAATGAACAAAACTTTCTTCATACAGTTAACATAGTGGCAAACAAAGGTAGCAAATACGCGCAACAGAGCGGCATTTATGTTATTTTTTACTATTTTGCACACCTATATACCTCCCCTATTCACTTACTACACTCTATTAATTAGCACGCGAAGCCTTAACTGACAGATTGTCAGGATAATGCCTTATACTTTTTGTAGCCAGTAGTCAACTAGCAACTACGTATTTTTATTCAACAAATAGATTCTTATTGTTACTATCTTTCATTTAAAGTAAAAAAATGCAAACAAAAAAATCCACGCAATTAACCCGTATTGCAGTAATATATGATGGCAACTATTTTCTACATGTAAGTAATTATTATAACTATTCTCACGAAAGACGAAGCCGAATCAGCATATCGGGATTGCATGAATTCATACGGTCACAGGTGGCTATCGAAGAAGATACCGAGTTTCGCCTGTGCCAAATTGTTGATGCTCACTATTTTCGGGGGCGGCTCAATGCCCACGAAGCCAGCCAACGCGGCAATCAGTTGTTCTATGACCGGCTATTCGATGACATTTTAATGTCGGAGGGCGTCGTCACGCATTACTTACCCGTCAAAAGTTTTCACGGATCTCGCCAGGAGAAAGGAATTGATGTCTGGCTTGCTCTGGAAACGTTTGAATTAACCATTTCCAAAAAATTTGATGTCGTTGTGCTGATCACCGCTGACGGCGATTACGTCCCCTTGATTCGGAAGCTGAATACCCTCGGTACCCGTGTCATGGTGTTGAGCTGGGATTTTGAATATTACAACGACGAAGGCGAAAAACTGGTCACACGAACATCGCAGGACTTGCTGAAGGAAGTTTCTTATCCGGTGGCGATGCACGAGATGATCGACACCCGGCTTCGGAAAAACGATCCATTGATCCAGAATCTGTTTGTCAAGCAATCAACGCGGATGCTGGTCAGCACGAATCCCCTTTCGCTGGACGACAATTTTGATGCGTATACGGATGATTCCGATTCGGACCCGTCTGAATACAAAATCAGCACAATACGTAGTTTAAAAAACGGGTACGGTTTTATTAACTACCCGCCTAACAACCTGTTTTTTCACTACACCAGTTTAAACGACATCGACTTCAATGAATTACAGGTTGACGATGAGGTAAAGTTCCGCATCGGAAAAAACGCCGAGAGCAAGGATATAGCCATTGATGTCCACCTGGAAATTAACTAATGCATCTGAACGCTCGTCAGGAGCTTACGGTATCGCTGAAATCAACGGGCCAACAACCCGTTGATTTCTGGCCCACAAAAGCCCTTCAATGGGCCGTAAGCCAATTTGACCACGTTGTTTATTTCAATAACAACCGTTCGCAACGCCCCGACTTCACGTTGCCTTACGGTGCCTTTCCAAACCGACTGGCCATCGGCGTTTACCAAACCGTTGCCTTTTCACCGGCTACTGATCCTTTCGAAACGCTACGGCTCCACCACCTGCACCAGCCGGATTATCTGGTAGGGTATTTTGGCTACGACCTCAAAAATCGCATCGAACCACTGGAAAGCCAGCACCCTGATCGGCTGAAATTTCCGGAGATTTACTTTTTTCATCCCCTGCATCTCCTTGATTTTAGCCAGGACGCTTTAACCGTTCGGTCGTGGGGCAACCCGGAATCTGTTGTGCAGGCCATTCTTTCCCATCAGGCCGAACCCACCATCCGTGGGACCGACCGCCCCACTATCCGTCATCAAATTAAAAGCCGCGTTGCTCCCGACGAATACCGGCAAACCGTTCAGCGCATTCAGCAGGATATTCTGGAAGGAACCGTGTATGAGCTGAACTATTGCATTGAATTCTTCGCTGAAGAAGCCGACCTGGACCCACTCACGGTTTATTTCGCGCTGACGGAACAATCGCCCATGCCTTTTTCGCTGTTCCAGCGCATCGGCGATGCGTATGTCATGGGCGCTTCACCCGAACGATTTTTGAAAAAAGAAGGCCAGCAACTGATCGCTCAGCCAATCAAAGGTACCGTCCGGCGCGGCAGCACACCGGAAGAAGATGAGCAACTCCGCCAGCAACTCCGCAACAGCGAGAAAGAGCAGGCCGAAAACTTGATGATCGTCGATCTGGTCCGCAATGACCTGGCCCGCAGTGCCGAAACCGGGACGGTGCACGTGGAAGAGTTGTTTGGTATTTACCCGTTCCGCCAGCTGTCGCAGATGATCTCGACGGTTTCGGCCACCTTGAAAGACGGTTTGCCGTTTACCGACGCCATCCGGAACGCCTTTCCGATGGGAAGCATGACCGGGGCTCCCAAAGTGCGGGCTATGGAGTTGATCGACCACTACGAATCTAGCCGACGAGGCCTGTATTCCGGAGCGGCCGGTTTCATCACACCCGATGGTGATTTTGACTTCAACGTCATGATCCGAAGTATTTTTTACAACCGGCAAAATCGTTACCTTTCATTCTCCGTAGGCAGCGCCATTACGTATGATGCTGACCCTCAACAAGAGTACGAAGAATGCTTGCTGAAAGCCAAAGCCATTCAGTCCATCTTGTAAAACCGTTTCTCCAAATAGTACAACAAAAGACGAAAAGAGCCTTGCTTTTATCAGAAATTTGTCTTATTTTTGCAACAGTTTTCAAGCGGACATCCGTCCGATCTCTGTAATAGATATTCTTCATGAGATTTTTTCTACTACCGCAGAGCAGCACGGATGTCAACCGGAAAGGGGTTTAACATTCGTTGGGCGCATCTGTTGGGGCAATCGCATTGGTGGACAATTCACATTGGGCTAAGCTGGGCATTTTCGGGGGTTCCTTCACGACTGTATCTCAAACACATAGTAGTATCGTTACCGATTTTTTACAATCGGACTGCATGGCCGTGCAGAGCGAGCACTCCTGCCGATTAAACGCTTGTATAGTTTCATTTTAAAAACTTTTACAAGTTATGACTCCTGAAATCACAGAACAGGAACTGAGTACCAAACCGGCAACTCCGCAACGGACTTTTGCCGATTTAAATGTATCCGAAGACATTTTACAGGCCGTCACCGAAATGGGTTTTGAGCATCCCTCACCCATCCAGGCCGAAGCCATTCCTCCCATCCTTGCTGGACGCGACGTTATTGGTCAGGCGCAGACGGGAACCGGGAAAACCGCAGCGTTTGGGATTCCAGCCATCGAGATGATCGATGTAACGGAGCGTCATCCGCAGGTGCTGGTGCTTTGTCCGACCCGCGAGCTGGCGCTCCAGGTTGCCGACGAAGTTCGTAAATTATCAAAATTCAAACGGGGCATCCGGGTTGAATCCATCTATGGTGGTGACTCCATCGACCGGCAAATCAAGTCACTCAAAAACGGCGTTCACATTGTAATCGGTACCCCGGGCCGCGTCATGGACCACATGGAGCGCCGGACGCTGAAACTGGAAAACATCAAAATGATGATTCTGGACGAAGCCGACGAAATGCTCGATATGGGCTTCCGCGAAGACATTGAAGGCATCTTGGAAGACATGCCGGAAGAGCGCCAGACCATTCTGTTTTCGGCCACAATGTCGAAACCGATCATGACGATCACCCAACGTTTCCAGAAAGATCCGGTGCTGGTGAAAGTCGTTAAAAACGAGCTAACGAATCAGAATATCGAGCAGGTTTACTTCGAAGTGAAGCCCAAAGCGAAAGTCGAAGTGATGTGCCGGTTGATCGATACGTACAACCTGAAACTGCTACTGGTTTTCTGTAATCAGAAGAAACGGGTTGACGAAATCGTTGAAGACCTGCAAGTTCGCGGTTATCAGGCCGAAGGTTTGCACGGCGATTTGCGCCAGGCGCAACGCAATAACGTGATGTCAAAATTCCGTTCGGGCGTTACCAACATTCTGGTTGCTACCGACGTAGCGGCTCGTGGTATCGACGTCGACAATGTTGACGCGGTGATTAACTACGACATTCCGCTCGACGAAGAATATTACGTACACCGGATTGGCCGGACTGGTCGGGCCGGAAAATCAGGGAAAGCATTTTCACTGGTGGGCCGCGATGAAAAATACCGGTTCCGCGAAATTCAGAACTATACTAAAGTTCGGGTTGAAAAAGGTGTGATTCCTTCCTTCGAAGATATCGTTGGTCTGCGCAAAGCCCGCTTTATTGAGCAGGTAAAACAAACCATCGAGACGAGCGAAGACCTGCATTTGTACGAAGACATGCTGACGGCGTTGCAACACGCCGGTTTTACCGTTGAACAGATTGTCGCTTCCCTGGTCAAACGGGGTATGGGCATCGAGAAAAATGAATTCTCCGACCAAAACCTGGGCCACGACGATGATCGTCGCGAACGTCGGGAAGGCGGTCGTTTCGGCGACCGGGATCGGGGTGGACGCGAAGGTTCGGGCCGCTTCGGCGATCGGGGCCGCGGTGAGAGCCGGTTTGGCGATCGGGATCGGGGTGGACGGTTTGGTAACCGGGATGACCGCGGTGGACGCTTCGGCAACCGGGATGACCGCGGTGAAGGTGGCCGTCGGTTCGAGCGCGAAGACCGGGATCGGACTCCGCGCGAACGGGAAGCTAACATGACTCGCCTGTTCGTAAGCGTGGGACGTCGTGACTTCATCCGTCCGGGTGATATCGTGGGCGCCATTGCTGGCGAAGCCAACATTCCGGGCAGCAGCATCGGTCATATCGACATTTTCGACAAACACACCTATGTTGACGTTCCCCGCGATGTTGCCAATCGTGTTGTGGATGCGATGGAAGGAAATACCATCAAAGGAAAGCGGGTGCAGATTGAAGTTGCGCGCTAAGCCGCAATTATCGAATAAACAAAAAAGCCGTTCGGATATCCGAACGGCTTTTTTGTTATAAACCCGATTAGTTTTCCAGGTAATAGCCAAAAATGATCCCCATTTCATCTTCGCTGCTCAACCCGAAATTCACATTCTTATCGGTTGTGTTATTGTAGGTAATTTCAGAAACGAGCGCATCGCCTTTGGCCAGTTGAACCGGCGTGGTAAAGGTTTTTATTTCAGGGTGCTCCCAGTTCGTGGAGGTGTAAATCACTTCGCCGTCGTGCACTCCGCCTTTCACCCGCACCACAAATTTTTCCCCCAGCTTGTGCGTGTGGGACGTTAATACCAGCACTTTCACCGGTTTTGACATCGGAAACTCTTTGGTGATGACCACTCGTTTTTTGGCCGGAATATCCAGGTTGGTATTGACGAAGTCCATGGTTTTCACCACGGTTTTCACTTTCGACTTGTCGACGGTATACAAATTGACGTTGACCTCACCCGTCATGGCACTCGCCGATTTATTGACGTAATGCGAGTTTAGGTCCATGGTGGTGTTGGCCGGAACGAGCAAGGCGGTGCCTTCCGGGAAAGCGTAATCGACATAGGGCGACTGCACACCAATGAAATAAACGTGGTTTTGCATGGACAGCGCCGTTTGCAGGTTGTAGGTATTATCGGGATTTCGCAAATCCCGAATTTCGTTTAAAGTGGGCAGATTTTGATTTACACGAAAATTATACAGGGCAAAATGGTGGCTATTGGCCCGCATTTTCACCTCAAACCGGCTGACATAAACATCCTGCGTGTTTCCAATAGGTTTACGGACAAACAACTCCCGTTCAAAAGAAGGCTTGATGGAAAATGGTTCCAGCTTTACCTGAAACCCTTCGCCAGCCGCCGGGGCTTTCAGGGCTTCAAACGCATCCGGTACAACACTGGGCGTTTTATCGTCGAGCAGGGTGGAGTCCACCATACTACCGGTCTGCGGAGCCCCGGCTTCAATCCACCGCCGGACGAATTCGATCTGCCCCACTGTCAGCAGGTCTTTTCCCAACGGCATCGGATTTCCGTAGTCCGCTCCGCTGTGGTGCCCCGCGGCAGCGTTGAGTTTATGATACAACAGACTTTCCTGGGCATTAAACGGCTTTGCGCGCAGCAAACCGTTCGCTTTGGCCGTGCTGTTGGTCGGTGCAACCCCAACCAGGTTTTTGTAGGACTGTCCGGCGGCTAATACCAGGCGGTGCTGCCCAAACGTAGGGTCCGATTCCGACGCGTGGCAGCCGGAGGTTGCGCAGGTAGGTGTCAGAATCCGGCGCTGTAGCAGATCAAAGCTGCTGCTTACCACCGGCGTGGGCTCCGGTTCTTCATCGGGCTTACCAGCGTTTTTCTGGCAAGCCGAAGCCAGTAATCCCAGCCCCAGTGCCCCCAGCACACTCCATTGAAAAAGATAACATTTGTTCTTCATACAATAGCTTTTCAGGTGACGAAACCGTATTACTGACCCGTTCAGATACCCTGCTGCAAACGCCTAAAACCGTAAGATAAAATCCTGTTTGGGCTGCTGCTGCCGAAAAAATACCAGTCCAACGTAAAAAAGATCAATGGAAACCGTAACGGACGGATGGGCTTTGATTTTCTCCCAGGCCTGTTCCATTTCGTCGGACCAGTGAATATCGTCAAAAATAAAACAGGAATCATGATGGGCTTTCGCCAGGCAGGTCTCAAAATACCGTACGGTGGGTTCGTACCGGTGATTGGCATCGAAGAAAACAAAATCAACGCCCGGAACCGTCTTTAATCGTTCCGTCAGTGTTTCATCGAGATTACCAGTTATGATTTCGATATTCTGGCGATTCTGCTTCCGGAAGTTACGCTCCGCCACCGCTGCGGTTTGCGGGCATCCTTCAAACGTCAGAATCTGGGCCCCCGGCGCTGCCACGGCTTCGTACAAGGTTGTAATGCCCAGCGACGTTCCCAGATCGATGATTGTCCGGTACTGAAACCGTTTGATCAGCCGGAACAGCAATCGCCCGAAACGAGCCGGTTTTTGCGAATTTTTTGCAATGTCTTTGATTGCCCGCTCGCGCGACGCGTTGATCCGCGACCCAGCCCCAAAGTCGGTGATCTGAATCTTGCGATTATCCTTCAGCAAATCGAGCTGCAACGCCCGGATGGACTCAAATGCGGGTTCGTGCGGATTGTCGGCACGGATGAGTTTGGTGTAAAGATCAAACACAAAAGGCGAATGCAGCGCATGTGCGTCGCGGGCCTTCAGGAGGAATTTTAGATAAGCACGAATCAAGAAACCAAAAACCGCTACGGCGGAGCGTTTACAGACTATAATTAATTCAACCGGTAGGGAACCACCATTGTAAATTCGGGGATATTAACCCGAAACTGTTTTCCGTCTACAACACGCTCCATGAGGTAGGTACCGCCCATTTTGCCCAGGCTTGAGCGTAGGTTACACCCCGACACGTATTCGTGGGTTTCGCCCGGCTCCAGTACGGGTTGCTGCCCAACCACCCCCTCTCCTTCCACTTCTCGCGCCGAACCGTATGCATCATAAATGATCCAGTGACGACGCAGCAACTGAATGGTGGCGTTGCTTTCGTTGGTAATTGCAATCCGATAGGTAAAGACAAAATGCGCCTGCAGTGGACTAGAATACTCGGGTTGGTATTCGGCCATGACACTGACCTTGACGCCGTCGGTAACTGCCGATATCATGTTGATGACCTCTTTGTTGAACAACCTTTAAACGAAAATAAAATTTAAGAGTTTATAAATCCAACATGGAACAACAATTATTTTAAGATTCATCTACTTTTGCCGGGACAGTAAATGAATTGTTGCGACTTTATCCGTTCCCGTCTCTTCAAACAGAGCACACGATTCCTATGAAGGTTGTTATTGAACCCTCCTGGCAGCAACGGCTGCACGATGAATTTGAAAAATCCTATTTCACCCAATTAACCGAATTTGTCCGGACGGAATACACCACCCATCGTTGCTACCCGCCGGGCAAATTGATTTTCAACGCTTTCGACAAATGTCCGTTTGACCAAACCAAGGTGGTTATTCTGGGGCAAGACCCTTACCACGGAGAAGGGCAGGCCAACGGGCTTTCGTTTTCGGTCAACGACGGGATTACCAAACCGCCTTCACTGATCAACATTTTCAAAGAAATTAAGGACGACTTGGGTACTCCAATTCCCCAATCCGGGAATCTGGAACGCTGGGCCGTCCAGGGTGTCCTGCTCCTGAATGCAACACTAACCGTTCGGGCCAACCAGGCGGGTTCACACCAGAACAAAGGATGGGAAACGTTTACCGATGCGGTGATTCAGCACCTTTCCAACGAAAAAGAAAACTTGGTTTTTCTGTTGTGGGGTGCATACGCCCAGAAAAAAGGAGCGGTGATCGACGCCCAGAAACATCTTGTTTTGAAAGCCAAACACCCTTCTCCTATGGCTGCTCAGTGGGGCGGCTGGTTTGGCAACAAACACTTCAGCCAAACGAATGACTACCTCAGAAGTAAGGGGTTGAAGGAAATAGAGTGGTGAGTAGCGCCACAAAAAAGGGAAAACGACCACTGTCATTTTCCCTTTTTTGTGGCGCTTTTTACTCAATGATCCGGAACAAACGGCTCCAGCGAATTTTATGTAAAATGCTTTCCGGGTTGGGATCGATGGACATCCAGATAAAAACCGCTTTGCCTACGATGTGGTCGGATGGCACAAACCCCCAATACCGCGAGTCGGCCGAGTTATGGCGGTTATCGCCCATCATGAAGTAGTAATCCTGCTTGAACGTATAGGAGGTGATGGCCTTCCCGTCAATTTTAATCGAGTTTTCAGCCAGCTCTACCTTGTCGTTGTCTTCGTATTTTTGAATCACCGGCCCGTAGAGCGCGATATTCTTCTCGTCCAGCTGGATTGTTACTCCTTCTTTCGGAACTGTAATCGGTCCGTAATTATCCACGTTCCAGGGAAACAGGGAAGACTGTGGATACACCGGTTGAAACGGATTAACCGACCCTTTGGGGGTATTCAACACCTCCAGGCCCTGCACAAAGTCCTGCTGTTTCAGCAGCGCAGCTGTTTCCGGGGTAGTATGAATCCGGTAGCCCGATGCATCGTTGGCAGCAATGGTATCATTGTAAGTTTCGGTCGTTTGCTCGTAATCGGTTATGTCGTACCGTTTGAATACTTTGGCACTGATGACTGAATTGGTTTTCAGAAAGTATTCCGTTTCGGATTTAACCGGGTCGGCAAATTCTTTTCCATCCACAAACACCTTGCGATCCCGAATCTCAACCGTAGTGCCCGGCGTACCAATGCAACGCTTGATGTAATTGGTTTTCAAATCGGTGGGGTAGTCTTCGGGCGGGTAATTGAACACCACGACATCACCCTGCTTGACGGAAGAAAAACCGGGCAAACGGTATTGTGGCAACTGAATCCAATCGAGGTACGATGGAATCTCGGTGCCCCATATTTTCTGGTGAGTCAGGGGTACCTGTAAAGGCGTTTTGGGCGTTCGGGTACCGTAATGAAGTTTGCTTACAAACAGAAAATCACCCACTAAAAGGCTTTTTTCCATAGAAGGGGTCGGAATCGTGAAGGCTTCCATGAACAGCCAGCGAATCAGCGTAGCGGCTACAACCGCAAATACAATGGAGTCAACCCACTCCCGGGCAGGTGATTTTTTCTTCGGGGTTCTCTGGGTAGTCGACTCCTGGTTTTTAACTAGTGACATACTAAAAAATTAATGAACAATGTCCAACTTTATTTAGCCGGCGACGGTTTCGCCCAACAAATCTTCCATCCCAAACACACCCTGTTTTCCCACCAGCCACTCCCCGGCCACCACCGCTCCCAGGGCAAACCCCTGGCGGCTGTGGGCCGCGTGCTTGATTTCGATGGTATCCACTTCCGATTCATACCGAACAATGTGCGTTCCTGGTACTACACCCTCCCGCAATGACTCAATAGCTAGCGCATCTTCCTGATCCTCAGCATCGTTCACCCAACGCTTTTTCAGTGGATTCTGTTCAATAATGCCTTCGGCCAGGGTAATGGCCGTACCACTCGGGGCGTCTTTCTTTTCCGTGTGGTGGATCTCGGTCATCGAGACATGGTAGGAAGGATATCCCTTCATAAACCGGGCCAGCATTTTATTCAGCCGAAAAAACAGATTGACGCCAATGCTGTAATTGGAGGCATAAAAAAACGCGCCCTGATGCTGGGTGCACAGCTCCTCGATTTCGGTCTGGTGAGCCAGCCAGCCGGTCGTACCGCACACTACGGGCCATCCCCTTTTCAGACAGTCCTTTATATTGCCAACGGCGGCTTCCGGTGAGCTAAATTCAATGGCTACATCCACATCCTCTGAGCCGAGAGCGTCCAGATCAGCCCGGTTGTTGAGATCAATCCGGCCCGCAATTTCGTGTCCCCGATCCAACGCAATCTGTTCGATGGTTTTGCCCATCTTGCCGTAGCCGAGTAAGAGTATTTTCATTCCAATCGATGTTTTTACTTCTTAAAGTGAAAAGCCACCCGCACGCCCGGCACCGGGAGCATACCCGTTGCGGGCATCAGGATGCTGGGCTTTACATTCAGGGTCAGATCCTCCGAAATATCAAATGTCTTCAGGTGGGCCGTTACGTTTGCTTCAATCACATTGACGCCCCAGAGTAAGGCCATTCCCAGAAAATTATAGTCTCGATACCGGGCGTAGGCACGGGCGGCCCGTTCCAACTGAGCGACGCCGACTTTCCGGGAAATTCCCTCCACTTCGGTTTCTTTCGACGGATCATTGTAAGCCAGAATACCGTACCGACGGTAGGTTCGATACTCCTTGCTGTAATAGTTGGCAAAATAGCCCAGGGTTCCAAAACCGGCATATATAATGGGGACTTTCCACCAGTGGCCGTTATGAATCTGGCCCAGGCCAGGCAAAACCGCCGACAGCACCGTCGACTTTTTGGGTATGATCTTGCGAATCCGGGCGTTCTGTTGGGGCGTCAGTTCAACGGTATCGGCCGCCAGAACGTTTAGGGAATCCAATGAAGCGGGCAACGGCTGGATAAGTACCGAGTCCGGAACAGTTGGGGCCGGATTCTGCCCAAAGGCCACTCCGCTCAGCAACACCATCAGCCCTATCCAGACGTATCTTCGAAACCCCATTCGATCAATTACCCGGTTTGATTCGTTCATTTTCCTGTCCATTGCTTCGTCTAGAAAACGAACAGAAATCTGTAAATGAACGAAAAGCCGGGAAATTAACATTTTTTAAGCCTTGTAATTCAGGACTTCCAGAATCCGGTTCATCTCGTCCTGCGACGTAAACGGGATTTTGATTTCACCTTTGTGCTTGTCATCGGCCTTGATCGACACTTTCGTTCCAAACATGGACGACAGCTTGAATTGCAGCCCCCGGATTTCCTGTTTGAACGGGGTTGAACGCCGGGCAGGCTCACTCTCCGGCGCGGTCGATAGGCTTCTGACGGCCTCTTCTACCCGGCGGACAGACCAATCTTCTTCAATCAGTTTATTGAATAGGGTGATCTGAATATCCGGGTTGTCGACATTAATAATAGCCCGAGCGTGGCCCATGGATATTTTGGTATCGCGCAAAGCCGCCTGAATCACCGGCGGTAATTTCAGCAGTCGGATGTAATTATTAACGGTGGTCCGGTTTTTTCCTACGCGCGCACCCAGTTCTTCCTGCTTCAGACTACATTCGGTAATGAGCCGCTGGTAGCTGAGGGCAATCTCGATGGAGTTCAGGTTTTCACGCTGAATGTTCTCGATCAACGCCATTTCCAGCATCTGCTGATCGTTGGCCTGCCGGACAAAAGCCGGTACGTGTGTCAGACCGATCAGTTTCGATGCCTGCAACCGCCGTTCGCCGGCAATCAGCTGGTATTGATCACGCCCCAGTTGCCGAACCGTGATGGGCTGAATGATTCCCTGCACACGAATTGACTCCGCCAACTCCATCAGCGCTTCTTCGTCAAACCGGGTCCGGGGCTGAAAAGGGTTGGTTTCAATGTGGTGAACGTTAATTTCCGTCATCGTGGAGATCGACTCATACGGCGACGGCTTACTCGGTCGATTTACCTGTTCGCTGTCGTGCAATAAGGCTCCTAATCCCCTGCCCAGACCTATCATTTTTTTCGGATTACTTTTTGCGTTCGTATTATCCATGACGGACTAATTTCTTGGTGTCATTCTAACGGTCTGCATACTATACGGTCTGATCCTGCGGTAACCGGCCATTTTTAGCCAGAATTTCACGGGCGAGATTCAGATAGCTGATAGCGCCCTTGCTGTCGGCATCCTGCGCCAGAACCGGTAATCCAAAGCTCGGCGACTCACTCAGACGGATGTTTCGGGGAATAATGGTGTTGAAAACCATCTGCTGAAAGTGAGCGGTTACTTCCCCCACGACCTGGTTCGAGAGCCGAACCCGCAGGTCGTACATGGTCAGCAGAATGCCTTCAATGGCCAGCGAGGTATTCAGCCGCGACTGAATGATCTTGACAGTATTGAGCAACTTACCGAGACCTTCCAAAGCGAAATATTCGCACTGCACCGGAATAATGACGGAATCGGCCGCCGTCAGGCTGTTGATTGTAATCAAACCCAGTGACGGAGAACAGTCGATGATCACGAAGTCATACTCATCCTTGACATCGTACAGGGCCTCCTTCATCTTTTCTTCCCGGTTTTTGAGATTGATCATCTCAATTTCGGCCCCCACCAGATCGATGTGCGACGGCAGCAGGTCCAGGTTCGGAAAATCGGTTTGAATGATGGCATCCCGCGTCCGGATGTCCTCGATCATGCACTCGTAGATGCTGTTCTCAATCTCTTTCGGATTATAACCAAGACCCGACGTGGAGTTGGCTTGCGGGTCGGCGTCAACAATCAATGTTCGGAATTCGAGTGCCGCCAGACTGGCCGCCAGATTGATCGTAGTGGTGGTTTTTCCGACGCCCCCCTTTTGGTTGGCAATAGCAATAACTTTACCCATGGGTTTGTTCGTTACAGCCCCAAATATCAGGAGATGGTTATTCTAAAACAAGTAACGTTCCACGGTTTTTTTTTAAATGTTCCACAGACTGAATGAGGAATGAGGAACGAGGAACGAGGAAAAGAATTCATCCGTCCATTCCTCGTTCCTCATTCCTCATTCATAACTAACTCAGGCCCAGACCTGCGTACCTTCGGTGCAGTTTTTACACATTTCAATTCCGGAGCGAGAGTGAATCAGGGTTTGCCGAAATTGCTGGTAGGGTTCGCTCGACCATAATTTTTCGAACGTCTGCTCTTTTAAATCTCCGAGTCGGTAATCGGCATCTTTGTCGAAGCAGCAGGGCACCACCAGCCCATCCCAGGTAATAACGCACGAGTGCCACATTTTCCAGCAATGACCATCCAGCGCATTTTTAATGGCGTAGGTTCCACCCGCGGTTTTCTCGTAACGGGAGTATTTGTCGATGGTTGGCATCAGGTCAGAGCCATGTTCGAAATCGTAAATCTGGGCGGTTTTCAACGCCACTTCGTCCACACCCAGTTCGTCCGCAATTTTGTACACCTCTGCAATCTGGTGCTCGTTCGGCTTAACCACCAGAAACTGAAAGATCACATGCGGTGTCTTCGACTTCAATTCTTTTTTCCATTTGATAATGTTCTTCGTTCCTTCCAGCACCTTGTGTAGTTTCCCTCCTACCCGGTACTGCTGGTACACCTCCTGCGTCGTTCCATCGATGGAAATGATCAACCGATCCAGGCCCGATTCCACGGTTTTTTTCGCGTTGGCATCCGTCAGGTAATGGGCATTCGTGGAGGTTCCGGTGTAAATACCTTTCTTAGACGCGTAACCAACCAGCGTTAAAAAGTCCGGATGCAGGTACGGTTCTCCCTGGAAATAAAAGGTCAGATACAGCAGGGTGCCCGCCAGTTCGTCAATGGTGCGTTTGAACAGATCGGCGGGCAACATCCCGGTTGGACGCGTAAACGACCGCAACCCACTGGGGCATTCGGGGCAACGCAGGTTGCAGGAGGTGGTGGGTTCGAACGAAATTGCAATGGGCGAACCCCGGTGAACGGCTTTCCCGGTCCACTTCGATTCGTAATAACTCGACAATACTTTCAGCGCATTCCAGGCCCGCTTGGGGGTAACTTTTGATAAAAAATTCAGTCCGTCGGAAATATTACGATTCATGTGGATCTATCAAGTGAATGGAACAAAAGTAACTCAAGCATATGCGGTTTTTGCAATCACCACCCCGAAAATTGTCTAAAAACCGTCCTGATTCGGTGGAGCGTGCGATTTTAACCAACCTGCTGCCTAAGTGCTTCGCAATACAAATAAATTTATTTAGAATAGTTTCAAATTAATCTTGACATGTCTTCATCCAGGTTGTAATTTTACGAAGTCTAACGCATAGCGATTCGTATTTCATCCTTTCTGTAAATTGTGTCATCCGTGTCGAATACCCTTCAACTAACCGAATTATTTGCCAGCTCCAAAGGTGTTACCTACCAATGCGATACAACCAATCGGATTATTATTCAGTTCGGCGAAACACGTGTTTCGTTGCGGATTTCCGATTTTTTGACGTTTAAGAAGCGGGTCGATTCGGTGGATATTCATACAATGATTTTCAATACGGACGATGCCTACGACGTAGAAGTGATCGACGCTCCCCGCACAGATCATCTATTTGTCCTGAACCTTTGTGACCTCATTGCCCTGCGCGACCTGCTGGCCGGAACCCGCTTTGCGCTGGACCTGAATACGCTGCTAAACGAACGGATTTACAGCGCCGTAGTTTATTAATTCCAACGGTTTCAGCTTCCGGCTTTTTATTCAATTCGCTTTCTATCAAGCAGAAACACTGCAATTAGACTGTTTCCAAATTTTATACCGGAAAAACTTTTTTCGGTCGAAATCAGTATTCTTGTAACAGAAACGGCAATTAACTGCCCACACGAACAAGAACTAAAAACTGATTATACCGATGAAAGACTTGGTTAGAATGAGAACCTCCCTGAAAGAAGAGATTGAGGGAATTCTCAACGAACAAATAAAAATGGAAGCCCACTCGTCTGCCATCTACCTGGCAATGGCTGCGTGGTGCGACCGCAACGGTTTTGATTTCAGCGCTGGCTACTTCTACAAACAGTCGAACGAAGAGCGGAACCACATGCTGAAGATTTTCCAGTACGTTTCCGACATGGGCGGCCACGCGATTTCTCCCGACATTACGAACGTTCCGCAGGAATTCAACGGCTTCCGGGATATCTTCGAACTGGCGCTGCAACAGGAAATTGCCGTTAGTAACTCGATCAACCGGATTGTCGGAACGGCCCGCCAGCTGAACGATTTTGCGACGGACCAGTTCATGCAATGGTTTGTGAAGGAACAAATCGAGGAAGAATACGTTGCCCGCCGGGCCATCGAACTGTTCGACGTCATCGGCGAAGAAGGCGTTGGTCGGTACATGATCGACAAAGCCATCCCGAAAATCACCTACGATGGTGGCGGTGCCGAATAATAATTCCGGGATTCCCTACTCACTATAACTATACAATCGAACCCGGACGGAAAACCGTCCGGGTTTTTGTTTTTGAACCTCATACCGGAATCACGGTGGTATTCTTCACCTCCGACATCACAAAAAAACTGCTGATGTTCAGAATCCCCGGAATAACCGAAAGCTGTTCCTGGTAAAACCGGTTATAAGTTTCCATATCGTGAACCACAATTTTCAGCAGGTAATCGAACGTTCCCGATACCCGATTGCATTCCATCACTTCCGGCAATTGCGCGATGGTCTGATCAAACACGATAAAGGTTTCGCGCGTTTGTTTATCAAGCGTTACGTGGCAAAACACCACCAGCAGGTTTCCTAGTTTTTTTTTGTTCAGTAAGGTCACATACCGCTCGATGATCCCGTCCCGTTCCAGCCGTTTGATTCGTTCATGAATGGGTGATTTGGAAAGATTAATACGCTGCCCGATTTCCTGGATGGTGAGTTGCGCATTCTCTTGCAAAAGGGCCAGAATTTGCCGGTCTATTTTGTCTACGATCATCAGAACGGAATTTTTTCTTTACAATGCCACAGCAAAAGCACATTGCCAAATTTTTTCCTTCCATATTACGGAATCTAAACAGTATTTCCCAAAATCAGTTAATGAATTAGAAATAAGTTTGGCACTCGGTACCTTTGTACCAGTCTTTTCAACCAACCACAATCACACAGCAAAATGGTCATCGGTGTTCCAAAAGAAATCAAAAACAATGAAAACCGCGTTGCACTGACTCCCGCCGGAGTTTCCGAATTTCGCAAGCAGGGGCATACGGTTTATGTACAGGTGAATGCTGGCGTGGGGAGCGGTTTTGAGGACGAAGAATACATTGAAGCGGGAGCCATCATGTTGCCCACCATTGAGGAGGTATACGGCATTGCCGAGATGATTATCAAGGTAAAAGAGCCCATTGCGTCGGAATACGAACTGATCAAAGATGACCAGTTGCTGTTCACGTATTTCCACTTTGCCTCTTCGGAAGAACTGACCCAGGCGATGATCAGTCGCAAGGCGGTTTGTCTGGCCTACGAAACCGTTGAAAAAGCGGATCACAGCCTGCCCCTGCTTATTCCCATGTCGGAAGTAGCGGGCCGAATGGCAGTTCAGGAAGGAGCAAAATACCTGGGAAAACCGCAAAAAGGACGTGGTATTCTGCTCGGTGGCGTTCCGGGTGTTAAGCCCGCACACGTCCTGATTCTGGGGGGTGGAATTGTTGGCACCCAAGCCGCCAAAATGGCGGCTGGTCTGGGCGCACACGTTACCATCATGGACGTCAGCCTGCCCCGGCTCCGGTATTTATCGGATATCATGCCCGAAAACGTAGACACCCTGATGTCGAACGAATATAATATCCGGGAAGCCGTGCGGTATTCGGACCTGATTATCGGTGCCGTCCTGATCCCGGGAGCCAAAGCACCTCACCTCGTGACACGCGACATGCTGAAATTAATGCGGGCCGGTACGGTTTTGGTCGACGTAGCTGTCGATCAGGGTGGTTGCATCGAAACCTGTACCCCCACCACGCACGAGAATCCGACGTATGTTATCGACAACGTAGTGCATTACTGCGTAGCCAACATGCCGGGCGCGGTTCCGTATACTTCAACTGTCGCGCTGACGAACGCAACACTTCCGTACGCGCTTCAGTTGGCCAACAAGGGCTGGCAAAAAGCCTGCCTCGACAGCGAAGAATTGAAAAAAGGACTGAATGTGGTCAATGGCCAGGTGGTTTATAAAGGAGTAGCCGATACCTTCGGATTGCCCCTAAAAAACGTAGATGAACTGCTGCGGCAGGAAGAAGAAGAAATCAACGCGTAACCTAATTTGAGTACCTTACACTTCATCAACAACATCATTTTGTAACTTCATCAACATTTTTTTTAAAGGGTTTAGGAATAAAAGGTAACAAAGACGCGGTCAGTATGAACCGCGTCTTTTTCTTTGGTAGCCCTTCGATCACCAGACGTAAAAAAACAAAAAACCCAGGCTGGCCACCAGAAAAGACTCCAGTAACCACACGTGCAGCACGTTGCGGTTTAAAACCTGGCGAATCAGGTAGTGAAAGACGAGCGGGAAAATGAGCAGTGGAACTCCAAAGAAAAAATTCAGAACAATGTTTTCTTCTTTCAGATTGGTCAGGCCGTGCAGAATCATCATACCGCCCATCAGAGCAAGCAGCACAAAGGGGGTGATCAGGTCAAAAAGTTTCGAAACGTTCATGGAACAAGGGGCCGGGCTTCGTTCACTGCTGTAAAAATGTTTCCGCCAGCACCTTCCACTCCTCCTCCAGTGTGCCGGAAAAAACCGATGCACCCGCCCGCCGGTACCAGTAACCGGCATTCCACTCGTCGCCTTCCTTGCGGTGTAAATAGGCATGCAGCCGGTCATAATCCCGAGTTCCTTCGCGGCTTTGCGCAATGTTGTGAGCGTGCTCCCAGTTTCCGTTGGCATCGTACCAAAGCGCTTCGGCCACCGGCGATAAGCCCTGGGGTGGCTTGGCGTCGTTGAGCGTGGCGGTAAAATCAGTCAGTTTCATGAAATGGGTTACTGAAAAAACTGTGGCATGAAATTCATCAGAAAAGCTTCGTCGGTGGCCCTTGTAATGGCGGTATACAACCACCGAACAAAATCCTGGTTCACCTGACCATCGGGCAAATAGCCCTGATCTACAAAAACCGCGGGCCATTGCCCCCCCTGCGCCTTATGACAGGTCAGGGCGTAGGCAAACTTCACCTGCAGCGCATTGAGGTACGGATCACGCCGAATGGCTTCCGAACGTTCTTTTTTCGTTTTGATGTAGAAGTAATCCTTCTGCACATTTTCGTAGAGCTGACGGTTTTCGTCGCGCCCCAGCGATGGCTGCGGAGAATACAGCGTATCAAGAATAATCTTGCTTTCAAATTCCGGCTGCTCTTCCAGATCGACCAGCCGCATCGTCACCGTGGCAAACTTCAGGCCGTGCATCTCTTCGCGCTTGCGGATTTTCAGGACCTCCACAAAATCACCGTTGGCCAAAAAACCCGCGGGCGAATCGTCATCCAGCACCGAATAATTGTTCTTGACAATCATCAGCATGTCGCCCGTGTCGAGTTCCTCCTCACATTGGTTGATGGCCCGGCGAATGTACTGATTGTATTGCACCGCCATCTTATTCGAACGGGTAATTATGATGGTATTTTCGCGGCCGTATTTGTCGTAACAATACCGAATACCGTCTTCCAGCCGGTCGCCGGTCATCTTGTAGATATCACGGTATTTACGCACGTCCAGGCTTATTTGCGGATTGCGCTCGTTCAAAACTCCCCGCAAATTGGTGGCATTCAGCAAAATACCGGAACGCTCGTCCTGCCGCATCACCTCCAGCAACTCCTGTTCAACCACCACCATATCAAACTGTCGTTCCAGATAGCCTTTGTCCAGCGCCGGACTAATGTCTTTGCCCACGGGCGGCAACTGGGCTACATCGCCCACCAGAATCAGGCGATTTCCCGCGTTTTCAAATACAAAATCGACCAGATCCGCGAGCAAACCGTTCATTCCGATTTCGGCATCATCGCTGATCATTGAGGCCTCATCGACAATGAAAACCGTGTCTTCGTGGTAGTTTTTCTGCCGCTGAAACACCAGGTTCCCGGAATTGGCGTCGGCGATCTGACGGTAAATCTTTCGATGAATGGTTTGGGCCATGCGTTTCGAATAGTTTGCCATCACCTTGGCGGCCCGGCCCGTAGGCGCCAGCAAAACCGATTTAAACCCAAATTTGGGCAGTACTTTGATCAGCGTACTGATCAGGGTGGTTTTTCCGGTTCCGGCGTATCCTTTCAGCAGAAAACAATCCCGGTAGTGTTCGTGCTCCGAACGACTCACGAACACATTCATCCGCTCGAAGAAGTCCTGCTGGCCAGACGTTGGCTTAAAAGGGAAGCGTTTCGCCAGCAATTGAGCGGGCGTAAGAGTTTCATTCATTGTACGAATATCGGTAAATCGCCCGTTTTTTTCAACCCGCTTTACATCCGGCGATAGGGAAATTTACAACCCTGATCGTCTTCAAACGTAACAATTTCATTCTTGATTACAAACCGATAGGATTTCGAAATTTCCTGCGCGTTGGCAATTTTCACAATCTGTCGATCAACTTCGTAGGTGCCCGCATCCCAGGCCATCACGACCGCTGTTGCTTCGGATTGCGATTGGTAAATACCGTCCTGGCCAAACTCAATCATATCCGGATAGCCCTTGCTACACTCCACCGGGCTGACTTTTTCCCAGGCACCGATCAACACATTCGTCTCGTTTTTTTCGGTGCGAACCGGTGGCCGGTGGCAAGCGCCCAGCAGCGTTCCGATAAGAAACAGGCTGGTCAGCCAATTAGCGAGACAGGAGCAGGAAATGGGCTTCATACACTTACTGAAATGGGTGGAATCGGTGTTACAGACTACTTGCAATACCGTAAAAATGTTTCCGAAAGTAGTAAACTTCTCCCGCACCAGAAAACCGGATAAATTTCGTTTTCCACTGTTTTTCCACGAAACCAGACCGCTGTTGACAGTCTGGTCTCCTCAAACAAGGCCTGCCTCTTCGGCGTTGACGTTTAAAACCATTCCCTTTATATGAAAACCGAAAAGGAAAAAATGCTCGCTGGCGAGCTCTACGACGCCCTTGATCCCCAGTTGACGCAGGAACGAACCCGGACCCGTCTGCTCATCCAGGAACTGAACGCGTCACGCGAAGACCAGCCGGACGAGCGGATGCGTATTCTGCAGGAGCTGATTCCCCAGGCCGGAGCCGGTCTTTGGTTGCAACCGCCGTTTTACTGCGATTACGGCAGCAACATCGTGACGGGCGAAAAAGTATTTTTCAATTTTAACTGCATTGTGCTCGATGTCACCACGGTAACGATTGGCAGCCGGACACTCTTTGGCCCCAATGTCCAGATTTATACAGCTACTCACCCAACAGACTGGAAAGTTCGGGCATCCGGCCTCGAATCGGCCAAACCCATTGTAATTGGGGAAGACGTCTGGGTTGGCGGCAGCGCCATCATTTGCCCGGGCGTCAGCATTGGCGACCGAACCATCATCGGAGCGGGCAGCGTCGTTACCCGGGACATTCCCGCGGATGTTTTTGCCGCCGGTAATCCCTGTCGGGTTATTCGGCATTTGACAGCCGATGAACAAACCCGGTAAACCCGCTACTGCCTACCAGGGCTCGTCATCGTTTCGAGAATAAATGTTTGATTTTTCAAAGAAATACCACACAATCCTGATGTCAAATTCAATATTACATTGCTTTTGTCATACACATTGCCTATTTTGAATGAATACGTTCAAACAAACCCCTCGATACCATGAACATTCGTCAGATTTTGCAAGGCAAAACCATCAACACCATCTACGCCGTTACCTCCGGATCTACGGTGTACGAAGCACTGGAAACGATGTCGGTTAAAAATATCGGTGCGGTTCTGGTCATGGATGACGGTAAACTGACCGGGATTTTTTCAGAACGTGATTACGCCCGGAAAGGAATTCTGCAAGGCAGGGCTTCGAAAGACACCCTGATTCGGGAGGTCATGACGGCCAACCTCATTACCATCAGCAGTGATCAGTTGCTGGAAGACGCCATGATTCTCATGTCGGACAAACACATTCGCCACCTGCCCGTGGTCGACAATGGTGAACTGGTTGGGATCATCTCCATTAATGACGTAGTTTCGGCCATTATCAACGCCCAGAAAGTACACATCGATTCGCTGGAAAGTTACATTTCCGGCAGTCCTTACTAAACACCCCGATGAACAATGAGTGCGCCCCATTCATTGTTCATTCTTCATTATCCATTAATTGCTACCTTTGCGCTGCCAAAAACAATTCTCAATTACGTTGGATATTGCACGCGAAGAAGTAATGCGGCTGTACGGCAATCGTCTGCGGCTGCGGGTCTGCGGTTTATGCCTGATTGATAACAAACTACTCATGGTTCGGCACCGGGGCATCGGTCCGACCGATACCTTCTGGTGTCCGCCTGGCGGGGGCCCCCAATTCGGCGAAACTGCCTACGAAGCCCTGATTCGGGAGTTTCAGGAAGAAACCGGCCTGGCCATCGAAGTGGGGGAAATGCAGTTCGTTAATGAATTCATGCAGCCTCCCCTGCACGCAATGGAATTATTTTTTGACGTTCAGATTGTCGGTGGGCAGCTCCATCAGGGTTTCGACCCCGAGATGAGCGCCGACCAGCAGATCATCACCGAAGTGCGCCTGATGACGTTCGACGAAATCAAAGCGTATCCTCCCGACGAAGTGCATCGGCTGTTTCGGCTCTGCCAGTCGATGGACGACGTTTTCCATTTAAAAGGATATTTGAAACAATAAGAGCAGGCTTTCCCGTATTTTCGTACTTTTAGTTTCAGGATGCAGTAAACGCCTTATTTCCCCACTGAATAATTCAATAGTTAGTTGTTGTGCGTATCGAGACCCTAGCCGCTGTGACCCCAACCGTCGCCATTCGGGATGAATCATTTGATGTTTCCATGACAGAATCTTACCAGCTTTGCCTGGAGATGAGCCATGAACGTTTTCGATTTTGTGTAATTGACCCCGAGCAACGCCGTTGTTTTTGGCTGGAAGACTATACGTTTCCCACGTTACTGACCGAGAACCCCCTGTTGCCGTCGCTCCGGACGATTTACCAAAATCATCCGTTGCTTCAATCAACGTATTGGAAAAAAATTCAGGTGTCGGTTAATTCATCTTCGTTTACGCTCATTCCAAGCAGCCTGTTTCGGAAAGAATACGCTACGCAATACCTGCAACTAATGCGCGGCAATCCGCTCTCGCTTTCCGAACATGCCCTGGCATACGCGCATAAAAAAGAAGATTTTCACTCCGTTTTCAACGTCGACAATTCGCTAACCGACTGGCTGGCAGCCACCTATCCGCTGCAACAGATTACGCTGGTACACCAATCAAGCACGTTGATTCAGGCCACATCATTGACCGACTCTGTTTTGGATTCTTCGCAGAAACTGTCGCTGAACTTCGAAGACGAATCCGTTACCGTGATTTTCCGAAAAGGTGGTCAGTTCCAGTTCTGCAACCGGTTTTCCTACAAAAATGCCACCGATCTGGTGTATTATATTCTTTACGTCATCAACGAGCTGAAAACGCAGCCGAAGGAATTACAAGTGGTTCTGTTTGGAGAAATTACACCCTTCGCCGAGATTTATTCGGCGCTGGAACAGTTTCTTCCCAACCTCCGTTTTGGCCCGACTCCGCCCGCCCTGCAACTGACAGCGGCTTTCGATGACGTG
The DNA here is from genome assembly GCF_054780515.1 of Larkinella harenae. NCBI lineage: Bacteria > Pseudomonadati > Bacteroidota > Cytophagia > Cytophagales > Spirosomataceae > Larkinella > Larkinella harenae. The sequence continues at coordinate 338,910 of NZ_BAAGWE010000004.1, read as the reverse complement.
CCCGAACACCGCTATTTTAGTTTATTTGGCAATTCGCTGATCGACTGATAAAGGTCATTAAACCCTACTCTTGCTCCCACCTGACCGATTTCTATGAAACGAATTGCGCTCTTCCCAGGCTCCTTCGATCCCTTTACGAAAGGACATGAAGATATTGTTTTACGGGGCCTGAAGCTATTCGACGAGGTTATAATTGGCATTGGACGTAACGCCAACAAACAACGGTATTTCCCGTTGGATGTTATGGCGAACCTGATTGAACAAACGTTCGCCAGTCAGCCGTCCGTCCGGGTGGTCACCTACGATGACCTGACGGCCAACGTGGCCCGCGATCTGGAGGCCCGGTTTCTGTTGCGTGGCCTTCGTAACACGACGGATTTTGAGTACGAAAACAGCATTTCGCAGGTCAACCGCTACGTATACGAAGATGTGGAAACGGTTTTTCTGATCACCTCTCCGCATCTCGCCCCCATTAGCTCGAGCATCATTCGGGAGCTTCACAAATACGCCAAAAACATTGACGAGTTTCTTCCCTACAAGTTAAAATAATGATGAATTATAAATGACGGAGGCTAGAGCGAGGTCCGTCGACCACCACGCCTACTCCATCGTTTATAATTCATCCTTCAATTATTCGCTTACTTTCTCAGCAACGGCATCGATTACATACCGTATGGAACTGAACGAGTTGGTAAGGGCCAGGGCGGTTTTTTTCGAATCCATCCACTCGAGTTGTTCGATATCTTCGTCGGCCTGGGGCACCATTTTGCTATCATTTACGCAGCTCATCCGGTACCACTTTGTCTTTTTCAGAATACGGTTTCCGTTCAGCGTATAGGTGTGCCAGGTAGTACAGATGCGGTCGCCCAGTGTGGCCACAACCCCGGTTTCCTCTTCCACCTCGCGCACAGCCGCCCCCCGCGACGATTCCCCGTCGTCAAGCTTCCCTTTGGGCAAATCCCACTTCCCGCGACGGTAAATCAACAGCATTTTTTCACCTTTGAACACGACGCCACCCGCAGCTTTCACAATCCGAAACAGGCTCTTGAACTTTTCTTCAACGGCCTTTTTTTCGACGGCAACCAGCGTCACGGAATTTAATTCGCTCACCTTGTAATTGTTGAGCAGATTGACCAGTTTTTCGACCGTAATGGTAGTGGCATTCAGCACCAGCAGATGCCCTTTCAGCATGGCCAGCTTCAACCCTTCGAGCCGCGCGTCAATAATCCGGTCGTAATCAATATGGCTCGCCAAGGTAGCATCCTGTAATTGGGCCGCTTTGTTGGCGCCTTTCAGATGAATAGGCCGGTCGTCAATAAAAATGGTCATGCAAGTAGTTAAACAAATCCGTCGAATCGTCGACGTAACGGTTCCCGTGAATTACAAAACAAATTTAGAAAACCATTCATCTTTGAAGAGAAACTAAATCCACTATTTTTGCAAGACGCCAACTTTTCCCCGTGTGGAACTTGCAATCATTCTATTTTTAGTCATTCTGAACGGTGTTTTCTCCCTCTCAGAGATCGCGCTGGTTTCCTCCCGCAAAGCCCGCCTTGAAACTGATGCCCGCAACGGCGACCGCCGGGCCGAAGAAGCCCTCAAACTGGCCGAATCTCCCAATCGTTTTCTGGCCACGGTTCAGATTGGAATTACCCTTATCGGCATCTTGACGGGTATTTTTAGCGGAGATAGCCTGACGAATCAAATCTCCGCCTTCGTTACCCAGTTTCCACTTCTTCAACCCTACGCCAACAGCATTGCCGTTACCATAACCGTTATTTTTATTACGTATCTCTCCCTGGTACTGGGCGAACTGGTCCCCAAACGCATTGGGCTTTCGAACCCGGAAGGTATTGCCAAATTCATAGCCGGTCCCATGAACATGCTGTCCCGGCTGACATCTCCGTTCATCAGCTTGCTGGCCTTTTCCAGCGACCTGATTATCAAAATATTGAACATTAAACCCAACGCCAGCGCCGTCACGGAAGAGGAAATCAAGAGCCTGATTCAGGAAGGCACCTCGGGCGGGGTCATCGAAGAAATTGAGCAGGAAATTGTGCAGAACGTTTTCCAGCTCGGCGACCGCCGGATTACCTCCCTGATGACCAACCGCCAGGAAATTGTGTACCTCGACCTGGAAGCCACCGTGGAAGAAAACCGTCAGTCAATCATTGAACACCGCCATTCTCACTACCCGCTCTGCCGGGGTGGTGTCGACGAAATGATTGGCCTTGTCAACAGCAAAGATTTTCTGGGTAAAGACCTGAACGACCAGCTCACCCGCCTGGAAGACATCAAGCGTGATTTGCTGTATATTCCGGAAAATAACATGGCGTATCAAGTGCTCGAACGGTTTCGCGAGCGCCGGCAGTACGTGGGCATCATCGTCGATGAGTACGGGGGGGTGCTTGGCATGGTTACCCTGAACGATATTGTAGACGCGCTGGTGGGCGATATTTCGGACACCAACGAGTTTGAATATGAAATTGTTGACCGGGGCGACGGCAGTTACCTGATCGACGCGCAAATCCCGTTCGATGACTTTCTGGATTATTTCAACATCGTCATGCAAAACCGGCGCGAGCTGACGGGCTTCGATACACTAGGCGGTTTTGCGTTGCAGATTATCAAAGACATCCCGAAAACCGGCGAAACCTTTACCTGGCAGGAGTACCAGTTTGAAATTGTCGATATGGACAAAAGCCGCATCGATAAAATCATGGTAACGAAGCGAGCGGAAGAATAATTTTTAACGATGAATTATGGATCATGAACGATGAAGGTTCTTTTACACAACTCTCCTATCCATAATTCAGCATTTAAAATTCATCATTAATAGTACCCATGATTGCAGAACAGATTGCTCGATTATTGCTGGAAGTAAAAGCCGTTCGTTTGCGGCCGAACGAACCGTTCACCTGGAGTTCGGGCTGGAAATCCCCCATTTATTGCGATAACCGCATCACCCTCTCTCACCCGGAAGCGCGCACGTATATCCGTAACGAACTGGCCAACGCCATTCGCCGGGATTTTCCGGACGTTCAGGCCATTGCAGGAGTAGCCACCGCCGGCATTCCACAGGGTGCGCTGGTGGCCGACGCGCTGAATCTGCCTTTTCTGTACGTGCGCCCGGAACCGAAGAAACACGGCATGGGCAACCAGATTGAAGGACGACTGGAAGCGGGGCAACGCATCGTGGTGATTGAAGATCTGATTTCCACCGGAGGGAGTTCACTCAAAGTGGTCGATGTCTTGCGTCAGTCAGAGGCCGAAGTGCTGGGCATGGTCGCTATTTTTACGTACGGTTTTCCGATTGCCGCCCAAAATTTTGCGGACAAGGACGTGAAATTAACATGCCTGAGCGATTACGAAACACTGATCGGCGAAGCTCGAAATCTTAACTACATCGCGGCAGATGCCACGGATTCCTTAGCTGCGTGGCGGGAAAATCCTGCGGAATGGAACCAATAGCCACTTCCTGCCGATGAGAAAACTTTTCTCGCTGGCTTTCGGCTGGCTCCTGGCCGCTACGGTTTATGGGCAATCCACCCCCACAACGGGTTCCGTCCGAACCGAACTGGAAGTGGGGGGAATGGGCCCCGCTGTGGGTCAATTGCCGTTCTGGCTGCGGGCCAATCAGAACGGCATTGTGCCGCTGGAAGGCCCGTTTGGTACACTCCGTGGGAGCCTGATGCGCGACTACAAACCGGATACCACTCGCTTCCGGAAGCGCCGATTCGACTGGGGCGCGGGTATCTATGCCGCTGCGAACCTGGGAAAAACGAGCCAGTTTCTGCTGCCCGAATACTACGCAAAAGTTCGCTATGGTCAGATCGAGCTCTGGGCCGGACGACGACGCGAAGTCTACGGAATTGGTGACACTACCCTGACTTCCGGTTTTGTTATCTGGTCGGGCAATGCGCTCCCGATTCCAAAAGTGCAGTTGCAAACGGCGGGGTTTGTTCCCATTGGCGGTTTTGTCAAAAAACTGGTGGCGGTGCAGGCCGGCTACGCACACGGCTGGTTCAACGCCCCTTACATTCAAAATGCATTTCTGCACCAGAAATACCTGTATGGTCGGTTCGGAAAGCCGCACTGGCCCGTCAAAGTATATGCCGGAATAAACCACCAGGTGCAATGGGGCGGTCATGCGGATTATTTGCGTGGCAGTCCGTTTGCGGCCAACGGGAAATTACCCTCCTCCTTCAACGATTATGTGAGCCTGCTTCTGGCCCGCTACCCCAAGGATCTGGTCAACAACCAGCAAACCGCATTTGACGGCGAAAACCGGGTGGGCAACCACATCGGTTCGATCGATTACGCGGTTGAATGGACCCACTCCCGGGCCAACTTTTTACTCTATTACCAGCACCTCTATGAAGATGCCAGCGGGGTGGTTTTCCTGAATTTTCCCGACGGTTTGTGGGGCATTCGGTACCGCAATCGCACACTGTCCAATTCCCGCTTTCGTCTGAACGGTGCGGTTCTGGAATGGCTCCCGACCACCAACCAGAGCGGGCCGGTTTTTGACCAGACTGCACAGTACCAGGGCGGAGATAATTATTTCAACCACGGTCAATACCGGGAAGGCTGGTCGTATTTCAGCCGGACGATCGGCACACCGTTTATTGCTCCCCGGGCTGATTTCACGGCCCGGGTTCGGGAATACATCGGTGGCGGTTTTTTTCCCAACAACCGGGTCAACGTCTGGCATCTGGGTCTGGATGGAACCCTGTACCAAGTTCGGCTGAACGCCCGGGCGTCGCTCAGCCGGAACTACGGCACCTTTAACGAACCTTACTCCCCCCCATTCAGGCAATTCTCCGGCCTGCTTTCGGCCCAATTTGCACTGCCCCGAATCTCCAACACGGTTTTAACTGCTTCGTCGGCTATTGATCAGGGGGACTTATACCCTCGCCAAACCAGCTTCTTTTTGTCCGTCAAAAAAACCTGGTAACGCTTCTCTGCTCATTGATGGGCATTATTTTTTCAGAATCAACTCCTACGATAACCACTTCATTATCAACACATAAACACCTTTTTCAAGAACCACACACTAAAATTTCCCTTCTGCCGAAATCTAAAGGTGGCCTTTGTAGCGTATGACTGTCAATTTCCTATCTATTTCAACCACTCCAAAACGATTGACACATGACTACAATGGACCGAAGCAATTTCCGCAGGATTGCGGGCGGCTGTTTTCTGGCCTTGCTACTTGGCCTGAATGCCTGTACGAACCAGGAAACCCCGTTGAATTCGGACGAAGCCCGTCACCAAAGTGCCCGCGAAGGAGCCACTGAACGACAGTTTTTCGTACTTACGAACGACAACCGAATTCAGAAAAAAACCATTACCGACCCAACCCGAAACCTGTCCAATACGACCATAACGGGTTTGATGGATGGCGAGAAAATTCTGTCCATCGATTTTCGGCCGGCTACAGGGCAGCTCTACGGTTTGGGCAGTACCAGCCGCGTTTATGTGATCGATCAGGAAACCGGAAAAGCCCGCTCCGTTAGCACCGATGCTTTTACACCGGCTTTGAAAGGCACCATTGTGGGGTTTGATTTTAACCCGACGGTTGACCTGATACGCGTTGTAACCAATACCGGACAAAACCTGCGGCTCAACCCGAACACCGGCCTGTTGCAACCCGGCGGTGAGGATGGAGCCATTAATGGCGGTACCAGCCCGTCCATTTCGGCGGTGGCCTACACCAACAGCAAGGGCGTTGCCAACAGCACTACTCTGTACGATATTGATCCGTCTTCCGACCGGCTTTACATCCAGAATCCGCCGAATAACGGCACGCTGGTCAATGTAGGCCCGTTGGGCAAAGACATTTCGGGCAGCGCCGGATTCGACATTTCGTCGGACAACCAATACGCCTTGCTGGTTTATTGGATGGATGGCAAATCGGAATTAGGACGAATCAATCTGGCCGATGGCTCCCTGCAAAAGCTGAGTGAACTGGGTAATCAGCCCTATCTGGGACTAGCCATCCCGACCGATCCGGTAGCTTACGCGGTCAGTGGCAACAACCTTCTGATTTTCAACCCCTGGGATTTGTCGCCGACGCAACGGGTCATTACGGGCCTGCAGCCCGGTGAAACCATCCGGGGCATCGATATGCGTCCGGCAACGGGCCAATTGTATGCATTGGGTTCTTCCAGCCGTATTTACGCCATCACTTACCCAGCCGGTACGACTAATGCCCTGGCCAACGTAGTCGGCTCCGGGGCTTTCACCCCTGCTTTGACGGGTAGTGATTACGGTTTTGACTTCAACCCAACCGTTGACCGGATTCGGGTGGTGAGCAATACCGGACAGAACCTGCGCATCAACCCGATGACGGCCGAAGTAGCGGTGGATAAACCCCTCAACTTTGGGCCAACGGCGGTGGACAAACCGTCGGTCCGGGCGGTTGCCTACCTGAACAACTTCCAGGGAGCAACCTCCACCGTTTTATACGACATCGATGACCTAGACGATCGCTTGTACCGCCAGATTCCGCCGAACGACGGAACCGTGGTCGGGGGCAGTCCGCTGGGCATTGATGTAACCGCAACGAACGGTTTTGATATCGGGGGACGCAGCAACAAAGCTTATGCGCTGCTGACATCCGGCAACTCAACCCGGCTTTACGAAATCAACCTGAACAACGGCAAGCTGACCGATCTGGGTATTTTCTCGACTACAGTAAGTGGTTTTGCCATCGGATTAGGCTTCTAATTAACCCGTACCTGCGGGCTTTCGTTTCATCGAAAATCATAGGAAATTACGAACGAAAGTCCGCAGGTACAATTTCTTCAGTTGATCCGGTATTTCTTTCCGGGCAGCGTACGAATGATTCCTTTAAACTCCAGATTCAAGAGCAGCGAGGCCAGTTTGCTCAGATGAACTTCCGTCCGCCAGCTAAGCTCATCAATTTGCCATTCCGATTGCTGGCGAAACAGCGCCAGAATCTGACTTTCTTCTTCGGTAAACTCCCGGGTCAGAACCAGTTCATGGCCGGGTTCATTTTTCGCAATCGCCTGATCCCAGTTCAGCGCTTCGATGAGATCCTCCGGTTTGGTATAAATTTGCGCCTTGTTTTGGTGAATCAGCTTGTTACATCCCTGCGAAAAGGGCTGATTCAGATGCCCCGGAACGGCAAAAACCTCCCGATGATAATTGTTGGCGTATTCGGCGGTAATCAAAGCCCCGCCTTTGACTGCGGCTTCCACCACCACAACGCTGTCGCTCATTCCGGCAATAATCCGGTTTCGGGCCGGAAACAGGCGCGCATCCGGTTTTACGCCCGGCCGGTTTTCGGTCAGCAGTCCACCCAGCAAGGTCATTTCCTGAGCTGTTTTTTTGTGAACATGCGGATACACAATGTCCACCCCACTCGCCATGACGCCAATCGTGGGCAATCCGTTCAGCAAACTTGCCCGGTGGGCCGCAATATCAATTCCGTATGCCAAGCCACTAATAACCAGTGGCTGGTAGGGACGCAATGCCTGAATAATCTCCTCCGTTACATGCCGCCCGTAATCCGTCGCCTGGCGGGTGCCGACCAACCCAATGGTACGGACGGCATTCAGGTCAGCGCCACCCTGCCAGTATAGCATGGCGGGCGAATCGTACAGCGCTTTCAAGCGGTGCGGATACCGTTTATCCGTATAAAACAGCTGCTGAATTCCCAATTTTTCGCATCGCTGGACAGTTTGCTCGGCGTCGCGCAGCACATCCGGGTGTCGGATGGAGCGGGCTGTCACATCGCCGATTCCCGGAATTTTAATCAACTTTGAAAAACTCGATTTGAACACCTCGGAAGCCGAACCGCAATGGCTCATCAGCTGACGAATCAGGATGCCACCCACACCGGGTACGGCGGTTAGGGCCGACTGATAAAATAATTCGGTTTGATTCACAGAAAAACGGTTTTTATCAAGACGTTGCCAGCCTGGTGGAGTAACGGTTGAAGGCAAAAAAATTCTATCTTTGGGAATTAGCCGCTCTTCATGACACAGTTACGTATTTGCCCCGGATCACCGGCCCGTATCCTTCTCCTCTCGGCGCTGGCACTGGCGGGCTGCGAAAAAAACGACAAGGAAGGGTCCGTACCCTTGAACCCAGAAATTGTCTTAAAATCGCATTCGATGACTCCTCCCCTGGTGAAAGCCTTACCGGGTTTTGAAGGGCTCGAAATTCTCCCCCTTATCAGCAGCGATGACCAGTTGCAACAGTCGCCCGGTTTTATACTGGGCCCACAACCCGACGGAGCGGCTTTGCTGAAAAACCCATCGGGCGACGGTTTTATACTGCTGACGAATCACGAGATCATCCGCTCGCTTTCCCGGATTTATCTGGACAAAACTTTCAGGCCCGTCAAAGGTGAATACCTGCTCGATGCCGAAGGCGGAACATGGCGGCTGTGTTCGGGCACCCTGGCCACCCCGCAACAACACGGTTTCGGTCCCGTTTTTCTGACCGTCGGCGAAGGAGATTCGGAAGGTCGGGTCCACGCCATTGATCCGCTGGGCCTTGCCGACAAAAAGAACGCAAACCGTACCTTACCGGCATTGGGAAAAGCTTCACTGGAAAATGCCCTCCCCTTGCCCAAAGATTCGTACCCCAACCAAACCGTTATTGTTATGACGGAAGACGCCACCGACGGTCAGGTTACAATGTATGTTTCCAACTCGGTGGGCGATCTGCAAAACGGAAAGCTTTACACCCTCCGGCGGACCAACCAGGATCCGGTCGAGAAAAACATGCAGGCCGGACAACGGTACGACGTGGAGTTTGTAGAAATTGAAAATGCCAAAACCGCAACGGGTGTGCAAATTGCCGCCCGGCAGCAGGAAAAAAACGTGGTTCAGTTTGCGCGCGTAGAAGACATCGATTACCGCAAAGGCAGCCCGGCTCACGGTCGAGAGCTTTATTTTGCCGTTACCGGTTCGTTCGACCGTGAACGGGTCCAGTGGGGACGGATCTACCGGCTCGAACTTGACCCGTCAAATCCGCTGAAGGGTAAGTTGTCGTTCGTCGCCGACGGCTCTACTGATCCGGGCAAAAATCTCGTCAATCCGGACAACATTTGCGTTACCGAAAATTACGTCTACATCCAGGAAGATGGCGACGCACCAATTACTCCCCCGGACCACGACGGGCGCGTCTGGCAATACAGCATTGCTACCGGGCAGCTGAAACCGATGCTGGAAATGAATCACCGGCGCAATGACCCTGATTTTCAGAAGAAGTACAATCCAATTGGTCACCAGGGCATCAGCACCTGGGAGTACGGCGCCATGCACGACATTTCGGAGATCATCGGTGTGCCCAATACCTTTCTGGTCAATCTACAGGCTCATACCTGGCGCGACACGCGGTTTGTCAACGCCGATGGCAGCTCATTGACCAAAGATGTTAACATTTACGACAACGCCATTGGCAATATGGCCGAAGGAGGACAGATTGTCATTGTTCGTGGTATTCCGAGGTGAAACCGTCAACTCCACTGGTGCTGCTGGCCACAACGCTTCTGGCGGTTGTTTTACTGGGCTGGCTGGATTCACAGACGGTACCCCTGCGGGCTACGGAACGGGCCCAAGCGCAGTTTGCCCGGGATCTGGCCACATTAGACCAGCTGGTCGTTTCCCGGTTGGCACCACTGGCCGAAAGAAGCCGCTCTTCGGACTCGCTCCAAACCGCTTTTCTGGCTTGCCGGCGGGCTTACAAAAAACTGGAGCCATTTACGGAATATTATTTTCCAGCCACAACGCGGTTGGTCAACGGCCCTGCCCTGCCCGAGATCGAAGCCGAAGAAGGAAAGCTCTTTGAGCCCGGTGGCTTTCAGGTAATTGAAGAAATGCTATTTCCCCGTTTCGATCCCCGCGACCGCGACGGGCTGACACGGGAAATCCGGAAACTTCGGCGCGAACTGGGTCGCTATTCGGACCTCTGGAAAGATACCGAACTAACCGATGCCCATATTTTTGATGCCCTGCGTCTGCAACTGTTCCGGATCACTACCCTGGGCATCAGCGGTTTTGACACCCCGATTTGCCAAACGGCTATTCCGGAAGCGGCCAGTGCCATTGAAAGTATTCGGGCCTACGTAGCGCTGTACGCTATTGACCAGGACTCTGTGTATGACCAGCTTCTCCACCGGTTGGAACACACCCAGGCTTACCTGCGTCAACCGATTTCTTTCGATGCGTTTGACCGCGCCCGGTTCATCACGACTTACGCCAATCCGCTTTCCCAACACCTTCTGCATTTTCAGCAACAGCGTTTCATTCCTCCTTTCCAGGAAATTCGCCCGTTGCGCGCCAACGCACCGACGCTTTTTTCGCCGAGGGCTTTCAACCCGGATTTCTACGCACCGAGCGCCGACCTGCGCACGAATCCCGCCAAGGTGCTGCTGGGCGAGCAATTGTTTTCGGACCCTATTCTGTCGATCAGCGACGGCGGGACGGCAAGCCGGCGTTCCTGTGCCAGTTGCCACCAACCATTCCGGGCTTTCAGCGACGGTTTGCCCAAAAATGCAACGCTCTCGGCCGCCCGAGCCGGCCACCGCAATACGCCCACCCTGCTGAATGCGGCTTTGCAAAGCGCGCAATTCTACGATCTCCGCTCGGAAACACTCGAGAATCAATCGTCCGACGTGATTCACAACCCGGATGAAATGCACGGTTCACTAGTTGTTGCGGCCCGGTTGTTACAGCAAAACCCGCTGTATCTCCGCAGGTTCAAACGAGCTTTCCCCCGAATGGGCACCACCATTCAGCCCTTGCATATCCAGAATGCGCTGGCGGCCTACGAACGCTCGCTGATCAGTCTGAACTCACGGTTTGACCAACACATGCGGGGCCAGCGGTCGCCAACCGGAAAACCGTTGCTATCGACCGAAGAATTGGCCGGTTTTAATTTGTTTATGGGCAAAGCTAAATGCGGCACCTGCCATTTTCTGCCCCTCTTCAACGGCACGGTTCCGCCGGCTTTCGCCCACACCGAATCGGAAATTATTGGGGTTCCTGTTCAACCCGGAAGCCATCAGATTGATCCAGATCCGGGCCGTTACGCCCGCTTTCCGCTTGCGGCTCTCCGCTATTCGTTCAAAACTCCGACGATCCGAAACAGCGCACTAACCGCTCCCTATATGCACAACGGTTCATTCAAAACATTGGCGGAAGTGATCGACTTTTACGACCAGGGAGGAGGAAGAGGGCTGGGGATTGCCCTAGCCAATCAAACGTTGCCAGACAGTAAACTTAACCTCACTTCTTTTGAAAAAGCCGCGCTAGTGGCTTTCCTCCGCTCCTTGAATAGTTTACCTGCCAAGGAGCCGGTTTTAGTGTCTCCATAAGATTCACGGAAATATGCTCATACGCTGATCGCTCGTTAGTCGACGGGTAAACCTATTTTTCTTTTCTCAACAATTGCTTTCTAGAGCCTTACTAGCCAATTGGTTACAATTCATCAAGATCCAGTTACTAGACATCATGCACCACCTGCAAAAATATTTTCTCATTATTTTACAGTTAGACTTGTTATAAATTACTCAAAATGTCTTTTTTTTCAAAACATATTCCAAACGTGCAAGTTTGGTACTGGTAATCTAAACGGATTCCAACCCCGTTCCACCGTAACTCCCTTCAAATTTACCCCAGCCGTCAAAATGGTTTTGACGGACAACCCGATGTGTTTATAGCATATCCAACTATTCGCTATGGCATTTAAGATAATCGTTGCCAAACGTACGCTCCGCTCTTGGTGTATGCATGCTTTGCTGTTCACAATGAGTACTTTCCTGGCGGTGAGCAGTGGATATATGGCCTACGAACTTACCCGGGAGAGTTCAATCGCTGTCGGCTTCACCGGCATTGGCTTTTACGTCATGTTCTTCTTCGTCCGTTCTCTCTTTTTTAAAAGGAATTAAATGAGAAAAATTTTACTACTCCTTCTTAGCCCACTTCTTGGATTTAGTCAGCCCCGGCTTGAGATCAAACCGTTTCAATTTTATGTCGAAACGGGTGGTTTTTACGCCACCGCTGGGCAAACCCCGTTCTGGCTGCGCGCCAATCAGTTCGGTATTGTTCCTACAGCCATTCCTTACGCCACCGTTCGCACCGGCTTTCGCCAGGATTACCGGTATTATCCCGTCAGCGATAGTACCTCATCCAAGAAACGGAATTTCTTTGGCGTTGGCTACGGTATTGATCTGGTGGGCAATGTCAGCGCCGGCATGAAAACGTCGTTGCTCGTGCCCGAAATGTACGTCAAAGCCCGGGCCGGGGCTTTTGATCTGATTGTAGGACGCCGTCGGGAAATTATAGGGCTGGTTGATTCCACCCTTACTTCGGGCTCGTACAGCTGGGCGGGCAATGCGCTGCCCATTCCCAAAGTTCAGATCGCCCTGTCGGATTTTACGGCGGTTCCCTTCACAAAAGGTATTCTGGCCTTTCGTGGCTTTTTCGCCCACGGCTGGCTGGACAACCGAAGCATTGTCCGCAACGCGTATTTACACCAGAAAGTCTTGTACGCCCGGCTTGGCAAGCCCAGTTGGCCTGTCAAACTCTACGCCGGTTTCAACCACCAGGTTCAATGGGGTGGCACTACCACGGACTTGTCGGAGGGGTTGGTAAAAAACAACCAGCTTCCTGCCAACCGGCAAGCCTATTACAACATGGTCATGGGAAAAAGCATCAGCGCCAGCTCCCAGAAAGTCGATACCACCTACTTCAGCCGATTTGACCGGGAAAACCGCATCGGTAATCACTTGGGAAGCATTGACGTTGGCCTGGAAATCAGCACGCGCAAGCTGTCGATTCTTTTCTATCGGCAAAGCCTTATTGAGGATGGCTCGCTGTTTTACGGCACCAACCTGGAAGATGGGCTTCACGGAATTCGCTACCGCAACCTGGCTCCCCGTTCATCCGGCCTACGCATCACGGGTGCCGTAGCCGAACTGCTGTATACCAAAAGCCAGGGAGGCAGTGTTTTTGAAGATAGCGATCTGCTTCGGGGACGGGATAATTACTTCAACCACTCGCAATACCGGAACGGCTGGTCGTACATGGGCAATGGCATTGGCACGCCCTTCATCACGCCGATGACCGACACGCGCCCCGACTTACCCCGCTACGGTTTTTTTGTCAACAATCGGGTCCGGGTTTTCCACGCGGGGCTTCAGGGTGCTTTCGCTCAGAATGCCGTATTTCTCATCAAAGTGTCGTACAGCCAGAATTACGGAACGTACGAAATGCCGTTCGCCAATACCGTCGAGCAATTGTCTTCGCTGGTTCAGGTTGGCATTCCGCTGAGCAAAAATGGGTTGCTGGTCACGGTTTCGGCGGCATCCGACCAGGGTGGGTTATTCCAGAACAGCACGGGGGTGTATGCCGGCATCCGCAAGACGTGGGATTATTATAAGTACCGGGCAAATCGCTAACGCCGGATGCCATTGGTTTACGGCCTAATGCGCCAGTCGCTAAACGTCGTAAATCACCCCTTCCGACTAGCCGTCCAGCTGACCCCGCGCTTCGACCAGAAATTTGCGAATTTCCTGCAAACGGGCAATCATCTGCTTGATTTCCGACTGACGGGTTGAGCGCGTTTTCAGGTGCTGGCGCGCTCCCTCCAGCGTCAGCTTTCTTTCTTCGACCAACTCCAGAATAGCCCGCAGGTGCTCAATGTCTTCTTTGGTATAAATGCGGTCGCCCGCCCGGTTTTTTCGGGGCTTAAGGGTCGGAAACTCCTTTTCGTAAAACCGTAGTTTTGAAATATTCACCCCCAGCATGTCGGCCACTTCCCGAATGCCGTAGTACCGTTTGGTTAACTCCTCCATACAACAAACTTCCGTTCTACCCGGAAGAAACACAAGTTATTCCGTAAATTTGCAAAACAATTCAATCCGTAGTCATTCGATGACCGATGACGCACCAGACAGTACCATGACTTCTTCCGAAATTCGCCAGCACTTTTTAGACTTCTTTAGCAGCAAAGACCACCTGATTGTGGCTTCAGCGCCCCTGGTTGCCAAAAACGACCCCACGCTGATGTTCAATAATTCGGGGATGGCTCAATTTAAAGATTTTTTTCTGGGCAACGGAACACCGCCCGCCAAACGCGTGGCCGATACCCAGAAATGCCTGCGGGTTTCGGGCAAGCACAATGACCTGGAAGATGTAGGGTTCGACACCTACCACCATACGATGTTCGAAATGCTCGGCAACTGGTCATTCGGTGATTATTTCAAGAAAGAAGCCATTAGCTGGGCCTGGGAACTGCTGACGGAAGTGTACGGATTGCCGAAAGACCGGTTGTATGTTTCGGTTTTTCAGGGTGATGAAAGAGACAATGTTCCTTTCGATCAGGAAGCCTGGGATCTGTGGAAACCGATTGTGGGCGAAGAGCGCATCATTCTCGGCAACAAAAAGGATAACTTCTGGGAAATGGGCGATACGGGTCCGTGTGGCCCCTGCTCCGAAATCCACGTTGACCTGCGCCCCCAGGCCGACGTCGATCAGAAACCCGGCAAGGAGTTGGTGAACGCCGATCACCCGCAGGTAGTGGAAATCTGGAACCTGGTCTTCATGCAGTTCAACCGCAAGGCCGACGGATCACTGGAACCGCTGCCCGCCCGGCACGTTGATACGGGCATGGGCTTCGAACGGCTTTGCATGGCCATTCAGGGCAAGCTATCGAACTACGATACCGATGTCTTTACGCACACGATTCGGGTCATTGAAGAGATTTCGGGCAAAACATACGCGGGTTCGCAACGCGACTACCCGGATGTAGCCATGCGCGTGATTGCCGATCACATCCGGGCGGTTTCGTTTGCCATCGCCGACGGTTTGATTCCGTCGAATGCGCGGGCGGGGTATGTAATCCGCCGGATTTTGCGCCGTGCCGTGCGCTACGGGTATTCGTACCTCGGTTTTACTGAACCGTTCCTGACCAAGCTCGTACCAACGCTGGCGTTGCAGTTTGCCGACGTTTTTCCGGAACTGAACGCCCAGCGCGATTTCGTGGCGACGGTGATTCGGGAAGAAGAAGCTGCGTTTCTGCGCACCCTCGAAAACGGCCTGAAACTGCTGGATAAAATCACCGCCGAACTGACGCAGAAAAACGAAAAAGTAATCGATGGCGCGACGGTTTTTGAACTGAACGATACCTTCGGCTTCCCGGTCGACCTGACGGCGCTAATTGCCCGCGAAAAAGGCTTCTCGATTGACGAAGACGGTTTCCAGAAAGCGCTCCAGCAACAGAAGGAACGCTCGCGGAAAGATGCTACCTCCTCAACCGGCGACTGGACCGAGCTTAACGATATCGACGGAGTCGAGTTTTTGGGATACGATCAGGTCGTAGCCGAAGCGCGGGTAGCCAAATACCGGAAGGTGCAGAACAAACAGGGTACGCAATACCAGATTGTGCTGGATCGGACCCCGTTCTACGCCGAATCCGGCGGTCAGATTGGTGATACCGGCGCACTGGAAGTCCTGCTGGGCGACGAAAAAGTACTCATCCGAATTGCCGATACCAAAAAAGAAAACGACCTGATCATTCACATTTCCAACGATAAAAATCTGGAGGAAGTGCTGGATAATCATTCGATTGTTCTGGCGAAAGTAGACGCCGACCGGCGCAACGCCATCTCCGACAACCACTCGGCTACCCACCTGCTGCACGCGGCCCTGCGGGACGTCCTGGGCAAACACGTGGCCCAGAAAGGTTCGTACGTCGGGCCGGACGCGCTGCGCTTTGACTTCTCCCACTTCAGCAAGGTGACGGACGAAGAACTGGCGGAGGTAGAACGGATTGTGAACGAGAAAATTCGCGAAAATATTCCCTTGATCGAACGGCGCAATGTCCCCATCGAAGAGGCTAAAACCCTCGGAGCGATGGCGTTGTTCGGCGAAAAATACGGTGATTTCGTACGGGTAATTACATTCGATCCGAATTATTCCGTCGAACTTTGCGGAGGAACGCACGTTCCGGCCACGGGACAGATTGGCCTCTTCAAATTCACTTCGGAAGGATCGGTATCAACGGGCGTTCGGCGGATCGAAGCCGTAACGGCCGAAAAGGCGCTGGCCCTCCTGAACGAACAGCAGGCCACCCTGACGCAACTCAAAGACTTGCTCAAAGCCCCCAAAGATGTTGTCAAAGCCGTTCAGAGCTTGCTGGACGAGCGCCAGCAGTTGCAGAAAAAAATTGACGCGCTGGAAGCCGAAAAATTGCAGCAGGTGAAGTCCGACCTCCTGACAAAGGTACACGCCAACAATGGGCATTTTGTGATCGTCGAGCGTGTCAATGTTCCTTCGGCGGATGCCTTGAAACAACTGGCGTACGATCTGAAAGCCAAAGTCGACAACCTCGCGCTGGTGCTTGGCTCCGACATTAACGGAAAACCGCAACTGGCGGTCATGTTGCCCGATGAACTCATCAGTGGCAAAAACCTCCACGCAGGTAATCTGGTGAAAGAGCTGGCAAAAGAAATCCGTGGAGGAGGTGGCGGCCAACCGTTCTTTGCCACGGCGGGCGGTTCCGATGCCAGTGGCCTGGATCGCGCCCTGGCCAAAGGCCGGGAGCTGCTGGGTAAATAATTTTACAGTACACAGTTTACGGTGGGTTGACACATGCTTTTAATGCGTCAGCTCACCGTACCTGTATACCGTCAACCGTCAAGGTGTCACATTGGAATTCTTTTCATCGTACTCCCCTTTTTGGTGTTCAGAGCCAAAGATAGAGCCCAGGTACGAGTGCTGCCAGTCTTCCACTTGATCGGGCGTTTTTAGCTCTTCAATCTGTGTAATCCGGTGTTTCAGATGCGGATACTGCGCATCCAGATCCTGCACAATTAAGGCAGCATCGGGTTCTCCACTTAATTTCATGGGTATCGTGGTGGGTGTTTCAACGCCTAGTTCGTCAACCCCAACGGCGTGTATAACAAACATCTTTTCCATACAAGTACTGGTTTTTCAATATAACTCACGAAAGGCCCAAAAGTTAGCGGGTTACCCCCGGTGTGTCAGCTTTATCATTTACCAAACGGTTGATCATGCCGCTCTGGAAAACACTATCTTTACTAAAATCCCCGCACGGACCTGGTTACGATAATCTTCTTCATCCGATGAACCGACTCCACTCTTATTCCCTTGTTCCGGTTTTCCTGTTCGCTTTACTCATTAGCAGGCCTTCTTCCACGGAACAGCACCCATCCTCCAAATCGGCTCCCAAAGCCCCGGCGGTTCCCTCCGCACCCGTATGCGGTCTGGCTCACGTGGGTGGAATTCCGACTTCGCTCCTGCAACAGTCTGTCGCCCTGCGGTCCAGGGTCGGGCAATTCCCGACTCCAACCTCCACTACAAACCCGAAAGCACAGGCTTTTTTTGAACAGGGCATGGCGTATCTGCATGGCTATTCGCTGGTCGAAGCCGCCCGGTCGTTCCACGAGGCCCTGCACCACGATTCAACGTTTGTGATGGCGCACGTTGGCCTGAGCCGTCTGTATATTCAGCTGGAAGATAACCAGACCGCCCGCAAAGCTGCCGAAAAAGCGCAATCGTTTTCAAAACTTGCGTCACCCCGCGAAAAAGCCCATATTGAAGCCCGGTTTGCCCAACTCAAAGCCGTTGACTCACTTAGCAATCAGAACCTGCTGAATGAGTATCGCAGCAAATTAAACACGCTGGTCAGGCAGTTTCCTACGGACCCGGAGCTATGGTTGCTGGCAGGTAATTCCTACGAAAAATTCGCTACAGGCCGCGGCCAGGGAACCTCTTCGGCCAGCATTGCGATTTACGAAAAAGTACTCCAGCTCGCACCCGACCATCCGGCAGCCCACCATTACCTGATTCATGCCTACGAGGGGATGGGTGATTACCACAAAGCCCTGGAACACGGCAAAGCCTACGCCCGACTGGCCCCGAATCTGGCCCATGCCCTGCATATGTACGCCCACGACCTGATGAAAACCGGCAACGTGGATGAAGCCATTGCCGAAATGAAACAAACCGACGCCATCGAACGGAATTTATACACCAGCGAAAAGTATGAATCGATGTACGACTGGCACCACATTCATAACATCTCGCTGCTGGCCTTGTGCTACCAATACCAAGGCCGGATTCAGGAAGCCGAAAAACTGGTCAAAGAACGGTTTGACACCAAACGGCCCATCAATCAGGAGCGGACGTTCTACAACAAAATGGGGTATCCCGCCCTGCTGCTCTCCCAAAACCGGGACAGCGAAGCTGCGCCTATTGCCGAAGAAATGACCAAAGGCAAAACACCCGGTGAGCGCGTTATCGGCCACTATCTGCTGGGCATGATGGCATTGAAGCAGCAACGCATGGAAGCCGCCCAGGCTTCGCTGAAAGCGGCTCAGAACGAACTGGCCGAAGCCAAAAAAGCCACGCAAACTGATTGGCTTAACGCCTGGCTGGACCCACATCCGAAGCTGCTGGCGGCCCTCATTACCCTGCACGACCCCGCCAACCGGGAGAAAGGCCTGGCCGATATCCGGAAATTCCAGACCAGCGCCCGGAACCAAACCGGGCCGGATCCCTGGATCGAAGCACTGTTTCAACTGGAACTGATTGCGCAGGTTGCCCACCAGTTAAAGATTAATGATTTTGCGGAAGAGTCGGCCAGGGTACTCGCCGAGCACGATCCCGTCTACCCGGGCACCCATTTTGCCCTCGCTCGCATTGCCGACCTGAAGGGTGACAAAACCACCGCCGAACGCGAACGTCAGCTCGCCCGTCAGGGCTGGGCCAAAGCCGATGGCCCTTTTTTAGTGCGTAATTTCCCAAAAAACAAATGAAAAATCCCATATTGCATCATAATCCCATATAATACAGCCGGTCAGGTTTTAAGGATCTGACCGGTTTGCTGATTCGTTATGGGTAGGGTCCAGTCCATTTACCGTCTGCTGATTCCCTCGAAAATGGCTTTTGTAAAAATCCACTGCAAGCTGCTCCAGCTGAGTATCTTCCTGGGTATTTATTTCTTCCTTACACCCGCCAAAGCCCAGTGGAGCGGGGCCGACAGCCTGATCAATACGTTCAAACCCATAGCCAGTTATTATTATCTCAAACCAATTTGGGGCCAGTTCCAGAACCAATCAACGCTTCAGGGGCACAGCCGGTTTACGAAAACTTATCCCGGCAATTTGTTCAACACCACTTTTGGGCTGGCAATCGGCTACCACCGTGAGCGCTGGGAGCTGGAAACCGGTATTTTGAATCTTCCCGTAGCCACCGGTTACCGTTTTCCGTTTGAGCCGGTCAACGAGATGTACGCGACGGGCATTGGCCAGAGCCGACGAATTACGTATGCCCACATACCACTAATTTTCCGATATACGGTCTGGCAACCAGGAAAACGGTTTGAGCTCCGGGCGTCAGCAGGAATGGGGTTGATCTGGGAAAGCAGCGGAATACGTTTCAACCCCAGCAGTGTCTCAACGCTAACAAATATCGGCTCAAACGGCACACCGCGCACCGTTACCTCTACGACGCATACTGGTAATAAAGAATCATTTTTGATTGGCCTGGCCGGGCTTGATCTGCACTGGAAATTGGGTCGCCGACTGGGGGCTAATTTATCGGTGAAACGGGTTTTCAGTCAAAAAGAAATTGTCTGGATGGATACGACCGTTGAACCGTATGGCGAAATGGTTCCCTATAAAACCCGGGCCGTTGGCGCTGCCAACGGTTTTATGTTCCAGCTTGGGCTTCAATATCAATTTTCACACCGAAAAACTTACAAACCGTTGGAGCAAGATGAGTAAATTAAACTGGCAGCTCACTCGCAATCCGACAAGGTAAACGTGTACGACCGCTGTTTACCCTCTTCATCAATGGTCTGGGCGATTGCAAGGTTGTGACGGTTTTTGTCCACCTTCGTCACCTGATAATCACGGGCCAACCGAAAAGTACCCGCCTGATCCAGATCGTAGCTCTTAACGGATTTCAGGACGTTGCTTTTCCACGGTATCTGGCGATGGTGATCAAATGGCAACCCGTGGGTCATCAGTAAAGACTCGGTGCTACGGATGGCATTATCGTACTCGATTTCGTCGTAGCCAACTTTCAAATCGTTTTCGATGAACTCAAATTTGACCTTCCCGTTTGCTTCATAGGTGTATACTTTTTCGTAAGGAAATTCCTGCGGATCAGCGGGCATACCGGCAAAGCGGGTGATGCGGCCCTGGTTGTCGTACCGGACAGTAGTGGTATAAAGGGTTTCGGCTCCGAGCAAATCTTTCACTTCGGTCAGCTTTCCGTTAGTCCATTTGAATTCCATCCGGTTTCCCGTCCACTCATCCGTAACATGGTCCGGCACTTTCCCATTCAACAGAATGGAAGCACTAACTACCTGGTTGCTAGCATTGTATTGATACGTATACTCGTACACCGATACCGAACTACCCGATCCGCGCAGCGTCAGGGTGCGTTTGCTAATCAACCCCGCCGAATTATACTGGAATTCGTCTTTGTCTCCGCTTTGCGCCTGAATAGCGGTCAGCTTGCACTGCGCATCAGACGGCTCTGGCGGATCAACTTCCGACTTCTTGCAGTTTGTTAGAACCAGCGCTAAAAAACTGAACACCAAAAACTTCTGAACTTTTTTCATGGATGAAAAATGGGTGGTTTGATTGCGATTTCTCGCGGCAAACCTACATCCATTGCCCGGTTCAGCTATCTTGATTTGTATGAAACGCCCAAACCGTTATCTGAAAATCATCTTTTCCGATGGGATCAATCCAACGGTCATTCAAAGGACTTTATCCGGTGTAATGGGTAAATCCCGAATCCGCTTGCCGGTAGCATGAAAAACCGCATTGGCCACCGCAGCCGCCACCCCAACAATGGCAATCTCGCCCAACCCCTTCGCCCCAATCGGATTGACAAATTGATCCGGCTGATCAACGTATAAAACATCGATGGACGGAACATCGGCGTTTACCGGAATGTGATAGTTCGCCAAATCGCTGGTTACGTAACACCCGTAGCGGTGATCCATCACCGATTCCTCCATCAGCGCCATGCCAATGCCGCCGACTACCCCTCCGATGGATTGGCTGCGGGCAGTTTTGTGATTAATAATAGTACCCACATCCGCGCAGGTGACGACCCGTTTCACCCGCACCTCGCCCGTCACCGGGCTCACGTGCACCTCCACAAAATGACACCCAAAGGAGTACATCGAATGCCGATCCCGTTCGGCGCCCGGCTTCGCTTCTTCCGTTACTTCCACCTGAGGCAATTGATGGTGTTTCAAAATATCGGTAAACAAGACGTTCCGATTTGGCTCATCGACCGAAAAAAATCGTCCGTTTTTTGTCTTCACAGTCTCGGGGTGTCGATTCGCTAAAATACTACCGGGCATGGTGGCTCCCAGCGTGAGCAGTTTTAGTTTGAGCGCTTCACAGGCGATGTGCACAGCCGACCCAACACTCGTGATGGTGGCCGAACCATTTTGGCCGGGCGCATCAGGCAGCGAAGAGTCGCCCAGATCGCACTGAATTTTCTTCGGGTCGATCCCCAGGACCTGAGAGGTTATCCGGATCAGTGCCGTTCCGGTACCGGGCCCAATGTCCATCGTGGCACTCTGCACCACCACAGAACCGTCGGCCCGCAGAACAACTCTGGCTTTGGAAGGATGACGATGAAAACCGTACAAACTGGAAGCCATCCCGTAGCCCACCATCATCCCGTCCTTGTGCATAGAACGTGGCTTGAGCCGACGGTTTTTCCAGCCAAACCGATCAGCACCCAGTTGGTAACACTCCTTCAGAAACTTGGCTGACCAGGGCAGGTTCCGCTCCGGGTCCGCATCAGCGTGATTCAGCAAACGCAATTCCAACGGATCCAGGTTGAGCGCAAAAGCCAGTTCATCGAGCGCCGACTCCAGCGCAAACATGCCCGTGGCATCGCCCGGCCCCCGCATCCAGGTTGGGGTATTAACGTCCAGAGGGAGTAACCGGTAGCGCGTTGACACGTGCGGACAGGCGTACATAACCCGCGTGGCCAGAACCGTTCGTTCCAAATGCTCTTCGTACGTAGAGGTCTGACCAATCCCTTCGTGTGTCAGCGAGAGGAGCTTTCCGGTTTTGCTCGCGCCCAGCGTGAGCTTCTGCACCGTATACGGACGGTAGCCCACCGACGTAAACATTTGTTCCCGGCCCAACACCAGCTTAACAGGCCGCTTCACTTTTTTTGCGGCCAGCACAGCCGCTACGGTATGAGGCCACACCCGAATGCCCGACCCGAACGCCCCGCCAATAAACGGTGAAATCACTTTTACATTCTCACGGGGTATTTTGAACGCATTGGCTAGGTTGCCCTGCACGGACTTAACGCCCTGATTTTTATCGTAAACCGTCAGTCGATCTTCTGTTTCCCATGCCGCTACAATGGCGTGCGGCTCCAGGGGCTGGTGGTGCTGCGTCGGTACGATGTACGAAACATCCAGCCGAACATCAGCCGTTTGAATGACTGCCGGATTACCCCGATCATAATCCTGGAAAGGCGATGTTTGGTTACGTCGGACACTACCGGGCAAAACGGCGTTTGCCTGGTTGGCGTCGAAATCCGTTTGATGCGTATCACCCTCATAATCAACACGCACCAGGGTAGCCGCGTACTGCGCCTGCTCGGGTGTGTTGGCAATGACTAACGCTACGGGTTGCCCGCTGAAGTAGATGAAGGAATCATAAAACACACGAAAAGCGGTGCCGACCGTTGCCCGTTCAGCGGGTTGTTTTACCGAACCGTAAGCGGGTACACCCGGCGAATTGAGATGGCTCAGAACCGCCAGGACCCCGGCTGCCTTTTCGGCCTGTTGTGTAGTAAGGGTTAGGATACGCCCTTTGGCAATGGTGCTGGTCACCAGCACGGCGTGGGCCAGCTGGTCCAGGCGGTATTCGGCGGAATAGGTGGCGGCACCGGTAACCTTCAATCGCCCATCGACGCGATCCAGCGAAGGTTTATCATCCGGTGACTTCAAAAATACGTTTGCCATAAAGCTCGTTTAAGAAATAGCTGCGGCTTGTTTCAGCGCGTGGACGATGGCGTTCGGCACTAGTTTCAATTTATTAACGTCGCTTACACGACTCCGTTTCATCAAATCGATAAGGTTGGTTCCCCTAGCCATGCAGGAACGGTTTCATACGTTTTAGCCTCCAGAATTGCTGGAACCCTATTTCGTAAGGACTGCTTTTCCATTCAGAATCAACGGAAATGTACAGGTTTAGCAGCCCCCTTTCAACGCTTATTCTCTTTGCTGGAGCATTTTACCCACTTTCTGCCAGAATCCCTTTTTTAAAAACATAAAATTTCACGGCTTATTTTTCACACAAAACATAAATAACATAATTAAATAAAAAAAATATACTATTTCATTGCTTGTTTAATCGTTTAAACATACTTTTGAAATACCCAATACTGGTATGAATAAGAAAAAAATTTCCCTGAAGGATATTGCCGAGAAGGCACAGGTTTCTACGGCATTAGTCTCCTACGTATTAAATGGAAAAGAAAAGGAAAGCCGGGTTGGGCATGAGATCGCGCAAAAAATCAAACAGATAGCGCAGGAGTTGAATTACAAGCCCAACTACCTGGCGAAAAGCCTGCGCAGTGGTAAAACGCAAACCATCGGGTTGATTATCGCCGATATTTCAAACCCGTTTTTTGCCAATATTGCCCGAATTGTTGAAGATGAAGCTAAAAAGCACGGTTATACGGTTCTGATTGGCAGTTCCGATGAAAAGGCCGACAAATCCTGGGATTTGATCAGTGTATTCCTCAATCGCCAGGTAGACGGTTTTATCATCGTCTCGTCGGAGGATTCGGAAGAACAGATTCAATACCTGCTTGATAAAAACGTACCATTTGTGTTGCTCGACCGGCATTTTCCGAATCTGCCAACCGATTATGTATCGCTCAACAGCTACAGAGCCTCATTGGATGCGGGTACTCACCTGATCCAGAACGGGTACAAACACATTGGATTGATTGCTTATAAATCGAAGCTATTCCATATGCAGGAGCGAATCCGTGGCTACCGGGCCGCCCTGGAAACTCACCAGATTCCGCTTCGTGCGGAATGGCTGAAAGAAGTGGAATTCGATGCTATCGAGAAGGAAATAAAGATTGGTATCGACGAAATGCTGGCTTCCGAGTTCCGGATTGATGCCCTCATTTTTGCGACGTACCGGCTGGCTATTACCGGTTTGAAGTACATCAACTCCCTGGGCTTGAAGGTGCCCGATGATGTAGCCATTGTGAGTTTCGGCCAGGCTGAAGCTTTTGACTTGTACTACTGCCCCATCACGTATGTGCTTCAACCCATGGAGCAGTTGGGCAAAACCGCCGTTGAGATTCTCGTTGAAAACTTAACAAATACAGATACGAAACGAAAACAGGTATTGATGGATGCCAAATTGATGGTCAGAGATTCATCCCGACCCAACGTAACAGTGACTTGAGTTTTATTATTTTGCATCCCTGCTTAATCGTTTAAACACCAACTCTTTTCCTGATAAATTTACCTCTTGATTTATGGTACGAAGAAGTTTTCTGAAATCTGCGGTACTGGGGTCCGGAGCCCTCCTGACAGGCTTCCCGTTGGTCAGTGAAGCGGCTGTACCCAAGCTGAAGATCACCAAAATTCGGTATTATGCCGCGCCGGGTTACAACAAACCTTTGTTCAATCAGGCCCGCGGCATTGTCGAGATCGAAACCGACGGCGGTATCATCGGCATTGGCGAAGGCGGCTCCAAAGATATGATTGAACAATGCGCCCAGATGATGATCGGTGAAAACCCGTTCCGCATTGAGCACATCTGGCAGAACCTCTACCGGGGCATGTTCTATCCGCCGGGCCGGGAAAAATTGCACGCCCAGGGCGCTCTGGACATGGCACTCTGGGACATCAAAGGCAAGGCGCTGGGCGTACCAGTGTATGAACTGCTGGGCGGGGCTACCCGCGATTACGTAGAATGTTACGCCACCGGTTTCCGGGCGTCGAAAGCCAAAACGGAAGAAGAACGCGCCCAGGATTGCCTCAAAGCCGGTTTGCGCTCCTACCGCATCGGCCCCACAGGGGGCAACGGCGCCGAACCGTTTGACTTTTACCAGAATGCCCGAAAAACCATTGAGCTGTGCAAACGCATCGATGCGGCTGTTGGCGGAAACGGCAACTGGGCCATCGACCTGCACACCCGCTTTGATTTGACCGAGGGCGTCAAAATCTGTAAAGCCCTCGAATCGCTGGAACCGTATTTTATCGAAGACATTGTTCGCTCCGAAAACCCGGATGTGTACAAAACCGTGCGGCAGATGACCACGGTGCCCATTGCCGTGGGCGAACAGTTTGGCGACCGCTGGGACAGCAACAACTTCATTGAGCAACGCCTGATTGACTACACCCGCTTCACGGTTCCCAACACCGGCGGCATTTCTGAATTCAAAAAGCTGGCTTCGATGTGCGAGACCCATTACGTCGGCATGATTCCGCACTTTACGGGACCGCTCGCCACGGCGACGCTGGTTCACGTGCTGGGTTCGAGCAGCCCGGCCCGCGCGCTGATGGAACTGGGCGGGGGCGAACCCGAACGACCGCCCTACTTCAACGATGATTTCGTACGGTTTAACAACGGCAAGCTCTACCTTAATCCGGAACCGGGTCTGGGCGTCAAATTTGACCCCAAAAAAGCAACGTTCGTCCTGGAAGTTACGTCCAACACGAAGTTTCCGCACCCGATCCTGAAAGCCCCGGATGGCTCCATTCACAATTGGTAAGTTAAGAGTGGTGAGTTGGCTGCCGCGTTCTGCCAAAGCGGAGATTGCTTAACTCATCGCTCTTAACTCTCAACTCATTTCCTAAACCATACCCATGAAAAAACCTGTTAAACTCTTAATCCTGCTCCTACTGCTGGGGCAGGGTTACGGCTTTGCCCAGAACAACCGCGTTACTGGTAAGGTAACCGGACCAGACAACAAAGCGCTGCCCGGCGTGAACGTTCTTGTTAATGGTACAACAACCGGAACCGTGGCCGATGCAGAAGGAAATTACGCTATTAACGTTCCGGCGGATGCTTCGCTGGTGTTCTCCTACATCAGCTATGTCAGCCAGACTGTTCCGGTCAACGGGCGCTCGGTTATTAACGTTCAGCTGGCCGAGGACACGAAAAGTCTGGACGAAGTGGTGGTCACAGCGCTCGGGATAAAGCGGGAATCCAAAACGCTGGGCTACGCCACCGCTACGGTCAATGCCGACCAGATTTCGACCAACCGGAGTCCGAATCTGATGTCGGGTTTGCAGGGCAAAATGGCCGGTGTCAACATTTCTACCATGTCGACCGGGCCAGCCGGAAGCTCCAAAATCCGCATCCGGGGGCAGTCGTCGTTCAGTGGTCAGAACAACCCGCTAATCGTCATTAACGGCGTTCCGGTCGACAACTCCAACTATGCCCTGGGCGGCAATTTCGGCAACCGCGCGGCCAACAGCTCAGACGGTGGTGATGGACTTTCCAGCATCAACCCCGACGATATCGAGACGATGACGGTTTTGAAAGGAGCCACGGCGGCCGCCCTTTACGGTTCGCGGGCCAAAGACGGCGTAGTCATGATCACCACCAAAAGCCGGGGCGCGGGCAAAGGGTTTGGCGTGGAATACAATACGAACTTCACCACCGACACGCCCCTGGATTTTACCGATTTTCAGTACGAGTACGGGCAGGGCGAAGGCGGGGTGCGGCCCACTACACCGTATCCAACTTCGGGGGTATGGAGTTTCGGTGAAAAATTTCAGCCAGGTATGACGCAGGTGCTGTTCGACGGCGACACGTATCCCTACGAACCCGTACGCAACCGCGTTCGGAAATTTTACAACGTCGGCACCAATTTCACCAACACCCTGACGGTTTCGAACAACGGGGAAAACGGCGGCTTCAGTTTGTCTTTTGCCAACACCGATAACAAAGCCATCACGCCCAATTCGGATTTTAACCGCAAAACGATCAATCTGGGCTTTTCGCAGAACATCAACAAAAACCTGGTAGCAAGCGGAAACATCAATTACTCCAACGAATACAACCGCAATCCGGCCCAGCTCAACACCCAGGACTTTGCCATCCCGACGGTAATTATGACACTCGCCAACTCCATGCCGCTCGATGCCCTGAAAGAACACCAGGTGATGCCCAACGGCGATGAGTTCGTGTTTTCGCGGTTTCTGGTGCGCAACAATCCGTATTACTCCGCATACTATCACTTCGAAAACATCAAACGCGACCGGCTTTTCGGGAACGTCGCCCTGAAATACCAGTTTACCAAGTGGCTGTATTTGCAGGGACGGCTCGCGCAGGATCTCTACACCCGGAGCCAGGATTACAACATTCCGAACGGGTACGCACCGATTGCCAAAGCCCCCGCCGGGTACGTCAACGGCTCATACACGCAGGACGTGCGCCAGTTTGTCGAACGGAATTACGATTTCATTCTGGGCGCGAACCATACCTTTGGTGATGTTGGCATTGATGCTACCTTCGGTGGAAACCAACGGATTGTACGGATGGATTACAACAGCGTGACGGTTCAGGATTTCGTGCAGCCGGGCCTGTATACTGTCATGAATGGCCGGGTCAAAAACCCGTTGTATAGCTTGTCTGAACGGAAAATCAACTCTTTGTACGCGGCTGTGACGCTTTCGTACAAAGAGTTTCTGTACCTGAATGCCACTGCCCGCAACGACTGGTTCTCGACGCTCTCACCCGAAAACCGCAGCATTCTGTATCCGTCCATCACCGGAAGTTTCGTGTTCTCGCAAGCCTTCTCCAACCTTCCCACCTGGCTGACATTTGGCAAAATCCGGGCGGCTTACGCCCAGGTTGGCGACGACAACGTGAGTCCTTATTCCAACGCGCTGTTCTACGCGGTCAACAACAACAACTTTCCGACACCAGCCGGCCAGTTGGTGCCGGTGGGCGGTATCAATGCCTCATCGGTGCCCAACCGCAGCCTGCGTCCGTTGCGGGTTTCGGAAGCCGAGGTTGGGGCCGAGCTGAAGTTTTTCAATAACCGCCTGGGACTGGATTTCACGTATTACCGGAAAGTGACGGAGGATCAGATTCTGGCCACCCAGATCTCAGACGCGTCGTCGTATACCAACAAACTGATCAACGTTGGCAAGAGCATGAACAAAGGCGTTGAACTGCTCGTAACGGGAACACCGGTGCAAACGGCGGCTTTTCAGTGGGATATCAGCGCCAACGTATCCTATAACACGTCCGAAGTCCTGACGCTGGGCCTCTCTCCCGCTGATACCATGATTACCGTGGGAGGTTCGGGCGGCAGCACGCTCCGGCAAGTGGTTGGCAAACCGATCGGTCAGTTATTTACCTTCAACTACCTGCGCGACGATCAGGGGCGTCAGGTGTTCGATAAGGGAAGTGGTCGACCCCTGCGCAACAACACGCCCGTGAACGTTGGCAGTGCACTGCCCCGGTATTTCGGTGGCATTACCAACACCTTCAGTTTCAAAGGCATTACGCTGACTACCCTAATCGACTTTAAACTGGGCCACAAAATGATTGGCGGACAGAACATGAACTACCTGCGGCACGGTTTGCACAAAAAAACGCTGGTGGGTCGTGAACAAGGGTATGTGGTGGGCGTGGGCGTCAATCCAGACGGCGAAATCAACACCACCCGCTCGCCGATTCAGCCGTTCTACGAAACCCCAAACGTGCTCGGGATTTACGAAGATTTTATCTACAATGCCGGTTTCTGGAAGTTGCGGCAGATTACACTCGGCTACGATTTTACGAAGCTCCTGCCCCAGAATTTCTTCATCAAGGGCATCCGCCTGAACGCCGTGGCCAACAATGTCGCGGTGCTGAAAAAATGGACCGAAAACATGGACCCCGAAATGGTCAACAACGCATCGGACAATGCAACGGGTCTGGATTTCTGGCCCAGTTTGCCGCCCACCCGGAGCATGGGTTTCAACCTGAATCTCAAATTTTAAGCCGCTGACCATTTCCTAAAGACAACTTAGCCATGAAAACGAAAGGAAAATACCTGTTCGGCTTGCTGACATCGCTCTGTCTGCTCTCCGGCTGCGACGACCGATTCGACGAAATCAACACCAACAAGGTCGATCCGACAACGCTTTCGCCGTCCTTTGTGATGAACAAGGCCATCATTGACGCAACCTACCTCGACGGTTTTGGCACGCTGCAAATGCTGACCTACGAATTCGGCATCGTGCAGCAGATCATCACGCCCTACGGCAGTTCGCTGGCCGGAGCAAATTACAACCAGAACAATGTGAGCAACACGCCACTTGTCTGGCAGAATTTCTACCGAAACGTACTGAAGCAGATTGTGGATGTGGTGGATAAGACCAAAGACGACGCCAACCGCACCAACCTGTACCACATGGCCCGGATCTGGAAAGCGTATTCGTTCATGATCCTGACGGATACGTACGGTGACATTCCGTATACCGAAGCGGCCAAAGGCTACATCAGCGAAATCACCGCGCCGAAATACGACACCCAGCAGGCCATTTATGCGGATATACTGAAGGAACTGGAGGAGGCCTCGGCGGGGCTGGATGCCACCAAAGCCGTGGAGACGACCGATATCCTGTACGGTGGTAATATTGCGAAATGGAAACGGTTTGGGTATTCGCTGATGCTGCGGGCGGGCATGCGCTTAACCAAAGTAGATCCTACAACCGCCCGGAGTTACGTTACGAAAGCCGTGGCCGGGGGCGTCATGCAATCCAACGACGACAACGCGGTGATGCGCCACACGGCTTTGTATAACAACTGGATTGCCAACCATTTGCAGGCCCGTGAAAAAACCAACTTTTACCTGGCCGCACCCTTTGTCAACTACCTCAAAACCAACAACGATCCGCGCCTGAAATCAATCGCGGTGCGGTACGTCGGGGCCAAAGGCGGGCCGGAACAGGTGGCTTCCCGGGCGTCGACCGAGCCGAGTGTGCAGATTGGTATGCCCATGGGCTACGACAACGTCACGATCTCGGTTCCGGCAGTACTGACGCAGTATGGTGTTGCCAGCCTCTGGGATTTTTCGCAGGTGAATCTGAATACGGTTTTGAAACTCGACGCACCGGAATTTCACGTCACCTACGCGCAAACGCAGCTGCTCCTGGCCGAAGCCGCCCAGCGCGGCTGGATTACGGGGAGTGCCGCGGATTTTTACACCAAAGGAGTTCGGGCCAATATGGAACAGATGGCTGCTTATGACCCCGCGGCTGCCATTCCCGAAGCCGCCATCCAGGCGTACCTGACAGCGCACCCGTTCGCAACGGCCAGGGCGCTGGAGCAGATCAACACGCAATACTGGGTGGCCTCTTTCCTGAACGGTCCCGAGCTGTTTGCTAACTTCCGCCGAAGCGGCTTTCCGGCTTTGACCAAGAACCCGTATCCGGCCTCCGAAATCACCGAAGACTTCATCCGCCGAATCCCGTATCCCGACAGCGAAACCATTGTTAACCAGCAGAATGTCAACGAAGCGATTGCCCGGCAGGGAGCCAACACCTTAAGCACCCGCGTCTGGTGGGATAAGAAATAGAGATGTATGAGCTGTATCGCGGAGTTAAGCGGAGTTTTAAGGAGGTTAACGGAGCCTCGGCTCAACGTAAGAAACCTCCGCTTTACTCTGCGAAATAACCAAACCTAAATCCTCAGAAAAATGAAATCAACCGTATCCCGACGCACGGTCATCCAGTCAGTTCTGGGTGTGGCAGGAGCCAATCTACTGACGTTACCCGAAACCTCTTATGCGCACAATCCCGGCCAGTTTCGGGATTATAGCAAAGTAAAAATTACCAAACTGGAAACCTTTCTGGTCAAGCCCCGCTGGATTTTCCTGAAAATCCACACCGATGTCGGCGTTGTGGGCCTGGGCGAACCGCTGCTGGAAGGCCGGGCGCTGACCATTCAAACCGCCATCAAGGAAGTAGAACCGTACCTGATTGGCAAAGATCCGCGGGCCATCGTTCACCATTGGCAGGCCATTTATCGCCACGCATTTTACCGGGGCGGCCCCATCCTGACCAGCGCCCTGAGCGGCATCGACCACGCCTTGTGGGATATCAAAGGCAAGCTGCTGAACGTACCGGTATATGAACTGCTCGGCGGCCCCACCCGCGACCGTGTCCGGATTTATGGCCGGGCGGGCAATGCCGAAGACATGAAAAAACGCAAGGCCGAAGGTTATACGGTCATTAAAACCGGGGTGGCCAAAAAGAATCCGGCCAATATTGTTGAAAACCCCAAGTTCATCCAGTACGCAATCGATAACTTTGCCTCGCTGCGGGAAGCCGGAGGGCCGGACATGGACATAGCCATCGATTTCCACGGAGCCATTTCACCGCAAACATCCAAACTGCTGATCAAGGAGCTGGAGCCGTATAAACCGATGTTTGTGGAAGAGCCCGTCCAGGCGCAGAATGTGGATGTGCTGGTCGACATTGCCCGCGGAACGCACCTGCCCATTGCAACCGGCGAACGGATTTTTACAAAGTGGGGATTCCGGGAAATCCTGGAAAAACGGGCCGCCAGCATTATCCAGCCGGACCTGTGCCACGCGGGCGGCATCACCGAAGGTCGCATCATTGCGGGCATGGCCGAAGCCTATTACGTGCCGATTGCGCCCCACAATCCGATGGGACCGATTTCACTCGCGGTGGGGCTTCATCTGGCCGCCAGCGTCCCCAATTTTCTGGTGCAGGAACAGGTATCGCTGGGCGAAGGCTATCTTAAAAAACCGTTCAAGCTGGAAAAAGACGGTACGGTGCTGGTTCCGAAAGGACCGGGTCTCGGCATTGAACTGGACGAAGCCCAGCTCAAAGACAAAATCGGCCACGACTGGAAAAACCCAGAAACGTATAATGCCCTGGACGGTTCAGTTGTCGATTGGTAATGAAACCCACGGTTTTCACCGCAAACAAAACCTAACTAATTTAAATGATCCATTATCTACTGTGCTGCGACTGGGGGACCTCTTCCTTCCGGCTTCGGCTGATCGACAGTTCCAATTATCGGCTGGTTGATGAAGTGGTTTCGCAGCAGGGAATCGCCCATCTCTTCGATGCCTGGAAAAAAACCGGGGAAAATCATGGTATTTCGCGCGACGAATTTTTCCGCCAGGCACTAAAAAAACAACTTGCCATCCTGGCCCGGCAAACTTCGGTTCTGCTGGACAAAGTGCCCGTTGTGGTGTCCGGAATGGCCTCCTCCTCCATCGGCATGGCCGAAATACCGTATGCTACGCTCCCTTTTTCCATTGATGGAAGCCAGGCCAGCGTGCGGCATTTTGAAGCCCTTGAATCGTTTCCGCACGAGCTGCTTCTGATTTCGGGGGTGAAGAGTACGGAGGATGTCATGCGGGGCGAAGAAACCCAGCTCATCGGTTTGGCGGCCCTGCTGGATTCGGAAGGCAAACGGCCCAGCGACGCCATTTTTATTTTTCCGGGCACGCACTCCAAACACATGTATGTGCAGGGCGGGCAGCTGGTCAATTTCGAGACGTACATGACGGGCGAGGTGTTCAACCTGATGGCCTCACAAAGCATTCTGAAAGATTCCGTTGACCTTAGTCACCTCCGTGAGCTAACCGGTCAGAACCTGTCGGCTTTTCAGGCCGGTATTTCCGAAGCGGATTCGCCCCTGCTCAACCGCCTGTTTACGGTTCGGACCAACCAGCTGTTCGACAAACGAAAAAAGCAGGAAAACGCCTACTACCTGAGTGGTTTATTGGTGGGAGCCGAGCTGAAAATACTGCAGGAAAAAGAACACTGGAAACTCGTTCTATGCAGCGGCTCCAACTTGTTTCCGTTTTACGAACAAGCCATTGAAACCTTACAGCTTACCGACCGGACGACGACCATTCCGGCGGATGTGATTGACAAAGCGGCTTTTGTTGGCCAAACGATTCTGTTTCAGCATTCAAACTTAAACGTGTAACACCCGCATTCGAATGAGTCAACCTACCTTTTCGTGGACGTTATTCAAGCAGGTTCCGATCATCGGAATCATTCGTAATCTGGCCGTTGAAGATGTTCTGTCCCTACTGCCAATTTACCGGGAAGCCGGACTGACCACCCTGGAAATAACCATGAATACGCCCGGGGCCGAGCAGCTGATCCGATCCGCGACGGAACAGGAACCGGGCGACTTGAACATCGGTGCCGGAACCGTCTGTACCGAACAGGAGCTGGACCGGGCACTGGCCGCCGGGGCGCAGTTCATCGTGACGCCCATTCTGAATGAAACGGTAATCAAACGGTGCGTAGAGCGGGGTATTCCGATCTTTCCGGGTGCGTTTACACCTTCCGAAATTTACCGCGCCTGGTCGCTCGGTGCGCCAATGGTCAAGGTGTTTCCGGCCGCTTCGCTGGGAGCCAATTACCTCAAAGAAGTTAAATCACCGTTGAATCAGGTCAAGCTTTTACCTACCGGCGGAGTCGGTCTCGCCAACATGGCGGAATTTCTACGCGCCGGAGCCGACGGACTTGGTATTGGCGGGCAGCTTTTTGACAAAACACGCCTTAAAAACCAGGATTGGGACGGTTTACGGCAGCATTTCCAGGCCTTTGTCCAACAGATTAAGACCGTTTCATCGTAAAATTTCCCAGACCGTTCAGATTTTCAAGACCTGACCTGACCGGTCTGCCGCGCCAATCACTCTTTTCCTCCTTAAGACTGTAACCTTGTGAAAATACCTTACTACCGCTGGTTCGTCGTTGCCTTAGTGTTTGTTGCCACGACGATCAACTACCTCGACCGCCAGATCATCGGTTTATTAAAACCGATCCTTGAAAAAGAATTCAACTGGTCAGAAACGGATTACGCCCAGATTGTGATGGCGTTTACGGCGGCCTACGCCATTGGCCTGGCGTTGTCGGGCTGGATGATTGATAAAACCGGCACGAAGTTGGGCTACGCCATTACGATTGTGTTCTGGAGTGTGGCTGGCATGCTTCACGCGGTGGCCCGCAGTGCGTCCGGATTTGCACTAGCCCGACTGGGCTTAGGACTGGGTGAAGCCGGTAACTTCCCGGCGGCTGTCAAAACCGTAGCGGAATGGTTTCCGAAAAAAGAGCGCGCGCTGGCAACCGGCCTGTTCAACTCCGGAACCAGCGTTGGCGTGGTGGCCGCACTCATGCTCGTTCCCTGGATTTTAAGGAATTACGGCTGGCAGGAGGTATTCTGGATTACGGGCGCGCTGGGATTTGTCTGGCTGATCATCTGGCTCATTTTTTACGATGTGCCAACAAAACAGAAACGGCTCACCACCGCCGAACTGAACCTGATTACCAGCGGGCAGGATCAGGAAACTTCCGAAGCCCAAAACCGGCTTTCAATCAACTGGTTTAAGTTATTTACCCTGCCGCAGACCTGGGCATTTATCGTTGGAAAGGCCTTCATCGACCCGATATTCTGGTTTTTTCTGTTCTGGCTCCCCTCCTATTTTTCGTCGGCTTACCAACTCGATCTAAAGAAGGTGAGCGTGGAACTGCTGATCATTTACATCGCTACCACCGTCGGCAGTATTGGCGGAGGGTATTTCTCATCGGCCCTGATCAAACGCGGCTGGCCCACGTTAAAAGCCCGGAAAACCGTTTTGTTGGTGTTCGCCTTTCTCGAAATTTCCATCATTCTGGCGCAGTTTGCCACCAACGTCTGGATGGTTGTAGCGCTGATCAGCCTGGCCGTGGCGGTGCATCAGGCCTGGGCCACCAATGTCTTTACCATCGCATCCGACCTGTTCCCGAAACAGGCGGTCAGTTCGGTTGTCGGTCTTGGTGGAATGGCCGGGGCCGTCGGTGGCATTTTTTTTCCGATGCTCGTGGGCTATCTGCTGGATT
The DNA here is from genome assembly GCF_054780515.1 of Larkinella harenae. NCBI lineage: Bacteria > Pseudomonadati > Bacteroidota > Cytophagia > Cytophagales > Spirosomataceae > Larkinella > Larkinella harenae. Next base: position 303,993 of record NZ_BAAGWE010000004.1, on the reverse strand, counting down.
CTTACAAAGCCGCTGATAATTTAGCGGGCGGCTACAACCTGCTCTTCACCATTTGCGGATTCACGTATTTGACGGTTTGGGTGATTATTCATCTTTTGACCCGAAACCCGAAAGCGGTTGAGCTGAACCAGTTGACCTAACACGCGTTAAAATGAACCTCAGCAAATTCCCTTTCTTCAACCTTCTTTTTTGTCTCGTTCTTCTTTCCGGAATTGGTTTTGGCCTGAGCGGATGGGTAAGCCAGCCGAAGGCCAGTCCGCCGAATGTTGTTTTGTTTTTCATCGATGATCTGGGCTACGGCGACCTGTCGTGTTACGGTGCTACTGGTTACACCACCCCCAACCTCGACCAAATGGCCGCCGAAGGCACCCGATTCACGAGTTTTCTGGCCGCTCAGGCGGTTTGCAGTGCATCGCGGGCGGCTTTGCTAACCGGCTGTTATCCCAACCGGGTTGGCATTTCCGGAGCGCTGGGGCCGGGTTCGCCCATTGGTCTGAATCCGGAAGAAGAAACGATTGCGGAACTGCTGAAGGAAAAAGGCTATGCAACCGGCATCTTTGGAAAATGGCACCTGGGCAGCCAGAAGGCCTTTTTACCCCGTCAGCAGGGCTTTGATGACTATTATGGGGTGCCTTATTCGCACGATATGTGGCCGTTGCACCCCAACCAGGCCAACGCCCATTATCCGCCCCTGCACCTGATCGAAGGAGATACCCCCGGGCGGGAGATTAAAACGCTGGAAGATGCCAGCGAGCTGACTCCGAGCATCACCGAACAGGCCATCGGTTTTATCCGAAAACACAAAAAACAGCCCTTTTTTCTGTACGTTCCTCACCCATTGCCGCACGTTCCGCTGGCGGCTTCAAGTCGCTTTCGGGGGAAGAGTTCAGCCGGCTTGCTGGGTGATGTGATGATGGAACTCGACTGGTCGGTCGGCCAGATTTTGCAGGAACTAAAACAGCAGGGGTTGGATAAAAATACCCTCGTCATTTTTACGAGCGACAACGGCCCCTGGCTCAATTACGGCGAGCACGCGGGTTCGGCAGGCGGTTTTCGTGAAGGCAAAGGCACTTCGTTTGAAGGAGGACACCGCGTGCCCTGCATTATTCGCTGGCCGGGCGTGGTTCCGGCCGGGCGGGTTTCCAATAAATTGCTGACGACGATGGAAATTCTGCCGACGGTCGCTAAGTTGTGTGGGGCGCGCCTGCCCAAAAAAGCCATTGACGGCGTGGACATGGTCGCCCTGTTAAAGGGCGATGAAACCGCCACGCCCCGCGACCGGTTTTACTATTATTACCGAAAAAACAGCCTCGAAGCCGTTCGCCAGGGTCATTGGAAATTGGTGTTTGCGCATCCCGGACGCACCTACGAAGGATTTATGCCGGGCAAAGGTGGTCAGCCCGGTCCTACCACCGAGACGCACGGTTTTCCGGCGGCCCTGTATGATCTCCGGCGTGATCCGGGTGAGAGGTACGATGTGCGCGAGCAAAATCCGGACATTGTAGCAGCCCTCGAAAAAGTGGCCGAAGAAGCCCGGAACGATCTGGGTGATGATCTACAAAACCGAACCGGAAAAAATGTGCGTCCCGCGGGCCAGATTGCCAAATAAGACCCTTGCGTTGCCTGAGCTTCTCCCCAAACAAAACGGCCTCCAATCGGTAAATTGGAGGCCGTTTTACTTTGGGGCTATGCCTTTTTCAGCCACCGGTCAAACCAGTCAAATGCATCAGCTTGCATAACACTATCGAATTTGTGCTCACCGTCGTAAAACCGGCTTGTATACCGATCTGACGCTCCGGCTTTTACAAACACTTCTTTAAGGATCTGGTCGGCTGCTTTCATTTCGGGCAGCGTATACAATTCATCTTGATTGTTGCTTTGAACCATCGTCGGAAGGGGGACGCGCAATCCCAGAATTTCCGGAAAATCAAGGTACTTGGGCAACAAAGGCGTATAGGTCATCCAGGTATGCGTATACGTTTTGTGCAACGTCAGATCATTCCAGGTTGTCATGAAGCCGACGCAAACGCAGCATTTGACCCGATCATCCAACCCCGCCAGATAGACGGTTCTGAGGCCCCCGCCGGACAAACCGCCACAGCCCACCCGCTGCGGATCAACATCTTTTCGGGCGCACAAAATGGACAGGGCCACCTGATCTTCGGTCAGGAAAACCCCCGGCCACGTGGTTCCCGCGCAAAACAAGGACTTTGACATGACGTTTTCATGTTCGGCAGACCATTTGTTGTAGGCCTCGATGTTCTCCTTTTTCTCCGGGTCGGCATCGGTTTTCCCCCTGGTGTCGAGTCCTTCATACTTTAAGTCAACTACCTCTTCATACAAGACCCGCCGGCTGCCAAACGCAAACGCATCGTGCACCAGCACCACGTATCCCCGCTTGGCAATGTCATTGGCCCAGGCTCTTCCACTGTAATCCTCCTGCTGATGTTCAACCAGCAACGGGTGCTGGTCATCCCCGGTTTTGACGATTTTCCGGTACCCGAAATATTTCTTCCCGGCATGGTCGTGCAGCGCGAGTATGCCAGGCAAGGGTTCCTTGGCTCCTTTCGGCTTTAGAACAACGGCCTTCGTGGGTCTGCCGTAAGGCAGTTGCCAGCTTATTTCTTCAATTACCAAACCGTCATACTCAAACGTTCGGTCAATCTGCACGCGGGGCATAGCCGGTTGAGGAGGAGCCGACACCAATTCCTTGGTTTTGCTTACCGCTTCTTTTTTCCACCGAGCCAGCTGCGCCGGTTTCCACTCGGCATTCCGGAACGAGAGGGCGCGATGCGGATGAAGCGAAGCCGCCCAGGGGCCATACGCCCCGATGATACTTTTCGTTTCGGGCGCCACTCCGGGGGGAATTGGGTTGTCTTCCTGATTTGCCCAGATCGCGTCAAGGCCGGGCGGAAGAAAAGGAACGGAACTGGTCAGCAAGGACGACTTGATAAAGGTTCTGCGGGCAGGGTCGAATTTCATTTTTTAGGAGTTCAGAAGCAATGACCAAAGTTATTGGTCCGGCGCGAAAAACAAACTATCTGAACCGACAAAACCACAACTAAAACGGCTTTTTAACCGGAATGAGCGGTTTTTCAAAACGGATTCTGCAACACAAAACCGTTCCAGTCCAGCGCCGACTGGTAAAAATATTCCCGCCAGTTGCCAATCAACCCGTCACGAATCCGAATGCTAACCATGCCATGAACCGTTGAGCCATAGGTGAGCGAAAACTCCCCGGAGCCGGTCTGCGTCTGCTCGTCGAAAGCCAGGTGATGCCAGACCATCTGCGTAAGTTTCGGGCGCCCTTTCCAGCCCCCGAAAAATTCAAAAATCCGGTCGCGGCCCCGGTAAATCTGTTTGTTGGGCGGTTCGGAATAAATCGCATCCAGCGCGAAGCAATCTGCGGCTTTTCGCCCGTTGTTTTCATTCAGGCCGTCGGCTACGGTTTGCATTAACCGAATGAATTGCGCCCGATTGATGGGTTTATGGGTGGGCACTTGCGCCCGCGAAAGGCCGGAAAAACACAAAAAGGAAAGAAGAAGCAGTAGGCTTTGTTTCATAAGTCGACGGGGGTCACGATGGTGCAACGACAAACCGCCGGATCAGATTGTTGATCCGGCGGTTTTTGTCCTAAAATTTCCCAGCAACGCGATTGTCCCACCAGCCAATCACTGCCGAATGATTCGCACTTCCTTCGGTCCTGAGACCTCCGATTGAATTTTGCCGCTGGCCAGTTTCGTGTGCTTGACCTTCACGACTCCATACGGCGTCGGGAAGCTCCCTTCGGCGAAGGTCAAGTCTTCCAGGTGAGGTTCAATCTTAATGGCTTTGCAACCCGGCTCGACCACCTTGATTCCCAACACGTGCTCCGTCAGCCAGGGCGTGGGCCCCGACGCCCAGCCATGCGCCAGACTGTGCCGAAAACCGACGTAGCAGTACGCGCCACAATCGCCGTGAATATCTTTTTTTCCTTCCGGAACCAGCTCATCGATCCGACCGGCGTTTTTAACCCAATCCAGGTTAAAATCCTCCCAGAAGGTAGTTGCCCCTAGGTCCAGCATCCCACCCCAGAATTCCCGAATGTTGGCCAGCGCACCCTTGTAGTCGCCCGCTTTAGCCTGCGCCTGAAGCATGTAATACCCGTAAAACGTCGAGAAGTTATGAGCACCACCCACCGACAGAACGTCCTTGTTCGCTTTTTCGGCGGTCATCAGGCCCGAGAGCGCGAGCAATGCCGCGCCCTGTTTAGAATGGTTTGGGTCAGGCACGTACTTCTTCAGTCGAGCTACGGCCTCGTCGCATTTTTTGGCGGTAGCCGGATCCTTCAGAATTCGGCTCAGGTCACCAGCCGCTTGCAGCGACCACACCAGCATCGATTGCAATCCGGCGTGAATGCCTTTCGGGTTTTCACTGGAAGGCCAGTCCAAAAACCGCGTCCCGTCGAGTTTTTCGCTGTTTTTATCGTCAATTTTCTGGATTAGCAGATCCACCAGTTTCACCAGGTAAGGCTGCTGCTCCTTTAAGTAAGCCAGATTTCCGTTCTGCAAATACCAGTCTTTATGAATCAATAGCCACCACATTGAATAGGTACTGATGCCGTTCATCCAGCCCGGCAGCGGTGTAATGTCGCGCGCCAGATCCAGGCTTTTCGGCACAACCTCGTTGTAGCCAAAAACCGCGTTGATCGTCGCTACTTCGGGGTGCATGTCGCCCACCCACACCAGCCGGTCGCGTTTGATGCCATCCCAGAGGTAGTCCTGCATGTTCAGATGAACGGTATACGCGCCCGTTGCCCAAATCTTATTCAGCAATTCGTCGCTGCTGCGGAATGACCCCAGGTACGGAATATCCCGGAACACAAAAATGGCCCGCAACTCTTTCAGCAGCAGCTCGGTATTGCCGTCTACGAGATCGATCCGAACGAACCGGAAGCCCGTGTTTCCGATTTCCAGTTTACCCAGCCAGGGCACCTGCACCGTCAAATCACGGATGGCGTGGTCGTTGGTGGCGTTCTGCTTGGGTTCAATGTCTGCCATGGCTTCGCTGGCTGACTCCCCAAACCGAATCCGGACCGTGATCGGCTTGCTTTCTTTCCACTGCCCCGTCACGATTTGCAGTCCACCGTGCAATTCGCGGCCAAAATCGAGCAATAGACTCGCCTTGCCATTGGCGTCACTTTTCAGGGAACACATGTTTTTTCCGGATAGATCGGCCTGGCCGTTACCGACCTGCAAAAGCCGTTCGGCGTTGCGAATGGTACCGGTTTGCCACAGAATCTTCACGGGCGACAAAAACCGCCGGACGGTAGCTTCGGTTTGCGCTTCTTTCGCGCGGGATGGTTCAAAGATGGGGGGCAGTTGTGCCTGGGCCAGGCTGATCAGGGCCAGACAAAGGTTTAGGGTTAGGAAGAACGGTTTTTTCATACGGTTTTAGAGGATTCAGGAAAGAATGCCATATTCCATCAGTGCTTCTTTCAACTGATCGGGATTTTGAAAATGGATCGCGTGAATACCGAGTTGTTCAGCCGCTTTGATATTGCGGAGACTGTCATCGATGAACAGAGCCTCATCGGGTTGAACCGAATAGCGGTTGAGGAGGGTATTGTAAAAGGAAGCAAACGGTTTGCGGTCTTTTTCGGTGCCAGACACCACAATACCGTCGAACCAGGTCAAAAACTCGTAGCGTTCCTGCGCAATCGGAAATGTTTCGGCCGACCAGTTCGTCAACGCATACAGCTTGTACTTGCCACTTGCTTTCAGCTGCCGGAGCAGGTCGACTGTTCCGGCAATTTCGCCCCCCAGCATTTCGTCCCACCGGCCGTAAAAGTGCCGGATGTTTTCTTCGTGTTCCGGAAATTGCGCCACGAGCAGCTCGGTGGCTTCGGCCAGTGAGCGTCCCCCGTCCTGTTCTTCGTTCCAGGCTGGCGTACAAACCGTTGCCAGAAACTGAAGCATTTCTTCTTGTTGCAAAAATTTAGAATAGAGATGATGCGGGTTCCAGTCGATCAGAACGGCTCCCAGATCAAAAATGACGGTGTTAATCATGCGCTGTAAAAGATAATGTCCAATGAATCCCCAATAACTTAAAAATTCTCGATTTAACCTTCCGGTGGTTTCGGCCAGAGACGGTCTGTTGTTTGATTTTAGAATTGCAGTTGGTAACACAATTTATTTTTTCATTTTTGCAACATTGTTGCATTTATGGAATTTTACGTACTTTTGCCGCACCCGATTACTTCAAAACTCCGTTTGTTATGGCAACATCGTACAACAAAGCCGACGTCATCGGCATCACCGGTTCAGTCCTCTGCATCATCCACTGCCTCATCACGCCCGTTCTGCTCATCTCTTCTACCCTGCTCACCGACCGAACGCTCCGTATTGGTTTCCTGAGTCTGGATTACGTTTTTATCCTCGTGAACATCGTGGCGGTTTTCTTCGCTACGCGCCGGGCCAGCCAATCCTATATCCGAATCGGCCTTTGGACTTTCCTTGGTTTGTTTGCCGGAGCCCTGCTGCTGGAAGACATCCACGAAAGCTTTGAATACCTGGCGTTTACCGCATCTGCCGGACTGATCGCCATGCATATTCTCAACCTCCGCTCCCATCAGCATCACCACGCATCGTAAGCAATTTCTTTATCCTCTACTCACTATCATGAAAAGACTTCCTGTAACGGTTTTGAGCGGTTTTTTAGGAGCTGGCAAAACCACTTTGCTCAATCATGTGCTCCACAACAAAGCCGGGCTGAAAGTGGCCGTCATCGTTAACGACATGAGCGAGGTAAACATTGACGCGCAACTCGTGCGGAATGAGAATACTCTGTCGCGGACGGAAGAAAAACTGGTGGAAATGTCCAACGGCTGCATCTGCTGCACCCTGCGCGAAGATCTGATGCTGGAAGTGGAGCGACTGGCCCGCGAAAACCGCTTCGACTACCTGCTCATCGAGTCGTCGGGCATTTCGGAACCGCTGCCCGTGGCTCAGACCTTCACGTTTCAGTCCGACGATCCAAATGGGGCTGACCTATCACGTTTTTCCCGCCTGGATACGCTGGTCACCGTGGTCGACGCGGCAAACTTCGGGCGCGATTTTGGGAGTATGGAAACCGTGGTGGACCGAAACCTCAACGACGACGCAGCCGATACTCGTTCCATCGTCAATCTGCTAACCGACCAGATCGAATTCGCCAATGTGCTGGTGCTCAACAAAACCGATCAATTAAGTCCGCATCAGCTTGGCGAACTGAAAGCCATCCTGCAAACCCTCAACCCCGGCGCCCTGTTGCTCGAAAGCCAGTTTGGCCGCGTCGATCCGGCGCTTATCCTGAACACCCAGCGGTTTGATTTCGAGGAAGTATCGCAATCGGCGGGCTGGATTCAGGAATTACAAAACCACCGTAGCGGAAAAGGACATCGGCCGGAAACAGAAGAATACGGCATTAGTTCGTTCGTGTTCCGCGACCGCCGACCGTTTCACCCCGCCCGGTTCTGGCATTACCTGAGCGAAAATTTTCCGGCCACCATCCTTCGCAGCAAAGGACTTTTCTGGCTGGCTTCCCGGCCCAACGATGCCCTCAATTTCAGTCAGGCCGGTGGTAGTTTGCGGGCCGAAAAAGCCGGGATCTGGTGGGCATCCATGCCCTTTAGCCAACGTATTCGTTACGCCAGTTTTGTCGACAATCAGCCTTCCATTGAAGCACGCTGGCACCCCAAATTTGGTGACCGCCAGAACGAACTGGTCATTATTGGGCAGGATTTAAATGAACCCCAGATCAACCGCGAATTGCAGGATTGCTTGTGTACGGAAGCCGAACTTCAACTCCTCAATGCCGGGGGACGGTTTACCGATCCGTTTCCGGTTTGGGAATGATCTGATGAACAAACTGGCACCGTTTTTACCGCAAACTTGCAACACAGTTGCATACCATGTATCTTTCTGCTGAAATTAAGTTACTGCCATAAACAACCTGTTCGATGAATCATCTCCTTCTTTCTGTTGCACTTATTTCCTTGCTGGCGGCCTGTTCGTCTTCCGAAAAAAAAGACCCACTGCTGGTAGAAGCCGCTCAATACCATAATGATGCAACTCAGGTCCAAAAGTTGGTAGAACCCAAAATTGACCAGATTGATTCGCTTCGATCGCTGCTCGCCAACCGCAACGAGCCCGCGGCTGTAGCCACAGCTGCCAGCCTCGACAGTTTAAAAAAGGCATTTGAACAGTGGGAGGAAAATCTGGTGGAAGTACCGGGAATGCCCCATGAGCACCACCACGAGCACGGAAAACACGAACACCATCACCATGCCGACGCCACGCTGAAAGACCTGCCAGCGGATCAGATGCGGAATTTACAGCGGGAAACACTCGATAACATCCGGCAAATTCAGGAACGAACCGAAAGTGCACTCACCCAGGCCAGCACCATCCTTCGTTAATTCATTCTTTCTGAGTCAATACGGTTTTACCAGAATGATTCTGGTAAAACCGTTCTTTTTGCGCTCCAAATCTTTGTTGCCTTACTGAAACCTTTCTATTTGCAACGTTGTTGCAAATAGAAAGCAACTAAATTTCCCCACGAGTGTAGTTTCAGTTCAACATGGAATCTTCTTCAAATTTCTTCGATGTCATTATTGTGGGCGGTAGTTACGCTGGTTTGAGTGCCGCGCTGGTACTGGGCCGCGCCTTACGCACGGTTCTGGTCATCGACAACGGCCAGCCTGCCAATCGCCAGACGCCCCACTCCCATAGTTTCCTGACGCGGGACGGCGAAACGCCCGCCCAGCTCAGCAGCATTGCCCGGCAGCAAGCCCTGGCGTATCCGACGGTCCGGTTGGAAACCGCAACCGCGCGCTCCGCTACGCGTTCGTTACGCGGCTTTACGGTCACCACCCATACGGGCGATTCGTACCAAGCCAAACGGTTGCTGCTGGCGACCGGCCTCAGAGATATTCTCCCTGCCCTGCCCGGTTTTGCCGAATGCTGGGGAATCTCGATCCTGCACTGCCCGTATTGTCACGGCTATGAAGTCAAAGACAAAACCGTTGGTGTGCTGGGTAATGGGGATGCAGGCTTTGAACTGGCCAAGTTGATCCAACACTGGAACCCCGGTTTGCGGCTATTTACCAACGGGCCCTCAACCCTGACTGCCGAGCAGCAGGCCAAACTTCAGCAACACGCTATTTCCATTATCGAAACCCCAATTGTAGCGCTTCAACACCAGGCGGGTCAGCTTCGTTCGCTTAAGCTGGCCGACGATTCCAGCGTTTCACTTGATGCCCTCTATGCCCACCCAACCTTACAGCAAGCGTCGGACCTGGGGCAGCAACTGGGTTGTGAACACGATGAAAAAGGATTGGTGATCGTCGATGAATTTGGCAAAACAACAACAGAGGGCGTGTATGCAGCCGGTGATACGCAAACGATGCTGCGTCAGGTTTCGGTGGCCGCCATGACCGGCATGAAAGCGGCTGCCGTACTCAACCGCGAACTGATCAACGAAGAATTTTAATCCGTTCTAGTGCTCGACTAACTCAACCCTGCAAGGTCGCACAAGCCTTGCAGGGTTGGTAGTCAGGCCATTAATCCACCAGCTTGACTTGCTTGGCTTTCGTGGGGAGCCAGACTTGCATTGGGCTTTTGCCCCGGTTGGCCCACACGTAGTATGGAATAGCCGTAACATTTTTTTTCTCCGTTGTCACACTCGAACCATCCGCCGATGGCCCCACCACCGGCAACTGGGCCTGAATGGCCACCACCGGTTCGGTACTCACCTGATACGATTGGGTGGTAAAGGTCGTTTGTTCGGGCACCAGCAGGTTCCAGGCCTGGCCGTTGTTATCAACACCTTCCACACAGTAAACCAACGGTCCCCGCTGAATGGCAACCCGGTCGTTAGCGGCCACCAACTCTTTTTTAGCTGTTACCCGCTTCACTTCCATCGGCAGATACAGCTCGACCATATCACCTTTTTGCCAGGTCCGGTTGATCACTACGTAGCCGTTTTCTTCTTTGTATTCCACCGGTTTTCCGTTCAGCTTAACGGTAATGGCCGCCTTGCTTTCGTCGGCAAAGCGGTACAGATCGCCGGGCACCGGCACGTTGCTGACCCATCCCGGAATTCGTAGGTGCAGCGTGTAAGCGGTCTTTTTCGCCGGTTGAACCGTCAAACGCACGCTGCCTTCCCACGGATAATTGGTTTCCATCGTAACCGGTACTTCGGTCTTGCCGATTTTAACCTTTGTGTTGCTACCGATGTAAAGATTCACCCAGATGCCGGAATCGTTTTTACCGTAAATGTAATCACCCAAAGACGCCACCAGCCGGGCAATATTCGAAGGGCAGCAGGCCGTTCCGAACCACTCACTGCGGGCGTTGTTGCCGTTGGATGCCAGCGGGTTGCCGTAAAAAAACCGGTCACCACTCAGGCTCAGCCCGTCCAGCGCGCCGTTGTACAGGCTCCGCTCCAGCACATCGATGTACTTAGCCTCACCGGTGAGCCGGTTCATGCGTTGGTTCCAGAATACCATGCCGACCGACGCACAGGTTTCACAGTACGCTGTTTCATTGGGCAGATCGTAATCCACCGAAAATCCTTCGTTTTTACCCGACGAACCAATGCCACCGGTGATGTACATGTTTCGGCAAACCACATCTTCCCAGACGGTTTTCATGGCTTTCATGTAGTCAGCGTCGCCGTTGGAAGCCGCCACATCAGCGGCTCCGGTATACATGTACATCGCCCGCACGGCGTGTCCGGTAATTTCTTTCTGCTCCTTGACCGGCTGCCCATCCTGGCAATAATTCGGGTCTTTCCAGTCATCCCAGATTTTCCCTTTACCAAAACCGCGGCCACGTTGCCCCAGAAACCAATCGGCCAGTTTCAGGTACCGATCGTTTTTGGTCTGGTGATACAATTTCATCAGGGCCAGCTCAATTTCCTGGTGGCCACTGACCCAGGGCCGGTTGGCTTGCCGAAACGTGGCATCGATATGATCCGCAAACCGAATGGCCACATCCAGCAACTTGCGCTTTCCCGTTGTGTTGTAATAGGCTACAGCCGCTTCAATCAGGTGACCGGCGCAATAGTCTTCGTGCTTTTCCATGTCGGTCCAGCGTTTGTCCAGCCCCACCAGCGTGTAGTACGTATTCAGGTAACCGTCGGGCTGCTGGGCGGCCGCAATCTTGTCAATCCATTCATCGGCTTTCTTTTCCAGTTCAGCGTCCGGACGGTTTTTCAAGGAATAGGCAATGGCCTCCAAGGCTTTGTAAACATCGCTATCGTCGTAATAAATACCTTCATGTTTTTCGTGTCGCCCGCGCTGCACTTTTTCAAAATTCCGGATGCGGCCCGTTTTTTCTTCGGTCTGGACAATGCAGGCCTGCAAGGTAGTGGTAGCAACCTTATCGAGCTTCGGGCGCCAGAAATGATCGGTAATATCCACCTGCGAAAAGCCAACTGGCTCAAACCGTTTAATAGGTACCTGCGCCCGGGTTGACAGACAAAAAGCAACCACCAGGGCGGTCAAAAGAAGTGAATTACGGAGTATCATGGGGGTAGAAAACGAGTTTAGGAAAACGCAGCAACAGTGGTTCAAAAATAGAATTTGTTCCATAGAATCGGGCTAAAACCGTAAAGATTTACGGGTCCGAACCAAACGGCTGACTTTTCCCCCTTTTTATTTCGCGCGTTAAAAGCCAATATGATCCAGCAATAAAATGTTGATTATTACCTATTTGCCGCAAAATAATCCTTAGTTCTCTGCCATTATTTTTTTGCATTGTTTTACAGCGGTCTGGCCAGGCTCACTATCTCCACACTGACAAATGCGAAACGTGTATGGCTAAAACGAACGGCTTGCTTTCCGAATGATCATCGACCTATCGGTCTTTCCCGGCAGGTCCCTTTTACCGGCTTTTTTCTGCCACCGTTAACGGTTAACTCCGCCGTGTCTATCCCATCGGCGGGGTCGAATTCCGCTCCATCACACCAGTTTCTACCGGCTGCGCGTCCTACGGAGATACCCGCTATCTCTCCTCATTTTCTTCCCGCCATCCACAATGGCCTGTTTTTCTAGTAACCAAACTTTCAAAACTTCAAGCACATGGAACCGCGATTTAAAGCTTCCGACACCATTTTAAAAGAACTCGTAAACGCTCGTCGTCAGGAAATCATGCGGCTACAAAAAGCCGAAGCCGACCAACTTGCCAAAGCCGATCAACTGGGTCAGACCCGGATGACGGAATACAAAAAGAGTCTGCCCCAGGACATTGTGACGTTCCTGGACAAGCAGGAGAAAATGCACAAGGATGCCAAAACCGCCGTCGAAGCCTACATCACCGAAGTGTCCAATACGCTTTCCGTGGCCGGAATCGACGAAGCGCCCGAAGCGAGCGTGTCCGATAATCCGGGTTTTGCGGAGGGTCACCTGATTTCGTCATCCGTTGGAGCGCAGGCATTGGGCCTTTACAAACCGTACTATGCCACGTTGCACGGTTCGGATGGTAAAATTTCCTGGCAGGGTTACAACCCCGGCAATTTCGACCTGTGGGACTACGCCAATGGCAGCGGGTCAGGACTCCTGGGTAGCGGAGCAGCTTCGTTCACGATTTACCTCGACTGGTGGTTTACCTTCCGGGCGCCCGAAAATCGGAACTACTCCCATACCATTCAGGTGCCGTTCAACGGTTTTTACATCATCCGGTCGGACGACGGCATTTTCACCTCCAAGGAGGCCAGAGCCCGCATCAGTCTTTCGGCAGTGGGTTACCAGTACAACTACAAGGCAACCGCCAGCACCAATGTGTTTTCCATGGGCAACGACAACATCAACGTAAACGACCGCTTTGATGGCTGGCGTACCATGTATTACTCCACGCTACTGGGTGCTGATCAGGCGTATCTGCGGGTTACGGCATCCTTCTACGTCTACGCCCGCGGAGGTGGATCAACCGCCCAGCTTAATTTCAGCACCGGCAACGCCAACTTCATTGGCGTACCGTACGTGTACATTGTCTGAGTTGCCCCACGGTTTCGGACAGAACGGGACCTCTTTTCAACCCGTTCTGTCCTTTCTGCTCTCCATTTCTTCATCCTGTTTACCTTTTCCAACACAAAAATCATGGCTAAGAAAAATACAAACGGTTCCCCAAACCGAGCCTCTTCCTCCGTCGACGAATTATTGCTCGCGGCATTGGAACGCGGTGACGACAGCTTCGAAACCGGTCGGTTCCTGGTTACCTTCAAAGAGGACGCCGGTGAAGAAGGCCTTCAGTCGCTGAATGCCCAGGGCCTGCGCATCGCCGATGCCCGCGACTTCAACGACCAGGCTACCATTCTGGAAAATACCGGAGATGCCGACGCAATTGTCTTTCCGGAAATCGGCGTGGCACTGCTGGGTGGCGAACCCGCTCAGGAACGCAAAATGAACACGTTTGCGGAAATAACCGCCGACAGTCCCATCGAATCCATCGATCCGGAATATTTTGTCTTTGCGGAGAACGCCTTCACCGATTTCCTGGAAAACGGCCATACACCTACCATCGAAGCCCCTTCCAGCGATTATCTGAGAGGGTTTCTTCAGGCTACCGAAACCATTGCCCGGGAAATGCGCGGCAACGGTTTTTCGCCAGCCGACATTGAAGAAGAAGTCATGGTACTGGGTGCTACCTGGGGATTGGCCGCCTGCAAAGTGCCGCCCAGCCTCCGCAGCGGAAACGGGATTCGGGTGGCCGTACTCGACACCGGCATGGATCTGGGTCACCCGGATTTTGCGGGTCGCCCGATCGTCAGCGCCACGTTCGTTGGTCAGCCCGTTCAGGATCTGCACAGCCACGGCACCCACTGCATCGGCACGGCCTGCGGCCCCAAAGCTCCCGCCGGAGCCATTCCGCGGTACGGTATCGGTTATCGCTCTTCCATTTTTGTCGGAAAGGTTTTGTCCAATTCGGGCGGTAGCGTCGGGGCGAGTGTGCTGGCGGGTATGAACTGGGCCATTGCCAACCGGTGCGCCGTCATTTCCATGTCGCTTGGCGGCCAAGGCGGAGTACAACCCTCCTATACAGCGGCCGGGCAATCGGCGCTAAACAAAGGCTGTCTGATTATTGCCGCGGCCGGTAACGCTGGAGGACCAACGGGCTTTCCGGCCAATTCGCCTACCATCCTATCGGTGGCTTCATTGGACAAAAACCTGGCGCCGTCTTCGTTTTCCAACAAAGGAAAAATTGAGATTGCCGCGCCGGGCCGGGATGTGTATTCTTCCGTTCCCCGCCCCACCCGGTACGGAAACAAAAGCGGCACCAGCATGGCCACACCGCACGTAGCCGGTTGCGCAGCGCTCTGGGCCGAAACCTCGCCCAACCTGCGCGGTCTCAGCCTGTGGCGAAAACTTCAGGCCGCGGCCCGGCGGCTGCCCTACCCGGTTTCGCAGGTTGGGGCCGGACTGGTACAAGCGCCCTGATAATTCACGCGGCAAGGGGCGGATTGTTCTGTCCCTTGCCGCATTGAATGCCACCGACAACCGCTTTTACCAATTTTCCGAAACTCCACCCGAAACACCATGTCTGCCGGTAAAAAGTGGTTACTCATTTTGTTATTTTCGCTAACCGTCACTGGCAACAGGCAGTTACACCCTTCTATCAACAAGCGTATGGCCGAAACCAAAAAATGGATTGTGACGCTTTCGGATCGGCGTCCGACAAAAGAAGTTGCGCAGGAATTGACCCAAAACGGTTTTACCGTCGATCAGGTACTCGACGAAATCAACTGCGTCACGGGAACCGCCAGCGAGGAAACCGCGAAAAAGCTCCGCTCCCTCCCGGATGTCACGGACGTTTCGCCGGAAGCGGGCATCGACATTGGCCCGCCCGACGCCAACCCTACCTGGTAAATCCGGCACCGCTTTTCCCAACCTGCGGCTCAACGATTGACTCCACGATCCGCAGGTTTTCACTTTCCTGCTTCAACCGCGTACCCACCTTTTCTGACCTCAGTGCCGTTTCTTTTCAACAACTATTTCCGTAAATAATACCCAATCATGCTTTCCTTCAACCGTAAAAACTTCTTTGATGCCTACCGAACCCGTTTCGGTAAACTGACCCAACCGCTGGTTGACGCCCTGGATTTTCTGATCGATCAGATCGAACAGGACGACCGCTTTACGGATTCCGAAAAAAACCGTCGACAGCTGGCGTATTGTCTGGCAACCTTCAAATGGGAAACGGCCCACACGATGGAACCCATCGACGAATTTGGCACCGACGAACGGTTTAACCGGCTCTATGGCCCAGAAACGAGGGTCGGCAACGTGTTGGGCAACACTCAACCGGGCGATGGAGCCCACTTCAAAGGTCGCGGCTATGTGCAGCTGACCGGACGGGCCAATTACCAGCGAGCGGGCAATTTCCTCAACGTCGACCTGATCAACGATCCGGCTTTGGCGAAACAACCGTCATTAGCGTATCAAATTGCGGTGCAGGGCATGAAAGAAGGCTGGTTTACGGGCCGCCGGCTCGACCAGTTCATCAAAGACAATGTGCCACCCGAGTACGAGAAAGCCCGCGCCATCATCAACGGAACCGATAAAGCGCAAACCATCGCCGACATGGCCCGGCGGTTCGACGAGGTTTTGTTCGCGGCTCTTGCCAGGCCTGCTGCCTCCTCACGAAGCCGCAGCCTGAACCGTACAAGAACCGTCCGTCCCACCGCCGAACCCACCAATTGAGCGCCGGGTGGTTCAGGTCCCGAAACCGTGTCTTCTTAAACATATTTCCGATTCGAACGTCCGATGTTTGTGCCGGTCTTGCTAAGTTTGGGGCTCAAACCTGACCGGAAATGACTGTTGATTCCCTGCTTTCGTTACAAAATGCTGTTGTTCGCCGGCCCACCGGCCTGGTTCTGCAAAACCTCAACTGGGCGCTTCGGCCCGGCGAAAACTGGGCCATCCTGGGTGCAACGGGTTCCGGAAAAAGCTCGTTTCTCGACGCCTTGGGCGGGAAACTGCCGATCGCCAGCGGGTACTATTTCCACCCGATTGGTGCCTTGCGGGATTCGGTTGAGCAGATTGCGAACGACTACCAGTTTGACCGAAAAGTGGCTTCAGCCGCTCAGTTTTACCAACAACGGTTCAACGCTGATGCCGCCGAAGAGTCGCCGACGGTCTGGGAAGTATTGCAAAATCAGATCAAGCCCACGGGCACCATCGACACGCACTCGGTGACGCTGCCCCCACCGGCCTACGCGGAAGAGTGGCTCGCTGAAGTAGCCGAATGGGTTCACATTACGCACCTGTTGCAACGGCGGCTTACTTCGCTCTCCAACGGCGAAACCCGCCGGACGTTGCTGGCCCGTTCGCTCCTGCGTCGCCCCCGGCTGCTGCTGCTGGACAATCCGTTTGGCGGGCTGGATGCCAATAGCCGGGAACGCCTGCACGGTATTCTGAACCGGATTGCCGCGGAAGGAACCACACTCGTGCTGGCCACCACACCCCGCGAAATCCCGGCTTGCATCACGCACGTCGTCGAGCTGACCCACGGACAGATTAGCTGGCAGGGGCCGAAAGAAAACCGCCCGGCCCGGCCCGAATCCGACCCGGAAACCCTCACCGATCCTACCCTGCTCCCGCGCTGGCTCAACACCTCCTTCCTGGCGTTCAATTACGCCGTCCGGATGCGGAATGTTTCCGTCGGTTACGGCGATAAATTGGTCTTGGACTCCATCAACTGGGAAGTGCGCCGGGGAGAAAAGTGGGCTGTGCTGGGCCATAACGGTTCCGGAAAATCCACCTTACTGAGCCTGATCACCGCCGACAATCCACAAAGCTACCGCAATGATTATGCACTGTTTGACCGAAAGCGCGGAACCGGTGAAAGCATCTGGGATATTAAACGCAACATCGGTTTTGTCTCGCCCGAGCTGCACCTGTATTTTCCCCGCGAACAGCCCGTCTGGAAAGTCATTGCCTCCGGTTTGTTCGATACCGCCGGATTATTTCGGAAGCTGACGTCCGATCAACAGGAGCGCGTCGATTTCATGCTGGATTTGCTGCGCATCCGGCACCTGCGCGATAAACGACTGGCGGAGCTTTCCACGGGCGAACAACGGTGGGTGTTGCTGGCCCGCGCCCTGTCGAAAAACCCGCCGATGCTCGTGCTGGACGAGCCCTGCCAGAACCTCGATCCGGCGCACATTGCCCGGTTTCGGGATTTGGTTGATGAGTTGTGTCAATCGTCGGCCCGGACGCTGCTGTACGTTTCGCACTATGCCGAAGAAATTCCAACCTGTGTCACGCAGGTCCTGCGCCTGGACGCGGGCCAGGGAACCGTCGAGCCGTGGTAGGTTTACGAACAGGGAAATCAGGCCGGACTGCGGGTATTTTCCAAAATAATGATTGCCGTTCCAACCCTTAGGGCCTGAAATAACTCTACGTCGCTAGGCAACCGCAATTCGGGCTGCCAGCCGATACCCATGAAAATTTCGAAAACCCTGCTCCAGACCATTGCCGTAGCCGTGGCCGTTTCCACCGTCAGTTCCTCATGCGGACTGGATGATGTCAAGCCCAAAAAGAAAGAAACCGAAAAACGTCAACCCTATGATTGCCCGGCTTGCGGCATGGGTTAATTCGGCTCATTTCCATGTCCTTCATTCATTCCGCACTGGCCTGCAATTTGGACAGCCATATGTTGCAGGCCAGTCTACCCCTTTTCGCATCCGAGCAGGTAGCTGCTCTGGAGTGGTCATTCGACGCCCTTTATCGCGTTGATCAGTTGCCGGACTGGTTCGACGCGTTATTACGCACGTACAGCGATGCGCACCAGCTGATTGGTCACGGCGTTTTTTTCTCGCTGTTTTCGGGGCGCTGGACACCCGACCAGCAAGCCTGGCTGGATCGCCTTTCAACGCTGGTGACGCGTTACCACTTTAGCCACATCACCGAGCATTTTGGCTTTATGACGGGGGCCGACTTTCATACGGGTGCGCCCCTGAGTGTTCCTCTCACGCCATCGACCCTGGCGATTGGGCAGGATCGCCTGAAGCGGATTCAGGATACCGCCCGTTGCCCGGTTGGCCTGGAAAATCTGGCCTTTGCCTATTCACCGGATGACGTCCGCCAACAGGGCGACTTTCTGGCCAGGCTCCTTGAACCCGTCAACGGTTTTTTGATTTTAGACCTGCACAATCTGTTCTGTCAATGCCAGAACTTCGGTGTTGCGTTTGACAAACTGGTGGAATCTTATCCCCTGGAGCGCGTGCGGGAAATTCACCTTTCCGGCGGCAGTTGGGCCACAACCCAAAGTACCCCCGAACGACCCGTCCGGCGCGATACCCACGACGATGCGGTACCGCCGGAGTTATTCGCCTGGCTGGACGATGTCCTTGATCGCTGCCCTAACGTCAAGTACGTTGTTATGGAGCAGTTGGGCTCAGGCCTGGTCACAGCCGACGCCCGTCAGGGGTTTGCCGAAGACTTTCAGCGTATCGTAGCTGTTGTAACCCGCAAAAACCAACAACGCCTTACCAACACGCCATTGAGTGCCTTTCTCCCCGCGGCATTCAACGGAACGGCGGAGGCTCCCCTTGAAGATCTTGGTTTGTTCAACCAGCAGCGGCAGTTGGCTTTTATTCTTGAAACGGCCACTGACCATCAGCATGCCCAGGCACTTCTCACTTATTCGAGTTTGGCGGATTCTGAATGGAAGGTCGAAAGCTGGCACCCCGCTCAATTGGAAACAGCCATGGCCATCGCCCAAAAATGGCGTAACGGTTTTGACTGAGTCAACCCTGCCAATTTTACCGCTGGCGGTTATGGAACGTTGTCAGGATCGTTTCCGCTCATTTTCCGGTTTCCAGCGAAGCCGTTGCCACGGCAATTTTTGAGTCGGCGGTTCCGTAATACAGAAACCAGCGGTTTTTATAGGGCACCAACCCTTCAATGAAACAAACCTGATTGACCTGGCCCGTTGTTTCATACGGCTGATCCGGTTTCATGAAGTAGGTTTCCGAGCGGTCAACCAATTTCGTTGGGTCATTGGCGTCAAACAGCAACTGACCGGCGGCATAGGCTCCGTCCGGCAAATCGCGGTCACCGTCTTTGGCCTGGTTCATGCCATTGTAGAGCAGCACAATACCGTTGTCGGTCAACAGTGCGGGCGGGCCCGGTTCCAGCAAGCGGGAATCGTGCTTGTTCTTGCG
This sequence comes from Larkinella harenae, assembly GCF_054780515.1. NCBI lineage: Bacteria > Pseudomonadati > Bacteroidota > Cytophagia > Cytophagales > Spirosomataceae > Larkinella > Larkinella harenae. The sequence continues at coordinate 284,805 of NZ_BAAGWE010000004.1, read as the reverse complement.
TCGTTCGGCCACTGCGTACAACTTCCCGTTGGCAGTTTCGACGGGCGTCCAGTGAATCAGGTCCGGCGACGATGCGCAATACAGTTGCGGCTGATCGCCCCAGTACATCCAGTATTTGCCGTTGATCTGCTGCGCCACCAGCCGGTTGCCAATGCGCTTACACACAATGGACCCCGATTTCGACCATTCCTTGCGGTATTTCAGATCGTCGAACGCCAGACCCTGTTTTTTCCAGTTGATCAGGTTTCGGGATGTTGCCACGCAAAGCCGGGCTTTGTCGCCGTCGTACGCCGTGTAAGTCATCACATACACCCGATTCGGGCTTTCCACGATGCGTGGATCTTCGCAGCCGCCTTCCCATTCAAACTCCTTCATGGGATCATTATCGGGGTAAAAAACGGGTTTGGGTCGCCGTTTAAAGTGCAAACCGTCCGTGCTCGTAGCTAGGCCCAGCCGCGAGGTTCCGGCGTGTTTGCCCACGGTATCTTCGGCCCGGTAGATTAGGTAAATTTTTCCTTTCCGAACCACCACAGCCGGATTGAACACATCTTTTTCCTCCCAGCGAACGGTTTCGTTCCGGACCGGACATTGAAACGTCGTGGTGTTGGTAGCCTCCAGCACCGGATTAGCCGCATCCTGCTTCACAAAAGCCCCAATCATCCAGGGTTTGTAAGGCGATTGCGCAAAGGATGCCTGCCAGAAAACAAGTTGAAAAAGAACAAAAAGGGACCGGTACACCATGATGTTGGGGGTTGCAGACCTAAACCATTTGCGGATTTTGGTCTGGCAGAAAGATAGAGTAAGGATTGCTATTATACGTTTCAACTCCTTAAATCGCCAATTGAGTCGGCAAATTCTTGAAGAAAAATCCAAATCAACTCAATTTTGCCGTACAATAAACACAACTACGAATGAAACGATTTGTCTTATTTTTCACCGTGCTAACGGCTTTTCTCACCGGCCTGACCAGTTGTAACCGGGAAGATGTCGGCCCTCTTCAGGAAGATCAGCAGACGTATTCGCTAACCGGTTTCGATCAGCTCGAAATGGGCAGCGGCTTTGATGTTAACGTGCAGGCTGGCACCACCTTCAGCGTTATGGCCAAAGGTGATAAACGAAATCTGGCTGATTTAAAAGTGGAAGTTCGGAACGGAACCTTAACGGCGGAATACCGCAGCCACCGCAACCGAAAATTCACGACGGAATTCATCATCACCATGCCCACGCTCCGGAAAGTGGACTTTTCGGGCGGAGTACATTCCACCGTCAACGGATTCAGCAACCTCACCAGCCTGACAGCCAACCTATCCGGCGGATCGCACGGCACTTGGGAAGTCAGCGCAGCCGAAAGCGCCGTTGATCTGTCCGGCGGCTCAAAATTAACCCTGAAGGGAACCGCCACCAAACTGCAGGCGTATGTATCCGGCGCGTCAAAATTCGAAGCGTTTAACTACGCCGTCGACGACGTTACGGTGATTGCTTCGGGGGCCAGCAAGGCGGAAGTGAGCGTGGCCAAATCGCTGACGGCCGAAGCCAGCGGGGCCAGCGGCATTCGCTACAAAGGGAACCCAACGTTTATCAAGGAAAACTCATCCGGCGCCAGCAAAATTGAACGGGATTAATCCTGAAAGCGGTAGCCGCGCTAGTTAGTGACCATCTCTATTGAATTTCTCCGTCCGCTTTCGGGCAAAACCCTGGCAAAACCGTCTTTGGTTGTATAGACCCGGTTTTGTCAGGGTTTTTCGCCCGAAAAATGGCATTAACGGTCCGATTTCCGTACCTTTGCCCCTTCAATTCAACCAGGAAAGCAATCGAATGATTTCAGTACAAAACGTCTCACTCCGTTACGGAAAGCGGGTGTTGTTCGACGACGTCAATATAAAATTTGCACCCGGCAACTGCTATGGCGTCATTGGGGCCAACGGGGCCGGTAAGTCAACCTTCCTCAAAATTCTTTCGGGCGAAATTGAACCCCAGACGGGTTCGGTGACCATCACTCCGGGCGAGCGGCTTTCGGTGCTGAAACAAAATCAGTTTGCCTACGACGAACACCCGGTGCTGCAAACCGTTGTCATGGGCAACCAGCGGCTGTACGAAATTACCCAGGAAAAAGACACGCTGTACGCCAAAACCGACTTTTCAGACGCCGACGGCGAACGAGCCGCCGAGCTGGAGGCCGAGTTTGCCGAAATGAACGGCTGGGATGCTGAATCCGACGCGGCCACGTTGTTGAGCGGCCTGGGCATCAAGGAAGACCTGCACTACAGCCTGATGGCCGACCTGAACGGTTCGGAGAAGGTCCGGGTGCTGCTGGCGCAGGCGTTGTTTGGAAATCCGGATATCCTGCTCCTCGACGAGCCGACCAACAACCTTGATGTAGAATCCAGCATCTGGCTGGAAAACTTTCTGGCCAATTTCCAGAACACCGTGATCGTGGTTTCGCACGACCGGCACTTTTTGGATCAGGTCTGTACCAACATTGTCGATATCGATTTTTCGAAAGTTAAACTGTTTACCGGAAACTACACCTTCTGGTACGAATCGAGCCAGCTGGCGCTGAAACAACGGCAGGATCAGAACAAACGGACGGAAGATAAACGGAAAGAACTCGAAGAATTCATCCGGCGTTTCTCGGCCAACGCATCCAAGTCGAAACAGGCGACCAGCCGGGCTAAACTGCTGGAAAAACTGACGATTGACGATATCGCACCTTCGTCCCGGAAATATCCGTACATCAATTTTAAATCAGAGCGCGAACCTGGCGACCAGATTTTGAACGTCGAAGGGCTTAGCTACACGGGCGAAGAAGGCGCTAAACTGTTCAACGACCTGTCGTTTTCCATGCGAAAGGGCGATAAGATCTTTGTTTTCAGCCGCGACGGGCTGGCCGTTACGGCCCTGTTTGATATTCTGGCGGGTGAACGCAAAGCCGATAAAGGGGAGTTCAAATGGGGCGTCACCATCACGCCCTCGTATTTTCCGAATGACACCGGCCGCGATAAATTCTTCCAGAACGACCTGAACCTGGTCGACTGGCTACGGCAGTTTTCTGCGGAAAAAGACGAAAGCTTTATTCGGGGTTTTCTGGGTCGGATGCTGTTCTCGGGGGAGGAATCGCTGAAGAAATCCACGGTATTGTCCGGGGGGGAAAAAGTCCGGTGTATGCTGTCGAAAGTAATGCTTTCGGGGGCCAACCTGCTCCTGCTCGACGAACCCACCAACCACCTCGATCTGGAATCGATTACGGCGCTCAACAATGGTTTGATTGACTTCAAAGGCCCGGTTTTGTTTACCTCGCACGATCACCAGTTTGCACAAACGATTGCCAATCGCATCATTGAAATTGCCCCGAACGGTTTCCTCGACAAGCTGATGACGTACGACGAATACCTGACGGACGAAAAAGTAAAAACGCAGCGCGAAGCGTTGTACCGGTAGGGCGTTAAGCAATTTACGGTTTACGGTTTATAGTTTTCGGTATACAGTTTGTCCTTTTACCGATCTTCTACTATAAACTGTAAACCGTAAACGTTACTCGACCCGTCTTTTTTCCGCGTCGGCCGCATTGTCACTGTGCCGGCGTTTTCGGGCGAACGTTTCTTTGCCAAATTGATACGTAAACGCCAGGCCAATCCGGCGCGTATCGCTAAACCCGGCGTGAAATGCGTCGGCCTGTTTCAGACTAACGGTTCGATCGTTTTGCCGCCAGGAGTGAAAAATATCCTCCGCAATCAGCCGAACGCTTCCTTTGTTTTTCAATACTTTCTTCTGGACCGCAAAGCCAACGCGGTAACGCGGCTCGGTGATGGTTTGTCCCGCCAGATCTTTCGTGGTAAAAAAACCGGTCACCTCTCCATTCCATCCTTTCTGAAATTGAAATTGATTCATGAGGTTCAACCGGGCGTGAAAAATGCCGGGGTTCAGGCTTTCGGAATAGGCCGTTCCCTGAACCGCCATCCGAGACCCCATCAGATTCGCATTCAGGCGCCACCATTTTGTGGGATTGAGCGACAAATTCGTTGCCAGTGATAGAATATGTCCTTTTGCCACATTGCGAGGGCTGGTAATAAACCGATCCCCGACGGCCTCGGTGAGTGGAAAAATCACGTCGGAAAACCGATTGTATTGCAGCGCAATACCCAGCTGCGTTTTATGCTGGTATTTGAGTTCATATTGGTAGTGGTATTGCGGATTCAAATCCGGATTGCCCACCGTGTAGGAGTAATTGTCGCGGAAGAACACGAATGGATTCAACAGCTGGTAATTGGCTCGGTGGATGCGCCGGGCCAGACTGACCGTCAGCGTATTATTTCCCACCGTATCCAGTTTGTAGCGAACAAAAGCCGTTGGAAACAGGCGCGTATAGTTTTTGGCAAATGAGCTGGCCTGCCCTTCCGCATTGCCCAGCTGCCGCCCGTTGGCCAGTGTATTTTCCAGCCGTAACCCCGCCTGAATCCCCAGCCGTTTCCATTCTTTACGGGAGTTCACATAGGCGGCATTGATGGTTTCGCGGTAGATGAAATGGTTGGAATAACGGTAATCAGGAATGTTAACGTAATCAATCACGGTGTAATACTTTGAATCATTATCCGTATTGACCAGGCTGGATTTCACCCCGGTTTCCAGCGTAACTTTATTTTTCAGCGGATGCACGTAGTCGGCACTGGCGGTATAAATCGTGATGTCTGACGGCAGGTCATACAAAAAATCACTGCGGCTACCGGGCGTGCCGTCCGGCAGATACGTAAAATTATGGAGCTGCTGAATGCCGTGGGACTGATAGCGGGCGTAGGTTAAGTCAGCCGTTAATTCCCGTCCCCGTTGATCATCAAACCGGTGTTGAAAATTAATGTTGGCGCTCCCGTTTCGCCAGGCGAAATCGCCATCGGTATATCCCCTTCCCAGTGAATCCAGCATTGCATTGGCGTTGAAATTTCGGCTTTCATAATCCCGTCTTTCGTGCCGGGGTCGGTTTTGCAAACTAATCACAAAACCGTACGTTGTTTTGGGAGAAACCGCGTAATCCATCCCCATTCTTCCCATCAGCCCGTGGCTGCGGCCCCGGAAATTGTTTTGTAACTGGATAGACGACGTGATGTCCTCATTTTCGTTGTAAAAAATCCGGTCAACGAAATTATTGGCGTAGTCTGCGTCTTTGTTATACCCCAAGCTACCGAATACGTTCAGCTTTTTCCGGTTAAAGTTGACATTGATTACTTCGTTACTACGAACCGTTCTTCCCTGGCTATAGTTTGCACTCAGGTCACCCGTAAAACCCTGCAACCGATTGCGTTTCAGGCGGATGTTGATGATGGCAGTTCCGGCGGCATCGTATTTGGCGGGCGGGTTGGTCATCAGTTCCAGTTTATCCAGCGAACCACCGGGCAACGATTTCAGGTAAGCCGCCAGATCCGGTCCCGACAAATACGTTTGCCGCCCGTCGATCAGCACCAACACCCCACTTTTCCCGTTCAGGCTAATTGTGCCGTCGGCTTCCACCGTAACGCCGGGCGTTTTTTCCAGTACTTCCAGCGTATTACTGCCAACGCTGCTGATCATGGCATCCACGTTCACGACGGTTTTATCGATTTCCTGCTCCAAAAGCGGCCGTTTGGCCACCACCGTCACTTCCTGAAGCGTCGTTTTTGAAGGACTTAACACAATGATGGGCAGTACAATGACGGTATGATGGTCATCAATCGTCAGCGGGCCGCTGCGGTGCTCGTTGCTGCCAACGCTCGATACCCGCAGGTAATAGACGTTGTCGGTCAACCCTTTCAGCTCAAATTTCCCGACGTTGGTGGTCGACTCACCCCGAACCAGCGTGGAGTCGGAGGCCCGGTACAAACTAACCGTCGCGCCTGGCAACGGCTCGTTTTGTAAATCCGTGACGGTTCCCTGAATGGATTTGGTTGTATCTTGCGCCCAAAGAGGCAAACAATAAAGAGTGAGATAAAATAGCAATACACTACCTTTCATGGCTGTTGCGGTTGCCGGAGCGGCTTAGTTCGTTCGCAACAAAGGTTGGCCTGGGTGCCGGGGTATCCAAGTTATCAGGCCGAACCGGTGACAAGCGCTGACAAAAAGCGGTTTCGGCGGGGCGAATGCGTTCGTGCCGGTTTTACGCTTGTCTGTCCTGTTTTAGACCCCATCCGTCCAGCTCCTTTCACCAACTGGGAAAGGTTGCTCAACTTTGTACAAAAAAAAATTGCATGAAAAAAGTGCAGCCCAAAAGCGATTTCTCTTCCCTGAGACGGTATACAATACCGGCCATTTTTATTGCCCTCGCCGTCTTCTTCATCTCCAACTATTACGCTGAAACCATTAACCCCAAAGACAGCGAACAGGCCGCTTTTGCCGCAACCCTCCTGGTCTTTGTTGGCTTGTACCTGGGACGCTATCTATCGCAGCTCTGGATTTCGAAACCGATCCCGAACACTATTTTTGCGGTGTTGTCGTTCCTGGTTATCGGGAGTATCATCTGGCTTTTTGTGCACGCCGAATTTCCGCTGGCCAACCGGATCGCCCTCAACCTGATGCTGTTTTACCTGCCGCTGTTTGTCCTCAGCGTTGCCCTCGGTATGCTTGTCAAGCTGGGCCGAATTGCCGTTCAGAACCAGATCCGGAACGCCAACGCACGAGCCGAACAAAGCGAGGTAGAACTGCATTTGTTACAATCGCAGCTCAGTCCGCATTTTTTGTTCAATACTCTCAACAATCTGTACGGCTTGTCGATCACGCAGTCGGACAAAATACCGCCGTTGTTGTTAAAACTTTCGGATTTGCTGCGCTATTCGGTGTATGATGCGAAAGAGTTGTTTGTTCCGCTGCCGGACGAACTGGCGTACATCCGGAATTACATCGACTTTGAAAAAATCCGGATTGGCGACCGACTTACCCTGAGCACGTCCATCGAGGATTTTAGCCAGACGAATCTCACCATTGCTCCCATGCTGTTGATCGTATTCATCGAAAATGCGTTCAAACATTCCAAAAACACCACCGATCCGCAAATCTCCATCGCTATTTCGATAAAAAGCTGGGGCAACTCCCTGCTGTTTTCGGTCTGGAATTCGCACGGCGGTACTGTGAGCGACGAGCAGCATCTCGAAAAAAACCGGGGCCTAGGGCTGTCGAATGTTCGGAAACGGCTCGAATTGCTCTACCCCAATGCCTATGAGCTGTCGGTGGAAAACGGGGCAAATTTTTACAACGTCATGCTTCAACTCAAGATAAAATGACCCGGATCAACTGCCTGATTGTGGACGACGAACCCATCGCCCGGGAAATCATCCAAACCTATTGCGGCCATTTTCCAAACCTGAATGTGGTGGCTTCCTGCGGTAATGCCCTGGAGGCCAAAGCGGTTTTTCAGGAGCACTCCATCGACATTCTGTTTCTGGACATTAACATGCCGGTGTTGAACGGCATCTCTTTTTTAAAAACCCTCCGGCACAAACCACAGGTGATTTTCACCACGGCCTACAAGGAGTATGCGCTCGATGCTTTTGATTTATCGGCCTGCGATTACCTGCTAAAACCGTTCTCGCTGGAACGGTTTATGGTGGCCGTCGACAAAGCCCTGGAACGCATTCAGGTAGCCTCACTCCCGGTTTCTGAACCCACCGAACCGGGCGACGAGCCTTATACGTTTGTCAAATCCGACGGCAAAATTTACAAAATTGCGCACCACGATCTGTTGTATGCCGAAGCCAGCGGGAATTACACCAAAGTGATAACAACCCAGCAAACCGTCAGCACCAGCCTGACGTTTTCTTCCTTTGAAAACATGCTGCCTGCGGCCCTGTTTCTGCGAGTGCATCGCTCGTTTCTGGTCAACAAATCCAAAATAACGCACATCGAAGGCAACCGCGTTTACATCGGAAAATTTGAGATACCGATTGGCAGTAATTACCGGGACGGTTTTTTAAAAACGCTCGGGTTGTAATCGTTCCGGTTTTTGATCGAACCAATGCATAGCCTCCTCGATAGCCTGGCTCACCGGCGATCTCGGCATGTGCAGGTCCCGGCGCGCTTTTTCGCCCGAATAATAGTTGTCCTGCGTCAATAAGGTTGCATTGATCCGGTTCATGGGCAAACCGCGTCGAAACAACCGCTCCGCGGTCGACCCCATTCTACCGGCTAGTTGAATCCAAGAAGCAGGAATGGGAACTACGGTTTTCGGCTTACCTGACAACTGCACAAGCAGGGTAAAGAATTGGTCGTACGTCAGGTTTTCGTTCGCCAGCAGATAGCATTCGCCCGTTTTGCCCAGTTGCAGCGCATTGACCGTCGCCCGGGCCGCGTCCCGCACATCAATGAAGCTTTTGCCACCCGCTCCGGGGTGAAGGATCAGCCGGTTTTGTCGGGCATACTGGACGACGGCGCCCGAGCTCGGCTTGAAATCATACGGTCCCAGCATGAAAGTCGGATTGACAACCACGGCATCCAGTCCCTGCCGAACAGCTTCCAGAACCCGCAGCTGCGCCTGGTACTTGCTCGCGATGTAGCCCGACGCCATGAGCTTGAACGCGTACGGGCTTTCTTCCGTTGCCGGCGTGGCCAGACTACCCGGGCGAAAAACCGCTGCCGTACTGACGTAAACCAGCCGCGTATCCGTTTTCCGGCGAACCGCTTCGATGAGGTATTCGGTACCCGTAACGTTGGTTTCGTAATAGGCTGAAAGCTGCGTTGGGTACGGATCGGTCCGCGCGGCCGCGTGGATCACCGCCTGGCAATCCTGCACCAGACTCTCCAAATTGCTCTGGCTGATCAGCGTTCCTTTCACCCAATCGACATTTTTGAACCAGGGCAGTTCGTCCATGCGCTTCGGTAGCGAGCGATACAGGGCTTTCACCGCGTGTCCCTGCCGAATCAGTTCACCTGCTACGTGGATGCCCAGCAAGCCGGTTGCGCCGGTCAACAATACGTTCATACCGCCAGACTTAGTTCTTTGCGCAACATGGATACCATAAACGGTTTTCGCCAGGACCAGGGTATGCAGCGCATCATCCAGTAGCCAAATTTGTTGGTCCAGCCCGGAATAATCACCGACTGCCCCTGCTCCACCTGCTGCAGGGCCGTTTGCGCAATCAGCTCCAGCGGAACCGTTGCCAGCCGCCCCAGCCGACCGTGTTTTTGCAACCGGGCCTGATTCTCCGGCGAATGCGGCATCGGACCCGGATGAACGACACTGACCCGCACGCCCAGCGCACTCAGCTCCGCCCGGAGCCCGAGGGAAAACGAATAGATAAACGCTTTGGAAGCCGGATAAACCGTTTTGTACGGAATCGGCGAAAAAGCAGCCATACTCGACACGTTCAGGATGTACGATTGCTGAAATTTCAGCAGAAAGGGCAGCACCAGCCGCGTCAGCAACGCCGTTCCGATGATGTTTAGTTGCAAAATACGCTCAATCCGTTCCGTATCGGCCTGATCAAATGCCTGCGAGCCGCCAATTCCGGCGTTATTGATCAGATAAAAGATCTCGAACCGCGACGATTGAAGCCAGGCAACAAGCTCTTCCAGGTTGGGTCGCTGGCACAGATCGGTTTCGTAACAGGCCACACTGACGTTACAATTCAGCCGGATTTGCTGCGCCAGGGCGGGTAGGTTTTCGTTCGGGAGAGCTACCAGAATCAAATTATGTCCTTGCCGGGCCAGTTCGAGGGCAAATGCTTTGCCCAAACCAGCACTGGCGCCGGTAATCAGCACGTATTTTTTCATGACAGAAGGTTTTGGTGGATGACGAGCACTGCATCAAACCAGTGGATGCAACCTCAATGGGATTTTAACCAGATTGCGGGCCGAATCAGGGAGGGCCGAACAAAATGCCCCAGGCAGCCCGAAAGGAACGAACCCGGCGCAGATCCTGCCAGATGTCGGCCCAGACGTGGAAATTCAGGTAAACCGGATTGAACGACGCAACGGGCTTGGTCAACCCATAAATGGGTTTTTCATCTTCTTCCTGGAAGGTTCCAAACAGACGATCCCAGATGATCAGCGAGGACCCAAAGTTTTTGTCGATGTACCGGTCGTTGCTCCCGTGATGCACCCGGTGGTGCGAAGGCGTGACGAAAAAGAATTCAAACCAGCGCGGTAGTTTTCCGATCATCTCGGTGTGAATCCAAAATTGATACAACAGGTTGATCTGGTAACACGTCAACAACACCACCGGATTGATGCCCGACACCCAGGCCGGAATGAAGAAAACCAGCTTTAAATGCTGCGTCCATGAATTCCGGAATGCCGTCGAAAAATTAAGGTGTTCGGACGAATGGTGCGTTACGTGCGTAGCCCACCAGACGCGCTGTTTGTGCGCAATAAAATGCGCGAAATAGTTGCAAAAATCGACGAGAAAATAAGCCAATAGCCACGCCCACCAGCCGGTTTCGATTCGCCAGGGGATCAGTTTGTAAAAGAACAGGGCCATTCCGAATACACTCGTTTTCAGAATGCCGTTTATAATCAGACTACCGAGTCCGATGCCCACCGACGACCAGAAATCACGGCTTTCGTAGCGGTGTTCTTCATCGTGCCGATTCAACCAGAATTCCAGCAGGACGGAGCCTAAAATAACCGGAGCGGCATAGGTAGTCAGGGGAAGTAATTCCCGTTCCAATTGTAGCAAGTCCATTAGTGCGTTGTTTACTGTTCGCCCTAATGACAGCTCTTAACGAAATTACCCCTATGATTGATGACTAAAAATTTAATCGCCAAACCTGGCAGGTCTGACCTGCCAGGTTTGGCGATTCATTTAACCGACCTTATATATCAGCGATACCAGACTCCAGTTCTGCCGGATGCTGCTCCTGACCCGGCGTGGGCTCACCGGTTTCGACGACCTGCTTAAATTGGCGCAGATCTTTTTCAATCAGTTGCGCAAACGCCGGATTGAAAAGGCTCATCAGGGCGCTTCCCAAGTGACCAACGGGCGGACGGTACCGAATCGTGGCGTGAATGACGGTGCCGAAACCGTCCGGCGAATCTGAAAACCGCACCTCTCCCACGTTATGGATCCGGGCTCCTTCGACTGACTTCCAGACCAACCGTTCGTTGGGTGTTTCGTGAATAATCTGCGCATCCCATTCCACCGATGCGATGGCTTCGGCCACGGTTCCCTCACCGATTTGAGCCACCCAGTGCGAATGCGTTGAATCCAGCTGCCGTACTTCCTTCAGGTGCGACATGAACCGGGGCAGATTTTCCAGGTGCCGCCAGAACCGGTACACCTCCTCGCGGGGTTTGTAAACGGTCTGGCTGGTCGAAATTTCAATGGGTTCAACGGGACCGGCTTCGTTTCCGGCGGTATTTCGTCCAACGGCTTCGCTAACCGGGCAATGGCCCGACATGCCCCGGTAGGCCAGATAACCACCCACAGCCGCCAGCAAAATACCACCAATGGAGGCTTTTTTTAATCCATAAGTAAGCAACAATCCCCCGCCAACCGTCGACCACACGCGTTCTTCTTCACCGACATTGATAAGGCTTGATCCGCTCGTTTCGGGTTCAAGCTGTCCGATTCCAGAATTTTCCAGAACCGTTGTTTTATTGCCTGCCATACGTTTTGTTTTTAACTGTTGTTTGTAGGCTAACTCAATTCGCTGACAGATGTTTGGAAATCCCGCCGGTAGCCCCAAAATAGAAGCAATAAACTTACTCTTATCCGGTTTTGATTATTACGAATAAATGAGTAACTAGGATTTATTAATGGTGATTACTCGTTAATCCAGGTCCTTTTAGTTAAGTCAATCTAACGTTCTGAACATGGGAAAAGGAGATGTTAAAACCAAGCGCGGCAAAATCTGGCGCGGTTCTTATGGCGTAAAACGCCCCAAATTAACGAATCAACAAGGAAAAACCGATAATGCCAGCAAAGCATAATCCGTGATCTTCCTCCGGAAAAGCCTCGCCCCTGGCGGGGCTTTTTTGTTTTTACTCCGTTTGGCTCCCGGCAGCCATGTGGTACAGCTTTTGCAGTAATTATGGCAAAACGAATTATATGCATGGCCAAACACAAATCTTCCAAAACCCGTTCGGGTACCGTAGCGTCTTCATCGCCGGTTGCTACTCCGGTTCCTACAGCGCCCGTACGAAGCAAGTCCGCTTCCATGAGCAAAGCAGATATTCGGGCAGGACTGTGGTTGCCGCTGCTGCTGCTAACGGTTTTTATTGCATACGCGTTTGGATTTGGCAACGGGTTTGTTGACTGGGACGATTCGGAGTATGTGTTCGCCAATCCGTATGTGCTGGACCCAACCGCCGGACACGTACAAACGCTGCTACAGTCCGTGGTAGCGCTCAATTATCACCCGCTCACAATGCTATCGCTCGCGGCCAACTCCGCCTTATTCGGGCCCGGAGCCAGTTCTTTTATTGTGACAAACACGGTTATTCACCTGTTTAATACCGGGCTGGTGTTCTGGCTGGCTTATCAGTTAAGCCACCAAAATCGCTGGGTGGGCCTGTTTGTTGCCGCATTGTGGGGCCTGCATCCGATGCACGTGGAATCGGTCATCTGGGTTTCGGAGCGGAAAGATGTCCTTTACACGTTTTTTTTCCTGTCTGCCTGCCTAACGTATCTTCAATACCGAAAAACACAGTCGGCGAGCTGGCTTTTTCTCACGTTTGGCCTGTTTGTTCTGTCTTGTCTAGCCAAGGCGATGGCGGTTGTTCTGCCTCTCGTTTTACTGTTGATTGATTATTGGCAAGCCGGAGATCAGGGGCTTAAAAAAGTGCTAAAACCGTCTGTACTGTTCACCCTGCTTCCCTTTGTGCTGGTGGCGATTTTCATCGGATTGATTGCGACTAACGTACAGAGTGGAGGGGATTTTCACGGCTGGTTTGTCCGAATTGCGGAAAAGAAAGATGCCGTTGGTCAGGAGCCGTTTGCTGCCCGCTGGCTGGTGTACGGCAGCTACGGTTTCCTGATGTATTTGGTTAAACTAATCGCTCCTTTCCGGCTGTCGGCCTTTTATCCGTACCCCGAAAACGTCCGAAACATCGAACCGCAGCATTGGCTGGGTCCGCTAGCTTTCATCCTGGTAGTGAGTCTGGGGTTGTGGTATCTGCTGACCGCCAAAACCGAACGGCAGCGGCTGGTAGCGTTCGGGATCGGCTTTTTTCTAATCACCATCATTCTTGTTCTGCAATTTATGACGGTGGGCGCTGCCATCATGGCCGACCGGTACAGCTACCTTTCTTACTTTGGCCTGTTGTTTCTGGTCGTCTACGGCCTGTATCTACTCATCGGTCATTCGCCGGAACGGTTTCGGTGGGCCACGGTGGGGTTGGGCTGCTTCAGCTTGCTGTTTTTTTACCTGACCACCCAACAGGTCAAAGTCTGGAAAAATACCGAAACGCTCTGGATCAACGCGCTGAAATTTTATCCCGATAACGACCAGATGCGGGAAGGACTGGGCGATTATTACGGAAAAAACAACCGAATCGACGAAGCCCTGCAACAGTTTCAGGCCGCTGTTGCCAACGGGAGCAGCCGGTACCATTGTTACGAAGGGCTAGGCAACGCCTACGGTCTAAAAAATGAATTAACAAAGGCACTGGAGATGTATGATCAAGCCATTCGGATGGATTCCACCAAAAGCGATGTTTACTACAACCGGGGCTTAACGTACAACAAAATAAACCGCTTTGAAGATGCTTTGCGGGATTTTAACAAAGCCCTAGCGCTGGTGCCCGGCAAAGATACGCTGGTCCTTACCGCCCGCGGCTTTACGTACTTACAGTTGAAACGCTATGAAGAATCACTGTCTGATTATAACCGCTTCCTCCGCTATAAACCCAACGATCCGACGGCATTGCACAACCGGGGAGTTGATCGGTTTTACCTGGGCGACCGGGCGGGAGCATTGGCTGACATTCGTCGGTCGGTTGCCTTAAAACCGGATTATGAAGAAGCCAAAAGCAACCTGCGACAACTTGAGCAGGCCGGCATATAACACAAAAAGCAAGTTCAGGAAGGCAACATAGGACGATTTATTTTTGATATATTTACCCACGTCAACTTCGCTCTTTTTTCACCAGAAATCCGAACATTCATGGGTAAGTTTCATGATTCAATCAAACCTCCTCATCGGGCATTCATTGAAAAGCAGCCTATTTTTTTCGTCAGTACCGCTCCTTTAAGCGCCGAGGGGCACGTCAATCTATCGCCCAAAGGGCTGGATTGCTTCCGGGTGTTTTCCGAAAGCCAGGTGGGCTACATGGATTTGATCAGCAGTGGCAACGAAACATCGGCCCACACCCTGGAGAATGGGCGCATTACCTTCATGTTCTGTTCGTTCACGGGCGCTCCGCTGATTCTGCGGCTGTATGGTAAGGGGCGTGCGGTTTTACCCGGCACGGACGAGTGGGAAACATTTGCCCCGCATTTCACGATTTACCCGAGTACACGGCAACTTATAATTGCCGACATTACACTCGTGCAAACATCCTGCGGTTTTGGTGTGCCGTTGTTCGACTACAAGGGCGAACGGGCTATTCATTTCGAATGGGCGGACAAAAAGGGGGAAGATGGTTTGCAGGAATACATGCAGGAAAAAAACCTTGTCAGCCTCGATGGTTTGCCCACCGACCTGGGCCTGCTGAACGAACCGTCTACGCCCTGAGTTACTTCAACAACAGCACGATGCCGCGTTTTTGGGACCGCTGCCCATCGGTTTTTTCAATATCCAGCCGGTACGTATACGCACCCGGCGGCAGAGATTGACCGTGCCTTTTACCGTCCCAGCCGTCCCGAGCTTCGTTTGTTTGAAACACGACTTCTCCCCAGCGGTTATAAACCGTTAGCTGCAAGAGACCGACCTGCAAGCCCTGAGGTTGAAAGCGATCGTTTATGCCATCGGCGTTGGGACTAAAAGCATCGGGCATAAAAACCGTCGAATCGGCCGCTGGTTCCGGCTCGGGGCTGGGCGGCAAATAACACACTTCGGGGGAAGGCGGAGCTTGTAAACAGGTATCGGCTAACGTAAACCGAAAGCAGATCGGAGCCGATAGATCCGCATTGATCTGGGTTCTCAAGACAAACTCGGCGTGTGACGTTGTGCGCTCAAAATCGCCCCCTTCCACGCGCTGCTCCAGCCAAAAACGATTGCCACTCGGGTTGGCAATAACCAGTTCCAGCGCGTCCGTACTCACCGGGCGCATCTGGTCAATGTGCGGCATTTCGACTTTTGTATTGGGCCGGAAAACGGTGCGCGTTGTTCCCCCGCAATGGCCAAAAAAATGAGTTCCCTGAACCGTAATGTTCCGTTGGCTATCATCAGCATACGTATGCACGCCCACCGGAGCTGGTCCGCTAATCTGTTCGTGCGTTCCGTCACCCCAATTAACCGTATACCAATCATACTGGTAATCAGCGGCTTTCGGAATAGAAACCATCACACGGGTCAGGCAACCCGTAACCACCAACTCGGGCGGGATCGTATCATACACCTGGACCAACTCACAAGCCCGCAGCTGTCGTCCATCTTGTTCAGAGTATTGCAGAATCCTGTATAGGCCCGCCTTTTTATATTCAAAAGACGACTTGGTGGTTATTTCAGCAGCATTGACAGCGCCCCCCTTATAATCATATACGTAGCGAATGTTTTTTGCCCCGCTCGTTCCGCTGGACGTTTTGATCGTTAACGGAACACAACCGTACCCCGGTGTTATTTGAAGGTCTCCAGAAATCTCACCCGGGGCGGGACACTCATCCGCTTGAGCTTGACAAATCGACGAACCCAGCCCCAAAAAAAGAACGCAAAGTGTAACCCAAAAAGGTGCGGTCCACTTTGCGTCGTTCATTGATTTTTTCGGTTAAGTTACGTCAACTTTACAGACTGGCCGGATTTGGCGGCTCGGTAAATGGCTTCTACAATACGGATATCCCGCATACCTTCTTCGCCCGGCGCAATCAACGGTTTGTTGTTCATGATCGCGTCGGCATCGTCGTCCATCTGCATGGCCTGCTGCCGGGGCACATCGTATTTGTGCTGGATTTTCACCCCACCGGTTGCTTCGCCCGTTTGCCCGTTATACGCCGAATAAGGTTCCATTTTCAGAAAGCCTTTTTCGCCCGTCACGTGCAGGAAGTTCATATTCATGCCAAAGCTGGTTTGCACCGCAGCCCGTGCCCCACTCGGAAACACCAACTGGGCCATGGTGGTCTCATCCAACCCATTTTTGTAAATTTCGGGTCGGGTAGTAAACTGCTGGGCTGTCACCGAAATCGGTTCTTCGCCCGTGGCCAGCCGCGCACCCTGCAAAACGTAGACGCCCATGTCGTACATGACACCCCCGCCCATTTCTTTTTTCTGCTTCCAGTGGGTGGTCCGGTTGTCGTTATAACCCGCCGAACAACTCACCATTTTGATCTTCCCGATTTTTCCGTCTCGCAACAATTTAATGTACTCCTGCGTGTTGGGTTCGTGCTGAAGCCGATACCCCACTGCCAGCAACCGTTTGTTCTGTTTGCAGGCCGTGATCATATCCTGACACTCCTTCTCGGTCATGGCCATCGGTTTTTCCACCCAGACGTGTTTGCCCGCCTTGGCCGCCCGAATCACGTACTCGCGATGCATTGACGGCGGCAGGATGATGTACACCACATCGATATCCGGGTTGTTCGCGATCTGATCGAAGTTGCTGTAGTTATAGACATTCTTTTCGGGAATGTTGTACTTTTTCACCCACGTTTCCGCTTTTGATGGGGTACCGGTAACAATGCCCGCCAGGTAGCAGTTTTTGGTCAGTTGCAAAGCCGGAGCAATCAGGTCAGTGCTATAATAACCCAGACCTACCAGCGCCACGCCCAGCCGATCTTTTTTAGGCGACCGCGCAATGGTCAACGGCGAAAAAGCCAGGGAAGAAGCAATCAATCCGGTTTGCTGGAGAAAAAGTCGTCGGGAGGTCATAGGTGGAGTAAGGAGTTGTGAATTAAGAGTTAGGAGTTAAAAACAAATGAGACCGTCAAATACCAGATCGTTAACGCTTGATTTTTAACCCCTTACTCTTAACTGAATTAATCTTCGTAGCTCAAATTGTACTGCTTCAGCACATCGGCAGGAACACCTTCCCATTGGTTAGGCGTATTGCCTACGTAACCGAGGTCTTTGATACCCATCTGACTGGTAAAGAAGCCCGTAGACACAAATCCGCGCATCATGTTGAAGAACGAAACACCCTGCGACAGGCCCGGTTTGGCTTTGGCCGGATAGGCGATTTCGTCGATGATTTCAATTTGCTGCGCTTTGGTACAATCCGCGAATTTCTTTTCGAACCGCTTCACGCACTGGTTGTCGAGCCAACGGATACCTCCGCGCATGGGCGTCTGCCACTGGGGCTGGTCTTTCATCATGAACTCGATGAAAGCGGGCACACCGGCCTGCGAAGCGCTGCCGGATTTGGCATCCGCCGGGATGATAATGTCCCCTAAAACCGTTACAGTTTTGAGTTCGTGGGGCGTAAAGAATTTGTCGGCGTTCAGTTTGGCATCGCGTTCTGCTTCGAACTTCTGCCGACCGCCGGGAATTTTGACGGGTTTAACGTCAGGTGGTGCGATTGACTCGGCAGCGGCAATCTGCGGATTCATCCCCGCAAATCCCAAACTGCTCAAGGTAATGGCTTTGAGAGAATCTCTACGTTTCATGTTTTTATGGTTTAAGGTTTTTGGTTTAAGGTTTAAAGCGGACAACAAATACACTCGCTGTCAGACGCTTATAAACCTTAAACTATAAACCATAAATTAAATATTCTTTTGTTTAACTTGGTCGATGATGTAATCGGAAGTCCGCCAGGAGTTCGCCAGGATCGTCCACGTCACGTTTTTGTCACCTTGCGACGGGAAAGCGGCTGCATCAACAACGAACAGGTTTTTGACGTCGTGAGCCTGCGAGTATTTGTTCAATACCGAGTTTTTCGGGTCATTTCCCATCCGGGCCGTACCGATTTCGTGGATAATTTTTCCGGGTGCTTCCAAACCGTAGTTGTTTTCCGGTCCCGGTTTTTTACCAAGCGGAATCCCACCCATGGCGTGGATAATTTCCTCGAACGTATCCTGCATGTGTTTGGCCTGCTTGATCTCGTAATCGGACCATTTGTAGTTGAACCGCAACGTCGGAATACCGTACTTATCCACCGTATTCGGGTCAATTTCGCAGTAATTGCTTTCCAATGGAACAGGTTCTCCGCGACCGGCCATCCCGATGTTGGCACCGTAAAACCGCCGGAAATCATCTTTCAGGCCCGCACCGTAACCGCCCGCTTCTTTCGGTTTACCATCCCGGCCTGGTACCATTGCATTACGACCTTCCATGCCGAAACCAAAACCGTACATCGGCATACCCATACCACCGCCGTATTCGATGTGGTAGCCGCGCGGGAAATCTAATTTTTTATTATCCAGCCACCAGGGCGAGTAGATGTGTGCACCGCCCACACCGTCTTCGTTGTAGCGTTTGCGATCCATCAGCGCCGGGATAAAGGCCCCGCGTGATGCACCCGTCGAGTCGTTCAGGTATTTACCCACCACTCCGCTTGAATTGGCCAGACCGTTCTGGAAACGGGATGATTTTGAGTTCAACAACAACCGGGCCGTTTCGCAGGTACTAGCCGCCAGAACGACCACTTTTCCCATAACCGACTGTTCGGTCAACGTGAGCGTATCGACGTACGAAACGCCATTGGCCAGACCGGTTTTGGCGTCGGTCAGGACCTCACGGGCCATCGCATTGTTGATCAGCGTCACTTTCCCGGTTTTTACAGCCGGAATACACAATACGGATGACGAAGAGAAGTCGGCATACGCCTGACACGCCCGGCCACATTGTGAGCAGTAGAAACAGCCCCCGCGGTCGTGGATGGGTTTGGTCAGAATTGAAAGCCGCGACGGAATGACCGGCACTCCAACGCTCTTGGCTCCTTTTTTAATCATCAACTCGTGCAGACGGGGCTTGGGGGGAGGCAAAAACCGCCCATCGGGCGCATCGCGCAACCCTTCTTTGGACCCGAATACTCCAATCAGATCGTCAACTTTGTCGTAATACGGTGCGTAGTCTTCGTAGCTAAGCGGCCAGTCTTCTCCGATTCCTGTCAGGCTTTTCCGTTTGAAGTCATCAGGACCCATCCGCAGTGAAATCCGTCCCCAGTGGTTGGTGCGTCCGCCGAGCATCCGGGAGCGGAACCAGTGAAATTCGGTGCCTTTCGCGGCCGAATAAGGTTCTCCTTCAATTTCCCAGCCTCCCCAGGCAGCATCAAAATCACCAAACGCACGGGTTGTTCCGGCCCCGCGCCGGGGCGATTCATAAACCCATTTCAGCTGGTTAATGTATTTTGGGTCGGCAGGGTCGAAATAACCTCCGGCTTCAAGCAAGGCAACGGTAGCCCCGGCTTTGGAAAGTTGATAAGCCGCCATACCACCCCCTGCTCCTGAGCCAACAATGACAACGTCGTAAAGCTTCGCTGCCTTTTTTATTTGTGGAACATCCATTGAATTTTGGTTTAGTGAGTAGGTCACTGATTAAAAAAGTAGAATTTAACTGTTAAAATTAATACGGATTGCACTAAAAGATTCAACCTTTTGCAAAAAATGCCTCAAGAATTGAAACATGAACTTTTTGACTTTTCGCTCGAACAGCTCAATCAATAGTAAATGAATCAGCCGTTTTTATCCTCAGAATCAGGCGCAAGCGGCTTACCAGTCACCAGGCCCTGTCAGTCCACTTTTAGCTTGGAATCGTCAAATTTATGATAACGGCTAAAGTTACGAATCATCTCCGCTGAATACAAATCCAGGGAGCCGATGCATACGGCGTCTCCAGGGGCCTTTTAAAATCCGTTTTCCGGCCTGGGCTTCGAAATCCGTCGTCGCTCGCAGGTGGTCGGCCAGGTTCGGTGGTGATCCCTCCGCCCTGCTTTCCGGAAAATATCCGAGTAGTTTATCCCTTTCATTCCGTTTTTAATCCAAAATACGGCTAAAACAAAGCAAGAAGTGCTTACATTCGGCCATTCATCACGTCAGTAATTTTATGAAAAACCGGTTTTCCATCCTTAGTGCTCTCCTTATTACTGCTTTTGCTTTGATTAGTACCATAAGCATCCGCTCCCGAAATACTGAAAATTTTCGGGGTGCTGCTAAAGGAATTGTAACGGGTGCCGATCAGCCGGATCAATACGTGCCGTATTTAAAGGGCAAACGGGTAGCCATGCTGGCAAACCCGACATCGATCATCGGCAAGAAACACCTGGTCGATAGCCTGAAGACCCTTGGCGTCAATATTGTAAAAATATTCGGCCCGGAACACGGTTTTCGGGGCAAAGCCAGCGCCGGGATCTCTGTAGCCGATGAAGTGGATAGCGCCACCGGCATACCGATTGTTTCGCTCTATGGCAAGAAAAACAAACCTTCCCGGGATGATCTCGCCAATGTCGACATTCTGTTGTACGACCTTCAGGATGTGGGTTGCCGTTTTTACACCAACATCAACGCCCTCGTCCGGGTCATGGAAGCCTGTCAGGAAAATGGCAAGGAATTGATGATCCTCGACCGACCCAACCCCAACGGTTACCTCATCGACGGCCCGGTACTGGATATGCAGTATAAATCAGGGATCGGCATGTTTCCGATTCCGATGGCTCACGGTTTGACGGTGGCGGAATTTGCCCAGATGGCGAACGGAGAAGGGTGGCTTACCAACAAAGTGAAGTGTAAACTCAAGATTGTGAAAGTAGCCAACTACGAGCACGATATGCCGTACACGTTGCCGGTGCCCCCCTCACCCAATCTGAATACCCAGCAGAGCATTTTGCTGTACCCCTCCACCTGCATGTTTGAGGGCGTTTACCTGAACCACGGGCGTGGCACTCAATTTCCGTTTACGGTGATCGGAAGTCCGGAGCTCAAGGGAATCTACTCCTTCTCCTATACCCCGACGAGCATCAAGGGAATGGCGGAAACACCCCTGTTTATGGATCAGGTTTGCTACGGCCTGGATTTGCGGACCTACGATGTCAGCCAACTGCGCAAGAGCGGTCAGATTAATATCCAATGGCTGATGGAGCTCTACAAGGCCCACCCCCACAAAGAGAAATTCTTTGATTCAAAACTGAGCAAAGAAATGGGCACCATCGAAAGGCTGATCGGCAATGGGCTGTTCCGGAAACAAATTATGGAAGGCCGTTCGGAAAAAGAAATTCGCGCCAGCTGGGAGCCGGGGTTGACCGCCTACAAGAAAATGCGTAAGAAGTATTTGCTGTACCGTTGAAATCGACGGCAACCCTGTTACGCTCATTGCCCGTCACAATGACGGGCCCACCAGATGCCAGCACACGGTTCTGATTTTACTTTTTGCTTTTCCGGACACCCAACATGTGAATCTTCTGAGGTTTATTCCTTTTTATATTTAAAGACTAAATAATTCACAATGGCAGGATGATAAGTGCCGTCATTCACCCGAAAAGCCCCGTTTGCCCCCAATCGCTGGCAATCTTTCTGAAGTTGCCGCTTGACGTGTTTGTCGGTGTTGACCGTGGCCCTTTCTATGTTGGCAATCGTGACCACCCCCAACTTCTCGATGTCTTGAGGAATGTCCCTTTCCAGCAAAAAAACCGTTACGGAGGATGAATCGGCTTCCACCCCGCTCACCTGCGACAGGGGTTTAAATTTGGAAACAACGCAGGACGATAGACCGACACCGAACACCAGGACAGGAATCACGCTGATTTTGACAAACTGTTTCATAGGTATTAAAAGACTACTCATTTTTAACCTAGAACGTGTTAAGTAGCAAAATATGCTATAGCTCCAGCGTACTTGTAAAAAGGGATTGCGAAGAACCCGGTTGCCCCAATGCCGTTATTGAGGGGTTTCATCCGGCGCAAAAACCGTCGAAGGATTTTCAGAAAGCAATGCTATTTTTTTCTGTAGAAGTTGCCGTTCAGCCCCTGATGACGTGCGGTGTATCGCCTGCCTATACCGTTCACGGGCCTGGTCAGTTTGCCGAAGCTGCGCGTAAAAATCGCCCAGAATGGCGTAATAATAGTGGTTGTGCGCTAACCCGGTCAGTTGTAAAACCGTTTGCAAGGCTACCGCAGGCCCTTCCACCTCGGCTAGCGCCACCGCCCGATTCAGCGCGACAACGGGGCCGGGCTTTCGTTCCAGCAACAGGTCATAATACCGTAGAATAGCCTTCCAGTCCGTTTTTTCATAGCTCGGTGCGCTGCAATGCTGTAGGGCAATAACCGCTTCCAGGTGATAGTCGGTCAGTTCGTCGCCCGCGGCCGAGCGAGCCAGCTGGCGTTTTCCCTGCTCAATGAGTGGCTGGCTCCAGCGCGTGCGATCCTGGTCTTTCAGCACAACAATGGCCCCATCTAAGTCGGTGCGAGCGTCGAAGCGGGCTACCTGAAAACACATCAACGCCAGCAGGGCATGGGCAGCCGGAGCCGCCGTCTGAGCGTTTTGCGTCAGCAGCAAACACAACCGCATCGCTTCCTCGCATAAATCCTGCCGGATGAGCGTGTCGGGATGGGAGGAATTGTAGCCTTCGTTAAACAACAGATAAAGGCTCTTCAAAACCGCCTGCAACCGAACGGGCAGCTGAGCACCCGATGGCACTTCCAGCCGGATTTCTTTCGAACGGATTTTTTCCTTGGCCCGGTAGATGCGTTTGGTAATCGTTTCTTCACCTGTCAGAAACGCGTTGGCAATTTCCCGAATGCTCAATCCGCACAAAATTTTCAGGCAAAGGGCCACCTGCGACTCAAACGGCAACGCGGAATGGCAGCAGGTAAAAAGCATTCGTAACTGGCTGTCGTTGATTTCATCTTCCGCAAAAAACCGTTCCAGCTGATCTTCGGATGGCTGTTCCCGCCCCAACGCTGCCGTCAGATTCCGGTGTACCTTTTCCCGGCGAACTACATCCAGAGCTTGGTTGTGAGCCACCCGGTATAACCAGGCCGACGGTTTGTCGGGAATTCCCCGAAACGACCAGCTCCGGAGCGCCTGAATCATCGTGTCCTGCACAATATCTTCGGCCACCTCAAGCTGCTCAAACCCCAGCATTTTGGTCAATACCGTCACCATCCGGCCCGCTTCATGCCGAAAAAGATGCGCGACAAGTTGATGCGTATTCGACGACTCCACGTAACAAAAAAGATAAGACAGCGTGAAGATACCAATCGTTCACGCTGTTGTTGGGTAAATCAATCAGAACTGTTGGACCTGGCGCACTTCCACCTTGCCGCCCGTATCAAAATGCGGACATCCCTGGGCCAGAGTCAGGGCTTCTTCAAAACTTTCGGCGTTCAGCAGCAGGTAGCCGCCCACAATTTCTTTCCCTTCCGTAAACGGTCCGTCCGTAACCGTTTGCCCCTTATTAGATAACACTTTTCCGGCGGGCAACAGAGCGTCCGTCCCCAGCATTTTTCCCTGAGCCTCGATGCCGCCAATCCAGGTGTTCCATTTTTCAATAACAGCCTGAAATTCGTCGGGTGACATTTCCTGAAAAGCCTCTTCGTCGGTCTGCGGTCCGTGAAAGATCAGCATGAATTTTTCCATGGTACGTACATTGAAAGTGAATTAGTGATTGATCAGCCCTACGACGAACGAAGAAAGAAAAACTGGACAGGAACTTCAAAAAAAGTTGAGGAATAGAATTGGACGAGAAGCCGCCGGGAACCATAAAGCAGAAAACCGTACCTTTGCGGTATGGCGGCAATTGGAACGGACATACAACAAGCAAAAGCTTTCTTAGAACAGGGCGACGTCGTTGGATTGCCCACCGAAACCGTATACGGGCTAGCCGGGAACGCGCTCAATCCGGATGCCGTGCTAAAGATTTTCCGGGTAAAAAACCGGCCCTCGTTCGATCCACTTATCGTTCATACCGACACAATTGCCAAAGTAGAAACCTTCGTCATCGACATTCCGGAAAAAGCCCGGCAGCTCGCCGAACGGTTTTGGCCGGGTCCTTTGACGATTTTACTGCCCAAGCAATCCATCATTCCCGACCTGGTGTCGTCGGGTCTCGACACCGTTGCGATCCGGATTCCGAACCACCCGCTGGCGCTCAAACTCCTGGCAACCCTGGATTTTCCACTAGCCGCGCCCAGTGCCAATCCGTTCGGTTACATCAGCCCGACCTCCGCCCGGCACGTGGCCGACCAACTGGGCGACCAGATTCCGTACGTGCTCGATGGTGGTGCGGCCCAGGTGGGCATCGAATCGACTATTATCGGTTTTTCGGACGGTGGGCCGATTGTTTACCGGCTTGGCGGAATGACCCTTGAAAAGCTGGAAGCGGTGGTCGGGAAGGTCGCCGTGCGCAGCCATTCGACATCCAACCCCAAAGCGCCGGGTATGCTGAGCAGTCATTATGCCCCCCGCAAACCGCTCTTTCTGAAAGCACCGGACGAACTCCTGAAAGCGCACCAGCCCGAGCGAATTGGCGTGCTGGCCTTTGAGGAAATCACCCGGCTGGTTCCGGCCGAAAACCAGCAGATCCTGTCCGTTACGGGCGATGTATCCGAAGCTGCCAAAAACCTATTTTCGGCCATGCGAACCCTGGACACCAAAGATATTGATGTGATTGCCGCCGAATTGGTGCCCGAAACGGGCTTGGGCCGGGCCGTCAACGACCGTCTGCGCCGGGCGGCATTTAAATAAAAAAGGGGAAAGAACGACCTCCTTCCCCTTTTCGACTCAATCATTCGTTTTGATATGCCACCCTTTCTTAGCCGCTTTGGGCGCTTTTGGAACCTTGGGGGGAGCCGGTGCAGCCGGCACGGCTTCAAACCGGGATGGCGCTGGCTCAGTTGGTACCTCCGCCGGAGGGAACGGTTCTACCGACTCGACGGCTGGGGGTGGAACAGGCGGTGTGGGGGGCGCTGGTATTTCGTCCGGGCTGTTGTAGCGCTTGCCATTGTACCAGTATTCTCCCTTTTTCGCTGCTGCTTTGCCCACGCGAGCCGGTGGGGTTGCCACCGATGGGGCCACGGCCGGACTCGGCTCCTGGGTTGGCTCTGCCGAAAAGCTGGATTTAGGCGCAACAGCAGGCTTCGGTTTTGGGAGCGAATCCGGTTGGGCGAAATTTTCGTGCTCTTTCAAGAAATCGTCCATAGGTTTCGCCATGCTCTGCCAGACTTGCTGCAGGGCTTCCTGTGATTCCTCAAGAACTTTCTGCTGGTCCTCATAACGCATTTGCTCCCAGTGACGCCGGGACGAGGGACCCATCGGCTGACGAAAACGGTTATACAGATCAGCTTCAGCCTCCTTTAGCTTCCCTTGTAGGTGAGACTGATTCCGAAACTGTTTGGCCAGTTCCCTTTCCACCCGCGCAAATTCCTTTTGGAGTTTTTGCCTCGACTTCTGACTTTCATCGGTGCGGTTCGTGCCCTCCTGCTCCACCTGCTCGCCAACCAGTGACTCGTGCAGCTTTGCCAGTTCCTCTTTCAACTCCTCCAATGCTCTAATTTGATATTCCAGCCCACTTTCTTCGGCAGGCTTTTCCGGTTCTATTGTGTCGCCTGGAATTGCCGTAGACACGCTCATCGATTGCGGTTCTTCCCTTGTCTGGGAATCCAGTTGCTGCGTAGCAGCACGGGGCAGTGCATTGCTGGCTGTGCGGGGATTGCTGACGGCCCGGTTGATCATGGCGGGCCGGTAGTGATTCTGCCCCGTAACCAGACCCGCCAGTAACACCAGCAGCCCGGCCACGCCCCAGCCGTTGGGTTTCGGGTTGGAAACCGGCACCCCAATTACCCGTTTGACACGCTGCATAAACGACGGTTTCCGGGCACCAAACGCCATTGCCAATTCCGGCGTAGGCACCTGCGCCTGTCGCCGTTGTTCGATATGAACCAACGCCTGGGCCAGGCTGGCCCGCTCTCCGCACAGCTGAATCGCCACATCATCGCAGCAGTGTTCGCGCTCTTCGCGCACCCGCGCCGATAACCACCAGATGGCCGGGTGAAAAAACAACACCACCTCCACCGCCGACTGTACCAAATTTACCAGATAATCGTACCGGCGAATATGGGCCAGTTCGTGGATCAGAACCGCTTCCACCTCCCGGGGCGACAACCCGGCCAGCAAGCCAACGGGAATCAACACGATTGGCTTGAGCCAGCCAACGGTCATCGGAACGGTTATTTCCGTCGATTCGAACAACCGGATGGCATTGGAGATACCGAGCTGTTCTGCCAACCGATTCAGATGCTGTTGCCAGGCCACCGGAGCCGCCTGAATACCGCGTTTCTGTAATCGTTGAATAAACAGCCAGCCGCCCAGTAAGCGAACGAACAACACAGCCGAGCCGAGTAACCAGAGCGCCACCACAACCGACAAATGCGGTTGCAGCCCGTTGATGATGTGCCCCGACCAATTGTCGACCACGGGTAAATTCAGGACCAGAACCGCCGAAGCCGGCTCTTCCAGCGGCTCACCACGAATGAGCATCGTCGGTCGAACGGGTTCGTAGGCGATCCAGCAGGTAATCACAAAAAGCACCAGTTGCAAAGCCAGCGCCCCGATGCTGATGCTGTAGCGCACCGACGAAGCTTTTTGCTGGGTAAGCCGCAAAAGCAGGGCGGTCGTCAACGCAAGCAACGTGCCCTGCCAGGTGGTATGCATCAGGCCCCAACCCAGTGCATTCGTAACGGGTTCTGAAAAAAAGTGAAAGGCGTTCATACGATCAGTTGGTTGCGTTGGGGTTCATGTTATTGATGAGTTTTTGCAGCTCTTTCAATTCCTCCGGTGTTGCTTTGCTGTTGCCCAGCGCCTGCATGACCAGCTTCATGGCTGATCCGCGAAAGGCCGTATCCACAAACCGTTCGAGCAGATGTTGCTGGGTTTGCTGTTCATCAACCAATGCCTGATATACATGGTATCTGCCTTCTTCAGTGCGGCTCAGCAGCCCTTTGTCGTGCATAATCTGCATCAGCTTCAGCGTGGTAGTGTACCCGATTTCACGCGTCTGACTCAATCGGTCATTCACTTGCCGCACGGTACTCGGACCGTTGGCCCACAGCACA
Source organism: Larkinella harenae (assembly GCF_054780515.1). Lineage (NCBI taxonomy): Bacteria > Pseudomonadati > Bacteroidota > Cytophagia > Cytophagales > Spirosomataceae > Larkinella > Larkinella harenae. Next base: position 257,778 of record NZ_BAAGWE010000004.1, on the reverse strand, counting down.
TGTAAAATCTCTAATTCGGACTCGGTCGGTTTCATAACTTTTTGTTTACTGTTCGGAATAGGGAATTTAAAACGGAAGAGCACTTCTACGAAATATTTCGTAACAAAGATATACGAATCGTTTCGTAGAAGTCAAGCCTCTACTACGAATTTTTTCGTAGTATCTTATTTCACGTTATTTTCCCTCCCCGATTGAAAAATAAAATGGAAACCCAAATTTTCAACTACATTTACCGTTAAACACCTAAACACTACGTTACATCGGCTGCACCATGAGACCCCTCTCCTTCTTATTCCTGCTGGTATTCACGCTTACGCAGGTCAATGCCCAAACCGTTTGCCTGACCAAAGCCGAGCACGAAGCCACCGCCAAGAAGCTGGCCAAAGAGTATGTTGTCGTTGAAAAAGTTGTCGATCCGACGTTTGGAAAACCCCCTGCCGCTGCGGGGCCGCGTACGCCCGATGCGTGGACACCCGGTGAAAAGAAGCGATTTGAACTGCACGAACAGTTTGGCCGCGATCTGAACCAGCTGTTGAAAAAGGCGAATGCCTTGCAGGACACCACCTGTTTTCTGATGGTGACTCTCTACGCTAATGCTGATGGCTCCATCAATCGGGTGTATTATGAGATGACCCAGAATTTCATGCGTCCTAAAATCGACAGCGTGGCATCGGCCCGCTTTCAGGAAAAAATCAATCCGCTCTTCTGCTCGTGGTTTGCAACGTATCAGTTCCCCGTCACCGGCGAGAAGCCCTACCGATTCCAGACAAGCCAGGTCATCGGCAAACTTCCTTCCCGCCGAAAACTACGCCGGGGGCCGGGCATCCTGACAACCCTTGAACAGGCAGAGCAAACCACCCGCCCAGACACCGTCAAACACCTGGTATTCAACACACTGGAATTAAAAGAAGTGCCGAATGTGATTTACCGATTTCCGAACCTGGAAGTGCTGGACCTTAGCATCAACGGGATTAACACCATTCCCGAAACGGTTTTCAGGATTCCGAAACTCCGGCAACTCGATGTCTCCAGCAACCCACTAGCTCAAGACGGCCTGCACGTCGCTCGTAACAAACACCTTAAAATCCTTAACATTCAGTCAACCGGCCTCAAAACCGTTCCAAAAACCGTCACCCGTAATCGACGGCTGGAAAGCCTCTGGCTGGGCCTGAATGATTTTTCGGGGGGACTCAATACCGCGCCATTGCGGAAGCTGCGCCGGTTGAAAGACCTGAATCTGTATAAGGCAAAACTGAATGAATTGCCCGGCAGCATTCGCCGATTGAAGCGATTGGAAGTACTGGACCTGTATTACAACCAGCTGCGGGTACTTCCCGAAAAACTCTGCCGTATGCCCCGGTTGCAGCAACTGGCCATTTCCAACAATCAACTCAATGAGTTACCCCAGAATTTGGGACGGCTCCGAAAACTTCAGGTTCTTTACACCCACCACAACTTTCTGGGCACGTTGCCCGCCAGCCTGCCAAAGCTCCACGCTCTGCGGATTCTGGATATTGGACACAACGCGTTTGTGACGGTTCCGGATCGGGTGTTAACCCTGCCAAATCTGGAAGAACTCGACATAAGCCATAACCGCCTGACCGAGATCCCGCTGCACCTGACAAAGATGCAAACATTGAAAAAACTCCACCTGCGCGGCAATCCCGTCAGCGAGCAGAAAGGCATCTCGGCCAGCCTGATCCAGCAACTCGAAAACAATAAAACTGAGGTTTTCTATTAAGAAATTACCCGGCGGGTCGGTAACAATTCAACACGGCCACGGGTTAACCATGTCTGGCTTCTGCCAGCTTAGTTAATCCCTTTGAAAACCGTGGAAACAAGCCTGAAACAATTATTGGAAGTTTTTCCTCATCCGGGTCGCATTGAATGGATTGGCATTCGGCCCGTTCGAAAGGCCGCGCTTCAATCCGTTCCGGAAGTGGAAGTGTCGGAAAAAAGCGGTTTGGTGGGCGATCACTACAACGGTCGCAGTGGCAACCGCCACGTGACGCTGATTCAGGCGGAACACCTGCCAGCCGTAGCGGCTTTAACCGGCCACGAATCCATTGATCCGGGTCTGCTGCGCCGAAACATCGTTGTCTCCGGCTTGAATCTGCTGGCCTTAAAGGATCATAAAATTCAGATTGGAAAAACCGTTGTGCTGGAAATTACCGGTTTTTGCCATCCCTGCTCCCGCATGGAAACCAACCTGGGACCGGGCGGCTACAATGCCATGCGCGGCCACGGCGGGCTTACCGCACGGGTGTTGCAGGGTGGTCAGATTCAGCTGGGCGATGCCATAACGGTTTTACCACCGGATCAAACCGATACGGAACGGTTCACCAATTCCTGAAACCGGCTGGCCGTCAGTTCCGTAAAATCCTGAATCACTTCATCAGCACCGGCTTCGATCAAAACGTCCGGTAAATCGGTCGTGGCCAGCCCGATCACGTACGCCCCCGCGGCACTGGCCGCCCGAATTCCCGTTGTCGAATCTTCGAAAATGACGCTTTGCTGCGGCACAACGCCCAGCAATTGCATGGCCTTCTGATAAATCTCCGGATCCGGTTTGGGCCGTGTCACGTCGCCTTCGTTCAGCAATACGTCAAAATAAGCCCGCAGATTCAGGGTGTTTATCACAAAATCAAGGTTTTCAACGGGTGCCGATGTTCCCACGGCGGTTTGCACCCCTGCTTTCCGCAGTCGTTGCAAGAATTCGGGTAACCCATTAACGGGTTTGATATCAGGCCGGTACAACTCCCGGAACAAGGCTTCTTTTTCGGCCGCCAGTTGCTTCGATTCGGCCACTGACAGCGCCTGATCGGCGAACAAATGGCTCAGAATTTCATTATTGTGTTTTCCCGAGATATACCGGATAAAATCATCGTCGGTCAGCGTTTTTCCGTAGCGTTCAAAATACTTCCGCCAGGCAATGCGGTGGTGAGGATTGGTATCAGCAATCACACCATCCATGTCAAAAATAGCAGCTTTCATTTGTTAGAAAATGACGGCAGAAGCCAGACTCCTCCCATCGGTTAATTACATATTAATTTTTCGTGAAAAAACAGCGGATAGCAATAGCATCACCACTACCAGGCCCAACCCGTAGGTCAGCCCGTACCCCTCAGCCATAAAACCGATGGCGGGTGGTCCGGCCAGGAAACCCACAAAGCTGAAGGTGGCAAATGTAGCCAGCCCGGTAGCTGCCGGAATACCCGGAACACGCATTGAAGCTGCGTACAAAATTGGAGCCGTCAGCGAACAACCCGCCCCCAGCAGGGCAAAACCACCCAGTGCAACAACCGGATCCGAAACCGTAATGGCCAGTGACAACCCGGCAGCCGCCACCAGACTTCCGAAAAAAAGAATGCGTTTGGCACCCACCCGCGGAATGATGGCATCACCCATAAACCGCCCCAAAGTCATGGCTAAGGAAAAACAGCCAAAACCCAGGGCCGCCAGCTGGCTTGTCGCGCCCGTTGCTTCCCGTAGATACACCGCACTCCAGTCGAGAGCGGCCCCTTCGCCCATTGCCACAGCCAGACCAATCAAAATCATCAACAGTAACAACAGGTTGGGCTGAACAAAAGACGCCGACGATTCAGTCGGTGGCTGAGCCGGAATGGTTGCCAGGATAGGTCGCAGCAAAAAGGTCAATACCAGAAGCAGAAAGGTCATGGCCAACATGTGAATGGAAGGCAGCACCTGAAACGCAATCAGGATGCCCGCCAGCAGCGATCCCATCATTCCCCCCAGACTCCACATCCCGTGGCAGGACGACATAATCATAATATTATGCTCCCGTTCAACATCAGCCGCGCTGGTGTTCATGGCCACATTCAGCAAGGCGGCACTCAACCCCACCAGAAACAAGCCAACCGCCATTACAGCAACGGAAGGTGCGTTAATGGGCACCAGCGTACTGATGCACAACGCCAGAGCGCTCAAAAAACAGGTCCGGGCTGCTCCTAGTCGGGCAATAATCCAGCCCGTGAGCGGGTTCATCAGCAGCAGTCCGGCCGGCATTGCAAACAGCACCATGCCCAAACCGCCATCGGTCAGGTGCAGTTTTTCCTTCACATGCGGGATGTGTGCCACCCAGCCGCCCAGCAGCAGGCTTTCGGTCGTGAAAACCAGCCCTACGGCCCGGGCATGCGGATTCGTAAAAAACGTGTGCAGGCTGCGAAACAGCGAAGGTGTGGAAGAAGGTTTGTCGTCGAGGCTTATGTTCATGATCACTTCATCAAATCATGTGGCAAAATTAATGCGGTTTTCCGAGCTAGGCTAAAGTTTAATTATCCGTTTTTAATGCTGTATTAACCACCGATGTGTTAATAACTCCGCATTAATGTTAATTTGGCACCTAAATTACAAATAGATCGATGAAACCGCAGTTTGAAAAAATCGAACCAGAATTTGGGAGTTCATTTCGGCTGGTACACCATACCGAACCCGATAGCTGCTGGGTTTACTGGCATTATCACCCTGAACATGAGATCGTTTATATACCGCGCGGCAGTGGCAAACGGCACATCGGTCACCATGTTTCTACTTACGAAGACGGGGAGTTGGTTTTTTTGGGACCGAATCTGCCCCACCTGAATTTCAGCCACGGTGTGATCGGAGATTTCGAAGAAATTGTGGTGCAGCTGCGCGAGGATTTTCTCGGCACCGACTTCCTGCAAAAACCTGAACTGGCCGCCATCCGACGTTTGTTCGAACGAGCCCACCAAGGCATTTCTTTTTACGGAAAAACAAAGCAGCAGGTGGGCCCGCAGGTGGCTTCGCTGGTCCGTCTGCCGCCGTTTGAGCGCATGATGGCCTTACTGACAATCTTTCAGCAGCTGGCTACATCGACCGAATACCAATTGCTGAACGCAGGTTATGATAATATGGAAATCAACGGCCGGGAGCAGGAGCGCATCAACCGCATTTATGGTTTTGTTGAAAACCGGTATACGCAGCCTATTGAGATACAGCAGGTTGCATCGGTCGCCAATATGACCGTTCCGGCCTTCTGCCGCTATTTCAAAAAAATGACGCAGATGACGTTTACCGATTTCGTCAATGAGTTCCGGATTACGCAGGCCCGCAAGCTGCTAACGGGCGACCGCAGCATCGGCGACGTCTGTTACGAAAGTGGGTTCAATAACCTTTCCCATTTTAATAAGGTTTTCAAGCAGCGGACGGGCCAAACGCCCGGAGAATACCGCCGGGCGCTGGCGGTTTGACGGCCTGAACTGCCGGGCGGCCCCGTGGGATTACGGCAAGGCAAAGGCCACGTAACTATCTCCTTTTTTGGTTCCCAGCTTCGTGCCTCCGCAGGCAATGACGATGTATTGCTTGCCGTTCACTTCGTAGGTGCTCGGCGTGGCATAACCCGCTGCCGGGAGTTCGGTTTGCCAGAGTACATCACCGGTTTTTTTGTCGATCACCCGGAACAGGCCGTCTTTGCTGGCGGCAATGAACAACAGCCCGCTGGCCGTTACCACCGGACCGCCGTAACTCTCGGCACCCGTGGGCGGAATCCCCTTGGCGGTTAGCTCTTTGAGCTCGCCGAACGGTTTTTGCCACAGGTGTTCTCCCGTGTTCAGGTTGATGGCCGTTAAGGTTCCCCAGGGCGGACGAATGCCCGGATACCCCTTGCTATCGAGAAATTTGGTATATCCGTTGAACTTATAGGGTACGTACGGTTCTTTCTTACCTTTGGCTCCGGCGGCAACCTCCACTTTTTCATCGCCGAACAGAAACGCCACCAACGCCTGCTTTTCAATCTCCGACAGGCGGGTAAAACCGGGCATCATTCCTTTGCCGGTGGTAATGAGTTTATGCACAAAATCCCGTTCCCGGCGCTGGCCGATGTTGACCAGAGACGGATAACCGCTGGTCGGGTTTCCTTTACGGTCAGGACGGTGACAAACGGCACAATTGAGCGTGTAAAGCCGTTCGCCGGGACTCAGGTGCGCCAACTCTTCTTCTTTCGGCGTATCCCGCAGGCTCAGCACCCACGCCATTTCGTTGGCGTTCACGTACATAATTCCGTCGGGATCGACGGCGGCCCCACCCCATTCGGCCCCGCCATCCAGGCCGGGGTACACCAGCGTTGGCGTTTTGCCCAGCGGCTGATACGGACCGATTTTAGAGCGCCGGTAGGTAGCCAGCAGCGAATCGCGGTTTTCGGCGTAAGGATTTAAATCCGATTCGGCAATGGTTTGCCGGGCAAACGGGGCCGGTTTGGTCGGAACGGGCTGCGTCGGCCAGGTTGGTTCGTCGGGCAGATCCGATTTCGGATATGGAACTTCCTTGATGGGAAACAACGGTTTTCCGGTCACGCGGTCAAAGACGAAGACGTGGCCAGTTTTGGTAACCTGCGCGACAGCATCCACGGTTTTCCCGTTCATCCGAAGCGTCACCAGGTTGGGTGGAGCGGGCAAATCACGGTCCCAGATGTCGTGGTGCACAAACTGGTAATGCCAGAGTCGTTTGCCGGTTTTCGCATCCAGCGCCAGCAGGCAATTGGCAAACAGGTTTTGCCCTTTGCGGTTTCCGCCGTAAAAGTCAAAAGCCGCCGAACCGGTTGGTACGTACACGATCCCGCGTTTCCGGTCGATCGACATGCCCGACCAGTTGTTGGCTCCACCCACGTTCGTGTTCTTGTAAGCCTCTTTCGGCCAGGTATCGTAGCCAAACTCACCGGGATTCGGAATTGTGCGGAACACCCAGGCAACTTTACCCGTCCGAACATTAAACGCCTGAATGTAACCCAAAGCCGCGTCAGAAGCCTCGGAAAGCCGCAACGGCATGATGATCAGATCTCCGAAAACCGTACCGGGTGTGTTGGAAATGACGAATTTATCCACCGCGGTGGGTCCTAATCCGGCTTTCAGGCTCGCTTTTCCGTTGGTACCAAAACCCGGAATCAATACCCCCGTCCGCGCATCCACGGCACACAGGGACGGCCCCGATCCGAACAGAATGCGTTTGTCCTCCTTGTCGCTCCAGTAGGTAACCCCCCGCAGGGTGTTAACGCCCCCCTTACTGGATTCGCCGTACCGCCATTTTTCCTGGCCCGTGGCCGCATCCAGCGCAAATACCTGATTAGAGGCCGTTACGCCAAATAGCGTTCCGTCGACGATGATGGCGTTGCATTGTACTTGCCCGGAGTCTTTGGAATGATATTCCCAGGCAATTTGTAACTTACCGACGTTGGAAGCGTTAATCTGATCGAGTGGCGAATAGTGGTTCCGGTCGGGGCCGCCGAGGTATTCAGGCCATTCGCGGGAAGTTTGGCTGGATGAAGGTATTTCGGGCGTCCACCGAGCCGCGGTAAACAAGGCAGCCGACAGAAAAAGGGCAGGCAATAACAAACGTTTCATTCAAGTCCGAAAAGCTAAGTGGGTTTCGACCGACTGCCGCTGACTGAGCACTGACAGCGTTGGCAAAAGCCCGGAAATATACAACTTTATACACACTGATTGCTAGTATCCATGCGCAATTCGCCCATCACCACCTCTATATTTGATCTGTTTAAGGTGGGCCCTGGCCCTTCCAGTTCCCATACAATCGGCCCCATGAAAGCCGCGTTCGATTTTCTGGAGCGGCTGCGCCAACTGCCCGACTCAACCATCCAAACCGCCGATTCGATTCACATTCACCTGTACGGTTCCCTCAGCGCCACCGGCAAAGGCCACGGTACCGACCGCGCCATTGTGGCCGGACTGCTGGGCTGGCAACCCGAATCCACCGACCCAACGGCGCTGATGGCCCTGCTCAAAGACCCGGAGCTGACCTACTCAGTCCCAGTAGACCACCGGGAGTTTGCCCTGAGCGCAGAACACATTCACTTTGAGCGAAAAAAGTACGAATCCCCCTACGCCAATACAGTTATATTCCGGTTGGCCAAAGATGGCAACACGGTTTTTGAAGAAGAATATTATTCCATCGGGGGCGGTTTTATCCTGCGCAGAGGTGAAGAAACTGCCTCTCCGCTCACCGCCGACCTGCCGTACCCGTACAGCACCATGAAGGAGTTGAAAACCCGGCTGTACGACCATCAACTAAAGCTGGACCAGTTGATGCTGGCGAACGAACAGGCCCTGACCGGGCGGTCTTTGAAGGAAATCAACGCCCGCATCGATCAGATTCTGGATTTTATGCACAAAGCCGTTCGGCGCGGCCTACGGCACAAGGGAACGCTGCCGGGTTCAATTAAACTGCGCCGGAAAGCCCCGGTTCTCTACCAGCAGGCCCGGGGGTTGCCGCAATCGTCGGACAGCTTCCTGATTTTCCTGAACGCCTATTGCCTGGCAGCTTCGGAGGAAAACGCAGCCGGCGGTATTGTGGTAACGGCGCCGACTTCCGGCGCTTCGGGCGTGATTCCGGGACTGACCTACCTGGCCCGCCATCATTTTCATTACGACAAGGCCACCCTCCGCAAAGGCATGTGGGCCGCAGCGGCCATCGGTTTTCTGGTCAAACACAACGCCAGCATTTCCGGCGCTGAGATGGGCTGCATGGGCGAGATCGGTACGGCTTCGGCTATGGGAGCTGCGTTTCTGACGTACGGCGCGGGAAAATCGATCGATGCCGTGGAAGCAGCCGCCGAGATCGGAATCGAACACCACCTCGGCATGACCTGCGACCCCATCGGCGGGTACGTCCAGATTCCGTGCATCGAGCGCAATGCCATGGGGGCCGTGAAAGCCTACAACGCTTTTCTGCTGGCCACGGCCGGCACCCCGGCCAACCAGAAAATCTCACTGGATGCCGTCGTTAAGGTGATGAAAGCCACCGGGCGCGACATGTCAACCAAATACAAGGAAACGTCGGAAGCGGGGCTGGCGCTGAGTGCAACCGAATGCTGAACCCCGTGCTTACGGGAATTTGTATTCCCGCTGGCGACCGGCAGTAACCTGCAATGAAAACGGATTCCCGTTGATCACCATCACATAATTCCCCGGATTCAGGTCTGTAAAGACCGCCTGGTATGAATTGGCCGCAGTCAGCGTTCCGGTCAGCAACGGCGGAACCTGGCGGTATCCCGATTCGCTGTATACTTCGTAATAGACATCGCCGGTGGGTCGTTCGGCATACGATAATGACACCAAAACGCTGCCGGTTTGGGCTTCGACCAGGTTTTGCCGGCAAGCGCCCAAACTCAGCGCCCAAAGAAAAAGGAGAACACGAGCTGCTTTCATAAAGTTGAGTAACAATTTGTGGACGTGCTTCACGTATAAATCGTCCGACCCGAATGGTCGGCTCGATTGGATAAAAGGCAATTATTATGCCTACAGCCCTGTTCTGGCAAAATTTTACAATTTCTATTCCGCCCCGAAAAATCCGGATTCAGGTGGTCAAAAACCGTATTCTGCAACTTTGGTTGTCAAACCGTCGCCCAAATCGTGACCTTCGCCGTCGCGAAAAAGGAAGATATTCTTTTTCCTCAGTTCCATCGGCTGGTCCACGCCTTCGTTGATGGAATGTTGATTAGCTTTACGCGGCATGAATCCGAAATCAGCTTACCGGCTTACTACCCGTCAGATTGCGCAACTCGCGTTGAGCGTGCTGGTGATCTATTACCCCATCCTATTGTACGTCAACCTGCCGGAACGTACCTGGCTATTTGTGCTGCAATCGCTTCCGTTTCTGCTGGGCCAGGGCCTGGTGACGTTTGCCCTGTATTTTGCCTGGATTTACCTCACCGAAATTGTGCTGGACTGGACGGCCAACCGGTACGGAGAGGAATTTCTGGTGGATTTCAAGCTGCGGACTCAAGTGCTTGCTCTTTTCATCACGATCATCGCCGGCATGGGTCTGAATGCGGTTGGTGATTACGCCCGGCGCGAGGTCTTACACTACATCCCGCGTCCGATCCCGGCCGTAGCCCGCAATGAAAATCAGGACAACCACCCACCGCGCCACGGACGCTGGGAGTTTTTTGAGCGGTCGAACAACGGTTTGACCATCGTCATCATGCTGTCCATTTTCTATCTATCGGCCAACCGCCGGGCCAATCGCCGACTGAAAGACGTGCAGATTCGGGCCGAACGGCTGGAAAAAGAAGCCATCCTGACGCAGTTTGCCGCTTTGAAAAACCAGATCAGTCCGCATTTTTTATTCAACAGCCTGAGCATACTATCCTCACTCGTGCACGTCGATGCCGATTTGTCGGAACAGTTCATCGATCAGCTTTCGCGGGCGTACCGGTACATTCTGGAGCAGAAAGACAACGACAAAGTCCGGCTAAAAACCGAACTGGATTTTATTCGATCCTACACCTTTCTGCTCAAAATCCGCTTTGAAGAGAGTTTTGACGTGCTGATCGACGTGCCCGAAACCGTGGCCGACCAGTATTTCATTGCTCCGCTGACGTTGCAGCTTCTGGTCGAAAATGCCGTCAAGCACAATCGGATGAGTCCCGAAAAACCGCAACGGGTGTTCGTGCAGACCGAGGGCGAGTTTCTGGTCGTGCACAACCGGATTCAGCCGCGCGAACAACTCGAACACTCGACGGGTTTGGGCTTACAAAACATCATCAACCGCTACGCGCTGCTAACCGACCAACCCGTGTGGGTGGGCGAACAGAACGGTTCGTTTGTGGTTAAAATCCCTCTGATTCAATGAACGTCGTTATTCTGGAAGATGAGCGTCTGACAGCCCAGCGGCTGGAAAGCCTGCTCCACCGCTACGACCCCGAAATTCAAATTCTGGCCGTTCTGCCATCGGTCGAGAAAGCCGTGGCGTGGTTTACCGACCCGCAGCCCGTGAAACCGGATCTGGTGTTCATGGACATTCATTTGCAGGACGGGCTTTCGTTTCGCATCGTCGAGCAGGTGAAGCTGACTACACCGATTGTTTTCACGACGGCTTTCGATGAGTACGTCATTCAGGCCTTCAAGGTCAATAGCATTGATTACCTGCTCAAACCGCTGAACTACGACGAGCTGGTGGCCGCCATTACCAAATTCAAGGCGCTGCGGGACCAATTTGCGACTCACCAGCAATTATCATCCGCGCAACCGGCTCCCCCGCTCGTTGGACCGGACCTGGATGCGCTGGTTCGGATGCTCGGTGGGTTTAAGGAAACCACCTACAAAGACCGGTTCATGATTACCGTCGGATCGAAAGTCCGCAGCGTCGAAACAAGCGAAATCGCCTATTTTTTCCTGGATGAGCGCATGGCCTTTCTCGTTACCAAAGACGGTTCTACCCTGCCCGTCGACTACAGCCTGGACAAACTAACAACGCTCCTCAACCCCAGGCAATTCTTTCGCGTCAGTCGGCAGTTTCTGGTAGCGTTGACGGCTATTCAATCCATCCAGATGTATTCGGCAGGTAAATGGAAGCTTGAACTCCAGCCCAAATCCCGACACGAAGTGTTTGTCAGCGGGGATCGCCTGACGGATTTGAAGGAGTGGCTCGGGAAATAACCATTTTCCCGAAAACCACTTACAACCCCGCCGGTCGTTCTGGTGTCTTTTAGGCTAACTGACCACCATTCGACGATGAAAAAGATTCTACTGATCAGCCTGTTCTTTGGCCTTCTCGGATCTTCATACGCCCAATCACCCGTTTACAACAATGCGCTGCGCGTATCGGTAGAAGCCACCAACAAATATGAAAACAAGGTGCAAATGCAGAGGCATATCCTGCGGTATTCGGTCGGTTATCATCGGAAACTATCCAACAGCCGCTGGCTGGTAGACGGAAGCTTAAGTTATCTGCAAAATCACATCCGTGAAAAGGCGTCTGGATTTGATGCAAGCTACATTGGGACGCGCTCGCAGCGAATCTCCGCCGATGTTGCGGCCCTGTACAATATATTAAAAAGCCCTCGGCACACACTACAACTTGGAGCGGGTCCTTCGCTGTGGTATCAACGAAACGAACTCGAAACCGATGTAACGATCCGGCTTAACGGTGGTCAGGAAGTTGATAAAATTACCGTAGAGAGAACGAAGAAACCCGAAGTGGTGCTGGGTTTTAATCTGCAGCTAGCCTACGAATACGCCATAACGCCCCAGGTTGGCGCTGGAGTTCGGGCAATCATTCTTTCCAATCTGACCAAACCAGAAGAGCGGGGGGCTATCCCCAACAACTTTTTAGCAACGGGCGTCCATGTAAGCTACTGGTTTTGACAAAGGTGGCGGATTGATTGATGGCCCCAATTTCATCACCAGCAGCCGGGCGTTCCGCACCGAAAAAAGCCAATTCCGCGCCCCAAAAAACCGACTGGGCAACATTCTTTTTCGGATGCCAGAAGGCCGTGTCACCTTTGTACACTGCTTCTTCACGGCAGCCCGATCATGAAAACGCACTATTCTCTTTTCGTTCGTTCGGCGGTTTTCGCCCTCTCTTTATTTATCAGCTACTCGACCGCGATGGCGCAGTTTGGCCCTCCGGGCGGAGGACCTCCGGGTGGCGGTTTCGGCAACCAGGACGGCGGTCGGAAGAAGCAGGAATTTACGGGCGTAGCCGAAGAAGCCCCCAAAGGCAATGGCAAAATCACGGGAATGCTCATCGACTCCACGTCCGGCAAACCCGTTGAATATGCCACCGTGGCGCTGATCAGCTCCAAAACCGGCAAGCCCATTGACGGCACCACCACCGACGACAAAGGTAAATTCGCGCTGACCAAACTGGCACCCGGGGAATACCGGTTACAGTATTCGTTCATCGGTTACAAAAATGCCGATTCGAAAACCTTCACCATTGCCAAAGGAACCGACCTGAATATGAGCAATGTGACGCTCCAGCCCGATGTACGAACGCTAAGCGAAGTGGTGGTAACGGGGCAGGCGGCTTTGATTGAAGAAAAAGTGGACCGGCTGGTGTTCAACGCCGAAAAAGACCTGACTTCCAAGGGTGGTGACGCAACGGATATTCTGAAGAAAGTGCCGATGCTATCGGTGGACCTGGACGGCAACGTCAGCCTGCGGGGTAGCCAGAACATCCGGGTGCTGATCAACAACAAACCGTCGACCATCGTGGCCAGCAGCGTGGCCGACGCCCTCAAGCAATTGCCCGCCGACATGATCAAATCGGTAGAAGTGATTACTTCGCCATCAGCCAAATACGACGCGGAGGGGGCCGCCGGGATCATCAACATTATTACAAAAAAGAACACCCTGCACGGTTTGACCCTGAACGTCGATACCGGCGTGGGCATCCGGGGTTCCAACCTCGGTCTGAACGGTTCGTACCGGCAGGGAAAACTGGGCATCAGCCTGGGTGGTTTTGGACGGGCCATGTACAACCGGGCCTCGTCGAGCATGGACCAAACTACCCTGATCAATGGCATGCCCATGAGCACGAGCCAGACCGCCACGGCCTTCGACAAACCGTTGTTCGGGCAGTATACGCTGGGAATCGATTACGATCTGGCGAAAAACCAATCGCTGTCGGCCAACATCCGGTACGGAACCCGCAATTTTGTTCAGGAGCAAAATCAGCTGACCAACGCGTACATCGGTGATTCGCTGCTGAATTTTACCAACCGCGACGTCAACCGCAAAGACTTATCGAATTCTGTAGACATCAACGTGGACTACATCCGCACGTTCAAGCCGCAGCAGGAATGGAGCATTTCCACGCAGTACAGCCGCACGGGACTAACCAATAATTTTTACGCCAACCTGCTGGGTGCCGGTAATGAACTGACCGCCCGCCAGCGCAACCTTAACAACAATACCAACCAGGAAATTACCCTTCAAACCGATTATCAGACCCCCATCCGAACGAATCAGTTGCTCGAATTTGGCGCTAAAGCCATCCTGCGGCAGGTCGATAGCCGGTACCAGTACCAGATTGGCGGCCCCGTCGGTGAGTTGGTTTTTGATCCGACTAACCCGGCGGGTTCGCTGAATTACTCGCAGAACATCGGCGCGGGGTACGTTTCCTACACCTACGTAACCCCCAACAAGTACACCTTTAAAGTGGGCACGCGCTACGAATACACCGGCATCGACGCCACCAGTGATGAAACGATGGCGCTGGCGATTCCGAACTACAGCAACCTCGTGCCGAGCATCAACGTATCGAAAGGTCTGAAGGGTGGTGTTACGCTGAAAGCCGCTTACAATCGCCGGATCCAGCGCCCCGGTTTGCAACAACTCAACCCCAACCCCAACGCGGCCAACCCGCAGAATATCATGGTAGGAAACCCCATCCTGCGCCCGGAATTGACCGATAATTTCGAACTGAGCCTGAGTTCGACGATCAGGAAAACCTACCTCAATGCCGCCCTGTTCGGGCGGCTGACCAACAACGCCATCACCCAGATACGGCTGCCGTCGGATACGCTGGCGGGCGGAATTCTGACAACGTTTCAGAACATCGGGGTGCAACGCACGTACGGCGCCAACGTCTTTTTCAACACCAGCCTGACGCCCAAATGGACCATCAATGGCGGACTGGACGGTTTTTACATCTACATGCAGGGCATGACGGCAGGCACCGACGGACGTTCGCAGTCCATTAGCAACGACGGTTTCAGCATCGGTGGCCGGTTGATGTCGCAATGGTCGCTCAATAAAGGCTGGGGCATTCAGGGTTTCGGTTTCTGGCGCTCGCCCATGCCCCAGTTGCAGGGCACAATGGGCGGCATGTACATGTACTCGCTGGGGGTGAAGAAAGATTTTGCCAACAAACGGGGCAGCATCGGGCTGGCGGCCGAAAACTTCATCGGCAACGGCGTAACCATGCGAACCAACCTAAACGCTCCGCTCCTATCGCAAACCAGCGCCATGCATTTGTACAATCAGAATGTAAAAGTGACCTTCTCGTACCGTATTGGTAAAATGACTTTTGAGGAGAAGCGCAAAAAAAGCCGGTCCGTGAATAATGATGACGTAAAAGGCGAGGCCAATTAAAAACCGTCGTTGAATTCAACCAACCTATTTTAGATTCCAAATGGCGTTACGGCTAAGCTGTAGCGCCATTTTTTTTACCGTTCAATCATTCGTCGCGCGAGGCTTTTCTTTCACGCTGCCAACGTGGCGTTTCGTCTTCTCCGTATTTCTCCGTCCAGATTCCGGTGATTTTCGCTGCAACTTTGAATCGTTAATCACAACGGGAGCCGCCGAAAACCGACTAGAGTAGGCACTAACAACAAATCAAATTACCTCATGAAAAATGTAAAAATGACGACCAACGGCACCCTGAAATCCCTGACCCAGGAACAGGCTCAAAGTATCGTCGGCGGAGTTGATTGCCCGGATCTGCGTTCAAGCACGGTATCCATGAAGATCAACGAAGTGGCCCTAAAAATCAACATCGGCGCAATGAAAATCAATGCCGCTGCCCTAAAAATCTAAGGTACCAATAGCCTTTTGGCTTTATACACACCATTTAATTCGGACAAAAAGGGGACGCCGAAAACCTTCAACAGAGTAGGCACCATTCACACTGTTTAACAATAATTCAATTACAATCATGAAAAAGCAAGTTTCAAAAATCACGCTGAAAACGGATCAAATCATCGCGCTGTCAAAAAACCAGGCTCAGAGTGTTAAGGGTGCCCTGCCCAAAAGCAATGCCGGCCGGGACACCTGTTTCTGCCCGACCGACATCTAATCCACAAAAGGGAACGCCGAAAACCTTTGACAGAGTAGGCACCATTCACACTGTTTACTAACAATCATGAAAAAACAACTGGCAAAACTATCATTGAAAACCGATCAGATCATTGCGCTGTCAAAATCACAGGCTCAGAACATCGCCGGTGGACGCCCCATCCTGATCTCCTACAAAGGCAACTGTAGCGGACACAGAGACTGCCCCGTGAGAATCTAATTCGCCGGGTACGACAAACCTACAGAGCAGCATTGAAACGAGTAGGTGCTGCTCTGTTTGCTTATTCCTGC
This sequence comes from Larkinella harenae, assembly GCF_054780515.1. Taxonomy (NCBI): domain Bacteria; kingdom Pseudomonadati; phylum Bacteroidota; class Cytophagia; order Cytophagales; family Spirosomataceae; genus Larkinella; species Larkinella harenae. Next base: position 241,915 of record NZ_BAAGWE010000004.1, on the reverse strand, counting down.
ATCCACACCTTACCTCCCTGTCAATCATGAAACTTGGTCTTCTTGAGTTCGGAACCGGCTGCGTCAGCCCGATGGATATTGTCGAAAATGTACTCGAATACGCCCAACAGGCGGAAGAACTGGGTTACACCCGGTTCTGGCTCGGCGAGCATTACGGGGCCTCCTCCGCTTACACCAACCCCGAAGCGCTGATTCCCGTCATTGCCGGACTCACCAGCCGCATCAACGTTGGCGTAGCCGGTCTGCTCATGGCTTACCACAATCCGTACCGCGTGGCCACGGTCTTTAAGCTCTTGAACAACCTGTTTCCCCACCGGATTGATCTGGGAATTGCCGGTGGACATGTACCCCCAGAAACCGCTTTGAAGTTGGCACCGGATCTTGATTTTTCGCAACCGTTTGTCAAAACCAGCACCTTCCTCCGAAATAGCAAAGCCGTATACGACTATTTGTACGCCCCCGAAAACGCCAACCAGATAACACCCCACGGGGGGTATCTTCCCACGGTCTGGTCGCTAAGTGCCGGATTAAACAACGGCCCGGCCATCGCCCGGCAGCAGTCGGCCCTCTGCAAATCGGTTTTTCATACCCAAATCGAAGACCACCATCAGGACGCCGACCGATTACAGCAGTACCGGGCGGCTTTTTACAGCCACCACCAGACCGAACCCCAGATTACACTGGCGGTCGCCGGTGTTTGTGCCCGAACCAACCAACAGGCCCACCAGATCCGCAACGCCCTGAAACGACCGGTTTCGGTAGCCAGTGAACTCATTGGCTCGCCTTCCTTCATTCTGGATCAGCTGGCCGTTTTGCGGGAACGTTACGGCGTCAACGAATTCATTTTTCTGAACATGGCCGAAGAAACCCGTCACAAACGGGCCGGCATTGAATGGCTCGCCCGGGCGCTACCGGCTTATGGCGATACGGTTTTCACAACTTCTGATGTAACCGCTGTGTTATGAATCCTGTTACGCTTGTACCAAATACCGCAACGGCAGTCTTGCTCGACCGTGTTTATAAACACATGGCCGGTCAGCCCCTGGACGGTGATGTTTCGCTGATGGGCGGCCAGATGGGTTACGCCCTGCTGGAAGCGTATGCCAACCGCTATTACGACCAAACCGACGACAGCCGCGTCTGGTCCCGCGTTTCGGCCAGCCTGGCCGCTGTCCAGCACGGTGACTTGCACCACTCGTTCGCTTCCGGCATGGCGGGCATTGCCTGGGGATTTCTGCACCTTTGTAACCAGGGTTTGCTCCAAACGGATGAAATCGACCCTCAGGACATTGTTGCCGACCTGGACGAAGCGCTTTTTGAAATCTCCCTCGATTGCCTGCAAAGCGGAGATTACGATTACCTGCACGGTGGCTTAAGCGCCGGTTTATATTTTCTGGAACGCCAACCCTCTCCTGCCCTTACGCGGTATGTTACGGAGCTGGTTGAAGCGCTGTCGGCGACGGCCATTCGGCTGCCTGATGGTGCCATGACCTGGCGTTTCGATCACCACAAACGTCCGAAAACGTACGAAGCCCCCCGGTATAACCCGAGCCTTTCGCACGGCACCGCCAGCATTGCCGCTCTCCTCAGCCTTTTTTACGAACGGGGATATGCCCGTCAGCGCTGTGCCGAACTGATCCGGGGAACGCTTCAATGGATGTGGCAAAACCGTAACCGCTCGGGAATCAGTACTTTCCCAGGCTTTGTTCATGAAACCCGGCAGGATCAGGACAGCCGCCTGGGTTGGTGTTATGGCGATCTGGGAATTGCCAGTACCTTCTGGCTCTGCGGGCAGAAATTACGCCACGCTCCCTGGCGAACCGTTGCCTACGAAACCATGCTGAAAGCCGCAGCTCGCCGGAGCACATCCGACGCTGCCATTCACGATGCCGGGCTCTGCCACGGGTCGGCTGGCGTCGCTTACCTGTTTCGGCGCTTCGGTCGGCAAAGTAGCCATCCAGCCTTCCATCAGGCCGCCGATTACTGGATGCAGCAAACAGCCCGGCTGGCTACGATGCCTGCTCAGGATAACGTATTTTTAAGTTATCTGGATAAACAGTACATGCCGAACCTGGGTCTGCTCGACGGTGAAAGCAGCATCGGCCTCGTGTTGCTAACCGAGTTGGGTGCTTCTCCGGCCTGGGAACGTTTCCTGCTTCTTTCCTGATCCTCTCAACCGCTCTCCTCCATGACTACCTCTGTATTTCCAACCGCCTTTGTCCGGGTGCCGCTCGCTCCGTACGAATCCATTCAGGATTTGGATTGGACCCGCTTGACAAGTCTGATTCGGCAACCGACATTTCTGGAAGCCTTGTACCTGGCGTCGCCTGCGCTCCACGAAGAAGCCATCAAACTTGATTTCACCCGCTTACCGGGCGAGAAAGACAAACGGATTCTTTACGCCCTGATCAAGTACCTTATCCGCTACAGCACCCGCTGCACCCCATTCGGGTTGTTTAGCGGTTTTTCGACCCTGGCAGTTGCCAGCGGACCAACCCAACTGCGTATACAACCATCCGTTACACCGCGAAAGGTAACCCGGCTTGACATGAATTACCTCTGCGCACTGGCGCAGGACCTGGAAAATCATCCGGCCCTCCAACCGCATCTCCGTTTTTTCCCGAACTCGAGCCTTTACGTGGTCAACGACCAATACCGGTATATTTCGTACCGCTACGACCAGGCCGGGCAACGATCTCACCAACTCAGCAGCGCCGACCGATCCGACTACCTGGCTACGGTTTTACAAACTGCCCAACCCGGCACGACCCTACGCCAACTGGAAATGGCGCTGGTTTCCGACGAGATTTCGGAGGAAGATGCCCGGGCGTTTGTTCAGCAAATCGTGCAGGCCCAACTGCTGGTTAGCGAGCTGGAACCGGCGGTGACGGGCGATGATTTTCTGGTTCAGATCCTGACCCGACTTCAGGCCATTCACCAACAGCATCCGGCCGACAACCTGACCACGCTGATCGACCAGTTGACGGTTTTGAAAACAAGCCTGAAAGCGATTGAAAAAGAAACCGGCCCCAACCCGGCTATCGACCAATTGACCGCCATTGAATCGCAACTCAGCCCGTTTGCCACACCGTTCGACCGCAAGGCTCTGTTTCAGATCGACGCTTATTTACCCTCGATCGGTGGACAGGTAAACCAGGGATTGCTGAACAAGCTGGTCGCTAAAATTCCAACCCTGATGACGCTGTCGGCGACCGGAAACCCCAAGCTGGACACGTTCCGGAACCTGTTTTACGAAAAATACGAGGAGGAGGAAGTTCCGCTTGTGATCGCCCTGGACCCCGAGCTGGGTCTGGGCTATCCGGCGGGGCAAGCGGGCGCTGATTTATCTCCACTGCTTGACAACATCGAAACCGATCGGATTAACGAGACGCAAACGCTCACGATCCCGGTCGAACAGCGGTATCTGTTCCGGAAAATTGCGGACGCTCAAGTAACCAATAGCTACCAGCTTGTTATTCAGGAAGAAGAACTACGCACTATGCAGCCCCGGCGAACCGATTTGCCCCTCACCAACAGCGCGATGTTCTCCGTAATCCGGGAAAAAGGCCGTGAACAGCTCGTGCTCAATCACTTTGGTGGTGCCACCGGCACCCAGTTGCTGGGCCGCTTTGGGCATACTGATCCGTCGGTAGCAGCGCTGCTGCACGACATTAGCCGGGCGGAAGATGAAGCCCGGCCCGACCTGATTTTCGCCGACCTTGTTCACCTGCCCGAAGCCCGAACCGGCAACGTTATTATTCGCCCGGCGCTGAAATGTTATCAGATACCGTATCTGGGCAATGCATCGGTTGATCAGGACCACCAGATTCCGGTCACGGATTTGATGGTGAGCGTACGCGGCAATTCCATTCGGCTCCGGTCAAAATCGCTGAACAAAACGGTGATTCCCCGCCTGGCGAATGCCCATAACTATTCCCACCCCGATTCGCTGGACCTCTACCATTTTCTCTGCGACCTGCAAGGCCAGAATCAGCGGCTGTCACTAAGCAATTTTATCGGAAACGCCAGCAGCGTGTTCGTTTTTATTCCGCGCATCGTACTGGATAACCTGATTCTGGTGGAAGCCCAATGGAACTTCCGGGATCATCACGTCAAACCGTTGGTAACGGCGTTCAGAACCGGCCAATGGTCTTCGTTGAGCGAAGAAATCGACCGTTGGCGCGCCCAATTTCGCATACCCCGCTACATTACGCTGGCTGATTCTGACAATGAGCTCTACGTGGATCTCGAAAACGCCTGGCTGGCCGAAACGTTCGTTAACGAAATCAAATCCCGCCCGACATTCACCATTAAGGAATTCCTGTACAGCGCCGAGACAGCGGTGGTCCATTCGGAACAGGGCTGGCACACCAACCAGTTTGTGGTTGCTTTCAAAAACCGTACGAACAAACCCAGCCCACCCACGAACAAACCTTTTTTCTCTCCTGATCATCAGTTAGTTACCCGAAAATTTTTCGCGGGCTCGGAATGGCTGTATTACAAAATTTATACCGGCATCAAAACCGCCGACTGGCTGTTGACGGAAGTCATGCGACCGCTGACCGAGCGGTTTAAGACATCTGGCTGGATCGATCAGTTTTTCTTTATTCGGTTGTCCGACCCGGATCATCATTTCCGATTTCGGTTTCATCTGACCGACGTTGCGTTTTTAGGCAATCTGGTTTGCGAATTCCACGATGCATTGGCCCCCTACCTCGCCAACCGGAGCGTAACCTCGGTAGAAACCGCCACTTACAACCGCGAGCTGGAACGGTATGGCCGCCACTCCATCCTGACCGCCGAAGCCTTTTTTCACGTTGACAGCCAGACTGTTCTGGATTTCCTGAGTCAGATTGAGGGCGCCGAGGGGGAAGAATGTCGCTGGCAGTTCGGGATGAAAATGATGCACGAGTTGCTGGATGCGTTTGAACTGGACTGGCCGGAGCGCCTGGCGTTCACCGAACAGCAAACGGCGATGTTTGGCCGTGAATTCGGGTACAATGCCACCCGTAAAAAACAGCTGGATAGCCGGTACAAGGAAATTGAAAGTTCGATTGCGGCACTGTTCAACGAAACCAGCAACGATCAGCGGTTTTTCTACGCACTAAGCCACCAGCGCACCAGACAATCAGAGCCGATGATTTCCTACTTCCGTTCGTTGCACCAACAGGGAGCGTTGGAGATGCCTTTGGAAAGTTTGCTGGATAGTCTCATCCACATGACCATCAATCGGTTGTTTTGCCACCGGCAACGACAGGTCGAATATGCCCTGTATTATCACCTCCATAAATATTACCGGATAACGTATGGTCGGATGGCGCACGGACACCGGCCGAAAACCGTTTCCCCACCTTATCCGAAGCCTAAAGCGTATGAAGCAGTTTCTTAAAACCGTGTTCGGCGGCAAAATGGGTCATTACGCCTTCATAGACCGGTTTCCTTACGTGGAACAGGGTGCCATGATGGATTGCGGCCCGACCTGCCTGGCGATGATTTTCAAGCACTACGGGGTCGCGAACGCCAAACATGTGCTGACCCAACTCGCCGACATTTCGCAGGAGGGTTCCAGCCTGTATACACTGATGGAAGTAGCCGAGAATTTTGGCTGTAAGGCGGAGGGGTACGAGCTGGATTATCCGTATTTGCAACAGATTCAGCTGCCGTGCATTGCCCACTACGAAGGGCAGCATTTTGTGGTTGTTTACGAAGCCACCGATACCCACGTTCGGGTGGCCGACCCAGCTTTCGGCAAAGTTCGGTATTCAAAAGAAGCTTTTCGGAACAAGTGGAGCGGGGTGGTACTTGAGCTAAAACCAACCGAACAGTTCTACCAGAACGAAGCACTGACGGAAGCCATCCAGGAACAAAAAGCCGAAAAGAAAACCATTTTCCAGCAACTCTACCGACCCATTTTGCGGGAAAACAAAAAAGTATTGGGCGAGATTTTCCTCTTCTCATTCCTGCTTGAGCTGGTGGGTCTTGTGCTGCCGCTGTTTACCCAAACCATGCTCGACAACGTACTGGTGAACCAGAACAAAAAGTTGCTGATTGGCATCCTGGCGGGTTTGATGCTGGTGTTCGTGATTCAGATCGTCCTGACTTACACCCGCAGTATGCTGATGGTCCATTACCGGTTTCGGTTTGAAATGGACTTCATGACGAAGTTTTTCGACCGCATGATTTCGCTCAAGCAGAAATACTACGACAACCGCAAGCGTGAGGAGTTTATGGCGCGGTTCAACGAAGGCATCGGCATCCGGCAATTTACCAACCCGGTGATTATCCAGCAGTTTCTGGACGTGTTCTTTATGCTGATCTACTTCCCGATCCTGTTCTGGTTCAATGGGTTGTTAGGGGGTATTGCGCTGAGCTGTTTCGTGGCATACGGGCTGACAACTACCTATTTTATCCCTATCGTCAAGAACCTGCGGTCAAAGGTTTACCACAAAAACCAGGCGTCGCTGGGCGGTTTTCTGGATGCGCTGCTGGGCATCAAAACCGTCAAACTGCTGTCGCTGGAAAAATACAAGCTGGTGCGCTGGAAACACCTGCATCGGGAATCCATCAATTCGGTTATGGCCGACGAGCAACGGCAGATTCTGATCAATTCCCTGCAAAAATTCATCTTCATTTTCAGCCAGGTAGCGGTTTTCTGGGTGGGTGCTTACGAAGTCTTTACCGGTACGCTGAGCATCGGGCAGTACATGGCGTTTACGTCTATTTTCATGACCGTCATGAACGCCGTCAATAGCGTCAGTGCGCTCTGGATGATGGTTACGCAGGTGAGCGTGAGCTTCGAAAAAATCAACGAGATTTTCCTGGAAGAACGCGAAGAAACGAATTACCAGCAGCAAAGCAATACGTTTTCCGGCCACCGGATCCGGCTCGAAAACGTCAGCTTTCGGTATAACCAGCGGAGCGAAAATTACGTCCTGCGCAACCTCAACTGCGAAATCCGGAAGGGCGAACGGATCGGGATTGTGGGCCGCAATGGTGCAGGAAAATCGACCTTTGTGAAACTCCTGCTCAATCTTTATCCCGAATACGAAGGCAAAATCTGGTGCGACGATCAGGAAATGCGCACGATTCATCCCAAAGTCCTGCGCAACCACGTTTACCTGTTCCCACAGGATACGTACGTATTCAACGACACAATCAAGGAAAACATCCGGTGCGCCAACCTGTCGGCCACAACGGAGCAGGTGATTGAAGCCGCGCGGCTGGCCGACCTGCACACTTTTGTCAAAAGCACGCACCTGGGCTACAACCAGATGGTGGGAAATTTTGGTAGCAATCTATCGGGCGGTCAGGTGCTCAAAATTGGTTTTGCGCGCCTTTTCATCACCCCCGACCCCGACATCATCATTCTGGACGAAGCCAGCAGCGCGCTGGATGTCGAAACCGAACGGCGAATTCTGGACAACGTTTACCGGAAATACGCCGGAAAAACAATCATTTCCATCGCCCACCGGCTGCACACCCTCAAAGCCGTCGACCGGATTCTGGTATTCGATCAGGGCACCATTGCCGAACAGGGCAGCCATACCCAACTACTCAACCAGGGAGGAATTTACTACGACTTTATGAAAACTTACGTAGAGTAACCAATCGAACCGTTATGAATACCCTGCTTCACGATCTGAATGAAACCCAATACGAGGATCTTTACCACGTCGACGACGCGCCCCTGGCGGATCTTCGGCTGAAAGCATTGCGCCGAATGGGCTGGTGGGCGGTTTTTCTGGTAGGAATCAGTCTTTTTCTGGGAGCTGTAGTAGTGCTGCCGGATACCGTACCAACCTCCTTTGTGCTTAAATCGGAACGGGCCGAGGCTATTTACCGATTTCCATCAACGGTATACATTGAGCAACTTTTTGTTAAGCCGGGTCAGTCGGTCCAGGCAGGCGACGTGTTGCTGGAAATCAGCGCCCCCGACATTGCCGCACTCACCCATGAGCTGGCCGCAGCCCAGGCCAACGTGGTCAGCTTCCAGCGGTTTCGTACTGCTTCGGTGGCCCACGAACGATCGGTTATCGAAACAAACATTCGGCGGCTGCGCGAAGCCATTGCATTGAAAGATTCCCAACTTTCCATGAACGAGCAGAAATGGACTGCCGAGTCGGCCAGGCTGGCGTACGACGTGCAGGAAACAACCCGCTTACTGACGATCAACCGCCAGTTTTTCAAGGATGGCGACATCAGCCGAAATGACCTGAACGGTATTGAAGCCAACCAGCTACGCGCTAAAAGCGGGTATGACGTTGCCTATCAGAATTACCTGGATACCCGCTCGACATTGATCCGGCAAATCACGGCCCAGCAGCTGGAAATTACGGGGCTTGAGCAGCAGATGGCCAAAACATCGGTTGATCTTCAGTTGGAAAATACCCAGCTCCATACCACGCTGAGCACAACCCAGCAGCGCATTGCGGGCACCTACGGCGCTTTTGAGGTGACAAAAAACAATCATTTACGGCTGAAAGCAACCCAAAACAGCCTGGTTTCGTTTGTTTTTGAGGGCGACAAAGAAGCCGCTGCGGGTTCTATTCTCTTGAAACTGATGCAAAACGACACGCCCCTCTACGCCCACACGCAGGTCAATTCTTCAAAGATTGGAAAAATCCGGGCCGGGCAATCCGTGGTTCTGAAAGTAGATGCTTACCCGGTTTATGAATGGGGGCCTGCTTACGGCACCGTCAGCAACGTCTCGTTTACACCCGACGAAAAAGGGCTATTCAACGTGCGGATTCGCGTCACGGACGAGGCCCACCTGCATCGGTTGCTGCGAATCGGTATGGAGGGGAAAGCGGATGTGGTGACCGACGAACATACGATATTGGGGCATTTATTCCGAAAATTTCGCCAAACGACAAGTAAACTCACCAATTAGCCTGTCTGATATCTACCCAAAAACAAACCGTATTTGTACTTAATCACGCCCCAGTCATTTATACGAAATTCTTGAATATAAGAATGAAAGTGTAAAAACTTATCAAGAACTTATTATTAAATTAGATTTTAAGCTAGTCTTCTTTAGGTGAGTTGGTGTATTTTCGAATATATATCTCGAAACGTGTTATGAAACCCTTATCTCTACTTTCAGGAGCTTTGAATGTAGTATCCATCTCTAAACGATTTACCACCTTAAAAAACTGCCCTTATTGCGGCCGGAATGAAGCTTCGGCGGAACGAATTCCCCGCACGTTCTTAATGAAAGGGCTTTTGTTTTTCACCACCAATCGATTATACCGCTGCCTGGGTTGCCGAAAAAAATTCATCCGAATCGGGAACAATTGATCATATTTTCATCTACTGTAAGATCACATGATCGTCGTATCAGATCTATCCTACTTGCTAATTGGGGCCAATTAGCAAGTAGCCTTTTATGTTCATTTTCTCATCAATCCATTCTTTTTGCTAAGTAAAAACAGGCAGTGCTAACAGAATATTCCTGTCTGAAAATAACGCCAAAAACTAACTACCTGTCTCCCCTGTTCCCAATTTCTTTGAGAGGTCTCAAACGTGTTTCCGTTAAAAATGCGGTCTTTTCTGTCGATTCAGGCAACGTTATCCCCTCCATCAGCATCATACGTCCAACCAGTCTACAAAGAGTGGCTTAATTTGCCGTATCATTGCACCCAACCGCCAAAAGTGGTAATTTCCCTTACGAATACATAACCTGACTGTATGAAATACCTGCTGACCTTCTTTTTCGTGCTTGCTTTTCTTTCTTATTCAACAGCTCAGGGTATCCGGGGAACCATCAAAACGACCCAGGGGGACCTTCTTCCCTATGCAGCCATTGTCGTCAAAGGCACGCCCTACGGGACAATCACCAATTCGGAGGGACGGTATGAAGTGGCTCTTAAGCCGGGCAACTATACGATTGTATTTCAGTATTTAGGCTTTCAGGCGCAGGAAAAAACCGTCGAAATCGGCAGCAGTTGGCAGACAATTGATGTTACCATGCAGGAGCAGGCGTTTCGATTGCAGGAAGTACAAGCCCGGCAGGGAAAGGAAGACCCGGCCTACAGCATCATGCGCCGGGCCATTGCCAAAGCGAAATACCACGAGTTGCAGGTATTGAGCTACACCGCCCGGGCTTACACCAAAACCACGTTCACCATTACGGACCTGCCCATGCAGTTTATGTACCGCAAACAGCTGAAAGAAGCCGAAAAAGAAGGTTTCAAAATTGGTGTACCGATGCTCTACGAGTCCGTTTCGGAAGTAACCTTTAAGCAGCCCAATTCTTACCGCCACCGCCTGATGGCCACCCGCAATTCGTTGGGTGATAATGTTTCAGTGACCGATTATTTCCTGACGAGTTTTTACCGACCGGAAGTAAACAAAGCCGTTTCACCCCTGTCGCCCAAGGCCTTTGCTTATTATAAGTTTGAATACCAGGGCACCTTCAGCGAACGCGGCATCGATGTCAGCAAAATCAAGGTGACGCCCAGGGCCTACGGCGAAGGCGTTTTCCGGGGTGCTATTTTCATCATCGAAAACAGCTGGGCCATTCATAGTCTGCAACTGGAAACGCGCAATCCGCTCGGCTTCGACATCAAAATCCGGCAAGTGTACAGTCCGCTGCAAAACGTTTGGTTGCCCGTCAATCAGCGGTACAATCTGGAGGGCCGCATCATGGGCGCAGCCGGAAACGCTCAATTCATCATCAATCAGACATTCAGCAACTTACAGGTCAACCCCGCTTTTGTGGAGGAAGTAAAAATTGTTGATGAAAAAATCGAAAAACCGGCCATTCGGCTGTCAAATAAAGAGATCAAAGGACAGAAACTTCAGGATAAAATTGCCCAGCAGAAAGAATATTCGGCCAAAGACTTCAAAAAACTGCTGAAAGAGTACGAAAAACAGGAGCTACAGGCCAAAAAGGAACGCAAGGAAGAAGTGGAGGTATCCCGCAATGATTCCACCATCGTTGATTCACTGGCCCACAAACGCAGCAATGCCTTCTGGGATTCGCTCCGGGCGGTTCCGCTCACCTCGGCAGAAATAAAAAGCTACGTCAAACGGGATAGCCTGCAAATTGTCCGAAAAGTGGAGGTACAAAAAGACAGTACCAAAGCGGCCAAAGACTCAACCCGCAAAAACCGGGCGAGCAAAACGTTTAACCCAGGCCAGGTAATTTCGGGCAACACCTGGAATTTCAGTCCGCGAACCGCCCTGACCTGGGACAGTCCATTGCAAAAAATTTATTACAATACCGTTGAAGGCTACACCGTCGATCTGGGTTTGCGGCTCCGGTATTACCTTCGAAAACCGCAGCGTGACTCTACCCGCCGACGGGTGACCACCAAACCAACACCGGATCTGACCCTCGGCGGAGCCGGACGCTACGAATTTGGACTGAAACGGTTTATCGGAACCGGCGGCCTCAGCTACCACTACAAAAGCACGGACATTGGCCTGGTGGCCGGGCGCTGGGTGAATCAGTTTAATCCCAATGAGCCCATCAGTCCTTTTCTTAATTCGCTGACCACGCTGCTATTTGAACAGAATTACGCGAAGTTTTACCAGCGCGATTTTCTGCGGCTGGGGGTATCCGCCCGCCCGTTCAATAACCGGATCAACGTTTCAGGCAGTCTCGAATACGCCGAACGAACCGAGCTCGCTAATTACAAAGAAAATCTCAAACCGTGGATCGACTGGAACCAGTTTAGCTATACCTCCAACCGTCCGGCCAACGCGGAGGTGGGGTCGTCGGCTTTTCCGGTCAATCAGGCACTCGTTTTCAACCTGGCCGTTTCGGGCAAACTGGCGGCTACCCAATACCGGATTCGAAACGGTCGGCGGGTGGCCAGCCGCAACAACAGTCCCGAACTGACCCTGAATTACCGCAAAGGCATTCCGTTCCGATCGGGCGCAGTCGAAGCCAGCGACGTAGACTACGATTTTTTACAGGCTGGCCTGAGTCATTCGTTCGAAACCGGCATCCGCAGCCGGTTGAGCTACAACGTTTCGGCGGGGGCTTTTCTGAACGACAAGGCCGTCTATTTTCCGGATTTCAAGCATTTTCAAGGCAACGAGTTTTTCCTTCAACAAGGCGATCCTACGTCCATTTTCCGGATGCTGCCGTATTACCAGTACAGCACCGGCAAACGGTTTGTCGAAGGCCATGTGTTGATGGAATACCGGAAATTTCTGATCACGCAACTGACGCTGGTCCGGCTGACGGGCCTGAAAGAGAACCTGTTTGTGCATTACCTGGGCACGCCCAACTCGCGCAACTATACGGAAGTGGGTTACGCCCTCGACGGACTCATTCCCGGTATTCTTCCGTTTTTCCGGATTGAAGTCATTTCGCAGTGGCAGGACTGGCAGTATCAGAAGCTCGGCTTCCGGATTGGTACCACGCTGAAATTCCGATAATCTTTCCCGGATCGATCCGCAGTATCGCCTACGTAAGTTTTAACCTTCTTTTAACGGCAATTTCATTCGCTTTAAATCCGGCCGTGTTTTGTTTGCAGCAAGACAAACCACTGATGGGTATCCTTCGCAACATAGTGTTAACGGTCGGCCTGCTCTGGGCGGTGCTTTTCCGGATCTGCCCAGTGGTAGCCGGAACGGTTTTTTCCGCACAGGGCCTTACCCCAACTACTGTTAAACAGGATACCCACCACGCTATTTCTTCGACCGATTCGGCGGTTTTTCTGATTCAGGATGAAGACGAACGGGCGGTTGCCTCGCCCAACCCGGACTTTGTTCCTACGCTGCCCACGGAATGGCTCAGTCTGTTGCTGCTTATCCTCGCGCAACAACCCATTCAACGGTTTCTCTTGCGAAAACCTGCGGGCACGCATCCACCTTATTACCTGCTTTACTGTTCGTTACGCATTCCTGCCGTCTAAGTAGTCTCCGGACACTTTCGTCCACCAATGCCCCTTCAACACCCCGGGGCGCCATACACTCTTAAAACAGATTATCCATTACCCCCATGAAAAGGATGCTTCTTTTCGTGTTTGGGTGCGCGCTGAGTTGCCCGCTGGTGTCGTTTGCGCAAAGCGATACCCTGCGGCTGACCCTGCCCCAAGCCGAAGCACAGTTCCGTCAGAACAACCTGCAATTGATGGCCACCAAATTGGGCATCGACGAAAACAAAGCGTACGAGTTTCAGACCAAGCTCTGGAATAATCCCAGCATTTACGTCGAGCAAATGCCCTACAACGCCCAAACGAAAGAAGTGATGCCGGTTCGGCAGCGAAATTCGGAGCAGGTCGTTCAGTTCCAGCAACTCCTGCTGCTAGCAGGAAAACGCAACAAACAGCTGGCCATTGCCCGCACCAACAGCGAATTGGCCAACGACCGCTTCTACGACCTGCTCCGCACCCTGAACTACCAGCTCCGGAGTACGTTCTACGATCTCTATTATAGCCAGCAGGCATTGGGAGTTTACGAACAGGAAATCAGCACGCTTCGCCAGACCGTTGCGCTTTTCCAGCAACAGTACGACAAAGGCAACGTACCGTTAAAGGATCTGGCCCGCCTGAAAGCGTATCTGTTTAACCTCACTTCCGAACGCCAGCAGCTGCTGCTGAAACTGACCGACGACCAGGCCGATCTGGCTGTCTTACTGAATGCCAGCCCTTCTGTACCCATTCAACCGATGCTGGAAAATACGGAGGCCGTTCAGCCTGCCGTCGGTCAACTTAATGTGAACGAACTCTATAAACTAGCCGAAGAAAACCGGTACGATTTGAAGGCATTCCGTGATCAGGCCATTCAGGAAAAACAGAACCTGGCGCTGCAAAAAGCGATGGCCGTCCCGGATTTGTCGTTGCAGGCCACCTACGACCGCAACGCCGGTTACATCCCGAATTACGTGGGCATCGGTGTCGGTATCAACCTTCCGGTTTTCAACAAGAACCAGGGCAACATCAAAGCCGCCACCATCCGCACCCAGAGCAGCCAGCAGGCCACCGATGCCTACACCCTACAGGTGGATAGCGATGTTCAGCGGGCGTACCAGAAAGTTCAGCAAACCGACCTGGTGTATCGCACCTTCGACCGGAAATTCAACGACGACTTCGGGCGGCTGATCGACGGCGTGACCACCAATTACCGCAAGCAGAACATTGACGTGGTGGAATTTCTGGACTTTTTCGATTCCTACAAATCCAGTCAAATCCAATACAATCAACTGCAAAACAACCGGATGCAAAGTCTTGAAGAACTGAACTTTGCCGTCGGCACAACCCTATTCACAAAATAACCCACGGTTTGAAAACCGTACCATCATGAAAGCGAATCATCTCTTAAAACCGTCTCTGAAATCGTTAGTAAAACCGGCTGCCTGGCTCCTAACGGGTCTGCTGGTGACGCATCTGGCTGGTTGCCAGTCTTCAGCCACCCCCGAATCCAACGGAGATGCCGCCAGCCAGCAAAAAGTGGACCTGCTGGCTACCGCGAAAATCGATACTGCCAAATTGCTCCCCGTCAATAACGAACTGAATCTCACCGGAAAAATCACCTTCAATCAGGATAAAGTGGTGAAGGTGTTTCCGCTGGTGGGTGGGCATATTGAAGAAGTAAAAACCGATCTGGGCGATTACGTGAAACGCGGCCAGACGCTGGCCATCATTCGATCCGGCGATATGGCCGATCTGGAACAACAGGCCGTTGCGGCCAAAGGCCAACTGGCAGTGGCCCGCAAAAACCTCCAGGTTACGGAAGACATGTCGAAAGCCGGACTGGCGGCTCAGAAAGACCTGATAGCCGCCCGCGAGCAAATGCAGGCTGCTCAGGGTGAAGTAAACCGGGTGGCCGAGCGCAAAAGCATCCTCGGTGGCTCAGGTTCTATTTATGTGGTGAAAGCACCTACCGACGGTTTTGTGGTTGAGAAAAATGCTGCACAAGGCATGGAGCTCCGCTCCGATGACCCCGAAAACCTGTTCACGATTTCCAACCTCGACCAGGTCTGGGTCCTGGCCAATGTCTACGAATCCGACCTGGCGAACGTGAAAGAAGGGTACAATGCTACCATCACTACGCTGTCGTATCCCGACCGCGTGTTCAAAGGCCGGATTGATAAAATCTTCAACGTGCTGGACCCCGAAAGCAAAACCATGAAAGTTCGGGTAACCCTTCTGAACCCTGATTTTACCCTGAAGCCGGAAATGTTCGCCAACGTGCGCGTCGAATACGCCGGATACGACCAACGGATCGGCATACCGGCCAAAGCCATCGTTTTTGACCGGAGTCGCAATTTTGTCGTGGCCGTCAACTCCCGCAATCAACCCGTCGTGCGTGAAATCGATATCTTCAAAACCATCGGAGACATCACTTACCTCAACTCCGGCCTGAAACCCGGCGACCGGGTCGTGAAGCAAAATCAACTCCTGATTTACAATGCGTTAGGCAACTAAAGTTCGAAAGGGTGAGGATTCGAATGGGTTTTCGAATCCTATCGGTTTTTCAATCCGCTCTTTCAATCTTTTACTCATTGAACTCCCATGAACAAGTTCATCAAAAATATCATCTCGTTCTCGCTGAAAAACCGCTTTTTCATTTTCTTCCTGACGGCATTGGCCATCGTGGCGGGGTTTATCAGCTACCAGAACACGCCAATTGAAGCCTTTCCGGACGTGACCAACACGCAAATCACCATCATCACGCAGTGGCCGGGCCGGAGTGCCGAAGAAATCGAAAAATTTGTTACGATCCCGATTGAAATCGGCCTGAACTCCGTTCAGAAAAAAACCGATATCCGCTCAACCACCCTATTCGGTCTGTCGGTTGTGAAAGTAATGTTCGACGACGGGGTGGACGATGCGTTTGCGCGCCAGCAGGTCAACAACTTGCTCGGTAACATTGACCTGCCGGAAGGCATCAAACCGGATGTACAGCCCCCCTACGGACCCACCGGCGAAATTTTCCGGTACACCCTCAAAAGTTCCACCCGCAACAGCCGCGAGCTGAAAACCCTGCAGGACTGGGTTATTGAACGGCAACTCAAAAGTGTGCCGGGCGTAGCCGACGTGGTGAGTTTCGGTGGTGAAGCCAAAACCTACGAAATTTCGGTGGATCCGCGCCGGCTGCTCGATTACGGCATCACCCCGCTCGAACTGTACCAGGCCGTTGCCAATTCCAATGTCAACGTGGGTGGGGATGTGATCGAGAAAAACTCGGAAGCCTACGTTGTGCGCGGCATCGGTTTGTTGAAAAACAGCCAGGACATTGGCAACATCATCATCAAAAACGCCAACGGAACACCGATCATGGTCCGGAACGTAGCCCAAGTGTCGGAGTCGGCGCTGCCCCGGCTGGGTCAGGCGGGGCGCGACAAACAGAACGACGTGGTCGAATGCATCGTGGTCATGCGGAAAGGCGAAAATCCGAGCGAAGTGATTGAGAATGTAAAAGCAAAGATCAACGAACTGAACACCAGCATTCTGCCCTCGGACGTTCAGATTGATACCTTCTACAACCGCGAAACCCTGATTCACTTCGCCACCCATACAGTAACCCACAACCTGATCGAAGGACTCGTATTCGTAACCGTGATTGTCTTTCTGTTTATGGCCGACTGGCGCACCACCATTACGGTTTCTATTATCATTCCGCTGGCGCTGTTGTTCGCATTCATTTGTCTGCGGCTGAAAGGCATGTCGGCCAACCTGCTCTCGATGGGTGCCATCGACTTCGGCATCATCGTGGACGGCGCGGTGGTGATGGTAGAAGGCATCTTCGTGACGCTCGACGAAATGGCAATTCACAACGGGATGCAGAAGTTCAATAAGCTCGCCAAGCTGGGCGTACTGCGGAAAACCGGCACGGAGATGGGTAAGGCCATTTTCTTTTCCAAACTCATCATTATCACCTGCTTAATCCCAATTTTCTCATTCCAGAAAGTGGAAGGAAAGATGTTTTCCCCTCTAGCCTGGACGCTCGGTTTTGCCCTGCTGGGTGCCTTGATTTTTACCCTGACACTGGTACCGGTGCTGGCCAGTTTTCTGCTGAAAAAGAATGTGCGCGAAAAACACAACCCCGTGGTGGAATTCATCACCCGCAACGCGACCAAAGCATTCGGTTTTACATTCGCCCACAAAAAATTGAGTTTGCTGGTGGCTGCGGGTCTGGTTGTTGTCGGCCTGTCGGGTTTTAAACTGTTGGGAACGGAATTTCTGCCCGAGCTGGACGAAGGTTCCATTTATGTGCGGGCCAGCATGCCCATGAGCATTTCACTACCCGAATCCGTCAAATTGACCACGCAGATGCGTCATGTTTTCGAGGAATTTCCGGAAGTGAAAGGTGTTATCTCGCAAACCGGCCGCCCCAACGACGGAACCGACCCCACGGGCTTCTATAACATCGAATTTCTGGTGAGCATTTTCCCGAAAGAAGAGTGGAAGAGCGGAATCACCAAAGAGCAGTTGATTGCTCAGATGCAACAGAAACTGGCGGTTTTTCCGGGTGTTGACTTTGGTTTCTCGCAACCCATCATGGACAACGTAGCCGAAGCGGTTTCGGGGGTAAAGGGTTCAATTGCCGTTAAAGTCTACGGCCCGGATCTGTACACCCTGGAACAGAAATCCACCGAAATTCAGAAACAGCTGGCCACCGTTGACGGGATTACCGACCTGGGTGTCATTCGCAACATTGGCCAGCCAGAACTCCGTATCGAACTGGATGAACGCAAATTAGCCCTCTATGGCGTTGATAAAGCCAACGCCCAGGCGGTGGTCGAGATGGCGATTGGCGGAAAAGCCGCCACCCAGATTTACGAGGGCGAACGCAAGTTTGACCTCCGGATTCGCTACGATGAACC
Organism: Larkinella harenae; assembly: GCF_054780515.1. NCBI lineage: Bacteria > Pseudomonadati > Bacteroidota > Cytophagia > Cytophagales > Spirosomataceae > Larkinella > Larkinella harenae. The sequence continues at coordinate 224,130 of NZ_BAAGWE010000004.1, read as the reverse complement.
GTTCCGCTCGAACGAATCTGAAATTGGTAACCTCATGGTGCCGACCAACAACGGTTCCCAGATTCCGATCAAGGAAATCGCCAAAATATATACCCAGACCGGCCCCATTCTGATCTACCGCGAAGGCAACCAGCGCTACGGGGCCGTGAAGTTCTCGGTTCGGGGGCGCGACATGGGCGGAGCCGTGGCCGAAGCACAGCAGAAAGTAGCCGCCAACGTAAAATTACCGCAGGGATACACCATCAAATGGGCGGGCGACTTCGAAAATCAGCAACGGGCTACGGCCCGGCTGGAGCAGGTTGTCCCGATCAGTCTGCTGGGCATTTTCTTTATTTTGTTCGTGCTGTTTGGCAACGTCAAAGATGCCGGGCTAGTGCTGTTCAACGTCCCGTTTGCCATCATCGGCGGCATTGCCGCCCTGCTGATTACGCACGTCAATTTCAGCATTTCGGCCGGTATCGGCTTTATCGCCCTGTTTGGAATCTGTATTCAGAATGGTGTCATTCTGATTTCGGTCTTCAAGAAAAACCTGCATAATAAGCTCAGTTTGAACGAGTCAATCCGGCAGGGCGTGATTTCAAGGGTACGGCCCGTTGTGATGACGGCCATGATGGCGGCCATCGGGCTGATTCCGGCGGCCATTTCCACGGGCATCGGCTCCGAAACCTCAAAACCGTTGGCCATCGTGGTCATTGGCGGTTTGATCACGGCCACCTTTTTGACGCTGTTCATCTTTCCGCTGATTTTTTACGTGTTCTATCGGCCGAAAACTTTGGCGGCCGTTTAAAAAAATTATGATAATGTTTTAAGAGAATCGGTACAGACCCGCCAACTTTGGCGGGTTTTGTCTTGGAACATGAAAACGGTTTTGATCATATTGGGATTACTTGGGGCCGGTATCACCGGCTGTTTGGCACAAACCGTGTCAACACAGGTCCCCCTGGATTCGACATCGAACCCGAAACGAAAACTCATGCGCTGGGCGCTTAACCTCGATTTCCGGAACTCATTCATCAACCGCCAGCCGGTCAACGTCTGGGGCGTCAACACGGGCATCATCGTAGGCCCCAAACGGCACCAGATCACCGTCGGTTATTACTGGCTGTCGTACAATTCGTACCTGCGGCTGATCAACTGGCACCGCAATGCCGCCCGACGACTCAATCTGGACTATTACACCCAAACCGATATGGCCTACGGTAGTTTGATGTTCTGGCCTAACCTCATCAACAACCGCCGGTGGATGTTCAGCCTGCCGGTTGAGGTTGGCGCCGGGAAAGCGTCGACGATCACCACCGAAACCCAGACGGATGCGAAGGAAGATGCACGCTGGAATTTTTTCATGCCGGTTCAGGTCGGCGCTTACGGACAGTGGAAAGCCACGCGTTGGATCGGGCTAAGCGCCCAGATTGGGTACCGCTATTCCGTTTTTCAGACCAACGTCAGTCAGCATTACAACGGCACGTATTACAGCGTGGGCACCACGCTGTACTGGGATTTTTTCCGGGATATCTGGGGGTATGTTCGTCACAAAAAGTGGCCCAAAGAATCCCTTCTCAGCGCCCCATCCACTCCTTAAAAGCCGTCACCCGGTCAATGCTGACAAACACTTCCTGCTTCGGTTCGGGCAGCAAATTCAGCTTCAGTCGGCTTCCGGAGTAGGTATAAGCCGACTGGATGGCCACCGACGCCACCAGAAACGAGCGGTTGACCCGAAAAAACTGATTGGGATCGAGCAGTTGTCCCAATTTGTCCAAACTGTAATCGATGCCGTAGTTCTGCCCCTGATGCGTGGTCAGAAACGTAGCCTTGTTTTCGAAAAAGAAGTACGCAATGTCGTCGGTCGGAATCCGGAATAGCCGGGGTCCCACCGTCACCATAAACCGATCCCGGTACGTATTCGGCCGATAATTAGCCTTGATCTGGGTCATCACCTCTTCATTGATTGACGGTTCAACCCGGTTCTGGTGCAGCATCCGAAACTTATTGATGGCGGCTGCCAGTTCGTCGGCATCAATCGGTTTGAGCAGGTAATCAATGCTGTTGGCCTTGAAGGCCTGCAGCGCGTATTCGTCGTAAGCCGTCGTGAAAATGATGGGCGTTGTCAGGTTAAGCTGATCGATTAGATTAAAGCCAAGATCATCTTCGAGGTGAATATCCAGAAAAATCAAATCCGGGCCAGCCTCGTCGTAGGTTTCAAACCAATGAATCGATTTGGCCACGGAAGGCAACTGCGCCAGAATCCGGATCTCCGGATCGTAGTGGTGCAACAGGCTGGCGAGTCGCCGGGCCGTCAGTTCCTCATCTTCAATAATCAGTACATTCATCCTAATAACGGTATTTGAACGACGAATCCATCCGCCTGCCGATCAACAACAACGGGCTTATCAGTCAACAGCTTATAGCGTCCAATGATATTCTGCAATCCCAGTCCCGTTGAACCTTCGGTTTGCGGTCGCAGCTGAATGCCGTTGCGAACGACCAGGTAATCATCCACTTTCTGAATCGTGACCACCAGCGGTTTTTCACTGGACATCTGGTTGTGTTTCACGGCATTTTCAATCAGCAGTTGCAATGTCAACGGCGCAATCCCGTACCGGGTTTTGTCACTTTCCGGCATATCGATCACCACCTTCAGTTTGTCGGCAAAGCGGATGTTGAGCAGAAAAAGGTACGAGTCAACAAACTCGAGCTCCGATTTAAGGCTGATCCGCTCGGCATTGCGCTGTTCCAGAATGTACCGGTACACCTTGGACAACCGGTTGATGTATTGCACCGACAATTTGGTATTGGTTTCAACGAGCGAGGAGAGAATGCTCAGGCTATTGAACAAAAAATGCGGATTAACCTGATTTTTCAACGCCAAAAACTGCGACTGCACGGCTTCTTGTTTCAATTGCTCGCCCTTCACCCGCAGGTCCTCCAGCCGTTTGTACCCCCGGCGATTTGCCGCCAGGTAAAATCCGGCCAGCATCGCCATGACGGTCAATCCGTTGTTCACCTTGTGACGTCGTTCAAAATCCGTGCGCAGGCAGGCCGGATCGACGAATAACCGCCAGGTTGCTATCGTGGTATCATTCAGTTGCCTTTCGAGAAAACTGCTAATCGACACCCACAGATAATTGAATACCAGGTTGAACAAAACCGCCAAAGCCCCGGCGATGACGAGCGTGGCCAGCTGCGCCGGCAACGTAAATTCCACCAAAAACTCTTTGCCTAACTGATTAAAAAACCGCTGCTGAATCCATTCGGTCACATTGAGCCAGAGGATAAAAAACAGCATCGTGAAAATGATTTCCATCAGCCACAACGGCCAGATGCGATTCAACATTTCCTCGACATAGTTCTCCGGGCTTTTGCCGATCCAGATCGGCCAGTTGGTATAGACCCGGATGGGCCAGTAGATGACAAACACGCTGGCTGCCAACTGCCATTTCTGAAGATTGGTGAGCTGATTAGAGATGGTATTCGTGTTCATTGGTAACGCTTCGCTTTTCGGTGTTCTGTTGATCCAATGCGCCGGGTGGCTATCGAATGGAACGCAGCCCCTACCGTGCCCAGCATGGTGGTCATGGTGAAATAGCTGACTAAGACAAATCCCCGGTTAGTACCGGGGATTGTGCGAAATAAAACCAATTATTACAAAAAAATAAGCGGAGTACGCCTATTACGTTCGAAGGTAGGACGGACCGGCGAGTTTTGCCATTCAAAATCGCCGAATGCCGGTTTTATATAGATGAATGCCCTTTCGGGCCGGATGAATCTATCCGATAATTTTGTCCCTGGCGGGTCGTTTTAATTCAAACTCTTTCCTTACGACCGATGAAAAATACCGTTTCCGTAACGCTATTGGGGTTGGCAGGCCTGACGCAGGCACTCGGCCAGTCGCCTTCGTTTATCCAAAACCGTGCCCTTTTTAGTCCACGAACAGCCTGGCCCTTGCAATCCACTTCTCCATTACGGTCCGTTCATTCGCTTTCCCTGCGCGACCTTCCCTCCCACTCGTTCCATCATTTCGTCGCGGTACAACCTGGCGCCCAACTACCAGCTGGCGAATCGATACCCAGTGAAATTCAGTTGCCGGGCGTGCTGATCGAGAAAATTAGTACGGTGCGAGCTGGAAAAACCGTTTTGGAAGACGGTAAAGACTATCAGTTTCTCCCTGCGGAGAACCGGTTACGAATTCTCAATGCGGATTACTTGAAACCGAACCTACCCATTGAAGTTGATTTTTACCCCATAAAACTTCGGTAAAACTTCCCTTTATTTTTCTAAGCGCTTGACATTTAGAAAACAATTTTGATCCTTTGCAGTGTATTAGACAAATAGTACACTAAAGCTATGATCGAGATTTCTCACTTAACGTTCGGTTACACACCGAAAAAAATCTTGTATCGCGATCTGGACCTTTCCCTGCAACCGGGCAGCATTTACGGTTTGCTGGGCAAGAACGGCGCCGGAAAATCAAGTCTGCTCCGGCTGATGGGCGGGTTGCTCTACCCAACGGCGGGTACCGTCAACGTAGCAGGTTTTACACCCCGGAAGCGCGAACCGGCCTTTTTGCAGGAGATGTATTTCATTCCGGAAGAAATCTACCTGCCATCGGTTTCGCTCAACCGCTTTATCGACACGATGGGGCCGTTTTATCCGAAATTCAACGAAGCCCAGTTCCGGAAGTACCTGAGCGAATTTGACGTACCACCCGATCAAAAACTCACGGCGATGTCGTACGGTCAGAAAAAGAAAGTTATTATCAGTTTCGGACTGGCCACCAACACCCAAATTCTGATCATGGATGAGCCAACCAACGGGCTTGATATTCCGTCGAAAAGCCAATTCCGGAAAATTGTTTCCTCCGCCCTTACCGCCGACCGGCTGATGCTGATTTCGACCCATCAGGTCCGGGATCTCGACAACCTGATCGACGGAATCATCATCATCGACGAAAGCGAAATCCTGCTGAATCATTCACTCGATCACATTAGCGAACGGCTGATGTTCAGTACGTTGAGCAGTGTCACTGAGTCAGACCGGGTGTTGTATGCCGAGCCGTCCATGCGCGGTTACTCAGTTGTAATGGAAAATCTGGAACAGGAAGACAGCCGGGTGGATCTGGAACGGCTATTCAACGCCGTTGTTACCAACCGCGCCGGCATCAAAAGCATATTCCGCTAACGGCTATGAGCTTTTTTCCCATTCTTCACATTCTGCTGGCTGCTCTTTTTGCAGGCCTGCCCACTCCTCTGCTATCGTTTTTCACCGGTTTCACATCGCTCTTCTAAACCATGAATCAGACCTTTAATTTCCCACGCTTTCTGCTGCTGCTAAAATTACACCTGCACGAGCATCTCAACTCATATCTCCTCGGCATTGGTGTCTTGTTTGGTGTCTGGCTTATTGCATTTATGCCCAGTGCCGCCAAGATCACCGCCTTCCACGAATCAGTATACCGAAACCACGGCACCATGTTTGGCATCATTGCCACCGGAGCCGGTGCCTGGTTTGCCAGCGAAGCCTTTCGAATGGTCAGCACACCGGTTCGGGGCATTCCTTATCTGACCCTGCCAGCCTCCCAGCTGGAGAAATTTCTGGTGGCTTTTTCCATGCTGCTGCTGTTTATTCCCGTTTTTCTGAGCATCTTTTATACTGCCGAAGGGATCTGCTTTTCGATTATCAACGCCCGGCTTCCCCAGGGCTCTCCGCACTATGCATTTCTGAATATTTTAGGCCCCTACATGGACCCCGTTATGCGCTACATCGCCCTGATCACGCCGTACTTTTTTCTGGTGGGGTCCATCTATTTTTCCAAACTACCCTTTGTCAAAACCGGGGTCATTGCCTTTGCTCTTCTGTTTCTTGTTTTGACATTCCTCAACGACTGGATCATTCGTCAACTGATTCCGGGGCATGAGCAGTATGGTTCAACTCCCTTTCGGGAACTATCTTTTCTGGAAAACCGGCGTTGGTATCGGCTGGAATTAACGGGTAAGACCTACCTCATCGTCAATACCATTTTACTGCTGGCAATTCCCTCCTTATCGTACATTGCCTACATCCGTTTCAAAGAGAAAGAACTTTAAGCATGGATTTTCAGGATAAAAAAGCCATTTACCTTCAAATCGCCGACTATGTCTGCGAGAAAGTGCTCCTGGGTCAGTGGCCGCCGGGCGAGCGAATCCCTTCCGTGCGGGATCTGGGCGTCGAGCTGGAAGTGAACCCGAATACCGTCGTGCGGACCTACGACTTTTTACAGCAGAAAAATATCATTTACAACAAGCGAGGCATCGGATACTTTGCGGCTGAAGATGCCGTTGAACGCATCAAATCTTACCGCCGGGAGGTGTTTCTGGAAACCGAACTGCCCCAGTTTTTTCGCAGTTTGTACCTGCTGGATATTGACCTGAAGGACATTGAAGAACGGTTTAAATCTTTCGTTGACAAAGAATTTAACGCCAACAAAGTCAGCGAGGGTGGTCGGTGACGCTGCTACCAGCGGATCAGCCAGTCCCCAATCTTATCAATCATACATTACCATGAAAACAAGCAATAAACTTCTGATTGGTTTATTCATTATGGGTCTTTTTACGCTGATCGGCGCGAACGTGGCCCTGAAAGTTAAACACGACAAGATTGATTTTAATGACCCTTTTTATGGTCTGGAGTCAATTCCCCTGCAACCATTCCGGGTGCTAAAACTGGAAGGAGATAACGCCGGATTAGTCAGTGTTCAAACCGGCCAAAGGCACGAAATCCGGCTTCCGGATCAGGCCCGGGCGCAATTTACGTTCCGGTATCAGGGCGACACACTTCTGGTCAATTATATACCATCAAGCATTCCCTGGCAGTCCCGGGCCAACATGTACCTGGATGCGATTCCCGCAGCCGTTATTCTGACGCCAACGCTACAAACCGTCATGACCAACCGAATTAGCTGCAACGTAAACCATTTTGAAAGCAACAACCTGGCTGTTGTTCAGAAAAGTGGGGGCGTTTTGCTGACCAACAGCACCATAGGCACCCTGACCGTCACCGACACGCAGGGCAGTGATCTTCACATCAAACCAACCACACACATCAACACCGCAGTAATCGTTTCCCGCGATAGCTCCGGTTTTATGGCGGAGCGCGATGTTTTTGGCACGCTGCGGTTGCAAACCGACAGCCTGGCGACGGTGAAGGTACCCGGCAGTTTGCTCAAAAAGCTGAATCCGTAATACGTTTACGGCTCCAAAACCGTCCGTTTTTCCGTGACGGTTTTTATTTTTTCTTTCGTGAAATAAACCGGGAAGTACTCGTTTTTGGCCCAGATTGGGAACAAATCCCGGTAATGCGGGCTGGCTGGGTCGCCCGACTGGCCGGGGCTGTTGATGCCCAGCGTTTTGTCCCAGTCCTGCGTATCGACCAGGATCCGGAAACTGGCGCCGTGTTCCTGAGTCAGGCTGTTGCCGGTATTGTTCACGGTTTCGCCGTAGCCACCCCGTGCCACCGGCTCAATCCCGTACTGGGCGGCTTGCTGCGGATCCATGAGGTTACTGAGTGGGTGCCGAAGCGCAATGTGTTTGTTGGCGGGTTGGCCATACCACCAGTGCGTCCGGTCAAAACCCAGCCGGTCGGTCAGATCGGCCACGGCCTTTTCCAGGCAATCGAGCATCAACTCAGCCCGGTCAATACCCTTCAATGGTCCCGGCGTATGGGGTTGCAGCCATTCAATTACCCGCTCCGTTGTGAGCGAACTGAGGTATTTCCGGGCATTTTCCGGCACCACCTGTTCATAAACGGCAGCCCGTAAATTCGTTTCCCAGGCTACGTACACAGCCGCCTGAATCGATTCTGGATCAAGCCGGTAATCCCAGTTCAGCAACTGCTGCCGTGCCCACTCCACCGGTTCGTCGGCGGTCGGCAGGCTCTTCAGCAACGGCACAAGCCTGCGCGCCGGAGCGGACACATAATCTGCCTGCAATGTTTTGAAGTCGGCCAACGAATGTTTTGGTGTCGCTTTCAGAACCTCGGCAATCCGGTTCGCCCGCGACGGCGATGCCCACTCCCAGCCGATGGCATTCCGGTGTGGATGGTTGGCGGGGGTCAGGTTGTTATTAGCTGTAATGAGGTAGCCTTCCGGCGGGTTGGCCTTACTGGGCAACTGCCGAATGGGCAGAAAACCGTTCCACTCAAATCGTCCGTCACCCGGCACTGGCACCAGCCCCGTCCAGTTTGGCCGAACCGGCGAAATGCCCGTCGCCTGCCAGCCAATCGATCCGTTTTGACGATCGGCCCAGACCATGTTTTCGCCCGGAATCCGACTAAAAGTGCAGGCCTGCCGAAACGCATTCCAGTTTTTCGACTGATTCATGCGCAAACTGGCCAGATACGGCGCACAACCGGTTTCGAGCCAGGCCGCCCGCACGGCGTAAAGCTTGCGGTTCTCTGCATCTTCGAACACCACCGGGCCATGCCGCGTGTATTTCAACTGAACCACCACCGGTTTTTGGCCTTTGACCGGAATTGTATCGGCAACAATCCGCAGCGACTCCCATTTACCCCGGTATTTGTACTGATCCGGGTTAGCCGGATTGGCTTCGTAAACGTACAAATCTTCGTTATCGGTTTCAAAAATAGTCAGTCCCCAGGCTCCAAACTCGTTATGTCCGATCGAAACGCCCGGCAACGTCGGTTCACCCGCTCCCACCACATTCCAGCCCGGCGCATCCACGCCAGGCGCCTGCAAATGAACCCAATACCGTAGCGACGGAATCGCCTGGGCGCGGTGCGGATCGTTGGCCAGCATGGGAAAACCGCTCGCTGATCGCTTACCGCTCACCACCCAGTTGTTGGATCCAACAAACTTTTTTTCGTTATCGAACCAGACAGCCGCTTCTTCTTCCGTGGCACCTAGCCCCCGGTCTTTGTCCGTAAACCGGATGGGCAGCCGGAAAGCTTCGTACAGTTCCAGAATGGGTTGGAACAACTCCGCCCCATTCAACTGCAGTGTTAAGTCAGGTTCGGAAGCTTTCGTTTTCGGGTGGAACCAGGCCAACTCGCGGACTTTATCAGCACCCAGCAAATGCACCAGTCGCCCGTAATTCAGTTCATCACGCACGTTTTCCAGCAATCCCTGATGCCGACTGATTACCACTTCCGGCGTCCACAAACCCGGCTGGGTTTTCAGGAGTTTAAATTCAACCGGGAGTTTGTCGGGCGTTTTATTGATTTGCCGGATGTAAGCATTGATCCCCTCGACAAAGGCACGGACAATCTGCGGGCCGTGTGGATGGTAGTGTTTGAGCTCCGGTTCCAGATCCCCCCGGAATTTAAACAGCCGCGCCCCCTGATCCCGTTTGATTTCCTTAGGCCCAAGCAGCTCCGCGACGGTTCCGGTAGCCTGCCGACGCCAGATTTCGAGTTGAAAAAGCCGGTCAGATGCAGCGGTATACCCTTGTGCAAAAAACAGGTCGTGTTCGTTCTGGGCATAAATGTGCGCTACGCCCCAGCGGTCATGGAGAATTTCAACCGGTTGCCGCAATCCCGGAAGGGTGAGTCTTTCAGATGACTGGGATTGTGTGCAACCCGATTGGCTACTGAACAGCAGTCCTAATACAGCAATAAAAACTATTCTTTGCATCGTGTAGAATCAGGTGAAAACTAAAAAAACCGTATTTTCATCTCTTCTCCTATTTATCAATGAAGATTTAAACTTTCAATAATTACTGAAAATTCAAAAAAGATATTTTATATTTACGCCATGACACTTGATGAAGCAAAATCTCGATTTATTCAATCCTGGGGAACGTTGGCAACCCAGTGGGGCATTAATCGCACGATGGCCCAAATTCATGCACTGATGATGGTATCACTCGAACCGCTTGATACAGATGCTATCATGGAAACGCTTCAGATATCGCGGGGCAACGCCAACATGAATCTCCGTGACTTAATGGACTGGGGTTTAATTTATAAGCACCTCAAGGTGGGTGAACGAAAAGAGTTTTTTTACGCTGAAAAAGACGTTTGGAAAATAGCGCGTCAGGTAGCTAAAGAACGCCGTCGCCGGGAAATTACACCGGTTATTGAAGTCCTGGAACAGCTGAAAGCCGTTGAAACCGATTCGCCCGAGGCCAGGGAATTTCAGAAAGTCATTACCGATATCAGCCGGGTTGTGGGCTTCGCTGACAACACCCTAAACGCCGTCATCAAAGCCGAGGAGAATTGGTTGATGAGCCAGTTCCTAAAAGTGTTTCGCTAATTTTTTTGCATCAAAATTTCAATTTTTTCTGAAAATATAATATGAAAAATATCGAAAATACTAGCTTATTTAAACAGCAGTGGTATTTGCTGTGGGTCTTTTTACCCATTGGGGCCTATTATTTCAGCATGATTAAAGGAACAGGGTTGGTCTATTACTATCCTCTTTTCCTGGTTGCGGTTCAATTCATTTCCATTGGTTTGCATCCTGCCGCGGTTAAACCAAATTGGTGGTGGTGCACTCTAGTAACGACCATCCTATTTTGTATTTTAATCGCGATTCTTCTTCGACATATTTTAGAATTTATAGGTTACCAATTTCCCAGCTTATCTTTCAGAAGAAACGTTATTCAATACATTCTTTCTTTTTACGGAAGTCAACTAGTTGCAGAGCTGTTATGCCCGCAAATCTTTCGAACATGGCGATATGGGTGGTGGACAGGAGGGAATATTTTGGCAGCTGTTGCCTGGATAAGCGTTTTTCTTATTATTTATCATTTCTCCGATAAACCTCATTTGTCTTTAGGAAATTTTTGGATTTATCGGGGTTATGTCGCACCAAGTTTTATAGCCAATGCAGTCACCGGCTACTTTTTGCATTTAGGCACCCAAAAACGCTAGGACACTTTCATTTAACCGTCTTCAAAAACGCCAGCACCTCCCGGGCAAATCCTTCCGAGCCTGAGGTGTTATTGTGATTGCCCGGAACGGTTTTTAACGTGGCGCGGGGCAACATTTTTGCCAGATCAGCCGCCTGGCCATTGTCCTCATCCTGATCACCGGAAATCACTAAAACCGGAACCTTGACCTGGCTTAATTCGGCCGGGCTGGTCGATGGCTGGGCCTGCTGCTGAAAACCCAGCGCCAGCGTATCCAGGCCCCGGTTTTTGGCAGAATTCAACGCGCCCTGAAACTCCGGATGAAGGTGCGCTTTTCCGCTGAATAGCTCGGCAAACGCCATTCGGCGCGGCCAGTTCGGATTGGTAAATTCTGATCCCATACCGCCCAGCACCGCCGAACGCAGCTTTTTATCCAACACCAGCAACCGCGCCGTAATGATGGAGCCGCGCGAATAACCCACCACACTGTACTTCTTCTGTTTCAGATGATCCATCAACGCCATAATGTCGCGGGCTTCGGCGTCGTTCTGATAAGCCGCCACGGCATGCGGTTTATCCGACAACCCGTTGCCCCGTAAGTCCAGTTGAATGACCTGATAACCCGCATCGAGCAGCGATTGCCGCAGAACGGTTTTCTGCCAGGAAGCCCCACTGCCCATAAAACCGTGTACGAGCACCACGGGCCTGCCGCTGCCCGCTACTTCATAATGAATCTTCGTTCCATCAAACGACGTGAATAAGGACTCCCGAACGGTTTGGGAGAATACCGTAACTGACCAGGCCAACAGGATGAGTATGCGTATTTTTTCCACGAGGGTAAAGGTTTACGGCGATAAGTTACAAAAAACCTTTCTGGAATCGAGTTGTTATAAATGAACTCGCAACCCAATGCATGAGCGGCCATTTGGCTCATTGTGCAATACACAAAACCGTTACGTTATGGAAAAGCTGGAACTGATTGGCTCCCGTATTTTACGGATGAGCCCCGGCCTGTTCACCAACCAGAGTGGCGCGGCCATTGCCGATGATGACGAGGAGTTTGAAGAAGTTGAGGAGGAAACGGACCTTTACGACGAACCGGTCGATGAAGACGGTGACCCGACCGGCGAACACGATCATCACCAAGACGATAACTATGCCCTCGGCGGTAAAGTCACCCGAAGTGGCACCTAACTTAAAACCGTATGGAAAACTACAATCCTGCCGAAGACGAAAATCAGGGCGTTGCTTCTACCCTGGCCCGCACTGATGAGGAAGTTGGCGAACAACTGGAGCCCGATCTGAGCCCATCGGGTAATTTACCGGGACCCGAACCAGACTTGGAGGAATCTACACGCTACGAAGAGGAAGACAATGATTCTGGCCTAACCAGCGAAGATTAATTTTTTAATGAGAAACCAGGAATGAGAAACGATGGAAAAGCGACTTGCGCAGTTTATCGTTCCTCATTCCTGGTTGCTCCTTACTTTTGTTATTCCCACTCGATGGTTGCCGGCGGTTTAGACGAAATATCGTAAACAACACGGTTGACGCCTTTCACCCGGTTGATGATTTCGTTGGAAATATCAGCCAGAAATTCATACGGCAGGTGTGCCCAGTCGGCAGTCATGCCGTCCACGCTGGTAACGGCCCGGAGGGCCACCACACGCTCGTACGTCCGTTCGTCGCCCATAACCCCCACTGATTGAATCGGCAGCAAAATGGAACCCGCCTGCCAGACCTGATCGTATAAACCGTATTTTTTCAACCCGTTGATGTAGAGCGCATCAACCTCCTGCAAAATCTGGACTTTCTCGGCGGTAATATCACCCAAAATCCGGATAGCCAGCCCCGGACCGGGGAATGGATGCCGTTTCAGAATAGCCTCGGGCAAGCCCAGCGCCTTTCCTACGGTTCTTACCTCGTCCTTAAACAGTGTGTTGAGCGGTTCTACCACTTTCAGTTTCATGAAATCGGGCAACCCGCCAACGTTATGGTGTGATTTGATGGTCGCCGACGGTCCTTTGACCGAAACCGACTCGATCACATCGGGATAGATCGTCCCCTGACCCAGCCAGTCAACCCCTTCGAGCAGATGCGACTCGTGGTCAAAAACCTCAATAAACGTCCGGCCAATGGCTTTGCGTTTGGCTTCGGGGTCCGTCAGGCCAGCCAGCGCCGAGTAAAACTGGTCTTTGGCATCGACGCCCTTGATATTCAGGCCCAGGTGCTGGTACGATTCGAGAACGTCCTCGAATTCGTTTTTCCGCAACAGACCGTTATCCACAAAAATACAATACAGATTCTGTCCGATGGCCCGGTGAACGAGCGTGGCGGCAACCGACGAGTCAACCCCGCCCGAAAGCGCCATGACCACCTTATCAGTGCCTAATTTTTGCTGCAGATCGGCAATTGTTGATTCCACAAACGACTCGGCCGTCCAGTCCTGCGCGCAGCCGCAGATATCGACAACAAAATTCTTCAGCAAGGTTTTCCCCTGCGTCGAGTGCGTTACTTCGGGGTGAAACTGAATCCCGTACGTATTTTCATTCTTCACCTGAAAAGCCGCAACGCGCACGCTTTCCGTAGAAGCAATAATTTCGAAATTATCGGGCACCGACGTAATGGTATCGGCGTGTGACATCCAGACCTGCGTATTTACGTCAAGTCCCTTCAGCAACGCATTTTCGCCATTGAGGGTGCTCAATTTGGCACGGCCGTATTCCCGGATGGCCGACGGTTTCACCTCTCCCCCGCTGGTATGGGCCATCAACTGAGCGCCGTAACAAACACCAAGAATCGGTAAGCGATGCCGAAAAGCGGCCAGATGAACCATGGGCGCGTCCTCATCCCGAACCGAGCAGGGACTGCCGGACAGAATGACTCCCTTTACATCATGGCTTATGGGGGGAATGTGATTATACGGATGGATTTCGCAGTAGACATTAAGTTCGCGAACCCGGCGGGCAATGAGTTGGGTATATTGCGAACCGAAGTCGAGAATTAGAATTTGTTCGGTTGTCATGGTACGTATCTAAAACGCAAAATTAGGCGGTTTTTAGGAACCGGACAATACATCCTGCCGAATCCCGTTGGGAATCTTTCTTTCGGTGCCAAATCCGGCGAAAAAACCTTCCCACCTTCCCGTCCTCAACGGGTAATCAGCACTTTCCGAACGGCTTTCCTGCCGTCTAATTGGGCCGAAACCAGCAACAACTGCATCACCGAATCGGGTAATTCTACAATCTCCTCATGGATTTTTCCGGCACCCTGTATGCTTTTCTGCCACACCAGCCGACCGGCCAGGTCGGCAATCCGCAGATCAGCCGTTTTACGAGACGGAATGAAAAGCTTGATAGCAAACTGGCCCGATGAGGGATTCGGATACACACTCACCGACAAATCCTCCCGTTCCGGGTTATTTAAAATTGGAGAATCTTTCGGGCAATTGATTGTTTTGGGACCACCCGCCAACGTAAAGTTTTTCCCAGCAATGCGGGCCGAAATCGCCTGATTCTGTCCATTCTTGACAACCTCCGGCGTCGTAAATGAAAAACCGCGCTCTCCATTTTTCAGGTCCGCTCGAACGGTTGTGGCTTTCAACGTGCCGATCACCGCATTATTGGCTAAAACGTCCACCGTGATAGACGGATTGGCAGCACCCGGACTGGCACCTGCCCACCCCCAGATGCTGTCGCAACTGGCTCCTTGCAACATACCGCTATATAGGGTATCCGGTGCGGGCGGTGTGTCACTAATGGCCACATTATGGAATGTAAATGCCCGCATACCGCGCCGATTTTTCAGGAAAGGGCCGCGAAAAGCAGTGGGGTAACTGTTGGGCAGATAGGTAACGGTTTTGGCCGAAATCGGCTTTGTTAATTTCAGTACAATCCGATTATTGTCGGCCACTCCGCTTGCAATAACGCGTTCCTGCTGATCGCCCGCGTAGTCAAAATAAATCAAATCACGCAGGTCTATTTTCTGGCCATTCACTATCGTATCCTGTTGCCAGACCATGTTTGTTCCGGGTTCAAACTCCAGGACGATTTCGTTTTTATTCGCCGTGCCAAAATACGCCCGCTGAATGGAGGGCGAGTCGATTCCGTCCACATCATCCGATTTATAGACATCACGGGCAATCAGACGAAAGAGTTCATGAGCAAACTGGTAATGCCCCGGCGGATCGTAGTGCACCCCATCATACCCCGCCAGCCCCACGGTAGCGATGGCCTCCGTGCGGGGGAAAAGCTGCGGGGTCCGGCGTTGAAAATCCCGTAATTGAGCCGCGCCGAGGTTTTCATCGGACAACAGGTTTATCTGCGCAATATAAAACTTCCCGACATTCGGGTAATCCTTCTGCCAGTAGTCAAATAAGGTTTTAAGGTACTGATCATATCCGTCGGCCTTGCCGCCCCCCGCTTCGTTTTCGCCCTGCCGCCACACAAAGGCTTTCACCCGGTCGGCTACGCCAGCCTTTTGGGCCCAGTACAGCGGTTTGCCGTACAGGGTGTTCGGATCTGCCGGGTTAGCCGGATTACGCGCGACATGTTCCAATACCGAGGTTCCGCCAACGGCCCCGTTGATCAGGCAGGTCGGCATTTTGAAATTCTCCAGAATCAGCCGCTGGAGTACCGCGCCAATCCGCCCGGGCTGCCCATCCTGCACGTTCGAATAATGCCAGAGTGTATCGGGGGGGTTATCCGAGGAGCTGTTACCAAACGTCCGCAGGTAGTCGTTCCGGTAAAAATAGTCATCCGGATAATAACCCGTGATGTTGGACTGACCGTGGAAAACAATCACATCTCCGCAGACAATGTCATTGCGTGCGTCGACCAGCACCGAATCGGCGCCGTTCACTGCGTATACCTCAAATTTGTACAGATGCTGCCCCGCTGCTATCGTAGGCGTTAGCTGAAATTGCGACAGGTTACCCGCTTTCGTAAGAGCAACCCGCTGGTATTTCCACTTTTTACCATCCTGAAAAACCCATACCGATGCGTGCGAATAAGCCGTTGATTGGAGTTGCCCGGCGAGCGGCACTTCGGCTTTGTTTTGCTCGTCGCGGGGATATAGTTGCAAAGCTGCCGGCCATTTTTGCCAAATTACGTTTACCTGAGCAAAGGAGGCCAATGGAAATAGAAACGAAATAAGCCAGCCAAAAACAGTAGAATATTTTTTCATATGACACGCTCCATATCAATCCGAAATATCTGCCATTCGCCCCAATTAATCAACCGGTTTTAACGTAAACGCGCCAAAACCGGTTGGTACGGCCATACTTTTTATTTAGCGTTAGGAATCAGTCCGGATAAATGAGGTACTTCTTGCGTTTCAGTTTGTAGTCACCCAGGCCAGGCTCCCAGGTCTTCCGGATCGCATCTTCCGTCAAACCAGCTTTGAGCTGCAACGGCAATTGCTCGCTGCCATACAGCTTATAAATGTAGTTCGTAGCCAGAAAAAACTTGTCTTTGTCGACGGCCTTATTATAAAAATCGATGATGTATTTCAGTGTAAAGCCCATCTTCGTGGCGTCGATTCCGGATAGATCTACTCCGTAACAAAGCTTTCCCTCCTGGGGCGGGTTCATAGCGCCGGGTTTGTCCACGGGCGTAAACTGATACGAGCCGAATCGGGGATTACCGGGCCCACCAATCACCTGAAACTGCTTGTCCGTTCCGCGTCCAACGCTAACGATTGTCCCCTCAAAAAGGCAAAGCGTAGGATAAAGCAAAATAGCCTGCTGATTGGGTAGATTAGGCGACGGTGCTACGGGCAGGGTGTACACCATTTCATGCGAATAATTTTTTACCGGTACTACCGTCAGCGAACACCGCAGTTCCTGGCTTCCCTTCAGCGGTTTCAGCCATTTTTCACCATTGATCATACGGGCCAGTTCGCCCACCGTCAATCCATGCAGAACCGGGATAGGATGCATCCCAACGAACGACTGAAATTTCGGATTCAGAACCGGCCCATCCACGTAACGCCCGTTCGGATTGGGGCGATCCAAGACGATGAGTGGTTTTTTGTATTCCGCGCAGGCTTCCATGGCGTAGTGCATGGTGCTGATGTACGTGTAAAAGCGGGTGCCTACATCCTGAATGTCGAAAATAAGTACATCCAGCGAATCCATTTGCGCTTTGGTTGGCCGACGATTGGCGCCGTAGAGCGAAATGATCGAGATACCACTGCGCGGATCGCGTCCATTGGCAACGTGCTCCCCATCGGTGGCCTGCCCACGAAAACCGTGTTCGGGCGCAAAAATAGTCTTGATTGTAACTCCCTTTGCTACGAGTGTATCGACCAGGTGCGTTTTGCCAACGACCGAAGTATGGTTGACAATCAAACCCACTTTTTTCCCGAGCAGGGAAGGTACGTATAAGTTCATTTGCTCGGCCCCCGTCTGAATAGTTTGGGCCACGGCTGCGGCATCGGTTTGCCGGTTTGTTTGTCCCGAACATCCCATCGACAAACTGAGAAGACTGACGAAGCCAATGATAACTAGCAATTTCGCGGACGATGTCATGGTCACAGGTTGTTTATCCTAACAAATTAGCAGGGACAGGTCCCAACCTTTTCAGGAACTTATGAACAGAAAAATTTGCCTAAAAACACCTTTTGTCAGCCAATTCGCTGATTAGGGAGGTTTTCGCAAAGGTAGCACGAATTTGCAAGCCCGATTAAAAAACCGTTGGCCGTGCCATTTTTTTAATAATGCCCGCTTCGCTCTCCGTATAATCAGTTATGAACGCTTACAATCTGCCTTCTCGTATATTTGTATGTTTAAGTACAAGTTACGGTGGGTACGGAATCCTTGCACC
Source organism: Larkinella harenae (assembly GCF_054780515.1). Classification (NCBI taxonomy): domain Bacteria; kingdom Pseudomonadati; phylum Bacteroidota; class Cytophagia; order Cytophagales; family Spirosomataceae; genus Larkinella; species Larkinella harenae. The sequence goes on along the minus strand of NZ_BAAGWE010000004.1, from coordinate 206,468 downwards.
TGATTTGCGTGCAGGGATTTTTTTTGAAACCCTCTTTCCCAACCTAAGTTGAGCTTCCAACAAACAAATGCTAAGTAGCCTGCTCAAAAACGTTCAGGCGTTGATCTCATTTACCATTTTTTGTTGTTGATGTACCGATAACTGTTGTTGATAGCTTTTTCTTGCCCCCCTTCCCGAATCGCTTTAATTTAGTGGATAGTCACGCTAACTCAAGTGTCTTGGTACTCATCTCCAGCTGAGCAAGTACGTCAATATTTTCACAAAAATTTGTACAGATAGTATAGTTACCAGACATGGATTGTGAGTGTGTAACATTAAAATCACACGAAGCAGTAAACGATACGATTTCGGGCAGGTATCAGTATACAAGAACATAGCCTAAAGTCACTAACGTGCGAAAGAGACAGAGAATGCTATTCCGCAGGGGAATTAAAATACCATAGACAATGGAACTCTCCTGCATCGTTCGACAGCAGAGCGTAGAAAAGGAAAGTACTTTCAAAGCCGAATGGAAACAGGCTCAATCATTAATACATAATTTGGTATAATAATATTATGTTATTATAAAATTTCACAAAACTCTATTTATTATTATTAAAATTTGGTTAACAATGAATTATTAGTTGCTTTTTAATGAACAATCAGCAATATTTGAGTAAAAGTACTTTAATATCAGCTACTCAATGTTTGAATCTATTCGCTCCTATCTGCAAGTTAGCCGCCTTGCTAAAGCAATAAACGAAGCTCAATCACAGCAGTATACAAACCTACTGGATGCTACAAGGGTTTGTAACCGTTTGTTCAGCAGCGGCAAAGATTACTCAGTGGTCAAACATAAAAATGAGGAGATTTTCTGGGTGGTTCGTACACGGTTTGCCAAAGCCTTAACTGACGATGGGCATATTCTTATAAAACCAAAGAACAGCAGGCCTTCAAAAAAATAAAGAACGGGGTGATTGCTCTTTTCTCATCGCCTGGACGAAGTAGGATAGTACCCGACTATTCAAGGCTTATATAACATAATCTTAGTTGTTGTCGTAATTTTTTCAGTAATACGGATAAAACTATTGGTGATAAAATAACAGGGATATACTAATGTATATACAACAAAAGGGATACTACTAAAATTAAATTTACTACTACAACCCCGGCGACCTGCCGGGGTTGTTTTGCTTTCTACTTTACCCGAATTTACCGTAAATACATGCTTATTGCCTTTTCTAAGTTTACCCACTAACTAGCGGATCTAAAGTAACATTATAATTGCTGGTACAAACAATATATTATCAGACAGTTTTACCTACTCCTAAAATACTATTTTTCAAGTGTAATAAAGACATTATTTAAAATAATACCCTGCTGTATCTGTACTAATATTAACACTATCTAATTACAAATTTTTAAGTTTCATACACAAAACTTTGCAATTCGCGAACATTTTACTTTTACCTGAGCTCTCTGGATTAAATTTTGTTTGTATCCGGATTATAAGTAATAATTCCCTTAATTTAACATAACGATATTATCCTTATTCCTAGGAATAAGGCCCTGCCATCTAATCTACAATATCCTTTTAATCAACTATTTAAAACAAATCATCGATATTGTATCTGATAGGATGATCTACAAAGCGCTTCTAAAAATAATCAAAAATGAGAAGGCATTATTTAAGTAAGGAAAACTGTTACTCATATTCTCTTAGAATACGCTATAAATCTAACTAGCTCGGCCAGAATTCAGACCAAAACAGCATTTATAGCTTATGTATAAAAATACCGTCCGATAACAATAGAGAAATACCTAAACAATCTCCTCACAATTATCATTTATCTTTGAGCGATAATTATCAGACAAAATTCCCTAAAAAGCGATGCTAAAAGTACTACTGTGTTTCATTGGCTTGCTGATGCCTTTGATAAACTTTGCTCAGAGCGATGGAGCGAGCGTCTCCAACGACCCCTCCTTTCAACCCGGCCTAGCCCTTGCCGTCCGAGCTGGTACCGCCGGAGTGGGGCTGGATGTCGTCAAATCGGTCTCATCCCGCGTTTCTGCCCGGCTGGGTGCCAGCCTCTTCCGTTACAACGGAACCCTGACCAGCGGCAAGCAGACCGATGACATTCAGATGGGCTTTGATTATCAGATCAAATTAGCCTCCGTCAATGCCTTGATCGACTTTTACCCCTTCCAACGAGCCGGATTTCGGTTAACAGGGGGGCTTTTTTATAACCTCAATCAATTAACCTTTGACGGCATGCCCACCAAAGATGTCAAATTTAATGACGTGGTTTTTACTCGGCAAGAGGTGGGCACCATGAACGGCAAGACGACTTTCAACAAACTGGCCCCCTATCTGGGCCTAGGCTGGGGCCATCCCTTTCGGGGTAGTAAGCTGACGTTCATGGTGGACCTGGGCCTGTTCTACCAGCAATCGCCCCAAGTCACGCTCGTAACAACCGGTATGCTTGAGCCCTCCAGCGATCAGGGCGCGGTGATTGAGCAAAACCTCCAGCCGCTTAAGTTTTATCCCGTTCTCAACCTGGGGCTCGCTTACCGTTTATAGTTCTTTACTCTAATTTTTGTACCATGAAAACGTTACGAAACTTATATACCGCCCCAAAAGCGTCCGCGATGGGCCTTGCCTTGCTTCTCTTGCTGGGAAGCTGTAATGACTTAAAAAATCTGGATCCATTGAAGGGGGTGACCTATAAACTAAACTACCGACCGACCAAAACACAAATACAGGGGCTAGTCGTCGATGCCAAAACCGGCCAGTCATTAACTATTCCGGTTCAGGTCACTATCTCCGGCAACGATGCCAACCGGATAGTTTCCTTTGACGGCAAAGCCCAGACAACGTACACCAGTCCGAAAGGCGACCTCTTTCTGGGCTTGCAGGGCGCTGTCCCCACCAGCCAGGCCCCGGCTCAACTCAGGGTAGTGGCCAGTGCCGCCGGTTATATTCCTTCGGCTATTGATTTACGCCTGACCAAAGATCTTAATGATCCTTTCGTGATTCGGCTGGTTAAACAATCCGATCCGCCGACTGGTGTAGCTGTCAAAAACGACCAGATCAGTCTGGCCGCCAACGGTACGCTACCGGCCGAGAAACAAATTGTAGTAGCTACGGCTGTCCCCACTTCCATTCAGTTCCCCAGCGGCACGGTTATGAAAGATGACAAGGGCACCACCATCACGGGCAACGTCGGCGCATCGGTGGCCGCTTTTGCCGCGGATGCAGCCAGCATTCCTATCGGGCTGACGACCCCCGTTGGTGCCAATGCCGGCGCAACGACGAACGTTTCCCTGAGTGTGGCCGGCTACACTTCCATTAACCTGACCAATCAGGCTGGGCAATCCGTTACGAACTTCAGCAAACCGATTGGGATCGCAATGGGCATTTCCCCTACTTACATTAATAAAAAGACGGGGCAACGTGTGCAGATAGGTGACGACCTAGGAATCTACATGCGGAACGAAAAAACGGGAAACTGGTCCTTTGTTCAGGATGCGAAGGTCGAAGCAATCGGTTCCGGGTTAGGAGTGCGCTTTTCGGTAAGCCATTTCACGGATTATGCCGCAGCGCAGGCACAAAATGTAGCGTCAACTTGCCAGGCGATCTGGAACATCAGCGGCTTACCGGCGGGATACGCGTATCGGTATGAACTGGTGCGGGACGGTATTTTACGGGCCTCTGGCACCAGCAGTAGTTCCACCCTGGATTTTGGAGCAGTCAGTGAAGGGGCAGCTGAGTTGTCGGTATTCTCCTCCTCGGGTAGCCTCCTGGGGACCTCCCGTGTTGCGACGATGTGCGGAACACATGCGTTGGCCGTCTCGGCCCCCCAAGGTGCGGTCAATGTCACCTTTACGGTTCGGGCTTCCTGCGAAAATGGTAAAAATGTGGAAGTGTATCCAACCGTTTTGGTGCGGTATGGTCCGGCAAATGGCGATGCCGCGTCTCTGGTAGGCACTACCTTTGTCAATGGACAGGGAACGCTGGTGGGCCTGGCACCTAATACGGCTTATGAAGCGCGGGTAGACTATGAAGGCACCTGGTCGGAGCGTTTCACAACGGGTACTGCCTCCGAAAGCCGCACTTTAAATTACGTGCTGAAATCGAACACCGAAGCTTGTAAATAGTAATCCAAGGTTAGGTTGATCGAACAACAACGGTTTGTGGCTTGTCAGTCACAAACCGTTCGTTTTAGCAGGGTTGTAAAACGGTTTCGGTAACCGCTTTCACGTCTTTTGAGAGACAGGCTCCTGGTCAACATTTTAGACAAAATAGAGCCGAAATGATACTCCAGCCTGATATGGCGAGTGAATGGCTCATGCCGTTCATGCACCAAACCAGGTAGTCGATGCATATTTTCTGCCTTATTAAAATTTAATCATTAAATGTTGTTATATTCGCACATCCTATCACGCACTTAACTCGACGTAGTTAACTGCAATTCATTGTCCATAGATGTGCCCAGCGATAACCTGGGCTTTTTTTATTTCCTTCGGGTTGCTCTGTAACCTACTGCTCTTCAACTCCATTCCCGTTCATTATTACCAACAGTTTTGTAAATCTGATCTGATCATTGGCCCCAGAACCAAAACGTTCGAATTGATCAGTGGGTAAGGCTGGTAAACTAAACTCCTTACGTCCTCTTTCGGTTCTTCATTTTTTTGCCAACGTAGGATACGGTTTTTATGGGCTGTGTCAACCCATGCCTACCTGCACTGCAATATCTCTGCCTTCAAGCTTCATTTTTCCTGAACAACCATAAAAAGATCGCCAATTACTTAGCAAAAGCAATAGCCTCTACCGTTAGATTAAAATAATGTAAACGTATACTCAAATAGTATAATTTAGATCTCGAAACGCTCTCATTCTAAGGGAGTTCGTACCGATTCTACATTCTAATCAGTTACCTTATCTGGAAAAAGCTATGAGAACATGTATGCTCCTTCGTGTCGTTGTTTGCTTGTTAGCAGCAGTTGGGTTGCTAAGTTGTGATGACCACCGCATCCCGGCCGTTTCTCCGGGCTCCGTCATCGACCGCCTTCGTATTAAATCCATCACGCAGGAAATCCCTGACATGTCGGCCCGGGTCAGTGCGACTCAAAAAGTCAGCATGTTTAGTTATGATGCCCAGAATCGACTGAGCATGATTCTTACTTATCAGACACCCGACAGCACGCAGGCTCCGGTTGAACAGAGCATCTATACGTATGATGCCCAAAACCGCCTAACGCAACTCCGCCGGGAGATCGTAAGACGATCAGGAACCAACCCGACTCCGGTTGAAACTTATTTGTACAGCTATAACATAGCCGGGCAAGTTTCTCAGCTAGACTACAATAATAACCTGGACGGTGGAGACAATAGCTGGAAGGTACTTTTTCAATATCACCCTACGAATGTGCTGAAAAGCAGCGCCAAATCCTTTTCATTGTACCCGATTTCCTATCGTGAGGAAAGTGAATATACCTTTACCGGCCGGAACTTAACCCAGGCTGTGGTAACGTCAACCCTCAGTCGTGCCCCGGCATCGTCCTCCACTGGCACACAAACGATCAATTTTACGCATGATACAGGACTCAACCCTTTCTACGGCGTATTTGTCATTCCGGCCCCTTTTAAGGTCCAGCTTTCCAATCCCCGTTCCGGTATCCTGGATTATTACACGTATTTTGGTGGTTTCGACAACTTATTCAATCTCAGTCGGAACAACGTGCTCTCAGACGGCACCAACACGTATGCGTATACCTACAACAGTGCTAATTTGCCAACAAGCCGAACAACAACCTCTAAAGGTGAAGTAACCGAAATTTTAACGTATGATTATGAGAGCTACTAAGCTGCCGGTTTCAGCCCTCTGTACCGTGGGTTTGGACTGACACCCCTGCCGGGAGTTCAGTATTGATCAGGGTCGAAGTAGCTACTCCGACCCTGACTTTTACAATGTCCCTCAACAATTTCTGGGCTTTCGACAAATCTACGTATGATTTAGCAATCCGGTAAAATCAAGCACAAAGCCTCCGTGACAGTGAGGCTGAAGAACTATACCTGAGGCATGTTAAAAGATGGCACAAACGATCCCAGGCGCTTGTTTTGGCCGAACAAGCCCGCATCTGGCAAAACGCGTGACGAAACCGCTGAAGGATTAGGTAGTACCGCCCACATCTGTTACATTTAGGTGGTATTTTATAGAAAACCGTTAACCGGTTCGCACTTTTTCAGTTTATAAAACTGCAAACAGTGCGCTAATCTGACTACGACGACTTAACTCTTTTCCGCTTGAACGTTCCATTTTTTATTGCCAAGCGCATCCGTCACACCACCCAAACGAGTTTTTCAGCGACTGTTACTAAAGTTGGCATCGCAAGTATTGCTATTGGTCTGGCCAGTATCATTGTTGCTTTTGCAGTCCTGTTCGGTTACAAATACGCCATTCAGCAAAAGATTTTTGTGTTTGGCTCTCACATTACGGTTTCGAAGTTTTCACTGAACAATTCCTACGAAGAAACGCCCCTGGAGCTTCAGACACCCCTCTACAAACAGGCTTCAACGATCGAGAACATCCGGCACATCCAGGGCGTGGCCACCAAAGCCGGAATGCTCAAAACCGCCGACGAATTATCGGGAGCGATTCTGAAAGGTGTCGGGAAAGAATACGACTGGAATCTGTTTCAGAGTTCGCTGGTGGCTGGCAAACTACCGCAGTTTTTCAAAGACAGTGCGCAATGCAACCCGGGTTACTCCTGCCAGATTCTGATTAGCAAGCGCATTTCGGAGCGGCTTCAACTTGGTGTGGGGCATGATGTAATTATGTATTTCATTGGCAATACCTTACGTCCGCGCAAACTTCAGGTTTCGGGCATCTATGACACGGGACTTGAAGAAGGGGACAACGTCATGGTGATCGGAGATTTACGACTCATTCAGCAACTAAACAATTGGGGGCCCGATTCGGTGGGCAGTTACGAAATCTTCGTCAAGGATTTCAACCAACTGGATGAAACCTACCGGCAGGTGCGCGATGCGGCCTCGCCCGATATGCGCCCCATGCGGGTTACCGACACCTACAAACCGTTGTTCGACTGGATGATGTTGCTCGATCAGAACACCGGGATTTTTCTGGCCCTGATCCTCTTCGTCGCGGGTTTTAACATGGTGGCTATTTTGCTTGTCCTCATGATGGAACGAACGCCCATGATCGGTCTACTGAAAGCCTTCGGCAGTCAAAATAACTTGATCCGGCGCATTTTCTTGTACGTTGGGCTCAATATGGTGTTTCGGGGGCTGCTGATTGGCAACCTCGTTGGCATGGGTCTGTGTGCGCTTCAGTACTATTTCAAACTAATTCCGCTCGATCCCAAAAACTACTACATGGACACGGTTCCGATTGCCTGGAACTTTGGGATTATCGGGCTGGTCAACCTGGCCACGATCACCGTCATTGCATTGGTTCTTTGGCTCCCTACCCTCATTGCCACCCGCATTCAACCGGTTAAAGCACTGGTGTTTAAAAAATAATAAACCCGGCAGGTTTCAGAACCTGCCGGGTTGCTTTTCATAGTGGTGAACGGTTTTGCTCAGTTGCCTGAACAATTAATATCGTTCGACGGCAAATCGGGACACTCCTCCTTCGTAACGAATTGTGATTTTCTTCGTACTGCTGCCGTACGCTGGCGTTTGGTAAACACCTCCGCCTATCTGATCAAAACCGTCGAGTTTTTTAACCGTTAAAGCGCCCTGGGTTTCAACCTGGCAACCAACCGTTTTCGGAATCTTGACCGTGACGGATGTTACACCCGATTCAATTTTGATATCAGACTGAGAAGCCCGGTCCCCCAATTTCAGTTCAATATCGGCCGCCCCCGCCCCTAACTTGACCGACCGGACGGCATACGCGCTTAAATCGAAGGCGGCCTTTCCGGCACCGATTCCAAAATCAAAATCCCAGCTCGGTTTCGGATTTAAACGCAGATCAACCAGATTGACCAGTTCGCCCGATTTGAGCTTTATCTCTTCATCATCCAGTTTCAGTTCGATATCGGCTGACCGGCCTTCATCGTCCCGGCTCACCGACATGCTATACTTGCTGACACTCATTCGGGTGTCGGCCTGTATCAGACTATCGGTCGGCGAGCCAATGTAAAACCGTCCGGCTCCGCTCTCAAACTTCAGCCGGGCCTGCTGAATAACGGAATCCATGGGTTCGGCAATGTGGCTGGTATGCACCTTGGAGCGGTGATTATCCTCGTCATCATCATCGCGACGTTCTTCCTCATCGCTGTCATCGTCCTGACTATACTCATACCGGTCATGGTTCCAGTAGCGGCCACTAAACGCCCCGACAATAGCCAGCGGAACCGACACAGCCAGCAACACGGTAGTCACCAAAGCCGCACCGGAGTTTCGGCGGGCAAAGATCAGGTTCAACCCGGCCAGGATAATCAACACTGGCCAGAAGCGCGAGAAGAAGCCCCAATCGATGTCGAACCAATTGTAGTTCTGTCCCATGAAGATCACGCCCAGCGTGATCAACGCAATACCCCAGAATAAACCTCCTCTAGTCATCATCAGAGCGGCTGTTGTGGCGGATTAGTAGGACCGTAGGGATCATTCGAACCCGAGTTGTATGGATTCGAGCCACTGTTGTAACGATCCGACGGTGGCGGGTTGTCATTCCGGTTCCGGTCTTTGACAATCAACCAGGCACCAATTCCGATCAGGATCAGCGGCCACATATCCCCAAAACGGATATCAAACCAGCGATCGAGCAGGAAAAGAACCCCGATTCCGACCAGAATTGCCCCCCCAACGAGGTTGCCATTGCGTTCATTTGTATTCATGGTTGTGTACAGATTGGTTGAAGGTTCAGCTTGATATTCGGTGTAATAGCCGGAAACCCGCTCCGGCAACACGATCCACAAGATAGCATAAATTATCAGGGACGGAACGTGGGGCATGAAAAAGCCAGCCACAAAAAGAACCCGGATCAACGTCCGGTCGATGTTGAAATAATGGGCCAGACCAGCGGCTACACCGCCCAACATGGCCTCGTCGCGATAACGTTCTAAGCGTTTAGTCATGAGCGTATTCATTAAAATACGCTGTAAACCTAGGCCCGTTTTGGGTAGCTTAAAAGTAAGATGGGAAGAATGGACGTGGCTTGGGATGGAAGTACGCTACACATGATAATAGGTAATACATACTACCGGGTAAAACCTAATAATTTAATCGTCAGTTTCGATGGCTTCCAGAATGTCCATCAATTCGCCAAAATCCCGCGAACCGGGGCGTTCTTCATCCCCACCTGTCAGCGCAATTCCCTGCACCGGGATGTCGGCCAGCAACGCATGGACTGAATCTGCCGAAAAACCGAATCCCAGCAAAACAGGATAGCGGGTCGCCAGGCGTTGCAGTACGGCTTTCAACTCGTCGTCCAGGTTGACGGCTCCTTTGCTTTCGAGCAGGTAATAATCCACCTGATCCGAGGAAACCGACGCAAAAACTGCTTCCAACTGGTCGAGCGTCACCAACGACAGGTCGGTTTTCAGGATGATGCGGCAGTCGAACGTCGATAGATACGGCAACAAGGCTGGCTCTTCGATTTGCAGTACGTCGGGCCGATACAATTCCAGTAACTGTTCAATTTCGACGGCATCTATTGAATTCGTTTCGCCAACGATATGCAGGCCAGCCACCCACGAACGGATTTCCTTAAATTTTTCGGGCGCTACGTACTGGTTGGAACTTCCGTCCATGGAAAAACCCAGCAAATCGACGCCCATCCCGGCGCAGTAGCGGGCGTCACTCAAATTGGTTACGTTACTGATTTTAACGATTGTTTCTAAAGCCATGTGGTTTCAATTTTCGGCGCACGGTTTTCGGAGAAACCGGTCGAAACCGTACCCGATCTGGTCTAATCCCGCAAATGTAAACCTGCTTTTGCGTTCAGCCCGGATATTCCCCAAATTTTGTTTTGCAAGGTTTCATGCGGGCGAATGGTCGGGCAGATAAATACTGAACGTAGCCCCTTTGCCGGGTTCGCTGGTGGCAGTAATGGCTCCGCCGTGGTTGGTCACTACTTTTTCACAAATGGCAAGCCCAATGCCGGTTCCGGAAAATGAGCTTTTACCGTGTAGCCGCTGAAAAACCTGAAATATCCGGTCTACGTATTTTTGGTCGAAGCCCACCCCATTGTCGGTTACGTCGATTCGGTAATACCGCTCGGTTTTCCGAACCGGATTGACCGCAGCGGGCAGGTCCTGGGCCAGCACCCGACTCCAATCGACCCGAATTTCGGGGCTTACCTCCGGCCGGCGGAATTTCAGGGCGTTGCCCAACAGGTTCTGAAAAAGCTGGCCCAGCTGAGAGGGATCGCCCTGGATAGTCGGCAATGGTGCCACCCGGATTTGCGCCCCGGTTTCCCGAATGACCAGCTCCAAATCCGTCATGGCGGTATTCACCACCTGCAAAAGTGATACCGACCGGCTGGCTTCCTGCCGGGTCGAAATCCGGGAGTACGTCAGCAAGTCTTTGATCAGCCGCGACATCCGGTGAGCGGCCGACTGCATCCGGATCAGGTGATCGCGCCCATCGTCCAGTTGATCAGCATACTGTTTCAGCAGCAAATCCCCGAACGACTGAATTTTGCGCAAAGGTTCCTGCAAATCGTGAGAAGCCACGTAAGCGAACTGCTGCAGATTGTCGTTGGATCGCCGTAGATCGAGCACCGACGCCTGTAACTCGTGGGTTCGCTGCCGAACCTGCTCGTCCAGCTCAGCCGAAAGCTGCCGGTAGCGGGCTTCGCTGGCGGCCACCTGCTGAACCGCCAGAATCTGTTCGGTAATTTCGGTACAAATGGCCAATACGCCCGTAATCAGGCTGCCTTCGTAATACGGCGAAATTAGAATATTAAAATACCCGGTTTCCTGCGTTTCATTCCGCCAGATCGGCATGGGAAGCGCCCAGCTCCGATCCGAAACGCCCGTTTGGTAAACGTGTCGGCACCTTTCTACAAACGTCTGCTCCCGAAGTTCCGGCCAGACTTCGAGAAGCGGTTTTCCCAGGCCATCGGTTTCCTGCTGAAAAAGCTCGGTCATGGATTGGTTGATCAACTCAATAATCAGTTCATCGCCTTTCACCAGCAACATCGCCACGGGGGCCTGTTGGACCAGATTCCGCAGCCGCGTTTCAATTTGTCGACGCGACTGATTCAGCGAGATCTGACCCCGAACTTTTGTAAGCAACTCCTGGCCCGAGAACGGTTTTACCAGGTAATCGTCGGCACCTGCTTCGAGCCCGTCGATCCGGGCCTCCTGCCCCGCCCGGGCGGAGAGAAAAATCAGCGGGATATGCGCCGTGGCCGGATTTTGTTTCAACCGATGCAACAGTTCTTTCCCATCCAGCACCGGCATCATGATATCGCTCAAAATGAGCTGGGGAGTATGACGGGTCAATTGCTGAAGTGCATCCGCTCCGTTAGTGGCGGTATGAACTGTAAAATACGGTTCCAGCAACCGGGTTAGGTACGCCCGCATGTCGGCATTGTCGTCCACCACCAGGATACTCGTGGCCAGATCGACCTCAGGTTCTTTGGGCGTTGCTTCCGTTGGATCGGCGGGTATTTTTTCGTCCGACAGCATTGTCCGGGCTTCTTTCAGGAAGGAATCTGCCAGTTGACTGATGCCCTTATTCAGTTGCGTGTCCTCAATCACCTGACCGGCTGGCAGATGATCTTTTCCAATCGGTATACGCACGGTAAAGACGCTCCCTTCTCCTTCTACACTTTCCACCGTAATCGAACCCGCATGCAAACGCACCAGTTCGTGCACCAGCGACAGACCGATTCCGCTGCCTTCGTAGGTACGTCCACCCGCGTTTTCCACCCGGTGAAACCGCTCGAACATGTGCGGCAATTCCTTTTCCGGTATCCCAATTCCGGTATCCGCTACCCGCAGCACCACATTTCTCCCTTCGGCTTTCAATTCAACCCGAATTTCACCCTGCAGTGTATATTTGAAGGCATTCGACAGAAGATTCAGGACGATTTTCTCCCACATTTCCGCGTCGGCATACAGGCCCGGCGGCAATGGCTCGCACTGAACGGTATAGCGTAGTCCCGCCCGTTCAATAAGCGACCGGAAACTACTGGCCAGGTCCACCGTCAGCCCCAGCAAGTCCAGTGGCCGAAAGCTAGCCTTAACCCGATTGGCTTCAATTCGACTGAAGTCCAGCAGGTTATTCACCAGCTTCAGCAGGCGCAAGGCATTCCGGTGGGTGGCTTCCACCGGCTCTTTGTACGTAGAGCTCTGCAAATCATCATCCCGCAGCAGTTCTTCCAATGGCCCCAGCATCAGGGTCAATGGCGTCCGGAACTCGTGACTGATGTTACTGAAAAATGCCGTCTTGGCGCGGTCGATGGCCGCCAGCGCTTCTGCCCGTTTTTGCTCCTCCTGGTATGCATAAACATTCGAAAACGCCATATTGATCGTATTTGCCAGCAAGGCGTAAAAGTTCAGATAATCCTGATCAAGCGCCCGTCGCGGACTTACGCCCGCCAGAAAGAAACCCACTGGCTGTTCTTTGGTCGATAAAAAAATGGGCAAGCGCAGAACGGTATGGGGTGGTTCGGGATAAGGGCCGCCCACCAACGCACCGATTCGTTGGGCCACCTCCGAGATTTCCTGCGTCTGGTGCAAATCGGTAAGCCACTCGGTTTCTGCGGTACTCAGGTCATCCAAACCGTCGGGAACGGGCTGCTCACCCGATAAACCCGCCGTGCTTACTAAGCGGGCCCGTTGCCCTTCTTCCTGAAGTTCATAAAATAGCAGAAAGGGCAAATCAAGGTCGAAATCCGCAGCGGCTGCCGTCAGACCGGCGTAAATATCGTCGTTGGTTTTCGCCTGGCTGGTCAACGAAGCAATGTCTCGCAGCACCTGTGTCCGACGGGCGCTGAGCATCTTATCGGTCGTTTCGGTAATGGGGTGAAAAATGCCACCGACCTCGCCCGATTCGTCCCGAATGGGCGCAAACGAAAAGGTCATGAACGCTTCTTCCAGGTAGCCATACCGGTCCAGAAACATGCGCTGGTCCTTGATGTATGTACCTTCCCCCTGTTGCCCACGGGTAAACTTATCACCCACCACAGGCAGGGCCGTTTCCCAGCAAATCCGGAAATTCTGGCCCATTGACTCGGGGTGCTTTGCCCCACAGATTGGCCGGTAGCTGTCGTTGTAAATCTGAATGGTTTCGGGCCCCCAGGCAATCAGGATCGGAAACGTTGAGGAGAGACATAAACTAACAGAGGTACGTAAGCTCTGAGGCCAGGTAGAGGTTGGTCCCAAGGCGGTTTTCGACCAATCCATCGACCGGATCAGTTGCCCCATTTCACCCCCTCCCGCTAGAAATTGTTCGGATACCTCAAATTCAGGTAGATTAGTTGCAGACAAAGCCGATTGTTTTATTTTTTCGATATCAAATATACATTCATTTCCGTACACTTCTCCCCCTGAAAGCCAATCACTGCTCCACCTTTACCGCTACAGGGTTCATGACGTTCTTAAAACTTCGGAACGAAATGAGGCATCAGAGCAAGGATCAGAAAAGCAAGGCAAACCAATCCTCCCGCCACCAAACCGACAACAGGCGCATCAACGGAAGCCACAACCTGTCCCGCTGCGTACGACCCGGCGATATCGGACAAGTTAATCAGTGCCATGTACGTTGTAAACTGCGACCCCTCCACGCCGGGCCGACAAACCGCCATCAGCAACGGAATGGCGGCCGCGCTGAGAAAGGGATCCATCAGGTAAAAGCTAATCAAACCCGTTTGGGCAATCTGCGGGCGCTGCCAAAAGCCATTTATAAGACTAAAACCCATCAGGTATCCCGCAATCAGCGTCAGAACAATTAGTAAAAAGCGACGGGTTCCAAACCAGTCGGCCAGGTAACCGCCCAGCAGGGAAGCCATCGTGGCAACCAACATACCGTAGGTGCCCGTTAACCAGGAAACGGACGTGTCCGCCCAGCCTAGTTTTTGAATCAGATGGTAGTTATAAGCCCGAATGAACAAGCTCACACTGACATACGCCATCACGGAAGCCCCAAACAACAGCAAGCTCCTGGGGGCTATCAGGCCTTTCAATAATTCGGTAAACAGCCACCGAAAATCAGGGCTGGTACGCACCTGGCGGTATCCGTCCAGGCGATTGCTCGTGCGCCCCCAGGCAGGCCATAGGCTATCCTCCGGTCGCTCCCGGACGAAAACCGTCAGCAACATAAACACCAGCAAGCTGATTGACTGGGTCAGGGCGGCACAAAAAAAACCGTACTGCCGGAGTAGCTGCGAAAAGACAGCCGCTCCCAGTCCGGTACCGACCAGGAATCCCGCCCGCATAAACGCATTAATGCGCGCCCGCTCGTCCTCCTTGATGATCGAAATGGCCATCGCATCGACACTGGCATCCTGAATGGACGCAAAAATACTGTGTCCGAAAAACAACCACCCCAGCGTTTGTACCTGCGCAACCGGATTCTGCACCACCAGCAAACCCAGGGAAGCCGTAAACGCTAGGGCCTGCGCACCCAGTACCCACGGTTTTCGGCGCCCCATCGACGACCCCTGAAACCGGTCGATGACGGCTCCCCACACAAACTGAAACGCCCAAGGAAGGCCAACCAGCGCAGCAAAAGAACCAATAATGGCCGGGTTGACGCCCTCAGCGGTGAGGTAATTTGCCAAGGCTGTCAGTGAAAAACCGGCCGGAATTCCCTGCATCACATACAGGTAGAAGAAAACGCCGTATCGCAGCGTACGATTTTCCTCCAGAATCAACGGGTATTGAACGAATGGGCGGGCCGACTGCATAGAATTGGTTTTGGCTAATCAGTACCATCGGATTAACGTTGCTGTGGCCCGGATGGAAAGACAAAGACCGTAACTACTTGAGACATGGAAGTGTTCAATAAACCATTTGTTGCTACCTTTGACCACCTGAACCCATATTCACTTAACCCCCATATTCATGAGAAAGATGAAGGTAGCGGCCACACTTGGTTATCTATTCCTATTCCTGATCTCCTACCCCGACGGATTGGCCGTTGCTCAGAATAAGCCCCAAAGCAATACCGACAACCTTGCGTCTGCCTTCGAACTGAAGGACGACGATCGCGTGGTTTTTCTGGGGAGCTCCCTGTTTGAGAATGATTTTCAGTATGGTTACCTCGAACTAGCCCTGACCACCCGCTGGCCTAATCGCAATGTCACCTTTCGGAACCTGGGCTGGACGGGCGACAATGTTTTTGGGGATGCTCGCAGCACATTCACCAATCCTCCAACGGCCTACCAGCACCTGATGGACCAGCTTACCAAAGCCCAGCCCACGGTGGTTTTTCTGGGCTATGGCGGTGTGGAAGCGCAGGAAGGTGAAGCCGGGCTGACGCGGTTCAAGGACGGTTTAGCCAAATTGCTCGACAAAATTGACCAGTTGGGTGCCCGCACCGTTATCCTGTCGCCCATTCCGGTCGTTGCGTTCGATTCAACACAAAACGTTTCTCAGCGGAATGCGCAACTGGAACGGTATTCGGCGGAGCTGGCCAAAACAGCAGCCGAACGGGGCAAACGGTTTATCGACCTCTACAAACCCATTCAGGAAATTAGCCGGAAAGTTCCGATCATCGACAACGGTGTTCACCTCAACGAAACAGGCTATTATTATCTGGCCAACATCCTGGAAAAAGGACTGGGTGTAACGCCCCAGAACGAAATCATTACCATCCAGGCTGCGAAAAGTGGCCCGGTGGCCAATGCTCCGGCCAAAATGCTGGCCACAACCAAAGACAACAGCAGCCTGAAGTTTACGATGGATGAGCGATTCCTGCCACTTCCATTACCCAGATCGCTTCCTCAGCCGGCCCCCGATGGACGGTTTCTGAAAATTGAGGGTCTGAAAAAGGGATATTATACCCTGGCAAGCGAAGACGGAGAAATCGTCACGGCTTCGGCGAAAGAATGGGCAGAAGGCGTTCCCATCCGGCAGGGTCAGTCGTTTGAACAAGCGCGCGAGCTGCGTCAGATGATTCTGAAAAAGAACGAATTGTTTTACTTTCAATACCGTCCGCTGAATCAAACTTATATTCTTGGCTTCCGCTCCTACGAACAGGGGCGGCACGTCAAAGGGCTGGAGGAACAAAATATCCTCATCAAATGGCTGGAAAGTCAGATAGCCCTCACCCGCGCCCCCAAGTCAAGAGTTTACACCCTAACCCTGCTGAAGTAGCATGAACGCTTTAAAAACAATACGGTCTTTCAAATTTATACGCGCCATCAGTCTGCCGGTATTGCTGCTGCTGACGGCCTCCGTCAACGAGGACGACCGAAAAGACATCCCGAATCCGGATATCAAGCACGAACTGGAATCCTTCAAAATTGCCGATGGTTTTGAAGTCACGCTGTTTGCCGCCGAACCGCTGGTAGCCAAACCCATCCAGATGAACTGGGATGCCGACGGACGGTTGTGGGTGGTCAGCAGCACGGCCTATCCGCACTTGAAAACCGGCGAAGAAGCCAACGACAAAGTGTTTGTCCTGGAAGATACGGACGGCGACGGTAAGGCCGACAAATCAACGGTTTTTGCCGAAGGACTCATCACGCCGACGGGAATCCTGCCCGGCGATGGCGGGGTTTACGTGGCCAACTCCACCGAAATTCTGCACTTCAAGGATACCGATGGCGACGGCAAAGCCGACCAACGGCGCCGGATTCTGAACGGTTTCGGAACTGGTGACACCCACCACCTGATTCATACGTTCCGCTGGGGACCCGAAGGAAAAATGTACTTCAACCAGTCAATTTACATTTACAGCCACGTTGAAACCCCGCAGGGCATCAAACGGCTCGAGGGCGGTGGCGTCTGGCAGTTGACGCCCAATACCCTGAACATGGATGTCTACGCCCGGGGATTGATCAACCCGTGGGGTCTCCAGTTCGATCGCTGGGGTCAGTCGTTCCTGACCGATGGTGCCGGGGGCGAAGGTATTAACTACGCCTTTCCGGGTGCAACATTCGTAACCGCCCCGGGAGCTGCCCGAATCATCCGGGGGTTGAATCCGGGCCAGCCCAAACACAGCGGTCTGGACATTGTTTCGGGTCGTCACCTACCCGAATCCTGGCAGGGAAGCTTGATTACCAATGATTTTCGGGCCAACCGGATCAACCGGTTTAAACTGGAAGAGCAAGGCAGCGGCTACGCGTCCAAGCAGGTAGAAGATTTGCTATGGACCGATCATGTGGCGTTTCGCCCCGTCGATATTTCCGTGGGCCCCGATGGAGCCATTTACGTAGCCGATTGGTACAACCCCATCATTCAGCACGGTGAAGTGGATTTTCACGACCCGCGCCGGGATCAGCAGCACGGTCGGATCTGGCGGATTGTTGCCAAAAACCGTCCGCTGGTTAAAACACCGCAGTTGAGCAAAGCATCCGTTACCGAATTGCTGGACGCTCTGAAACTGCCGGAAGACTGGACCCGTTTGCAAGCCAAGCAGGTTCTGAAGGCACGCGGTGCCAAAGAAGTGATTCCGGCGCTCCAGAAGTGGGTGCAGAATCTGGATAAAAACGACGCCAATTACGAACACCAGCTGCTGGAAGCGCTCTGGACCTATCAGACCCTCGAAGTAGTCAACCAACCGCTTCTGTTGAATTTGTTAAGTGCGAAAAGTCACAAAGCCCGGGCCGCAGCCCTGCGGGCGCTCGAACTCTGGCACGGCCAGCTGACCAACGTACCCGCACTACTGACCAAAGCCGTGGCTGACCCGCATCCGCAAGTGCGGCTGGAAGCCGTCATCGCTCTTCGGAAGATACAAACGCCCGAAGCGGCCCGCACGGCTCTGTCGGTTCTGGAGCAGCCAATGGATGAATTTCTTGATTTTGCCCTGTGGCAAACCGTGCGCGAACTCGAACCGCAGTGGGCCAAACGCCTGAAAGCCGAGCCCAACTTCTTTGGCGACGCGCGGAAAGCCGTCTTTGCTCTCAAATCGGTTAGCACGCCCGAAGCCGTTTCGCAACTGACGCAGCTGTACCAGAAAAACCAGATTCCGGACGAATACCAAAAAGACGTGTTGGGAGCCATTGCCAAATTTGGCAGCCCGTCGGACCTGACGGTTTTGCTGGATCAGGCCATTCAGGGTAAGAACAATTCGGGCAAAAATGCAGCCGCCCAGCTTACTACGCTGGAGGAAGCGGCCCGACGGGGTGTTAAACCGACGCAAAATCTGAACCGAATTACCGAGTTTGTCGAAATTGATGACGATGCCATAGCCAGCAGTTCCATCCGTCTGATCGGTCTGTGGGGACTGAATGAGCAAACCGACAAACTGGTGACATTGGCTCAAAAGGGTGATAAAACAACGCGAAAAGCCGCACTGGGGGCACTGGCTGCGATGAATAACGATAATGCCCGAAAGCAATTGAAGGACCTGACGGGCGCAAAAAATCCCGCCGATTTGCGTCTGGCCGCGGCCGCTCAACTGGTTTCGGTGAATGCAGCCGAAGCCGCCCGCCTTGGGGGAGATTTGCTGCGGTCGTTGCCAGCCCAAACCGATGTTTCCGAGTTTTTTGGCGCGTTTCTGACCAACCGCCAGGGTGCCCGTGCGCTCGCCGATGAACTAACGGCACGGAAAATTCCGGCCAGTATGGCCAAAACCGGTCGCCAGATCCTGCAACGCCAGGTTCCTTATAACCGTCGCAACGACGAAGGCGTTAAGCTGCTGGCCCAGGCGCTGGAAGCCTCCGGTGGCGTTTTACCCGCCGAAAAAATGCCCCAGGAATTAAGCAATATTGAAATCAACGGGCTGGCTAAAGTCATTCGGGAAAGCGCCGATCCGGTGAAAGGCGAACTCGTTTTCCGGAAAACTGCCCTGAGCTGCCAGACCTGCCACGCTATCGGCGGGGCGGGCGGACGCATCGGTCCGGATTTGAGCAGTTTGGGAACCAGCTCGCCGGTCGAAACCATCATCCGGTCGCTGTTGTACCCCAATCAGTCCATCAAAGAAGGATACGAATTGCAGCGCGTAGCAAAGAAAGACGGCAGCGAGCTGATGGGCTATATTGTTAGTAATGGCACCGCCGACATCGTGATCCGGGATGTTACCGGCTCGGAAGTGTCCGTTCCGAAAAGCCAGATTAATGCGATTGAAAAAGTGCCAGGCTCGCTGATGCCGCCGGGATTGACGGCTAGCCTAGATCGGGAGGAGTTTGTCAACCTCGTCGGTTTCCTTTCCAAAATGGGTGAATCCGGCAAATTCCGCGTTCCGACGGCCCGGTTTGTCCGGCGCTGGAGTGCCGCAGGGTCTTCCAAAGACCTGAGCAAAAAGCTGGCGACCGATGGATTGGGATACCTCGCCAAGGACAACGCCAAGGTCTACTGGCAACCGGTTTACAGCAAAGTAGCCGGTGATTTACCGCTGGATGAGTTGCCGGTGGTAGATGCCGGTGCGGGCAAACGCTACAGCGTTGTCCGGTTTGACATTGAAGTCGTGAGCAAAGGAAACGTGAACCTGGCGTTGGGGTACCCTAATGGTGTAACGGCCTGGATCGATCAGAAACCGGTAAAATTAACCGATCAGGGTATCGTCACCGAACTGGGTCAGGGGGTTCACTCGATCACCCTGGCTCTGGACCGGAATGTTCAAAAAGAAGGATCGCTAAACATTCAGTTGCAGGATGCCACAACGGCTCCGGCCCAAACTCGCCTTGTCATGGGCCGTTGATTGATTTCTCTCAGATACATCCGAAAAGCCAGCACGACGCTGGCTTTTCGGCTTTCCGGGGGAATCCATTTTCCGAAATTCGTGTTAGACTGTATCTTTGCATCGGTTTTGCCCAGTCAATCGGCAGCAATCAACTAATTGTCAATACATTATCTTTCACCCCCTATCGCAAGGCTTTGAACCTTGTCAGATACCATGAGCAAACACGGACGTATTCTGGTCGCCATGAGTGGCGGCATTGACTCCTCGCTGGCGGCAGTACTGCTGCATGAAGAAGGCTACGAAGTCATTGGCATGACCATGAAAACCTGGGACTATGCGTCTTCGGGTGGTACCAAAAAAGAAACCGGCTGTTGCAGCCTCGACTCCATCAACGATGCCCGTAACATCGCCGTCAACCTCGGTTTTCCGCATTATATTCTGGACATTCGCTCCGAATTTGGCGATGCCGTTATCGACCATTTTACGGGCGAGTACCTGGAAGGCCGGACGCCTAACCCGTGTGTGCTCTGCAATACCCACATCAAATGGGATGCGCTGCTCCGCCGAGCCGACCGGCTCGACTGCGAATTTATTGCCACCGGCCACTACGCCCATATCCGGGAAGAAAGCAACCGCTTCGTCATCTCTAAGGGTGTCGATACGCTGAAGGACCAATCGTACGTGTTGTGGGGCGTTTCGCAGGAAAGCCTGAGCCGCACCAAATTACCGCTGGGTCACCTGCGCAAATCGGAAATTTACGCCATGGCTACCGAGCGCGGTTTTACAGAATTGGTAACCAAATCCGAGTCATACGAAATCTGCTTTGTGCCCGACAACGACTACCGTGGCTTTTTGAAACGGCGCGTACCGGGATTGGAGCAAACCGTTGCGGGCGGAAACTTCATTCTGGAAGATCCGGCAACCGGTACCCGGAAAGTGGTTGGTAAACACGAAGGGTACCCTTTCTACACCATTGGCCAACGCAAAGGGCTGGGCATTGCGCTCGGTTATCCAATTTTTGTGACTGACATTCGGAAAGACACCAACGAAGTGGTGCTCGGTCTTGATAAAGATTTATACCGCGACGGTATGATTGTCAGCCGTTTGAATTTGCAAAAATATGCATCGCTCGAAAAACCGCTGGAAACCGTTACCAAAGTGCGGTACAAAGATCCGGGAACTCCCGCGCTCATCACGCAGGAATCTGAGGATCGAATCCAGGTATTGTTCGAACAGGGCGTTTCGGCCATCGCACCGGGCCAGGCTGCGGTTTTTTACGAAGGTGAAGACGTCATCGGTGGCGGCTGGATCATGAAAAGCTTCCGGCAATCCGACGGCGAACAAATTCCCAACAGCTTCGAAATGCCCGCCTTTCGGTAATTTGTAAAGTAATGTTACTACTCCCCAAAACCGTTCCAATCAGGAACGGTTTTTGTTTTTATAGCGTACAAACCGATTGTTTACTACCTTTCGGTATTGTCATTTACTCACCAGGACTCAGGCTGCCCGGCCTATTGAATGAACTGCTAGAACCGACAATCTATGCTCTACACACTCTGGTCTTTGTTCAATCTCGTTGCCTTGTTTTTCTTTTTATTTCTCTGCTTCCGCGCGACTAAATTACTACGCGAAAAAAAGGGGATTTGGGCCGCTGCATTTTTCGTTTTTGGTTTGTTTTCCATCGCGGGTACAACTACCTATCAGAAGCCCGCAAAAAAGAGAAGTCAGGTAAAGCAGTGGACTTTTGCTTCTTCGGACAGCCTCACTTTTAGTTCCTTACAATTTGCGCATCGGACCATTGCAGAAAACGGCTTTTTCGACATCGGTTTAGTGGTTGATTATGGAACCGAAAATCATTCACACCAACCAATTGCCGTGTCTGCCACTTCATCCTCATCAGGGTTAGTCAGCGGTCACCGCTGGGAACCAATTTCCATTGTTGTTAACGCAACGGAGAACGAAGAATTTACGTATACGGTAACGGGGCTAATTCATTGGAACTTGCTCGGCATCAAGCTTTATTCCGATCTAAAACAATACGAAGGGATAATTGATTATACAGTAACTCCCACCCGCCGTCAAGCTACATCCAAAGCGAGCCTGATCCCATGAAACGCATCTCTTTTTAACCGGAACGATGAAAAAAACCTTACTTTTTCTGCTGTTGCTGATGATGGCCGGGCTATCGGTGGAGGCCCAGACCCGCAAATACCTGGTCCTGCTGCGAGATAAAACCAATAGCCCTTATTCGATTAGTCGTCCGGAGCAATTTTTATCCCAACGCGCCATCCAGCGACGGTATAAACAGGGAATAACCGTTCAGGAGAAGGATTTGCCGGTCAATCCGGCTTACGTTTCGGCTTTGCAGCGAGCCGGTGCCAAAATCTGGTTCAGCTCACGCTGGGCCAATGCCGTGCTGGTAGAAACCACTGAAGCCAACCTGACGGCCATTCGGGCCTTACCTTTCGTGCAAGGAATTGAAGGAAACCGTTCCATTGGAAATGCCCGGGTTGGCGCTCCTCAGTTGGCCAACCGGCAGCGCAACAGCAAACTGGAACAGGTCGAAAATCCGGCTCAGTATGGCAATTCCGGCCCACAACTGATTCAGATTGGGGTTGACAAAATGCACGCGCAGGGTTTTCACGGCGAGGGAATGCAAATTGCCGTTCTGGACGCCGGTTTTCGAAACGCCAATCAGGTTCCGTTTCTAAGTCAGCTCTTTCAGGAAAACCGCATCATTGGAACGTATGATTTTGTCGATCAGGAAACGAGTGTTTACGAGGACGATTCACACGGTTTGAACGTCTTGTCGATCATGGCGGGCTACCAGGAAAATAGCCTGATTGGTCCGGCCTACAAAGCATCGTACCTTCTGCTGCGGACGGAAGATCCGTTCAGTGAAACGCGGGTGGAAGAAGCCAACTGGCTTTTCGGGGTTGAATACGCCGACAGTGTCGGGGTCGATGTGGTTAATTCATCGCTGGGCTATACCACCTTTGATGATCCAACGCAGGATCACACCTATAACGACCTGAATGGCCAGACCACACTCATTAGCCGGGCCGCCCGCTGGGCCGCCGAGGCCGGTATGCTGGTGGTGGTTTCGGCCGGCAATGAAGGTAATGACGCCTGGCGCTACATCGGAGCCCCCGCTGATGTAGCGACGGTTTTGGCCATTGGTGCTGTGGATCGCAATGGTCTCCGATCGCCCTTTAGCTCGGTGGGCCCCACGCCCGATGGGCGGATCAAACCAGATTTGGTGGCTCAGGGGTCCGGCACAACGCTCGGGAATTCCAATGGGCTGATTACCATTGGCAACGGGACTTCCTATTCTTCGCCCCTGGTTGCTGCGCTGGCGGCAGGTTTCTGGCAGGCGCACCCGCGTCTGACTGCCCAGCAGGTTATTGAAAGCCTGCGTCAATCCGGGAGCCAGTTTACCCAGCCTGATAACCAATTGGGGTACGGTATTCCAAACTTTGAGCGGGCCACCGCATTGGCCAGCACCTCCTATTCGCTGCTGATTTATCCCAATCCGTTCACCAGCACCGACCGTCTGATGGTTCAATGGAACGAAATACCGTTGACCCAAACCGTTGATGCGGTGTTGACCAATTCAGCGGGACAGGTGGTTTTACGGCAAAAGTATTCGTCCGATCAGCCCGCTTCGTTTTCCCTGCAAACGCTGAGCTTATCACCGGGGCTTTATTTTCTGACTCTTTCGAGCGAAAATGCCCGCCGGACGGTCAAACTGTTGAAATACTAACGCATGGAACTGACGATTATTCAGGGTGACATTACCAGGCTCCCCGTCGATGCGATTGTCAACGCAGCCAACTCAAGCCTACTAGGTGGAGGAGGTGTCGACGGGGCTATTCACCGGGCCGCCGGTCCCGAGCTGCTGGCCGAATGCCGGACATTGAACGGCTGCCGGACCGGCGATGCGAAAATCACCCGCGGATATCGCTTGCCTGCTCAATACGTTATTCATACCGTTGGGCCCGTCTGGCACGGGGGCAAAAACCGTGAGCCGGAGCTGCTGGCAAGTTGTTACCGCCGGGTTTTGGAAATTGCGGCTGAACGCGGGCTTGCAACAGTGGCCTTTCCCAATATCAGCACGGGAGTGTATGGTTATCCCAAAGATCAGGCCTGTGCGGTTGCTGTTAAAACCGTACGCCATTTCGGGAGTCAACAAGCCACCTCCGTCAAGGAAGTCCTTTTCGTCTGCTTCGACAACGAAAATTACCGGCTCTACCAGCAGCAACTATCCGAGTAAGCTACCACCCGAACCAGTTCAGTATCTGGAAAAAATAAAAAAGCCACCCCATTACTGAGGTGGCTTCGATCGAGGAGGCTCTGATTAATTGCCAACACTTTCGTCGGCTTCGACCCGGTTTGCCACTTCCGGCTTACTGGCAGGCTGCGGTTTAACCATCAGATTCTGCTGCTTGTAATTCCGGTTGGCTACCGATGGATTGGCGGGTACGGCAATGGCGGGATCACCGATGCCACCCCGGCGCTGCTGTTCACGGTACGTAGCAATGTTTTCCGGCTGGCGTTTCCGTCTACGAAACTCGATCTTGGATTCGGGTTCCCACTGACGGGCCGCTGCGGCTTTATTCGGATGTTTGTAATTCGCCGTTGAATACGTCGGATCACTCTTTAGTTTATTTTGCGCTAATACTGGGATAGCGATGGCTATCGCCAGCAGACCCACGAAGGTCAGCATGATCTTCTTCATAATTATCCTGTGGTTTTGTTGCACTGTGAAAACTATGAATTCGTTTTCGCTGACAATATAACAGCCTAGCCGATAACTATTCTTCTAGTTAACCCGTTTTTTCTTACAATTCATCCTTAATATGGATTTTTCGGTGGTTATTTTTTCAATTTCGTCACAACGGACCCAGCGTACGTCTTTGGTTTCCCGGGATTGGATGAACGGTTGATCGGTTGGTGCTTCCAGCAAAAACCGGATGTCGTAATGCAGGTGTTCGGGCTCCGATCCCCTGGCGGGAATCCGGTGAACATCTACATCAAAAATGGCCGGGCTTACGATGCTAATCTGCTGCAAGCCGGTTTCTTCTTCGGCCTCCCGCAGGGCAACTCTCAGCACATCTGAATCACCATCGGCGTGGCCACCGGGTTGTAACCAGCGATCCAGTTTATAATGGTGCAGCAAAATGACCTGCTGCCGATCGGGGCTCAGAATCCAGGCAGAACCGGTCACATGCCCAATTTGCAGATGCCGCTCAAAGCAGTCGCTGTTATCTTCCACAAAATGAATGGTTTGTTCCAGCATTTTTTGTTCATCCTCATCAAAAGCCTGGTGATTTTTCAACAGGTTTAGCAACGGTTGTCGGTGCATCGTAAAAATGAATAACAGGTTTCAAGTGAAAAAGAAGCAATTTCGTCGTAAGTTTACTACGACGTACAATTATCTGTAATTATGAAAAAAATTACTCTTGTAGCCACCCTTGTATTGGCGGCTCAACTTTCCATCGCGCAAATTAAATTACCCCAACCTAGTCCGGCCGCCACGGTTGTGCAGACGGTTGGCACCACCGATTTTACCGTTACGTACTCCCGCCCGAGTCTCAAAGGCCGTACTGCTTTTGGCACCCAGACCCCACTAGCCCCACTCGGTCAACTCTGGCGGACCGGTGCCAATGCGGCTACCAACTTTAAGACAACGACGGATGTGATGGTGCAGGGGCAAAAGCTGCCCGCCGGAACCTACTCGGTTTTCTCGATTCCAAATCAGAACGACTGGACGTTAATCTTTAATAAATCCCTGAATGCCACCGCCGAAGAAGGTGCTCCGAATGGTTACAAAAAGGGAGACGATGCCCTCCGGGTTCAGATTAAATCGGGCAAAGTAGCGCAGCCCGTTCAGAGCTTCAGCATCGACTTCAGCGACTTGACCGATAGCACAGCAAATTTAAATTTTTATTGGGGCGAAACCCAGGCAACGGCCAACCTGAAGGTAGATGTGATAGCCAACGCACAGGCCAACATCGAAAAAGCCGTTGCTGACAAACCCGAAGACGCTGGCGTGTTGCAGGCTGCGGCCAACTGGAACTTATCCAAAAACCGGAATCTGGATCAGGCTCTGGCCTGGGTCGATAAATCGATTGGACTCAAGGAAACCTACGCGAATGTCTGGACGAAAGCGCAGATTCTGTCGAAAATGGGCAAAATTGCACAGGCGCTCCCGCTGGCGCAAAAGGCTCTCGCCCTGGGTGAAGCCTCCAATGATCCGATCTTCCGGTTTTACAAGGAAGGCATCCAAAAAGGAGTTTCCGATTTCCAGGCACAGACTCCCGCAACACCCTTGAAAATGCAAAAAGGCAAAAAGAAGAAAGCGTAAGACAACCAGCAATTCTTACGGTAGCACCTCCGACGACCATCGGAGGTGTTTTTATTTGCACTCAATGAACCGGAGCCGACTTTTGGGAAGGCATCACTTTTTCCAGTAACCAGGCAATGCCGATCAGAAGCACGCAGCCAATCACATTCAGCCACAGAAAAGCGGTTAATTCGACCAGCCAGCACCAGACCACCAGGCCTTCGGTCAGGACGGCTGCCCAGAATGTTGCTTTGCTACCAATTGATTTGAAATAGAAGGCTACCAGAAAGATTCCCAGAATGACGCCGTAAAATAACGACCCCAGGATATTGACGGCTTCAATCATGCTCCCCAGTTTACTGGCAAATTGCGCAACGACGATGCAGAATATTCCCCAAAGAATGGTGGCAATCTGGGAGGCTTTCAGATAATGGCCGTCCGAATAATTTTTACAAAAAAGCCGTTTGTAAATATCCACGATAGTTGTAGAAGCCAGTGAACTGTAAGCTGCCGCAATGGACCCCATCGACGCACTAAAAATTACCGCAATCAACAAACCGATCAAACCGTGCGGGAGAAAATCAAGCACAAACCGTAAGAACACGTAATTGACATCGCTGGTATCCCCCACCGGATTGTTTTTCTTGATCAACTCCACAACCTGGCTTTTGACGGCTTTGGCTTCTTCATCGGTGCGACTGATCTGCGCTTTGGTTTGTTCGATAAAAGCCTCGTTGTTGTCGGAAACGGCTTTGTTCAGGCGCAAAACGGCCTGTTGTCGCTGGGCCGCAATGTTCTGATGCTGCGCTTCCAGCTGGCGGAATTGATCCGCGTACGGACTGTTAAGGAGTTGGTCTGTTTCAACTTTGTTAAAAAATACCGGCGACGGATTGAACTGGTAAAAAACAAAAACCAGTACGCCCACTAGTAGAATCAAAAACTGCATCGGCACTTTCAGCATTCCGTTTGCCAAAAGCCCCAAGCGGCTCTGCCCCACCGACTGTCCAGTTAAATACCGTCCGACCTGCGATTGATCCGTCCCGAAATACGACAATTGCAGGAAAAAACCGCCGATAAGACCCGACCACAAATTATAGCGGCTATTCGGATCAAATTTTAGGGCAATCGTATTCAGGCGCCCGGCTTTACCGGCCACTTCCAGGGCATCAACAAAGCCCACTCCTTCCGGCAGCAAGTGAACCGTCATCCAGCCAGCAATAAACATTGCCCCAGTTACGATCAGCATCTGCTGCAAATGGGTGTACGAAATGGCTTTGGTTCCGCCCGTAACGGTATAAACCAGCACAATCCCCCCCATGATGATATTCGTCCAGAAAATGTTCCAGCCCAGGATGGTCGACAAAATGATGGAGGGTGCATAGATGGATAGTCCCGTCGATAGCCCTCGCTGTAGCAGAAACAACAAGGCTGTAAAGACCCGAACCCGGGCGTCAAATCGGGATTCCAGGTATTCGTACGCGGTAAAAACTTTCAGTCGATGGAAAATGGGCACAAACGTAACGGCCAGCACCACCATTGCCAGCGGCAACCCGAAGTAGAATTGCACAAACCGCATTCCATCCGTAAAGCCCTGACCGGGTGCCGATAGAAAGGTAATGGCACTGGCCTGAGTCGCCATAACCGACAAACAGACGTGGTACCACGGCAAAGACCGATCGGCCAGCAGGTAATCGTCCATGTTGCGGTTGCCCCGGCTGCGAATAACCCCGTACACAATAATTACGGTCAGTGTCCCAACCAGTATCAGCCAATCGAGCGCACTCATGAAAAGTACTGCATGAATACGTAAAATAAGACAATTTCAAGCAGCAAACTCCCAATGGTAATGAAGTACAGCTGACGCCACGACCGGACAAAAGAAGGTAAATCCGAAGATTGATGAGTCATGATTGCAGTAAGGTTAGGGCTTTCCGTACGTTATGGAAACGAAAATGAATTCGTCTCTGGTATATTGAGATACCGGTACTAAAAACCCCGTTTAGGTAACGACAGTCTTTGATGATGCGACAAGATAAGAGCAAATCCGGAAAAATAAAGGCAAAAGTGTTGAGGAACCCGTTTGAAATTTGAACGGTCGGGCTAATCGACTTCGCCCCGTCCAGCCGGATGCTCGTGCATTAACGGGAGCGAATCAACCCCTGCTCAGGATTTTGTTATTGAACCGCCATAATCTTGAACTCGGTTCTACGGTTTTGCTGGTGTTTGCTTTCCGGACACGCCACCTCATCAGTACAACCGTTAAGAATTTCGCTTTCGCCGTATCCCTGCGCACTTAAACGACCCGGTTCAATACCCCGATTGACCAGGTAATCGACGGTGGCCCGGGCCCGGTACGTCGACAATTGGAGGTTATAGGCATCGCTGGCGCGGCTGTCGGTATGCGACCGCAGTTCGATTTTCATTTCCGGGTACTTCTTCAGCAATACCGCAACGTGATCGAGCTCGCGGGCAGCGTCTGGCCGAATAAAGAACTTGTTGTAATCGTAGTAAATATTTTTCAGAACAAATACGTCCCCTTCTCCGTAAATTCCCTGCTGCTTTTCAATCAGTCGGGGGTTTTTACCCGATTTTATTTTCGGGATTTGTTCCCGGTTTGCCGTGTACCGATTTTTCTGGGTTGTCAAAGTATAAGGCGCACCCGGCTTCATCTCAAATTCATATTTTCCGTCCGCTCCCGTCACCACTTTCTGTTCTGAATTGTCTTTGTCGTTGCGCAAGGTCACTGTAACGCCCGGAGCCGGTTGCTGATTAACCTCGGTCTTCACAGTTCCTTTGACAAGCGTATTTTCGCTTTTCTCCAAATAGATTGACAAGGTCATGACTGGCTTCTCCGATTGTGTCATGGTGGAAAACCGGAGGCTATTTGTCGCAAATCCTTCTTTTATGGCTTTGAATTCATAGTCGATGTTGGCGTCGACACAGAAGCTGGTTTTGCCTTCGCTGTCGGTAAAACGTAGGTCCTGATTCACGCCCGCTTTAACCACCCGAACATCAGCCACTGGAATAGGCTCATTGGTTTTGGCATCATACACGTAAATATTCAACTGCTTGCACGTCCGCCGGAAACTATAAATATTGTCGTCGCTGGCCCCCATTTTACGGTTACTGCTGAAATAGCCCGTCGCCCGATTTTTGTCGGTAATCAAACCAAAATCGTCTTTTTCGGAATTGATTGGATAGCCCAGGTTCTGAACACCTTTGTACGCCACTCCCTCGCGCAGTTCGGCATAAAATAAGTCCAGCCCTCCCAGCCCTTCGTGGCCGTCGGACGAGAAATACAGATTATTATTTTCGTCCACAAACGGAAACATCTCATTGCCTTCCGTATTGATCTCTTTTCCCATGTTTACGGGCGTCGACCATTGTCCATCCTTGTATTCAACCACATAAATATCCGTTCCACCAAAACCGCCGGGCATATCCGACACAAAATAAAGTTTGGAATCATCCGCTGACAAAGCCGGGTGGCCCACGGAGTAATCATGGCTGCAAAAGGGAAGCTCTTCTACTTTTTGCCAGCTTCCGTTATTTTCTTCAGCCGTGTATAATTTGAGTTTCCGGATTCCGTCCGAGCTTTTTCCTCCTTTACCCCTCGCGGTATTGTTTCGCGTAAAAACAACCCGTTTCTGGTCTTTAAAAAAGGTCATGGGCCCTTCGTGGTATTTGGTATTGAGCGTCCGGCTAAACACCTCGGTTTTGGAGAGCGGTTTTTGTTCCATCGAGGCTACCCCAACCGCTTCGGACGTTGCATTTCCTCCCCCCAGCGAGGCCGCTTGCAGGGCAACGTTTTTTTGTAATTCCGTCGTATCCGGAAAAAAGTAGAGATCGAGAAAAGGGGTTTGATTCCACCCAAAAACCC
The DNA here is from genome assembly GCF_054780515.1 of Larkinella harenae. Classification (NCBI taxonomy): domain Bacteria; kingdom Pseudomonadati; phylum Bacteroidota; class Cytophagia; order Cytophagales; family Spirosomataceae; genus Larkinella; species Larkinella harenae. Next base: position 176,489 of record NZ_BAAGWE010000004.1, on the reverse strand, counting down.
GTTTTACCGGACCTGCTTCGTCCCGCGCCGACACAAACGCTAACCCATTCCGGTAATACATCGGGCTAAAATCAGCCTGTCGGGAATTGATGGGCAAAAATTCGACCCGGTACGAGGACGAATCCTGATAAAACCGGTTCAAGTCCATGTACGACACCGTAAATTTCTGGCCTCTAAGGTCCTCTTTCTGCTTCTCGCCATACTTGCTGTACATCCGTTGCGAATCCCGATATTTACCATTAGCCGCCAATGCCTGTGCGTAGTATAAATAGTTTTTCGAGTCCGTTTCCGGAAATTCTTTCAGCAAATCCGCGTAAACCCGCTCCGCATTTTTGGTATCTTGCAGCGCCCGGTAACTGTATGCCAATTTGGTGTAAGCTTCCTGGCTTTCAGCGGCATCTTTCCGTTTGTCCGACCGCAAAAATTCTTCGTATCCCCGCGCTGCCTGGGCATAAGCCAGATTCTCAAACTGCTTGTTAGCCGCTTTCAGACGCGCGCTCTGTGCCTGAGCTGCCAATGCTACTGCGCACAAAACGGCACTCAGGAATAACAGTCGTACAAATTTCATAGTGGATTGAAAGGGTTACCCCAATAACTACATCAAAAGAAATGCCAAATTTGCTTGCACATCGTATAGTACAATCCATCCTTCCTGCCTTCAGCCGATGGGTGGATGGAGAGCTAGATTGAACGCTGCTCGATCAGCAGTACTTTTTGGGTGTGGGTAGTAATTCGAAACCGATCATCTGGCCGGTAGCCGATCAGCCAGGCAATCTGGCTCGTCGTCGTTAAAACCGTAACCGAAGATCGATCGGACAGGCTTATTTTGTGGTTGGTGAGAAAATCGCCTACGGTCTGGCTTCCTCGCAGTCCCAACGGTCGAAAGCGGTCACCGGATTGCCAACGGCGAATAGTCAAGGGCCACTCCATTTTGTCGGCATCCAGACAGGCAACATGTGGGTTGACGGGAATCTGAAAATCGTCGGACTTATCGATCAGTTCGAATTGCAACCGGTATTGATCAAAAACAGGCACTGCTTCAGTCGGCAATGCGGGAAGCACAATGGGTTTATCGTCGGCCAGTATTTTCGGTTCAATTACCAGCAACTGACGGTCGCGCAGGAGTTGGTGCGTAGCTGAATAAAACCGCTGCCCAAAATTGGTATGCTGCACCGCATCTGCAATCGGCGCCAGTTGGGCATAGTGAAACCCGTACGGTTTCAGCCATTCAGACAACTGAAATTCCCATTCGGGCAGCAATACCAGCCGCGAAATATCGAGTAAAACTTTTCCGGAACGATGGACCACCAGCTCATTCCACGAATGGTTCAGAACGTTTTCCACCAACGTGTCGGCCGATTGCAAACGCGCAATCGTTGTCTGTAAGGTCTGGAGCAAATTAGGATTTATCGCTTTCAGGACAGGAATCAGCTGGTGACGAAGCCGGTTCCGACGGTAGTAATCGGACGTATTGGAGCTATCTTCGCGCCAATGCAACGCGTGATGCAGCGCGTATTGTTCAAGAATACTGCGGTTCGCAAACCAAAGCGGCCGAATAATTCGCCCTTGCCGAACCGGAATTCCGAGCAATCCGCTCAATCCCGTTCCACGTACCAGATTTAACAGTATCGTTTCCAGCACATCGTCCTGGTGGTGAGCGGTTGCAACGCGTTCATACCCAAACTCGTCGGCAAGCTGGTCGAACCACTCGTAACGCAGTGTCCGGGCGGCCATTTGCGTCGATACGCCCCACTCGTCGGCTTTCTGTGTCGTCGGCTTACGAACCGTATGAAACTGCACCCCGTGCTGCGCTGCCAATGCCCGAACAAAATCCTCATCCTGATCCGACTCCAAACCGCGCAGTTGAAAATTGACGTGCGCAATCCCGTAGACAAAACCTGCGCGCCGGAATAATTCAGTCATTACCACCGAATCCAGACCGCCACTAACCGTCAGAAGGATACGCTGTTCCGGGCTAAAAAGGTGTCGAGTACGAATGAAGCTTAGAAATTGCGGCTCCAACGCTGCGCTGTCAAAATCTTCGTCTGTATGCATTTCGCGGGATCGGCATGGAAACGCTCAAATGCCGTGGGGTAAATTTATCAAATATACCAAAACCGCCGGGTGCTCCTGCGAAGGTTGTCCAAAAGCCACTTGGTTGCCTACCCGTTTTTCACTTAAGATTCTTCTACGATTTGCACCCACTCGCTCCGAAGTCGTCGGATAAATTCCGTGACAGCTTCCTCATCCGTTCTTTTTACGGGCAGAATTTTTAGGCTTTGATCTCTTTTTTTAAAGCTGGCAAAGAGCAGAGAACGGCCAAATTTCAGCATGGGAGTTATCTCGATAAGGCACTCTTCCACCGATTCTGATGAGATAGAAAACGTCTGAATCTGCCCTTCTGGGTGCAGAATTGTGAATGTAAAAGTCATGGCGGTGGTACGGATAAGCCAACGAATTGGCTACAAGCAACTCATCAAACAGGCCCGACCTAAAATAGGCCGGGCTGTAAGAACTATTCTCTGTCTTACCTGTACTCTGGTAAGTACCCTACTATTCGCAATTTGAGGGCCATGAACTAGCCGATTCGATAATTGTTTGCGATAGTTAGCGTAAAAATCCCAATTTGATTTTACGGTCAATAGCTCCTTAGACTCCTCTCAATTGGCTCATTATCACCCGGAAGAACGAATGTATATAATTGGTTAACAGACAACAGTGGGCCAACCTAATCATTAACTTTATGACATTAGTTATATTACTTTATATTATTAACTATCCGTTGCTACTTATTATAATAAGCTAGTTTAGATATAGGTGTGTAGATTTTACCACAAAGCAAGTGTGAAAAATACCCACCCCCCCCTTCTCAACCCATCAGGCCCATAGTTTATTGCATTTGTTCGTAGCCTAAAAATTATACCTGTTCAACCAAATTAAATCAGACCGTTTACTGTTAATAAAGCTTAAAAACAAGCCATCAGGCGTCTGCTATCAGGGAAAGCCATAATTTTGCATTCAGGAAGCATCGAATCAGGCATTCCGTGAGCAATGATAAGACGAACCGGCCTAAAGCCGTTTTTCATTCATCCACGTTTTTCTGAGCAGGCTGTTCAACAATATTTTTCATGCATCACAACCTTTTGAATAAAACGTGCGTCCATACGTACAGTAAGTTATGCGGACTCGTTGCAATCCTGCTGCTCCTGGTAGTGGACCGGGCAAGTGCTCAGGTTGGCAATCCAGCGGCAGGAAGCTCGGATGAGATTGTGATTCTGAAACGTTCCGATCAACTGGAGGGGCTGCAATTGGGCACCGAGGAAATTCGGAAGCTAACCGGCAACGTCTTTCTTCAGCACAAAAACATGCTGATGTATTGCGACCGGGCCATTCAGAACCTGACCACCAACGTCATCGAAGCGTATGGCAACGTGCGCATGGTTCAGGGTGATACGGTAAGTGTAAAGGGCGATACGGTTTTTTATTACGGAGCAACCCGCCAGGCTAACGTAACAGGTCGTACGGTAATCCTGAAAGATCGAAAAATGACGCTCACCACCCGAAAGCTGGAATACGATATGGCCAATGGGATTGCCCATTATCCGGTAAAAGGCCGGATCGTTGACCGGGAAAATATTCTGACCAGTCGGGAGGGCTATTACAACACCCGGACCAAACTGTTCACCTTTTTGGAAGATGTGCGCCTGGTCAACCCAAAATATACGCTAACGGCGGATTCGTTGCTCTACAACTCGTTTAGCAAGATCGCCACGTTTCAGGGGCCGACTAAAATTGTGAGTAAGGAAGGAACTCTGATTGCCAAGGATGGCGATTACAATACCATATCCCGGTTTTCGAATTTTCAGCGCCGGGCCACGATTGAAACGGAAAAATACACCCTGACGGGTGATACCCTGCTCGGCAATAATGCCAGTGACTTTTATACGGCTCGTGGCAACGTAATCCTGCTGGCGAAAGAAGATAAAACGATTCTGACGGGAAATTTCGGGCGGTACAACCGGAAGGTCGGCGTTGCCCGCATGACGGGCAATGCCGTTGTCAAAAGTATTACGGGTTCAGATACCTTGTTCATGCGCGCGGACACCCTCTGGTCTTTTGAACTGCCTAATCCGAAGTGGAAGAAAGGAACCACCAACACCGATTCAACCTATCGTCGGTTGATCGGCCAGAAGAATGTACTGGTTTTTAAAAGTGATTTACAGAGTAAATGCGATTCCATTGTTTACGAAACCGCCGATTCGACGATCTTTTTCTTCCGGGATCCGATTGTCTGGAGTACCAATTATCAGATGGAAGGCGATTCGATAACGGCATTGATGAAAAATAACCGGATCAACAAAATGCTGATTCGGGGCCATTCGTTCGTCATTTCGCAGGATACTCTACTGAATTTCAATCAGGTAAAAGGACGTACTTTAACCGCCTTTTTTGCGTACGATCAGCAAAAAGATCGCTCTGACATTGACCGCGTAATCGTTGAAGGCAACGGCGAAAGTTTGTATTTCGCCGTTGACGACAATAACAAAATGGTTGGCATGAACCGGGTCCTATGCAGCAAAATGACCCTTCGATTCGTAGATCGAAAAGTTAAAAAAATCAGTTTTTACGGCCAGCCCGATTCTAAACTAGTTCCTCCAAAGGAGCTCAAAGACAGCGAGAAAAAGTTAGACGGCTTCAACTGGCGGATTGCCGAACGGCCCACCAAAGCCCGGGTAACGGGAATCCCGGAAAAGCCGAGTGATCAATCCGTCCTCTCAGACAAGAAGCCGGAGCAGCCTGTAACGCCCCTTACCCCAGCCGATGCTTCGGCAACCATTAAGCGGGCGGTGCCGACAAAAGAGTCCAATATCAAGAACATGATTCGGTCGAACACCAAAAAAATTTCCGAGAATGCAACACTTCCGGAAAAATCAGCGTCTAAAAGAGTAGTGTCCCCGGATAGTGTCTCAAACGATAACCTGAAAAAGAAAGAGGCCCTGACCAAACCCACTTTGAAGCCCGGTAATTGAACGAAACGGCATGAAATTAAATAAAATTTTCTACGCCATTTAAACCATTGGGAGCCTTTTGGGTTCTAATTGACAAAAAAGAATCTGAATAACAATTTTTTGAGAAAGCAAACGTTGACTTTCTCGCTTTTTTAAATATGTTTGTGGTGGGCTATTATATCCACCCATGTTACTGAATGGAAATTTATGAAACAACCTGTACGTTTATATGCCTGGTTAATCGGACTGGGACTTCTGGTATCACACGGCTTACTGGCGCAGAGTGATAGCAGCAAACCCAAAAGCCGATTGGAGTTGGGGCAAAAACCCGCTCCGGCAAGCCGCATCATTCACTCCCGAAATTTTCCCTTTCTGAAACACCCGAGCGTATCCAGCCTGGATCGGGGAGTTACCGTTCAGAAAAACGTCGCCATTACCCAGTTTTATCGCAACCAACTTCTCACGAACTCGACCAGCAAAGCTCCGGTTCGAACAGTAAACGCAGACAGTGGAAATTCGGCGGCTCAGGAGACTCACCAATCGCCTGAAGACGCCCAGAAAGATGATAGATGGTTGTTTGAAAATGACCGGATCGTGGTTTCTAACATCTACCCTAATCCGGCAGATGAGAGCGCTGAGATCGATTACCAGATTTCGGGAACTGTTAAAGACGCCAAATTGATATTTTATAATGTGATGGGTGCTCAGGTTGGCGAATACATTCTGGACCGGAACGAACGAAAAATTCGGATCGCTACTAATGTAATGAGCCCAGGCATGTATTTTTACCAGCTGTCCCTTGATGGCAAAAAAATGAAAACCAAGAAATTGATGGTTAGCCGCCGTTGATCAGCCATTCTTTCCTGTAGGCAGTAGACAGTTTTCTGTTTACTGCTTATTTTTTGCCAATGATCCCCCTCCCATTCCGCACTATTTACGCAACGTAATCGTTAGTCTTACATAGATTTTTATTAATTTTGCATCCTTATGCAGCATTATTGGAAAACCGGTGCGTGGGCAGTCGTGTTGATGGTGTTTCTTGCGTCGTGCAGCCCTTTTCAAAAATTACAGAAAAAAGGCACTGACGAGGAAAAGTACAAAGCAGCCGTATCGTACTTCAAGAAAGGTGAGTTTTACAAAGCCGGACTGTTGTTTGAAGAATTGATTCCGATTCTGAAAGGAAGCACGGAATCGGAAATGGCTCAGTTTTACCGCGCCCATTGCGAATACCAGCAACAGAATTACCAGTTGTCGGCATTTCACTTCAAGCAATTTTACGAAACATTTGCCCGGAGTGATTACGCTCATGAGGCTATGTACTTCTACGCCCTTTCCTTATACAAGGATTCCCCCAATTACAACCTCGATCAGTCGAACACGCTAACCGCGATGGCGGCTTTACAGGATTTTATCAACGCCAATCCCCAAAGCCCTTTCCGTCAGGAATGTACGGGGTACATTGCCGCGTTGCGGGATAAGCTGGAGCTGAAAGCATACGATAAGTGCAAGCAGTATTACAAGACCAGCTCGGCTAATATTGCAAACTACCGTTCATCCGTCGTTTCCATCACTAATTTCCTGCGGGAATATCCCGACTCCAAATACAACGCAGAACTTGCTTACCTCCGGGTTGACGCTCAGTATAACCTGGCGAAGAACAGCTTTGTGGATAAGTTGAAAGAACGGCATCAGGAAGTTGTTACTTATTACCTGGCTTTAGTCGATAAATTCCCCAAAAGCACGGATCTCAAAAGGGCGGAACGGATGTATGAAGACAGCCGAAACGAACTGGAAACGATCGCCAAACAGGAAAAAGAAAAATTGAATCAACAACAAAAGCCCGCCAAGGTTACCGCGACGGCACAATAATTAACAGATTCGCAAGCGTCCCTTGCGATCATATCAGACGATTGAAAATAAACTAGCTATGGCCAATAATCCTTCTATCATCACCCGCGATACCGACAAAATTGCGATAGCAACGGGAAATCTGTACGAATCAGTATCGATCATTTCTAAACGGGCGCGGCAGATTTCGAGCAAAATGAAAGAAGAGCTGAGCAACAAACTCTCCGAATTTGCGTCGGCCGTGGATAACCTCGAAGAGGTATTCGAAAACCGTGAGCAGATTGAAATTTCTAAATATTACGAGCGCCTGCCGAAACCAACCACCGTAGCAACGGACGAGTTTCTCGAAGGAAAGCTGCAGTGGCGCACCGTTGACGAAGAAACCAACAGTTCGCTGTAGAAGAATCAAGTACTGCCTTACTGAACGTTAGACGGTTTTAAGCGCCTAACAAAAGGCTGAGCGGAGAAGCACAGAGTACCACGGAGAAACCGAAATGGCGGCCCTTCTCGGTGACCTTTGTTCTTCTCCGCTTTGTTTGTCTGGTACACTTTTCCATTGCAACTCCATGTCTCATCTGGCCGGAAAGAAAATTCTGTTGGGCGTAACCGGAAGCATTGCCGCGTATAAGTCGGCTTTGCTGATCCGATTGTTGGTGAAAGTTGGTGCCGAGGTACAGGTTGTCATGACCCCCTCTGCCAAAGATTTTATCACGCCCCTTACCCTTTCGACCCTGTCGAAGCGACCCGTATTTTCGGATTTCGTTAACCAGACGTCCGGCGACGGGCAGTGGAACAATCATGTTGAATTAGCCCTGTGGGCTGATCTGATCGTGATTGCCCCCGTTTCGGCCCATAGCCTGGCTAAGCTGGCCCACGGTTTCTGTGATGATCTTTTGTCCGCCGTTTATTTGTCCGCCAAATGCCCGGTTTTTCTGGCCCCAGCCATGGATCTGGACATGTACCGCCATCCAACCACCCTGGAAAACCTTCGCCGGCTCGAATCGTTCGGTAATCATCTGATTCTGGCAGAACACGGTGAGCTGGCCAGTGGCTTAATTGGTGAAGGTCGGCTCGCCGAACCAGAACATATCATCGCGGATCTGGAGCGCTACCTGGCCCACCGCCCAATTTTCAGACACAAACAGGTGCTGATTACCGCCGGGCCTACCCAGGAAGCCATCGATCCGGTACGGTTTATCAGCAATTATTCAAGCGGCAAAATGGGGTACGCCATTGCCCGTGCTTTCGCCCGCGCTGGTGCTGATGTGACGCTGGTTAGCGGCCCTACCGTACTACCCCTTCCGGATCCGACAATCCGGCGCATAGCGGTCCGGTCGGCGCGCGAAATGTATGAAGCCACCGCAGCCGAGTTTTCCAAAGCCCACATCGTGGTGCTGGCAGCAGCCGTTGCGGATTATACCCCGCTCCAGGCCGCTGAACAAAAAATTAAAAAGAAAGAAACGGTCTTTGCGCTCCAAATGACCAAGACCGTGGATATTGCTGCGACGCTGGGCCAGCAGAAACGCCCCAACCAGCTTATCGTAGGTTTTGCCCTCGAAACGCAGGACGAATTAATCAACGCCACGGCCAAACTGCGCGCCAAAAATTTTGATTATATTGTTCTGAATTCGTTGCGTGATCCGGGTGCCGGATTTGGGCACGATACCAACAAAATTACCGTTATTGACAAAGAGGAACGGATGTATGAGTTTGATCTGAAATCGAAAGATAAAGTGGCCGAAGATTTGCTCAATCTCGTTCAGGAACAGCTAGCCATAGTATGAAATTTCATTCACTTTTTTGGGTTTTGGCAGTGAGTATCGGTTTGTCATCCGGTACCTGTCTGGCGCAGGAATTGAATTGCCAGGTTACCGTCAACTTTAATCAGGCCAATTCTTCACAGGTGACGGATCGCCAGATTTTCCCCCAAATGCAGGCCTTCATTACCGATTTTATTAACAACCGTCGCTGGACCAGCGATGCCTTTACGCCGGAAGAACGTATCAATTGTAAACTCATTATCGATATTCTAAAGGTACCGGAGCAAAATTATTACCAGGGTCGTGCGCAGGTGATTACAACCCGGCCCGTATACGGCAGTAACTACGAAACCGTAACCCTCCGGTACATCGACAATGCCTTTAACTTTACATACCGCCCCAACGATCCGATGTTTTTCAATGAAAACACCAACTCAAGCGAGCTTACTTCGCTGCTGGCTTTTCACGCATTGATCATGTTGGGAGTAGACTACGATTCATTCAGCAAACAGGGCGGAAAACTGTTCTTCCAACGGGCTTATAACGTCATGTCGCTGGCCAATCAGTCTGCCGTTGGCGGGGGAGCCTGGAGCGCACAGGGCGATATCCGAAATCGATACTGGCTGATCGAGAACCTGCAAAGCCAGCAATTTTTACCTTATCACGATGCCGTTTACACCTATTACCGTCAGGCGTTGGATAATTTTACGGCCAGCCCTGCCAGTTCGCGGCAACAGGTTTTAGACGTTTTGAACACCATTCGCCAGGTGAGTCAGCAACGACCCAACTCCATCGTTATCAATACTTTTTTTGATGCCAAAGGTGAAGAACTGGTTAACATTATGAACGAAGGTTCCCGCGATGAGCGGCAGAAAGCGTTCACCCTGATGTCGACTCTCGACCCGGCCAAAACAGAACTTTACCGCAAGTTACTCCGATAATTCATGGGGAAGCGTTTAATTCGCATTCGAGCCAACGACCTGCCAGCTACCTGGGCTTCTGAAAAACCCACCAAGCTGATCAATGCAGAGGTGAATGTTGTATTTATTGACGGACGAACGCTGCACGGCAACCTAACCAATTTTCAGGAATCAGTGTTATTGGTTCGGGATAACCGTGGTCATGCGCATACTGTTGCGCTGGAAACCGTTGATGAAGTCATTCTGGATGCCAAAGCGCCTTATTAGAATCTTGTATGCTCTCGCATTTACTAATAAAAAATTACGCCTTAATCGAACACCTGGAAATGGACCCCGCTTCCGCCCTGAATATCATCACGGGCGAAACCGGGGCCGGAAAATCCATCATGCTTGGTGCCATCGGTCTGCTCATGGGAAACCGCGCGGATACCAAATCGCTTTACAATCCGGAGGAAAAATGCGTGATTGAAGGCTATTTCGACGTATCTGGTTACATCATTGAGAACCTGTTCGAAGAAGAGAACCTGGATTATGATAAAATCTGCGTGGTCCGGCGCGAAATCAGTCCCAGTGGCAAATCCCGCGCTTTCGTAAACGATACGCCGGTGAATCTTGAGCTACTCCGCCGGGTGACCAGCCAGTTGATGGATATTCATTCACAGCACGACTCTATTCTGTTGGGTTCTAACGAATACCAGTTACAGATAGTTGATACCTACGCCCAAAACGACGAGCTGCTGCGTCAGTACCGCACCGATTACCGTACTTACCGGTCAAAACAGGAAGCCTACGACCGCCTGTTGAGCGAAACGGCGCAGATGAAAAAGGAATTTGATTACAACAATTTTCTGTACGAAGAGCTGCAAAAGCTGGCGCTCCAGCCCGCCGAGCAGGAAGCACTAGAGCAGGAACTGACTATTCTGGAAAATGCGGAAGATATCAAAGAGCGCCTTCAGTTATCAGCCGACTACCTCGACAATCCCGAGCAATCGGTGGTTAATTACCTGCGGAACGTTGTTAACAACCTGAATTACGTCGGCAAGCTAACGGATCGGTTTGATCAGCTCCGGGATCGGGCGCAGAGTTCACTGATTGAACTACGGGATCTGGCCAACGAAATCGGTATGGAACAAGATCATATCGAGACCAACGACAGCCGCGTTGAAGCCATTCGGGAGCGCCTGAATCTGATCTACCAACTGCAAACCAAACACGCCGTTAAAACGATTGCCGAGCTGCTTGAAATTCAGGCTGACCTGGAGCGGAAAGTCAGTAAGATACTCCATTCTGACGAAGCCTTGGCCCTGGCTAAAACCGAAAATGAGGTTGCTTTGCAACGGCTTATGGCAAGCGCCGAAAAACTGTCGGCGTCTCGACAGGAGGTTAGTCCGCAGATTGAGCAACAGATAGGTGGCTTATTGGTGGACCTCGGTATGCCAAATGCCTCACTCAAAATCAGCCTGACTACTGGCAAGCCAACCGAAAACGGAATTGATACGGTTTCGTTCCTCTTCAGCGCCAACAAAGGTGTCAAACCGCAGCAACTCAAAAACGTCGCTTCAGGGGGAGAATTTTCCCGTCTGATGATGGCCATCAAATATATTCTGGCCAGCAAACGCTCGTTGCCAACCATCATCTTTGACGAAATCGACACAGGGGTCTCCGGCGAAATTGCCATAAAAATGGGCAACATGATGCGCGACATGGCCTTAAGTCATCAGATTATTGCCATTACACACCTCCACCAAATTGCCGCTCAGGGAAAAGCCCATTACTTCGTATACAAAGACCATTCGGGCAACCGGACTGTCAGCCGGGTAAAAAAACTTAGTTTTAACGAGCGCGTTCAGGAAATAGCGCAGATGATTGGTGGCAATAATCCGTCGCCCAGTGTGCTGAAAAACGCCAAAGAGCTTTTAAAAGCATCAGCCTGAGGTCATTGGTATTCTCGAAAGCATATTTCTCGTAGCGGTTAGGCTAATACTGGCGAATAGCCTTTATTTTTGCGGTATGAAAACCGTCCTTCTCTCCTCCGCTACCGTTCTTTTTTTAGCCACGAGTTGCCAGCCATCCGACGATCAAAAAAGCATTGAAAAGATGCAGGATCAGGTTATGGTTGTACACGATGAAGTGATGCCACGTACAGGCGAACTGATGGATTTGAAAGAAAAAATCAGTCTTCGGATTGATAGTCTGTCCAAAATTACGCCTTCGTCGGAAGCCACCCAAACTCGCCAGCAGCAGGGAATCGCCATCAACCAGGCCCTGACCGCAGCCGACAGTGTCATGTACGACTGGATGAACAACTACAACGCCGACACCCTTCGCGGCATGGACGAAACACAGGCCAAATCCTATCTGGATGAGGAATTGAAGAAAATTACCGTCATCAAGACGCAAATAAATGACGGAATCAATCAAGCCAAGAAATTCTTAGCGAACTAAGTGTGTTGAATAGGTAAATCCTTCCCGTAGGATTTTTGTTCATCCAATCCCTGGTCATAGGTCATAGTCATACCGTATGCTTTCAATCCTTAAAAATAGTACCTTCATTGCAGCAGCGATTGCCCTTCTGAGCGCTTGTTCTTCGAGCGAAAACCGGTTACCGATATACGGAGAACGCGACGTAGTTACCAAAGAAGTAGACGGAAAACCCGTTACGGACACCGCTTATTATCAAATTCCTTCCTTCCAGTTTGTCAATCAGGACAGTTTGCCGGTTTCCAACCAGACATTCGATGGGAAAATTTACATCACCGACTTCTTTTTTGTAACCTGCCCCACCATTTGTCCGAAAATGAAAACCCAGATGAAACGGGTGTACGACAAGTTCAAAGGGAATCCGGATGTGATGTTTCTGTCATACACCATCGATCCCAAACACGACACCCCGGCCGTTCTGAAAGAGTTTGCCAGCAACCTGGGCGTTACCGGTGATCAGTGGCAGTTTGCCACCGGCCCCAAAGAAGAAATATTCAAAACCGGAAAAAGCTACATGGTGGTGGCTCAGGAAGATGCCGGAGCGCCAGGCGGCCTCCTGCACAGTGGCCATTTTGTACTGGTCGACAAGGAAAAACACGTTCGGGGTATGTACGACGGTACCACCGAAGAAGGCGCCAACAAACTCATGGCCGATATTGACCGGTTGCTCGCCGAATACAAACAAAAATGAAAAAAATAGCACCTTTTTTTCTGGCCTTACCGTTGCTTTTCCAAACCGCCTGCCAGAACCAGGAGGAATTAAAAAAAGAGAAGTATTTCGTTGAAGGCTATCAACTGTATACCCAGCACTGTGCCAATTGTCACCAGGAAGACGGGAAGGGGCTGGCAGCTCTTTATCCGCCGATAAATGGTTCGGATTATCTCAAAAACAAGGAAGCGGTTCTCTGCCTGATTCGGTACGGGCAAACGGGAGCCATTATCGTTAATGGCAAAACGTATAACCGCCCCATGCCCGCCAATCCGCAATTAACCGACATCGACATTGCGGCCATCACAACATTTATTTATAACAAATGGGGGGAAGAAGCCACCCTTACGGACGTAAAGGAAGCGTCGGTGATCCTGGATACCTGCCGGGTACAACGCCAGCGTCAGGATTCCCACCTGCCTTAATTGGTGCCGGAAAGGCGGAAGATACCGGTTGGCTTCCGAATAAAATAGTGTGAGAACGACTGGTCTGTATCGAGGCCAATGCCTTCCAGCCGCTCATTCGTGTTCTTGCTGAGAATTTTCACCTGCTTTTCGGTATACACTTTCTTGGTCGTTGGGTTCCAGTTGAGTTCTGGTGTATACAGCTCCTGATTTTTCTGTTTATTGACCACCACTACGTTGCCCATCACACGGTAATAATTCTGGGCATGCACGTAACGTCCAGAATCCGCCCGCAACGTGGTTTCGATTTCTCCGGAAGGCCCATAAAATTCAATGTTGACAGTTTTCGGATAAACTCGGTCATTCGACTGGTATTTATACTGCAACGCCGTTGTCATTTTCACTTTCAACTGAGCCGATTCGCTATACAAAACCCGCACGTTGTTGATCTCTTCCAACGGCCCGGTATAGGGTTTGGAGGCTTTAGCTGCAGGTTCTTCATTACAACTGGTCAATCCGATGCCGAGCAAGGCAGCCAGCACAACCGTTCCAAAAAACGTAGTATTCATTGTTGTTAAAACATCCACTAGTCACCCCCTTAGAACACAAGTCGGGCCAGCCTGGTTCGCACGTTAGCCAATCAACCGAATCATGCGCCAATGTTTAATCAACTTTTTGACGGATGAACCACAATTGGTTAAGCGATAAACCCAACCCGATTTTAAAATACCGTTCCCGAATCTGCCCATCCGCTACCGTTCCGCGTTGCCCACCGACCAGCGAGATAGTGGCCGAATTCACGTATTGCCCCACAGGCAGGGAGATTCCCAGACTTACGCTCATGTCATCCGGTTGCTTTCCGCCAACCGAGTACGGGAGCTTGGTATAATTAAAGCCCAGCCGGTAAGGGATCAACTCCAGGTAACGGGTTGAGCGGACCTTTGGAGTATATTCAAGCCCGGCGGCAATGGAATAGCTATCCCGTAAATTACCTGATTGGCCATTTAAGCCAGCAAATTTTGACCAGGGCTGGTAACCAAATTCAACGCCTACGGCTAGTTTTTGCGATTTTTCCAGAACAATTCCGCCCTTAAACTGCGTCGGCAATGTCATCGAACCACTCGTCCGGGTACTAACCGTATCCGGATTCGATATCTGTGTTCCGTTGGCGTCAATTTGTTGGTAGGTATCTACGGAACTGCTTCCAATTTTCGTCATCGGGTCAATAGTCGCACCGACGTTCAGAAACCAGTCTTTGTTCAATTTTGGTCGCCAGGCCGCTCCCAGCCGCCAGACAATATCACTGTGACTGACCAGAGTCGAGCGTTTGACGGTTATATCATCGCCCCCGATGAGCAACCGCGAGTCGGAGTCGTTGGTAATGTTTCCAAATAGAAATGCTGCTTCTACGCCAACAAATAAACTCTTGGTCAGGCTGAAACCGTTAGTAAACGTAGCCTTATTCAATCCTCCCCGTCCCCGATAAATATATTCCGACTCATAAATGGTGCCGGGTACTCGCTGGTATTGCGTGGTTTGGTAATCCACATAACTATAAGGCCGCAGACCAATCCCCGCCGACCAATACCGCGTCACCGGAAATGCCAGGTTCAGGTAACTGAGGTTGGCTCCAAAATCCTGCTGATTCTGCCCCCGGCTGTCGGCAATTTGCTTGCTCTGACCCAGTAAACCGACTTCAAATATCGTGTAGCGGTTTCGTACCAGTAAAGCCGGATTGGCCGTATTCAGAAAAAAACCGTTGGCGTAGGCTGTTCCCAGCCCCCCCATACCCAGATTGGTGATATTGCTGTTTCCATAGATTTCGCCAATACCCAATGACGAATAAGGAGAATTGCCTAAACCCTGTGCCCGAGCGGGAGATTGCGCCATTCCAAGCAAAACGAGGGCGGTTAATAAGACGGAGTAAAATCCGTTACGAGAAGTCGACATTATATTGTAAAATACGATTCAATCCGATCAGTACCAGTTCCGGAACTACAAAGATGGGGGGTTTCAGGCTACTTTCAAAAAACGACGCATCTCCCCCGCATATTAATACGCTTATATTCGGGTGTTCGTGGCGATGGGCATCAATAATTCCGTTCAGTTCGGCCAGCAACCCATTGACAACACCGGCCTGCATCGCCTGCCGGGTATTTTTCCCCAGCAACGAAGGCCGACGTTCGTCCGGTTCAACCAACGGCAGCCTTTCTGTAAACGAATGCATCGCCCGGAATCGCATACGAAAGCCGGGAGAAATCATTCCACCGTGAAAAACCGAGTTTGCATCGACGTAATCGTACGTCACGCAGGTTCCTAAATCAATCACCAGACAGGCATCATTCGGAAACCGCACCTTCGCCCCAATCGCCGAGGCAATCCGGTCGGTACCGAGCGTATTGGGCGTATCATACCGCTTCTCCAGCGGCACCGCCGTATTCCCATCCACCGCCAGCCAGAACGTAGAAGAAGGCAACGACAACTGTTGCCGCAACTGGTCCGGCGAGCGGCTAGTCGACGAAATCACCACCGCGCCAGGTACAGTCTTCTGAATCAGTTCCTGTAATGCCTCAACGGATAATTGCGAATACACCTCCTGTAATACATCTTTTTCAAAAAAACCGGCTTTAATGGCACTGTTGCCCCAATCAATGGCGATGTTCATTAGTGCAAAAATTGTAAATAGAGATCAGATTCCTGAATTTTGGGTGTTAAAATAGCTTAAAAGCGGCATGGAATCGTTAGAAAGGTGGTTTGAACAGCAATTGATGGGCAACTCCGTCGGTAATCTGGTTGTATTTGCTGTCATGATCCTGCTGGCGTTGTGGCTTAAACGCATGTTATCCCTCCTCGTAAGCCGCTTCTTTTACCGACTCGTCAAACCCGACTCTAACTCTGTTCCCATCAGCGATTTTATTCAGCTGATGCGCAAACCAATTGAGCTGTTCATTCTGCTCCTCATGCTGTTTCTGGCGTTCGACCGACTGGCAATTCCGGAACAGTGGGGACTGGTTCCCCGCACGGAATTCGGCTACCGGCTTATCATCTTCCGGTTGTACCAAACAACCCTGATGTTCAACCTGGCCTGGATCGCTATCCGGTTTGTCAAGTTTGTAGGAATCATTTTTCAGAAACGGGCCGAGTTAACCGAAACCAAGCTTGATGATCAGTTGGTTCCCTTCGTGCGCGATCTGCTCATTATTGCGGTTTGCGCCATCACGTTTTTTGCCACGCTCAGCATTGTCTTTGCCATTAACGTCATTGCGCTCGTCACGAGCCTGGGAATCGGCGGTTTGGCTATTGCGCTGGCCGCCCGCGAAACCCTCGAAAATTTATTTGCTTCCTTTGCCATTCTGCTCGACCGCCCCTTCCTGACCGGCGATACCGTTACTGCCGGAACAGGCCCCAACCAGGTAACGGGAACGGTCGAGAAAATCGGGTTTCGGAGCACCCGGCTCCGCACCGACGACGGCAGCCAGATTGCGGTCCCCAACCGTCTGATGATCTCTCAGTCGCTGGATAACTTGACGCAACGCAGCCAGCGCCGAACAAAGTTTCACCTTCGTCTGGCGCTTGACACACCACCGGAAGCACTCCGGGCCATTGTTGATGACATCCGGCAATGGCTGGCCGACCAGCCCCAAACGAGCCAGAATCCTGCCCTTATTCAGTTTGATGCCCTGGGCGAAAGCTCTTTGGACGTTCTGATTCAATACTATGTTGCAACCGCCGACTGGCGGGAATTTAACAAAGTCAAGGAAGACGTGAACTATCAATTAATTGCCATTGTTAAAAAACATAGCGGACAGTTTGCTTTTCCATCAAGAACAGTATATCTTCGGACCCATCCTGAGTACCCGCTCGAGAAACAGCAATAAATTTTCCGCTCTTTTTAACAATGTTAAAACATTTACGGGTTTTACTCGTTCTAGTTGACAAAGCGGGATTTAAATCTTAACATTGCGGTCATAATAGTTCCTGACCCGGTTCACTGGTATTCTGCCTATTTTATCCATGTAATCTGAGGCTGTAAGCCAAATCCACCTGGACAAACTGTCTTTCAATCAAACCATACCACGCATCAGCGTAGTCGAGTTTACGCCCTGAAACAGTTGCTGCAAGTGCATAGGTCAAGCAAGTATCTGACTGTAAATTTTCATAACTATTTAAGCACGACTTTCCCTCTTTTGGATTCATTCATCTATCTGCGGTTCTCCGTAACGATGGTCCGACGTAGCGACAATTATCTCACACTTATCAAGTAAAGCCCTCTTTGCTTACTCTGGCTTTTTATGTATAAAAAGGAAGACCTCGATCTGAAACTCTTATCAGAATTGAAAGCGATTGCGGATTCGTTCAGCATTCGCGACATTAGCAAACTCAATAAAAAGGAACTGGTTTACAAGATATTAGACCAACAAGCCTTACTCCCCGAAACCACGTCAGCGGTTTCGGAAAACGGCACGGAGCCTTCCACTAAACCGGCTCCGGCAGCTGCCGAAGGAGTCCGCCGGGGACGCCGTCCCCGCCAGGAAGCTCCTGCGGTGGAAACCGCTCCCGCGGTTCAGGATACTCCGGTGTCAGCGCCGGAACAACCGCAGCCTGATAGCCAGGCCGCACCTATAGCAGAACAAACGGATACGACTCCCGCTCCCGCGATTCAACCGAGTCGGGATACGACTCCGCGAGAGAACAAATCACCTGAAAAACAACCTGTTCGACCCCAAAACCGTCGTGGTCCGGAACAGAACGGCCCCGCCCGCCCGGCCCGGAATGAGCAGACCGAATCGAACGATCCACGCCGGATGCGGCAGCGGATTCGGAAAGAAAACGAAGGATTTTCGGCGGATGCTCCGGCGGTTTCGGCTCGTGAGAAAACGGCGGAAGCCAAACCAGAGCAGGATCGTCGTCCACGCAACGATCCGTTTCGCAACCGGAAACGGGAGTTTGAACAGCCGGTGCTCGACCTGCCAGCCGAAACCGATTCGGAAGACTTTTATACACCAACCCTTGAACCGGAAACAAACCCGGTCGACGTCGCTGTTGTAACACCAGCAACGCCGGAGGCTCCGATTCAGCCGGATCAGCCGGAAGTTTCGGCTAGCCAGGCACCGCAGCCAGCTGAACGCCAGCAGCGGGACGTCACGCGCCCCGACGAATACACCAATCGGATTCGGCGGCAGTATAACCAGCACGTTCGCGAGTTTGACGGTATTATCGAAAACGAGGGTGTTCTGGAAATTATGTCCGACGGTGGCTACGGTTTTCTGCGGTCGGCCGATTACAACTACCTCGCTAGCCCGGATGACATATATGTATCACCGTCACAGATCAAACTTTTTGGTTTGAAAACCGGTGATACGGTTCGCGGCCAGATTCGCCCCCCCAAAGAAGGCGAGAAATACTTTGCCCTCTTGCGCGTGTCGTCGGTTAACGGCAAAACAACTGAGGAAATCCGCGACCGCATTCCGTTTGAATACCTGACTCCGCTGTTCCCGGAAGAAAAACTGAATCTGAGCTACCGGGCCGATCAGTATTCCACCCGGATCGTGGACCTGTTTGCCCCTATTGGTAAAGGACAGCGGGGAATGATTGTTGCCCAGCCCAAAACCGGTAAAACGGTTCTGCTGAAAGATATTGCCAATGCCATTACTAAAAACCACCCCGAAGTTTACCTGATCATCCTGCTGATCGACGAACGACCGGAAGAGGTAACCGACATGGCCCGTAGTGTCAATGCCGAGGTGATTTCATCTACTTTCGACGAGCAGGCCGAACGGCACGTAAAAGTGGCGGCGATGGTTCTAGAAAAAGCCAAACGAATGGTTGAATGCGGACACGATGTGGTCATTCTTCTTGACTCCATCACGCGTCTGGCCCGGGCTTACAACACGGTGGTACCGTCGTCAGGGAAGATCCTGTCAGGGGGGGTTGATGCCAATGCGCTCCATAAACCCAAACGGTTCTTTGGGGCTGCCCGCAACGTCGAAAATGGGGGTTCTCTAACGATTATCGCCACGGCTCTGATCGATACCGGCTCTAAAATGGATGAAGTTATTTTCGAAGAGTTTAAGGGAACAGGTAACATGGAGCTTCAACTCGACCGCAAGTTGTCCAACAAGCGCGTTTATCCGGCCGTTGACGTCCTGGCGTCCGGTACCCGGCGCGAAGACCTGCTGCTCGATAAGGAAAGCCTACAGCGTATCTGGATTCTGCGTAAACATATGGCCGATATGAATGCCATGGAATCCATGGATTTCCTGCTCGACCGGATGCGCGGCACCCGCAACAACGACGAATTCCTGGTTTCGATGAACCGGTAACCTATTTATAATCTTACGAATTCCGTTTCGTATAAAAACCGTATGTCCGTCTTCACCGACTTGCATGCGGTTTTTTGCTTTATAGGGGTGAAAATGAAGTTAGTGGCCAAAAATAATAACGCGGATGCATGACTTTCCAGGGTTCTTTGAGTCTCAAGGGAAGATTACAACCTCAAATCCCTCGTTATTTCGATGTTCACCAATAAACTCCCTTGGGTAGTAGTCCTGGCGCTTTGGACGGGCGGCTCTACGTACTGGCACGTTTGCCGCATCAAACAGCTATGCCCAGATGGTGACACGCCATCGGCCTCTGTCAGCACCCCAACCACGCCCGCCTTTACGGTTCCCGGTTTGCAGTTTACCGACGGCAGTAGCGCATCGTTCCGCTCGTCGGGTCATCTGGCCTTTGCCAAATCCGGTGCAGACGTCAACCTCAATGGCGTTCGTCCCCTGCTGGACTCTCTCTCTATTTACCTGAAATCAAATCCTGAAAAACGGATTCAACTTACGGGTTTCTACGATCCCACCGAGACAAATTCGTCAACCGAACCCAATTTGGGGCTAGCCCGGGCCAATAGCATCCGGGCTTATCTGATCAGCCTGGGAATACCCGAAGAGCAGTTGCAACTGGCCGGTGAAGAAAATGCTCAGCTGGATTTTACACCGGCGGGCGACTCATTGTACGGCGGTATTCGATTCGCCTTTCTGAATGAAGTATTAGTGAAGGTGGAGCAATCAACAGCGGAAGAAGATCTAGCTAAAAAGGCAAAGTTCGAATCCATATTTGAGCCCCTGGATCTTTATTTCAGTACGGGAAAAATTGATTACATCAAAACGAGTGAAACCCAAACCTTCCTCGAAAAAACCAGAGCGTATTTACAGGAGCACCCTGAACAGAAGCTCCTTATAACCGGTCATACCGATAATACCGGGTCTGATGCCATCAACCTTGCCCTGTCCAAAGAACGGGCTGCCGCCGTGAAAAAACAATTTGTCACTGCCGGAATTGCCGCCAGCCAGATTGAAACCGACGGAAAAGGCGAATCGCAACCCCTGGCTTCCAACGATACTGAAAAAGGCCGCCGAACGAACCGCCGGACCTCGATTGTCGTGAAAAAATAACCTTCCTCTGCTTCCATAACTTATTACGACTATGTTTGAAATGAATCCCCATCAGCTGCCTGACGCCGTTATGCAGCAATGGATCATGCTGCTGGTTTCCGGAACCCTTGGCTTCATCATTGGGTATATCGGTCGCAAAGCGACAATCCGCCAGCTCGAAAAACAGATCAATAAAACCAGCATTCAGGTGGAAGAGTGCCGGAAAATCAATCCGGTACAACAGGAGGAACTGGCGTTGCAACGGATAGCCTCCCGGGTGAACGAGCTAAATTTCAGCCGGATCGGCCTGGCGACCCGTGCCGAAGCGGATGACCTGAAAGAAATCAACGGAATTGGACCGTTTTTCGAGAAAAAGCTGCACAGCCTCCGCATTTATACGTTTCGTCAATTAGCCAATTGTACCCCGGCGGATACCGAGCAGATTGCGAACCTTATCGAGTACTTTCCGGACCGCGTCGAACGCGAAGACTGGATTGGTCAGGCCAGAACCCTACACCGCAAGAAATACGGAGCATAAACTAACCATTTGACTTAAAACCGTTGCCATTCTTATGTTTAATCTGGATCCATTAAGCCGGGGCGTTGCCATTTCCGAAATTCTGCTGCTGGTAGCTTTTGCAGCTCTGGTTGGCTACGTGCTCGCCCAATTAGTCACCCGGGGGCGCATCAATGAATTACAGTCGGCCCTGGCCGATCAGGAAGCCTCGCTGGACGAGTGTCTTCGCAAGCGGAAAGCGGAGGAAACTATCTTTAGCAAAATTGCGTCGCGGGCTAATGAACTCAACTTTACCCGCATTGGTTACGCCACCCAACACGACGCCGATGACTTAAAAGACATTGTGGGAGTTGGGCCATTTTTCGAACGAAAGTTACATACGCTCGGCATTTTCAGCTTCCGTCAGCTTGCAAATTTCACCGCTGAAGATGTGGAGAAACTCAGTGACATTATTGAATTTTTTCCGGATCGTATCGAACGCGAAAATTGGGTTGGGCAAGCCCAGCAACTCTACGAAGCAAAATATGGTCGACCGGTCCGGTAAGGGCCATCACTAACACAAAACGGCGAGCTTGGTAGCTCGCCGTTTTGTGTTAGTGATGGTATCAACCATTAAAGCGTATCCACAGTCCGGCGGATGAATGCCGTCAAATCAGCCCCAGAAAGCATACCCTGAGCCAGTTTAGCCAGATCCAGGCTCTGCTTCACCAGCACTTTTTGCTCCTCGGTATCATTCACTTTCAAAATTCGATCAGCCAGCGGGTGATTGGCATTCACCGCGACGTTATAACTATCTGGCATAGGACCGAACATGTTGCGTTCTCCGCTTAGGGCTGACATATCTTTCATCCGGCGGAAAAACTCAGGCAACGTAATAAGGACCGGTAAGTCGTCCGTTGGCATGGCTTCCACGGACACCGAAGCCGTTTTGTTGTCCAGTACTTCTTCGAATAGCGTCTTCAACTTCGTCCGATCGTCTTCCGACAACACACTTTCGTTGTTTACACCTTTATCGATCAGTTTATCAAACGTATCCGAATCAACCCGTTTCAGGCTGGTTTTCTCGAGTTTGTATTCCAGCGTATTAATGAAGTGACTATCGATCATGTGGTCAAACAGCAACACTTCATACCCGCGTTTTTTAGCCGATTCGATAAAACCGTCCTGCTTCTGTGCGTCACTTGAATACAACCAGACTACGGTTTCGTTTTTGTCAGTTTGGTTTTCCTTGACGGCGGCTGTAAACTCTTCAAAGGTGAAATACTTGCCGTCGACGTTTTTCACCAGACAGAAGTCCTTGGCTTTCTCGTAGAATTTCTCGTCGCTGATGATACCGTATTTAACAAACAGGCCAATGTCTTCGAACTTCTGTTCGAAACCGGCACGGTCGTTCCGGAAGATTTCGGCTAGTTTGTCAGCTACCTTACGCGTAATATATCCGTTGATTTTCTTTACGTTGCTGTCGGCTTGCAGGAAACTCCGCGACACGTTGAGCGGAATATCCGGCGAATCAATTACGCCATGCAGCATCATCAGAAAATCCGGTACAATGTCTTTGACCTCATCGGTAATGAATACCTGCCGGCTGTAAAGTTGAATTTTCTCGCGACGGATCTGGAAGTCATTTTTAACCCGGGGGAAATAAAGAACGCCGGTCAGGTTGAACGGATAATCCACGTTGAGATGAATCCAGAACAACGGTTCTTCCGACATGGGGTAGAGTTCCCGGTAGAAATTCTTGTAATCCTCATCCGTCAGGTCTGACGGCGACTTCGTCCAGATCGGCGTAGTATTGTTGATAACCGTTCCGTCAAACTCGATGGAAACCGGCAGAAAGCGACCATACTTCTCCAAAATCGACCGCAGACGGTTTTTATCCAGAAACTCTTCCGAATCAGCCGCGATGTGCAAAATCACATCCGTACCATGCTCGGTGCGGTCAGCCTCTGTAATTTCGAATTCGGTGGAACCATCGCAAATCCAGCGGGCTGCCTCTGATCCTTCCTTGTACGATTTAGTGATGATTTCCACGTGATCGGCCACCATGAATGCCGAATAAAAGCCCAAGCCAAAATGACCGATAATCGCTCCTTTTTCGTCCAGCTTGTCTTTGTATTTTTCCAGAAACTCCGACGCTCCGGAAAACGCAATCTGGTTGATGTATTTCTTGATTTCCTCCGCCGTCATTCCGATACCCCGGTCACTGACGGTAATGGTTTTAGCTTCTTCGTCCAGCGTAATGGTTACTTTCTGTTCACCCAGTTCGCCGTTGAATTCCCCGAACCCTGCCAGTTTTTTGAGTTTCTGCGATGCATCGACGGCATTTGAAACCAACTCCCGCAAGAAAATTTCGTGATCGGAGTAAAGAAACTTTTTGATGATCGGAAAAATATTCTCCGTATGAATCGAAATTTGACCTTTTTCCTGAATGGTCGAGCTCATGACAATAAAATGCTGTTTAATTGACACAATAAATCGCTGTTCATCCGGCACCAACAACTGTTCCAGAGCCGCAGGGTGTGACAAGTTGGCAGATTATCTACGAAAACCAGGCGAGAGCGTCCCGAAGCGGGATGGTTTTGCTCTCCACCCGATTCGTCTGTTAGCCAGGAAATGCGCACCAAATCGGTTAGTCAGCTGGCGAGCATGGTCTGCTTACTGGCCAACTTTTCAGGCCCAGCGACAAACACCCCTTGTTCTTTTTGTGTTTCACTATACAACCGTGAGACCGGATAACGTCGTCCGTCTTTATCAGTTTTGTTCTCTGTGAATTCAAAAACCTATACCGACATTTCCACGGAAGAAATGGAATCGCTGGTGACGGACCCAGATACCGTCATTGTCGATGTGCGCGACGAATGGGAATTCGAAGAATTTAACATTGGTGGCCTGAATATTCCGCTCGCCGAGATTCGCAACAAACGCCACCATCTGGTCCCCTACGAAAACGTTATTGTGGTGTGTACCAATGGCGTCCGAAGCCGGGTCGCGGCCAAAGACTTATGCCGTCAACCCGAAATGCAGGACAAACACCTTTATCACCTCCACGGTGGTATTCTGGGCGCCGAAGATTAACATACTCAATCCGGAATCGAACCGCGATATACCCGCAGGGCCGGGCCCGTTAAATACAAATTGTTGAATCCGCCGTTTTCCGCCGTCTCGAAAGAAACATTCAAATTTCCACCCAGGGTACGAATGGCAACAGGGCTTGCCATTCCGAGCTGTTGATGGGCTACCAGCGCGGCCGCCGTCACACCCGTACCGCAGGAATAAGTTTCGTCTTCCACGCCCCGTTCGTACGTCCTGACAAACAGAGCATTATTACCGATCGCTTCGATAAAATTTGCGTTTGTACCACCGGGCGCAAACTGCTCACTATACCGCACCGGTCGCCCTTCGGCTACCACATCCATCGACTCGATGTCTTCAACCAGCTTGACAAAATGCGGGGAGCCAGTGTTCAGAAACGAGTAATCCGTTTGCTGATCGATACGGGCAACGTCGTTCATTTTCAGGGACACTTCGCCCCCATTCACCGAGGCCAGGTGTTCGCCATCAACCGCCAGAAAGCGGGTTTCTTTTTCAAACAACCCCAGGTCGTGCGCAAACCGTACGATACACCGCCCGCCGTTTCCGCACATGCTGCCTTCGCCCCCATCAGCGTTGAAATAAACCATCCGAAAATCATAATCAGGATGATTACGAAGTAAAATCAAGCCGTCGGCACCGATGCCAAAACGCCGGTGGCACAGCTGAGCAATGCGTTCCTGCGAAACGGGAAACGTTTCGTTACGATCATCAATCAGGATAAAGTCGTTGCCAGTGCCCTGGTATTTGAAGAATTCGATCATTGGTCGTGGCGCGTTAAAAATGATGTTTTAAGAATTGGTTCTCCTACAACCAATCCCTCCTTCATCACGCTTACTTGTTACCTTTTTAAAATAAAAAAAGCCGTCTTCGCAGACAGCTTCCTTCCTGATGAGAGGATACAGTACTATGCCTGTGCCTGTCTGACTTTCGGCTTGCGCTCCTTAATACGAGCTGCTTTACCTTGACGACCACGTAGATAGAACAAACGGGCGCGACGAACTTTACCCAGACGAACAACTTCAACTTTATCAATGTTCGGCGACAGAACCGGAAAAATCCGCTCTACACCCACACCGTTTGAAATTTTACGTACTGTGAAAGTCTCTCCGTTGGTGTTCGGATTCCGGCGTTGAATTACCGTACCCGAATAAACCTGAATCCGCTCTTTGTTTCCTTCGCGGATTTTAACGTGTACATTGACTGTGTCGCCTGCCTGGAAATCGGGGAAGCCTTCCCGGCGACCTGCATTCTCAGATTCGACCAGTTTAATTAATTCACTCATGACCGTAGATATCTTCGGGGGTATGAAACTTCTTAATAAGCCGCAAAGATAGCCATTAGTTTCCGTTTTATAAATAGTTTCTCCGAAATAAATTGATTGAAGCACGAACCGTTGGAAGGTTTACAGGTTTTTAGCTATTTAGGCACTGAAGACTATCACCGAGCCGCAAACCGTCGCCCTTTCCAATGAAGATCCTAACTGTTGAACAAACTCGCGCCCTCGACCAGTATACCATCGAACACGAGCCTATTGCTCCCATTAATTTGATGGAAAGAGCTGCGCAGGCTTTTACAGACTGGTATACCGCCCGATTTGATAAAAAACGACCGGTAAAGATTTTCTGCGGACTGGGTAATAATGGGGGTGACGGTTTGGCAATTGCACGCCTGTTGATTCAACTGGAGTACTCTGTCCAGACGTACGTGGTGCGGTATGCGCCCCGCGAATCGGAGGACTTTATGCACAACCACCGGCGTCTGAAACTGATTGCCTCAATCAACTACATCGAAAATGAACGCGATATTCCGTTGATTCGCCCCCAGGAGGTGGTTGTTGACGCCATTCTGGGGTCAGGTCTGTCGCGAACAACCGAGGGCATTGTGCAATCAGTCATTGACGCCATCAACCACAGCCCGGCCACGGTGGTGGCGGTGGATATTGCCAGTGGCTTATTTGCTCATACGGCCAATGGGCCTAATGCAACGATTGTTCAGCCCGATTATACCGTAACCTTTCAGTTGCCCAAACTGGCGTTTCTGCTGCCCCAACTCAGTCGCTACGTGGGTGACTGGCATTGGATCGATATTGGGCTTAGCCGTGCCTTCATTGAACGCACCCCTACCACCTATTTTTATACAACCCACAAGGAAGTTCGGCATTTGTTGCGGTCACGCGACCGGTTTTCGCACAAAGGCTCGTTTGGTCATGCGCTGCTGCTGGTGGGTAGTTACGGCAAAATTGGGGCTGGTGTTCTGGCTTCCCGGGCCTGCCTGCGCTCAGGTGTGGGACTATTATCAGTCCAAACGCCCCGATGTGGCTACGATATTATTCAGACAACGGTGCCGGAAGCCATGTGCCTGCCCGACGGCCATATTCATATTCTGACGGGTCAGGCTGATCTGGAAAGTCCCGAATTGAGTTCGTATTCAGCTATTGGCGTTGGGCCAGGCATCGGAACCGCCCCAGAAACGCTGGCTATGCTCCGGCATCTCCTCACCGGCGTTGAAAAGCCCATGGTAATCGACGCTGATGCAATCAATCTGATTGCTCAAAATCGCGAATTGGTCGATAGAATACCCAAAAACAGCATTCTGACTCCGCACCCCAAAGAATTTGAACGGCTAACCCGACGGTGGACGAGCGATTACGACAAACTGGGCATTCTACGGGACTTTGCCCAGCGCAATCGGCTGGTCGTTGTTCTGAAAGGAGCCAATACGGCCATTGCTACCCCCGATGGCACCATGCATTTCAATTCAACGGGCAACCCAGGTATGAGTACCGGCGGCACCGGCGACGTACTGACGGGTATTCTGACGGCCCTGCTCGCGCAAGGTTACGATCCGGTTGAGGCCGCTGTATTGGGCGTTTTCGAACACGGCCGGGCAGGTGACCGGGCGGCCGACCAGCGCGGTTTCATCGGTTTGACGGCCTTGGATGTCGTCGAAGCGCTGCGCTGGGATTAGAAGAGTCTATACCTGACAATCTGATGGAAACTGTTCAGACGATTGTTTTCTCAAAAAAAGTCCCCCAAAATTCAATCTTCTTACAACCATCGTAGATCTACTTGGGTCTTATCTGTGTAATAGTTTCACAATAAGTGTGGAAATTAATCCACATTTACCCATTCCAGTTTGCAGTGTCTAAAAATAGGAAATGCTTTTTTGGGCTTTCTGAATGAATTTAAGGAACTGTATTTCAGGTATATCTACCTAATCTGCCCAAAAAAAGCAAAATATTGGCTGTAACTGGAATAGAATTTGGAACTTGGTAAGCAACGGGTTGAGGTAAAGAAGTGAAAACTACCTGTTTTACAAAACACGTAGTTGTACGTACTTAAAAACCAGCCTGTTTATCGATTTTTGCAACTATATCCAACACCGCAATAAATAAATATATCCAACACCATTACGAAGAAAAGTTACCATGAGAAATGTTGTTCAGAAAGAATGGAGAGTAAGTCGCCCGAGTCGCCGGGTTCGTTTTGAGATCGATCAGATTTCTTTACTGGGTGTGCTAACGGTTATGATTTTTGCTTACATTCTTTTTCACTTCATCTATCCAATTATATCAAAAGGATTACTCTGGTAGCGCACCCATTTTAAGAAAATAGCAGGTTTCATAGAGAGACTCAGAACTCACAGTCCTGTTTCTCGTTATGAAACCTGTTTCTTTTTTATTTCATTAGCTGATAGACCAAAAACGCCGAACCGTAAGCCAGCACACTCATATAGGCAAGTTGAATCATTGGCCATTTCCAGCCTTTGGTTTCGCGGTAAACCGTGGCAATGGTGCTCATGCACATCATCGCAAAAACGTAAAAAATCAGGAGCGAGTACGCAACCGCTGGTGTGTACATCGGGCCGCCCGTTTCCGGGTTTACCTCTGAGGCCAGTTTTTCCCGAATTGTACTATCGTTTTCGCCGTCGGCACTCCCAATGCTGTAAATCGTGGCAATCGTGCCCACAAACACTTCGCGGGCAGCAAATGAGCTAATAAGCGCAATACCAATTTTCCAGTCGTATCCCAACGGTTTGATGGCTGGTTCCAGAATTTTCCCAAACCGCCCGGCGTAGGATGCTTCCAGCTTTTCGGATGAAACCCGGTTTTCGATTTCTTCAGACGGCTGATTGGCCATTTCCTGACGAACCTGATTTTCAGCCTGCTCCATACTATCGCCCGGACCGTAGGAAGCCAGTACCCACAGCACAATTGAAATGGCCATAATAACCCGCCCAGCCTGCCAGACAAACGATTTCACGCTGTCCCAAACCGTAATTCCAACGTGGTTCCAGCGCGGCCATTTATAGGTAGGCAGCTCCATTACGAACAGACTCCGCTCGCGCGAGCGGACAATCTTTTTGAACACATAAGCGGCCACCAGAGCGGCTACCAACCCCAGCAGATACAGGCCCATCAGAACCAGCCCCTGCAAATTCAGGAAACCCAGCACGGTTTTTTCGGGCACGACCAGAGCAATCAGGATGGTGTAAATGGGCAACCGGGCCGAACAACTCATCAAGGGAGTCACCAGAATCGTAATCAAACGTTCGCGCCAAGAACCAATGCTGCGGGTTGCCATCAGGGCCGGAACTGCGCAGGCTACCCCCGAGATCAATGGAACAACACTCCGCCCGTTCAACCCGAATTGCCGCATGACCCGGTCCATCAATACCATAACCCGCGACATATAGCCGGATTCTTCGAGGATAGAAACCAGCAGAAACAAGAAGGCAATCTGCGGAATAAACACCACCACACCGCCTACACCGGCAATAATGCCATCAGTCAACAGGTCGGTCAGCGGGCCTTCGGGCAATCGTTCTTTCAACGTTCCGTTCAGCCAGGCTACGCCTTCGTCGATACCGTCCATGAACGGTTGCGCCCAGGCAAAAATCGCCTGGAAAATCAGCAGCAAAATCAGCAGAAAGGTGGCATAGCCCCAAACCGGGTGCAGCAAAATCCGGTCGATGCGCTGGCTCCAGGTCGACTGGCCAAGCGGCCGTTTATTAGTCACTACCTCTTTTACGACGGTTCCGATGCGCTGATAGCGCCCAATGGTTTCACTCGCCTGGAAGTCCAGTTCGTTAAAGCGATGCTTTTCAATCAGCCGGTCCAGCCCCACGCGCTGCGGTTCGCCAAGAAACGAAAAACCGTCGTGCTGGATAACGTATTGAAGAGCCAAGTAGTTATTCGCTAACTTATATTCCTTTCGCACGTCCGCAATCAATCCTTTCACGTCAGTATTGACGGTCGTTGTCAGTTGTTCCGGATCAAAAAAGAGCTTGTCTGCCCTGGCTGGCGCGGCTATTTGTTGTTCAATGGCTTTTTTCAGGAGATCCATCCCCTCTCCTACCCGGGCATTGATTTTGACGACCGGCACTTGCAGCTGCATCGACAGGCGAACCGCATTGACTTCGATCTGCTGCTGCTGCGCAATGTCCAGCATATTCAGCGCCAGGATGACCGGCACCCCCAAATCCTGCACCTGACTGAAGAGCAATAGATTACGACTCAGGTTTGAGGCATCCACAACAACAACGGCGGCATCCGGATAATCCGGGTGGCTTGGGTTTGCCAAAATATCCGTCACCACCTGCTCATCGGCCGATTTAGGGTAAATGCTATACACACCGGGCAAATCGACCACTACTATTTCGGTGCTTTCGTTCAAAAAAGCCGTACCGGACTTTTTATCAACCGTAACTCCGGGAAAATTCCCCACTTTTTGACGAAGGCCGGTCAGCTCATTAAACAAGGATGATTTTCCGGAATTCGGATTTCCAATAAGGGCGATTATAGGTTTCAATTTCAATGATTCAACGGGAAAAGAGCCAGGGTAATCAATCGACCCGGCCAAACATTAATGAGATTCAACCAAAATAGTAGCGGCTTCGGATTTCCGCAACGACAAACAATAGCCTGAAACGTTCAGGCAGATTGGATCGCCCAGCGGAGCTTTACAATGCAACGATACTTCTGTACCGGGCAAACAACCCATTTCCAGCAGTTTAAGTGACATCCACGGGTCGCTAAACGACTGAATAACGGCCGTTTCGCCCATTTTCAAATCAGCCACACTTCGTGGATTTATCGTCCGATTCACCATACCTGTACTATTTAGAACTATTACAAATTAACCAGTAGCGATCCGTTTTTACAAGGATAACGTAAAAAATAGCGGTTTTCTAATCGTTTATTCTAAACGGTGAAAATAGTTTGAATTCAAAGGCAGGCAAAATTTCCCGGATCTTCTCTATGTGGAGCCGTCAACTCGAAAAAACCGTATTCTTAGCAAGCGGAACTGCGGTTTGTGTTGTAATTTTGTAAAATCTGGAATGTCTTAGGTAACGATTGCCTTCATTACTCAGAGAAATTTTCAGGATTATCCCACTAGCGCGATGCAACAAATCAGTGTACTAATAGGCAAGGAGTTTCGGCTGGAATGGCGCCAACGCTACGCCCTGAACGGAATGCTGTTGTACATTGTCAGTACGGTTTTTGTCTGTTTTCTAAGTTTCAGCTTACGCCGTAACCAACTGACACCCATGGTCTGGAACGCGCTCTTCTGGATCATTCTCCTGTTTACCGCTATAAATGCTATTGCAAAAAGTTTCGTTCAGGAGCGTTCCGGTCGGCTATTGTATTATTATACGCTGATTAGCCCCCAGAAGATTATTCTGTCAAAAATTCTGTACAACACCATCCTGATGCTAGTGCTGGCGGGGCTGGGTTTTGGCATCTATACCCTGGTCATGGGCGTACCGGGGCAAGATATGGATATGCTCCTGTTTGTCACGAATCTGCTGCTAGGGGCCGTTGGTTTTGCCGCTTCGCTTACGCTGGTTGCGGGCATTGCCTCCAAGGCCGAAAACAGCGCGACGCTCATGGCGGTCCTGAGTTTTCCGGTGATCCTTCCAATGCTGCTGATGCTGATTCGGGTATCAAAAAATGCACTTGATGGCTTAGACCGTAGCGTGAGCATGGACGAAATCGGTACTTTGCTGGCGATTGATGCCATTGTGCTGGTGTTATCGGTGATGTTATTTCCCTATCTGTGGAGAAGTTAAAAAGACTATGAAAAAAAATTGGTGGAAAGCGTTGTCCGTCGTAATCATGACGTACGTTATCTGGGTCGGTTTGATGGGAACCGTTCCCCGCCAACCCATTCTGAATGAAAGCATTCGGAACGTTTATTTTCACGTTCCACTTTGGTTTTCGATGATTATTCTGATGCTGACGTCTACGGTTTTTGCGATTCGCTACCTGCGAAAAGGCCGCCCGGACGACGATCATATTTCCGTCGAATTTGCCAATTGCGCCATTCTGTACGGTATTTTGGGTTGCGCAACGGGCTCGCTCTGGGCCTCCGTTACCTGGGGCGATCCCTGGCCGAACGACCCCAAGCTAAACGGTGTGGCCGTGGGAATGCTCATGTATTTTGCGTACCTGATTCTTCGCAATTCCTTCGACGACGAACTGCGCCGGGCCCGGATTTCAGCGATTTATAACATTTTTGCCTTTGCCGTTTTTATCCCGCTTATTTTCATCTTGCCCCGCCTGACCGATTCGCTGCATCCCGGCAACGGTGGCAACCCGGCGTTTGGGCAATATGATATGGACAACGGAATGCGGATGGTGCTGTATCCTGCCGTTATTGGCATGACGCTGCTGGGCGTCTGGATGACGCAGTTGCGGATTCGCCTGCGCCGGTTACGTGATCGGCTGGACAACGTCAACGACGCCTTGCCAAAAGCGCACTCCACTGCGGAATGATTACCCGATTAAACTTGTTACCATTTTACACTACTCACTCGTATGATACATAGATTCCTTATCCTCTGCTTTTTGTTGTTGCTCTCGTTTAGCAGCCAGGCTCAGGACATTGAGATGGCCGACCGCCTTCGGGCCGATGGAAAAATCTGGGTCGTTGTGGCGGTTTTTTTAGTCACTTTTGCTGGGGTTATCCTGTACCTCATTCGTCTCGACACCAAAATCAGCAAACTGGAAAAAGAGGTTTTAAAATAAGCCGGTTACGGAAAGAAAAGGAGGAAAATAAGCCGTTATCTTGATCTTTGTCATTCGCTTTTTTTCCAGAACTCCCCATCTTTCTCAGGTATATTCTACTCACTATCGACATGAAAACAACTCATATTCTGGGAATTATTGTTATTGCACTGGCCATCGGCATTATTATTTCTACCGCCGGGGATGCCAGTTCTTATGTTTCCTTCACGCAGGCGGCTGAAATGGCCGAAAATGGTGAAAAAGACGGTGTGCACGTGGTCGGAAAACTGACCAAAGACGCCCAGGGGCAAATTACAAACATGATGTATCAGCCTCAGGTCGACCCCAATCACTTCGAATTTAGTCTGGTCGATAACGAAAACCGGGTCCAGAAAGTCGTCTACGGTGCCCCTAAACCGCAGGATTTTGACCGTTCGGAGCAGGTGGTTGTGATTGGCACCATGAACGGTGATCATTTCCGCGCCGACAAAATTCTGTTGAAATGTCCTTCAAAATACCAGGAGAACAAGCTGGAAACCAAAGAGTACGAAGCAAAAAAAGCATCCATCTAAGCCGGTTTTCTATCGAAGCCCGGTAGCAAATCCTTTAGCCATTCAAACATGATTCATACGACCGCTGGTGATATCGGTCACCTCTTTGTCATCCTTTCTTTTGTTACGGCTTTGGTGTCGACGGTTGCCTACCTCCGGATTTCGCTGGCGGGTAACGAACTTCTCCAGAACCAACGGGAAATTACGCAGTGGCGCTGGCTGGCCCGGGGTGCTTTTTTTGTGCACGGTTTTGCCATTCTCGGCATAGTTGCCAGTCTGTTCTATATTATTTTCAATCACTACTACGAGTACCATTATGCCTGGAGTTACTCGTCGCGGGCCTTGCCGGCGGAGTACATCATTTCCAGCTTCTGGCACGGACAGGAAGGAAGCTTCCTGCTATGGCTGTTCTGGAACGCCATTCTGGGCGCAGTGTTGATTTATACGAATCGCGATGACCGGCCACGTAGCCTGGGTTCCCGCCAGTGGGAAGCTCCCATGATGACGGTTTTTGCGCTGGTTCAGGCGTTCCTGGCGTCCATGATTCTGGGTATTGTTTTCGGTGGAACCTTCAAAATTGGTAGTTCACCTTTCCTGCTGCTGCGGGATGCCCTTCCGGATACCCCTATCTTTACCACCAATCCTAATTACGTTCCGGAAGATGGCAGGGGAATGAACCCATTGCTGCAGAACTACTGGATGGTGATTCACCCTCCGACCCTGTTTTTGGGCTACGCCACCACATTGATCCCGTTTGCCTTTTGCATTGCCGGTTTGTGGAAAAACGAACCCAAAGAATGGATACGCCCCGCCCTGCCCTGGGCGCTGTTTTCGGCGATGGTACTGGGTGTTGGTATTTTGATGGGCGGCTACTGGGCTTACGAAACGCTAAACTTTGGTGGATATTGGAACTGGGATCCGGTCGAAAACTCAGTGCTGGTTCCCTGGCTGGTACTGATAGCGGCTATCCACGCTATGCTGATAGCAAAGAAAAGCTCAACGGGTCTAAAAACGGCTATTATCCTCTCCGTTTCCTGTTTTCTGCTAATCCTTTATTCAACCTTCCTCACGCGCAGCGGTATTCTCGGCAATGCCTCGGTTCACTCGTTCACGGATTTAGGACTATCGGGGCAGTTGCTGATTTACATGCTGGTTTTTGTGGTGATGGCGGTTGCGCTGATTGCAGTGAAATGGAAACTGGTGGAAAAAGATGAAGAAGAGAGTACAATTTATTCCCGAGAGTTCTGGCTGTTTATCGGCGCCATCGTGCTCTGCCTTGCTGGTTTTCAAATACTAAACACTACTTCGTTTCCAGTTTACAATAAAATTGGTGAAGCGCTCGGCTTTAGCCCCAACATTGCGATGCCCGCCGATCAGGTAGCGCATTACAACAAATTTCAGGTCTGGTTTTTCTCCGTGATTGCCGTCCTGACGGGCATTGGTCAGTTTGTCTGGTGGCGAAAAACCGCCAAAGCCAATTTAAACGCGCTCATCACACCTGCAATCATTTCGCTTATCATCAGTGGGGGTATCATTGCCTATAGCAACATTACGAAACCGGCGTTTATGGCGTTGCTGACGACCTCAATCTTCGCAATTGTTGCCAACAGCACTATTTTATGGGGTGTGGTTCGCGGAAATTACCGTCTGTCGGGCGGGGCGGTTACGCACATTGGTGCCGCGCTGATGTTGATTGGCGTTTTGTTTTCGTCGGGCTATTCTAAAATTGTGTCCCTCAATACCACCGGCCTGCTGATTTCAAAAAGTGAAGACTTCACGAAAAACGACAATAAAGAAAACAAGGAAAACGTCATCCTGTGGCTCAACCAGCCGCAGAAAATGAGCGGTTACCTGCTGACCTACCGTGGCCAGCGAATCGAGATTCGTGATGTACCGGGCTATGTGCCCCGCGACTGGGTTGAACCGCTCATTGGCGCATCTCCCGAGTTCAGTTACCACGGTATTGCCATGCGCGATATTGAGCAAAATGGCAAACTTTACCACAAAAAAGGCGATACGGTAGCGCTACATCCCGAAAACACGTACTACGAAGTTGAGTACCGCGAGCCCGGCGGCAAAATATTTACGCTATTTCCCCGGGGCCAGATTAACGATCAAATGGGTGCGGGTGGTTTTCTTCCGTCGCCCGATATTCGCCGGATGCCCGATAAAGACCTTTACACCTACGTTGCTACCGTGCCCGATCCCAACAGCGAAGGAACCTGGAGCAAGGCTGAAACGTACCGGATTGCGCCGAGAGACACCTTCTTTGTCAATGATTACGTGGCGGTTTTTGATAACATTGAACAAACCCGCGAAGTGGAAGGTACGCCGTTGGGGCCAAATGATGCCGCTGTAAAAGCCGTCATCCGGGTCCTCGACAAAGAACGCGAATACGTGTTGAAACCGGCATTTATCATTAAAGATCGGATGGTGGGCCGCAAACCCGAGACCAACGAAGAGCTGGGGCTACGGCTACAGCTGGACGAAATTGATCCGCGCACCGGTTTATTTACCTTCTCGGCCAACACAACCCAGCGCGATTATGTTGTGATGAAAGCCAAGGAAATGCCGCTCATCAACCTGCTCTGGATTGGTACCTTTGTGCTGGTAATCGGATTTTCCATGGCCTCCGTTCGTCGCTACCGGGAGTTTGTCAAAACACGGGATCAAAAGAAACCGTCGCAACCCGTGCGTAAAACCTCCGTTAACCGCGTATGAAGGTAAAGGAAACCGTTCTGGGTTCGCTTTCTTTGGGGTGTCTCATTCTTTGGGTGCTGGAATTCCGGCGAACCGGTACTTTTCGTGAGCACTACTGGTTACTTATGCTGTGTCTGGCGTTTCTGCTCGCTTTTCTGTATGTTCGTGGTCAACGCATCAACCCAGCGGGCCAAAAACCGTCCGTTCCGGTGAAAGCAGGCAAACGGAAGAAAAAAAAGTATTGATCGGATCGCCGAAGCGGCTCGTATTCCACCGATTAAAGGAGTAACAGGATGGTAAAGATCTTGGTTATCTTTTAAATCGGTGGAATACGAGTTCAGATATACCGTGTATGGAATCATACAGCATTTTACTCGGGGCGCTGATTGCCCTGGTCCTGGCCGGTTTTTTTTCGGCCGTCGAGATGGCCTACCAATCCGTCAACCGACTCTATTTCGAATTGCACAGCAAGCAGGGACCGCTGGGCGAAAAGCTGGTTTCGGCCTTTCTTAAGCAGCCCATTCTGTTTGTGGGTACAACCCTAACGGGCAACACCCTGTTCCTGGTTCTGTATGGCGTTCTGGGCGTAACGGTTCTGAATCCGTTTCTGGCTAGCTACCTGCCCGAATTGTTTACGCACCCGGTCATTCTGATCGTCATCGAGACGTTTATCCTGACGATTCTCTTCATGCCGTTTGCCGATTATGTTCCTAAAAGCCTGGCCCTGATTCACCCCGATGCCTTTATGGAGCGGCTGGCGATCCCGATCTGGGTGATTTACAAAGCCATCGCGCCCGTGGTTCGGCTGATGGTCTGGCTGACCAAGGGAATCGTCAAAATTATTCCGGGCAGCAAATACTCCGAAATCCGACCGGTTTTTGGAC
The DNA here is from genome assembly GCF_054780515.1 of Larkinella harenae. Taxonomy (NCBI): domain Bacteria; kingdom Pseudomonadati; phylum Bacteroidota; class Cytophagia; order Cytophagales; family Spirosomataceae; genus Larkinella; species Larkinella harenae. The sequence continues at coordinate 140,181 of NZ_BAAGWE010000004.1, read as the reverse complement.
TGATTGATTTAAACCACTACCTCCAGCAGTTTAACCAGCAAAAACAAACCGATCACAACGGCGACAAAGAGGAGATTGATATTGACACCGAAATTCTGAACAATGCCATTGACTTCCGCAATGTTTCTGTGCGCGACTGTATGATTCCCCGCACCGATATTACGGCCATCGACGTGGAAGATAGCATTGAGGAATTAAAACGCTGTTTTCAGGAAAGCGGCCACTCGAAAATCGTCGTTTACCGCGATAACCTCGACGATGTGATCGGATATTGTCACGCGTTGTCGCTGTTTCAAAAACCGCAAACCATCGAAAGCATCCTGACACCGATTCGTGTTGTGCCCGACAGCATGCCCGCCCGGCTGCTACTCGAAAAATTTCTGGCCGAACGCAAAAGCCTGGCCCTGGTGGTGGACGAGTTTGGCGGCACTTCAGGACTAGTCAGCGTGGAAGATCTGGTTGAGCAGATTTTTGGCGAGATTCAGGATGAGTACGATACCAACGAAGACTGGGATGAGCGTCAACTCGATGAAAACACCTGGCTCCTAAGTGCCCGCCATGAGATTGAAAACCTCAACGAGAAATACGGCTGGAATATTCCGGAAGGTGATTATGATACGCTGGGCGGGCTGATTCTTTCCATCAATGGCCAGATTCCGAATGTTAATGATGTAATAGAACTGTCGCCTTTTACGTTTACGATCCTGTCGATGAACGAAGCCCGGATCGATCTGGTCAGGGTGTCTATCGAGCCCGGCCAGACCGGCGATTCGGATTAAACGGTTTTCTCCACAAATAAGTGCTCCCTTTTCCGCAATCGGCGGGGCGGGTTTTATTTCCGTTTGAGTCGCATCGAAAGGCTCATCTCAGTGCCTGAAATAGCTTTCATTTTTTTACCAAAACGGACGATTTTTCGTAAACATTCGGTCAGCAACGAAAGTTAGGTTGTACGTATCAACCCCAATCCAATCATGACAAACGACGAAATTGTTGATTCGCTCAACGACCTGGTCAAAATTAACAATGACCGTATCAACGGTTTTGAAAAAGCCGCTGAAGATATTGAAGATGCTGAACTAGCTTCTCTGTTTAAGAACCTGACCTCACAAAGTCGGAAGTTCCGGAGCCAGCTGGCCGACGACATCGTCCGCATTGGCGGTGAAGTACCGGGCATCGAAGAAACCAGCACCGGCAGCAAAATTCACCGGGCCTGGATTGACATTAAGTCCGCTTTCACGGGCAAAGACCGCAACACCGTCCTGGAATCCTGTGTGTTCGGAGAAAATGCAGCCGTTGAAGAATACGAGGAAGTTCTGGAAGAAGAACAAATCCCTTCTTACATTCGGCAGACGCTCAGCAGCCAGCTTGACGAGCTTCGCCAAACCCGCGATCAGATTGTTACACTGCGCGACGTGACCGAGTAATCGGTTTGATATTCACAAACAGGAATGGCAAGTATGCCATTCCTGTTTGTCGTTTAGTGCGGTTTATTTCCCTTTTCTACCCAGCCCTGTCGACACCGCATCCAGCGTGTTGGCGAGTTCGTCCAGTTTCGTTTTAACATCCTCCTCGGCTCCCTCAAGGCTTTTGCGGGTCAGTTTGGCCAACGAATGCAACGACTCAGCAATTTGCAGCTGTTTGCCCGTAGCCAAAGCCGCTTTAAGCTGCTCGAGTTCATCAGCAATATTGTCTAACACCACGTGTCCCGACCCAAGGGCACGAACCCATTGGTCGATAAAGCTGTTCGCCATCGGCTGAAAATGAGCCGGATCGGTATTCAGCTCCCGGAGTGTAATGTCCAGCAGTTGATCTGAATTGTGTGCATGGGTCATAGTCGTTGAAGGGTTGTTGTACCTTCACAATGTACAACCTTTGGGCTTTTTTTTCACTTTTCAGGGATAATTTTCATTCAACCAACGGTTTTTATACCGCTTTAGCTGTTCCTGAGCGTCAACGTTTTGGATTCAGAAAAAGCACCAACGGGTCCGACCCGCCACACCCTGAATGGGTAGTCGCGGCTGAAATAAATAAAAAAGCAGTCTCAATGGACTGCTTTCCCAACGCTCGGACAAACCGGATGATCAGTATTCATACCGAACGATGCCTGGCACCATGGCACACAGCAACGGATTATTCACCTTCGTTTCCTCGGTTAAGAGTCGGCCTTTTTTATCGTACGTTTTCTCAATCAGGGCAATCAATTCATCCCGATTGGGCATCCGTTCACTAATCTGCCGACGACTACCGGCGAAGGAATGCGTAAAAACCCGCATCACCTGATCCGTGTTTGAATACCATGTTTCCCGGGTCAGTACATCACCTTTATACTCATAGGTGACCCGGTGATTGGGTTTTCCATCCCGATCAAGCCACTTCTGCCCCACCTTTTTGCCCGCCTTAAATTCATATTCTACAGAACCGGACAAGACGCGCTGATCTGGATTTCGCTGATTATAGTACGTTCGTTCGGCTTTCAGAACTCCGTTTTCATAGTCATATTCTGACTCGTCATAAGCGGTCCATTTCCCATCAGTGCCGTATTTCCCGTAACGGATTCGGCCAACCAGATTGCCGTGTTTGTTGTAAATCTGCTCTACGTACGACAGGGTTTCCAGCTTTCCACCTGGTACCCGATTCAGGTAATCAATCCGAATGAGCTTGCCGTCTTTGTTGTAAGTGTACTGCTCACTATTCATGAGCTCGGTGCAATCCTTCGAAAAGCAGAAAACTTTTCGGAGCGGAGCGGCTTCATCGTTGTAGGTATTGCCACCGGGTTCAATGCCAAATTCAGACGCTTCGTTTTGGCAGGCCAGCCAGCAAAAGACAGAAAGGAAGAGAAGTAGTCGGTTTTTCATCGTAGAAAGGGGTTTGGTTGCCAACGAGGTAGACCCATTGTATACTCGAATCGTTGGAATTGGGATGGTTCCTAATCTCACCCTACAGCAGATCAGCAACTAAATTTAACCAATGGTGGAATTTCCGAAAACATTTCGGGCGTTATTTCCCTATACTTGACGACAAGAACCGCATTTACCATGAGTCAACCCCTGCAATCCCAGATCAGCGAAGTCCTTCAGAAACTGGAATCGTTGCTGGAACGTGTGCCCGAAAGCGTGGCCAAAGAAGTACGCCAGCAAATGCGCGAGTTTCGTCAACTGCTGGTCGACACCCGCGCTCCCCGTTTTGCGTTGGTCGGTCGGCGAGGTAGCGGAAAATCATCACTGATCAACGCCATTTTTGGGCAGAAAATCGCCGAAGTCGGCCACGAAAAAGCACAAACCGGCGAAGCAACTTGGTGGCCCTATTCGGGCGAACTAGGCTCCATCGACATCCTGGATACGCGCGGGTTGCAGGAAGGGTCGCGCCCCGACAAAGCGGATGCCGCAGCTTCGCCCATCGAATCGATTCTGGCGGCTTTACGGGAAAAAGCGCCGGATATTATTCTGTTTCTGATTAAAGCCACGGAAGCCGACGCCGGAATTGATAACGACCTCGACGCACTGAAAACCATCAGCCAAACCGTTGAAAAAATCCACAATTACCGGCCACCCGTGATGGTAGTGGCAACCCATTGTGACACCCTCGAACCCAAGAACGTTCGATTGCACAAACCGGAAGCCGAAGACCCAGACGAGGTGCAGGAAAAGCTGGAACGCGTGGCCATAATTGAAAATCACCTGCGTGCCAAGTTTGAAGCCGATTCGTACCTGAGCGAGTCGTTGATTACGGTTTTAGGCGTTTCATCCTACCAATCCTGGAAAAATGACGTGCTCCGTTCCGACGAACGCTGGCGCATTGACACACTGCTGGATTACATTTTCAACGAGTTACCGAAAGAAGGAAAACTGGCCTTTGCCCGGTTGAGCCAGATTCAAACGTTGCAGGAATCCATTGCCAACCGACTGACGCAAATAGTTGCGGCCATTTGCGGAGGCATTGCCGCCGTACCCATCCCGTTTGGCGATATTGTTCCGATCACGGCCTTGCAAATTGCCCTGATCAGTGCGATTGCCTACGTAGCCGGGCGGCAGCTAAGTCCGGAAACGGCGAAGGAGTTTTTGACAGCTATCGGAGCTACCATCAGCGCCGGACTCGTGCTGCGGGAAGTGGCCCGGGCGTCCATCAAGTTTCTGTTTCCGGGGGGCGGTAGCGTCATTTCGGCCGGCATTGCCAGTTCCGCCACGTTGGGCATTGGTAAAGCCGCAACGGCCTACTTCATCCAGAACCTCAGCATCGAGAAAGCCCGGCAGATTTTCGAGGGCGAACGAAAAAAGACGAAATCATAGAGCAGCTCCAACCGGATCGGCAAGGCCACCCAACGTTGATTCGGTCGGACAGGTCATTTCCGGTCGATACCTTCCAAAACCCGCCGGATCTGGTTGGCGCGGGTCATAAACTCCGAGGAGTCTTTCAGATTTTGCTCGTCGATCAGGACTTTAAACTGCTTCAGAAATTCGATGTAATCCCCCAGGGCCTGCGAAACATTGGCGCGGTTCTGGTCGAAAATGGGCGCCCACATCTGCGGGGAGCTCTTCGCCAAGCGAACCGTTGAGCTAAAACCCGTACTGGCCATGTCGAAAATAGCCTGTTCGTCCTTTTCTTTTTCCAAAACCGTCAGGCCCAGCGCAAATGAACTAATGTGGCTCAGGTGCGACACGTAGGCCAGGTGTAGATCGTGTTCCTGCGGATTCATGTAGAAGAGCTTCATCCCGATATCGCTGAACAGCGCTTCGACCAGTTTCAGGCTGTCGTACTTGCTTTTTTCCCGGTCGCAGATGATGAGGTTTTTACCGGGCAGCAACTCCCGGAAAGCCGCACCCGGCCCGGAGTTTTCCGTGCCTGCCATCGGGTGAACCGCCACAAATTGCGACCGTTTCGGGTGCACGTCGGCCAGTTGGCAAATCAATCCTTTGGTAGAGCCTAAATCCGTTACCGTAGCTTCTTCCGGTAAATGATCCAAAATCTGCGGCAATAAATCCAGGATAGTGTTCACCGGCGTTGCCAGCACCACCAGCGTACTGACGGCCACGGCTTCGTCCAGCGGTTTCATTTCGTCAACGATGCCTTTGGCCAGGGCCAGTTGCCCGTGCACCTGTGCCGCATCAACCCCAATGAATTTTGCCTTCGGATATTTCTCCCGGACCGCCAGGGCAAACGACCCGCCCAATAAACCAACTCCTACTATTGTAATGGTCATATTTTTCATCCCTGATCACCTCTGATCCTCCCTGATTAACTCTGTGTAATGGTTGTAAATTAGAGTTGATCAGAGAACACCAAAGGGAGTCAGAGGTTATTTTGAAATTCGGTGTACGGCTTCCCAGATGCGTTCTTTCGGCATGCAAAGCGACAAGCGGATGTAGCGACTTCCTTTGGGACCGAAAATAAAACCGGGAGCAATGAAAATATGCTTTTTGTAGAGCAACTCATCAACCAGTTGTTCCGCTGATTCGATCTCATCCGGCAATTTGGCCCAGAAAAACATTCCTTCCTGATCGTCGGAGTAGGTACAATCCAGGGTATCCAGAAATGCCGTAGCAGCTTCCAGACGCCCTGCATAAACCGCATTACGCTCCTGATGCCATTCGTCCGAATTGCTCAGTGCTTCGGCAGCCGCGTCCATAACGGGCTTGAACATCCCCGAATCAACGTTGCTCTTGATGGACAAAACGGCATCAATGTACGGTTTTGACGAGGCCATCCAGCCAACCCGCCAGCCCGCCATGTTGTGCGACTTGCTCATCGAGTTCAACTCAATTGCCACCTCCCGCGCGCCGTCGATAGAAAGCAGGCTAATGGGTGGTTTTTTATTCAGGATCAGGCTGTACGGATTGTCGTGACACAGCAGAATGCGGTGATCGTTTGCAAACCGGACGGCTTTTTCAAACAGGTCTCGTGTGGCTGGTGCCCCCGTTGGCATGTGCGGGTAATTGAGCCAGATGATTTTTGTTCGGTCGGAAACCATTCCTTCCATCGCCTGCCAGTCCGGTTGCCAGCCCTGGTATTCGAGCAACGGATATTCTTTTACAGCAGCACCTACCATCTTGCTCACGGCCCGATACGCCGGATAACCCAGTTCGGGCACAAGCACCTCATCTCCCTCGTTCAGAAACGTCAGCGAAATGTGCGTAATGCCTTCTTTGGACCCCAACAAAGGCAGAATTTCTGTTTCCGGATCGAGCGAAACCTGGTAGGTATGCGCGTAATAGCGAGCAATGGCCTTTCGCAGATCGGGCGTGCCTTTATAGTTTTGATAACCGTGGGCATTGGCTTGCCCAGCCGATTGGCTTAACGCCTGGAGGGTATTGGCTGACGGCATCATATCGGGATTCCCGATGCCCATGTTAATCACATCGTGCCCGGCGGCTAGCAGTTTACGTACTTCGGTCAGCTTAACCGAAAAATAATATTCCTGCGTTTGTCCGGCCCGGTGAGCTACTGGAATAATCACTTGAACTGGGATTAAAAAATGATCTGAGCCGCAAAAGTACGAATTTGTCGCGTCTTGAACTCGGATTACGCAGATTAAAACGGTCAGCTGTAGCGGGATTAACTAAGATACCCAGCGCAATCTTTTTCATCACATTTAATCGTTTAGTTTGCATAATCCCAGCCGCGTCGGCAGCCCGATCAGGACAGCTTTACTCCGATCGCAGTGACTTCACCGGATTCACCAGGGCCGCCCGAATACTCTGGAAACTAATCGTTAACAAAGCAATCACAACGGCCAGCAAACCCGCCACGGCGAACACCCACCATTCGATGGCAACTTTATAGGCGAAGTCTTTCAGCCACTCGGTCATGACCCACCAGGCAACGGGCGCGGCCAGCAAGAGGGCAATAAAAACCAGTTTCAGAAAATCTTTAGACAACAAGGCCACAATACCGGCCACCGATGCTCCCAGCACTTTTCGGATGCCGATTTCTTTCGTACGTTGTTCGGCCGTAAAGGTCGCTAATCCGAACAGGCCCATGCAGGAAATTAGAATGGCAACAGCGGTAGCCGTGTTGACCAACCGGCTGGTTTTCTGCTCTTTCTCGTACAAACTGGCAATCCGTTCGTCCAGAAACTCGAATTCAAATTTTTTATCGGGATGCACGGTTTTCCATTGTTCTTCCAGCTGAGCCAGTGTCGCAGTCACCTCATCGACCGATTTACCGGCCAACTTCACACCGAGATTGCGGGCCTGGGGCAGATTTCCGATAAAGGTCGGATCGATTCGCGCATGAAACGACTGTTCGTGAAAATCGTCTACCACCCCAACAATCGGATATTTTTTCCCGTCGAAATCCAGAAACTGGTGCAAGGCATCCGCCGGTTTGCGAAAACCGAGCCGTTTGGCAAAAGTCGCATTGATGACCAGCTCCCGCAGCGAATCACTTTTCTGGAAATTCCGGCCAGCCAGCAACCGAATGCCATACAGCGGAATAAAATTTTCGTCGCCTACTTTCGCCGATACGTCAAGTTCAATTTCCTTCTTGCCGTAATACTTCATTTTGGTCAGCATGTAACTCATGCCCATGGGCGGAAACCACTGCTTCGACACCCGCTCTACCCCAGAAAGAGACTTGATTCGTTCGGCCAGCACCTCGGTTTTGCCCGCCCGTCCCGACTTGATCTCAATAATGGCACTGGTTGAAAAACCCAGGTCCTTATTCCGAATGTAACTGAGCTGCCGTTCCACAATCAGCGTTCCGATGATGAAAATCAGCGAAACCGTAAACTGAAAGACAATCAACCCTTTGCGCAAATAACCTCGTTGCCCGCCAACCAGAACACTTTGGCCCTTGAGCGTTAGCACTGGCAAATACGCCGAAAGCACCAGCGAAGGATAAATCCCGGCCAGAAGAGCCGTGGTGATGGTCACAATGCCCAAGAAAAGCAACGTTGGCAAGCTAAACAAATCGAACGTCAACCCCTTGGGAGTTACGGATTGAAAGGCGGAAAGAATCGGGTTGACCAGCATCAAAGCGACAACAACCGCTAACATCGTCAGCAGGACGGTTTCGCTCAAAAACTGCACAACCAGGCTTTTTCGGCTGCTCCCCAGCACCTTCCGAACGCCCACTTCCTTAGCCCGCTGCACCGACTGGGCGGTCGATAAATTGATGAAATTGATGGCTGCAATCAGCAGGATAAAAACCGCCACGCCCATCATCCCGTACAAAGTCGGCAGGTGGGCTTTTCGGGAATAATTGTCGCCAAAATCCGCATTGAAATGCAGGTCCAACAACGGTTGCAGCCCCGGCCAATAGTTGAATTCTTTTTGAAAATGTTTTTGGCTAAACTGCCGGAAAGCGCCGTCGAACTGTTCCGGTCGGGTTCCTTCCGGTAACTTGACAAAAGCCTGCGATGATGACCAGATATCGTTCCATTGATCCAGATTGATGCCACGCTTCAAGTGACTTGTACGGACAGTTGCCATCGAAATAAAGTCCGTAAACGTAAAATCCGTCGGCTTGCTCCAGTCTTTTACAATTCCGGCCACGTTGACCCGAACCGAATCCCAGTAAATGACCTGTCTGCCCAGCATTTGCTCAAGCGGCAGATCACCAAAATATTTTCGGGCCTTCTGTTCCGACAACACGAGTTGAAATGGTTCCTGCAAAGCGGTTTTCGGGTTTCCCGCCAGCCATTGGTACTCGAAAATATCGAAATACTGCGGGTCAGCCACGATGATTTCGGCGTTATCGACGCCGTGTCTCCGGCTTTCAAACTTCTTTGGCTTTTCCGTTCCGTTTGGAATCAGCACTTCCGACTCGATATTGTGAAAAGCCGCCACCGTTCCCAGCCCGGCCACCTCCTGACGGATCGCTGCCGGAAGCGCATTCGGAACAAAACCCGCCGGTTCGGCATCTGCGCGGGGGTTGAACTTCTCGGTACCAACCAGGCGGTAAATCCGCTCCCGGTCGGGGTGAAATGTGTCATAACTCAACTCATAATGGGTAATGAGGTAGATCACCAGACAGGCGATTACACCCAGACTCAGCCCAAAGAGATTGATCAACGCGCTGACCTTGTTTTTGATCAGATTGCGCAATGAAGTTTTGAGATAATTACGAATCATGACAGGATGCAGAAAAGAAGGATTTGAATAGTTGTCGAAGCGTCGAACCGCCAACGGCCTTTTCAACGCAAACGGTTTGATAAACCTTACTACATTCAGCAGGTATCGCCGGTTGGCGGCTGCGACCCCGGCCCGGGCCACATCCCGCCCGTAACGCTCGTGCAAATCCCCCTGAATCTCCTCCAGCAAGTAAGAATCACAGAACATTTCCAGAAACCGTTGGGCCCAGCGGGGCGGCTCGTTGTGTCTCATCGCTTTTTAGGGAAGCGTAAAAAAGAAGAGTGTTGGGCTGACGCCTTCCATTCATCACTCTTTACTCAGACCGCAGTGACTTCACCGGATTCATCAGGGCCGCTTTGATGCTTTGAAAGCTGATGGTCAGTAAAGCCACGCCAATGGCCAGCAAACCCGCCAGACCGAACACCCACCATTCCATTCCAATTTTGTAGACGTACGTTTGTAACCAGCGGCTCATGGCATACCAGGCCACGGGCGAGGCAATGAGAATCGCTACCAGCACCAGCTTGAGAAAATCCTGCGACAGCAGCCCTACAATACTCGGAACTGACGCGCCCAGCACCTTCCGGACGCCAATTTCTTTGGTACGCTGCTCAGCCATGAAAGCCGCCAGCCCAAACAAACCCAGACAACTGATGAAAATAGCCAGAAACGCAAAGTAGTTGGCCAGCGTACCCACCACGGTTTCACTGCGGTACAGCGCCTGAAAGGCTTCATCGGCAAAATGATACTGGAACGGAAAATTAGGATTCAGCTGGCGCACCAGTTTTTCCAGACTTTCCATGGCCAGCTTCGTTTGTCCCGGCAGCATCCGAACCACAATCATTTTATGATCGGCCCCCTGTCCCAGTTTGGCAATGAACGGTTCAATAGCCGTGTGCATGGAGCTTTGGTGGTAGTCGGCAATGACGCCAACAATGGTTCCGGTTTTCCCCCACAGGGTCAACGGTTTGCCAACCGGATCGCGGTAACCAATCCGGCGGGCTGCGGTTTCATTGATAAGGAGATTGAGCGAATCAGCGCCAAAGTCCCTCGAAAAATCCCGCCCGCTTACCTTTACTTTCAGCGTCTTCGTAAAATCGTAGTCTACCGTCGAAAACTGAAACTGGACGCCGTTGGTGGGATCTTTGCCCGGCCATTGCACGTTACTCGTACTGCCAAAACCGTTGGTGGGCGTGCCGTCCATGTACGTCACCGACGCAATACCCGGCCGACGCAGCAGTTCCTGTTTGAAGGTTTCGTATTTATTCGTCAGTTCTCCTTCCGAAGACACGTACACCATTCCATCGCGGTCAAACCCCAGGTTTTTGGTCTGAATGTAATTGATCTGACGGTATACGATGATGGTTCCGATGATCAGCAGCATGGAAAGCGCAAACTGGAAAATCACCAGCCCCTGCCGAAACATCCGTGCACCGGCCCCAAAACGAACCGTTCCTTTCAAGACCCGAACCGGATCTAGCGACGACAGAAAGAGCGCCGGGTAACTTCCGGCAATCAGCCCGGTAACCAGCGTCATACCAATCAACAGAATCCAGAACGAAGCGTTGGTGAACTGAAACACGATGTGCTTTTCGGTTAGGGCGTTGAACGTTGGCAGCAAGAGCCAGACGGCCACCAGGGCAATGAGCAATGCCACGGTCGTCAGCACCAGCGCTTCGCCGATAAACTGCCCGATGAGCCAGCTCCGCCCGGCACCAACCACCTTCCGAACCCCCACTTCGCGCGCCCTCTTGACCGAGCGGGCCGTGGCCAGGTTCATGAAATTGATGCAGGCAATCAGCAGAATAAATACCGCAACAATGCCAAACAACCGCACGTATTCGATGCGGCCCCCGTCCTGGTACCCGTTTTTAAAATTTGAGTACAGATACGCATCCTGGTACGGGTGCAAAAATAGCTGAATATCGAAGCCCTTGGCCTGCATACCGGGGTTGCGGCTTTTCAGAAACGACTTCATTTTCGCTTCAAGCCGGGCCGCGTCGGCCGATTCTCCGTTGCGATCGGTTTGCAGCATGATGCGGGTTTGGGGTACGCTGTTTCCCCAGTCCTTAAGCCACGGATTGCGGTTCAGCATATCCTGCCAGGTCAGTAGGTAATCGTAGGTTTCCGAACTGTTGGCCGGGAGCTCAAAAACCGCACCAACCTGATAATCAGTCCTGTTGTTGATCCGGATGCTCTTTCCCAAGGCTGCCTGTGGACTCCCAAAATAATTGTCGGCCAGTTTCCGGGAAATGGCGATGTGGTTAGGGGCATTCAGTGCCGTTTCCGCTGACCCGGCCAGCAGCGGGATGCTGTACATCCTGAACCAGTCGGCTCCGGCAGCCCGCCCCTTTTCTTTATTGATGTTCGCACCGACGGCAAAGGTCTGCTCCTCCTCCCACGAAAGGCTTGCGGCATACTTAATTTCCGGGAAATCCTTTTTTAATTCCTCAGCCAGCAAACCGGGCGTTCCGGGGCCGGCTTCGACCTTGCCGTCAAAAAACTGACGTTCCATGACGTTGTACAACTGCGGCCCGTTGACGTGGTAAGCATCCACGCTGAATTCGTCCTGAATCCAGAGCCCGATGAGCAGGCTGCACGCCATACCCAGCGCCAGCCCCAGTATGTTGATGGCCGAAAAAGATTTGTTGTGAGCGATGTTCCGCCAGGCGATTTTTAGATAATTTCGAAGCATACTTGGGTTCATTAGGTGCGTTGTTGAATACATTGTACGTTGCCGTTTCAAAAAGAACGGCTTTAAAAAGCTGAGCACTTCCCGAACGTACTGCCGCCGGGCATACGGTTTGCCAAACAGCCGTACATTCCGCAAAAACCGTTCATCCAAATCCCCCTGCACTTCCTCCAGCAAGTGGGGAGCACAAAACATTTTCAGAAACCGTTGAGCCCAGCGGGGCGGCTGCTCGTTCATACTTTTTTAGTGAAAAGGGATGAATGAAGCGTGAAGAGTTAGGAACCGACGCCTTCCATTCAGCACGCTTCATTCTTAACCCATCATTCGGAACGCAGTGACTTGACCGGATTGACAATGGCGGCTTTGATACTCTGAAAACTGACCGTGATGAGGGCAATGGCCAGAGCCAGTAAACCGGCTGCGGCAAACATCCACCATTGCATCGTGATGCGGTAAGCAAATCCGTCGAGCCACCGGTCCATCGTGTACCAGGCAACCGGCACCGCAATGACGATAGCCACCAGCACCAGTTTGAGAAAATCCCGCGCCAGCAACTGAATGATTCCTAAAACTGTTGCACCCAGCACTTTCCGGACGCCAACCTCACGGGTGCGAACCTGCGCCGTGTAGGCCACCAGGCCGAACAAACCCAGACAGGAAATCAGAATGGCAATGGACGCAAAAATCGTAAAGAGCGTGCCGGTACGCTGCTCACCTTTGTACAGATTATCAAATGTCTGATCCAGAAAGTCATACTTAAACGGGTAGTCGGTATTGTAGCGCTTCCACAACTGCTCGGCCGCAGCAATGGCTTTGGGCGCGTCCTGGCCGGTTGTTTTGATGTAAATCTGGCCCGCATAGCGGGGTTCGTAAAAAAGCACCGAAGGCTCGATCTTCTGCTTCATGGAAGCAAAATGAAAATCCTTAACCACCCCAATGATGGTTCCCTCCCGGTCCCAGAGTTTGAATCGTTTGCCGATGGGATTTTTGATGCGGGTGGCTTTGACAGCGGTTTCGTTCAGGATAAAATGCAGCGAGTCGGCAGCGCTTCCCGTGAAGTTAGCGCCCTGTTGCAAAGTCATTTTAAAGAATGGAATAAATCCTTCGTCTACCGCCACGGGCCGGATCATCATGGTTTCGCCGGGTTCTTTTCCATCCCACGAATTTGAACCCGTTTGCTCTCCCAGCTCCACAATGTTGCTATTACCCCGCGTGACGCCGGTTACGCCGGGTTGTTGTAGTAAATCCGCTTTGACGGCCTCGTAATGACGGCCCATTTCCCGCTGAAAAAAAGAGAAGACGTGCGTTTTGTCGTAGCCGAGATCTTTGGATCGAATGTAACTTAACTGATGGCCAATGACTAGCGTGCCGGAGATCAGAATTACCGTCACCGCAAATTGCGTTACCACCAGAATTTTCCGAAAAACCGCATCCGTCAGCCGCGCCGATACGTTGCCTTTCAGGGCCTTTAGTGGTTCGAAGGAGGATAGCAACAAGGCGGGATAAATACTCGATGCCAGTAAGGTTCCGGCAATTGTCAGCCCCATCACTTTCCAGATGTGCGGGTCCGTCCAATCAATGGTCAGTTGTTTGCCCGAAAGCTGGTTGAAAAACGGCATCAATACCATCATCAGCGTAATGGCCATCAGGGCCGACAGCAGAAACAGCAGGGCGGTTTCAACCATAAATTGCAGAAACAACTGAAATTTGGCCGCCCCTACGATTTTCCGCATGCTCACTTCCTTGGCCCGCAGCATGGAACGCGCCGTCGACAGATTTACGTAATTGATGCAGGCAATGGCCAGAATGAGCACGGCAATGATGGCAAACATCCGAACGGTTTCAATGCCGCCTTCGCTCCCGTCGGCTTTGTACAGGTGCATATCGGGCAGGGCCTGTAACAGATACGTCAGGTCGGTATCGTCCGGTTTGTTACGCAGGTGAATGGTACGGAGTTTGTTCGCCAGGACATCCGTCGAAACGCCCGGTTGCAATTGCAGAAACGTAACGTAATTAAATTCGTGAAAATCGTTGTTTTCGTTGCGACCATCTTTGCGGTAGGCGTAAATGGTTTTGAACCACATCGAAATGGGAAAAAGCAGGTCACTGTTGGTGCTGGAGTTCTTCGGGAAATCCGGGATAATACCGCTTACGGTAAAGCGGTTTTTTCCGTCGACGGTGATTACTTTTCCGATAGGCTCTTCCGCTCCAAAGTAGCGGGTCGCGGTGGTTTCGGTCATCACCACGGAATTGTCGTCCGGAAACGGTTTTGTCGGGTCGCCCTTGATCAGTCCAAAGTCGAAAACCGTAAACAGCGTTGGATCGGTAAAAGCGACCTTTTCCTCCGCAAACGTTTTATCACGGTATTTGTAAAAGGAATACAACCCGTTGTTGGTCATGCGCACGGCATCCTTCACCTCTGGCACTTCCTTTTTTGCCATTTCGGCAATCGGAGCAACCGTTGAGGTCCAGATCTGTTTGCTGGTTCCGGTGCCTACCCAGTTTTCGAGCCGGTAAATCTGGTCGGCTTTCCGGTGAAACCGGTCAAAGCTCAGTTCGTCCTGAACCCACAACAGGATGAGCATTCCGACGGCCAGGCCGACAGTCAGACCGGCCATATTAATGGCGGAATAAAACTGGTTTTTCAATAAGCTTCGCCAGGCGGTTTTGAAATAATTACGAATCATAGCGGGTTGTAATGAATACGTTGATGGATATTCCATTGATGGTTTTTTCTGGAAAAACGGACCGCCCAGCCGCGGCTTCAGAAATCCCAGCACGTCCCGGATGTACTGCCGTCGGGCATACGGTTTGCCAAACAGCCGTACATTCCGCAAAAACCGTTCGTTCAAATCACCCTCTACATCCTCCAGCAAGTGGGGAGCGCAGAAGACCTCCAGAAACCGTTGGGCCCAGCGGGGCGGCTGCTCGTTCATACTTTTTTAATGAAGAGTTTTGGACTGACGCCTTCCATTTCTGATCTGAATGCCTAATTCTTAACTCTTCATTCAGACCGTAGTGATTTCACCGGATTGACCAAGGCAGCTTTGAGGCTCTGGTAACTGATTGTCAGGGCAGCAAGAACAAACGTGGCCAGAATTGCAAGCAGGAAAATGGACGGCCCAATCTGGATGTGGTAGGCGTATTCGTGAAGCCACTTGTCCATACCGTACCAGGCCAGCGGAGCCGCCACGACAAACGCAATCAGCATCAGTCCGGCAAACTCGCGGGAGAACAGTCCGACAATACTGCCCACCGACGCGCCCAGCACTTTCCGGATGCCCACCTCCTTGGTCCGCTGAACGGTTATCAGCGATACCAACCCGAACAGCCCCAGCCCGCCGATAACGATAGCGATGCCCGAGAACAGCCGGAAAGCGTTGTACATCTTTTCTTCCTGCTTATACAATTTGGCAATATGCTCGTCCAGAAATTCGTAGCGAAACAGGTAGTCTGGATTCAGCTCCGTCCAGTCGCGCTCAATGGTGGCCAGCGTTTCGCGCAGGTTTTGCGGGCGTAGTTTGACGCTCGTCTGCCAGAACGCCCGCGAATCGTAGAACAAGGCACAGGCCCGGATTTTTCCGTGCTTGGATTCGCTCTGAAAGTCCCGAATCACCCCCTGGATCAGGGCGGGTCTGCCCGCCAGCCGGATTTGCTTCCCAACGGCATCAGACTCTTTCCGAATGCCCAGCCGGTGAATCAGTGTTTGATTGACCACTGCACGGCGAATCGTGTCGGTGTCAGCGGTTTTACCGATTGGGTCGCCGGCCAGCATTTCCAGGCGATACATCGGCAGGTAATTTTCATCCACCATTTTCAGCTCCACCACATCGTTCTCAGTCATCCCCAGATCCGGGGCAGAAAACGGAGCGAAATTGACGTTGTAGGCTGGTCCCGCCGACGCGAAGCTGACTTGCTCAACACCCGGATTAGCCGCTAGTTTCTGCCGCAGCACATCCGCTTTGTTGCCAGTCCCGAACGAGATAATGGCGTCTTTTTCAAATCCCATGCCCTGATTCTGGAAAAAATCCATCTGACTCGCGACCACCAGCGTTCCGATAATTAACACCTGCGTGATGGCAAACTGCATAATAACCAAGCCTTTGCGAACCGTCATACCCCCAAAAGACGCTTCCGTGGAACGGGATTTCAGCGCTTTAATAGGCTGGAACCCCGACTGAACAAAGGCCGGATACAACCCAGCCAGCAAAATGGTTGCGAGTAAAATGCCCGCCATAACTGCCACTACCGCCGGTTCGAGTAATTGGCTGCTGTCAATCCGGATGTCCAGTAATGGTTTGGTGAAGGGCAAAAACGTCCAGACGATTCCCAGAGCCACCACCGCAGCCGCTCCGACCAGCAGAGTGGTTTCGCCCAGCACTTGCCCCACCAGTTGCCGCCGGTACGCACCCAGCGCTTTCCGAATGCCCACTTCCTTCGACCGCCGGACAGCCTGCGCCGTGGCCAGGTTGACAAAATTGATGCAAGCCGTCAGGATGATAAAAACCGCCACGCCCGCTAGCCCGAAGATGGTTTCTTTGGAACGCGGCATGGTCATTTGAGTCAAATAGCGTTTGTCGAAATGGATTTCCTGCAGCGGTTGCAGCAGCAATACACCTTTGTCTTGCTCGAGCTCATTCGCCCAGTTTTTTTGCAGAAAAGCCGGTATGCGGGCTTCTACGCGTTCGGGCGAAAGTTTTTTGGGTAATACCACGTAGAGATACCCCCCCTGAATTGACCAGAAATTCGTCGTATTTACCTCTTTCCGAATCGTTTCCCACGAAACCAGAAAATTGAAGAGCAGGTGGGTGTTGGCCGGTAAATCTTTGATCACACCGGTCACGCGCAGCTCTTTGCTGTTGTCGAACCGGATGATGTTGCCCAGTACGTCCGTTTTGCCAAAGTATTTTTGGGCCAGCGTTTCGGTCAGAACAACGGTATTGGGCTCCAGTAAAGCAGTTTTAGGATTTCCGGCTAGCCAGAAAAAGTCAAAAACTTGCGAAAAATTACCATCTGCGTAGGCGTAGTCTTCCTGCAGATACCGCTGGTTACCCACCTGGATCTGTACTTCTTTCTGGTACAAATACTGAGAAACCTGCTCCGCTTCCGGAAAATCGGCCCGAAATGCCGGTGCTACGGCAAAAGAAACACTGGGGTTGTAATCAAGGCCATGACTGGTCACCCGAAAAGTACGGCTAGCTTTCTGGTGATAGCTATCGTAGGTCAGCTCATTGCGAACCACCAGAAAAATGACAATACAGGCCGCAAGACCCAACGCCAGCCCCACCACATTGATGAATGCATAGCTTTTCTGCTGCAGCAAAGTCCGGTAAGCAATCGTGAAATAATTACGGATCATAGCGTTCCAGTTGGAATGTTTCAAAGGGTTTTGTTTTCTTTTCAGAAATCGGGGTTGCAGAAATTTCAGTACTTCCCAAACGTATTGCTGACGGGCGTACGAGACGCCAAACAGGCGGCTTCGTTTCGTAAACCGTTCGTATAAATCCCCCTGAATCTCTTCGACCAGGTGCGGAGCGCAAGACCATTCCAGCAATTGATCAGCCCAGCGGGGCGGCTTGTTGTTTTTCATAGCTTGGGGCGGAACACACCGGATAAAGACATCGCGTCCGGTGCTATCGACCTACTGTGCATTACCCGTTATTCATAAACTAACCGCTGGCAGTCCATTCGGGGCAATTGAATCCCAGAGTTGCTCACGAACTGCCCGGATATCGTGCAAGGTCCGGCTTCCCAAAACCGTTACCGAAAACAGGCGTTTGCGTCGCCCTCCGCGTTCGGCCGTTGCATCGCCCAGGTGCGACTTCAGCATGCCTTTCTCTTCCAGCCGGTGCAGGGCGGCATGGACGGCGCTGATGCTGACCGCCCGGCCCGTTTGGCGGTCCAGTTCATCGGTAATTGCCACGCCGTACGCGCCATCTCCCAGCACCGCTACAGTCAGCAATACGATTTCTTCAAATTCGCCCAGATAAGATCGTCTCATGAAAGCGGAGATATAATTAACTTCTGTAGAACAAATCTATTGCCAGAAACAAAAAATGGCCCTTACGGGCCATCTTTACGGTTTTACCAGAAAAATCTGTCCGAATCCGTACAGTTGGGTTGTCCGAAGCCGAACAACGGAAACGGATTTAAGCTCTATTTGATCGGCTTCAAATCAAACTGGTGGCTGTTTTTATCGACCGTCAGCCAGTACGTATGTGTCTCACCCGCCCCTCTCAATTGCAGCCGGTAGCGCCCATTGGCCATGTGTGTGACATCGAAATCTCGTTTGTACCCCGTTCTCTGACTCAACTCATTGTAATAAATGGTTCGCTCCTCCTCATCCATCAGCTCGATATTGATTATCTTTTCGTTGGGATTAAGAAAACTAACCCGCAGTTTACCCATCGAATTAATCATGGGGCTGACCCGAAACGCTTTCCCTGCTTCCGGAATGGCCAGCGATGACACTTCTTCCGGCGCGTAGTCAGTCGTTGACGCGGCATTGACGAATCGTGAATCGTTGGACGCCAGCAAATCATGGGCTTTCACCTGCGAAGCCAGCAACTGTTGATTCACTACCCGATCCAGCATCTGGTCGAACAGGCGAATGGTTCGCTTGTTGAGCTTCACGTACTTACCCGGTAGCGTTTCCTGATAGATGGGTTCATCCTGAATATTGAAAAAGCGGACAACCGTGCTTCGGGAGGCATAGTTAGTCTGGATTTTCCAGTAGCCTTTCGCATCCGTTTTGCCGGAAAAAGAATGTGTTTGTGCATTGGCCAGCAAACTGGTCAGCATAAGAGCGAAAGCCAGCGGCTTTCCAGCGGTTTGAGCCAGGGTCTTGGGGAGGGATTTTGAGCGCATTGTGCTTGTTGTTTACAGGTTTTTTAATCTGGTTATTATTACTTCATACTTTGCAGGACAAATCTGTTGCCAGAAATAAAAACTGTCTTTTTGAGTGATTTAAGGGCTTTTTTACAAAAATGGTTGTCCGAAACCGTACACTGCTGGCGAACGATGTCCGCTTGCGTACTGCGTGAGTCATGGTTTATTTCTGCAAAGCTGCGTGGCGCGAGCCGAAATCGTAAATTTTGAGGACGAACTCACCTAATCCCCTGATAGAAACCGCTTCAAGAACGACTAACGAAAGTCAGCATACTTCATCAACGCATAGCCCGCAACTGGTAGGTTCGTGGTTCTCCCTGAATCAGCAAGCGGTATCTGTAGTCCTTTTTGTCACCTGCCACCTCCAGCGTAAATCTTCCTTCGTGCAACCGCGTCAAATTCAACGTCCGGCTGTAATTGAGCAGAGCCGCTTTTTCTTTGTAAACATACCTTCCTTGCTCATCCATCAACGTAATCAGCAGCGGTTTCTGGAGGGAATTCAGCACGTGGAGCTTCAGCTTGCCCGCGTCGCTGATCGAAACATCAGAACGCAGGGGATTAAATTCCGCCGATGCGCCGGACTCGTCCAATAGATAGGTAGTGATCACCGCCCCGGGCAACGGTAGTGAGGGAGCGGGATAGATAACCTCCGCATTCGCTGACGATAAGGCGTAGCTTTTCACTTCAGCCGATACCAACTGCTGGTTGGTCAACCGATCCAGGATTTCGTCGAATACCCGAACATTCCGATTGGTCAGTTTCACATAGCGCCCCGGTAATATCTCCTGATAAATGGGTTCATGCCAGCGGTTGAAAAACCGAATGAGAGTTTTCTGGTTCGTAGCATCGGTCTGGATTTTCCAGTAAGCCCGGTTTGAGTCGACGCGGGCGTAATAATCCGATTGGGCCAAAACCGAAGAATTGAACAGAGTCAAGACCATAACAACTTTCACCAGCAGGCGGCTGGTCCGTTGCAGAAATAAGGGGTTCATACGTTTATAGATTTGTTGTTTACAAAAGGCAAAACCATCTAGCATCAATCAGCGTAAAAACACCGATTGCATCAAACGATCAAACAGGTAGTTGTTCAGGTTAACGTGCAGCAATAATGAAAAACCATTCCCTGGCGGGCCTGGAACAGGCAATGGAACGGGTAAGAGATTGGTACTTGAAGACTACTAAACAAAGATGATGCGCACTTCACTAATGTTGCATCCCGCTCCTGCATTTCTTTTCCATTCGGCCAATTATTATCTTACTGGTCCTTCATATATTCCAATTACAGCTTCCATTTCCCAGCCTCAACCGAAGCAGGGTAGCCGTCACGCAGCAACTTTTGGAGTGCTCTGAAAGCAAAACCGGATGATGACGAGCTTCACTGGTTGAACCAACGCCCTAAAGTCTCCCGAACATTTCTTGCTTAAATACAATATATTGCCCACCTTTGCAGTACAATTCTGAATGAACCGGCGGCATGGTTATATGCCGTTTTTCATTAAGAGCTTTTCTCTAGTAACTATATATACCAAATTAGTTATGCAACCTGTCTCAGCCTCCGACTCTTCGCCCGAAGCTCCACTTCCCGTCGGACTGAACTTGAATGGCTTGAAAATAACCGTTCAGGGCGAAACGGCTACCGAGCAGATCAGCCTGCTGCGTTCGGCTTTTCCTTCATCTGACATTGAATTGGCTCCGGATGCTTCCACGCGCTCTGTTCTGCTGCGCAAACGCAATCGCACCGAAATTGCCATTTATATTTTTTCCGCTCTGGCTCTGATGCTGGTTGGGCATCTGCTGTTTAGCTACCTGACACTCGACCGGCTCACGTTGCTCATGACGACGCTGGAACTCAACAATGATTTCTGGTATTACGTGGTCGGCGGTTTTGTCGCTCAGATGATCGACGGTGCGTTAGGTATGGCCTACGGCGTTACGGCATCGACCCTGCTGCTCACCGTTGGGGTCAGCCCGGCAGCTGTCAGCGCCAGCGTTCACAGTTCCGAGATTTTCACCAGCGGTGTTTCGGGCTACATGCACCTGCGGTTTGGTAATGTCAATAGCAAGCTTTTCAAAGCCGTTCTGATCCCGGGCGTGATTGGAGCTTGCATGGGGGCTTACGTGCTTGTTTCGCTGGAACAGTACTCCGTTTATATCAAACCGGCCGTGGCGGTTTATACGGCCATCCTGGGCGTTCTGATTCTGCGGAAAGCACTGGCCAAAAAGACAAAGAAAAAACCGATTAAAAAAATTGGCTTGCTGGCCTGGTTCGGTGGTACGATGGATGCCATCGGCGGGGGCGGCTGGGGACCGATTGTCTCCTCAACGCTCATTGCCAGCGGGCGGCACCCACGCTATACGATTGGTTCGGTGAACCTGGCCGAGTTCTTTATTTCACTGGCCAGCTCCCTGACCTTCGTTACGCTCATCGGCCTGACCCATTGGCAAGTCATCCTGGGCCTGGTGCTGGGTGGTATGATTGCCGCTCCCATTGCGGCTCTGCTGGCCAACCGGCTGCCCATCAAAGCTATGATGATTATGGTGGGCGTCGTAGTAATCATTGTAAGTTTGCGTAATATTTTGTCGGTCGTTTTATGAGACAAAAGAGAATTAGAGCCTAGACGAGAGACTGTTTAAAAAGCAGGCTTCTTTTGTCTTTCGTCTCCTCTCTCCTGTCTATCTTTTAATTCATGAAAAAACAAACGAAAGCCATCCGCATCCAGACGAAGAAGTCGCAGTATCGCGAACATTCGACGCCTTTGTTTCTGACGTCCAGTTTTACGTTTGAAAGTGCGGAACAGGGAAAGGCCCTGTTTGAAGAAACCGAGGAAGGCAATATTTACTCCCGGTTTTCCAATCCGAACGTCACCGAATTTGTCGACAAGGTTTGCATGCTCGAAAATGCTCAGGCCGGGATTGCTACCGCGACCGGCATGGCCGCCGTCTTCGCCAGCATGGCCGGGTTGCTCCAATCGGGTGATCATATCGTGGCCTGCCGGGCGTTGTTTGGCTCAGCCCACCAGATTATTTCCCAGATTCTGACCAAATGGGGTATTACCTATACGTACGTCGATGCTACTGCCACCGAAGCCGAATGGGAAGCTGCGATCCAGTCAAACACCAAGATGGTCTACCTGGAAACCCCGTCTAATCCGGGGCTGGAACTGGTCGATCTGGAAATGCTGGCGCGTTTGAAGAAGAAATACGGTTTTATCCTCAACGTCGACAACTGCTTCGCCACGCCGATTCTGCAAACTCCGCTGGAACTGGGAGCCGACATTTCGGTTCATTCCGCAACGAAATACATGGACGGACAGGGACGCGTTTTGGGCGGCATCATTGTCGGCCCGGAAGAACTCATTGCGCCGATTCGGTTTTTTGCCCGCCATACCGGTCCCTCCATGTCGCCGTTCAATGCCTGGACCTTGTCGAAAAGCCTGGAAACGCTGGAGTTGCGGATGGATCGTCATTGCTCGAACGCACTGAAATTAGCCCAGGCGCTGGAACAACACCCAGATGTAAAAGCCGTCAAATACCCTTTCCTGCCCTCCCACCCTCAGTTTGAGCTAGCCCAGCGGCAAATGGCCGCCGGAGGAGCCATTGTGACGTTTGAAGTGGAAGGCGGTTTCGAACGGGTAAAAGCCCTGTTCGAATCCTTGAAAATTGCCTCACTTTCGTCTAACTTAGGGGACACGCGCACAATTGTCACCAACCCCTTTACCACCACGCATTCCAAACTGAAGGCGGACGAAAAAGCCGCTCTTGGTATTACGGAGGGATTGATTCGGGTATCGGTCGGACTGGAAGACGGCGATGATCTGGTCGACGATTTTGCTCGGGCGGTTGCCAAGTCGGCAGAAACGATCAAGTCGGCTATTGCTGAATGAAATTAACTGTGTAATAACGCGTTACTAAGCCCCTAGCAGATGAATATCATACGAACCACGTACTGCTTTTTTCTTCTGCTACTGGCTGCCCTTTCAAGCATGAATACTCACGCCCAGCCTGCAAAAAAACCGGTACGCGTCGGCGTGGTGGGTCTGGTGCATTCGCACGTCGGCTGGATTCTGAACCGGGCCAAACAAACGGGCGACCCAAACATTGAGGTGGTCGGCATTGCCGAACCGAACCGGGAAGTAGCCGAACGGTACATGAAACAGCACGGTTTGCCAATGAGTCTGGTGTATTCTTCCCTTGAAGAAATGCTGGACAAAACCAAACCCGATGCCGTAACGGCTTTCAACGAGATTAGCAATCACGTGAACGTCGTCCGGGTTTGTGCGCCCCGTGGCATTCATGTTATGGTCGAAAAACCGCTGGCCGTCAGCATCGAGCAGGCGAAGGAAATGGAAGCATTGGCCAAAAAGCATAAGATCCATTTGCTGACCAATTACGAAACAACCTGGTACGGCAGTAACCATAAAGCCCACCAGATTGCGGTTAAAGACCGTTCTATTGGTCCGATTCGCCGGATTGTGGTCCACGATGGTCACGACGGCCCGAACCGGATGAACAAAGAATTTGTCGCCTGGCTGACCGACCCGGTTTATAACGGAGCAGGCGCTTTGTTCGATTTTGGGTGCTACGGCGCTAATCTGGCAACCTGGCTGTTGAACGGTGAAAAACCGCGTACCGTCAGTGCGTTTACGTTACAGATCAAACCGGATGTTTACCCGAAGGTAGACGATGATGCGACCATCATCCTGGAATACCCCAAAACGCAGGTGGTGATTCAGGCATCGTGGAACTGGCCGTTTAGCCGCAAAGATATGGAGGTGTACGGCGAGACGGGGTATGTATTGACGCTGGATGGCACCCGAATGCGCATTCGGCTGAAAGAGGACAAAACCGAACGATCCATTGAAGCGTCCAAAACCGATGCGCCGGTCACGGATCCTTTTGATTACCTGGCGCAAGTAGTACGAAGTGAAACTAAATCAGTAGATGATTTGTCATCGTTGAAAGTGAATATGGTGGTGATGGAAATTCTGGATGCAGCCCGGCGGTCGGCCCAGTCGGGAGGCACACCCATCGCCATTCCGTGATACGACTATAGCTTACTTTGGATAAATAATGTACGGGTCACAGTCCGCAAGACCCAGCCCGTAGACATGCTATGATTGCAGAACCTTCTTACACAATTGAAAGTCTGAGCGAATTGCTGGCGGGTAAAAGCGAGGTGGAAAGCCTGCGTACGCTGGCAGAACTATTTCCCGGCCAGGTCGTTTTTTCCTCCAGCTTTGGCTATGAGGATCAAGCCATTACGGACATGATTCTGGCCAACAACATCCCGATTCGCATTTTTTCACTGGATACGGGCCGGATGTTTGGCGAAACGTATCAGGTCTGGCAAAAAACCAACAGCCGCTACGACACCAAGATTGAAGCGTATTACCCCAAAAGCGAACCGCTGGAAAAAATGCTAAATGCCAAAGGGCCGTTCAGTTTCTACGAGTCGATTGAAAACCGGAAGGAATGTTGCTTCATTCGCAAGGTTGAACCCCTGAACCGGGCGCTGGCGGGCAACAAAATCTGGATTACGGGAATCCGGGCGGAGCAATCGCAAAACCGCCTGGGAATGACCCAGTTGGAAAACGACGAAGCCCATCAACTGTTCAAATTTCACCCCCTGATGAACTGGACATTTGACGAAGTGAAAGACTATGTACGGAAAAACAACGTGCCGTACAACCCCCTTCACGACCGCGGTTTTGTCTCCATTGGTTGCCAGCCCTGTACGCGGGCCATTCAGGAAGGAGAAGACTTCCGGGCCGGGCGCTGGTGGTGGGAAGACAATTCGAAAAAAGAGTGTGGATTACACGCCAAATAAACTTTGATCAATTCTGCTATTCTCTGATTAACGCTGTGTACCAATTAAAAAGCTCTTACACAGGGTCAATCAGAGAATAGCAGAGGGAAGCAGAGACTCCTATATGAGTACCTACAAACTTGACTATTTAGATCAACTCGAATCGGAAGCGATTCACATCATGCGCGAAGTTGCCGGGCAGTTTGAACGGCCTGCGCTCTTATTTTCGGGCGGAAAAGACTCTATTACGCTGGTTCACCTGGCTCGCAAGGCATTCCGTCCCGGTAAGTTTCCGTTCCCGCTGGTGCATATCGACACGGGCCATAACTTTCAGGAAGCGCTTGACTTTCGGGACTGGCTGGCTGAAAGTCTGGGCGAAAAGCTGATCGTTCGCTACGTAGAAGATACCATTCGGGAAAAGAAACTGAAGGAGCCGACGGGCCGCAACGCCAGCCGAAACGCCTTGCAAACATTCACCCTGCTCGATACGATTGAAGAGTTCGAATTTGATGCCTGTATCGGGGGTGCCCGGCGCGACGAAGAGAAGGCCCGTGCTAAAGAACGCGTATTCTCGGTTCGCGATGAATTTGGCTCCTGGGACCCCAAGCTGCAACGCCCCGAACTCTGGAACATCTATAACGGCAAAATTCATAAGGGCGAGAACGTCCGGGTTTTCCCGATCTCGAACTGGACTGAACTGGATGTCTGGAATTACATTAAGCGCGAAAACATTGACCTGCCAAGCATTTATTTTGCTCATGAACGAGAACTGATTCTGCGTGACGGCAAATTGCTGGCTACGGCGAAAGGCGTCATTCAGGTGGAAGAAACCGATCAGATTGTAACGCGGAAAGTACGTTTCCGGACTGTTGGAGACATTTCCTGCACAGCCGCTGTGGAATCGGATGCCGACACGCTGGAAGCCGCCATTGCCGAAATTCAGGCCACCCGCATCAGCGAACGGGGCGAAACCCGGATTGACGATCAGGTATCCGAGGCTGCTATGGAGGACCGGAAAAAAGGCGGGTATTTTTAAGGTAAGAGGTATGAGTTAAGAATGTAGAGTCTATCCTTTCCTAACTCATAATTCATCATTCTTAACTCATCATTATACCAAGTGGACTTACTTAGATTTATTACCGCAGGCAGTGTCGATGACGGCAAAAGTACGCTGATTGGCCGCCTGTTATACGATTCCAAATCCATTCTGGCCGACCAGCTGGAAGCCATCGAGCGGGCCAGCAAAAGCCGTGACGAAGGCGAAATCGACCTGGCACTGCTGACCGATGGGCTGCGCTCCGAACGCGAACAGGGCATTACGATTGACGTAGCTTACCGGTATTTCCAGACGCCCCAACGCAAGTTTATCATTGTCGACGCACCGGGCCACATTCAGTATACCCGCAACATGGTGACGGGCGCTTCCAACTGCCAGCTGGCGGTGGTCCTGATCGATGCCCGTCATGGCGTGGTGGAGCAAACCCGTCGGCACTCACTGATTGCGTCTCTGCTCGGCATTCCGCATATTGTGGTGGCCGTCAACAAAATGGATTTGGTCGATTATTCGCAGGATGTTTTTTCCAATATCTGCATTCACTACAATGAGCTGGCGCAAAAGCTGAACTTTGGTCAGGTTACTTACATTCCGCTAAGTGCGCTTAACGGGGATAACGTGGTCGATAAATCGGTCAACATGCCCTGGTTTGAAGGCCAGCCGCTGCTTAACCACCTCGAAACCGTTGAACTTGATCAGGACGAAAACCTCACGGATGCCCGGTTCCCGGTTCAATACGTGATCCGTCCGCAAACGGCCGAATTGCACGATTACCGGGGATACGCCGGCAAAATCACCAGCGGTATTTTCCGCAAAGGCGATGCCGTAACGGTTTTGCCAACCGGCGAAACCTCTACCATCGACGCCATTGAAATAGCCGAAGCGCATTACGACGAAGCCTTTGCGCCTATGTCGGTTGTTCTGCACCTGGCCGACGACGTTGATATCAGCCGGGGCAATCTCATCGTCAAATCCGACAACCAGCCGGTTGTCAGCCAGAACGTTGAAGCGATGCTATGCTGGATGGATACCAAAGCCTTGAAAGTTGGCAACAAATACACGTTGCAACACGGTACGTTCCGAACCCGTTGTGCGATCCGTGAAATCGTTTATCAGCTGAACGTAAATACGTATGAGCGGACCGAGGACGTCGAAAGCCTGAAATTGAACGATATTGCCAAAGTGGTTCTGAAAGCGGCTAAACCTGTCAGCTTTGATCCTTACGGCAAAAACCGGGTCAATGGTGGTGCGATTCTGATTGATGAAACCTCCAACGTGACGGTGGGTGCCCTGATGCTGCAAGGCGAAGCCGAATAAGGATTCCTCCAAAAACTAATCATTCAAACGGTGCCCTATCAAGTATAGCGGCACCGTTTTTGTAAACGATGATCTAACTAGCTTAAGCGCTACCAATCCGAAAACGCTTGACGACTTTTTTAGGTTAATACAATTTACCTCCGTTAATCATAACCGGAAGTTATGACCGATAATAAAAAGTAGCGAAACCGGTTTCCAGTCTGGAACTCATAAAGAAGTACATTTGTATGTAAACCATACACTGAAAGTGCCGGAAACTGAACCGGCCTTTTGTTCTTTACATTAGTCTTTTAATTCTATCGACTATCTCACTAAAGCAATACATTATGTCAGTTCAGTTCACCGATAATGTCAGCGCGCTTGCCCAACGCGATATACTGAATCTTCAGAAAAAGATTGGAGGATTTGCAAACGGCGAAATGACCGAAGAACATTTCCGCAAGTTTCGGCTGTCACGCGGGGTCTACGGACAACGCCAGCCGGGGGTGCAGATGATTCGCATCAAGCTGCCCCACGGTCGGATTACCTCCGATCAACTTATCCAGATTGCTGACATTTCCGACAAGTACGCTACAGGCAACCTGCACGCTACCACGCGGCAGGACATTCAGCTGCACTTTGTCAAATTGGCCGACACGCCCCAGCTCTGGGCCGACCTGGAAGATGCCAACATCACCCTGCGTGAAGCCTGTGGCAATACCGTCCGCAACGTAACGGGTTCGGCCAAAGCGGGCATTGACCCCGACGAACCGTTCGACATTACGCCCTACGCTTATGGAATTTTCACTTACCTTCTGCGCAATCCTATTTGCCAGGAAATGGGTCGGAAATTTAAAATCTCTCTCTCATCGAGCGAAAAAGACAATGCTTACGGCTATATGCACGATGTAGGTCTGGTAGCCCGCATTAACGAAGCTGGTGAACGCGGTTTCAAAGTGATGATTGGCGGTGGGCTGGGTGCTCAGCCCTACATGGCCGAAACGGCTTACGAGTTTTTGGAAGAAGATAAAGTTATTCCGTTCATTGAAGGCTGTATCCGCGTTTTCGACCGCTACGGCGAGCGGACCCGGCGGCACAAAGCCCGGATGAAATTTTTGTTGCAGGACATTGGCCTGGACGAGTTTTTACGCCGGGTTGAAGAAGAGCGGCTGGCGCTGAAAAATAAAACTTACGCCATTGACACTACCCACGGTTCCGTACCAGCTGCTGAATTGGACGAGTTAACCGCTGGTGCCGGGATTGTACACCCCGCCGAGCTTTCTACCGACGAACGCTATCAGGCCTGGTTGAAAACCAACGTTTTTGAGCAAAAACAACAGGGCTGGTATGCCGTTCAGCTGCGGGTTTTGCTAGGTGATATGCACTCAGACAAAGCTCGGGCCTTGGCGGCCCTGGTAAAGCAATATGCCGGTGATGATATTCGGGTAACGGTTAATCAGGGATATTTACTGCGGTTTGTACGTCCGGAAAACCTGCCCGCTTTATACGCAGGACTGAATGAGTTAGGCCTGGCTGATCCGGGTTTTGATTCAACTGCTGACATCACAACCTGCCCCGGCACCGACACCTGTAACCTCGCCATTTCGAGCAGCTACGGGATTACGCGCGCGCTGGAGAAAATGATGA
The DNA here is from genome assembly GCF_054780515.1 of Larkinella harenae. NCBI lineage: Bacteria > Pseudomonadati > Bacteroidota > Cytophagia > Cytophagales > Spirosomataceae > Larkinella > Larkinella harenae. Next base: position 111,730 of record NZ_BAAGWE010000004.1, on the reverse strand, counting down.
AAGCCGAATTCCCCGACCTGATTTACAACAACGACATCAAAATCAAGATCTCGGGTTGCATGAATGGTTGTGGTCAGCATTCGGTTGCCAACATCGGTTTTCACAGCAGCTCGGTAAAAAATGGCGCTTACGTGATTCCGGCTCTGCAGGTACTGCTTGGTGGCGGTTTCAACGGCAAAGGCGAAGGCTTGTTCGGCGATAAAGTTGTTAAAGTTCCGACAAAACGCGGTCCGGATGCTCTGCGGATGCTGTTGCAGGATTATGAAGCCAATGCCTTCGACGGCGAATATTACAGCGACTACTACGCTCGTCAGGGAAAAAATTATTTCTACACGTTCCTGAAACCATTGGCCGATCTGAAGACACTCTCGCAGGACGATTATACCGACTGGGATCATACGGAACAATTTGTTACCGAAATCGGGATTGGCGAGTGCGCCGGTGTCATGATCGACCTGGTAGCCACTACTTTGAGTGAAGCCGCTGAAAAACTGAGCTGGTCCAAAGAAGCCTTCTCGGAAAGCCGGTGGGCCGATGCCATCTATCACGCCTATAATGTACTGATTACCGGTGCGAAAGGGAGCCTGATGATGAAAGACATCAACACCAATACCCAGCATGGTATTGTGAGCGACTTCGATAAAAACTTTGTAGGCGAAGGGTTCCACGAACAGGAAGGCGACTTCAAAGCACTGGCGTTCAGCATCAATAAAAACGAACCAACCGAAGAGTTTGCGCAATCATTCATTGCGCAGGCTGAAGCGTTTATCGAACGCGTTAAAGCCTACCGCGAACAACAAATTCAGCAGGACGGCCTGCCGGAATTGCGGGAATTGGTGATTGCAAAAGACAGTTAAGAAGAATGGTGAGCTAGGAGTTAAGAATGAAGAGTTGCTCTGCCTTTATCAGCATGTCGACAAACTCTTAACTCTTAGCCCTTAATTGTTAACTCATTAAAGATGAAATTAACCTTGGTAGGTGCGGGTCCGGGCGACCCGGAACTAATGACGCTTAAGGGGGTGAAAGCCTTGCAACAGGCCGATGTAGTGATGTATGACGCGCTGGTGCACCCCGATTTACTGGACTATTGCAAACCGGACGCCCTAAAAGTTTACGTTGGCAAACGGTTGAACGAATACTCATGTACGCAGGAGGAAATTAACCCGTTGATTGTGCATTACGCGCAACAATATGGTCACGTTGTTCGCTTGAAAGGTGGGGACTCCTTTATTTTCGGGCGTGGTTTTGAAGAAATGGAATACGCCCAGCAACACGGTATTGAAACGGAAGTAATTCCTGGTTTATCGAGCAGTTATTCGGTTCCGGCGCTGGCGGGTATTCCGTTGACGACGCGCGGTGTGAGCGAAAGCTTCTGGGTTGTTACCGGCACGACCAAGGCGGGTCAGCTTTCGCAGGATTTACGGCTGGCGGCTCAGTCAACTGCCACGGTGGTGATTCTGATGGGAATGCATAAACTAGCCGAAATCATGACGGTTTTTGGCGAATATGGAAAAACGGATTTGCCCGTTGCTATCATCCAGAATGGTTCGCTAACCGATGAGCAGATTGTGTCCGGAACGGTTTCGAACATCGTTGAACAAGTGGCTGCTTCCCAAATCAGCTCACCGGCCATTATCGTTGTGGGGGAAGTAGCCCGGCTTCGGGATGTTCAGCTGGCTGATTTGGTCACTTCTATTGAGCGCTCTTAAAGAACCGGTTTTTCTTTTTTCTTTGCAATAAAACCGGTTCTGTCTTATTCGCCGTGCCCATGAATACTCTCTTTCCCATCTTCCTGAAAATCGAAAACCTGCAAACGCTGGTGGTAGGTGGCGGTTACGTTGGACTGGAAAAAGTGACGGCTTTGCTTTCCAACGCCCCTACGGCACCGGTTACGCTGGTTGCTCCGGAGATTCGGCCGGAGATCATTGCCCTGGCTGAAAAACACGCCAACCTCCACCTGGTTTTCGCGACCTATATTCCGGAATTTCTGAGCAACAACGATCTGGTGATCGTTGCCACGAATGACAAAACCGTTAATGCCCAGATCCAGTCCGACTGCAAAAACCGTCGCATTCTGGTCAATGTTGCCGATACGCCCGACCTGTGCGATTTTTACCTCAGCTCCGTTGTCCGAAAAGGGGATTTAAAAGTAGCAATTTCTACCAACGGCAAATCACCTACCTTTGCGAAACGGTTTCGGGAAGTGCTGGAAGATATCCTGCCGGATTCTTTACAAGAGACGTTGGATAACCTACAAACGATCCGGAATCGGTTAAAAGGCGATTTTCAGGAAAAGCTGGAACGGCTGAACGAGATCACCAAGGTGATGAAATCCTAGAAATTGGGCAGAAGTTGCGAAACATCGAACGGTTCTTTCCGGATGATGAAGACGTAAACCAGCCCGGCCAAAATCAGGTACATGATCACCAGCCACTTCTTCTTCTGCTCAAATTCGGCCGGATGATGATGGTAGTCATAATACATCGATGCCGACAATGCCATGACCATCAGAAAGAAGGAGAATAGGGCACAGTCGGTTCGGTAAACAACCAATTCCTGCATAAAACGGGCTCCCATCAGAATATACAGCAGCCAGAAACCAAATCCGGCGCGGTATAAATAGACGCTCAACCGCCTGTCGTTTTTTAAGTCAAATAGCTTATCCGACATGATTGTCAGGAATTTATTTGAGTGAAATTACGTAATTTATGAGAAACAAGCAATTTTGCACCCACTACGTATAGCCATAACGAAAAAATCATGCTAAGTGAGCAATCCAATACCGTTTCTCCCGCAACAAAAACCATGAAAGTGGAACTGAATCGGGTCGATGATGCCTTCCACTTTGAAGCAACCGGCGTTTCTGACGTTCCCATCCACATCGACGGTGCCGTTGATATTGGCGGGCACAATGCCGGAGCCCGGCCTATGGAAATGCTGTTGATGGGCCTCGCTGGATGCAGCGCCATCGATGTCATTTTAATTCTGAAAAAGCAACGTCAGGTCATTGAAGACTTTCGCATTACGGTTGAAGGCCAGCGCCCCGCCGACGTTAACCCCGCTCCTTTTCATACGATTCACCTGCATTATATCTTGAAAGGCGAGCTGGACGAAGACAAAGCACGCCGGGCTATCGACCTGTCAATGGATAAATACTGTTCGGCCACGGCCCAGCTCCGGCCCACGGCCAGCATTACATACTCGCTGACGATTGAGCGATAGACGAGAAATTGAGAAAAGGGACAAAACGGGAATAGACACATCGTGGACCGGGTATGGTGCCCAATTAGCCCCAACGACCCGAGTTTCCTTTGCCTAATCTCTCGTTTCTTTGTCTTTCAAAAAACATAATTTACCCCGGAGGCTTCCGATCCCGGAAGCCTTTTTTTATTTTGGCAGTATGAAACAATATCACGACCTGCTCCGCCATATTCTTGCCAACGGCACCCAAAAAACCGATCGGACCGGAACCGGAACCATCAGTGTTTTTGGCTACCAGATGCGGTTTGATTTACAGGAAGGTTTTCCGCTTGTTACCACCAAAAAAATTCACCTCAAGTCGGTTATCCACGAATTATTGTGGTTTATCAAAGGGGATACCAACATCAAATACCTGAGTGAACACGGCGTCCGGATTTGGGACGAATGGGCCGACGAAAACGGTGAGCTTGGCCCCGTTTATGGCAAGCAATGGCGTAGCTGGGAAGCCCCCAACGGGCAATTGATCGACCAGTTACAGGATGTATTGAAGCAGTTGAAATACCGTCCCGATTCCCGGCGAATGATCATTTCGGCCTGGAACCCGGCGGATGTACCCAACATGGCCTTGCCCCCCTGCCACGCCCTGTTCCAGTTTTACGTGGCCGAAAACCGTCTGTCCTGCCAGCTCTATCAGCGCAGTGCCGATGTATTTCTGGGCGTTCCGTTCAACATCGCGTCGTATGCACTGTTGACGATGATGATTGCGCAGGAGTGCGGCTACGAGCCTTATGAATTTATCTGGACGGGCGGGGATACCCACCTGTATCTCAACCACCTGGACCAGGTAAACCTACAGCTTTCGCGTGAACCGCGTCCCTTACCGGTTATGAAAATAAACCCGGATGTTAAATCGATTTTTGATTTCAAATACGAAGATTTCAAACTGGAGAATTACGATCCGCATCCGACAATTAAAGCGCCGGTGGCGGTCTGACGGCTCAACGAGTGCTTTGATCCGGGAGAAGAAGAATCCTTTTTTTCGAATCCGGATTAAAGTCCGTGGGTCCGTTTGAGTCGCTCGTATTCACGTTCCGCCAGGTTTTTTTCGTTAAAACCGTGGTAAACGCTGAAATAATGGGAAACCAGACCAATTCCCCAACCCAGGGTGGCCCAGATTGGCCAGGGGTAATAGCCCCATTTCTCCTGAAAAACCAGCGAAATAATAAGCCAGATCAGCCAAAGAACAACGTTGACAAACAGATAAGTCCGCAGATGCATTTTGAAACCGGCGCGGGCTTTTGCCTGCTTCCAAAGATGAGGGTCGCGTGTGTCCATGTAGGGTTCCACCGTTGTTGAGAGAATTAAGTTAGTCAGATTCAGGGCATAATCAATAACTTTTCCCAACTTTCTTTCACAATGGGACGAGTATAAACCACATTGAATATTTTGGTTACAAAATACAGCCAATCCAACACCATGAGTAATACCGAAATCGTTGAAATGCTCGAACTGACGGCGAAGCTGCTGGAACTCCACGACGGAGATGCCTTCAAAATCCGGACGTTTCAGGCAGCCGCTTTTAACCTTGATAAAACGAGTGAAGAGTTGACCCAACTCTCCTTTCCGGAACTGGTCAAGATACCAGGCGTGGGAAAATCGGTCGCAGGCAAAATCCTCCAGATTGTTGAAACCGGGCGGCTACAGGATCTGGACGAACTACTGGCACAAACGCCGGAGGGTGTACTGGAAATGTTCCGGATCAAAGGAATCGGGGCAAAAAAAATCCGGGTCATCTGGCAGGAGCTGGAAATCGACAACCTCCGGGATTTGCGCCTGGCCTGTGAGAAAGGTGAGATTGCCAAAATCAAAGGATTCGGGGAGAAAACCCAGCAAGCCATTCTCGACTCGCTCGTTTTTCTGGAAAAACAAACCGGCAAACTTCGGATGGACAAAGCCGAAGCCCTCGCCAACATGCTGCTGGATGTTTTTGAAAAGGAGTTCAGCCGGGTTGAGATTAGTGGGCAAATCCGGCAAAAAGCGGAAGAGGTCGATACCGTGCAATTTATTGTTGCCACCACGGACCCAATCGCGGCTTTTGTCTATCTGAACTCGCTGGACTTTCTAGAACAATCCGAAACTGAATCCACACCGTTTGTCTGGCGAGGGCAATCCAGTGGCTACGAGGTGTTAGTAGAAGTCATCACAACGGCACCAGATCGGTTCGAAAATGGCCTTTTCACCCATTCAGCCGCTGAGAAGCACCTGGCCACCACGGGTTCAACGGGTTGGACGCTGCTCCAGACCAGTCTGGCATTTCCGGAAGAGGCCGAAGAAGCAATTTACCTCCGAGCCGGACTGCCGTATACGGTGCCCGAAATGCGGGAAGGCAGCTTTGAATTTACCTGGGCACAGAACCATAAACCCGACGAGCTGGTAAGCTGGGACGCGTTGCGCGGCATTCTCCACAACCACAGCACGTACTCCGACGGCAAGCACACGCTCGAACAAATGGCAAGCTATTGCCGGGAGCTGGGTTTTTCGTATTTCGGCATTGCCGACCACTCCCAAACGGCTGCGTACGCCCACGGGCTGGAACCGTATCGCGTCAAACAACAGCACGAGGAAATCGATCGGTTGAACGAACAGTTTGGCGACTCCTTCCGCATCCTGAAAGGCATTGAGTCGGATATTCTGGGCGACGGTTCCCTGGATTACAGCGACGATATTCTGGCGACGTTCGACTACGTCGTGGCTTCGGTGCATTCCAATTTGTCGATGAGCCGCGAAAAAGCCACCACCCGACTGATTAATGCCATCCACAACCCTTATACCACCATTCTGGGTCATCCGACCGGAAGGCTTCTCCTAGCCCGCGCCGGTTATCCAATCGATTATAAAGCCGTGATTGATGCCTGCGCCGAACGAGGAGTGGTCATTGAAATCAACGCCAGCCCGTGGCGGCTCGATCTCGACTGGCGCTGGGTGCAGTACGCTGTCAGTCAGGGAGTCATGTTAAGTATCAACCCGGACGCCCACGAAATGGCCGGTTTTCACGACATGCACTATGGCGTGGCGGTAGCCCGAAAAGGTGGGCTGACTAAAAATATGACTTTTAATGGGCTAACGTTGAAAGAAATGACGACCTACCTGGAAAGCCGTAAACAACGCATTTGACGGATCAATACGGTTTTAACGTTTTTTTCGTTAGAAGTTGACCATCTTCTCGGTGAGTCCGGGTCCGTCCGATCATTTCTAGATGCACAAACCGGCAGGATAGGGATGTTTCCTTCAAAATCTCCCGGGCTTATCGTAATTTTGGCGGTACATGCATACCACTCCAGTCAAGTTCCTGGTTATCCGGTTTTCTTCCATCGGCGATATTGTGCTGACGACGCCGGTTGTCCGTTGCCTGAAACAACAGGTTCCGGGGGCAGAAATTCATTTCTGTACGAAGCGGACGTTTCAGTCGCTGGTCGAATCCAATCCGTATATTGACAAGGGACTGTACCTGGATGGAAATCTGAATGAGCTAATCCGGCAGTTGAAAGCCGAAGGATATCATTACATTATCGATTTACACAACAACCTCCGGACGCTGTTGATCAAATTGCGGCTGGGGGTTCCCTCCTATAGTTTCGACAAGCTGAACTGGGAAAAATGGCTGTATGTACGGTTTAAGATTAACACCTTGCCCAATGTGCATATCGTTGACCGGTATTTGAAAACCACCCAGTCGTTCGGTGTGGTCAATGACAACAACGGGCTGGACTACTTCATTCCGTACAAAGACGTGGTTGAACCTGGGTGGATTCCGCCTACTCACCAACGGGGCTATGTTGCTTACGCCATTGGCGGGCAGCACAATACCAAGAAACTTCCCGTTGCCCGCATGATTGAACTGTGTCGTCAAATCAACTACCCGGTGATTCTGCTGGGCGGAAAGGAAGACGCGGAAGCGGGTGAGAACATCCGACAAGCCCTGGGCGATACATGGATTTACAACGCCTGCGGGAAATACAACCTAAACCAATCGGCTTCCCTGTTGCAGCAATCGGTGCTGGTGTTCAGTCACGACACGGGCCTGATGCACATTGCCGCTGCGCTGAAGAAAAAAATTTACTCCATCTGGGGCAATACCACCCCCCAATTGGGCATGTATCCGTACAAAACGCAATTTGTTGCCCTCGAAAATAAACCCTTACGGTGCCGCCCGTGTTCTAAAATTGGCTACGACCGCTGTCCGCTGGGTCATTTCAAATGCATGAACGAACTTCCTTTTGACTTCGATCTGTACGAGTTGAAGCGGGGAGCCGGCCCATCGGCCCATCGAACGGGTCCAGAACGTTAACCTATTAGCAGAGCATGTCAAAAAAAGTAAAGATTGGCCTGGTGCAGATGTCGTGCACGGCCGACCTAGAAGCTAATCTCGAAAAAGCCATTGCCGGTGTTCGGGAAGCGGCTGCCCAGGGAGCCCAGATTGTTTGCTTACAGGAGTTATTTCGGTCGCTGTACTTCTGCGATGTCGAAGATCACCATAATTTTAGTCTTGCCGAAGCCATCCCTGGCCCCACCACGGCGCGGCTGGGAGAAGTAGCCCGCGAAACCAATACCGTTATCGTGGCCTCGTTATTTGAGAAGCGAACCGCTGGCTTATACCACAATACAACCGCCGTTCTGGACGCTGATGGGACTTATCTCGGCAAATACCGGAAGATGCACATTCCCGACGATCCGGGCTATTATGAGAAGTTTTATTTCACTCCCGGCGACCTCGGATACAAGGTTTTCGATACGAAATTTGCTAAAATTGGCGTCCTTATCTGCTGGGATCAGTGGTATCCCGAACCAGCCCGCATTACGTCGCTGATGGGAGCCGAAATTCTGTTTTACCCCACCGCCATCGGCTGGGATACGGAAGAAAAAGATCCGAAAGTGAACGAAGAACAATACGGTGCCTGGCAAACCATTCAGCGCAGCCACGCCATCGCTAATGGTGTTCATGTGGTTTCGGTCAACCGGGTTGGCACCGAGGGGGGCCAGCAGTTTTGGGGCGGTTCGTTTGTGGCCAATCCGCACGGATCACTGCTATACTTGGCCCCACACGATCAAGAAGTCGTTCATGTACAGGAAGTTGACTTAGGCTTAACCGATAAATACCGCACCACCTGGCCTTATTTCCGTGACCGGCGCATCGATTCGTACCAGCCCATCACGAAACGCTATATTGACGAATGACCAACTCCATGAAATACTTTCTGATTGCTTTGTTGGCCGGAGCAATGGGGGTTGGTGTTTGGTATGCATTTAAGCCGGGTAACGCGAAATCGGTGGTCGTTCATCAGGGTGCGTTACCCGAACAAACTCCGTTGACACCTACGCCCCGGCAAGCTTTTACCCCCACCACTCGCAAAGGATACTGGAACCCCGATGTGGTCGGTGATTTTGCCCTTCCCCCGACCAAGACCATCACCTTTCATGCTGCCGGACGAAACCTGCATGTCGATCAGGATTGGTCCAAATTGTTCCGCCGGGGTTTTTCTTCCATTGACAAAAGCCGCATGGTACCGGAGGAGTTCCGAAGTCCGTGGAACCCCAAGCCGGAGGGCTGGACCAGTCGGCTAAAACCGTCGCAGCGGGCCTTGACAATTGGGCAAGGATACATGGCAGATCCACCGTTTAACATTCCCTGGTCGCGCGCGGGTGATAATGCACCGGGCACCTGGTACGTGCGACCGTGGGGCGATCCGGATTTTAAGAACAGCATCGCGGTGGCTATTCAGGAGTTGAATGGTGAATGTGAAAATTTCGGCGATTGCCCACCCGACAAAAAGCTGATTACCTACAGCAAAATCTTTTTTGATATTGAAAACGAAGGCGTTAACAACGTCCTAAACCGTCAGGAACAGGCTAACCTGTACGTTTTTATGACCAAAACACTTCGGCAATACCTGAGTCCTTACACGGAAGTGGGTTCCATTGCACCGGTCCCGCTGAACGGTTACGGTTATTCGCGCGCCCGCGACTTTACGGCCTCGCCCGACTGGCTTTGGGCTCTACCCGCCAAACAGACCGACATCTCCCGGCAACGCGGTATGCCCGACGACATTGTGGGCAAAACCTTCGCCGATTACATTGATTTTCAGATGCCTGGAACGTATTATCTCTATCCCGAATTTGATTATTCGATTCAACATAACGAAGACGGCTCACGCCATTGGCTGGCGGCTTTGCTGCACGAACAGGAAGTCAATATGAAGCTGTCGCCCAAAAAGCGGATTGCCTGGCAATGGTTGTACAATACCCAGAGCAGTGACTTCCCGAACAGTGAAAAAGCCAAAAATGCCGCCCCGCCCGCTATTGCGGAAGGAATGTCCGTCTTTTTCTGGTTTACCGGTGCATATGGCGTGCTTTTCTGGGATGATGCCAACGACTTAAAGCCCGACCAGCCGACACCAACGGACATTAATCAACAGGAACTGGGTAATGACCGGGTATACGCCTGCTACGAACACTACATTCATGGGCTCTGGCGCATGTTCAAACACCACAGTGATTTGTTCGATGGGCGGGAAAAATACCTGAATGAAAACACCGAATGTTCGATCGACGGGGGCAAAACCTGGTACAAGTACACGGGCAACCAGCTTAAAACGCACAACGTTCCTTTCGTACGCGCTATCGTAAACGGAGATCAGATTCTGGTGGCTGCTACGCAGCCCTACGGCAAAACCGGAGAACTAAAGCAGGTCATGCTGCGCTATATCGAAGACGGCTACCAGTTTTACACAACGATTAAACTAACTGGCGACGAAATTTTTCTCGGTCGGGCTACCATGACCAAAGCAGCCGAAAGCCGCAAAAAAGTTTGATTACGACGGTTTAGGCAGAATCGGTTCCTAAAGGCCGGATTTGATGTATATACATTGAACTCGGCCCTGTTTTTTTCCTTACAGGCCATCCGTGGACCGTTTGGCTTAAAACCGTTATTTTATCATCTTGCACTCAGGTAATATTGTTCCGTCTTTCACCCGTAAGAGCGAAAAACACGATGGCAGAACAACCAGAAACAAACTCCGGACTGGAAAGCTTCGGAAAAAAGCTACTGAATATTTTCATCAAGGACGAGCCGACAGCCGCCAAAGCTGACCCGGTAGATCGGCCTGCTCAACCCGTTCCCGCGGCTCCGTCAAATCCGATTCCAAGCGGGACAGCCGTAGCGATGTCTACGCCAAAGGAGGGATCGGTCGATACGAAATTCGTTGATCACTTTGCGTCCGTGTTATCGAAAGCCAACCAGCCCGGGCCGGATTATTTTGAGTTTCGTGAAACGCTAAAGAATCTCTCGAACCTGAACCTGAGCGAAGATCAGCAGTACCAGGCAGCCTGGGCCAGTTTCAAGGCGATGGGTGGTTCGGCAGACGTGGCGGTTCTGGTCAGCTCCGCCAATCAGTACCTGACGGCTCTGAACAACGATCAGCAGGCCTTTGCCAAAACCGTTGATTCGGCTCTGAATGAAAAGGTGGGCGGTTTATCCAACGAGCAAAAACAGTTGCAGGCCGACAACGAACAGCTGGCCAAGCAGATACTGGAGTTGCAGCGTAAAATTGAAAACAACAACGCCCGGCTGGCTCAGATCGGGGGCGAAATTGACGAACAAAGCCAAAAGATTGCCCAGAACAAAAGCAATTACGAAGCAACCCTGGCCGTGTTCATCGGTCAGATCAAACGGGATTTGCTGAAACTGGGAGAATACATCAAGTAACGGCAAACGGTTTTCGGTTCACGATCCACTACCCGGAATGCGTCAGCCACCGAAAACCGTTTACCGAAAACAGAAACCTTAAACTTCAAACGCTAACAATGGCATCAACTCCTGATTTTTCACAAGTGGGTGGCCGAACCGACGACGGCGACAAGCGTTCGTTCTGGAGCCGCCCGGAAGGCATCGCCGGCATGTTTTTTCTGGCGGCTATCGGTGCAATGGGCCTGGTATACTTCAACCGGATTGTTGAATTTCTGATCCGGGTTACCGAAAACACCTTGTATCTGGCCGGTTTGCTGGCGGTTTTAGGCTTTCTTATTTTTCTGTTTACCAGCAAGGACGTCCGGACGGCGGTTTTCTTTCTGTATAAAACGTTGATGCGAAAGCTGACGGGTATTGTCATCGAGCTTGATCCGATCGCCATCATGAAAATTTACGTGGACGATTTGAAAGACAAACGCCGGAAAATGCAGGGTCAGATCGATACGCTGGCCGGGCAACTGGTGAAACTAAACCGAAAAATTGCCGAGAACAACGAGAACATCAAGCAGAAGTTTGCCGAAGCTAACAAAGCCAACAACCTGGCCGATCGCCCAGGCATGCGGGAAGCCGCTCAACTGGCCACCATCGAAGGAGCCGGTTTGCAGGAAATGAACGAAAAATTGCACCCCCTGCAACGCAACATGCGGACGGTGCTGGAGTTCATGGAAAAAGTGAACAAGAGCGCCGATTACATCATCAAGGAAACCGAGATTAAGGTCAAATTGAAAGAGGCTGAATACCAGATCGTCAAAGAAAGCTCGAATGCCCTGCGGACGGCAATCAGCATCTTCAAAGGCAATCCGGACAAGAAGTTCTACTTCGACGAGTCGATGGAATATATTCAGGACGACATGAGCAAAAAACTGGGTGAGATGAAACGCGCCATGGATATGTCGATGGATTTTATCAACTCGGTAGACATTCAGAACGGTATTTTGTCGGACAAGGGACAAGCCCTGCTTGAAGCCTACAACCACGGCGATTTCAAACTCATCCAATTGGATGAAAACACCCCGCCACCGACTCCCAACCGTTCAATCAATCCTCCCAAGGACGAAGGATACCGAAGTCTGCTTGATTAATGAGTGAATGAGCGGTTGAGTGAAGTTCGTACCCGATTTGGCTCGAATCACGCTGTACATCAACCGCTCATTTCTCCACCAGAATTGCTCAATCTTTCATTCACTAATCCACTCAATCCAACATGCAACGATTAACCGTGGCCGGAAGGCTCCTGATTACGGCCCTGATTTTGGCCGCTATCTACTTTGGTTTCAAATACATCGGCGGAGTTGACTTGCTGAAGAAGTTCTCGTCCAAAAACAATACTGAACAGACATCCGATTCGCCCTCGCTGCCATCGGCATCCTCCGAGTCAACGGATCAGGCGTCTTCTGAAACCACCGCGAGTACCGATACGGAAGCCACCGACGAAGGCGGTTCCCGGTCCACGTTCAATTATACCCCACCTGCTCCCGAAAACGGCAAACTGAAAGGCGTTGTAGAGTTAGGAGCCAGTGGCTTCAATTCATTCATTATCACGGTCGATGCCCGTAAAAACTGGAAATTGGAGAAGTCCGAATTTGGCAACAGCCTGGTGCTGGAAAACATGGCTACCGACCAGGACATTCGGGAGGGTTTGAAAAAGTACATTGCCCAGATGCTGAACTACGGTGTGGCCGGACGCGATATTCATTTTGTGGTTAGCTCCGGAGCGGTAAAAGCGGAAAATACCCAGAAAATTATCCGGGCGCTGAAGAGTCTGAATTACGTGGTCAATACCGTAACGCCCGAGCAAGAAGGGCGCCTGGCGCTGCGGTCAGTGTTACCGAAAGATTTCGAAAGCAACGGTTTTGTCGTCGATATTGGATCGGGCAATACCAAGATTTCCTGGAAAGAAGGCGGCAAAACTTCAGCTTTGGAAAGCTACGGCGCTAAGTATTTTCAGAATGGCGACGACGATACGAAAGTGTATAATGAAGTGAAAGAGAAAGCCGGCCAAATTCCATCGGGCAATCGCAAAACCTGCTTCATTATTGGTGGGGTACCGTTCGAGCTGGCCAAGCAGGTTCGTAATGGTAAAGAACGCTATACGGTTTTGAATGCGCCCTCGGCTTACAAATCCGGCGAAGCCAAAACCAAAGCCGGTGTTAACATCTACAAAGCCATCGCTGACGGTACCAACTGCAACCAGTTCGTCTTCGACTGGGACGCCAACTTTACCATCGGATATTTGCTGACGTTGTAAGGTTTTAGTTGTTACACAGAGTTGCTCAGAACAATCCGCTGATTCCCTCTGAGCAACTCTGTGTAATAATTTTCTTTCTACTCATGACGCTCCAGGATTTTTTCCAGTACGTTTCATCCAACCCTGCCCTACTGACGGTTTTGCTGTTGTCCATTCCGGCGGTGGCCTTCATTGTTAATCTATGGTCGGGCGAGACGGCCGAGGAGATCTGGCGGTGGCGGTTTGTCTACGCTACCCTGGTGTATCTGGCTTGTATCCCCGGCATTTTTGCCGTCACCCTAAATATCTACCTGTTTCTTTTTGAGCGGCAGAGCATCTGGCAAATGAACCTCGTTACGCAGGTTTTGCCGGTAGTCACCATGGTAGCCACCCTGATGTTGGTCAAACGCAAGCTACCTTTCGCGTACATTCCCGGTTTTGGCAGATTGTCCGGTTTCATGACGCTAATCACCGCCGTAATCGGTATTTTGTGGATCATCGACCGCACCCGCATTTACGCCGTTACTTACATCCCGTTTGCCTACCTAGTCATTGGCTTCGTAGCAGTTCTTCTGCTTATCCGGTTTGCCTGGAGCAAATTATTCTGATCTAGTCCATCCTGAGAAGCCGGCTTTTGGCGAGCTGGGTCAATTGCTGCAAAGTCGTTTGTTTTGCCGGTGGCAATCCAGAACGAGTCAGCCAATTTTCGTACAATTCAAAACTCCAGCCCATAATTCGTTCGTGATGATTTGCCAAATAGGTATTCAGGTCGGCCAGTATTTCATCGTCCGGCTTTTCGTTTTTCATCACCTGAATGCTGCTTTCCAGGTACTTCATCAGAGTAGCAAAACCGCCGTTCATTTCCTGATGGTTGAGTTGCCCCAACGCGCTTCGCGCTTTATTCGGCTCTCCAATCAGAATATACAATTCTACAACGGTTAGTTTAGTCGCCGGGTTGGCGTAGCGCATTTTTTCGTATTCTTCAATGGTTTTGCGGTAACTTTCGTTGGCTTCTTTTACTTTGTTTTGCAGCGTCAGGTACCGGCCCTGCTCGGTATACAAGCTCCCTAACAATAGCGGATCGGCCTTCATTGCCGTGGCTTTCTGAATCGCCTGGTTAATATCGGCCATGGCGGGTTCGATCTGCCCCAGTTTGCCTTTCGCATGAGACCGGCCCCGTAGAGCCATGATCGTGGGGTACTCAATCTGCTGATCCACAATTTGATTGGATGCGGACGCCCCGTTGGTCAACTGATTAGCCAGCCGAATACTTTGGTCATAGTCGGCCACGGCTTCCGCGTACGATTGGCGAAAAAGGTGCATATCGGCCCGTTGAGCATACAGGCTAATTCGCAGGGTATCGGAAGCGTAATCAATTGCTTTTTCGAAGTTGGCCAACGCTTCGGTCCAATTGCGCTGCCCGGCCTGCTGAAAGGCCATTTGTACAAAAGCGGTAGCCACCCCCCGATTGGGTTTGGTAATTTTATCCAATGCCAGCAACCCCGCTTCGCTCATCGCCAGCCGCAAGGCTTCTTTGCTGCCAAAATTCGTATTCAACGGTTTAGGAAGTAGATTTTCAAACAGGGCAATCTGCTGCAATTTTGGACTCTCCAGCAATTCGATGGGTACCTCGGTCAGGCGGTTGCGCATGAGCGACAGTTCAAATACCGGAAAGGTTTTCCAATCCAGGGCGGGAATGCGTTCGAGGTTGCAGCGGTACAGCGTCAGACCTCTCAAATTTCGAAGCTGGCTGATTTTCGCAAAAGTATCGTCGCCGTCGAGTCCAAACTGATTAAACAATTGCAACTGATTCAACTCCTGACAATAAACAATACTGTCGGGCAACTGCTGCAAACCGGCGTATTCAGTAGCGGAAATGTTTTCCATTTCTCCGATCTGTAACCGATTTAGCTTCGTCAGTCGCCCGATGGATTCCGGCAAAGCCAACAGTCGGGTCCTTCCAAGCTGCAACGTACGCAGTTCCGTCAGATTGCCCAACCCTGCGGGTAAAATGGTTAGCTCATTCCCAGACAGATCAAGGTTTTGCAGTTTGCTCAAACGTGTAAAACCACCCGGCAATACCCTCAATTTGGTATTCTTGGCCATGATCTGATTCAATTCCCGGCATTCACCAATAGTTTCCGGCAATAGTTCCAGCGGGTTGTCACTCAGCCAGAGCGCGTGTAGTTTCGTCAGTTTCCCGAGTTCGGATGGCAGGCTCGACAAGCGGTTTTGGTAAAGCGATAAGGTTCCCAGATTCGTCAACCTCCCCAGTGCCGACGGTATTCTCTCCAGTTTGTTCTCGCTTAAATTTAAATAATTCAACAAAGCAAGCCGAAATAAGCCATCCGGCAGACGGCTCAGCTGATTCCGGCGCAGATCAAGCCAATTTAATGAATCCAGCTGGCCTAAGCTTTCCGGCAACTGGGCCAGTTTATTTGATTCCAACGAGAGGTCTTTCAGGCGCCGAAGCTGGCCGATTTCAGCAGGTAAATCCAGCAGCTGGTTTTCGCTTACATTCAATTTCTGTAAATTTGACGTTTTCACAATCCCGGCGGGCAACCGGGTTAACTGATTAGCTCCCACTGCCAAATTCGTCAGTTCAGTCAAATC
This sequence comes from Larkinella harenae, assembly GCF_054780515.1. Taxonomy (NCBI): domain Bacteria; kingdom Pseudomonadati; phylum Bacteroidota; class Cytophagia; order Cytophagales; family Spirosomataceae; genus Larkinella; species Larkinella harenae. The sequence continues at coordinate 95,885 of NZ_BAAGWE010000004.1, read as the reverse complement.
CCCAACGGTTTCCGGCAGCTCCTTCAGCTTGTTATTCCATAAAACCAGCAGTCTCAAATTCGACAAGCGCCCAATGGTTGCAGGCAACTCCCGAATCTGGTTGTTATTTAGTTCTACAGAACGGAGCTGAGTCAGCTTGCCCAGATCAAAACTCAGGGAATCCAGCTGATTATCGGCCATATTTAACGTTTGCAACTGCGTTAGCTTACCCATTGACTCCGGCAATCGCTGCAACCGGCACCCACTCGCATTCAACATTTCAAGTTTGGTCAAAGCACCAACTTGAGCAGGCAACTCGATCAGCGGATTGTTGGAGACTGTCAATTCCTTCAAATTGATTAAATGCGTGATCGAGGCAGGAAGCTGCTTCAGCTGGCAACCGGACAGATTCAGTTTCTCCAGTGCAACAAGCCCGTTCAAGGCGTCCGGCCCGAGCATCAGGCTTGGGCTCATACTCAGCTCCAATACCCGCAGTTTTTTCAGCTTTTGTAGATCAGGTAACTTTTCCAGATTCGAAGAAGCCATTCGTAAGGTTTCCAGTCCGGTCAGTTTGTTTAGAAAACTCCAGTCCTGCTTTTGGTCCAGCCGGACATAACTTAGATTTAATTCTTTCAACCGCAACAGATTGCCCAATGATGTCGGAAGCAGAACCGTTGATTGGTAACTCTGGATGGTCAGCGAGGTCAGCTGCCCCACTTTACCCAGATCAGACGGTATTTCAGGCTGCAACGTATTAATTCCGAAAACAAGTCTTCGCAAGCCCGGTATTCCGGCGATCGTGGCAGCCGTCTGCTTCCAGTCCGACCAACTAATAAATAGCTGAAGTTCACTTAGCCCGGTTAATTGCTGTAACGTAGCAGGGAGGGTAATCGGGGGAGTCTGGCCGGCCACCGAAGTAGCCTGCGAAATCGACAGCCGCTGCAACCGTTTGAGCTGACTCACCGCCCGCCATAACACCTCGGTAGCTGTCGCGGAATCAACTGTCAGGTGCAGCACCCGCAAGTCCTTTAATTCCGCAATCCGTTCGATGTTTCCTCGCGATAAAACCGCTGTATTGATCTGCAAAGCCCGGACCGTATCGTTTTTAGCAACCCGGTCAGCCAGCTCCGCAATCGTTTCATAAGCCGTTGGCGAAGCATACTTTTTCATCAACTCCTTTTGCTGCAGCGTTTGGGGTTGATGGGCCGGAAACCAGTTCGTAAGGGTATTCAGTTCTTCATCACTCAATGGCTGATTCTGCGCCGATACGCGCGCAATCAACCCACCCAGGAGCAGCATCAAAAAGATTCGCAACCGGCATGCCGACATATTTTTGTAGTTTTGCAGTGTGATAGGAAATTTTCGTATGAATATACAATCCCAAGATCATTCAAACAATACCAACTTTATTCCGGCTCAGAACGGTTTTTTCTTCCCGGCCGAATGGCATCCCCACGTAGCAACCTGGCTCAGCTGGCCACATACCGAAGCATCGTGGTCGAACGAACGGCAGGAGAAAATGTTTCCGGCTTACCTTGAATTCATTCGCGCCATCAGCGAAAGCGAGCAGGTTTGCATCAATGCCCACAACGAAACCGTTATTCAGACCGCCAAAATGCGGCTGTTAGTGGCCGGTGTTGATCTGTCGAAAGTAACGCTTCTCCCCCACCCAACCAACGATTCGTGGTGCCGTGATCATGGTCCGGCGTTTCTGATCAATCCGGCGTCGAAAGAACGAATGATTGTTAATTGGGAATACAACGCCTGGGGCGGAAAGTATCCGCCGTACGACCGCGATGGTCTGATTCCGGTCGAAATTGCGCACTACCGGAACCTACCATACGTCAACCCGGGCATCGTCATGGAAGGCGGGGCAGTGGAGTTCAACGGTAACGGCACTGTCTTGACCAGTCGGGCCTGCCTGCTGAATCAAAACCGGAACGCACACCTGACGCAAGCTCAGATCGAACAGTACTTGTGCGACTACTACGGCGTCCAGCAGGTGTTGTGGGTGGAAGAAGGCATTGTGGGCGACGACACCGACGGCCACATCGACGATACCGTACGCTTTGTTAACGAAGATACCGTTGTGGTAGCAACCGAAGCGAACCCCAACGACGAGAACTATCCGTTTTTGAAGGAAATTCGCCAGGAGCTCAACGAAATGCGACTGGTTAACGGCAAACAGCTTACTATTGTCGAATTGCCCATGCCCGATCCGGTGATCAGCGAAGGTCAGCGGTTGCCGGCTTCGTACGCCAATTTTTACATTTCGAATGGCGCGGTTATTGTTCCCACCTTCCGGTGTGCCAAAGACCAGACGGCCATCGATATTCTGGAATCCTGCTTTCCGAACCGGAAAGTAGTCGGCATCGATGCCACGGAAATCGTTTGGGGGCTGGGAACATTCCATTGCCTCAGTCAGCAGGAACCCGTCATTGACTAATGAATTACGACAAGAAGATTTTTCGTTCGGTTGCCAATACCGACAACGGGGAAGTCAGTGCCGCAACTACGTTCTGGTACCAGCAGGAAGGCAACGTGGCCTGGGCAGAATACCGGGGCGGCTCAGTGGTCAAAGGTTTTCTGATTGCCAAAGTACTTGATAACGGCCGGTTGGACATGACGTACCAGCATCTGAATACGGAGGGGCAGTTTCGCACGGGCGTTTGCGAGTCAACGCCCGAACTACTGGCCGATGGCCGGATTCGCCTGCATGAGCGCTGGCGGTGGACCAACGGGGACGGTTCGGAAGGCGCATCCGTTATTGAAGAAGTTGCCTGATTGCGTATGAAACCGTATCACCTGTTCTTACTGCTGCTGCTTTCAGCCTGCTCCGGTTCAAAACCGCTGACGGCGGAAATGCAACTTAGCAGCCTGAAAGCCAACAACCTGGAAGAAACCATCACCCGTCAGGACGAGCTGATGATGACCTGGTCGCTAACGGCTTTTGACAAACAAAACCGGTTGGTAGGCGTCGCATCTAGCGCCTGGGGCGTCGAAAAGGTCAAAAAGGGTGCCCTTCTTTCTTTTGAACAGCAGGCACCGGTACAACTATCGGTGCCAAAAGATGGCAAGGTCGTCGCTTCGCTGGTCCTGATTGAAGTAGAGGACTACAGTCAGGCACAGCAATTGATCAAGCGGATTCGCGACGTCAACGGCTGGATTCAGGTCCCTTTCGGTTTTTTCGAACTGGGCGCCGAGCTGCTTACCCCATTGAAATACGTCACCACGGCACTCACGGCTGCGGGTCTGGGCATTCAGTTAACCGACCGGTTGGACAAAGACGACATTCTGGGGCAAAGTAGCGTGGAACTGCGCGACACGCCGGATTCCCGTAAAAAGAAAAAACCGTTGGCCGTGCACGTGCCAGCCCGGTTTACGGGGCGGCATCTGCGCGATTCGTTTGACTATCAGGTTGAGTATGACATTCAGCTCAAACGAATGAAAATAAAGCCGGCTTCCGGTCGTTAAAAACGTAACGAATTCCTGCAAATAGCTGTTACTGAATAAAGTCTAAAGCGAATATGCCAGATAACCGATAAAAGAAATTAGAACATGTACGCTTATTGTAATACGCCTAATTAGCCTTTTACCCGTATTATCTGCCACTGACCTCTCTGCGTCTGGATCGCATTGAAAACCGTTCACCGCAATTTATACTTGTTTTGACCTCAACAATTCTCACCAAAAAAGCGCCGGTTCTTTTTATTTTCTGCAGCTTACTGGCGGGCTGCAAATCATCGGCTCCGGTGGCTACCAAAGCTCCAGAACCGGTTATAGTGAAATTGGGAAACAAATCCTTTACGACGGATGAGTTTTTTCAATCGTTTACCAAAAACCAAATCAACAGCGATTCGTCCCGCCGGACGGGCCTCCGTGAGTATATTGATTTGTATACAAACCTGAAACTTAAAGTATTGGCGGCCGAGCAGGAAGGCCGCGACACCACTGAAGGGTTTCGGGAAGAGATTGCTTCGTATCGTAAGCAATTGGCTCAGTCGTATCTGAATGATAAAGAGATCATTGAGCACTTGACCGCCGAAGCCTACGAGCGCCTGAAACAAGAGGTCAACGTCTCCCACATCTTGTTTGCCGTGGCCGAAGATGCTGCCCCGACCGATACGCTGGCTGCTTATCAGGCTGCCCTCGACGTCCGCAAAAAACTTCTGGACGGTCTGGACTTTTCGTCGGCAGCCCGGCAATACTCCAAAGATCAGACGGCAGCGTCGAACGGTGGCAATTTAGGTTATTTAACGGCTTTTCAGGTCGTTTACCCCATTGAAACGGCTGCCTATACAACCCCGGTTGGCACTATTTCAAATCCCGTTCGTTCCCGCTCGGGTTACCACCTGGTGAAAGTACTCGACAAGCGATCCAGCCGGGGAAAACTGAAGGTAGCGCACATTCTGGTTCGGGTGAGTCCAAGCGCGGCTTTGGCGGGCAATGGCGACGAAGGGCAGAAAGCAGCTAAAAACCGGATCGACGACGTATACAATCGACTGGAAAAAGGGGAATCGTTTGACAAACTGGCGAAGGACTTTTCCGATGACCGCGAATCGCGCAACACCGGTGGGCTTTTGCCCGTCTTCGGAGTCGGGCAAATGGTACAACCTTTTGAAGAAGCTGCGTACAGCCTGACGCAGGCTGGCAGTTACTCCAAACCGTTTCAGAGTAACTACGGCTGGCACATTGTCCGGCTAATTGAACGCCAACCGCTCGAATCATTCGACTCAATGGCCGGTACGCTTCGTCAGAAAGTAGTAACGGACACGCGGGGTGATATTGTGCGGAATGCGCTGGTGCAGCGGCTTCGTAAAACCTATACCATTACCGAATCGCCCGATGTGCTGCACAAGACGCTGGCCCTGGCCGACAGCACGTTGTTGCTGGGCAAATGGAAAATGCCAGCGATCCTCGACCCAGCCATTGAGAAAAAACCGATTGTGCTCATCAACAAGCAACCATACACGGCCAATGAGTTTCTGGAAACAGTGGTTCGGCGGCAACAACCACGTAGAGGGCCGACTTCTTCGGCAACCGTTCAGATGGAGCGCCTGTACAAGCGGTTTGTGGATGATAAGTTGATTGAACACGAAGAGGCCGGTCTGGAAAAAAAATACCCGGAATTCCGCGCCCTGATGAACGACATTCGCGATGGAGTTCTGCTTTCGCAGGTCATGGAAATCAATGTGTGGGAAAAGTCCCTGGCCGATTCGCTGGGCCAGCGAGCGCTCCACAACACCAATAAAGAGAAGTATCGGTACGATCAGCGGGCCGTCGCCACCATCTTGTCGGCACCCAATGAAGAAACCCTGAAACAGGCTTCGGAGATGCTGGTCAAAAGCCCCTACCAACTCCGCCGGTCGGTCGAAGAACTGAGTTATGGCGTAAACCAGAGTGCCCTGACCGCCAAACAACGGGAAACCCTGTTTGATTTACTCGTGCTGATGATTAAAAATTCCGATTACATCGTGGAGGTATCCGGGTCGGCCGACCCCACCGAACGCGACACCATTTCGGCCAGCCGTATCCGGACAGTGGTTAATTTCCTGACGGCTAACCAGATACCGATTGTTCGAATCATGGAAAAAGACCACGGCAAGTTCCGACCGGGCGTCACCGGCAGTACAGGAAAAAATGATAAAGCCCGCCGTGTGACTTTTCAGCTGTTTTCAACATCTAAAAAAGACGTTGAAAAAATTCTGAATTCGAAAGAACCAGGAGCCGTCAAATTGACGGAAGGCATTTTTGCCAAAGGGGCTGACCCGTACCTTGATGCCGTTGAATGGAAGCCCGGGACCACCACCCTACGGCGCGATGGGAAAGTGATTCTGGTAAAAATTGATCAGATCGAACCCCCTCGCCTGAAAACGTTCGAAGAAGCCCGGGGAGCGGTTATCAATGACTATCAGGCCATCCTGGAGAAACAATGGCTGGACCGGCTGAAGCAGCAATATCCGGTTCAGATAAACGAAGAAGAAGCCCGTAAGCTCGTCAAATAAGCAACGGATTAACATCATTTAACAGATTCGCGGACCGGGCATATCAATAAATCCTGCCGAAATCCGTAATATTGAATAACAAACCTGAAGGAATTTTTTAATGAAATCAACCATTCTCTCCTCCTTGATAGCGACAGCCCTGCTGGCTTTGGCTGCGCTACCTGGCTTTTCGCAGAACAAAGGAGCAAGCATCAATAAAATCATCGCAAAAATTGATAATTACTACGTACTGAAATCGGATCTGGATCAAACCCGTCAGTCGTATTCCCAGCAAAACCAGAAGGCTCCGGCCGATTGCCAGATTCTGGAAAGCCTGGTGGTTCAGAAAGTGCTGCTGGCCAAAGCCGACATTGACTCCGTAACCGTTGACGACAAGATTATCGACAACCAGATGGACAGCCGGATGTCGTACATGATCCAGCAGTTTGGCTCCGAAAAAAACCTGGTCGAAGCGTACGGCAAAAGCATTGAAGCCCTGAAAAGCGAACTGCGATCAGAAGTAAAGGAACAAATGCTGGGGCAACGCATGCAAACCAAAATTACCGACGACGTGAAGGTTAGCCCGAACGAAGTCCGGAAGTTTTTCAACTCCATTCCTAAAGATAGTTTGCCCTATATTCCGGCGGAGGTTGAAATTGGGCACATTGTTCGTCTGGCCAAAGTCACGAAAGAACAACGCGACGAACTGCGGAAACGCCTGCAGGCGCTGAAAGAACGCGTTGAAAAAGGGGAAGAATTTAGCAAATTAGCCACGGAGTTTTCGGAAGATGTCGGTTCGGCCCAGAAAGGCGGCAGCCTCGGTTTTGCCAAACGCGGACAGATGGTATCCGAGTTTGAAGGTGCTGCCCTCAAGCTGAAACCCGGCGAAATGTCGGATATTGTGGAATCGGAATTTGGCCTCCACCTCATTCAGCTCGTCGAAGTTCGGGGTGCCGAATACCACGCCCGACACATTCTGCTGCGCCCGGAATACAATCGACTCGATCTGACAGAACCCCGGCGGTTTCTGGACAGCCTGCGCACCCTCATCGTAGCCGATACACTCAAATTCGAGAAAGCCGCCAAGGATTTTTCGGAAGACAAGGCCACCGCCGATGCCGGGGGAATCATCCGGGATCCACAATCCAACAGCTCGCTCCAGCCGCTGGACCAGACCATGGATTACACGCTGTACATGACCCTGGACACGATGAAGGTCGGCACGGTTAGCCCACCGATGGATTACCGGCTGGAAGATGGAAAAACCGCAGTCCGGCTGCTGTATTACAAGCGCAAAGTGGCTCCGCATACGGCTAGTCTCAAGGAGGATTACGAAAAGATCGCGAACATCGTCATGGTCAACAAAAAGAATAAGGCCATCGATGAATGGTTCAAAAAGGCGGTCAGCGACGTGTACATCAATTTGGACCCGGAATACGACAGCTGCCACATTTTTGCTACACAAAAAACTGAAGGACCCTAACGGAGTGGTGAGTTAAGAATTAAGCGTGAAGAGTTGACCGTCCGGCGGTTATCCATTGACAACCTTCTTTTAATTTTTAACTCTTCACTCATCATTCTTAACTCATCACTCTTAACCCCTCTGCCTGTGATACAATATAATTCTGACGTTGCAGCTGCTGAAGCGCTGAATGAAGCGTATAAAAAATTAACCAGTGAGATTTCGAAAGTCGTCATCGGGCAGGAAGAAACCGTACGGCTTTTACTGACGGCCATTTTTTGTCAGGGACACTGCCTGCTCGTCGGCGTGCCCGGACTGGCGAAAACCTTACTCATCCAGACCATTGCGGGCGCACTTGACCTTAGCTTCAACCGGATTCAGTTTACGCCGGACCTGATGCCGTCGGATATATTAGGTTCTGAAACCCTCGATCAGGAACGCCGTTTCAAGTTTATCAAAGGCCCCGTTTTTGCCAATATTATTCTGGCCGATGAGATCAACCGGACTCCCCCCAAAACGCAGTCGGCCCTGCTGGAAGCAATGCAGGAATACTCGGTAACGATCGCCGGTCAAAAATACCCACTCGACCGTCCGTTCTTCGTTCTGGCCACCCAGAACCCCATCGAGCAGGAAGGAACGTACCCGCTTCCGGAAGCCCAGCTGGACCGTTTTATGTTTAACGTTTTTCTGGATTATCCTTCTTACCAGTCGGAGCTGGATATTGTGAAATCAACGACTACCGACGAGCGGTATCAGGTTAAGAAAGTTATTTCCGGTGAGGAGATTTCGGCATTTCAGCATCTGGTACGCCGGGTCCCGGTGGTCGACAACGTGGTGGAGTACGCCGTAAAACTGGTGCACAAAACCCGTCCCAATACCGAATTAGCCGCCCCGGATGCCAACACTTACCTGGAGTGGGGCGCTGGTCCCCGGGCCTCGCAATCGCTGATTCTGGCGGCTAAGTGCAACGCCCTCCTGAACGGAAAATATTCACCGGATATTGAAGACGTGCGGGCCGTCGCCCTGCCGATTCTCCGCCACCGCATCGTCCGAAACTTCAAGGCCGAAGCGGAAGGTATCACGGTCAACCAGCTTATCAAACGACTTTTATAAGTGCCCAATACAAGGCGGATGATGAATCCGCCTTTTTTATTTTTCAGCTTCGTCTCCTGACTTTTAGCCAATCGCCAAAAACAGTAGAAAAGCCATTGGTGTTAAGTATCATCGGCCAGTCGTATCAACGGACTTAGGCTGATCCTAAACACCCTTCCGATGATGAACCTCAGCCCCCTTTCGGCCTACGCCAGCCGCCATCCTCGAACGGCCGCCGGTATCATTATTCTCTCAGAATTCACGAATGCAGCGATTGGGCTAATCCTTGGGAGTACACTGCTGGCGAATCAACCGGCCTGGTATCTGACGTTTTTACTCGCAGCTCTGCTGGTCTTTCGGATTTTGTATAGCCGGTATAGCGCTCTTCGCTTGATTGATCTGGCCGCTGGCGCACGATTTCGATTCCAGAAAAACAGGTATGCCCTTTTCTTTTTCATCAATGTTCTGATTTACAGTATCGCGGGCGGTATTAGTGGCCGGGCAGTGATCCACCCCGAACCGTCGGTGAGCGTTTCCAGCGGGGAATTTCGCACCTACGCCAGCGAGAAGGATTCGACCACAACCCGTTCAACCCGGGATTCCCTCGAAAAAAATACCGCAAAGGGTAAAAAACAGGAACGTTCCCGCTCCGGAATCAAGATCGGTTATGTGCTGCTGTTTATTGCAAGTGCCTTTTTATCGCTTCTGGCCAGCGGTTTTGCCTGCCGATTGGCGTGCACCAACCAGGGCTTTGCCGCCGTCTTGGTCATTTTACTGGGAATGGGCGTTCTGGCGGGTGGACTATACTTTCTGGGACGCGTTTTCGATAAGGAGATGAAGCCCTATAAAACGATGACGCGAGAGGAACGAAAGCGCGAAGGAAGGCGCTTCTGGCGAACTTTGCTTGGAACAGTTATTGGATTGGGTATTTTTGCGTTGATTGGTTTCATCCTTTGAGGATTACCGCATTTTTCACCGCTAAAAGACCATGAAATACCTTTATTGGCTGTTTTTGTATTTCGCCCTTCTCTCCCCGTCCTTTGCCCAAACCACTTTCACCCAAACCGTCCGCGGACGAGTCATCGACAAGGAATCCAAATACCCGTTGCGGGAAGTATCAGTTCAGGTACTGGAAACGTCAGCCAGCCAGGGCACACAAACCGATTCACTAGGCCGGTACCGCATTCCCAATGTTCCGGTCGGTCGGCGAACCGTCCGAATCACCCGAATTGGTTATAAAGACGCCTTGCTAAATAACATCATCGTCGACGCGGGCCGGGAAACCATTCTGGACGTCGAACTGGAAGAATCCATCACTGAGCTATCGGCGGTAACCGTCAAAGCACAACGAACTGGTGATGCCCGGAACGAAATGGCAATCGTATCGGCCCGGCAGTTCACCGTCGACGAAGCCGACCGTTACGCCGGAAGCCGGGGCGAGCCCGCCCGGATGGCCTCCAATTTCGCTGGCGTGCAGGGTGCCGACGATTCCCGCAACGACATTGTGATCCGCGGTAATTCACCCAGCGGGGTGTTGTGGCGCGTCGAGGGAGTTACGGTTCCGAACCCCAATCACTTTGCCATTGCCGGCACCACGGGCGGCCCCGTGAGTGTCATCAGCAACAAAATGCTGGCCAACTCCGACTTTTTCACGGGCGCTTTCCCCTCCGAATTCGGCAACGGTATTGCCGGAGTTTTCGACCTTCGGCTTCGCAACGGCAACAACGAAAAGCACCAGCGTATGATTCAATTCGGTTTTTTAGGAACTGAAGGCGCGCTGGAAGGCCCCCTTTCCCGAAAAACCGGTTCGTCCTATTTTGTCACCTATCGCTACGCCAATCTGTGGCTGTTCAACAAAGCAGGAATTGACATTGGTACGCAGGCCGTTCCGACCTACCAGGATGCTTCCTTCCGCTTGAATTTCCCCCTGAAAAACAATGCTAAAATTGCTCTCTGGGGGTTTGGCGGCACCAGCACCATCGACCTGCTGATTAGTAACCAGGAGGTATCGGATCGCAATATTTTCGGCCAGAATGACCGCGACCAGTATTATACCTCACGCATGGGCGTGGCCGGTCTGACGTACGAAAAACCGCTCAATCAACAAACGTTTTTCAAAGCGACACTGGCCGTGTCCGCCAACGCGCAGGATGCCAACCACGATTACCTCTTCTTCCAGTACGGAGCCAACGGGCTTCCCATTGTAGAAAATAACCGTTACAGGATTCTAGCGAAAGCGCCCATTCTCGACTACCGTTTTGCCGAAACCAAAACTTCGCTGGCGGCATCAGTCAACCATAAATTTAGTCCGCGCAGCATTCTGAAAGCAGGCTTAAACGCCGATGTATTATTTTTCAACCTCCTCGACAGTGTACGCACGGTGACTACCTCTCCCACCGCGCCTGCCCAATTGGGGCCGTGGCAATACCGTTGGGATACGCGCCAAACCGCAATGCTGTTACAACCGTACGTGCAGTGGCGCGTGAATCTGTCCGAACGCCTAACGCTCAGTGCCGGGCTGACCAGCCTTTACTTTTCCGTCAATAAAAACAGTTTCTCGCCTGTTGAGCCCCGCGCCGGACTAGCCTGGGACCTGCCAAACCGCCAGAAAGTAAGCGTTGCCGTGGGATTACACAGCCAGATCCAGCCGACCTACATTTATTTTTACGGTGATAACCTACGCAATCCGAATCCGGCCCAAAGCGGGGCTTTGTTGAACCATGACGTTGGCTTAACCAAAAGCTGGCATTACGTTACCTCATACGACCGGCTGCTCAGCCGCAATCTCCGTCTGAAAGCGGAAGTGTATTACCAGAAGCTGTTCAACGTACCGGTGGAAGAGCAAAACAGTTCATTCTCCATCCTGAACACCGGCTCCGGCTTTACGCGGGTCTTCCCGGATAAAATGGTTAATACCGGTACCGGACGCAACTACGGTGCCGAGCTGACACTGGAAAAGTTTTTCAGCGACGGGTATTATTTTCTCGTGACGGGTTCGCTGTTTGACGCCAAATACCGAGGGTCAGACGGCGTGCTGCGGAATACAGATTTCAACGGAAAATACGCCTTCAATGCGGTTTTTGCCAAAGAATTCACATTCGGAAAAAGCAGCCTGAACGTGGGAGCAAAGTTCACGGCGGTTGGTGGCCGCTGGTACGGCCCAGTCGATGAAGCCCGCTCCCAGGCTTCGCAGGAAATCATTTACCAGAATGCCGGACGCAATACGCTCCAGTTTCCGGCCTACCGGCGGTTTGACCTGAAAGTCGACTACAAAATCAACCGCAACCGGCTAACCCACACCATCGCCGTCGATTTTGTCAATGCGCTGGGCATTCAGAACATTCTGACGCTGAGTTATGCGCCCCAGCCCGACGGCACATTCATTAAACGCGAATACCAGCTGGGCTTTCTGCCGGTATTTTATTACCGAGTCGATTTCTGAGTTTCAATCTTCTTTTACCCACTTCATGAACAAGCGAATACTTTCTCTGGCGATCGGTTTGCTAACGACTATCGCTCAGGCTCAGCCCCGCACAGATGCTTTTCTGACCCATTTGTTTGCAAAAAATCCGCATCCGATTTTCCAGGAAGTAATCCGCCATCCGGAAACGTACCGATTGCAAATCATTTACACCCGAATCGACCGGGACAAGCGCAACGTTCCAACGTTCACCCATTATTATTTCCACGTTGACAGCACGGCGTATTTCAATCCGGCGTCGACCGTAAAACTGCCGCTGGCCCTGCTGTCGCTCGAAAAACTAAACCGTTTGAAAAAACCGGATGTGACTAAATACGCGGCTATGCAATTCGACAGCGCCTACCGCAATCAGACGAAAGAATGGCACGACAATACGGCTCAGAACGGTTTTCCGTCGATTGCGCATTTCATTAAAAAAGCCTTGTTGGTCAGCGACAACGACGCCTACAGCCGGATGTACGAGTTTGTGGGGCAGCAGACCATCAACCGATCACTGCACGCCAAAGGCTATGCCGACACCCGCATCACGCACCGGTTTGTCCGAATGACTCCCGACGAAAACCGACATACAAACCCCGTTCGGTTTATTCGGGAAGATGGAACGGTTTTGTACACTCAGCCTGCCGCCTACAACCCGGATGCCTTTGATTTCCGCCGGACTGCCAGAATCGGGAAAGGCTACTTAACAGCCAGCGACAGCCTGATTCATGAACCGTTCGATTTTACAACCCGCAACAAATACCCGCTGGAAGCGTTTCAGCGAACGTTGCAATCGGTGCTGTTTCCGCAGTCGGTTCCGGCCAGCCAGCGGTTTGACCTAACTGACGATGATTACGCCCTGATGCGTCAATACCTGTCGCAGTTTCCCGGCGAAACCAATTATCCCAAGTACGATGCCGAGCAGTATTTCGACAGCTACGTGAAGTTTTTCTTCCGGGATAGTCTGCACCGCACCCTGCCCGAAGGCGTACGGATATTCAATAAAGTAGGCTGGGCCTACGGTTTTATGACCGATGCTTCGTACGTGGCCGACTTCAAAAACAAGGTTGAATACATGCTGTCGGCCACACTCTACGTGAACAGGGACGAAATCCTGAACGACAATAACTACGAGTACGACAGCGTGGCGCACCCGTTTCTGTACCAGTTGGGGCAAACCATTCACCAGTACGAATTGAAACGTCCCCGCAAAAACCGTCCGGATTTGACCGACTTTCAACTCTCGTACGAACACCGTCGGAACGACAGCCGCCCGACCATCCGGGATGTAGACAACTAGTCGCGTTTCGGTTCGTAATGGAGCACCACAATTCCGCAATCAAAGGAAGTTGATTTGACCAGCGTCAGGGGGTGATTTTGACCAAGTGCCTGAAAAATAGGCATTCCCTGCCCGATCGCCGTTGGATTAACGAATAAATGGTATTCGTCGATCAGGTTGTGCCTGATGAGCGCCGACACAAACGTGGCTCCGCCATAGACGATCAGATCACTGCCGTCCTGATTTTTTAATTTCGTGATTTCGTCAACTAGGTCACCTTTTGCCAGCATGGTATTTTCCCATTCTGACACCTGGAGAGTTTTGGAAAAAACAACTTTTTTGGTGTTATTGAATTTTTCCGCGCCGTCAAGTTCGGGATGAGAGGCCCAGTGCGGAATAAATCCCTGGGCCAGTTTTCGGCCGAGAACGATGCAATCCACCGGTTCGGTAAGGGCTGTTACATACGCTTGCAATTTCTCATCCCAGTTGAAGGCCAGCCAGTCCATTTCACCGTTCGGTCCGGCCATGAATCCATCAACGCTTAGTTGTACCTGAAGTTTTAACTTTCTCATGGTTGTTGTTTATGTGCTTCACAAAGGTATGGGACACTTTACTGAAACATAGGTAGAACATGTGCCTTTTGGCAGGGGCGATTGCGACATTTTTCAACAGAACCAGCCCGGTTTGGCCACTACCAGGATTGGGCGGTTAAAAGAACCACGAAAATGACAAAAACCGTATCCGAAAAAATGGGAATCAAACCGGGTACCCGCGCCGTTTTCATCAATGCACCCGCCGATGCGCTGGAAGCAATGGAGTTGCCGGTGCTGGAACAGGAGACAATCCTCCGGGGTGATTTTGACTATCTTCACCTGTTTGCCCGAACACAGGCGCTGTTACACGAAAGTTTTCCTGCCCTGAAGAAGTACCTGAAACCAAACGGAATGCTTTGGGTTTCCTGGCCGAAAGCCAGGCAACTGCAAACGGACCTGACGCTCACCAAGGTGATTGAAATTGGTTACGATTACGGGCTGGTTGAAAGCAAAACACTCAGCATTAACTCCGTCTGGTCGGCCATTAAATTTACCCATCCCAAAGAAGGGAAAGAATACAACAATAGCTACGGGAAATTAAAACCGTGAAAAGCGGCCTGTTGCCCTCTTGGTTACTGACCCAAAAACCGTTCTACATCCTGGCGGGTATCCAGGTCGATGTTTCCTGACTCAAACGGCACTTCGGCACAATCCTCTGGATGGTTTTTAATGACTTTTTTGGCCCCGGCATCACCGTCCAGGCTCAGTAGTTCATGAATGTATTTGCGGTCGAACAAGGCCGGAACGCCCAGACTACCGGCGTAACTGGCGGCCACAATCCCCTTACCACTCTCTTCATACACATGAACCAACTGTTGCAGCAGGCCCCGGTCGACATGCGGCTGATCGGTTAGCAAAAACAAAACGGCATCGATCTCTTTCTGCGTCAGGTAGACGGCGGCCAGTCCGGTTTTCACCGATGTTGCCAGCCCCTGCTGCCAGTGCTGGTTGTCGATGATGGTTACCGGCAAACCGTCCAGCTGGGGAACCACTTGCCCTTTATGAGCACCCACGACCACCACAACCGGACGAAAAGGTGTTGAAAGAGCCGAATCGACCACCCGCCGGAGCAGGGTGCGCCCTTCCCATTCGATGAGTTGTTTGGGCTGATGATCCAGTCGCGAAGACGCACCGGCGGCTAGTATAATGATGGCAATGTTCATAGATAGACTCATCAATCCAGATCAACCGGGGTGCTAATTGACTGAACCGGCTGGTGGATTGGCGCATTTTTAAACTTCAATGGCTGGGCCGTCGCGTTCCGAAAAACCGCCTGAATTTCGGCCAGCACCGACAGGGCAATTTCCTGAGGAGTATCGGCCCCAACGTCCAGACCAACCGGCCAGAAAAGGCGTTTTTCGTCCTTTGGACTCACCCAATCGGCCACCTCCTCCAGCAAGGCATCACCCCGCTTTTTCGGCCCCAGCAAACCGATGTAGGGAATATCGGTTTGGAGCAATTCCCGCAAAACGGCTTTATCGTATTTGAAATTATGGGAAATCAGCACCGCTGCCGAAAAACCGTCGATTGGAATCTGCTGCCGAATAGCATCCCGCTGGACGGCCAGCATTTCGTCGGCTTCACCAAAGCGCCGGGGTTGCAGGTGGGCCACACAATCGTCGGTCACCACCACCCGCCAGCCAATTTGCTTCGCCAGGTTCACCAGGGGAACCGCATCATACCCACCACCAAAAACCAGCAATTGAATATCAGGTTTGAGTTCTTCCACAAAAACACCGGCCCCATCGGGCAACGCGGTTTCGAACGTCAACGGTTGCCGCCCCTGCATGACGCGGTCGAGCGTTTCGAGCGGATTATCGGGGTCGTTGGGATCGATGGCCTGAATCAGCACATCCAAAATACCGTTACAGCCCAAACCAATGCCAAAGTTTTCGCCTTCGGGGTCCGTGGTATCGTACGTAACCAGCCGGGGCTGACGGCTTTGCATCACCTCGCGGGCTTTCCGAAGCGCATCCCCTTCCAGACATCCCCCACTGATGGCACCAAACCACTGGCCATCGTCGGTGATGTACATGCGGGCACCTGGTCGGCGGTATCCCGAACCGGTCAGTCCAACCACCGTAGCCAAAGCGGCTTTGCGCTGGCTGAAGTCGGTTTTTCGGTAGGCGCGGATAAGTTGTTGGAATTCGTTGATCACGCTTTACAAAGGATGAGGTATGAATGATAAACGATGAATCTTTCTAAAATTACGTTAATTCATCATTCATACCTCATAATCCGTCATTTTGTTCGCAAAAGTCCCGGTGGATAGCCGACCTCCACCAGAAACAATCCACTGGCCGGGGCCGACCGCCCTGCTTTCGTGCGGTCTTTGGCCTGGATGATCTGTTCAAACTCTTCAACTGTCATGCGGCCCTGCCCCACCTCCAGCATCGTTCCCACAAGTGTTCGGACCATGCCGTACAAAAACCGGTTCGCCTTGATGTGGAACGTCAGTTGGTCGCCTTCCACCAGCCACTCCGCCCGATGAATGTCACAGCGGAAATGCGAAACCTTCGTCCGAACTTTGCTGAAACTCTCAAAGTCATCGTATTGAAACAGCAGGGCAGCGGCTTCGTTCATCCGGGCAATATCCAGTTCGGGACGAAAAACGTAGAGCAATAGATCCAGAAACGGACTTTTCTGCCGACGAATCCGGTACTGGTAATACCGCGAAACCGCCGAAAACCGGGCATGTACCCGCGCTTCAACCGGAAAGATAGTCTGTATCGCAATATCCGGCGGCAACATGCAGTTTAACGCGTGAATAAAGGAATCCGTAAGTTCGAGCGACCGATCAAGTTCAAAATGAGCAAATTGCTGTTCAGCGTGGACGCCCGCATCCGTGCGACCGCTGCCGATAATGGTGATTCGTTCCCGCAGGATCGCACTCAGTTTCTGTTCAAGAACCTCCTGTACCGTGACGCCGTTGGGCTGAATTTGCCAGCCGTTGTAAGCTGTCCCCCGGTACGAAAGTTGGATAAAATAGCGCATAGGTCACAAAAATAATGCTCCGGTGCACAAAACCGTCGCTCAAAATTTCCTCCGTTCTGAAAATAGGTCTAAATTTCCCGTCCGTTCCTGTTACCGGCGAAAAGCGCTGGTTACGGAACGGACTTCTAAAACCGAGCAAGCCTTGTGAGTACGAATGAATCCCAACTCAGAACCGTCGAGGTAATCCGTTATGTGACCCCCTTGCGCGAAGGCGGCTCGCTGCCCGCTATTGTCGAAGCCGACGATGATTTTCTGTACGTCCTGAAATTTAGGGGGGCGGGTCAGGGCGTGAAAGCGCTCATTGCCGAACTGATTGCCGGGGAATTAGCGCGGTCGCTGGGCTTCAAAATTCCCGAGATTGTGTTTGCCAACCTCGATCCGGTGATGGCCCGAACGGAACCCGACGAAGAAATTCAGGATTTACTGCGGGCCAGCGGGGGCGTAAACCTGGGGCTGCACTTTCTCTCGCGTGCTACCACGTTCGACCCGATTCTGAATACCGTCAGCGCCAGATTAGCATCCCAGATCGTCTGGTTCGACTGTTTCATTACCAATGTAGATCGGACGGCCCGCAACACCAACATGCTGATGTGGCATAAGGAACTGTGGCTGATCGATCACGGCGCTTCGCTGTATTTTCACCACGCGGGACAAAACTGGGAGGAACAGGCCAAAAAACCGTTTGGAGCCGTAAAAGACCACGTTTTGTTGCCCTGGGCAACCGAGCTCGAAACCGTCGATGCCGAATTCCGCCAGCTGCTGACACCGGAGCGCATCCAATCCATTGTCGATCTGGTGCCCGACGAGTGGCTGATCGGCGAAGATCCGACCGACTCGGTTGCAGACAAACGCCGGATGTACACCGGTTTTCTGGAAACCCGACTCGCTCATTCTGAGATTTTTGTTAAGGAAGCCCAGCATGCCAAAGCACTTATTTGAGTACGCCGTTATCCGCGCTGTGCCGCGGGTCGAACGCGAAGAATTTATGAATGTGGGCGTTATCCTCTATTGCCCGGCGCAGGGTTTTCTGCAGACGGTGTTTGACCTGAACGAAGAACGCCTGCGGGCTTTTTGCCCCGATTTGGATCTGACGGATTTGCAGGAGCGGCTGCGAGTTTTCCAGAAAATCTGCGCGGGTCGGCGGGAAGGCGGTCCCATTGGCCAATTGGCGATTGCTGCCCGGTTTCGCTGGCTGGCCGCCAACCGCAGCACCATCGTGCAGACATCACCCATGCATACCGGTTTGTGTGAAGATGCGGGCCAGACGCTCGAACGGTTAGTGGACCAGTTGGTACGGTAATTAATTCGTGATCATGCTCTCAAAAATTTCGGCTTTCCTGTGGTTTTCTTTGTGGGGAGTAACGTCTACCTACGCGCAGCAACAACGGATTTCCGTACAGCTGACCGTAGTCAGCAGATCCACCAGTCACGCACCCCATCAGGATGTCGGTCTGTTGGTCGATGTAAAGAATTTAGCCGATCAGGATATTGCCCTGTATACGCCGTTGGGGAGCATGGCCCAAGCGATTAAATATTACAAACTCGATCCCCAAACCCGGCAGTATCGGGAAATGATTCATCCGCTGGTTCAGGAGTTAAGGAAAGAAATGGCTTTCAAAGATAGTGTGTTTAAAGTCGCTAACACCATTGTCGATAATTTCGGCAGGAACAATTATAACGCAAAATCAGCGCTTTATAACGAATTTATTCGGAACGATTCGCTCTGGTATGGCTATCTTTTCCGGAGTAGCCAATATAAAGAACAAATAAAAGACGCCGACCGCGAGCACTTCAAAATAGCCAGCGGTATGACAGGGCCTGCCCTGTTTACACTCCTGAAAGCCCAAGAGCATTTCCAAGATTTTTCCGTGATCACCTTTCTGTACCAAACGAAAGGGGATTATAAAATCGTGCTGGAACTTCCTGCTATTGATTTGCAAAAAACCGTTCGTCTGGCTGATACCTTTGTGGTTATGGACAATCAATTGGTACGTTGTAATCCAGTGTATATTTCCGTTCGATAGATTCGGGCATCAACTATCTGGTCAGGCGTTGGCAAAATTCACCAATTTGCCAACACCTGAAAAGGTGCTAAAACGCTGTACTCAACCCATTGACCGATCCGGGCGCAGGTTGTGTTCAGAATGTTTCAATTGTCGAGTTCCCGAACGATCTTCACGACAAGACCCTGGAAAACATGCCAATTCTTGATCTATTAGCCCGCGTTTTTCCGGATCGCCCGTTCCAGAAGGCCCGATTTCTGGGAGCGGGTCTGGACAGTCAAACTTTCCTCGTCGACGATCAGTATGTGTTTCGGTTTCCAAAACGCGAGGAAGTGGCCCGAAATCTGGCGAAGGAAATTGCGCTCCTGCCGCATCTTCAGGACCTGCCTTTGCAGATTCCCTGCTTTCAGTTCACCGGCATCCATCCCGAAAACGGTCTGCCATTCGTTGGCTATCCAATTCTGAAAGGCACGGAAGGAGACATAACGGTTTTTCAACGGCAAACCCCTGAACAACAAGAGCAAACGCTAGCGGCAATTGGCAATTTTTTGACCCAGCTCCACGCTTTCCAGGCTGAGCGTGCCCTCCAACTGGGAGTAGAACTTCTGGATTCTCGGCAGGACTATCAGGACGCCTATCAGGAGATACAAACTACGCTGCTTCCGGTACTGACTCTGCGGCAACAGCGACAAGTCAGCCAACGGTTTGACGCATTTTTATCCGACTCCCGACACTTTACCGACACCAATTGTCTGATTCATGACGACTTTAGCGCCGATCACATTCTGTGTAATCCGGAAACGGGAATTCCGCAGGGTGTTATTGATTTTGGCGATGTGGCTGTTGGTGACCCAGACCTGGATCTCAAGTATTTATACGCCGAATACGGCCCCGAATTCATTGATCGGCTGCTGGCAACCGGGCACTATCAAACGCCCACTGAACCGGTCATCTTAACGAAAAAACTCAAGTTCTTTAATTTTTTCGAAGCCGTCATGGACGTGCTTGACCTGTACACGGGCAATTCATCCCAGGTACGTGCGACACTCAATCTCCTACTGGCCAAGGAATGATTTGGCCGGGAATCAGAATGTATTCTCCGGCCAAACCTGCCAATTAGAGAGGAGTTGGGCAATCAAAAGTATAGTGGTTGATGGTATACCGATCCGGTTCCTGCGGGCGTTTCAGGATACCAATTGAGAATTTGATCTTGCCATTCGCATCGTAAATGTATTGATGATCTTCGTAAACCTGCCCGTTTTCGTAATACGTTTTGATGAGTTGGTTTATATTCAATTTTCCCCGAAATGGCAACAGGTTCGGAATGGGGTTGGGTTTGCTCCAGTCGAACTCATAAACAACCGGCGTACTCGAATTCGATTGCTCCCGCTTTATAACATTCCCATTATTGAGCGTATAGTTTGTGGTGTAGCCCGAATACCGCTCTTCAACGATATAGCCATTTTGGTAAGTCGTGTTATCGAGAATAATAAGGCCATCACTGTTTAGGTTATACACACGGGATGTAACCGAGGTATCGGGAACCGCTCTCAGTTTCTGTTTATCGATCTGGGTAAGCTGATTGGTTCCGTAAGCATACTCACTAATCAAGATGGAATTTGAAAGAGCCCGACCCGTCGTCGTGGATTTCTGCACCTTCCCTTCTGAATTGTATGCATACGTTGTCGACACTTCCGGCCCACCCACCGCATAAAAATCATCCCCAATTTTAATAATATCGATGACCGGATACCCCGTTTCCCTCCCGATCACCACCTGGCCAATGGAAACCGTTTCCCCGGGCTTTAGTTTGTAGTAATCCAGATTTGACTTGATTTCGGTAACTCGGCAGGAAACCGGCTGCGGATTCTGGTGATCCTGCACGGCACAGGAAACCAACAAAAACGCAAAACAAAGCGGAAGCAAAGAGCGCGTAATTCTTTTCATAAAATCTGGCAAGATTAAGGAGTTAACAAGATGTGAATGAGAACGCTACCTCCAAAGACACATTTAGCAGAAAAACCGTTGGACACCTGGAAAAATAAAAATTAATATCGAAATATACACATATTTAATAAGGAGCTGCGAGTAATGATGCCAGGGCAACTGTGGATTGATGAACCGCTCACCGCATTGGTTTCCCCTGGAAATAGCGCGGTTAAAGGCCCCAAAGGAATGTGGACGGGGCAATATTGTCAAAAAGATAAAATTTTTGCCGGGCGATGGTCTAAATCCGTATTTTTGCGGCATCATGGAAGACGCAAAACCAACGCCGGCTCCGGCCACCTCACTGCAAGACATTATCTCCCACGCCAAAGAATACGGTTTCGTGTTCCCGTCCAGTGAAATTTACGACGGATTACAGGCTGTTTACGACTACGGTCAGAACGGCGTGGAATTGAAAAATAACCTTAAAACGGTCTGGTGGAAAGCCATGACCCAGGTCCACGAAAACGTGGTGGGGATCGATGCCGCCATTTTCATGCACCCGCTGACCTGGAAAGCTTCGGGACACGTTGACTCGTTCAACGACCCAATGATTGATAACAAAGATTCCAAAAAACGCTACCGCGCCGATCAGCTACTCGAGCTGAAAGCGGAAGAATATGCCGCCAATGGTCAGCCCGAAAAAGGCCACGAACTGCTGCTCGAAATGGGCCGTCTGCTGGGCGAAAATGACCTCAACGGTGTACGTGAACTGATCATTAGCGAGGGCATCGTTGATCCGGTTTCCAAAACCGCCAACTGGACCGAAGTTCGTCAGTTTAACCTGATGTTTTCGACGCAGGTGGGTTCGGTAGCCGAAGACGCCAGCCTGATTTACCTCCGTCCCGAAACCGCCCAGGGAATTTTTGTCAACTTCCTGAACGTGCAGAAAACCGGCCGGATGAAGATTCCGTTCGGAATTGCCCAGATCGGCAAAGCGTTCCGGAATGAGATCGTGGCCCGGCAGTTTACGTTCCGGATGCGGGAATTTGAGCAGATGGAAATGCAGTTTTTCGTGCGCCCCGGCACCGAAATGGAGTGGTACGAGAAATGGAAAGAAACCCGGTTGAACTTCCACAAAGCCGTGGGCATTCCGGCCGAAAAGCTAAAATACCACATCCACGAAAAGCTGGCGCATTACGCCAATGCCGCCGTTGACATCGAGTTCAAGTTTCCGTTTGGTTTCCGTGAAATTGAAGGTATTCACTCCCGCACGGATTTCGACCTGAAAAGCCACCAGGAACTGAGCCGCAAAAAGCAGCAGTATTTCGACAACGACCTCGATGAAAACGGCAAACCGTACGGCAACTACATTCCGTACGTGGTCGAAACCTCCGTGGGCGCCGACCGGTTGTTTCTGGCGGTTTTCTGCAATGCCTACACGGAAGAAGTGGTGGGCGAAGGCGAAAACCAGAAAACCCGTACGTACCTGAAACTGCACCCGGCGCTGGCTCCGGTGAAAGCCGCCATCTTCCCGCTCGTCCGCAAAGACGGTTTGCCCGAAAAAGCGCAGGAAATTGTGAAACAGCTGCGCAGCGAATTCCGCGTTGTGTACGAAGAGCGCGACGCCATCGGTAAACGCTACACCCGCCAGGATCTGATCGGAACGCCGTTCTGTATCGCCGTCGACTACCAGACGCTGGAGGATGACACCGTTACGATCCGGTACCGCGATTCGACCGAGCAAGTGCGCGTTCCGATCAGCGAGCTGAAAAGCAAAATCGGCCAGGAAGTATCCATTGAGCGGATTCTGGAGCAACTATAAGCTCACGCCCCCCTAAAGTCCGTGTTTTCGGGAATGGAAAAGGTGAACATTTGTTCGCTGAAACCGTTCCTAAAAACACGGACTTTTCCGTTTTACGGGGATGCAAATCAAGCTCATTACTCCAGTTCAGCAGGATTACCAGCGCGTTTGGACCGGTTTTACCCGACGCTTATTTGAACAACTCAATCCACCCTTTCCGCCCGTCAAAGTAGTTCGGTTCGATGGCTGCCGGAAAGGCGATGTGGTGCATGTGCAACTCAATTTTCTGCTGTTCAAACAGGACTGGATCAGTTCGATTACCGAGCAGCAGGAAACCGAGCGGGAGATTTATTTCATCGATCGGGGTGTCAAACTCCCTTTCTTCCTCACCTACTGGCAACACCGACACCGCATCATCCGCGACGGCGCCCATACCCGCATTGCTGACGAAATCACGTTCCGCACGCCGACGCGCCTGACCGACTTTTTGATGTTTCCGATTCTTTACGGTTTGTTCGCGTATCGAAAACCGGTTTACAAACGGTTTTTCCGGTAAAAGCAAAATCCCGACCGAATTTCGTCACATCGACGACGTAAGTTCGATCGGGGGTCTGCTTATCGCATCTCTTTTACTTCACAACCTTCATCAAGCGCGACTGCTGCCCGTTACTAGCCGTACGGTTTCCCGGCGCATTGCCATCCCGCCGGTCACGGTTGTCGAAACCGGGCTGGTAAAACGGAATCTCTATAGTACCATGTTATAAAATTGGTGACCTGGTATTTAAAAGTCAGAAAATGCGGTTTTATCTGATTTGTTTCGATTACTCTTGCCCCCGGTTCATTTCCGGATGAAACCGGCTTTCGTTACCCCTATTCGGAATTTTGTTCTATTTTTGTTCTTATACGGCTGTGTTCCGATCCCCGTCTTACTCTTTATCTTCATCTGAATGAAACTAAACATTACTACCAAAATTGTTGTCGGCTTTATCCTGGGTGTCATCATTGGTCAGATTCTGCATACCACCTCCGACCCCGCAACAGCTGCTTCAATCGGTGATAAATTCCAGTTGATTAGTAAGGTCTTTCTCAAACTGATCAAAATGATCGTCGGACCGCTGGTGTTTTCTACGCTGGTGGTGGGCATCGCCAAACTGGGCGA
Organism: Larkinella harenae; assembly: GCF_054780515.1. Classification (NCBI taxonomy): domain Bacteria; kingdom Pseudomonadati; phylum Bacteroidota; class Cytophagia; order Cytophagales; family Spirosomataceae; genus Larkinella; species Larkinella harenae. The sequence goes on along the minus strand of NZ_BAAGWE010000004.1, from coordinate 72,150 downwards.
TTTCAAGGTAGTAGGACGCATCGGAATCAAAACACTTGGCTACTTCTATTTTGCCACTATTTTGTCCCTGCTCGTCGGACTGGTGGTCGTCAACATTACCAAGCCCGGCAGCATTCAGAGCTGGCCCCGCCCGGCATCCGGCACAAGCGTCGGTATTGAGGGCAAGAAACTAAACAGCGTCGAAGAGTTTATTCTGCATATTTTCCCCGACAGCGCCTTTCGGGCACTGGCAGAAAATGAGATTTTGCAAATTGTGGTGTTCTCCCTGTTTTTCGGAATTGCGCTCGGTGCCATCGGTGAAAAAGGCAAGGGGCTCATGAAAGCCCTGGACGCCCTCAGCGAACTGGTTTTCAAGATGGTAGGGTACGTAATGCAATTAGCTCCCTACGCCGTTCTGGGCGCGATGACCGCCGTTGTAGCCGCCAAAGGCCTGGGCATCCTGGTTTCCTACGCTTACCTGCTGCTTTGTTTTTACGGCGGTTTGCTGTTCTTCGTTTTTGTGATCCTGGCAACCATCTGCGCCTTCATGCGTATCCCGTTCTTCAAACTGCTGGCCCAAATGAAAGAATCGCTGCTGCTGTCGTTCAGTACGGCCAGCTCGGAGGCTTCACTTCCCCAACAGATCAAGGCACTCGAAAATTTTGGTGTATCGCCCCGAATCATCGGTTTTGTACTTCCACTCGGCTATTCGTTCAACCTCGATGGGTCGATGATGTACATGACATTCGCAACGGGTTTTCTGGCGCAAGCCTACGGTGTTTCGCTAACGCTTCAGCAACAAATTATTATGCTATTGACCTTGATGGTGACTTCCAAAGGAATCGCGGGTGTGCCCCGGGCATCGCTGGTGGTGATTGCGGGAACGATGGCGTTGTTTGACCTGCCCCCCGAAGGTTTGGCGCTGATTCTGGGTATTGATCCATTTCTGGACATGGGCCGCTCGGCCACGAGCGTGGCGGGAAACGCCGTGGCGACCTGCGTGATTTCGAAGTGGGAAGGCGATTTTACAAAACCCACGGAAGAAATCGCTCTAAAAGACTGACAATTGGCTTAAACAGAGTAGTTTGTTGCCGTTTACACAATAGTCTTTCTCCAAACTATTCTGACTCTTTACTTTCGCAACTTCTTTAAACAACATTTACGTTTTTGCGAACAAACATGGCACAACAAGCAATTTTAGAAACGGAGCTGGCTCCTTATTTTACCGAAAAAGCGCCTTTTCAGGTTCCGATTGGTTTCCGGGAAGGATTTGTGAAATACTGGCCCATCGTATCCCTTATTTTTCTACTGATTTCCCTGCCCGCTATCCTGGTTTTTCTGGGATTAGGAACGGCCTTACTGCCTGTGTCTTTTATGGGTGGTGCGGGTTTGGGGTTGCAATACAACCTTTCCATGATTTTAACCATTGCCGGAATGGTCCTGAGCATTGCCGCCTTGCCGGGTTTGTTCAATCGTCGGCGCCAGGGGTGGGTGTTCAGCTACTATGCCCAACTTATTAGCCTCCTGTCCAGCCTGATTACGTTGAGCATTCTGGGCATTTTTATAGGCTTACTCTGGTTGCTGCTTCTTTTTCAGGTACGGTCTTATTATCGTTGATAGCACCTATTCCACTTTTTTATAAACAAGCTACCAGCACCCTGTTGGTAGCTTGTTTATTTTAGACCGTTTGTGTAGAATTAGGTTTCTTTGTCAAAAATATCCACTGAACAACGGCCTAACGGCTACTTTTGATCGGCCAATCGCGCTCAGGTAGTGCCCATTGGAATACGCGTCTTAACCACGATTGCATGAACATCCTTGAAACTCGCCACATTGTCAAGCAATATGCCCAGCACCGGGCTCTCGACGATGTGAGTATTGACATTCCACGTGGCCAGATCTTTGGTCTCCTGGGCCCCAACGGTGCCGGAAAAACATCCCTCATCCGCATCATCAACCAGATCACCGGCCCCGACGAGGGCGAAGTTCTTTTCGATGGCAAACCGCTGGGGCAGGAACACATCAAACGCATCGGTTATTTACCTGAAGAGCGCGGTCTTTACAAAAAGATGAAGGTGGGCGAACAACTCCTCTACCTGGCTCAACTGAAAGGACTCAGCGAACGGCAGGCAATGGAGAAACTGCGTGACTGGTTTATCAAATTCGATATCAAAACCTGGTGGACGAAAAACATCGAAGACCTGTCGAAAGGGATGCAGCAGAAAATCCAGTTTGTAGCAACCGTTCTGCACGAACCGGACCTGATCATTCTCGACGAACCTTTTTCGGGCTTTGATCCAATCAACGCGAATCTGATCAAAGACGAGATTCTGGAACTGCGTCAGAAAGGCAGCACCATTATTTTTTCCACGCACCGCATGGAATCGGTGGAGGAACTTTGTGACCACATCGCCTTGATCAACCGCTCGAAAAAAGTGCTCGACGGTCCTAAGAAAACCATCAAGGACCAATACAAAACCCACACCTACCACGTCGAATACCAGGGTGTGCTGAATGATTTGAACCCGGCTTATACGGTTTTGGATAAAAAACCGCTGGACGACGGTTTTCACCGCGCCAACATCCGGATTCCGCGCGACGCGGCTGTTAACGAGCTGATTCGCGATCTGATCGACCACGTCACCGTTCGGTCGTTCGGTGAAAACATTCCATCCATGAACGATATCTTCATCAAAGCCGTCGGCGAAATTCCAACCACTTAATTAGCTATGAATGAGCGAACAAACTACCAGCTTCTATTTCCGTTCATTCATTTGCTCATCCATTATTGACAACATGAAGACAATTTTCCTCATCCTCAAACGCGAATACCTGGTGCGGGTCAAGAAAAAGTCGTTTCTGATCATGACCCTGGTCACACCACTGCTTGTTTCGTGCATCTGGCTCATTCCCGTATTCTTCGCGATGCGCGGCATCGATCAGAAAAAAGTGGAGGTAATCGACGACAATGGCCGGTTTGCCAACACCTTCAAAGATACCAAAGAACTCGTTTTTAAACCCGCAACGGTGCCGGTTGAGCAAGCGAAAAAAGATTTCGCCCAAAGCGGTTATGACGTATTGGTGTACATTCCCAAAGACATTCTGACGAATCCGAAAAACCTGAAAATTTACGCGGAAAAGAACGTCAGCCTGGAGGTGAAAAACGGGATTGAAAACGCCATCGAACGGGAAATTGAAAACATTCGTCTGATGGAAGCCGGAATCGATCGTAAGATTCTGGAAAGCACCAAAGCCAATGTATCATCGGATACGTATAGCCTGAGCGCCGAGGGCGAGAAAGACAGCAGCTCGGGCGCAGCAACGGGCATTGGCTACTTTTGTGCCTTCGTGATTTACATCGCCATTTTCATCTACGGCGTACAGGTCATGCGGGGGGTTATGGAAGAAAAAACCAACCGGATCGTGGAAGTGATCATTTCGTCGGTCAAACCGTTCCAGTTGATGGCGGGGAAAATCACCGGCGTAGCCCTCGTTGGCCTAACCCAGTTTTTGCTCTGGATTTTGCTCACGTTCGGCATCTCGTCGGTGATGTCGAGTTTTCTGGGCGAAAGCGTTGGGCCGCAAAAACGGGTTGAAATGATGACTGAGCAACCCAATCAGAACCAGGCTCCTACCGAGGAAAAACCAAAAACTGAACAGAAGAGCAATCCAATGGGAGCGGTTTTAAAAGCCATCAGCACGCTCGATATTCCGCTCATCATTGGCTGCTTCCTGATCTATTTCATTGGTGGCTACCTGATTTACAGCGCCTTGTTTGCAGCGGTTGGCTCGGCGGTCGATAGCGACACCGACGTGCAGCAGTTCATGTTTCCGATCACTATTCCGCTGGTTTTATCATTTATTATGGCGCAGTTCGTCATTCGCGAACCCGACGGTGCGGTGGCTTTCTGGATGTCGATGATTCCGTTCACCTCCCCCATCATCATGATGGTTCGGATTCCGTTTGGCGTGCCGTTCTGGGAGATTGCCCTATCTGTGGTCTTGCTGATTGGCGGTTTTCTCGGTACAGCCTGGCTGGCGGCCCGCATCTACCGCGTTGGCATTCTGATGTACGGCAAAAAACCGTCGTACAAAGAACTGATGAAGTGGGTGTTCTACAAAGTTTAAGAGAGTGAAGAGTTGGCTGACGCAATCTAATACGGCGGAGCCAACTCTTCACTCTATCTCAAACGCCAGCAGCACATTGCCGGGTAGTTCGCTAAACATACCGTAACCGGAATTGACAAACAGCCACTTTCCCGAAACAACCGGCGACGGACCATCCAATGAACCGCCTTTGCCGGGAATACCGTTCGCCGTTTGATACTCCCGAACCGTGTTGAAATCCCAGACAATTTTTCCATCCGTGGCGTTGTAAGCCCGAATATGTCCGTCGAGCGTGCCGCCAAATACCAGCCCGGGAATGACCGTTGGGGCGGCCGAGTTGGCGGCAACGCAATTTTTATTTTCCCCGCAGGAGGGCGTCGGCGTTGCCCAGATTATTTTTCCGTCTTTCAGATTAAGCGCAAACAAGCCGGGAGTAGCCTTACGCGTCGAATCGCGTTGATCGATGGCCCAGATGTTATCGGCATTGGCCGCATACACATACTTGCCATCCGTTGCCATGCCCCAGTGAATACCGCCCAAAAAACCTCCTTTTCCGATGCGGTTTTGCCAGAGCACCTTACCGTTGTCCGGATTCAGCGCATGCACCACTCCTGACTTCTGCCCTACGACCAGCCGCTCCGTGCCGCTGCCATCTTTCACCAGCATCGGTGCCATCCCAAAATCAAAATCAGGACCGGTTTTTTCCGGGCAGTTCGGATTACCGGGACAGCCCATGTTCCAGGTATCGGCATCCGTTGCCTGAAACGACCAGACCAATTTGCCGGTTTTCATATCCACGGCCTGAACGGCATCGCTGGTTGCTGAGGGCGGGTTGGTGTAATTTTCGCCGGTTCCGATGTATACCAGCCCCCGCTTCGTATCCACCGTCGGGCTGCACCAGACCGGCGCACCCGATGGCCCGTAAAACGGCTGATCGTTTTTCTTTTTCCCAGCTTCTTTGGCTGCTTCCGGAATGACGCGGTGCCGCCAGAGCAGTTGCCCCGACCCCGCATCCAGCGCCACCAGCTCCCCTGATGAGGTACAGCACTTGTAGTTCGGATCCAGCGCCATGAACACCTCAATAGAACTGATGGGCACAAAAACCCGGTTTTGGTACACCGCTACCGAACCCGTATTGGAGGCTTGTGAATGCTCGCCGGCCCGCTGTTTCCAGAGCAACTTTCCGGTTTGCACATCAACCGCGTACACGTTGGTGATATTGTCGGCAAAATACGCCCGAATGCCGTTTTCATCCTGAACTGCGCTGATGGCACCCCGCACCGGGCCATCGGCGTTGAACTGCCAGCCAATTTTGCCAGACTCCTTGTGAATGGCATATACTTCACCAAACTGACTACCGACCACCAGCCAATCGCCCACAATGGCCGGTTTGCTGCGTGCCTGGGTCGCTTCCGGAAACGCAAAAGCCCATTTCAGTTTGAGCGATCCGACATTGGTCGGGGTAATCTTTGTCTGTTGCGCTGACCGAAAACCCGTTCCAGCCAGATCGCCCCCCCAACCCGAATGCTCGACCAGACCGGTTTTTCGGGCGGGCAAGGTAAAGGGAACAAAGGCCTCCCTGGGGGGCTGGCTTTCTTTCAGGGCTCTGCCGGTGAGAAACTGAGCCACGGCTTTCCGTTGTTCGGGCGTCAGGCTGGCTCCCTGCGTACGCATTTTTCCGGTTTCCAGCGCACCTACAATCGCCCGGGGTGTCAGGATGCCCAACGCAACCTGGCTCGGTGCCTTCAACCCGGAGCCGTCTTTATGACAAGCGTTACAGGTAGCGGCATAAACCTGACTTCCTAATTGAACCGTCAGGGAATCCGGTGCTTGTGCGTAGACTGAACCCGCCAGCAAAAACGCGGTTAATACGCTGAAACATTGCATGATGAGCGCGTAGTGAGATGGTTAACGGACTTTTCGAAATACGGAAAAATTACAGACGATTCAAAAAACGGAACCATCCCTTTCGGCATGGCTCCATCCGGTTATTTAGGTCTTCTATTTTACGTGTTCAGCCAGGTTTTGAACGAATCGGCCCGCTCCCGGCTAACCGACACTTCCTCTTCAGTGGGCCGGTGTTTCAGCCAGATTCGGAGCCGTCCGTTGAAGTACGGTTCGATGCGTTCGATGGCCGATAAATGCGTGATGTATTTGCGGTTTACACGGAAGAATAAGCGCGGATCCAACTTGCCTTCCAGTTCATCCAGTGTTTCATCAACGATGTACTTCCGATTCTGATTGGTGATCAGAAACACGACCTTATCATCGGCGTACAGATACAGAATATCCGGTGTTTCGACCACATCAAACCGTCCGCCCTGCTTGATCAGAAAGCGGTTTTTGTACGCAACAGGCTTGATGCCGAACTCTTCCAGCATTTTCACCAGATTTTCCGACGCTGCGGGTTGGGCATCGCCGGATTGGCGCTGATCCCGGAATTTTTGAATGGCCTTCCCCAATTCTTCCTGCTCGATCGGTTTCAGCAGGTAATCAACGCTGTTCACTTTGAACGCCCGCAGCGCATATTCATCGTAGGCGGTTGTAAAAATAACCGGTGTCCTGACGTCAACCTGCTGGAAAATTTCGAAACTCAGGCCGTCAGCCAGTTGAATATCCATCAGCAGCAGATCCGGTGATGGATTGGTTTGCCACCAGCGAACAAACGCCCGCACAGTATCTATTTTTCCGACAATCTCGGCATCAGTTGCTACCTCCCGGATCAACCCCTCCATTCGTTTGACAGCCAGTGGCTCGTCTTCCACAATTACTATTTTCATTCCCGTTATTGATTTCCAACCGTACGATGGGTCGCCGGTTCTAGTAATGGTAATTTAGCAATAAACTCCCGCTCCGTTTTTTCGATCACCACCGGCCGGTCGGCGGCCAATTGTACATACCGGTTTTTCAGGTTTTTCAGGCCAATGCCGGTCGAATCGGTGCGCAACCGGCTCTTTGGCTGATAGGAATTAGACACCACCAGACAATCTTTTTCGGTATAGATCCGAATCACCAGCGGTTTTTCCAGCGAACACTCGTTGTGTTTCACCACGTTTTCCAGCAGCGTCAGTAAGCCCTGGGTCACAAGCTGCCGGGCGCGGTCTTCTTCCGACAAATCAACGGTATACGTAAAGCTGTCACCAAACCGCATCTGGTTGATAAACAGATAGGATTCAGCAATTTTCAGTTCGGTGGCCAACTCAATGGTATTCTGTTCGGAATGCTGTAAGCTGTAGCGAAACAACTTGGACAGCCGTTCAACAAATTGCACGGATTTGCCGGTATCTTCCGGGATCAGCGCGCTTAGAATATTCAGCGAGTTGAACAAAAAATGCGGATTGACCTGGTTTTTAAGCGACTCAAACTCGGCTTTCAAGACCGCCTGCTTCAGACCTTCCTCCATCAAGAGCAGCGCCTTCCAGCGTTGCACGAACGATTTTAGGGAATATACCGCCGTAACGCCCGCCGTGATGACGGCAAACAATCCGCAGATGGAGCAATAATCCCGCACCGCAAACGGAACATTGCCGAAAAAAGCCAGCCCCAAGGTAGCCAGCAAGCCCGTCATGGCAGCCAGAATACCGCTTGATGTCACCGTCAGTGACACCAGTTTCTGGGGCGACAATTGTTCTGCGGAATGATTCAGGATATACGGAATGAACCAGGACAGGGCCGTATAAATCACCAGACCACTGCCGATCACCAGGGAGATGATGGTCCACTTCATTTCAATGGGTATGCTCGCTTCGGTGTTGAGCAGCGCGTAGATTAGCAGCGCCAGCAACATCAACAGAATACACAGTCTTACTTTGTTTCTCATCGGTGGTTATGAACAATCCGCCCTATACTTTTTTTATTGAACCCGCTCCCGAACTTTCAAAATGCACACTTGGCTCGCCCTGGTAATGCACTTTGCTGGCACCGGTGGCTTCGGCTTTCAGCGTATGGGTTGCGTAAATCTGGGCCGTACAGGCGCCGGTTACTTCAACAATAGCATCCTCAACCGTGTACTGGAGCGCATGAAGCGTCGACGCGCCGGTCAGGTCGGCCGCCAGCACCCGGCCCCGACCAATGAGTGACAACCGCGAGGCTCCGGTGATATCGATGTTCAACACCTGCGCTTCGCCTTCCAGCGAAATGTTGGAAGCCCCCGTGATGTCGATGTCCAAACCGGTCAGTTCGCGAAAACCGGTGAGCTGTACCGTACACGCCCCCGACACATCCAGTTTGCTGATCGTCGGCGTGGTCAGGGTGAGCAGCAAGTCGTACTGGCGATGCCAGAAGAAAAAGCCCGAGCCGACCTTCAGCCACTTGCCCCGCTGCCGTACTTTTACGTTCTGGATGGCCCGGCGCGATCCGCGAGCGGTCAGGGAATACGATGGCCCGTCGGTGACCAGGACATTCAACATTCCCCAAATCTCCAGTTTTTCAAAAGCCGTGATGGGCAGATCCTCCGTGACCTCCTCGTACGACTCCTTATCGGTCTGCCACCAGATGGTTGTCACCAGCGCCAGCACGCCCATCGATAACAAAGTGAGGTGCAGGTAATTTTTTACGGGCTCAATGGGCATCGCATCAGCAAGCAGCAGTACATCCAGTAAGTTACTCATTTCCAAGACTCCTTATTTTTTAACAAAGATGGTGCGCTCCCTACTGCTCTTTCAAGCATCCGCCGACGAACTAACTAAAAAGCCGGATGAGCCGTCGAAGCTACCGAAAGTTCTGTATTTTTGAGTTGCGAGTTGTTACACAGCGCTGATCAGAGACCGTGGGAGGTAACCTGAGAGCGACCTCGATAAGTGCAACCTTTCTCTGATCAACGCTGTGTAACAACCCTATATAACTTATAATCCAACGCGTTATGCCAAGCTGGTATCAGGGGAAAATCCGCTATCAATTACAGGATCCAACCGGAAAATTCAAAACCATCAATGAAGCGTACTTAATCGACGCCGTTTCGTATACTGACGCTGAAGCCCGCTTGTACAAGGAGGTCGCGGCCAACACGCCTGATTTTACGGTTACGGCAATCTCCCGCATGCGCCTGGCGGACTTATTCCATTTTGAAGATGGCGGTGAAACCTGGTTCAAATGCAAGGTGGTGTACGTCACCGAAGACGACAAAGGGCGTGAAAAACGGATTGTCAATCAAATGCTGGTGAATGCCGAGAACGTGAAACAGGCGTATGACCGGATTGAAGAAAGCCTGCGAACCATGCTGATTCCGTTTGAGACAACCGACATCAACACCACCAAGATTCTGGACATTTTCCCGTACACGGAAGAAGATCGGATCCCCGCCAACCTGCGCCCGCTCAGCGAAGTGGTTGCCCAGGAAGAATAACCGGTATTCGGCCTACGGTTTTTCGTCGTACACCGAATACCGCAAAAGGGTTATCGTCCCGCCAGCGTTTGCAGCGGGACGATTCGTTTTGCCCCCTTCGAATCGATCACTTCCAGCATTTTAACATTTTTGCCCAGTGCCAGCTCCCGCGCCGACTGCGAGAAAAACGATTGGCCGTAGTAAAATTCCACCTTCTGCTTTCGCCCATCGGTATACACCAGATGAGCAGCTACGTCGGTTGGTTTTAGCCGAACGGTTTGCGTGGGAAGGGTGCATTGAAGCACTTTCAGCGGCCCCCGGTTTTGGGTCGCCACAATAAGCGAGGTTGCGGCACCGTCTTTCCGGCCAGCGCCCGTCAGCCGAACCATTCCTTTCGCGTTACCCGGTACGTAAAAACCGCTGGCCGACGGATTGAGGGCCGAAAAGCCGCCTTTGCCGTCGCCTTTTAGCAACAGACCGTTCATCGCATCAAGCCGCCCCGTCAGCAGTTCATTACCAAAATCGTTGCCCACCAGTAATACATCCGGGTGACCGTCCTGGTCGAAGTCATCGGCAATCATTCCAAATACCGGGGCCACCTGCGCCTGAACAGGTAAATCATGCACTTCAAAACGGCCATCACCTTTATTCTCTATGTAAGCCGACTTGAGGTAGTTTGCTTCCAGCACGATGGCATCCTTGAGTTCGTCTTCTTTCAGTAACTTGTCAATTGTCGCCACTGCAAAGTCTTTGTGCAACGGGAAACGGGCGCGCATGGCAATAAACTGCCGAATCATATCCTCCCGGCCATTGAACGGAAACTCCTGGTTTTTACCATCCTTGTTTGGAAAAAATACCGTGGGAATAGCATCGTAAAAACCGTTATTATCAAAATCTTTGGCGTAAACCCGTACGGGCTCCTTCTCGCTGGCCTGCATGAGCGAGTTCAACCCCAGGTTGCCCGCGATGTAATCCATATCACCATCATGGTCGAAATCGGCCGCCACCAGGGAGTTCCACCAGCCCGTCGGAACGGTTTTTGAACCCGCCAGAGTTGGTGTCTGGGATGGCGTTCCGTCCCGTTTATCGATCTGCAACTTTCCCTGATGATTCTTCAAAATAGTCAACGGCATCCACTCACCCGCCAGCATCAGATCCAGCCAGCCATCGTTGTCGGTATCTGTCCAGATTGCATCGCACACCAGACCAATATTTTGCAGTTCCGACGCAACGGTTTTGGTCACATCGGTAAACTTGGGCTGTCCCGGCTGCGAATCGTTGCGCAGGATAAAACTCGAAACCGGCCGGGGATATTGATTCGGCACAACCCGACCGCCCACAAACAAATCCAGATCACCATCGCGATCGTAATCAGCCGCTTTCACGCAGGATTTACTGATCTGGTTTTGCGGCAAAGCCTGGGTAGAAAGGGTAAACCGCCCTTTGCCATCATTGACATACAGGCGATCCTGATACGCTACCGAATTGGCATCACTTTCAAAGCCACCGCTGGCAATGTACAAGTCCAGGTCGCCATCGCCATCCGCATCGAAAAGTAACGTTCCCATATCTTCTTCGGGTTTAGGAGCACCTGGCAAACCCGGTAACAAATCCTGCGGCACCAGCTTGCCGCTCGCCGTCTGCACCAGAAAGGTACCTTTCTGGTTTTTGGAACCACCCACGAAAAGGTCATCCAGCCCGTCCCCATTCACATCACCGACTGCAATAGACGGCCCGTACTGTGATAATTTGTGCGGCAGAAGCTTCTGCTGGTTAAAATCGATGTACTCCGGCTCCTGATGCACCCATTTCACCTGCAACGAATCGGTAATATCCCGAAAAATCGGCCCCGCTGGTGCATTAGGTGGCAGGGTGGCGGTTTCGGTAGCGTTTTGGACATCAACCGTGAGCACCTGGTTTGCTTTTACATTCCGCAACGTCTGGGCTTTGCCCGGCTGGCCATTCTGAGCGGGCCAGCTAATGCGAACTTCGGCTACTTCAGCCGTGGCGCCCAACCCAAAATGGGCCGCGTTTTCAACCGTCGATAAATAGCCCCGGTAAATGGTGTGCTCGTAAATCTGCTGTTGGCCGTTGCCGTACTTCAGTTCCACCATAGCCCCCAGCCCCATCCGGTTTTGTGCGCTGCCTTTGAACTTGATTCGGAGGTAGTTGGCTTGCTGCGGTTTCTTTTCCACCAGGTTGTTGCGGTAGACAAAAGCCGAATCGTTGATGTTGTTGATGACCATATCCAGATCGCCATCGTTGTCCAGATCGCCGTAAGCGGCTCCTCCGGAAAAGGCCGGTGTCATCAACCCCCATTCTTTGGAGACGTCCGAAAAGGTCAGGTTTCCGCCGTTATTCTTGAACGCGTAGTTGTTGATCTTAATGACCGGAATCTGGCTCAACAAATAATCCTTGGTGGCCACCGACGAATTATCGGCGTAATACTGCATGAAATCCCGATCGGTAATGTCTTTCGGAAAACCGTTGGTCATCACGATATCCCGGTACCCGTCGTGGTCGAAGTCCACCGCCAGCGGAGCCCAGCTCCAATCGGTAGCCGCAATACCCGACAGCAGGCTGATTTCGCTGAAAATCGGGTCGCGCGTACCGGGTCGAAAGCCCTGGTTAAGTTGCAGGGTATTGCGCATGTACTGGTGCGTGTACTTAAATTCTTCGTTGTTCAGGTAGGTCTGGTAGTTGTTCGGCGGAATGAACATTTTTTTCCGGAAGTTATCGTTCGGCAGCATATCCAGCACCACGATGTCCATTAGGCCATCGTTGTTCAGATCGACAATATCGCTGCCCATCGCCGTGTTGCTGGTGTGTTTGAAAAATTGCCCGGCCCGCTCCGTAAACGCGGGTTTTCCAAAACCGCCCTGCTGGTTGTTAATAAAGAAATGGTCTTCCGACAAAAAATCATTGGTAACGTAAATGTCTTTCCAGCCGTCGCGGTTGATATCACAGATGTTCAGGCCCAGTCCGTACCCTTCCAATTGCACCCCGGCTTCTTTCGATACATCCGTAAAAACCGGGTGGCCAAGCTTGGCGTCAAAGTCGTTGCGGTAAAGCCGGTCGGTGGTGGGTGACGCCCCGCTCGCTACCTTCTGGCGGTACGCATTCGGGTATTTCTCCGCCATATTGGTCAGCACAAAAAGATCCAGATCGCCGTCGTTGTCGTAATCGAAGAAGGCTGCGTTGGTCGAATAGCTATCATCGGCAATTCCGTATTCTTTCGCCATTTCCTTAAAAACCGGGATGCTGTCCTTCTGCCCTTTCCAGCCCTGATTCACAAACAGTAAGTTTTCCCGATCCCGGGTCGATTTCTTGATGGTGGTGGTAACGTATATATCCAGCAGCCCATCGTTATTGATATCGACCAGCGCGACGCCAGAACACCATTTGCCGCCCCCGCCAACGCCTGCCTGACTAGAAACATCGGTAAACTTAAAATCACCCTGATTTAAATAGAGTTTGTTCTCGACCAGGTTACCCGAAAAAAACACGTCCTGCAACCCGTCGTTGTTGAAATCGCCAATGGCCGCCCCTCCTCCATTGTAGAAGTAATCGATGTCCAGAATGCTCAGCGTGTCTTTTTCAGGCATCTGATTGGAAAACGTAATCCCGGTTTCACCGGCGGGCAACAAACTAAAAAGGTGGTTATCGGAGAGTTGACAGGAACATGTAAAACCGCCTAGAAGAATTAAGCAGAGCTTCCGCAGAGATGGTAGAAACATACACAAAGAATAATATACAAAATAAATAAAGTACAAAAATAAAACATTCAGCCCGTTAAAATTGAATTAAATTCTTTCCTTCTCAATCAGGCTCATCTGTTCGCTCTTTTTCGTCATTGATTCAGCACGACAAATTAAATGAAAATCCAACGTTATGCTGGCTATATCACTAATAATCAACCGCTACCAAAAAAAAGAAAAGCTAAAAAATGTAACGCACTGCTTTTGATAAAATCTTAAAAATCAACTCAATACAACTGAATAATTTCAACTTATAATAAGATGTTTCAACACGATTTTTTATAATATTCTTTAGAAAATTTTGAAGTATGTTTAAAGTCATCTTATTTTAGTACGAAAATAAAACCAATTATTACAAAACCTATTATGAAAGCACAATTCTACAGATTGTTCCAATCTGCATTTTTGGGTGCGTTCGTGCTTTTTTGGAGCATCAACGCAATGGCCCAGGAACGCCGACTCACAGGAAAAGTAACCGGTGCTGATGGCCCCGTTCCAGGAGCTAACGTTGTTATCAAAGGAACGACCACGGGAACATCCACTGATGCAAATGGCGAGTATACCCTGTCTATTCGGGGGGCAAACCCAACGCTCGTTATTTCAGCCATCGGGTTTAAATCAAAAGAAGTAGCGGTTGGCAACCGGTCTGCGGTCGACATTTCGCTGGAAGATGACGTTACCGCGCTAAGCGAGGTGGTTGTAACAGGGTATACGACCGATAGTCGCCGGGAAACAACGGGGGCAGTTTCAACGGTTAAGTCCAAGGATCTGACCGCCGTTCCGTCCGGAAACGTTGAGCAGCAGTTGCAGGGACGGGTTCCGGGGGTGACGGTTATTACCAACGGACAACCGGGTACGGCCAGCCAGGTGCGGGTACGGGGTTTCGGTGCCTTCGGGGGTAACTCACCGCTGATCATTGTCGACGGGGTGCCGGTAGGTTCATCGGACATCATCGCACCGGATGATATTGAATCGACAACGGTGTTGAAAGATGCTGCGGCCGCTTCCATTTACGGAGCCCGGGCCGCCAGCGGGGTTATTGTCTATACAACGAAGAAAGGGTCAAAAACCGCTCGTAAATTATCGGTAACGTATGACGGCCAATACGGGGTGACGACTCCCGGTCAAGGTCAGGCCATGATGAATCCCACGGATTTTGCCACCTGGACCTGGAATGCGTTCCGGAACTCCGGCTGGAAACCGGGTGATAAAGAATGGACCCACCCTCAGTTTGGCAACGGCGCTACGCCCGTTATTCCGGACTACATCAACGTCGGTGGTCGCTCCGGGGTTGTGGGTACGGTTGATCTGGCCGCCGAACGCGCCAAATACAACATCGACCCATCGCGGGGCGCTATCTATCAGGTGGTAAAAGCCAATAAAGAAGGTACCGACTGGTACAAGGCCATTACCCGCAATGCTCCTCTAACCCGCCATACGTTAGGGTTCTCAGGCAGTTCAGAAAGCGCCCGGTATTACGTTAGCTTTACAGCTCAGCGGCAGGCGGGTATCCTGAAATACAATGACTTCAGCCGGTATACGTTCCGGACCAACACCGAATTTGATCTGTCGCCTAAAGTGCGGATTGGTGAAAGCCTGCAATTTACGTACCGCTCAGTTGTCGGCCAGATGGGGGGCAACGGTGGACAAGGCGTAGCCGCCGACGAAAACCCGATTCTGGGGGCGTTCCGGATGCCATCGATTATCCCGATTTATGACGAATTTGGCGGGTATGCCGGTACGGCAGCTAAGGGTTTCAACAACCCGCGGAACCCGGTGGCTGAACGCGATAACCTGAAAAACAACCACGCCTTCAACGGCAACGCGTTTGGTAACGTTTACCTGGAATACGATCCGATTCCGGGCCTGACGCTTCGGAGTTCGCTGGGTGGTCAGTACGACAATTTCTACAACGTTGGCTATAGCCGGATTCAGTACGAAAACTCGGAAAATAACGGGAGCTTCGGCTATAACGAAGGCAGTGGCTATGTATTCCGCTGGACGTTTACGAACACCGCAAACTATAAGAAGAAATTCGGCTTACACGGTTTGGATCTGCTCGTTGGACAGGAAGCCCTCAACGACGGTGCAGGTCGTAATATGAGCGGTAACGGTTTGAACCCGTTCTCTATCGATCCTGACTACATCACCCTCACTACGACTTCCGCATCAGGACGGATCGTAAACAGTAACTACTTCAAAGGCGTCAACTTCTACTCCGTCTTCGGTCGGGCAGTTTATAACTACAACGACAAATACATCGTTACGGGAGTTGTCCGTCGGGATGGTTCGTCACGCTTTGGAGCCAACAACCGGTACGGGGTGTTCCCAGCCTTCTCGGCAGCCTGGCGGGTATCTTCCGAAGACTTTATGAAGAGCATTACCTGGATTACCGACCTGAAAGTTCGGGGCGGTTACGGAACGATGGGGAACTCCAACAACGTCGATCCCAACAACCAATACAGCCTGTACGGAGCCAACATCGGTCAGTCGGCCTACGACTTGAACGGTACGAACACCAGTACGCTCGAAGGGTATTACCGGACACGGATCGGGAATACGGACGCTCGTTGGGAAACCAGTATCACCAAAAACATTGGTATTGACGGAACGTTCTTCAACGGAAAACTGGACATCGTTCTCGACCTCTGGCAGAAAGATACCAAGGACTTGCTGTACCAGATTCCGACACCGGCTACGGTTGGATTCCGGGCCTCGGCACCGTTCGTGAATATTGGTAAAATGTCAAACAAAGGGATTGACCTGCAAATCATCAACCGGGGCCGTATCAACAATGATCTGAGCTACGAAGTGAACCTGACGGGTGGTATCTTGAACAACAAAATCGTTTCACTGGCCCCCAACCAGGACTACATCACCTACGTTAACCCCGGCTTCCGGGGGATCAACCCGGTTCGTAACCAGGTAGGCTACTCGATCTCTTCTTTCTACGGTTACAAGGTGATTGGCCTCTTCCAGAACCAGGAAGAAGTAACGGCGTCTCCCGAACAACCGGGTAAAGGCGTGGGCCGGTTCCGTTATGCTGACCTGAACGGCGATAACGTCATCAATGACAAGGATCGTACGTACCTGGGCAGCCCGGTGCCCAAATTCAGTGGGGGTCTGAACCTGAAAATCAACTACAAAAACTTCGAGCTGGAAACGTATCTGAACGCGTTCCTGGGTAACAAAATTTTCAACGTGTCGAAACTGTTCACCGA
This sequence comes from Larkinella harenae, assembly GCF_054780515.1. Taxonomy (NCBI): domain Bacteria; kingdom Pseudomonadati; phylum Bacteroidota; class Cytophagia; order Cytophagales; family Spirosomataceae; genus Larkinella; species Larkinella harenae. The sequence continues at coordinate 55,762 of NZ_BAAGWE010000004.1, read as the reverse complement.
CTTCTACCCGACCTTCTCGGGAGCGGCCATCAGCGAGCGGGTGAAAAACTCCTGGACGCCCACGAACACCAACACGGATATCCCCATCTTTGAAAGTGTTTCTAACTTCAGTACAAACTCACAGGCCAACTCCTACTACGTGGAAGATGGCTCGTACATGCGGATGCAGAACATTACCCTGGGCTACCGGTTTGCACCCGAGCTGATCAGCAAACTGAGACTGCAACGCGCCCGGCTTTTCGTTTCAACCAACAACCTGTTCACGGTTACGAAATACCAGGGTCTGGATCCGGGTGTGGGTGGTAATGCCGATACCAACTTCGGGATCGACGTGGGTAACTACCCGATCACCAGAAGCTTCACGGTTGGTCTGAACCTCGGCTTCTAACCCCGCTCTATTTCCCAATTATTTGATTCTGTAAAAGCTCATTCGAAAATGAAACTTATCAATAAAACATTGGCTGTTACGACAGCCGCCACCCTGGCGCTAACCTTCCTTGGTTACTCCTGCAAGGACTCGTTCCTGGAGGTGCTGCCAACGGGGCAGGTCAGCGGGGCGCAGTTGACGACCAAGAAAGGGTTAGACGGCGCATTGATCTCGGTCTATGGGCAAATAAATGGCCGGGATCAACGGATGGCCAGCCCTTCTAACTGGGTTTGGGGAAGTATCCGCGGGGGCGATGCCAACAAAGGAACCGATCCGGGCGATTTCAGCGACATCAACCCGATCCAACGCTTTGAATACCTGCCCAGCCAGGGTGTCATTCTGGATAAATGGCGGGGAAATTACGAAGGGGTAGCCCGAGCCAACGCCATCCTGCGGTTGTTGCCTACCGCCGGACCCGACGTTAGCGCAAACGATAAAAAGCAAATCGAAGCCGAGACCCGTTTCCTGCGCTCTCACTTCTACTTCGAGATGAAACGGGCGTTCAACAACGTTCCGTACGTGGATGAAACCGTCGATTACGGCACCGGCATCGAAAAAGTGAAGAACGACCAGGAGCTGTGGCCCAAAATCGAAGCTGACATGAAGTTCGCCTACGAAAGCCTGCCGGAAACGCAGTCATCAGTCGGTCGGGTGAACAAGTGGGCGGCAGCCGCGTACCTGGCGAAGATTTACATGTACCAGAAAAAATTTACCGAAGCCAAAGCGCTGTACGATCTAATTGTTGTGAACGGTAAAACGTCCAACGGTAAGAAATACGGCCTGTTTCCTAAATTCGCGGACATGTATCGCCCGGCCAACGATAACAATGAAGAATCCGTTTTTGCGATTCAGGCCGCTTCCGGAACAGGCAGCGTCAACAACGCCAACCCCGATATGGACCTGAATTACCCGTACAACACGGGGCCGAATGGCCCGGCGGGCTGCTGCGGTTTCTTCGCGCCCAGCTTCGAACTGGCTAACTCGTACCGCACGAACGCTAACGGTTTGCCTTTGCTGGACAAATCATATAACCAGCCCGCTAATGCGTTGAAAAACGACATGGGTCTCAAATCAGACGTCGCCTTCACTCCAGATGCAGGTAACGTTGATCCTCGTCTGGACCACACGATCGGTCGCCGGGGAATTCCGTTCCTGGATTGGATCGTGATGCCGGGCTACGACTGGATTCGGAACCAACCGAACGCCGGTCCTTACCTGACCAAAAAATTTGTGTGGTACAAAGCCGACGAATCGCTGGTTGATAAAAGCTCCTGGACTCCGGCTTATACGGCCATGAACTTCAACATCATCCGGTATGCGGATGTGCTGCTCATGGCGGCCGAAGCCGAAGTTGAAGTCGGTTCGCTAACGAAAGCGCTTGAATACGTTAACATGGTTCGGAAACGGGCCGCCAACGCCGACGGTTTTGTGATGAACGCCGGAAAACCAGCCGCTAAATATGTCATCAGCGAATACCCCGCTTCAGCCTTTGGCACCAAAGATGCCGCCCGGCAAGCTGTTCAATTTGAGCGCAAGCTGGAACTGGCGATGGAAGGCCACCGTTTCTACGATCTCGTTCGCTGGGGACTGGCCGACAAGGAAATCAACGACTACCTGAAATACGATAGTCAATTCCTGCCGGGTGCACTGGGTGGTACGAAATTTACTCCGAACAAAAACGAGTATTTACCGATTCCGCAGGCAGAAATCGACATTCTCGGTGCCGATGTTCTGAAGCAGAATCCTGGTTACTAAGCACTTATTACTTACCAATCTCTATAACGTAAAAAGCGGTGGAGCCAATGGCTTTACCGCTTTTTTGATGCGGTTTTGCCTTTTATCACAAAATCCTGCACCGGATCACAAAATTCTGCACTTGCATTTGCACCCAGGAAGCTCTACTTTTGAACCGTCATGAAACACACGTGCTTCCGATACTTTAACCTCCTGATGGCCTGCCTTGTGCTGCTGAGCAGTACTGGTTTTGGCCTGATTGAGCATACGTGTCTGATGCGCGGCAAGAAAGTGTCAATGGCGATCAGTCGCTCTACCAATTCCGACTGCCCGGTCCACAGCAAGAAATTTTCCGTATCCAACCAAACCTCGATCGGCCCGGTTGTCAAACGAACGGACTGCTGTAAGGAAGAACAACGGTACGAAAACGTTGACTTTTCGTCGTCCATTACCCAACTGGTTGCCAAATTCATCAAGGTCATCGCCGACGTAGCGGGGGCTGGTTTGGCCGCGCTGTTCCAGTGGCTGATCGACGACCTCATTCCGGATGATACGGATCTGGTAAAAATCGCGGGTGATTCCCCTCCTCTTCCCTACGGGCGCAGTCTGCTCTCGTTTGTCCAACGTTTTTTGCTATAGACGATCGCTTGTGCTGAGTTGAAGTCCACTGCGTCTTTTCCGCATGGACTGTTCCAGGTTTCACCACAATTCGACCTTCTATGCATCTATCTTCCATCATACGCTATGGATTAACAGCACCGTTGCTGTTGATTTTCAACTGTATTTCAACGTACGCCCAAACCGTCACGGGTACGGTTTTCGAGCGTGTTAATACCCAAACAACGCCGTTGGTCGGCGTCAACATCTACTGGGCCGGCACCACCCTGTCAACAACCTCCAACGCCGAGGGAAGTTTCGAAATTGCCCGTTCGGAAACCACCCATCAACTGGTGTTCAGTTTTGTGGGCTTTCAACCCGATACGGTTTCGGTTTCGGATACCGTTCCGCTCCAGGTCATTTTGGCGAGTCAAAACACCCTGCAGGAAGTCACCGTACAGGGTGCTTCCTCGCAGATTGACCGAATATCACCGATTCAAAACGAAATTCTGACCACGCGGACGCTAGCAAAAGCGGCCTGCTGCAACCTTTCCGAATCGTTCGAAACCAACGCGTCGGTCAATGTTTCCTACAGCGATGCCGTCACCGGTGCCAAGCAAATTCAAATGCTCGGACTAAGCGGAAACTATGTTCAAACCAACGTCGAAAACATTCCGACCATTCGCGGCCTGGCTTCAACTTTCGGTCTGAATTATATTCCCGGCACCTGGATTTCTTCCATCGACATTGGCAAAGGCGCTGGTTCGGTCGTGAATGGGTACGAAGGCATGTCGGGCGCGATGAATGTGGAGTTGCAGAAGCCCGACGCCCAGGAGCGCATCTTGGCCAATGCTTACGTCAACAGCTTCGGCCGGGTTGAAGGCAACCTTAATCTGTCGCGCCCACTCTCCGAAAAATGGAGCGTTGGCTTTCTGGGTCATGCCAGCACGCTGCAAAACCGGATCGATCAGAATGGCGACAATTTTCTGGATCTACCGCTTTACACGCAGTATAACGGTATTGTTCGGGCCAAGTACGGAACCGAACGGTTTATGACGCAGTTTGGGGTCAAAGCACTGCACGAAGACCGTACGGGTGGCCAGGCCAACGAAAACCGTAGCGCCGGCCCAACCTACCAGTTTACCAACACTACCAAACGGCTGGAAGCGTTTTCCAAAACGGCTTTGTTGTATCCGGAAAAACCGTACCGGGGGCTGGGGTTCATTCTGAATGCTGTCAACCACGAACAAAACTCGACGTTCGGTTTTATTCCGTATGATGGTCGCCAGCAAACCCTGTACGGTAATCTGATTTACCAGTCCATCATCGACAACACCAATCACTCCTTCAAAGCCGGTTTGAGTTACTTGCTCGACAATTACCGGGAGAAATACCGGGATACGGTCATGACGCGCACCGAATCGGTTCCCGGCATCTTTGGCGAATACACCTACAAATACCTGGAGAAACTAACACTGGTAGCCGGAGCCCGACTCGACTTTCACAACCTGTTCGGCACGCAGTTTACGCCCCGTTTCCACGCCAAATACGACCTGACGGACAACCTGATTCTTCGGGCTTCTGCCGGACGGGGCTTTCGAACACCGAACGCGCTCGCCGAGAATTACGGATACCTGGTCAGCTCGCGAGCGGTTTATTTTGACAGCAAACCACAGGCCGAAATTTCGTGGAACTACGGCACCAGCCTGACCCAGGAATTCAATTTGTTTGGTCAGAAAGCTTCGCTGATTCTGGACTATTACCGCACGAATTTTCAAAACCAGCTGATTGTTGATCTGGAACACCCGCGCGAGCTGCATTTTTACTACCTATCCAGCCGGTCAGTGGGTGGTGCTAGAGGCCGTTCGTTTTCCAACAGTTTCCAGGCCGAGTTCAACTACCAGCCGATCAAACGCCTGGAGGTAAAGCTGGCGTACCGGCTTTTTGACGTTCGGCAGTCGATGGGCATGAGCTTCGGGGAAAATCGGTTGCTGCCCCGCATGATGGTGAGCCGCGACCGCGTGTTATTCAACGCCGGATATGCCCTGCCCTACGACAAGTGGAAATTCGATGTCACGGTGCAATGGAACGGCCCGAAACGCATTCCGTACCTGCGCGAAGGCTACGAACATACCGGCTACCAGAACATGCCGATTGAAAATGCACCCGGTTTTTACAACATCAACGCGCAAGTCAGCAAATCCTTTCGGCTGTGGGAGGTCTACCTGGGTGGCGAAAACCTCGGCAACTTTCGGCAGGCGAACCCCATTGTTGGTGCGAATGATCCGTTCGGGCGGGATTTCGACGCAGCAGGCCGTGTTTGGGGTCCCATTACGGGTCGAATGATTTACGCCGGATTCCGGTATAAACTTAAAATCTGAACCAAGTCTTAACCTCGGATTACGCGTAGTATTAAGAGGATATAAATGAAATCTTATAGTACGTTTGAACTGAATTGAAAAATACTCAAAAAAGACAGTTATTCAGCTGTGATTTGAGCCACCAGCGGAGGCAAGTCCGAAATCTTATTAGCCAAACCTGTTTAACATGTTTTGACTCCCGCTGGTGAATTTTTAAGCCTGGACAGTTCAATTGGTAAAAAACCGCGTATGCTATGCTAGGGTCTAAAATTCATGGCATCAATTACCTGTTATCTCTTCTTTTCCCCTTTGCAACTCCCTATTTCTATGACAACTTACATTGGTATTGACGTGTCTAAAAATAGTTTGTCAGTGGCTATGCCGAAATCAACGGCGGGCTGGAAAGTAAGTACTTATGTCAATTCGCCCGACGGTATTCATTCGCTATTAAATCAACTTCCCGAGCAGGCCCATTGTGTGCTAGAAGCCACCGGTTCGTATTCTGTTCTGTTGACTTATATGCTCACCAAAGCCAAGGTGACGATATCGGTAATCAACCCGAAGCAGAGCCATCACTTCGCCAAAATGCATTTATCGATCACTAAGACCGATCCGTGTGATGCTATTTTATTGTCTGAGTATGGGAGGGCAATCCAACCTCCTGTTTATCAGATGAGTAACGAGAGTCTGATGCTTCTCAGACAGAAACGTACGTTGCTCCGGCAATATCAAAAACAGCGGGTAGCGCTGCTTAACCTATTCGAATCATTCCAGCCATTACCCCTAAAAGATGCTACCGTTCAGTTTAGTTTGCAGCAGATGATTGCTCATTTTCAGGCGGCCATTGCACAATTAAAGGCCGAAATAAACCAGGTATGTCAAGCTGATTTCGCCGATCAGTACAAGCGGTTACGGTCCATAAAAGGCATTTCTGACGCCGTCGCCACTGCCTTAATTGAGACAACCAATGGCTTTAAAGACTTTATTTCTGCGAAGGCCTTGGCTAAGTTTATCGGTGTAGCTCCGGTTATTTATCAGTCGGGGAAAGTAGGGATCACTAAGGGAATTAACCGTTCTGGAGATGCTCATTTAAGGGGCCAATTGTATATGGCCAGCTTGTCAGCCATCCGCTACAATAAACCGTGTCAGGAATGTTATCAGCGGCTAAAAGCTGCGGGCAAGGTGACTAATGTGGCGTTAATGGCAGTCGTCAACAAACTGCTTCGCCAAGCGTATGCGGTGGTTAAATTCAACGAAGACTATGATCCGAATTATCAACCAATTTTACGTTCGATGGCTTGACTTTTAACACAGTTCATGTTAAGCGCGGGTCGCGCCGACCGGTTTAATCTGCGTAATCAGGGTTCTAGACACTATTTCTCATGAAACTATACATCAAACATATGGTCTGCGGGCGGTGCAAACGCGTTGTTCGCGAAATTCTGGAAGAGCTGGGAATGGACGTCCTGCAGGTCGAACTGGGCGAAGTGGAGATTCGGGAGTTGCCCGCGACAGTTTCACTCGATCAAATTAAACAGCTGCTCGCCGAAAATGATTTTGAATTGCTGGAAGACCGTAAGGCCGTTGTCGTCGAACAGATTAAAACGCTCATTGTGAACGAAGTTCATCACGACCGACGGGAGCGCCCGGAGCACCAGAACCTGTCGGATTTTCTGACCCAGAAGGTGGGCTACGATTATTCATATTTGAGCCACCTGTTTTCGGCCCTCGAGGGAATGACGATTGAAAAATACCTCATTGCTCAGAAAATCGAGAAAGTGAAGGAATATTTGCGATACGGCGAGTTAACCTTAAGTGAAATTGCCTGGCGGCTGGGTTACAGCAGTACCCAGCATTTGTCGAATCAGTTCAAGCAGATTGTGGGCCTGACACCGAGCGATTACAAACGGAACGGGCTGGCCTACCGCACTGAAATTGACAAAATAGGCAACTCAAAATGATGCACAGGACGACCAGAGTTCTGTACTTTTTCTGGGTCTGTCCGCTGTACCTTTGCCAATCCTACCGTAACGGAAGTTCGCTTGTAATCAATTGTTTAACAAAAAACTTAGTACGGCATGGAAACTTTGCAACACCATCAGGAGCACATCCAGATTTGTTTTGATTGTGCAGCCGCCTGCGAATACTGCGCAACGGCCTGTTTGAAAGAAGATCACATTATGATGATGCGCGATTGCATCCGGCTCTGCCGCGATTGCGCTGATTTTTGTAAAATGTGCGGCAGCCTGACGGCCCGCGATTCGGCCTTTATGATGCAGTTTATGGTGCTTTGCGCCGATGTCTGTGACGCCTGTGCCGACGAATGCGGCCGGCACGATCACGACCATTGCCGGGCCTGCGCCGAAACCTGCCGCCGTTGCGCTGACGATTGCCGGCGATTGTCGGCCACGGCGTAAGGAATACGCCTGAATTAACGTACGACTATGATCAATGCAACCATAAAACCGTTCTTTGTACTCGTTTTCTTGTGCAGCATTACGGGCCTGGCCCTGGCAAACGACTTTCCGGCCGACACCAGCCGGAAAGCCAAAATGCCACCGGCCCGGAAGATGATGCGGCAGGACAGCATGGACCATGCCGCTATGGGGCACGCCATGCACAACATGATGGAAATGCAGCAGAGTATGTCGATGATGTCGCACTTGTATTCCCGGAATCTGCCGATGAACCGGAATGCATCCGGCACCGCCTGGCATCCCGACCAAACACCGATGTACATGTACATGTCCCACAAAACGGGACCAACCGGTCGCCCCTGGATGACGATGCTGCACTATAGCGTGTTTCTACGCCACACCAACCAGAACGTCAACAACCCCGGCAAGCGGGGCCGTGCTTCGGCTTTCGATGCGCCCAATTACGTGATGGGGATGGCACAACGTCCAGTGGGTCGACGCGGGTTGCTGGCCATCAAAGCCATGCTTTCACTCGATCCGTTCACCGTTGGCAACGGCGGTTATCCACTGTTGTTTCAATCGGGCGAAACCTACAAAGGCCAGCGGCTTGTCGATCGCCAGCACCAGCACGATTTGTTTTCGGAACTGTCGGCCGGGTACTCCTATGCGCTCTCGCCCAACGCCGATGTGTTTGGCTACGTGGGCTATCCCGGCGAACCGGCTTTGGGACCACCCGCTTTCATGCACCGGATTTCGTCCTTCAACAACCCGGATTCGCCTTTGGGCCATCACTGGACCGATGCAACGCACATTACGTACGGCGTTGCTACGGCGGGTTTTCGCTACAAGATTGCGAAGCTGGAGGTGTCCAGTTTCACGGGCCGCGAACCGAATGAAAACCGCTACGGCTTTGATCGTCCCCGGTTCGACAGTTATTCGTACCGTTTGTCGGTCAATCCGTCGCCGTCGCTGGCGCTCCAGTTTTCGCAGGGTTTTATCAAAAGTCCGGAAGCGGTTGACCCCGATCACAACGTCACCCGCACAACGGCATCACTTTTGCATAGCAAACCGTTGGGGCGGCCCGACCACTATGTTTCCTCGGCGCTGGTCTGGGGAATGAATTCGCACGATGGGTTGCACGAAAACGCGTACCTGGCCGAAAGCAGTTTGCAATTGGGTCGGACGGCCCTGTACGGTCGGTACGAAAACATCACCAAATCCGTTGATGAATTAGGACTTGAAGATTATTTTGCTTCGCAGCCTTTCGGAACGAAACTGGTTACTATCAATAGCCTGACGTTGGGAATGAACCGCCGACTTTTGCAACTAGCCCGGACGGATCTGGTGCTGGGCGCACAGCTAACGGGTCATCTCCCCGCAAAATCACTGGAACCGATTTATGGTAAAACACCGTTATCAGGGCAGATTTACTTGCGAATCACGCCATCGTTAATGCCGATATTGATGCCGGGAAACCGTATGAATCACCATTAAAACCGAGACTCTTTTACCCAAACTCTCCATAGCTATGAAAAAGCACTTAATTGGAATGCTGACGTTTGTTTTATTGGCCGTTGGCTTCACAACCCGGGCCAGCGACGACAAGGAAAAAGAAGTAAAAATTAAAACGTCGGCCATCTGTTCCATGTGTAAAGAACGCATCGAGCGAAATCTGGCCTTTGAGAAAGGAATCAAGGAATCCAATCTGGATTTGAAAGACAAAGTGGTGACGGTCAAGTACAACCCTAAAAAAACTGACATCAGCAAAATCAAAGCGACTATTTCCAAAACCGGCTACGACGCCGACGAGGTAACCGCCGATGAGAAGGGCTACGCCAAACTACCCTCCTGCTGCAAAAAAGGGGGCATGAAACATCACTAAAAGCGCCATTTTGCCATACAAAGCTAGTTTCACAATGAGAGAAGCTAGCTTTATTTTTTTCATTCATCCGACTTTTATTTCCATCATGGTATTCTATGGGTTGATGCGATAGCAGCCGACCTCCTGTCAAACTATAGATATCGTTGCATTTTTAAAAAACATCTTCTACCTTTCTTTTGGATTCTAAATGAGATAGAGATGGGTCGGTTTACACTTCTTTTTATCCTGCTCCTTGTCGGTAAGGCATTTGGGCAGGAAGCCCCCACCCGGTACTCAATTACGGGGCATTTAAGCAATCTAAAAGGCCGCACCATTTACCTGGCCACCCGTGAGCAGGCCAAGGCGGCTTTGTATGACGCCAAAGCCGCTACGCTGGATTCCTGCCGCTCCGCCGACGGTCACTTTTCGTTTCAGGGCATCATCGGCGAAGCGGGGTATTACGCGGTTTTTGTCCGCTGGGGCAATGGATTCAACCCTTTTCTGCTGGATAACGCGCCCGTTAGTATTCTCGGTGACGCCAATTCACCGCAGCATGTATCAATTGTGGGTTCTACGGCGTTGCGCCAGCAGCTATTGCTGGATAAAATGCTTGAACCTTTCGTGAAAAGACGGGACCAGCTTGAGCAGTTGCGAGTAAAGGCAATTCAAAAGGGAGAAAAACAAAAAGCGGTAGTGTACGCGCAGCAGCACGAATCCGTAACCCTGGATATGGTTGACGTCCGGGCAACCTTCATCGAATCCTACGCCAGCTCTCCGGTTAGTCTTTTTGAGTTGAATGCCCTTTTGCCCAATCTACCCAAAGAAAAGGCAAAAGATCTCTGGAACAAACTGGATTACACGCTTCAGCAGCACTCGGTTGGCAGACAAATCCGCGAGCACGTCTTTGATCGGGCACCTGAACCCCGCCAGCATATGCCCAACCTGATCCTGGCCGATCAACTGACCAAACCTGTCAGCTTACTTTCGTATAAAGGCAACGTGGTCCTGCTTGATTTCTGGGCCAGCTGGTGCGAATATTGTCAGCAGGAACACAATCGGCTCAAGTCGCTGTACCAGCAATACAAGGACAAAGGCCTCCAGATTATCAGCATTTCGGTTGATGAAGATCCCAGCGCCTGGCAAGAAGCACTTCAGAAAGCGAGTCTGCCGTGGCCCCAGCTTTCCGACCGGGTCGGGTCGCGCAATGTGGTGGGAACGCAATACGGAAACGGTTCCGTGCCCATCAACTGGCTCATCGACAAAGAAGGGTACGTGATTCGCAAAGGGCTGCACGGAGCAGAACTAGAGAAAGAACTAGCCATTGTTTTTAACAAACCATAAAAAAACCGTGTTCTTGCCTGCAAATCGCAAAAACACGGCCTGTAAGTTTATAGCAAACGGTTCAAAAAACGCTCAGGAGTGAGCTGCTACGATTTCTTTCAGGAACTTCAGAAAAGGTCCTGAAAACTCTTTCCGCTTCAACGCAAATTCAACTGTCGTTTTCAGGAAGTCCATTTTGTTGCCAATGTCGTGCCGTTTACCCTCAATCCGGTGCGAATAGATGTTTTCGCGTTTGAGCAGCAGCAGCATGGCGTCCGTCAACTGGATTTCGTTGTTTTTCCCCTTCGACGTCTGCTCGATGGCGGCAAAAATATCAGGCGTCAGGATATACCGTCCGGCAATGGCCAGATTTGACGGAGCGGCATCAATGGCGGGTTTCTCAATGAGGGTGCTCAGTTCCATGATGCTGTCGCTCAGCATTGACCCACCTACAATACCGTAGCGGTTTACTTTATCCGCGGGTACCTCTTCTACGGCGATAACCGTTCCGCGGTACTGATCGTAGGTGTCAATCAACTGCTGCGTGACCGGAATCACCGAATCCATGATCGTATCGCCCAGCAAAACCGCAAAAGGCTCGTTTCCCACGTGGTGACGAGCGTAGTAAATCGCGTCGCCCAACCCGTTCAGCTCCCGTTGCCGAACGAAATGAATATCGGCCATATCCGACAACCGGCGCATTTCCAGCAGCAGGGCCTCGTCTTCTTTCTCTTCCAGCCGGGTTTCGAGTTCATAGTTCCGATCAAAGTGGTCCTCAATGGAACGCTTGCCCTTTCCGGTAATGATCAGAATATCTTCAATTCCCGAATCAACAGCTTCCTGAACCACATACTGAATGGTTGGGGTGTCGATGATGGGCAGCATTTCTTTGGGTTGCGCCTTGGTGGCCGGTAAAAAACGGGTTCCCAGTCCGGCAGCGGGAATAACGGCTTTCTTAATCATATCAATGAGTGAATGGATGAAAGAGCGAAAAGATGCAATGAAGACTGAAAACTGGCGGAGCAATTTGCTCTTTCGCTCTTCCTTTCTTTCGAAATTAAACTACGTACGGTTTGATAACCCGGGCGTTGAGCTGTTTCATGGTAACAAACAGGCGGTTGAGCATATCATCGTCTTTGTAAATACCCACAATGGCTCCGCCCGAACCGGCAAAAGAGGCCGATGCGCCGATACGCCGGGCTTCCGAAACCATCTCCAGATTGCTTTCGCTGATGTTGTAAATCCGGGTGCGCAGGTCGAAGTTTTCGTTGACCAGTTCGTGCAACTGATTGGCATCATTGTTCAGGATCGCTTCCCGGCCCCGACGAGCTACGTCGGCAATATCCTGCAACGTCTTAACTACCAGTTCCTCACCTTTGTCCCAGCGCGATCGCACATCGTTATGAATGCGCCCCGACTGTTTTCCTAACGAGGTTTTGTAGGCGATGTATAGTTTGGGCAGCAACCGGGGTTCGATTGGCTCGTAAAAACCGTGTCCGCAGCGTTCGATCTGTTCCCGGTCGAAATTCATATAAACACACCCTTCGTAGCACTGAATCACCCGGTCCTGTAAGCCCGCTGTTATGCCCAGTTCTTCCGACTCGGTTTTCAGCACCAGTGTCGGCAATTGAGGCAGCGGGATCTCGACCTGATAGAATTTCATCAAGGCCCGAAACGTAGCAACGATGATTGCGCTGGAGCCAGAAAGCCCGACCTGCCGTGGAATGGAGGTGCTGTAACGAATGGTGAAGTTTTTGTTGGGCAGCCGGATTCCCTGCTGATCGCAGTATTCACAAAACCGCTTGAGGGCCGCTTTGATCAACGGCACTCCACCGTGATACCCCAACGAGGCTACGGCATCGCGTAGGTGGTAAATACTCCGGAAAGAATTCGTATCCTGCGGCTGGGGTTCAATGTTCAGCTCTGGCGACTCATACAACGATACGGATGCTCCAAAGTTGCGGACGGAAATCGAGATCGTTTTGCCAAAAAAGCCATCGGAAGGATTGCCTAACAGCCCGGCGCGGGCATAGGCGCGTGTTTCAATAATCAACTTTCTCTACGAATTAGTAACGTTGGGCGGCAAGTTAGGGGTTAAATGCCTAATGAACAATGAAAAAATAAAGGATTGGAATCCGCCCACTCCCTTTTACGGTAAAATGAAGACTTTCCGACGTGCAAATACAAGTTCCCAGACCAACCTGTTCGACCAGATATTCCTATTCAGCCAGACTGCAAGCGGCATTGGCTCAGCCACGCCGGAACAGCAAAACCCGCTCCGCATCAACACCACACTTAAACCAATCAGTGCGCCCTCACAACTGCTTCTGTTGAGCGAGACTCATTGTCGGCGCTTCTAAAAACTTAAATTATTTCGAGAATTAGAACGATTGTTTGTCGCTATTTCCACTATAGAAAGAAGTTGAAAAATGCTGAATCTGCGGGCTTCCGCAAAACAGTAAACATCGGTTTTCGGGGAGAATGAGCCCTGCTCCCAGGCCATTCATTCCCGTTGAAAAGCCAGTTCGAAACTTAAAATCCTACCCGTGTTCGCACAAATTTTGTACCACTTCACCCTGGCTCGCGCGCATTGAGCAAAACATTGCTAATTCCTCAACAGCTCACCAAATCCGTCTTATTCTTTCTACTAATCGTTATAATAAGGAATAAAAATAGGCCTCACAGGTTAGTAGTGGCATATATTTTGTTGAATTTAAGAATATATTTTCCAGTTTCTCATTACTCACGTTATCGACAGCTTTAAGCATGCAAGCCATCCATTTTATCGGCTTTTCTATTTTCATGTATGGCTTAGTAGCTGGTTACTATGCATACTCTGCGTTTAAAAAGGTCCAAAATACCCCCCGTAAAATGCGTCGTCTGGGAATGGCTCTGGCCATTGGTTTCGTGGCTGTTTTATTAAGCTTGGCGTCGATAGGATTTTTTTAAGAAAAGAGACTTTTATTCTTTCGCCCTTATTATTCCTTTTTGGTTTTACTACCTATGAATGAAGATACATGGCTTGCAGTATTGCAGGCGCTACCCACTTCCATCAACACGCCACTCATCGTATTCGATAATCCGACAAAGGCACTGGCTTGGATACAGCTGAATTATTTTGAAGAAAGCAACCTATGGATTGTAACCAACGATAAAACGAACTATTGGGTTGTGACGGGTGAAGTCGGTAAACAGTTGCTCCGCATGGGCTTCATCCGGCTCAAAGCGACACCCCCGCCAACTCCTCCACAATCTTTAACAACTCCCGGGGATGAAAGGGCTTAGACAGGTAAGCATCGGCCGGATGCATTGTCATGATATTCTGGTTTAAAATGGCCAAATCAACGGAAACCGCTATAATGGCAATAGGAGGGCCCGCCAGCTTACGGGCTTCCCGGATAACATCACCCCCTTCGCCATTGGGTAAGTGCATATCAGCCACAATGACGTCCGGCCGTTGCGAATGAATCTGACTGATTGCTTCACGCACATCTGCCGCCTGATAAATGAGATAACCGGCCCGTTGCAAAGCATCAACAATTAATTTGCGTTGCGATGATTGGTCTTCAACTACCAGAACAGATTTTTTCATTCGATACAAGCGGTTAGTAGCGTATACGTGGTTGATTGTCTTCCTATAGCAACTCAATTTTTACCCAAAAGGACAGCGACAAACACCGCAATTTAACAAATTAAAAACAGTTAATAAATTCCAGTAAAATAATTAGTTACCCACCCTTTACCGCACAAACACCAGACCAAAGCCAAATAATGTTTTTAATTGGTTTTTACCAAATGTCTCTTCCGTCAGTCTATTTATTTCAATCAAAAGCAGGCATCAGTAGTTACTAATAGCATCCTTCTTTTACTGACAACTCCAAAAAGAAATACGATGCGAACCTTGTTTTCTCTGTCCGTTTTTGGTGTAATTGGTCTACTGAGCTTGTTTTCCTGTTTTGCTCCGCCCCCTCTTTCCTTAACGGCTTCCTTCCCCACCCCAATCACCCACACGACCGCTAAAAAAGTGGTATTTATTGCGGGTGCCTGTAGCCACGGCGCCGGTCAACATGAGCACAAAGCGGGCTGCCAGTTGCTGGCCAAACGACTCAAGGAAAATGTCTCCGGGATCGAAACGGAGGTTTACGCCGACGGATGGCCAACCAGCTCAAAAGCTTTTGAGAACGTCGACGCCGTGGTAATCTACGGCGACGGCGGTGAGGGTCACATGATCAATAACCACCTGAAAGCCGTCAGCAACCTCATGAAAAAGGGCGTGGGACTGGCCTGCATTCATTATGCGGTGGAAGTACCCAAAGGCGTGGCAGGCAACTATTTTCTGGACTGGATCGGCGGCTATTTTGAAACGTTCTGGTCGGTCAACCCCGTCTGGACCGCCGACTACAAATCCCTCCCCAACCACACGATTACCCGGGGCGTAAAACCGTTCACGCTCAAGGATGAATGGTATTTTCACATGCGCTTTCGCAACAACATGGAAGGAGTCACACCGATTTTAACGACCGTTCCGCCCGAATACACCATGAACCGAAAAGATGGCCCGCACGAAGGCAACCCGGTGGTGCGATCTAAAATCGGCCAACCCCAGCACATGGCCTGGTGTCGTGAACGGCCTGACGGAGGACGCGGATTCGGGATCACGGGTGGGCATTTTCACGAAGTCTGGGCCGATGACAACATGCGCAAACTCGTCCTGAACGCCATCGCCTGGATCGCTAAAGCGGATGTACCCGTCGATGGTGTTGCCTCATCCACCCCTTCGGTAAAAGAAATGGGCGAAAACCTGTGTCCCCATTGAGTGATTTCATTCCAGGCAATTCTCCCGATTAAACCTCACCATTCCGACACGTATTTAATTACCTTTGAAAAAGCACACCGTCTGGTGTATTCTCTTGGCTGGATGCCAACTTCCTAAACCGAAATACGATGATGAAACTATTGCTCTTAGGTACGCTCCTGAGCGGATTGATGCTAATGGCTTTTATGGTTCCTGCTCCGCAAAAAACCGTCCGGATTTTCGACGGCAAGACCTTTCGGGGATGGGAAGGCGATACCCTGAAAACCTGGCGCATCGAAAACGGCGCGCTCGTGGGCGGGTCACTCACCGAAACCGTACCCAAAAATGATTTTCTGTGCACTACCCGCGAATACGCCAACTTCGTCCTGCGCGTTAAGTTCAAATTGCTGGGAGCGGATGGTTTTATTAATACGGGCGTCCAGTTTCGGAGCAAACGGCTCACAGACCCAGCCCACGAAATGACTGGCTATCAGGCCGATCTGGGCGACGGATACTGGGCCAGCCTCTACGACGAGTCGCGACGAAACAAAACCCTGATCAAACCCGATTCGGCGCTGATTGCAAAAATTCTGAAGCGCAATGACTGGAATGATTACGAGATTCGGGCCGAAAACCGGCGCATCCGGTTGTACCTCAATGGCAAACAAACCATCGACTATACCGAGCCCGACCAGTCGATTCCACAAACCGGCCTGATCGGTCTGCAAATCCACGGTGGAGGCAAAGCACTGGTTTATTACAAAGACCTGATGCTGGAAGAACTGCCATAAATCCAGAGCTAAGATCCAACCCCGTCAGGGGTTGACTCTGAATAACCCCGGATGCAATCCAGAGACAAGGGCTTAGTATAAAGCCGTCATGAATAGCATAGCCTCCCTCCGGAGCTGAGTACCGGAGGGAGGGAGTTTATCAAAATTGTCAGGAAAAGCGAATGGTGTGCTGAAACGGCGTAAAACCGGTCAGGTAAACCGTGGGTGCATCCATCGGCGGCAACGCTCCCCGCAACACCACGCCTTTGTGCAGGGCTTTTCCCGGCCCAAACGTAATCGTATCTTTTCCAAACGTATACGAACCCGAATCACCACTTAACAGGTGCGCGTTGGCGCGCGTTGGGTGCTTGGCAACGCCCGCGAGCTTACCCCCCGGCCGGAAAATCAACTCCAGCGAAACCGGAACATTGTCGGTGCCGGTAATTTGGATCTGGGCTTCCATCCCACCATCGACTTCCCGGATTGTCACTTTGGCTTCGTACCGTTGAATTTCCGTTTGTTTCCGCTTCGCGTGGGGCATCTTCTCCCAATCTCCTTCCGGGTCAATATCGCTTTTGGCAACGGGCTGGTAATACGGTCCCTTCAGCGACTGGGTTAGCACCCAACTGTTGCCCTGCTGCTCAATTTTTTCCGTTTGAAACTGGCCTTTTCCAAAAAAAGAAGCTGCTACCCGAACGCCCTGCAACACGGCTTCCCCCTTCGAAAAGGTCATCCAAACCGGGTTGGCTTTCAGAATAGTACTGTCCCAGTTGCCGCGCCGAATGCGGACCAATCCCGAATGCGGGAACGATTTCACATAACTGGTCGGCAACGGTTTGCTGGGCGGCAGTTCGCGCCAGAACGCGGGATCATCCAGAAAATAATCCAGAAAATAGACGCCCTTGTCCAGCACGGTTTTTTCAATCTGGCGACATAGCGCAGCGAGTTCGCCGTTGTTGTCCGCCAAGGCCATATAACGGGCCGCGTAGTAATACCCTTCCAGCGTTCCTACGCCGGCTTTATCCTGCCGCCCCGAGGCTTCCGACACCACTTCACCGTTCGGGTGAATGTAGTAAAGCGTCATGGCCAGGTTTCTCCGCACAAACTCCAGCAACTCAGGCTTTTTGAGTCCTTTGGCAATCGTGATCAGCAAGCGATCCGTCAGGGGTGAATAAATCAGCGTGCTGCGTTCGTTGTACTGCCCATCTACATCCATATCGATGTGTTCGCCCAACCACTGCTCGATGCGGTTTACATACCGTTTGTCGGGCCAGAGTGTGTTCAGCTTGGTCAAAGCCGCCGACACCACCCAGCGGTGATTGGGTGTATGAATGCCGCCCACCACCAGTGCATCGCCCGCGCGCAGCAAAAACGTTTTCAGGTTCGCCAAAACCGGTTCGGCCCCCGGAGTTCCTGAACGACTCAACAAACTGTACGCGGTAGTCAGCCGTTTGACAATAAAACCGGTATCGGGCGTGGAATGAAAATTCGTCGCGGGCAGATCAATGGTGCCGTCCGAATGCTGGATTTTTAGCAAATACTGAATTGCCTGACCCGTTTCACCGAGTAGTTCTTTCGAACGGTAAAATGACGATTCCGGACAGGAAATCGCGCAGCAACACCGCCGGACAAAGTCGGCTGTCGACTGCGGATTCGGAATGTCCTCGCCATCTTTTACCCCACCAGAAGCCGCAGCACCGGATTCGTTGACCCGACGCTCCCGAACGGTTCCGATTTGCTCATCATTGCTTTTAATTGTAGCCAGCAACCACTCGGGTTTCTTTTCGGGAGCAGCGGCAAAGGAACGAGCCCGCGTTGCCATTGGCAACACGGATAGACTGCACACCGAAACTGTTCCGATGCGCACAAAGGTTCGCCGATCCATCTATACTTTCTTGGGATCAGGGTGAATCCAGGGTTTCCGGTATTCGCGCGCCAGCTTCGCGGTGGCTTCCTTGTCGCCAACGACTTCACGCTTTTTCGGATCGTACACCATCGGACGTTTCAATTCCATCGACATATTAGCCAGAATGCAGCTTGCCGTTGAAATGTGGCCTTCTTCGATGTCGGCCACCGGGCGGCTGTTTTTCTCAATGGCGGCCAGAAAATCAAGCATATGAAGACGAGTAGCCGGTGCCGCATTCAATTCAATGCGTTCTTCGGAATTGTCTTCCGGATACTTTTCTTTTTCGTACACCACATCCTTGTGAATTTTCTGCCCACCTTTAGCCTGTGGAATAAAGTCGTACTGCATGGTGCTGGCCCACAGCGTTCCTTTATCGCCATAGAGCGTAAACGACCACGGATAGTCCGGATTATTCGGGGTTCCCCAGGTCCGGTGCTGCCACACGCAATTCAGTTCGGGGTATTCAAAAACCGCCGACTGTGTGTCTGAAATATTGGATTTACCTTCTTTTTGCACGTAAATACCGCCTTCGGAGCTAATGCGCGTCGGCCAGCCCAGTTTGAGCATCCAGCGAACGGTATCAAACATGTGAATGCACATATCGCCCATGATGCCGTTGCCGTACTCCTTAAAGGTGCGCCACCAGCGAATATGGGGCAAGCCATCGTACGGACGAAGCGGAGCGGGGCCGGTCCACATTTCGTAATCCAGAAAAGCCGGAACAGGTTCGGTCGGCGGATTGCCGTTGGCGCGCATGTGGATGTAACAGCACATTTCAACGTGCGACACTTTACCCAGCAAACCGGCGTCGACAATATTTTTCTTCGCTTCGATCAGGTGCGGAGTGCTTTTGCGTTGCGTTCCCACCTGCACTACCTTGTTGTATTTCCGGGCAGCCGCCACCATGGCTTCGCCTTCCATCACATCGACGCTGATCGGTTTTTGCACATAGACGTGCGCCCCCGCTTTGACCGCATCAATGGTCTGGAGCGCGTGCCAGTGGTCAGGCGTTCCAATCAAAACAATGTCCAGCTTATTCTCCGCCAGCAATTTCCGGTAATCACCATAAAGCTTGGGCGTTTTACCGGACTTCTGCCGCTGACTCACTAGCTTGGCAGCCGCATCCAGCATATTTTTGTCAACATCACAAAGGGCAACCACTTCAACCGGAGCCACTTGAATTAAGCGAAACAAATCGCTTTTGCCGTACCATCCCGTGCCGATCAGGGCAACGCGCCAGGTTTTGCCCTGGTTAAGTATATCCATTCCTTGCGCCCCGAAAGCCGAGAGCGCCAGCGATGCGGTGGCCCCTTGCAGAAACTGTCGGCGGTTGATATTAAAAAGATCCATTGATGTGTAGGTTTCGGACGGTAGACACCGGTTTTTAGGTTTTATTATGATTCTCTAGACTCGTAAAGTACGAAACTTTAAAAAACTACCAACGCAGAAAAAGGTAACTTTTTCCCCCAAGTTTACCATTGAGATGGGTAGACGTTCTGCCTCATTGGGTTTAGACACTAGTAATCAGAATCCTACTCCCGACACGAACCATGAAAACCGCTCTGAAAATCATCATTTTACTGGCGTTGATCTACAGCCCCGCTATAGCGCAGGTTGATCATATCGGCGCCAAAGCCTCGCTGCCGGACCACCCACGCCTTCTGCTCCTGAAAGACGAAGAAAATGCCATCAAACGAACATTGGCCGCCGACAAAAGCTGGGAAAGATTACACGGAATTATCCTGGCAGAATGTGACGCGCTGCTGGACGTGCCACCCATTGAACGAATTCAGATCGGCCGGCGGTTGCTGGGCAAGTCTCGGGAAGCCCTGCGCCGACTCTTTTATCTCTCCTACGCCTGGCGCATGACCCAGCAGGAAAACTACCTGCGCCGGGCCGAAAAAGAACTGCTCGCCATTGCGGCTTTCAGCGACTGGAATCCCTCCCACTTCCTGGATGTGGGCGAAATGACGATGGCCATGTCCATTGGGTATGACTGGTTATACGGTGGTTTACCCGAAGCTTCACGGAATAAAATAAAAGAAGCGATCCTGAAAAAAGGGATTGAACCTTCACTTGACGCGAAGTACAACAGCTGGCTGAAAGCAACCAATAACTGGAATCAGGTTTGTAATGCGGGGATGGTATTTGGCGCACTGGCCATTTTTGAGGATCAGCCGGAGCTGGCGAAATCAATTGTCAATCGGGCGGTTAATACCGTAGTCGTGTCAATGACCGAATACAGCCCCGACGGTGCCTATCCCGAAGGATACAGTTACTGGGATTACGGCACGAGTTTCAACATCATGCTCATCAACGCCCTCGAAAAAGCGTTTGGCAGTGACTATGGACTGGCGGCCAAACCCGGTTTCATGAAAACGGCGGGCTACCAGGAAAACATGACCGGCCCCACCGGCAACTCCTTCAACTACTCTGATGCGGGCGGGGGCACCGGTTTGCAACCGGCCATGTTCTGGTTCTCCGGCCGCCTGAAAGAGCCATCGCTGCTGTGGGTTGAACGGGAACACTTGATGAACGACGACCCGAAGAAGTTAGTCAGCGACCGGCTGTTGCCAGCCGCCCTGCTCTGGAGTGCGGGCGTTCGAACTGCCGAGATGAAACCGCCCCAATCTATCTTCTGGTCGGGCCGGGGAACGACCCCCGTTGCGATGATGCGCACATCCTGGACCGACCCGAACGCCATTTACCTGGCGATGAAGGCCGGTACGCCATCGGCCAGCCACGCGCACATGGACGTTGGTTCCTTCGTGATGGATGCCGACGGCGTTCGCTGGGCTATGGATTTCGGAATGCAGAATTACGAATCCCTGGAGTCGAAAAAAGTAGATTTGTGGAACCGCAGCCAGAACTCCCAGCGCTGGCAGGTGTTTCGGTACAACAACTTTGTTCATAACACACTGACGGTCGATAATGCCTTGCAGCGCGTGACGGGCAAGGCCCCACTGTCGTCGGTTTCGACAAAACCGGCATTCATGAACGCCGTAACGGACCTGACGGAGCTATACTCCGAATCGCTGCAAAAAGCCGTTCGGGGACTGGCGTTGGTCGACAAAGCCTACGTAGTGGTGCGGGATGAACTAGAAACATCTTCGAAAGAAGCCACCGTTCGCTGGACGATGCTGACGCCGGCCGATGTAAAACTGCTCGGCAACAAAGCGGAGTTGAGCAAGGATGGCCAGAAACTGACCTTGGAAGTCCGGGAGCCAGCCAATGCCGTTCTGAAAACGTGGTCGACCGATCCACCAAACGACTACGATGCCGCCAACCCCGGTAGCGTTCGGGTGGGCTTTGAGGTTCAGGTGCCCGCCAATTCTAAATCGGCCTTAACGGTGCTACTGATTCCGGAAAAAGCCAAATCGGGTTCCCAAAAAACCGTTGACGCACTGGCCAAGTGGCCCAAATAAGACCCTACTTTACGATACGGTTTTCGGTTTATGAGTCTTTTAAAGCCTTTTTTCGGCTTTTTAGGCCGCCGGAAACCGCATCGTAAAACCGTTTCTTCGCCAGATGGTTAGTAAGTAAAACCATCCCCTTAGCTGTTTTTCCCATGAAAATGATCCGTCTGGCCCTGTTGCTGTTGCTGGCAGGTTGTAAAAACGAAAACGCTCCTAAACTCCTGAAACAGGTCGAAGTTCGAAACGACAATGACAAAGGCATGATTGTTTCCTTTGCGCTGGTCGACGAAAATGATAAACCCACCACCGCCAACGGCTTGTTATTAGTGCAGATTCAGGGAATTGCCAGACAGGACACGCTTTTCACAATGGCCGAAATTGACAGTGCGCTCACCGAGGCCAATTTCCGCAACACCACATTCGGCCAGGGTTCGCAGCAAAAAAAGATGCTGGGTTTTACCTCTGCCCGGATTCCTTATCAGCAGTTAAAAGACCTTGACCACTACCTGAAAACCGATAAAAAAGCCGTGGTCAACATCTCCTTCAAACCCGAAAACGGCCCGGTCCTTCAGGAGAAAGTCGGCTACGAATTTTAGCGTTCTAA
This sequence comes from Larkinella harenae, assembly GCF_054780515.1. Taxonomy (NCBI): domain Bacteria; kingdom Pseudomonadati; phylum Bacteroidota; class Cytophagia; order Cytophagales; family Spirosomataceae; genus Larkinella; species Larkinella harenae. Next base: position 33,555 of record NZ_BAAGWE010000004.1, on the reverse strand, counting down.
GTAAATTCTAAGCCGATATTCAGTCCGGCTTAAGAACTGGCGTGCAGTTTTGTGTCACGAAACACCCAATGGATCATGACTTCACTACTGCTCTTTCAACGTCAGCTTCAAACCCGCCCGGCCCGCTTTGCCAACTACTACAATCAGTACGGAAAACCGTCGCAGAAAAATCCCCAACCCGTCCGCCCCGACTGGCTGGTGGTACTCACGTTTGTTGTCATCACGCTGATGGTAGTTTTTGGGTAACCAAACTTATTGTCCCCCATCCGGCTTTACCCCGCTAAAACGTAATCATCTGCGTAATTTCCCGACGTAAAACGACACATTCAAGCCGGCAATTGACCGCTTCGTGTTTAGATTGCCGAATGCCGTTATTCCAACTCCGACGTTTTTGAGGGCCGTTAGGTAGCGAATTTCACCGGGTAAACCGACGGTAGTATACCCTAAATAATCGTAACGTCGTCCTGTTCCAATAAGGGGGTCCGGATCAGTACTGATGTATTGGCCTCTGTTGTTGCCCCAAACCGCACTCAGGCCCGCGGCAAAACGAAAATGTCCCGCCTTAACGCCATACAGTAATCCAAGTTCCTTCACTTTTATTCCGGGTTCTACATTCTGCATCATTTCGCCACTGACGGAGAAACGACTAATAATCACCTTGTTATTGGATGCCGGTTCGTAGCCCAAAGCGATCATGCCACTTGGGAACGAAGCCCAGCCCAAACCGGGACTGATCCAATAAGCCGCGTTGTCTGTTTGTTGAGCCAAGCCCTTGCTGGTGATAAACGGGCTTAGCAGGAGCCCCAGAAAAATACAATAGACTTTTCGCATGTAAGTAAAGTTATTCTACCATTTTTTGGGTAAAAAAAGCAAAATAGGCTCATACAAAAAAGCCATCATGTCAAATTTAAAACCGTCTGGCAATTGGTCAACCAACGGATTGGTTCCATATTCCTAAGGCTGAATGTTTCTCCGCTCAGCCTCTTTCAAAATTTCCCGTCCAAACTGCGAGTTTTGCCAAACTGATGCCAAAGCCCGGTACATTTCCAGGTAATCGGCGCGGGTCAGGTAATCGCCCAGGGTGCAAAGCGTCGGCAGAACCGCCCCCACGGCAGAGGTGCTGTGCCGCCGGACGTACGTTTTCAATAAACTGATCCGGCGGGCGGTCATTTCATCCATGACTTTTTTCAGGGCGTCCGCGTTCGCCGTATCCCTTTGTGTCATCAGCGATTCGTACACGCGCTTGATGCGGTAGCGTTGGTAACCGATTTGCTGGTCTTCTTTATGCCATTCTTTCCAGAGCCGGTCGATGTCGGATCCACTCACGGCCACGCTATCGTACACAGGTTTTGCTCCTTCGACGCGAATCGTCCGGTTATCCAGCAAAATATCCGCCAGCTTCAAACTCACGGCTCCCTTTCCGGCATACAAATACGTAAAAACCGGTTCTGCCACCGTGCCGTTCAGCAAAAACCGTTCCTGCCGAACCACCGCCGAATCAATGACTTTTCGTTGGCCGCCATCGATCAAATATACCTTGGTTTCGTTCGGCAAACCGTGAATGTGGCCATCAACCCGGTATTCACTGCGGGACTGGGCCAATCCGCTTCCGCTGATCAGAATGGCCAGGAGAGCGAACGCTAGGAAGAAAAAGGTGACTTTCATGGGAATGACGCGAGTAGGTTCAGCTGCATAGACGATCCCGGGCGTTATTCATTACAAAGGTTTTATCCAGGCAGCTCCCCACTCAAACACAAAACTCCAGCAACTGCCGGAGTTTGTGCTCAACCAACCTATGACGAAAAACAAGTGTTTTTCTTACTAATAGAGTCCGTTCCGGTGCCGGAATCATCACTTTTGCCGAATTATTTTTCGAAGCTACCCAGAGCAGACTGACAATTAAGGTCTTAAAATAAAATATTTTCCAGCGTCCTGTTGTATTCGGCTCAACGCGTCAGAAAGTCCCGGAACCAGTTTCCTGATTGTTTGATGATGCGTTGCTGCGTTGGATAATCGACATAAATCAATCCGAACCGGGGCCGATACCCTTCGGCCCATTCAAAATTATCCAGCAACGACCACGCAAAATACCCCTTAACGTTAAATCCCTCCTGTCGGGCGCGCAATACCTGCTGAAGATAGTTTTGATAAAACGCCACCCGCTGCGGATCGTCGACCTGGCCGTTGTGCAGTTGATCCGGAAAAGCCGCGCCGTTTTCCGTAATGATAATATCATTGACTTTTTCGTACTGCGAAAACTGCCGAATCACCTGACAAATCCCTTCTGGATAAACTTCCCAATCCATCGCCGTAATGGTGGAAACCTGCCGCTGCCGAGGTTTTATTTCCCGCGCCCAGACGTACGGCGTAAACCAATCGTGCCGAACCACCAACCGGAAGTAGTTTTGTAGCCCGATGAAATCAAAGTCGAACGTGGCCCGCTGCAAATCGCCCAGTTGGCCGTACTTCGTCAGGATTTGCCGCAGCAGGGGCGCTTCCCGCACCGGATAGCCCAGTCCAAGGCTGGGTTCGATGAAAAGCCGGTTGCCCAGTGCATCGATCCGGGCCGCAGCCTGCACATCCCGCGGAGACGTGGTGTACGGTTCAACAGGTGCGCAGAAAAGCGTGGTCCCGATTCGGGCACCGGGTACATTCCGGCGTACAATCCGGGCCCCTTCGCCCTGACAAATCACAGCATGATGGACGGCAGGCAGGAAGTTCCAGGGGCCCCGACGACCCGGCGCGTGAACACCCGCAAAGTAACCAGCCGCCGTAAAAACCAGCGGTTCGTTCAGCACCATCCAGTTTTTCACCTTATGCCCAAAGGCTTGGGTGCAGCAATTGACGTACTCCGAAAACCAGCGAATAACGGCCCGGTTGGTCCAGCCACCCCGGTTTTCGAGCACCTGCGGCAAATCCCAGTGGTACAGCGTTACCCAGGGTTCGATACCCAACCGCAAACAAGTGTCGATCAGCCGGTCATAAAAAGCCAGCCCCTGCTCATTGACCCGCCCAATGCCTTCGGGCAGAATACGCGACCAGGACAGCGAAAAGCGGAAAGCCCGGAATCCCATCGCTTTCAGTAAGACCAGATCGGCTTCGTAGCGGTGATAAAACTCACAGGCGATATCGCCGTGATCCCGAAGCCATCCCCAGCGCGGGCTGTGGGTGAAGGTGTCCCAGATGGAAGCTCCACGCCCGTCGGTCTGGTGCGCCCCTTCCGTCTGATAAGCCGCGATAGCCGCTCCCCAGACAAAATCCGACCCAAAATCCTGACGGGAAAAAGAAAACGTTGACGATTGCAAGGATGAATCAAAAAAGACCAGCCGGAAAGGTAGCGGGTTCAGGCCGATATCCTGAAAAGCAGGCCGTTAAGAAACCATTAAGAAAAGTGCCAGCAAATAGCTCCGTTCAAACGAATTCATAATCCGGGCGTAAAATTCAGGTAACCTTCAAAAACTAGCTTCGTCTTTCCAATTCGTAAACTCATTTGTTCATGCGCATTCTGTTGTTGGTACAGGGAGAAGGACGCGGCCACCTGACGCAGGCACTTTCGTTCACCCAACTGGTCGAAACCGCCGGACATGAGGTGGTGGGCGCGTTGGTGGGCGTTACCCAGAACCGTCCGGTTCCGGCTTTTTTCAGCGAACACTTCTCCGCGCCCATCACGCCCTTACTGAGTCCCGGGCTGGTGTACCACACTCAAACGCACGCCCTTCGGCCACTTCGAACCGCCTGGAAAGCCCTCCTGAATTTTCGTACCTACCGGCAAAGCATCCGTCAGATTCGGAGAACCATTGATGCGCTCAAACCCGATCTGGTTGTCAATTTTTACGAATTATTGGGCGGATTGACCTACGGTTTTTACCAGCCTGCGGTGCCCATGATCTGCATCGCCCATCAATACCTCGCTTTTCACCCTCACTTTCCGTTTCCGGCGGGTCAGCTTATGGATCGTTGGCTTTTCAAAATGACCACCCGACTGACGGCCTGGGGCGCACGGGAAATGCTGGCGCTATCGTTTGATAAGCAAGCGGAAGCGCCCGACAACCGGTTACGGATCGTGCCACCCCTCCTGCGCCGGGAAGCCACCGAACGTACTCCTACAACGGGTGACTTTCTGCTGGCCTACACCACCAATCCCGGTCTTGTTGCCCAACTGACGAAAGCGCACCAAAACCACCCGACCCTTCCAATGCAGTGCTTTCACGCGGGCGCCCAGGCCACTGAAGAACGAATCGATACCACCCTGACCTACCACGCCATCGATGGCCAGCGGTTTCTGGATGCCATGCAGGGGTGCCGGGCCGTCGTGACCACGGCTGGTTTTGAATCCGTTTGTGAAGCGCTTTACCTGAACAAACCCGTGCTGATGATTCCGCAGCCAAACCATTTCGAGCAGGCCTGCAACGCGCTGGACGGACAACGGGCGGGTGCGGGCGTTGCCGCCAATACCTTCGAACTGGATCGTCTGCTTACGTTTCTTCCTCATTACGATGCCGCTGCGGGCGAACGGTTTCGGACCTGGCATGCGCAGGGGTATTTTCTGTTTCTGGCGGCCCTGAACCGCGCCGTCAATTCCAATTCGCAAACACCCCAACGCCCCCGGCAGCGCCTGAAAGCCCTGACCACTGCCGAGCGCTAATTTTTTACTTACTTTTCATAATTTGGTAACAAACCCGTCGAATTGACTTAATGCCTGACGGTTTTCTTTGCGGTTTCGTCGCATCTGTATCATTTACCTTATTACGTATGCATTTCTTCTCGTCCCTCCAAGGCGTTCTGACCGCTGCCTTGCTGACCGGTTCCGTACTGGCTCAGGCACAATCGACGGCCCAGGGGTTTGTTTTTGAAGACCGGAACCAGAACGGCAAGAAAGACCGCCACGAAGCCGGTCTGGCGCGCGTGCCCGTTTCCAACGGTCGTGAGGTGGTGTTGACCGATCCGAACGGCCGGTATCAGCTGCCCGTTGGCAACGACAATATGCTGTTCGTCATCAAACCATCGGGCTACAAACTGCCGGTCAATGCGCAGAACTTGCCGCAGTTTTTTTACCGCCACAAACCACAGGGCTCACCCCCGTCGAAGTTTACGGGTGTGTCTCCCACCGGCCCGCTCCCCAAATCCGTCGATTTTGCCCTGACAAAACAGGATGAACCCGATCAATACCAGATTTTGGTTTTTGGTGATCCGCAAGCATACAACACCGATCAGATTGGGTACTTTGACCGGGGTCTGGTTTCGGAGTTGCAGGGCAAAACGGGCTCGTTCCGATTCGGCATGAGCCTCGGCGATCTGGTTGGCGATAACCCGACCCTGTTCGGCGCTTACAATACCGTGATCAAAAAGCTTGATCTGCCCTGGTTTCAGGTGATGGGCAACCACGACATGAACCACGACGCAAAAGCTGATAGCCTGTCGGACGAAAGTTTTGAAGCGATGTACGGCCCCAACAACTATGCCTTTACGCACGGGAAAGTCCATTTTATCGTCCTGGACGACATTCTGTATCCCGACCCGCGCGACGGCAACGGCTACCAGGGCGGTTTGCGGCCCGATCAGCTGGCGTTTATCGAGAATGACCTGAAACACGTTTCCAAAGACAACCTGGTGGTGCTGTGTCATCACATTCCGCTGGCCAGCGAAAACGACGGAGAACCGTTCCGCAGAAACGATCGGCAAAAGCTGTTCCAACTCCTGAAAGAGTTTCCACACACGCTTTCGCTATCGGCCCATACGCACATTCAGCAGCACTTTTTCTACGGTCAGGAAGATGGTTTCGAACGGACCAAACCCCACCACGAATACAACGTCGGAACCACGTCCGGCGACTGGTATTCCGGCGAAAACAACGCGCAGGGCGTACCGGTTTCGACCATGCGCGATGGAACCCCCAAGGGTTATCTGTTCCTGACCTTCAACGGCAACCAATATTCATTCGATTACCGGATTGCCGGACAACCCGATACGTACAAGATGGGATTGTATGCGCCCAAAGCCATCACAAAGGGGCAGGTCGGCAAAAACGATTTGTACGTCAATTTCTTTCAGGGCAGCAAACACGATTCGCTCGAATACCGGATCGGGCAGGGAGCCTGGAAACCGATGGTTCGGGTTGACGAAGCCGACCCGGCCATGCTCGGCGTCCGGTATCGGTACGATTCGGCGGAGCAGCCGCTGAGTGGCACCAAACCTTCCGCACCCGTTATCTCCACGCATTTGTGGCGAGCCCGGCTGAGCGGCAATTTACCCGTTGGCGACCACACCGTCGACGTTCGGGCGAAAGATTCGTACGGGCGGGTATTCACCGGCAACACCCGCTTCCGGGTCGTGGAACAAGCGACGGTTTCCGAAAAATAAGCCCGCGAAAACTGCCGTTTTGCGCCCTTACCGGGCGTAACATTACATTCAAACTAATATTATTTCTAGCATGAAAGCCCAAAAAAAGGCACTGGCCGCTGACATTTTCAGTTCGGTTGAATCAGTACTCGCTCAGGTAGACGAACAGTCCAAAAAAGTAAACAAAGCGGTTCAGCAGTCCGCTGAAAAATTAGCGGCAAAATTGATTAAAATCACGAAAAAAGAAGAAAAAGAAAAACAAAAGGCTGATAAAAAGAAGAAAACGGCCAAGGCCTGACGCTTCATTTATACCTGGATAAAGTAGCTCGCCCGGATGGATTCTATCCGGGCTTTTTTTGTTTCCCTCCCAGACTATATCAATTTTATGCTATATTAGCCTTGATAATTACAGCGTTTTTTAGTCTGATAGACCTGCCAAGTTTGGAACCACCACCTTTCCATGAAAACCGTCATTCCCTTTCTGATTCTCGGGTTTAGTCTTCTCCTGCAAGCCTGCCACCCACCGGGCGACGAATCCAACGGTCGGCCAGCGATCCGATCGGTGTCGTTTGTCGGTATTCCTGATCAGAATGTGCGGTTTGATGCGGCCAATGCCCGGATTACGGTTCAACTGCCAGCGGTCTTGTCGGGTGGTCTCCAACCCGTTTTCAAACTAACAGACGAAGCCCGCGTGGTGGACGGTTTGCTGGCGGATCATACGCTGGATCTCACCCCATTCTGCAGCTGTAACCCGTTCAGCAACCAACCGACGGAAATTACCCTAAAAGTTGGTGACCAGACAACGACAGCCACCTACAAGCTGCGCGTGATTCCCAGTGGTACGTTGAAAGCCGTCAGCAGCAACAGCCCGTCTACGTTTTCCCGCCAGACCAAACGACTGGAAATGCGCTTGCCCGTCGAAAACCTATACACTAACCCCAGGTTTTCGATGCTGGTCTTTACCAACGTATCGACGGGTGAGAAAATCAGAATCAGTGCCGATGCGGCCTGTCTGAACTCCTGCCAAAGTACCGCTCCGAATCAACTCATTTTTGACTTGCGCACCCCCATCGAAACCCGATTGATGCCCGGAACATACACCCTGACGGCCGACGGCATGGACTTTTCGCAACCCCTGATCGTGACCGACTAACACCACAAAACCGACGATTTCCTTTTTGTTAATTCGACTTTCATCTATTTCTTTTATCCATCACATTCGGGTAAAACTGGACTAATCTACGGAGAGCTTCTTTGCAGTGGAATTCACTCACGATTTTAGCTTTTACCCATGAAAATCTCTCCCCCCCTTTTGACCGCTGCCCTGGCTGCAACGGTGTTCAGCTGCACCTTGCAGGATCACCAGCCTCCGGTGAATTCGGCGGTTCAACTGAAAGATTACTCGGTTAATCCGTCGCTTGTCAAAACATTGCCGGGTTTTGAAAGCCTGAAAGTTCACACCCTCATCAGCAGCGACGACAAACTGGAGCAATCACCCAACTTTGTTTTTGGTGCGCAACCCGACGGAGCCGGATTGTTGAAAGATCCCAACGGCGACGGTTTTGTGTTGATCAACAACCACGAAATCCACCAGTCCATCTCGCGGGTGTACCTCGACAAAACCTTCAAACCGGTCAAGGGTGAATACATCGTCGATTACGAAGGAGGTCAGTGGCGGTTGTGTTCGGCCACGATGGCAACGCCCGAAGAGCACGGTTTCGGTCCGTTGTTTCTGACTGCCGGAGAGAGTGGTGCCGAGTCGATGGTTCACGCCATTGATCCGCTGGGCACTCCCGATAAGAAAAACAAAAACCGGGTGCTGCCCGCCCTGGGTAAAGCCAGCATGGAAAATGCCGTGCCGTTGCCCAAAGAAGCGTTTCCCGGCAAAACCGTTATCATCATTGGCGAAGACGACTCCAACGGTCAGGTGCTGGCGTATGTGTCGAACACCGTGGGCGATCTGAAAAACGGAAAACTGTATTTCCTGCGTCGCGTCAATCAGAACACGGTGGAAACCGATATGGTAAAAGGCCAGGTATACGACATTGAATTCGTGGAAGTCGACAATCCGGGCTCTTCGACCGGTGCTCAGATTGCCGCTCAGTCGGTAGAGAAAAAAGCCGTTCAGTTTGCCCGTGTTGAAGACATCGATTACCGCAAAGGGGGCGGTGGTGACCGGGGCCGGGAGTTTTACTTTACCGCAACGGGCGTGAGCCAGGCCGATAAAAAAACGCCGGTGACCGGCAAAACCATGTGGGGCCGGGTGTACAAAGTGAACCTAAACGAAAACAACCCGTTGAAAGGTACGCTGGAAATTATCGCCGACGGCAGCGTCGATCCGGGCAATAACATTGTCAACCCCGATAACCTGTGCGTCACCGAAAACTACGTGTACATACAGGAAGACGGTGATTCGTATTACCTGGACAACAAACACGACGGTCGGGTATGGCAGTATTCGATGGCTTCGAAGGAGCTGAAACCGATGATCGAAATGAATCACCGCCGGAACGAGCCGGCGTTCAACAGCAAGTATAACCCGAGCAACAACCAGCAACTCAGCTCGTGGGAGTACGGCGCGATGTACGATGTTTCGAAATTGACCGGCGTTCCGAACACGTTCCTGCTGAACCTGCACCCGCACACCTGGCAGAGCGATGCCTACCTGAATCCGGACGGAAGCGGTTTGAGCACCAACAAGGAAGGTGGTCAGGTCGTCATCCTGAAAGGACTGCCTAACTAACCTTGCCACGTTGCCACACCCCGCCCGTCTAATGATGGGCGGGGTGTGGTTTTTATTTTCCTGAAGACATCCATGAAAAAAACAATCGGTTTGTTCGCCGGAATGATTCTGATCAGCCTGCTGCTGTTCGGCTGGATCGAAAAAACAACGCACGTCAGCCAACCACCTACCCAGCGGGTCCACCAGCAGTTTATGCGGGATCTGGATTCGCTGGAACAGGAAATCGTGGGACGGTTTTTGCCGTTAGCCCAATCCGCAGCATCACCTGACAGTCTCCGCCGGGTATTTGTTACGTGTCGTCAACGGTTTAAAAAACTGGAACATTTCACGGAATATTACCTGCCCGGAACCAGCCGTCTGATCAACGGAACTCCGCTGGATGAAGTGGAAGTGGAAGAAACAAAAGCCTTTGAGCCCGCCGGTTTTCAGGTGATCGAAGAACAGGTATTTTCCGACGAACCCATCGACACGCCTGAACTGGTCCGCCATATTCAGAATCTGCGCAATCAGCTCGCCCGCATCCGAACCGTCTGGAATGCCACGGAACTAACCGACGCGCACGTTTTCGACGCGCTGCGGCTTCAGGTTTTCCGGATCATTTCGCTGGGAATTGCCGGTTTTGATACGCCTTTGTGCCAAACGGCCATGCCCGAAGCCGCAGCATCGCTGGCCAGTTTGCGGGCCTATTTGTCGCTTTACCCCCAAACCGATGCGTCTGCAAGCCTCCAAAATCGTTTCCGTGAGGCCGAAAGTTACCTGATCGACCACACCGATTTCAACGCATTCGACCGGGCGCACTTCATTCTCAACTTCGCCAATCCGATTTCCACCGAACTGCTGGCGTACCAACGGTCGGAAGGTATTCAGCCGTTTTCGGAAGTGCGGGCGTTGCGCGCTGATGCCGCTACGCTGTTCGATACCACGGCTTTTAACCCGGATTTCTGGGCGCCCAACGCCGACATGCGCTCCAATCCGGCCAAGGTTCTGCTGGGCGAGCAACTGTTTTCCGACCCCATCCTATCATCCGGCAATGGCCGTTCGTGCGCCAGTTGCCACCAACCCGATAAAGCTTTTACCGATGGTTTGGCCCAAAATGCTACGTTGGCCGGGAACAAACGAGTGCTCCGCAACACGCCCAGCATCATCAACGCGGCCCTGCAAAACAGCCAGTTTTACGACATGCGCTCCCAATCGCTGGAAAACCAATCGCTTGATGTGGTGCATAACGTGGATGAAATGCGGGGCTCCCTCGAAGAGGCCGCCCGCAAATTGCAACGCAACCCAAACTATGTGCAACAATTCCGAAAAGCCTTCCCGCAGTCAACCGGAGCTATTCGGCCCGTCGAAATCCAGAACGCCCTCTCCGCTTACGAACGCTCCCTGGTTCGGCTAAACGCGCGCTTCGACCGCTACATGCGGGGTGAAAAAAACGCCATGAGCCTGGAAGAAATAGCCGGTTTTAATTTATTCATGGGCAAAGCCAAATGCGGCATCTGCCATTTTATGCCCCTCTTTAACGGCACGATCCCGCCCGGTTTTACGAAAACCGAATCCGAAGTGCTCGGCGTTCCGACCCAGCCCAACACCCGCCAGCTTGACCCGGACCTGGGTCGCTATGCCCTTACGAAGCTGCCTTCGCTAAAACATGCTTTCAAAACGCCCAGTATCCGTAACAGCGCCAAAACCGCACCGTACATGCACAATGGGGCCTTCCGAACCCTGGAAGAAGTGATTGATTTTTACGAAGATGGTGGTGGGGCCGGTTTGGGCATTGAACTCGACAACCAGACGTTGCCCACCGACAAGCTGAATTTAAGCCCTAAGGAAAAAGCCGCGTTACTTGCTTTTGTGCAGGCCTTGACGGATGTTCCCGCCAGTAAACCATTGTGAAAACCGTTGCCGCTGCTGCTTACAAACAAAGCCCGGTCTATTGCCGGGCTTTGTACTTGCAATCTAAATCGCTAAAACAGTGTCCTTCGGAATCCCGCAGTCTGTTTGATTACCCAATGAACCTGAGAAGACAAAAGAGACTCAAAAATACCGCGAATTCCGTTGTCGATGGGTTATCAAATTATGAAGGTTTGCCAGAGTTAGTCTAGACGAATGGCGCGGTAGCTCGCTACTTCGGGAGCGTTGGTTTGCACTTTTACTTCTTTCACCTCCGTTTTATACCCATCCGAAATTTCGACGGTATAGATCCCATCTTCCAGGTTGTTGAGATCGAACCGGATGGTCGAGGCTTCGTTTTGTTTCCCCAATTTCAAAACCGTCAGTGTAGTTCCCGCTGCGTTCAGCAACCGGACGTTGACTTTGCTGTCCTTCGCTTTGTTTACGTTCACGTTGATCTTCATGCTGTTGATCATCGGATAAACCGCTGCCTGAAAGTTCGATTTTACCTCAGCTACCTCCTTATGTCCGTCGGCATAGGTAGCCGACGTAGTGGCAAAAGTCAGGGCGATGAGGGCGGAAGCGAATAAGGTTTTCATAGTATTTGCTGTTTGGGTGTTTCGTTTTTGTTGTTTACTGCTCGGTTTGAGTTGCTTTGTTGATTCAAAGATAGTACAAACGTAAGGTACCTTGCTATGCATAGTACTTTAGCGGTTGAAATACCATTACAAGAGGCAAATAGCTGGGATAAACAAAAACGGCCGGAGATCTCCGGCCGTCGCATGGTTGGATATAATCGGATAAAATGCAGAAAAACCGTCAAACGGTCTGGGAAAAGAGATTTTTCAGGGCCTGCACCTGGGCCAACCGCAGGTCGAACGCCATACAGATGTTGCGCAAAAAAGGCTGACCGGCGGGTAAAACCTGCAAACCGTTCGCATCGTAGAGGAGCAGACCATCCACTCGAAAATCCTCGAGTTGGGGAATCAGTCGCTGCCACTCCCCTTCCGACCAGTCATCTGCTTCCCAGGTCGTCTGCGAACGGCAAATAATATTCAGAATCTGTTGCCGGATGAATCCGTCTTTTTCAGTCAGGATGTGCCCGCGCAGCAGCGGTAGCTCACCGGCCTGAACGCGCCGGATGTACGCATCAATGTCTTTTTCGTTCTGGGCAAAAGCCGTCCAGGAATCACTGATGGCTGAAACGCCCAGCCCGATCAGCACCTCTGTCTGATTCGTGGTGTAGCCCATAAAGTTGCGGTGCAGGGTGGCGGTTTTCACGGACTGGTACAGGGCATCGTGCGGAAGGGCAAAATGGTCCATGCCTATTTCGGCGTATCCGCCCGCTTCCAGCAGGGCGCGGCCCGTTTCGTACAAAAGCCGTTTTTGATCTCCGCTCGGCAGGTTTTCGTCTTTAAAACCGCGCTGACCGTTGCCTTTTATCCAGGGCACGTGGGCGTAGGAATAAAACGAAATCCGGTCGGGACGCAGCCTCAGCGTCTGTTCAACGGTTTTCTGGATGGAAGCGATTTGCTGAAATGGCAAGCCAAACACCAGATCGTGACTGATGGAGGTATAGCCAACGGCCCGTGCCCACTCGGTCACTTGCCGAACGTTCTCAAACGGTTGAATCCGGTGAATGGCCCGCTGCACCACGGGGTCATAATCCTGCACCCCGAAGCTGACCCGCCGGAAACCGAAATCGTACAAGACTTGCAGGTGTTCGCGGGTGGTGTTGTTCGGGTGCCCTTCCCAGCCGTATTCAAAACCGTCGGTCGGACGAACCGCCGACGCAAACAGTCCTTCCAGCAACCGTTTCAGATTTTCGGGCCGGAAAAAACTGGGCGTTCCTCCGCCGAGGTGCAGTTCGGTAATGCGCGGTTTTTCGGGCAACGCATCACAATATAGGTTCCATTCAGCCAGAACAGCTTCGATATACGGTTCTTCGACGGCGTGGTTTTTGGTAATCCGTTTGTTGCAGCCACAAAACGTGCAAAGGCTCTCGCAATATGGCAGGTGAATGTACAGACTGATTCCTTTTTTCCCGTTGCTAACCGAAAACGCAGTTTGCAGCCGTTCGATCCAGCTTTTTTCACTGAACGTGCTGTCATCCCAGAACGGAACCGTTGGGTACGAGGTATAGCGAGGGCCGGGCACGTTGTATTTCTGAATAAGCGTAGACATGGTAGTCGGGAAAGTAGCGGGAACGAAGGCCGTGAAGCAAGTCGTCCGTTCATCCTAATTGTTGCACAAAGTTGTCCGGATTCTCCTCAACCAACCGTAAGAAAAATCAACCGGGGAACTGATTGTTCTCATGTAAAGCGGGCTCATAAACAACGAATTTGCGGAAAATTCAGGCACTATGAGCCCAACAACCATCACCCGTCTCACCTGCTACCACTGCGGTACTGACTGCGACGATTCCATTCTGCTCGACGAAAAACCGTTCTGCTGCGACGGCTGCAAAACCGTTTACCAGGTTCTGAACGATAATCAGCTTTGTCAATACTACGACCTGACGGACGCACCCGGCCAGTCGCCCCGCGTTTCGCGGCTGGAGTTTCTGGACCATCCCGATATCATTGCCCAGCTCATCGAATTCACGGACGGCACCCAGTCTCACGTCACGTTTTATGTTCCGAAGATTCACTGTAGTTCGTGTTTGTACCTGCTCGAACATTTGTACCGGCTGCATCCGGCCATCCAGCGGTCGACGGTGGACTTCCTTAAAAAACACGTCCATGTGTCGTTCCGGCAGGGCGAACTGTCGCTGCGGCAACTCGCCGAATTGCTGACATCACTGGGGTACGAACCGCTGATCAGCCTCAACGATGTGGTGCAGGAAGGCCAAAAACCGTCGTACAAATCCCAGTTGTACAAGCTGGCGGTGGCGGGGTTCTGCGCCGGGAACATCATGCTGTTCAGTTTTCCCGAGTACCTGGGTCTCGACGATCCGGCTTTCCAGCGGTTGTTTGGCTACCTCAACTGGGCGCTGGCTACACCGGTCGTTTTTTATTCGGGCCGGGAGTATTTCGAGTCAGTCTGGGCCGCGCTGCGCCGGAAAATGATCAACATCGATCTGCCCATTCTGGTCGGGGTGCTGACCGCTTATTTCCGGGGTGTTTACGAAGTACTGACCCACACCGGTTCGGGCTATTTCGATTCGGTAACGGGTTTGATTTTCTTTCTGCTCATCGGCAAGTGGTTCCAGAAAAGGACCTACGATTTCCTCTCCTTCGAACGGGACTATAAATCCTATTTTCCGCTGGCGGTAACACTGCTGAAAAAAGACGGCGAAACCTCGATTCCCGTGGCTTCCCTGCAAAAAGGTGACCGCATCCGGATTCGGAATGGCGAACTGATTCCGGCGGACGGGATTCTCTACCAAGGACAAGCTACCATTGATTACAGCTTTGTGACCGGCGAATCGGAGCCGGAACCCAAAACCCCCGGCTCCCTGCTCTACGCGGGCGGCAAACAAGTGGGCGAAACCATTGAACTGGAAGTGGTGCGGGAGGTGTCGCAAAGCTACCTGACGCAACTCTGGAACAACGATGCCTTTCGAAAAAACAAGCCCAGCCGGATTCGCACCTTCGCCGATGCCGTCGGACACTATTTCACGATTTGTGTGCTAACGCTGGCGTTTCTGGTGGGCACTTACTGGTACCTGAACGATACCTCTAAAGCAGTCAATGCGTTCACCGCCATTCTGATCATTGCTTGTCCGTGCGTGCTGTCGCTGTCGTACCCGTTCGCGTTGGGAAATGGCATGCGGATTTTGGGCAAACTGAAACTGTACCTCAAAAATGCCGATGTGATCGAACAAATGGCCGCTTGTGATACGGTCGTTTTTGACAAAACCGGTACGCTTACCTCCAACGCTGCCACCTCGGTGATGGAACACTTTGCCCGCCCACTCGACGAAACCGAACGGGCGGTAGTGGCCTCACTCGTCCGGCAATCGGCCCACCCCATGAGCCGCAAGCTGACGGCCTATTTGGCGGAAAGTACGGTTTTTCCGGTTCAGAACTTCGCAGAAATCACCGGCCAGGGCATCAAGGGCTTGGTTGACGGGTTGGTGCCGGTGCGAATTGGATCGCGTTCGTTCGTTCATCCGTCGGCGGCTATCGAAACTGATGCCGAAGGTTCAGCGGTGCACATCAGCATTGACCATGTTTACCGGGGCAGTTTCCAATTTCCCAACCAGTACCGGGAAGGAATCGGCGACATGCTGTCGGCTTTACGGCCCACCCACGCCCTGCATCTGCTTTCCGGCGATAACGATGCAGCCCGCGCCGATCTGCAACGCTGGTTTCCCGACAAGGAACAAATGGTATTTGACTGCCACCCGCAACACAAACTGGACGTGATCCGGTCGTTGCAGCAAGCGGGCCGAAAAGTGTTGATGGTGGGCGACGGGTTGAATGATGCCGGTGCGCTGAAACAGGCCGACGTGGGTATTGCCGTCACCGACGACACCATCCAGTTTACACCCGCCAGTGACGGTATTCTGGAAGCCAGTTCCTTGCGGCACCTGCCTGCCTTTCTGCGCTACAGCCGGTTTTCGATGCGACTGATTCGGTTTAGTTTCTGCATTTCACTGATTTACAACTGCATCGGCTTGACCTTTGCGGTTACTGGCAATCTATCACCCGTCGTGGCCGCGATTCTCATGCCCGTCAGTTCGGCCACGATGGTCCTGATCGCGACGCTCGGAATGCGGTGGCGGGGAAGCCACTTGCTGAAGATGAAATAAATACCACACAAAGACTCCGCAGCGACGCGGAGTCTTTGTGTGGTATTTATTTACGGAAAATCATTCGGCGCGCAAACTCTTGACCGGATCCATCAAGGCCGCTTTGATGGCCTGGTATGCAACGGTTATGGCCGCAATCAGGACCGTGCCGCCCAACGCCAGTATGTAGATCTCCGCCCCGATCTCAATACGAAATTGAAAGCCTTGAAGCCACTGATTCATTGCCCACCAGGCGATGGGTGCTGCCAGGAGAAAAGCCAACAGAATCAGACGCAAAAACTCTCGACCGAACATCCAGAGGAGTTGGAACACGCTGCTTCCCAGCACTTTCCGAATGCCTATTTCCTTCGTTTTTTGGGTGGCCATAAACGATACCAACCCGTACAGGCCCAAACAACCGATAAAGATAGCGATGTACGAAAATGCCTGAATCAGAGTCAGAATCCGGTCTTCTGTTTGGTAAAATCGAGCAATGCTTTCATCCACAAACTGGTATTCAAACAACTGGTCAGGGTGTTGTTGCAACCAGGCTTTTTCAATGGCAGCAATGGTCGCTTTGGCCCGCCCCAGATTGAGTTTTACGGCATACGCGGAGTAATTATCGACGGATGTAGTGATCGCGACGGGGCTTATTTCCTGGTGAAACGACGCATCATGAAAATCTTTCACGACACCCACAATGGGTGCCACCATTCTACCGCCGTTGGCAGCAATCATTTTTCCAATTGCTTTCTCAGGTGATAGATTGAGTTTTCGAAGCAATGTTTCATTGACCAAAAACTCGCGGACTGAATCAGACGGAAAAAGATTCTTACCGGCAACCAGTTCCAACCCAAAAGTTGAAAGGTAATTTTCATCGGCCGACTTGATGCTTGTTCTAAAATTTACTTCTTCATTATCAACCTTTATCGAATTTCCCCATTCCGCTGCTGATGCCGGAGCTGTAAAGCAACGTGACACGCTTTCGACGCCGTTCAGCCGGGCAAACTCATTTTTCAACGTGTTCTTTTTGACACCGGTGGAATCACTGCCCATCGGAATCATCACAATCGCTTCTTTGTCGAAGCCTAAATCAGCCTGCTTGGCATACCGCATTTGGCTCATAATGACCAGCATTCCCATAATAAGCACTTGTGAAATGGCAAATTGGGTGATGATCAAGGCCCGACGCGTGTTGAAGCCTCCAATGTTTTGCTGCGACAATTTTCCCTTCAGAGCAACTACCGGCTGAAAACCCGCCAGAATTAATCCGGGATACGAACCCGCGAAGAACGTTATGGAGACACCCAGGGCGGCCATGAAAAGCAGCAACTGTCCATCGAGCAACGGATTGATGGTCATTCGGGTCTGAAAAAAAGCATTAGCCGTAGGAAGAATCAGGCAGGAAACAGTTAGGGCGACCAGCAGACCCAAAGCGGTAATGATGGCGGTTTCGGAAATGAATTGCCAGAATAGCTGTCTTTTCAAACCGCCCAATACCTTTCGAACCCCCACTTCCTTGGCGCGTTTTAACGCCTGAGCCGTTGCCAGATTGATAAAGTTGACGCAGGCGGTAACCAGGAGAAACAGGCCAATTACCGACAGCACCCACAAGTTTTTCTTCTCCATTGCACCGCCGTAGCGGGCGTTGAAGTGAACATCGGCCAGCGGCTGCAATTTATAATGGTGCACATTTTTGCTGGTCGGACGGTATTTTTTGACATAGGCCGGAAGCACACTTTCGACCTGAGCAACGGAGACAGAAGGCCGCAGCCGTACGAAACATTCCACGCCATCGCGGATTCCACCCCAACTGATGATATCATCGGCCAGCCAGGGGTCGTACTTTTTTAAGGTCGGAAAGGAAACAAAGAGTTCAGCCGTGCGGTCAGTATTGGCAGGCAAATCCTTCAGAATGCCGGTAACCTGAAGCAGGATGGTGTTGTTCAGCAAAAACGACCGGCCGACGGGGTTGGCACCACCGAAATACTTGCGAGCCATGCGTTCGGTCATGATGACCGTATTGGGGGCCTGCAGGGCCGTGCGGATGTTGCCCTCCTGAAGCGGATAGTTGAAAATCTCAAAAAACTCCGGTTCGGTAAAGGCCACCCCCTGCTCTTCCTTAATTTTTTGGGGTTCACCACCGGTTTTCAAGGTAATGAGCTGATCGCGAACGGTGACAATCCGGGCCACTTTTTCGCCAAATGTGTAATCGTTTCGGAAGTTTTTTCCGAGTGGTACCGGCACACTGGAGCTATACCCGATATTATCCCGGTGCATTTCCGTTACGACCCGGTAAATACGATCGCTATGTTCATGAAAATTGTCAAAACTAAGATGGTATTTGACCAGGGTGAAGATCAGAATGCCACACATCATGCCCAGCGCCAAACCGGCCCCGTTGATAAAGGTATACACCTTGTTGCGTTGCAGGTTACGAAAAGCAACGGTCAGGTAATTCAAGAACATATCGGTATAGTTTGGCGTAGCGTATGGGTTCGTTTTCCGTTTCATAATAAAAGGCCGCATCAGGCTTATGACATCCTGCACGTAGCGCCAACGCGCTTTTCTGGCACCCTGCAACTCGACCCGCTGGTAAAAGAGCTCGTCGAGATCGTCTTCTATTTCGTCGAGCCGATGAGGAGCGCAAAACATGTGCAGCAGACGCCGGGCCCACCGGGGTGGCTGAGGAGTATCCGATTTTCTGCTCATGACCAGACCGTTTGGGGAATGGCGTTCCACATCTGATGGCGCAGCTGCTGGATTTTTTCCAGCGTTCGTCGACCGACCGCCGTTATCGGGTACAACCGTTTCTGACGACCGCCCCGCTCCTGCGTCATTCCTCCCATTGCTGACGTGCCCGGCCCTTTTTCCTGGAGCCGGTACAAGGCAGCGTGCACAGCCCCAAGATTGACCAACCGGCCCATCTGCTGCTCAAGCTCGCTGACCACCGAGGCTCCGTAAGCATCTCCGGTTCGAATGGCGATACCCAGCAAAACGACCTCTTCAAATTTACCCAGGCAGGTCCCTTTCATGGCAACTAATTAGTTGTGTAAATGTATAACAAATGCCTTGCCACGATCAAACAAAAGGCATTGCTGCGCATGAAGGGGATTTTTTGTACCTTGACGAAAAGTGTTCTGTCCAATAACGGACAACTGCCGTACGCTTGTGGACACTTTTTACACAATACCGTTTACAGTTAGTTGCCTGACGCATTCTCTTTTTCCCACACAGCTGGCATAGGCGTCCCAAAAACCATATACCGAAAATCGCAACCCGAGAGACATGCTTACCGACATCAACCCCAAACTCCCAATGCGGAATAAAACCGTTACGCGGAATTTTTACCTAAACCAGTTAGACTTTCAGGAAGTTGGTAGCGCAGACTACGAAGGCTATCTGATGGTTCAACGGGATCAGATTCAAATTCATTTTTTTGAATTTAAAGAGCTTGATCCAACCCAGAATTACGGACAGGTGTATATCCGTACAGACCATATCGAAGCGTGGTATGAAGTTGCCCGAAGCAAAAATCTTGTCAGCAATAAACTGGACCACAAACCCTGGAAACAGCTGGAATTTTCCATCCTTGATCCAGACAACAATTTGCTCACGTTTGGGCAGCCCATTGACTGATACGGGGCAAAAACCGTACTTGGTATGACCATCATCTTGTCTTCCTCCACGCTTTCAGGCAATAAAAAACTCCCGTCACCAATGAAATTACTGGCGACGGGAGTAAACCCTACCCTAACAGTGCTATTGCTACATATACTCCAGATCCCGGCCTAGCCGGAGCTTCAGAACGCCCACCTTATTGAGTAATAAAATCAGCGGATACGCCGGATCAAACTCGTGCCAGCGAAAACCACCAAAGTTGGGCCGTCCGCCAAATTTGTGGTGATTGTTGTGGTAAGCCTCGCCCATCATCAGAAAGTCAAACGGCAGAAGGTTTTTGGCCGTATCGTTTACCTCGAAATTGGTGTACCCGTAGCGATGCGAATACCAGTTGATGATTGCCCCGTGCACCGGCCCCATCAAGTAGTGAATCGGCAGCAACAGGAACATCCACCAGGAAGTGGCAAAGTAAATGTAAAACAGCGTGTACGCTGTTCCCCAAGCCAGCCGAACCGCCCAGCGGTCGCCGAACCACTCCATCCATTTCCAGTTGGGAACACCCTTTTTGAACTTTGCCGGAATCGTGTCGCGGTTGTGAACAATATCATTGTAGAAGCTTTTCGTTTTCCACATCATGTCGAAGATTCCGGTCGAAAAATCGGGGGAGTGCGGATCTTTTTCGGTATCCGCGTAGGCGTGATGAAGCCGGTGCATGATGCCGTACGCCCGGGGGCTCAGAAACGAAGAACCCTGCGAAATGAACGTCAGTACGTAGAAAACTTTTTCCCAACCCTTGCTCATCGTGAACATCTGGTGGGCTGCGTAACGGTGGAGGAAAAATGTCTGCATCAGCACCGACAGGTACCAATGGGCCAGAAAAAAGATAAGAATGGGCATAAAAACAGCGCTGGCCGTTGGCGGCCACGGTAAGAAAGGTGATTAGATCAAAACCGACGAAGGTCGATTTCACAATGCCCGTAAAAATGCCGGTTCCTCCACAAACTCTCCATGATCTGCATCAGGCAATGAGATGATCCCCATCAGCCGGTTGCTTTTTCTTTCGTAACCCCCTTAAAATCAGAATCACCGGCTACCAGTGCCGGTGATTCTGATATTGCAATACAATCATTGATTAGCGTTTGACACGCACTGGCAAATCTTCCAGTTGGGCATAGCTGAGTTTCCAGGTATTATCCGATGCCTTTTTCCAGAGGAGCATAAAATTCCCCTCGCCCGTTCCGTGCGGTTCGTCCGCATTGGTGGGCAATACATCCACCGAAAACGTACCCGCTTCGTAAGCCATCTGATTGTCTGTTCCCGAACTGACGGTGTAGGTCTTCAGGTCGTCCAGGGTGGGTAACGTAGCGCGCACCCATTTGTTGGCCACTTCTGCTTTTCCCTGCCAGTGGCTGCCGCCCTGTACAAACTGCACGTCGTCGGCCAGAAAACCAATGATTTTATCGGCTTCTTTCGTATTCCAGGCCGTGATAAACTGCTTGTTCAGTTCCTGAACAGTTACTTTTTCGTCGGTTGTTGAACACGCCGTACCCAGCATCGTTAGCAACAACATATACAGATAGGATTTCATGATGATTGCGATTTGAGGTTTGACTAAGAAATCAAGGCCGTTACCAGCTTTTTTGCCGGTAGTCCGTCAACCCATAGGGTGAATCGGATTCCCCGTAGTAGGGATTGGGCAGATACCCCTGATTCAGGATGTAGAGCGCCGGATTCTCCGGAGTTTCCACTTCCGGTGCTGGCTTGGTCACCGCGCTGAACGCGGGCGCAACGGCGGGGGTTGCCGCCTTAGCCGGTTTTGCCACCGCACCCGTTCGCTTCGTGATGGAAGGAGCCGCACCCGTACCGGACGCCAGCGGGCGTTCGGCGGCCCGACGGCCTGCTTCTTCCCAGGCGGCTTTTTTGCGTTTATTGTCGATGTGTTTGCCAATCGCGTAGCCCGCAGCGCCCCCAACAACGCCCCCGACAACCCCGCCCACAACGCGGTTCCGTTTATGAATAATGGCCCCCGCGGCTGCACCGGAACCGGCCCCAATGGCCGCTCCTTTTGCCTGTGGACTCCAGCTTTTCAGGATTTGAGCCTGGATCGATTGTCCTGTCAGAATCACGACCAGCGCAATCAGAGTGAGGTTATATTGAATCGTTTTCATGGCTTCCTTTTTTGTAGGTGAATGCCTTATAGACTTATTTGTGAAACCATAGTTTAAAATACGGTAACATTTACCCTCAAAAAAAGCGTCAGAAAACCGGTTTTTAACTCAAAAAAGGCTAAAAACGGCGTAAAAAAAATGTCGTAAACAACCCGCATCTTGTCGCATCTACACACGCTGACTGTCCTTATCCGGCGCTACTTTTGTCCTGTAAACTTCAAAACACAAATACACATGGCCACTAGCATTTTTATCAATCTACCCGTTAAAGACCTGAACAAATCTGTCGACTTCTTCACCAAAATTGGTTACACGTTCAACCCGCAGTTTACGGATGAGAATGCCACCTGCATGGTAGTCAGTGACACTATTTACTTCATGCTACTGGTCGAGGATTATTTCAAATCATTCACGAAGAAAGAGATTGCGGACACAAAGAAAAGTGCCGAAGCCATCTTCTGCCTATCGGCCGAAAGCCGGGAAGCCGTCGATGAGTTGGTCAGCAAAGCCGTAGCCGCTGGTGGAACAGCTCCGAATGAAAAGCAGGATCAGGGGTTTATGTACGGACACGGTTTTCAGGATCTGGACGGTCACCTGTGGGAAGTGATGTGGATGGATCCCAGTGCCATTCAGGAGCAATCCACCACCGAGGCAAGTAAGTAAGCGGCACAGCAAAAAACGAAAAGCCGTTGCAGATCAGTTCTACAACGGCTTTTCGTGTATACAGCATCGTATGTTATAGCATCGCTTCCGAAATCGATTCGCCTACGCCGGTCTTTTTAGTCCGGTATTGGACAATCCGCTGCCCGAGCAGTAAAAACGCCAAACCGCTAATAACACAAAGTGTCATCATGCCTACCATTGGAATTGCCGTATGATTGTGAAAAATGCTGACGGAGGCTGAAACCAGGGCTCCAAAACCCATCCGGAAACTACCCATCAAAGCCGCAGCGCTCCCAGCGTGTCGGGCAAATGGCATCAAGGAAAGCGCCGACGCGTTAGGTCCGGTCAGGCTTTGCCCCAGCAGAAACAGAAACAGCATGGCGATTAAACCGTAGGGGCCATACCAGCCCGCCCAGGTTCCCCAAACCAACATCACCCCAATAACCGACTGAAAAGTCAGGGTTGTGAAGATGATTTGTTCGCTACGGAAACGTTTTAACAGAATATGATTTAATTGAGAAGGCGCGATGATAGCAATTGACAGAAAAGCAAAAATCCAGCCGTATTCCTGCTCACTGACGCGGTAGATGTTCATAAACACGTCGGGCGAACCGGAAATGTAGGCAAAGGGGGCCGAAGTAGCAATCCCGCCCACCAGCGAATAGGTCAGGAATTGGGGGTGCTTCAAAACCGTCCAGAAATTACCGATAACGGCCGACGGACGCAGCGACAACGAAGGGTCTGGCTGCTTTCCATCGGGCAGTACAAAGTAAATAGCCACCAGAATCAGGGCGGTGATACCGGCCAGAATCAGGAAGATCGAATGCCAACCCAAAGCAACCGTTGCATACCCACCCACGGTCGGAGCAATCATGGGCGAAATAGCCACCACCAGGGTCAGTAATGAGAAAACCTGCGCAATTTTTGAAACCGGAAACAAGTCACGTACCAGTGCCTGAGCCGCTACCAGCCCAACACAGCCCCCGATTGCCTGCAAAAGCCGCATCAAAATCAGGGTTTCAATGGAATCGGTAAAAGCGCACCCCACCGACGCCAGCAGGTATAACACCAGCCCACCATACAACGGCATTTTGCGGCCATAACGATCCAGCAGTGGCCCATACAGCAACTGCCCGAACGAAATACCAATCAGATAAGCCGTCAATGAAAGCTGGACCTGATCAATGGAAGTATGCAGACTTTTGGCAATCGCCGGAAAGCCCGGCAAATACATGTCAATTGAGAACGGACTGATTGTCGTCAGCGTCCCCAAAATCAGAATAATAATGAAGTGTTGTCTTCGCGTCATGGTGTGCAAGCGTAGTCCTTATCCAATAAAGACACTGAACCCGCAATGATTGTTCCCTTTTTTGTATTTTTTCAGGAATATCACCACGAATTACCCGCAAAATTACAGAGTTGTTTTCTGGTTTCCAGACGGTAGATGCAGTTTGTATTTGCCGGAAAATAAAAACTTCCGAAATCGCCGTCGTACAGACAGGCGACTCCGGAAGATGACCGGTGGGATATAGTGGTTTTGACGGCTTAGCTAGCCAGTTGCGTTAGAATTTAAATCCAATGCTCGCACTCAGCATGCGCAGCTTGGCATTTTGGGCTTTGTAAGCATCTTTGATACCGTGGTGATAAGCGACGTCGAGCGTAACCGGCCCCAAATCGAAACCAACACCACCGAGTAAATTAACGACGGTTTTGTTGTAGTCATCATCCGTCAGCTTGAAATCGTTTTTACCGGTATCCAATAGATACGATAACTCAGCTCCCCCCTGAATCCGGATTCCGGTGCGTTTGGACCGGGTCATGGCGGGGCGGAAACCGATTTGCAACGGAATCTGGACATAATGGGTATTAATGGTGCTGCTGATCTGATTCAGGGACGTTCCTTTGTCTTCTTTGCTGTACAATTTGGAAGATACACCCACGTATTCAACACCCAGCTGACCGAACAAACGCCCCCCACCGCGCACGTACACCCCTAGCTGGTAACCAACCCGCGCTTTCGAATCCAGGCTATCTTCGTCCGTTGAATAAGTTGACAGGTTTGGACCGGCATAAACCCCGATGGAAACATTATCGCGCTTGAGCGGCTTGGCCGGACGTCCTGCGGTTTCGGGCGTCATGGCTACTGCTTTTTGCTGGCTGATTTGGTGCTGGATGCTATCAATCTTATGTCCCTGCGCTTCAATCAACAACCGCAACGCCCGGATTTCGCTCTGATCGACAGAGGGTGCCACAGGTAGCGTGAAGGACTGCCCGGCAACTGATCGGTTCGTTTGCGGAACGTTTCCCAGTGCTGCATTTCCACCAG
Organism: Larkinella harenae; assembly: GCF_054780515.1. Lineage (NCBI taxonomy): Bacteria > Pseudomonadati > Bacteroidota > Cytophagia > Cytophagales > Spirosomataceae > Larkinella > Larkinella harenae. The sequence goes on along the minus strand of NZ_BAAGWE010000004.1, from coordinate 9,073 downwards.
CCGGAACTTCAACGAGAGTCAGAGAAGGCAGTTCGGGAATCGTCACGGCAACGGGCGTTGTGCCCAGGCTCTTTTCGGTCACCCGTTTTTCGTAGATAATCGATTCCGTCCGCTCAATAATCGGGGCATTCGGTTGCTGGGCCCACAAAGCAGCATGAACGGCAAAAGCAAACGTAGCAGTCAAGAGAGTCCTAGTCATTTGTTTTCCTATTGAAAGTGAACAACCTTTTCCTATTGGAAGAATTGTTGCCGGAAAAGTCACTTTCAATCCTAAAAACGCCACAACCTAACCGGTAAAATACTACTATATATCCATATCGTTATACTAAAAATCTGATAATCTAACGGTGTTTCTCCGCCAGCTCCCCCGTTTCCACCTTTCAACGAACGATTCTTCCACACATACCAATTTCTTCATGTAAAGAGTCGACCTGACTCAAATCAGCTTGGCTGTTGATGAACCTCATACCTCCTCCGTTACAATTCCGCCAATTTTGAAACCGTAAAAGTTACCAAAACCGTCATGCAAGTCATCTTTTTCATGATCGGCATCAGCCTGTTGCTGGCGCTGGGGTTTCTGGGAGCGTTTTTCTGGTCGATGCGCCACGGACAGAACGATGATCTCTACACTCCCTCCATCCGAATGTTGCTGGATGATGACCTAAAAACAACCGAACTACCGAAAAACAACCAACCGTCCCTATGAATGTATCTCTTGAACCAGCAGCATCCTCCGGTCATCCTACCGTACCGGATTCAGGCCGCCGGGTACCCATTAAACCCGCTCCGGTGGCCGAACGCTTCGCGTACGACAATGCCATTGTCCGCGACTTTGCTGTCGCCACCGTCATCTGGGGCGTCATTGGCATGTTGGTGGGTGTAATCGCAGCTTCGCAGTTATTTGCGCCAGCCGCCAACCTCGGCAATCAGTACACTACGTTTGGCCGGATTCGGCCGCTGCACACCAATGCTGTCATTTTTGCCTTTGTCGGAAACGCCATTTTCATGGGCGTTTATTACTCACTGCAACGGCTGTGTAAAGCCCGCATGTTCAGTGACGCACTGAGTAAAATCCATTTCTGGGGCTGGCAGGCCATCATTTTATCGGCGGTGCTGACGCTTCCGCTGGGCATTACGACCTCGCACGAATACGCCGAACTGGAATGGCCCATCGACATTGCCATCACCCTGATCTGGGTCGTGTTCGGGATCAATATGTTTGGAACGATCATCAAACGCCGGGAACGTCACCTGTATGTTGCCATCTGGTTCTACATTGCCACGTTCGTAACGGTTGCGGTCCTGCACATCATCAACTCGTTTGAGATGCCGGTGAGCCTGTTCAAAAGCTACTACCTCTATGCCGGGGTACAGGATGCACTGGTGCAGTGGTGGTACGGCCACAACGCCGTAGCGTTCTTCCTGACGACGCCGTACCTGGGCATGATGTATTACTTCCTGCCCAAGATGGCCAACCGCCCGGTGTATTCGTACCGCCTGTCGATTCTGCACTTTTGGGCGCTGATTTTCATCTACATCTGGGCGGGGCCACACCACCTGCTGTATACTTCTCTGCCCGACTGGGCGCAGTCACTGGGAGTTGTTTTCTCGGTGATGTTGATTGCACCGTCCTGGGGTGGGATGATCAACGGCTTGCTGACCCTGCGTGGTGCCTGGGATAAAGTACGGGAAGATGCCATTCTCAAATTCATGGTGGTAGGTCTGACTTCGTACGGGATGGCTACGTTCGAAGGCCCCATGTTGTCGCTCAAAAACGTCAACGCCATTGCGCACTTTACCGACTGGATCGTAGCGCACGTACACGTTGGTGCCCTCGGCTGGAACGGTTTCCTCACCTTCGCCATCCTGTATTGGTTGATTCCGCGCCTGTACCACACGCCTTTGTACTCCAAAAAGCTGCTGAATATTCACTTCTGGATTGGCACAATGGGCATTCTGTTCTACGCCATTCCGATGTACATCTCCGGTTTCACCCAGGGTATGATGTGGAAAGAATTTACGCCCGAAGGCACCCTGAAGTACCCCAGTTTCCTGGAAACCACACTTCAGATTCTGCCCATGCACATGATGCGGGCGGCTGGTGGAGCCCTGTATCTGGTCGGTGCCATTCTGATGGGATACAACCTGTTCAAAACAATGGTGGCTGGCTCCCTGACGGCCAACGAACCGGCTGAAGCGCCGGCTCTGGAAAAAGAATACGTAGCGACCGGTCACGACACTTATTGGCACCGCTGGTTTGAACGCAAACCCGTTCCGCTGCTGATTGGCTCGCTGGTTATGATTCTGGTGGGATCACTCATCGAACTGGTGCCAACGTTCATGGTGGATTCCAACGTTCCGACGATTGCTACCGTCCAACCGTATACCGCGCTCGAAGTGCAAGGCCGCGACCTGTATATCAAAGAAGGCTGCGTAAACTGCCACACACAGATGGTACGCCCGTTCCGGAGTGAAACCGAGCGATACGGAGAATACTCAAAAGCCGGTGAGTTTGTCTACGACCACCCGTTCCTGTGGGGCTCGAAACGCACCGGACCGGACCTGCACCGGGAGGGCGGTAAGTACCCCGACTCGTGGCACTACCACCACATGCGTGACCCGACATCAATGTCGCCCGGCTCGATTATGCCGCCGTATCCGTGGTTGCTGGAACAGAAACTTGACCTGACCAACAGCTCGGCGAAACTGAAAGCGTTGAAAGCCGTCGGTGTTCCCTACGATAATCTCCAGATTGCCAACGCGGAAGCCGATGCGCAAAACCAGGCTGCCCAAGTAAGCCAACGACTGGCCAAGGAAGGCATCAAGGTTGAAGCCGACAAAGAAATCGTTGCCCTTATCGCCTACCTCCAGCGGCTGGGAACCGACATTAAGAAATTAGAATGATGCATCAGGAAGGAAGAGTGATGAATTAAAAAATACCCAGAAACGAACGCATCACTCTTCGCTCCTACATCTTAACTCCTGAAAGCTATGTTCAAGCAATTCATCGATAAAATCCCGGGCGCGGACCTGTACATGGTTACCTCGTTCCTAACATTTCTGATCTTCTTTGTGCTGGTTGGCATTTATCTGCTGATCGTCGACAAGAAACACATTCAACGGATTAGCCAGCTACCACTGGATGACCAAACCGCCTAGTTTATTCACAATGAAGCTATTGACTATCTTGCTTGCCGTTGAACCCGACACCCGATGGTTCACGATAGACACCGGTGAAGACCTTTTCCTGGCTGTTCTGCTCAGTATTCTCCTGATGGTTGGCCTGCTGTTTCTGGTGGTATCCATCCATCTGTACCTCACCGTCAAACAGGCGATGGCCCCGCAGGAGATAGCCCAAAAAACCGTCGAAAAGTTGACGTTCTGGCAGCGGTTTACGGGGCTGGCTCCGCTGAAACTGGAGAAAGACCTGGTGATGGAACACCAGTACGACGGTATTGAAGAGCTCGACAACCCTACCCCGCCCTGGTTTATGTCACTCTTCTACGGCACCATCGCCATTGGGGTTATTTACATGCTGGTTTACCACGTTTTCGGTAATGGCGACATTATGGTTCAGGAATACACGCAGGAAGTAACCATTGCCAAGAAACAACGGGAAGCCTACATCGCCAAAGTAGCGGGTTCGATCAACGAAAACAGCGTTACAGTGTTGGCCGATGCCCAGGCCCTGGATGCGGGCAAAGTGATATACAGCCAGTTTTGCGCGGCCTGCCACGGCCAGAGCGCCGAGGGTGTAATCGGCCCCAACCTGACCGACGAGTACTGGCTGCACGGTGGCACCATCAAGGCCGTTTTCCACACGATTACGGAAGGGGTTCCGGACAAAGGAATGGTGCCCTGGAAAAATCAGTTGAACCCGCTGCAAATTCAGCAGGTTGCCAGTTACATCCTGTCGCTGCAAGGCTCCAAACCGGCCAACGCCAAGGAGCCTCAAGGTGAAAAAGTGGCGCCCGAAACCGTTGCGCTGAATGAATAAAAGTACCACGCGGGGCATCGGCATAGCACCGGTGACCCCCGCGTACTAATTCTTCCATCATGGAATCGACGATGATCAAGAACGATACTTTTCGAACCCAGTTACCGAATGCCGACAAGCAGGGTGGCCGGAAATGGTTGTACCCACGCATCGAGCAAGGGCCGCTGCTCCGCTGGCGAACCGCCGTTGCCTGGGTATTGCTGGCGGCTTTATTTGCCGGGCCTTTTCTGTCTATGGATGGCCATCCGCTGTTTTTATTCAACGTGCTGGAGCGAAAATTCATCTTTTTTGGCGTTCCGTTCTGGCCCCAGGATTTTTACCTGGTTGCCATTGGACTGATCACATTTATCGTCTTTATCGCCCTCTTCACCGTGATTTACGGCCGGGTGTGGTGCGGCTGGGCCTGCCCGCAAACCATTTTCATGGAAATGGTTTTCCGCAAAATTGAAATCTGGATCGAAGGTGATCACAACGCCCGCAAACGGTTGGATGCAGCCCCCTGGACGGGCGAGAAAATCGTCAAAAAAACCGCTAAGCATACGGTTTTCTTCCTGATCTCGTTCGCCATCAGCAACCTGTTTCTGGCGTACATCATCGGAAAAGATGCCCTCTTCCAGATCATGACCGACGACGTGACGGAGCATTGGGCCGGACTGGCTTCTATCCTAATTTTCACGGCTACGTTTTACCTGGTCTTCGCAAAACTCCGGGAGATTGTCTGCACGACCATTTGCCCATACGGGCGGTTGCAGGGCGTTTTGCTGGACAAAGCATCACTCGTGGTTGCGTACGATTATGTTCGGGGTGAACCTCGGGGAAAAAAGGTAAAAAATGCACCTTCGCCCACGCTCAAAGGTGATTGTATCGACTGTGCTCTTTGCGTTCAGGTCTGCCCGATGGGAATTGACATTCGCAATGGTTCGCAGCTCGAATGCATCAACTGTACAGCCTGCATCGATGCCTGCAACAATGTGATGGACAAAATTGACCGTCCCCGGGGACTGATTCGGGTTGATTCGCTGGAGGGCATTGAACAGAAAAAACCGCTCCGGTTTACGACACGGATGAAAGCGTATACCGCCGTGCTCGTTGGTTTACTCGGCGTGTTGGTTTACCTGTTGGTCAGCCGCCCTGATATCGAAACCACCATTTTGAGGGCGCCAGGCCAGCTCTTTCAGCGGGAAGCAGACGGTTTTATTTCCAATCTGTACACCGTTGAAATTGTGAACAAAACCTACCAGGATCTGCCGGTTTCGTTCCGTATCCATCATCCGGGCGGGCAAATTCGGATGGTCCAGCCGGTTTCCCACGTACCTTCGAACGAATTAGCCAAAAGCGTCTTTTTTATCCGCTTACCGGCAAAATCGATCCGGCAAAACAGCACCAAACTGGACATTGAAATAGTGTCGGGAAACACGGTTGTCGACCGAGTCAGCACCACCTTCCTGGGTCCAAACTAAATTACGAGTTACGAAGGAAAAATGGGGCCCTGTGCTTCCAACAACTCTTCGATCCTAACTCTTCACGCATAACTCTAAACAAAGATGAACTGGGGTAAAAGCATTGTATTGGTCTTCGTTGTTTTCGCCGGTTTTATCGGTAGCCTGGTTTTCCTGATGACGCGCCAGCGGGTTGATCTGGTTCGCGACGATTATTACCAGACCGAAATGGCGTATCAATTGCAAATTGAGCGGGCCGCCCGCACCGCCCGGCTGGGGTCATCGTTTGACCTAACCTACGACGCAGATCACCAGCAGATCGCATTCGCCTTCCCCGACTCGGTCCAGAGCGGAAAAGTCAGCTTATACCGGCCCTCCGACCGTCGGCAAGATACGTTCGTGTCTCTAAATCCGAAGCAGGAACGGCAGACCATTTCAACGGCTAAACTGGCGAAAGGGTACTGGAAAATTCAATTCAGCTGGTCCGACGGGCGGCAGGACTACTTTACGGAAAAACCACTCTATATCAAATAAGTCACCCGCGATCCGCTCGGACCGCATCGATTTCTCACCCATGGATATCTGGTACTCAACGGCTTTGGTAACGGGACTGGTCGGCAGCTTACACTGCGTAGGCATGTGTGGTCCGCTGGCGATGGCCCTGCCCGTTGGTCGGCTCCAACCGCAGCAACGGATTCCGGCAATCCTGCTGTATCACAGCGGCCGGGTGAGTGCGTATGGGCTCCTGGGTTTACTGATCGGATTAACGGGTCAGGGATTATGGCTGGCCGGTTTGCAGCGGCCGGTTTCCATCGGAACCGGGCTTTTACTGTTGCTGTGGGCGCTGGCAAACCGCAAGTACGGTTTTTTCCACACGGCCGGTTTTCTCAATCGGCTGACCGCGCCCATGACAAAATTACTTCGCAATCCGTCTTTGCTGAATCTGAGTGCCGCCGGTTTTCTGAATGGCTTGCTGCCCTGTGGTTTTGTGTATGTGGCTTTAACCGGAGCACTCGCTCAGTCATCGGCCGTTGCCGGGGCGGGTTACATGGTTTTGTTTGGCCTCGGAACCTTACCTGCTCTGTTGGGCATCCGGCTCATTCCGGAATTATTTCCGCAGCGGATTCGGCAACGGTTTACCCGCATCCTACCGGTCTTCACGCTTTTTTTAGCCTTACTGCTCATTGGCCGCGGCCTGGGCGTCAGTGGCTGGCACCTGCCCGGCCCCAATGCCCCAGCGGTTCCGATCTGCCACGGTGTGCAGGAACCTTAAATTACAGAACTCCGGCGACTAGTTCTGTCTACCGATTGGTCAGCGTTTTCAGGCTTTGATTAATTCGTTGGGCTACTTTCATGTAACCCGCGGTGTTGAGGTGCAACTCGTCGGAGCGAAGCGAAGCTGGTACCACGTCGTTCGTATGATCAGCGATATCTTTGATGCTACCCGGATTGTATTGGGAAAGCAGATACGCGTGGATATTGATGTAATGATCGCCGTAGATATTGCCCAAATCCACATTTAATTGGGTAATAGCGCGGTGCCCTTGCCCAAAAACCTGCTCATTTAACACCGGAATACTTCCGTTAATGATACCCAGAATCAGGTAACGTTTGTGCCCCAGAGCCGCCACCATTTCAGCGATATCGGATTTTATTTTGTCGGGCTCCAGGTAGTTATTACGCCCCACCCAGATAATGGTATTGTAGGAATGCTTTTCTTTATCCGCCAGCATGCGCTGGGCAATCTGGGTGCTGGTCTGGCCCGCAATCCCGGCATTGATGGTTTTATAACCCGTTAATTGTTCCAGTGCCGTCAGGTAGGGCGTCCCGCCCACTCCCTGCGTCAGGCTATCCCCCCACCCGACAATGAAATCAGAAGTTGAGGTATCGGGAGCGATGGCTTCATTTGTTTTGCAGCCACCAACAATAAAAACAATCAAAAAGACAATCAAACGAAAGAAAGAACGTGAAAAAAAAGCCTGATGGTTTTCTGGCTGAATAGTATCCTCCGGCATTGCTGAGAAGATTTTGTTTTCAATACCTCTATTAACGGTTTCATTAAAAGTAAAATTGTTCTTCATAAGAGCAGCCCCGATTGCCCAATACCTTTCAAAAAAGTTCTTCTCCGGTTTAGTCGGCCCCTACAAAGCAGTGCCCCTGTCAATCTTCGGTATTAATCGAACTTCTTTCCGGGGGCTTTCAAAGGCTGTGACAACTCAACCTGCTACCTTATCCGTCAAATTTTGCTTTTTATTAAATAACGATTAACCCTGCTGGGGCGCCATTAACACCGTATTAAATTTTGTTCCATTCATCGGTAAACTGGGAACATGTAACCGAAATAGAATATTTTTTGACTCTATTTCGATCTCCAGCCAGTTACTCCCTCCGTATCGCTATGACCCCAAAACAATTGATAGCTTATTTTGCTCTCCTATTTTTCCAGCAACGGTTTTATCATTTTTTGCTCGTCCGCGCCGTATGTTGAACAACATTACGATCACCAGCACCCTTTGGTCGGATACGGGTATACTACGGAGTACGTGTGAATTAATTGTTGCTGATTGGCTGGAAAGCTACCTGGAGCAGGAGGTTCTCTCCCACTTTGCAACGGCCCTTTCGGCGGGACATCGTCGCCGGGTAGGAAATCAGACTTTGTATTATTGCTTCGACCTGGATACCAGCAAAATAACGGCTTTTCTGCTGGCGATACATACCGCGCAACTCAAGTTAATAAAGCAGCAGTCAGCGACAGTACCCGAATTCAGACGCCTGTCGACCATTCCCGTGACCACGGCTGACGCGCCTGCCGTCGACTAGAATCCGGGCCGACACCTGCGGTTTCGAATCCCGATGCAGATTCAAGGCCCCTATTTTTACGGATAAAAACGCAGTATTACGGGTTATGCGGACGGAATTGCGCTTTACAACTTGCCGAATTGGGCTATTCTCCGTAGTTTTGCGGGCAAATTGTGAACATTCCTCTTTTTTAGGTCCCGTAGCTCAGTTGGATAGAGCAACTGATTTCTAATCAGTCGGTCTTTGGTTCGAATCCAAACGGGATCACTTTTTTAGCAAAACTCACTAACGCAAGTGGCTGTTGTTTAATGACTTAGCTACTTGCGTTTTTCTTTGTTGACGATAACGTTAACGAAAAACTATCACGATCCATCCCCCTTGATCTTACCGTTCTTATAATTCCTTGCACTTTTTGCAATTAAATCCTGCAACGTGTCGGAGCCACTACTTTCTCTCTCCTGGCAACTCTCTATAAAAGCCGCCTTAAGTTTACTACTGATTTGATTGCTAACCGACTGCCTTTCATTGCCTTTCCCTACCTATAGTGAATACCTAAATTTTGTGGAGGTTGAACCAGGAAAGAAAAATCAACGGGTTCAACTAGCCTCAGCCATTGACACCAATAAGCAGCAGGGAGCGACGCTGATTATCGCTAAACTCGACCGCCTAAGCCGTAATGCTTCTTTCATCTTTGCGCCGAGGGATTCAGGATGTCTTAGCCCCTGATTAGTTGGACATATTTTCTAATAATGGTTGAGTCAGAGCTATTGTTATTTCCCACTTTTCCTGTGGGGTAATGAAGCCTAATGACCGGTGACGCCGATTATAGTTGTAATGA